>NZ_BAAAPW010000013.1:0-1109 GCF_039531345.1 Agromyces tropicus | reverse complement strand
TGTGCTGTCCAGGCAGGTTGTTGAGTCTGCTGATGGGCGGGGCTCCGATCGCGGAGTGGCGCCTGTGCTGATTGTAGAAGTGCAGCCAGCCGGGCAGGGCATCTCTGCGCTCGGTCTCTGAGCCGTAGAAGCGGGCGTAGGCCCAGCCGTCGGCGAGGGTTCGGTGGAAGCGTTCGATCTTGCCGTTGGTCTGCGGACGGTACGGGCGGGTCTTCTTCATCGTGATGCCGAGCTCGATGCACGCGTCGCGCCAGTCGTAGGACTTGTACGCCGACCCGTTGTCGGAGATCACCCGTTCGATCGTTACGCCGCGGTCGGCGAACCAGGCGACCGCGCGGCGCAGGACCGCGACCGCGGTCGGGGCTTTCTCGTCGGCGCAGATCTCGGCGTAGGCCACGCGCGAGTGGTCGTCGATGACGGTATGCACGTAGGCGGTACCGACCCGCGGTTCGTAGCGGTGGTTCCGGTTCCCGGTGCGGCGGGCGGTGGCCTCGCGATTCTTCTCGCCCTGAGCCCGCCCGAGGAAGCGCCACCCGCCGCCGTCGGGGATGTTGCCGAACTTGGTGACATCGACGTGGATCAGCGAGCCGGGGTGGTCGTGCTCGTAGCGGCGGATCGGTTCACCGGTGACGCGGTCGATGCGGCTGAGCCGGTTGATGCGGCAGCGCACGAGGACGGCGTGCACGGTCGAGGTCGGCAGCCCGAGTTCGCCGGCGATCTGCGCCGGACCGAGTCGGCGGCGCCACCGGGCCTTGACGATCCGCTTGACCGTCGGCAGCGGCGTCTTGGCCGGCATCGACCGGGGCCGGCTCGAGCGGTCGGTCATCCCGGCCGGCCCTTCGCTGCGGTAGCGGGCGGCCCATTTCCGGGCGGTCACGGCCGAGACCATGAACGTCTTCGCCGCGACCGCGATCGGCCAGCGGTCATCGACGATCAGACGAGCCAGGCGAAGACGAGCGCGCGGAGTCAGCAGCGCGTTAGCGTGGGACACGAAGGCCTCCAGTTGTCGAAGCGGTTCCTTGAACAGCTCCACTTCACAACCGGAGGTCTTCGCCTTTCAGCAGATCAGGGCCGTGTCCCGAAACAACGTCCTTGGACATCACAGCTAG
>NZ_BAAAPW010000012.1:0-2765 GCF_039531345.1 Agromyces tropicus | reverse complement strand
GCGACCGGATCGATCAACACCAGCGTGATCCCGGCCGCCGAGAACGACGGACTCCAGACCGAGGACATCTCGCCACGCACCTTCGGCGAGGCCACGGTCGACTTCTCCGCGATCGTCGGTGAGGGCTGCGTCACGTTCGGCAGCGCGTACCTGAAGAGCCGATCCTCCGACTCCTTCACGGCCGCGATGAAGGACTACATCGCACCCGTGCCCACCGGGCTCGACACGTGCGCGAAGGTCGTCATCCGGAAGGTGACCGACCCGAGCCCCGACCCGTCGGACTCGTCGTTCGCCTACACCACGGACTTCGACCGGCAGGGCGGCAACGACCCGACCTTCAACCTGAAGAACGGCGAGAGCCAGACCTACACCGACGTGTTCCTGGGCACCGGTCTCAGCGTGACCGAGGACCTCGGCGCATTGCCGGCCGGCTGGAAGCTCGGCTCGATCGACTGCTCCGCAAGCACCGGAGTGACGCCGTCGATCGACGTCGGCACGGGAACCGTGACCTTCGATCTCGACAACAACAACGACGTGCTCGACTGCACGTACTACAACGAGACCGGCGGCCAGGTGATCATCCACAAGGTGACCGACCCGGACCCGGATCCGAGCGCTTCGGACTTCGGCTTCAACGGCGTGTTCGACACCCTCGCGAACGGCTCCGACCCGTCCTTCAGCCTGGCCAACGGCGAGACCGCGAGCTGGGATGACGTGCTGCTCGGCACCGGGTACACCGTCACCGAGGACACCCTCCCGACCGGATGGGCGCTCGAGGACATCGACTGCAGCGCCAGCTCCGGCGTGAGCCCGTCGATCGACCTCAACGCCGGAACCGTGACGTTCGACATCGACGACGCTGACGACGTGCTCGAGTGCACCTACGGCAACCAGACCGGCGGCACCGTGATCATCCACAAGGTCACGCAGCCGGATCCGGATCCGTCGGATGCCTCGTTCGGCTACTCGTCGTCGTTCTCGACGCTCGACGGCACGACCGACCCGTCCTTCTCGCTGAAGAACGGTGAGACGGCGACGTACCTCAACGTGCTGTTCGGCACGGGCCTGACGGTCACCGAGGACTCGCTGCCGAGCGGTTGGGAGCTGCTCGACCTCGACTGCACCGCGAGCGTCGGCGTCGTGCCGTCGATCGCCGGGGCAGAGGTCACGTTCGCCATCGACGACGCCGATGACGTGCTCGAGTGCACCTACACCAACCGGGCCTTCGGCTCGATCGTGATCGAGAAGATCACCGACACCAGCAGCGGCGCGTTCGACTTCACGTCGAGCACCCTGACCCCGTCGGCCTTCACGCTCACGACGACCGGACCGGGCGATGCGGGCAAGGACTCGCAGACCTTCGGCAACCTCGACCCCGGGACGTACGACGTGACCGAGACGGTTCCCGACTTCTGGAACCTGATCAGCGCGACGTGCGACGACGGGTCGGACGTGAGCTCGATCGGGCTGAGCCCGGGCGAGACCGTGACCTGCACGTTCCACGACGACCGCGAGCTCGGCTCGATCAAGGTCATCAAGGACCGCAAGCACGCGGCCGACGGACTGGGTGAGAACCACCCGCACGCCGGCGTGGACTTCGTCATCACGGGCGGCGAGCTGCCGGCCGAGGGCGTGACGGTCACGACCGACGCGAACGGCATGGCCTGCTACACCGGCCTCGTCGTGAGCGGCCTGGTCGGCAACTACACGGTGAACGAGGTCGTGCCCTCCGGCTACGTGATGGAGGTCCCGGGCTCGCAGACGGCGAACGTCGCCGAGGCGACGGCCGATGACTGCTCCGACACGAACGCCGGTGCGGTGAAGGAGTTCACCAACATCCCGTTGACGAACCTCACCGTGAGCGTCGACTCGCAGGTGCCGGGCGGCACGTACTCGAGCATCTCGTGCGACGTGTCCGGCTCCGATGAGGTCTCGCTCGCCGATGAGATGGACGACCCGTCCATCACGATCAACGACCTCACGCCGCGGACCGTGGTCTGCACCATCGTGATCGATCCGTGAGCTGAGGAGGCAGTTCCATACTGAACCGAGGGTCCCCGCCGGCAGCGCCGGCGGGGACCCCGTCCCGTCCACCCCCGATCTGGGGTAGTGAGGATTCCTCGTTTTCGGTTCCCGCATCGCCCGCACCGGCGTAACGTGCCGAACAGGCGTGAGAGACCACTACGGCGCGATGCACGCCGGCCGGCGTCCTTACCCCCGCCGACCGACGCGCCGAAGACGGGCCACCCGATGCCCGCCACGTCGCCCGCAGCGGACGTCCGGATCCGTCCGGACCGGACGAATCTGCGACACCGGAGGCGATGATGCCCCACACAACCCGAATCCGCGTCCCCGACGACGGGACGCCTGCCCGACGGCGGACTCCGAGGATCCTCGCGATCGCGGGCGTGCTGGGATTGGCCGGCGCCGCCCTCATCGGCGGCCCCGCGCAGGCCGCGCACCCCGAGGTCAGCCTCGCCGGCAGCGACTTCGAGATCGAGGACCCGGACGTCGGTGCCGGCGCGAACCTCAAGGTCGACGACGCCGCACCGCCTTCGCTCGACTGGGCGAACGTCACCGAGGTCCGTCAAGCGGATGCGCTCTCCGGTACCGGCGACGACTCGTTCGGCCAGGGATCCAAGGAGGACACCCCGGTGCCCTCGCCCGTCACCGGCAGCATCCCGCCGAACAAGTCCGACCTGAAGAACTTCGGGCTCTACCTCGAGGAGACCCCGGGCGGCGACTTCCTGCACCTGTTCTGGCAC
>NZ_BAAAPW010000011.1:0-4130 GCF_039531345.1 Agromyces tropicus | reverse complement strand
CCGCGGACCTTGCCGACGAATCCGGCGACGGCGAGGATCGTGACGACGTAGGGCAGCATGAGCATGAACTCGCTGGGGACCGGGGAGCCGATCACGGAGAGCGTGTTCTGCAGGTTGGATGCGAAGCCGAACAGCAGGGCGGCGAGGGTGGCCTTGATGGGGTCCCATTGGCCGAAGATGACGGCGGCGAGGGCGATGAAGCCGGCGCCGGCGGTCATCTCCTTGTTGAACGCGCCGACGGCGCCGAGGGTGAAGAACGCACCGCCGAGGCCCGCGATCGCGCCGGCGAGGGAGACGTTCCAGAACCGGGTGCGGGCGACGTTGATGCCGACGGTGTCGGCCGCGGTGGGGTGCTCGCCCACGGAGCGGAGCCGGAGGCCCCAGCGGGTGTGGAACAGGCCGATGTACACGAGCGCGACGATCACGTACATGGCGTAGATGATCAGCGTCTGCCGGAAGAACATGGGCCCGATCAGCGGGATCTCGGACAGCAGCGGGATCGGGATGCGCTGGAGTCGGGGCGGGGAGTTCAGCAGGGCCGCGTTGGGGGCGAGGACCTGGGAGAACAGGAAGCTGGTCAGGCCGATCACGAGCACGTTCAGCACGACGCCGACGATGACCTGTTCGACGAAGTACTTGATCGCGAACGCCGCGAGCACGAACGCGACAAGCACGCCCGAGAGTGCGGCGGCGATCAGTCCGATGATCGGTCCGAGCCATTGCTGCCCGATGATCGACGCGACCACTGCGGAGGTGAACGCGCCGGCCAGCAGCTGGCCCTCGATGGCGATGTTGATCACGCCGACCCGCTCGCTGATGACGCCGCAGAGGGCGCCGAAGATCAGCGGGACGGAGAGGCTGAGCGCGCCGGCGAGCAGGCCCGGCAGCGGGATCACGGGGGTGCGGGCGCCTGCGGCGGCCCAGGTCAGGAACGCGACCAGGCCGATCACGGCGAAGATCACCACGACCCACAGCGGCACCCGGCGCTTGGCGCGCACGAGGGCGGCGGCGGCGACGGTGATCGCGGTCATCAGCACGATGCAGGTCCAGGTCGTGACCGGCCCGCTGAGGATGAGTTCGGGGATCTGGATCGCGTCGCGCGGGGCGGAGATGCGGAAGATCGCGTCGCCGCCGTGGCGGGTGGCGAGGAACAGGACCGCGAGCAGCCCGGTGACGACCGCGAACGAGATCGGCGCCTTCCAGCTGATCACGGTGGTGCTGTCGAGTGCGGGCGCCGCGGGGGTCGCGGTGGCGTGGTGCTGGCTGGGAGCGGTCACTTCGCCGCCACCTCCTCCTTGCGGGTCGTGCGGGTTCGTTTCTTCGGCTTCGAGCCCGGTTGCGGGAGCCGGAAGATCGCGCGCACCAGCGGCGGTGCCGCGATGAACAGCACGATCAACGACTGCACGACGAGGACGATGTCGATCGGGACGCCCTCGGCGGCCTGCATCGCGAATCCGCCGGCCTTGAACGCGCCGAACAGGATGCCGGCGGCGAGGATGCCCCACGGGTTGGACCCGCCGAGCAGGGCGACCGTGATCGCGTCGAAGCCGATGCCGGCGTCAATGCCGGAGGAGAACCCGGTGGTGACGGTGCCGAGGACCTGGTCCACGCCGGCCAGGCCGACGAGGGCGCCGGAGATCAGCATGCCGTACACGTACATGCGGTTCACGTTGATGCCCGCCACCCGGGCGGCCTTGGGGTTCAGGCCGACCGCGCGGAACTGGAAGCCCAGGCTGGAGCGGTCCAGGATCCACCAGACCAGGAACACGCAGCCGATCGAGAGCAGGAACCCGAAGTGCAGGTTGAACCGGGGCCCGAGCAGGTCGAAGAAGATCGCCGAGTCCTTCATCGGCGGCGTCTTGGGGTTGTTCGTGCCCGGCGCCTGGAGCAGGCCCTGGGTGCGCAGCATCCACGACACCAGGTACAGGGCGACGTAGTTCAGCATGATCGTCACGATCACCTCGTGTGCGCCGGTGCGCGCCTTGAGCAGGCCCGCGATGCCGGCCCAGAGAGCGCCGGCGACGACGCCCGCGATGAGGGCGACGATCATGTGGATCGGGAACGGCAGGTCGAGCGAGAACGCCACCCAGCCTGCGGCGGATGCCGCGAGCAGCATCTGGCCGCGGCCACCGATGTTGAACATGCCCACCCGGAACGCCAGGCCCACGCCGAGACCGGCCGCGATGAGCGGGGTCGCGAAGTTCAGTGTCTCGGTGAACGGCCGGATCCCGGACGCGAAGTCCGGACGGCGGAAGTTGTAGATTGCGCCCTGGAACAGCGCCGAGTACGCGCCGGCGACCGAGTCCCAGATCGCGGCGAGCGTGTCGCCCGGGCGGGCGAAGAAGTACGCCGACGCCGACTGCACCCGCTCGTCCGTGAACGCGATCATCACCGCACCCACCACCAGCGCCAGCAGCACCGCCAGCACCGAGATGATCGCGTTGCCCGACACGATCTCACGGAACGCCCGCTGCCAGCGCGAGGGCTCCTCGGCCTGGGGCTCGGGCTCGATGACCGGTTCGTCGGGCGGGACCTGTTCGCTGGTCTCGAGCGCGACGTCGGGGTCGTTGCGGTCGCTCATGCGGCGGCTCCTTCGGGGGTCGGGGCGTCACCGGACGCTCCGGGGTTCTCGCCGGCCATCATCAGGCCGAGGACCTCTCGGGGCGTGTCGCCGGGCACGATGCCCACGACCCTGCCCCGGTACATCACCATGATCCGGTCGGCGAGGGCGGTGACCTCGTCGAGCTCGGTCGAGACCACGACGACGGGCACGCCCGCGTCGCGCGTCTCGATGATGCGCTTGTGGATGAACTCGATCGATCCCACGTCCACGCCGCGCGTGGGCTGGGCCGCGACGAGCAGGTTCAGGTCGCGGCTGAGCTCGCGGGCGAGGACCACCTTCTGCTGGTTGCCGCCGGAGAGACGCCCCGCCTTGGTCTCGATGCCGGGGGTGCGGACGTCGAACTCGGCGACCTTGTCGGCCGCGAACTCGGCGAGGAACGCACGCTGCACATTGCCCGCCTTGACGAAGGGGGCGCCGCCGGCGCGGTCGAGCATGAGGTTCTCGGCGACGGAGAACTCGCCGACCAGGCCGTCCTCCGTACGGTCCTCGGGCACGAACCCGACGCCGGCGTCGAGGATCCGCCGCACCGAGTGGCGGGTGATCTCCTGCCCGTCGAGCGTGACCGTCCCCTCGACACGCGGCTGCAGGCCCACCAGCGCCTCGGTCAGCTCGGTCTGCCCGTTGCCCTGCACGCCGGCGACCGCGAGCACCTCGCCCTTGCGGACGGAGAAGCTGACGTCGTTGACGACGAGCTGCCCGATCGGGTCGACCACGCTGAGGTGCTCGACCTGCAGGGCCTCCTCGCCCAGCGTCGGCTCCTCCTTCTGCACCGTCAGCTCGACCGCGCGACCCACCATCAGCGATGCCAGTTCGGCGTTCGTCGCGGTCGGCTCGGCCTCGCCGACGACCTTGCCCAGGCGGACCACCGTGATCTTGTCCGCGACCTCGCGGACCTCGCGGAGCTTGTGCGTGATGAACACGATCGCCGCGCCCGACTCCTTGAGCTGGCGCATGATCGCCATCAACTCGTCGGTCTCCTGAGGCGTGAGGACCGCGGTCGGCTCGTCGAACACCAGCACGCGCGCATCGCGCGAGAGCGCCTTGATGATCTCCACCCGCTGCTGCACGCCGACCGGCAGGTCGTCGACCAGCGCGTCGGGATCCACATCGAACCCGAACCGGTCGCTGATCTCCCGCACCCGCTGCCGCGCCGCCGGCAGATCCAGCAGCCCGCCCGCCTTCGTCTGCTCATGACCGAGCATGACGTTCTCCGCAACGGTGAACACCGGGATGAGCATGAAGTGCTGGTGCACCATGCCGATGCCCGCCCGCATCGCGTCGCCCGGGCCGGTGAAGTGCTGCAGTCGGTCGTCGAGCAGGATCTCGCCCTCGTCGGCCTGGTACAGGCCGTACAGGACGTTCATCAGCGTCGACTTGCCCGCCCCGTTCTCACCGAGGAGGCAATGGATCTCCCCCGCCTCGACAGTGAGGTCGATGTGGTCGTTCGCCACCAGGGAACCGAACTTCTTCGTGATTCCTCGGAGTTCGAGTTTCATGCCACCGATCC
>NZ_BAAAPW010000010.1:0-11938 GCF_039531345.1 Agromyces tropicus | reverse complement strand
CGCGGGCGGGCGGGTGGGCGGCGCGGGCGCGCGGCGCGGTCGCGGGCCGTGCGGCGCTGTCGGCCCGCGCGCCTAGACTTGTCGGGACATGACGCTGATCCTCGACCCCGACGACCCCACCGGCTGGCGCGAGGCGCGCGGCGCGGCCGACCGCGACCGAGCCGACGAGGCGCGCGGTGCCGCGGGCGCGGGCCACGCGGCATCCGATCGCCTGACCGCCGGGCTGAACCCGCAGCAGCGCGAGGCGGTCGAGTACCGCGGCCAGGCGCTGCTCATCGTCGCGGGCGCCGGCTCCGGCAAGACGCGCGTGCTGACGCACCGCATCGCGAGCCTCATCGACGGGCGCGAGGCGTGGCCGAGCCAGATCCTCGCGATCACGTTCACGAACAAGGCCGCGGCCGAGATGCGCGAGCGCGTCGAGGCGCTGCTCGGCGAGGCCGCGGGCGGCATGTGGATCTCGACGTTCCACTCGGCGTGCGTGCGCATCCTGCGGCGCGAGGCCGAGGCGATCGGGCTGTCGTCGACGTTCACGATCTACGACTCGGCCGACCAGCGCACGATCCTGAAGCGCATCATCAAGGAGCTCGACGCCGACACCCTCGGCTTCACGCCCGCGAGCGCGCAGGCGAAGATCTCCAAGCTCAAGAACGAGCTCTCCGACGTCGAGACGTACGCGCGGAACGTCAACACGAACGATCCGAACGACGTCATGTTCCTCGAGATCTTCCGCCAGTACACGCGGCGGCTGCGCGACGCGAGCGCGCTCGACTTCGACGACCTGATCAGCGAGACGGTCTACCTGTTCCGGGCGTTCCCGAAGGTCGCGGCGCTCTACCAGCGCCGCTTCCGGCACATCCTCGTCGACGAGTACCAGGACACCAACCACGCCCAGTACGCGCTCATCCGCGAGCTCACGCGGCCGGTCGAACCCGAGGTGGTCGCCGAGCTCGACGCGCACGGCGTGCTCGTGCGCGGGCTGACGGATGCCACGGGGTCGATCCCCGGCGCCAGCCTCACCGTCGTCGGCGACTCCGACCAGTCGATCTACGCGTTCCGCGGGGCGGACATCCGCAACATCGTGGAGTTCGAGCGCGACTTCCCCGGCGCGAAGGTCGTGCTGCTCGAGCAGAACTACCGGTCGACGCAGAACATCCTGTCGGCCGCGAACGCCGTCATCTCGAACAACTTCGACCGCAAGGACAAGAAGCTCTGGACGGCCGACGGCGACGGCGACAAGATCACCGGGTACACCGGGTACTCGGCGCACGACGAGGCCCAGTTCGTGGCCGACGAGATCGAGGCCCTGCACCGCGCGGGCGTCGCGTACCGCGACATCGCCGTGTTCTACCGCACCAACGCGCAGACGCGTGCGCTGGAGGAGATCTTCGTGCGGTCGGCGCTGCCGTATCGCGTGGTCGGCGGCACGAAATTCTACGAGCGCGCC
Organism: Agromyces tropicus; assembly: GCF_039531345.1. NCBI lineage: Bacteria > Bacillati > Actinomycetota > Actinomycetes > Micrococcales > Microbacteriaceae > Agromyces > Agromyces tropicus. The sequence goes on along the minus strand of NZ_BAAAPW010000010.1, from coordinate 10,494 downwards.
GAGATCAAGGACGCGATGGCGTACCTCATCGCCGTCGCGAACCCGCTCGACGAGCTCGCGATCCGGCGCATCCTGAACACGCCCAAGCGCGGCATCGGCCCGGCGACCGAGACCGCGATCGCGAGCTTCGCCGAGCAGAACGACCTGTCGTTCCGGCAGGCGATGCGGGCGGCCGACGGCCTCGGGCTCGGACCGAAGGTCACCAAGGCGATCCTCGAACTCGCGACGCTGCTCGACGCGGCCGCCGCGATGCTCGTGCCGAGCCAGAAGGGCATCGACGAGGGCACCAACGAGGGCGCCTCGAAGGTCTCCGAGGTGCTCGCCTTCCTCATGGAGGGGTCGAAGCTCGTCGAGACGCTCCGCGCGAGCCGAGACCCGCAGGACGAGACGCGCGCCGAGAACGTCGAGGAGCTCGTCGCGCAGACCAAGGACTTCGACCGCGAGAACCCGGGTGCGGGGCTCGTCGACTTCCTCACGCAGGTGTCGCTCGTCGCCGCCGCCGACGAGCTCGACGACGCGTCGGGCACGGTCTCGCTCATGACCCTGCACACGGCGAAGGGGCTGGAGTACCACGCCGTGTTCCTCACCGGGCTCGAGGAGGGGCTGCTGCCGCACCAGATGTCGGCGTCCGAGCCCGGCGGCCCGGCCGAGGAGCGGCGGCTCTTCTACGTCGGCATCACGCGCGCCCGCAAGCGGCTGTACCTCTCGCTCGCGATGAGCCGCGCCCAGTTCGGCGAGGTGTCGGTGGCCATGCCGAGCCGCTACCTGCAGGAGATCCCCGACGAGCTCGTCGACTGGAAGCAGTCTCCGGGCATGGCGAACAGTCGCGGCGGCAGCCAGCCCCGCGCCCTCAACGCGCGGCGCGGATTCGGCGGCGGCGGGGGAGGCGGCGGCGCGTGGGGCACCCGCGACCGCGACCTCGAGCGGTTCAGCGTCACGAAGTCCGCGGCGCCGAAGACGGAGTGGGCGAACCGCGTCACGGGCACCGTGCGCGACAACGGCGACCTCACGCTCGAGGCGGGCGACCGCATCCGCCACACCGACTTCGGCGAGGGCACGGTGCGCCAGGTGACCGGTGAGGGCACGAAGCGCATCGCGCACGTGGCGTTCGACGCCGCAGGGCAGAAGAAGCTCCTCATCAAGATCGCGCCGATCGAGAAGCTGTGAACCCGGACGGGCCCGGCCGCCCCGACGTCGCGGGAGCCGCCGGTCGCCCGTCACTCGACCGGCTCGGGGCGCTCGACATCGAGGTCGCCGTCCGCGCCGCGATCGCCGCCACCGTCCCCCTCGGCATCCTCGTCGCGGCCGGCCGGCCCGAGTGGGCCGCGTACGCGGCGTTCGGCGCCATGACCGCGCTCTTCGGGAGGAACGAACCGTACCGGCTGCGCCTGCGGACCGTCACGGTCGCCGCGGTGCTGCTGCTCGCGAGCATCGGCGCGGGTGCGCTGCTCGCCGTCACCGCCGCATCCGACGCCGTCGTCGGCGTCGTGCTCGGGGTGCTGATCGTCGTCGGCGTGCTCGTCGTCAACGTCGCCCGCCTCGCGCCGCCGACCGTGCTGTTCTTCGTGTTCGCGCTGCTGGTGTGCGCGTCGGCGCCGACCCCGTCGGACGAGCTGGCGCCCCGGCTCGGCGTCGCCCTCGCGTCGGCGGGGTTCGCCTGGCTGCTCAGCCTCTCGGGCAGCGTGCTGCGACGGATGGCGGGACCGCGCGGTGCACGCCTGCTGCGCGAGCTCGAGCGCGAGGCGCCCGTCCGCCGGGCGGCTGCGACCGACCGCGCCGTCTGGGCGAACGCGATCGAGCAGGTCGTCGCCGCGCTCGCGGCGGGCGCCGTCGCCGTCGCCTTCGGTCTCGGCCACCCGTACTGGGCCGTGGTGAGCGTGGTCGCGGTGATCCCGCCCGCGGGTGCCGCGCGCACGCTGTCGCGCGCGTGGCACCGCGTGCTCGGCACAGCCGGCGGGGTGCTCGTGGCCGCGGCGGTGCTCTGGCCGGACCCGCCGGCATGGCTGCTCGTCGTACTCATCGGCCTCGCGCAGTTCGGCGCCGAGGTGCTCGTGGGCCGTCACTACGGCAGCGCGCTGCTGTGCATCACGCCGCTCGCGCTCATGGTCGTGCACCTGTCGGCGCCCGTCGACGTCGGCACGCTCGTCGTCGACCGGCTCGTGGAGACCGCGCTCGGCTGCGCGATCGCGATGCTCGCGGTGCTGATCGGCCGTGCGGCAGCGGCCCGCGGCCGGACGGGAATCCTCGCATGACCGGACCCATCGAGCGGGCGGAGCAGCCATGACCTGGCCCACGCGCGCGCAGCGCACGGTGTACGAGAACCCCTGGATCCGGGTCACGGAGGACGACGTCGTCCGGCCCGACGGCACGGACGGCATCTACGGGGTCGTCGAGCTCCGCAACGAGGCCGTCTTCGTCGTGGCCCTGACCGATGCCGACGAGGTCCTGCTCGTCACCGTCGACCGGCACACCGTGGGCCGCTCCGTCGAGGTCCCGGCCGGTGGCACCGACGGCGAGGAGTCGCTCGTCGCCGCGCGGCGCGAACTGCTCGAGGAGACCGGGTTCGAGGCCGACGAGTGGCGTCTCGTCGGGCGCATGGACGCGCTCAACGGCATCTGCCGGGCGCCGGAGACGGTGTGGCTCGCGACCGGGCTCCGGCGGGCCGCTGCGGTGGCGGCCCACCAGGAGGAGGAGGGCATCCACGAGGTGCGGGCCGTCCCCTGGGCTGAGGCGATGCGGATGGTGCGGACCGGTGGGATCGCCGACGGCGAGACGATCGCGGCGCTCATGTTCGCGGCCCTGGAGCTCGGTCGCGCCGGCTGACGTGTTCACAGGCGGCCCACAGCCGCCGCATCGGGAGGCGATAGACCCCGGGCGCACCATCGGAGCATGGCTTTCCTGGTACACGACGCTCGACACCTCGAGCGCCCCTCGCGCCCGTTCGGCGTGGCCGAGCGCGGCCGTGCCGGACGGCGCCTGTGGCGCGTCGACCTGCTGCAGGCGCTGGCCGTGGCATCCGTCGCGATCGCCGTCGCGCTGTTCCTCTCCGAGGGCGGCGCGACCCGGTTCGGCGACCCGGGCGCCGCGCTGACCTCGCTCGGCATCATCGCCGGCCTCGCCGCGACCGACCTGGTGCTCGTCATGCTGCTGCTCGCGGCCCGCGTGCCGCTCATCGAGCGGGCCGTCGGCCACGACGCCGCGATGTCGTTCCACGGCAGGCTGGGCGAGCCCGTGCTGTACCTCCTGCTGGCGCACGGGGTGCTGCTGCTCGCCGGCTACGCGATCGCGGACGGCATCGACGTGGTCGCCGAGGCCGTCGCGATCTGGAACCTGCCCGACCTGCCGCTCGCGATCCTCGGCTTCGCGCTGTTCCTCGCGGTCGTGGTGAGCTCGCTCGTGGCCGTGCGCCGACGGTTGCGCTACGAGGCGTGGCACCTGATCCACCTGCTCGTCTACGCCGCGGTGCTCGCCGCCCTGCCGCACCAGTTCAGCGTCGGCGGGCTCTTCGCGGAGGGCACCTGGCAGCGGTGGTACTGGCTCGTGATCACGATCGGCACGTTCGCCGCGGTCGTCGCCTTCCGGGTGGTCGCGCCGCTCGCGGCGACCCTGCGCCACGGCCTCGTCGTCGAGCGCATCGATCCGGTGGGCGACCCCCGCGACGGCGTCGTGTCGGTCACCATGCGCGGCCGCCGTCTCGCGGCGCTGCGCGCGACCGGCGGGCAGTTCTTCATCTGGCGGTTCCTCGCCGCGGGCCAGTGGTGGCAGGCGCACCCGTACTCGCTCTCGGCGGCGCCGCGCGGCGACCGGCTGCGCATCACCGTGCGGGCGCTCGGCGACGGGTCGGCGAGCCTCGGCGGCATCCGCCCGGGCACGCGGGTCGCGCTCGAGGGACCGTACGGCATCTTCAGCGAGGCCGCCCGCAGCCGTCGACGGATCACCCTCGTGGGCGCCGGCATCGGGGTGACGCCGATCCGCTCGCTGCTCGAGTCGGCGACGTTCCGTCCGGGCGAGGCGACGGTCGTGCTGCGCACGCAGGGGCCGTCGGAGGGCTGGCTCCTCGACGAGGTCCGCGAGCTCTGCCACCGTCGCGGCGCCACGCTCCTCACGGTGCCCGGAGGGCGGGGCCGCGGCTGGCTGACCGCCGACGCGGAGCGGCAGGGGCTCGATCTCCAGGCGCTCGTGCCGGCCGTGGCCGACAGCGACCTGTACGTCTGCGGCCCGCGCGGGTGGTCCGAGGGCGTCATCTCCGAGGCCCGCGCCGCGGGCCTGGCCCCCGAGCAGATCCATCACGAGAGGTTCGACTGGTGAGACGACGTGCGATGCTCCTGGCCTCCGCTGCCTCGGCCGCGGCCATCCTCGGCGGCTGGCAGCTCGGTGCTGCCGCGACCGCGACGCTGACGACGGCAGACGGGTCGACGACGCTCGACACGAGCGGCGCAGCCTCCGGGTCGTCGGGCTCGTCCGGCTCGTCGGGCTCGTCCGCCCCGGCGGCGAGCGGTTCGACCGGGACGACCGATTCGTCCGGGTCCACTTCGTCCGGGTCCACCGGCAGCGACACCGGTTCGACCGGTTCGAGCTCGTCGGATGCCGCGGCGGCCGCGTCGTCGGCCGACGGCACCTACACGGGCTCGTCCATCTCGACGCGGTTCGGCAACGTGCAGGTGCAGGTGACGATCTCGGGCGGCGCCATCACCGAGGTCACGGCGCTCCAGCTGACCGACCACGACGGCCGCTCGATCCAGATCAGCAATCGTGCGGAGCCGGTGCTGCGCACCGAGGTGCTGCAGGCGCAGTCGGCGTCGGTGTCGATGATCAGCGGGGCGACGTACACGAGCGCGGCGTACCTGCAGTCGCTGCAGTCGGCGCTCGATGCGGCCGGGTTCTGACGATGACCGCCGCCCGGCCGCCCGCGAATGCCTTCGCCGCGATGGGCACGGTCGTGAGCGTGCGGCCGGGGCGGGCGGCGAGGGATGCCGGAACGACGGATGCCTCGACCGCGGAGCCATCGGACGCGCGTGCGCTCGGCGCGGTCGGCGACGTGTTCGCACGATGGGAGTCGCGGTGCAGCCTGTTCGACCCGGACTCCGAGCTCAGCCGCATCGCGCGGGGCGAGCTGCGGCTGCTCGACGCGAGTGCCGAGGTGCGCGACGCGTACGCGCTGGCGCTGCACTGGCGCGACGCGACCGACGGGCGCTTCACGCCGCACCGCGGCGACGGCGTGCTCGACCTCAACGGCGTCGTCAAGGCCCTCGCGGTCGAGGAGGCCGGCGAGGCGCTCGACCTGCTGGGGCGGACCGACTGGGCGATCGACGCGGGCGGCGACGTGCTCGCCGCCGCCGGGTCGCGACTGCCGGTCGGCATCGTCGACCCCGCGGATCGCGCCGCCCTGCTCGCCCGCATCGACTTGGACGGCGGACGCCGCCGGGCCGTCGCGACCTCCGGGAGTGCGGAGCGGGGCGACCACATCTGGACCGTTCCCGGGCTCGAGCGCACGCCGTTGGTGCAGGTCAGCGTCGCGGCCGCCGACCTCGTCACCGCCGACGTGCTGGCGACGGCGATCGTCGCCGGGGGGCGGGCCGCCCTCGACGACCTGGCGGCGCGGTTCGACCTCGATGCGCTCGCGGCGACCCGCGACGGCGACCTGCTCGCGACGCCGGGCTGGCCGCGGCAGGTCCGGGCGCGCGGCTGAGGCGACGCCCCGGGATTCGCTCGGGCGTGCGCTGCGGCTCAGCCCGGACCCGGCCGATCGAGCCCGGGCGGCGTCGGCAGCCGGGCGATGAGCGCGATGGCGTCGAACGGGGCGCGCACCTTCACGTCGTTGTCGAAGTAGAGGTACGCGTCGCGGCCGGCCGCCAGGTGCGCGCGCGTCCAGTCCGCCCAGCGATCCAGCGCCGGCGCGTCGTACCCGGAGGCGTACAGCTCCTCCTCTCCGTGCAGGCGGGCGTACGCGAAGTCCGCCGTCACGACGTCGAGCCGCGGGTAGCGCCCCGCGGTGTCGGCGGTGACGGATGCCGCGCCGTGCGCGCGGAGCAGCCCGGCCCACGCGTCCGCGTGCTCCTCGAACGACGGATGCCGCACCTCGACCGCGTGGCGGAGCGGGGCGTCGGGCGCGGGCTCGATCGAGGTCCGCCCCTCGACGACGTCGTCGTGCCGGGCGGCGAGGGCCGCGGCATCCGCCCGGGAGCGCGGGAGCAGCGCCAGGAACGCCTCCAGCAGCCCGGCGTCGAACGCGAGCGTCGGCGGGAACTGCCACAGGATCGGCCCGAGCTTCGGCCCGAGGTCGAGCACGCCGGAGGCGAGGAGGTTCGCGAGCGGCGCGTCCGCGTCGCGGAGGCGCTTGACGTGCGTGAGGAACCGTGGGCCCTTCACCGCGAAGACGAACCCCTCGGGCGTCGCGTCGCGCCATCGGTGCCAGCTCGTCGGCCGCTGCAGCGCGTAGAACGAGCCGTTGAGCTCGATCGAGGTCATGCGTGCCGCCGCGAAGGCGAGCTCGTCGGCCTGGCGGAGGCCCTCGGGGTAGAACACCCCGCGCCACGGCCGGTAGCGCCAGCCGGAGATGCCGATCCGCGCCTCGGCCACGGGGACGCCGGCTAGAGCGCCCCGCCGAGCAGGCCGCCGATGACCCAGGTCACCGCGAGGGCGAGCGCGCCTCCGATGACGACGCGGCCCACGGCGCGCGTGCGCGGCGCACCGCCGATCCACGCCGAGAGCCACCCGGTGATGGCCAGCGCCACGATGACGGCGACGAACGTCGTCGCGATGCGCCACTCGGGCGGCGGCAGGAGGATCGCCAGCATCGGGAGGATCGCGCCGACGAGGAACGAGGCCGCCGATGCCCAGGCCGCGTGCCACGGGTTCACGACGTCCGTCTCGGAGATGTGCAGCTCGGCCTCGAGGTGCGCGGCGAGCGCGTCGTGCTCGGTGAGCTCCTTCGCGACGGTCTCCGCCGTCTCGGGCGAGAGTCCCTTGCCGCGGTAGATCGCGGCGAGCTCGGCGAGCTCCTGCTCGGGCATCGTCGCGAGCTCGGCCTGCTCCTTCGCGATGAGGGCGTGCTCGGTGTCGCGCTGGCTCGACACGGAGACGTACTCGCCGAGCCCCATGGAGATCGCGCCGGCGAGCACCGAGGCGACGCCGGCGACGAGGATCGCCCCGAGGTCGGTCGTGGCGGCGGCGACGCCGACGACGAGCGCGGCGACCGAGATGATGCCGTCGTTCGCGCCGAGCACGGCGGCCCGCAGCCAGTTGAGCTTCTCGTGGACCTTCCCGTCGTGCGGGTCGGTGCGGTGCACCGGTTCGGCCGTGGCATCCGTCATGTCGGCAGTCTCGCAGGCGACCGCGGGGCCCGCCAGCATGGTGAGCCTCACCTCAGCGAGGCTGCGGCCGCACGCGGGAGCCGTTCCGCCAGGGGCGGAAGGGCCACCCGGCCGGTCGCCTCGCGTTCGGAGGCGCGCCGCCGGGGGAGTACCATGGTCGCGGCTCGACTTATCTCGATATCGAGGTATCTTGACGTCGAGACTCTCATAGCCGGGCCTCTCACCCACCCATCCCTGCGCGCCATCCGCGCGGAACGATAGGAAGCAGAGCGTGGATCTTTACGAGTACCAGGCCAGAGACCTCTTCGAGAAGTACGGAGTGCCGGTGCTCCCGGGCATCGTCGCGGACACGCCCGAGGCGGTGCGCGCCGCCGCCGAGCAGCTCGGCGGCGTCACCGTGGTCAAGGCCCAGGTGAAGACGGGCGGCCGCGGCAAGGCCGGCGGCGTCAAGGTCGCCAAGAACCCGGACGAGGCTGAGGAGGCCGCGAAGGCGATCCTCGGCCTCGACATCAAGGGCCACGTCGTCAAGCGCGTCATGGTCGCCGGCGGCGCGAAGATCGCTCAGGAGTTCTACTTCTCGGTGCTCCTCGACCGCGCCGCGCGCTCGTACCTCTCGCTCACGAGCGTCGAGGGCGGCATGGAGATCGAGCAGCTCGCCGTCGAGAAGCCCGAGGCGCTCGCCCGCATCGAGGTCGACCCCGGCACCGGCATCAGCCCCGAGAAGGCGCGCGAGATCGCGGTCGCCGCGAACTTCCCGGCCGAGCTGGTCGACAAGGTCGCCGACGTCTTCGTCAAGCTGTACGACGTCTACACGGGTGAGGACGCGACGCTCGTCGAGGTCAACCCGCTCATCCTCTCGGAGGACGGCGAGGTCATCGCGCTCGACGGCAAGGTGACCCTCGACGAGAACGCCGAGTTCCGCCACGCCGGCCACGCGCTCCTCGAGGACAAGTCCGCGACCGACCCGCTCGAGGCCAAGGCCAAGGAGCTCGACCTCAACTACGTCAAGCTCGACGGCGAGGTCGGCATCATCGGCAACGGCGCGGGCCTGGTCATGTCGACCCTCGACGTGGTCGCCTACGCCGGCGAGCAGCACGGCGGCGTGAAGCCCGCGAACTTCCTCGACATCGGCGGCGGCGCCTCGGCGGAGGTCATGGCCAACGGCCTGTCGATCATCCTCGGCGACCCGCAGGTCAAGTCGGTGTTCGTGAACGTGTTCGGCGGCATCACCGCCTGCGACCAGGTCGCGAAGGGCATCGTCGGCGCGCTCGCCGAGCTGGGCTCGGAGGCGAACAAGCCGCTCGTCGTGCGCCTCGACGGCAACAACGTGGCCGAGGGCCGCCGCATCCTCGAGGAGGCGGCGCACCCGCTCGTCACCCTCGCCGACAACATGGACCAGGGCGCCGACACGGCCGCCGAGCTGGCGAACGCCGCGTAAGCGCAGAAGGACAGGATCACTGCAATGACGATCTTCCTGAACAAGGACAACAAGGTCATCGTCCAGGGCATCACCGGCGGCGAGGGCTCGAAGCACACCGCGCGCATGCTCGCGGCGGGCACGCAGGTCGTGGGCGGGGTCAACGCCCGCAAGGCCGGCACCACCGTGCTGCACAAGGACCAGGACGGCAAGGACGTCGAGCTGCCCGTCTTCGCGTCGGTCACCGAGGCCATCGAGGCCACCGGTGCGGACGTCTCGATCGCGTTCGTTCCGCCGGCGTTCACCAAGGACGCCGTCGTCGAGGCCATCGACGCCGAGATCCCGCTGCTCGTCATCATCACCGAGGGCGTGCCCGTGCAGGACTCGGCCGAGTTCTGGGCCTACGCCAAGGAGCAGGGCGGCAAGACCCGCATCATCGGGCCGAACTGCCCCGGCATCATCAGCCCCGGCGAGTCGCTCGTCGGCATCACCCCGGCGAACATCACCGGCAAGGGCCCGATCGGCCTCGTGTCGAAGTCCGGCACGCTGACGTACCAGATGATGTACGAGCTCCGCGACCTCGGCTTCTCGACCGCGATCGGCATCGGCGGCGACCCGATCATCGGCACGACGCACATCGACGCGCTCGAGGCGTTCGAGGCCGACCCCGAGACCAAGGCCATCGTCATGATCGGTGAGATCGGCGGCGACGCCGAGGAGCGCGCGGCCGACTTCATCAAGGCCAACGTGACCAAGCCGGTCGTCGGCTACGTCGCGGGCTTCACCGCGCCCGAGGGCAAGACGATGGGCCACGCGGGCGCGATCGTGTCCGGCTCGGCCGGCACCGCGCAGGCGAAGAAGGAGGCCCTCGAGGCCGCCGGCGTGAAGGTCGGCAAGACGCCGTCCGAGACCGCCCGCCTGCTGCGCGAGGTCTACGAGGCGCTCGGCGCGTAGCGACACGGATGCCGCGGCCCGGCGCTTCTTGCCGGGCCGCGTTCCACGGGGAGGGGCCCCGCCGGCGATGCCGGCGGGGCCCCTTCGTCCAGTCGCCTCCTCGACTCACGGGTCGATCACGATGGTGCAGACGACCGTCCGCGGCTCGAGGTCATTGATCGTGATGCTCGGGTCGTCCATCATGTCGCCGAGCGACACGGTGTCGGAGCCGGCGACGTCGCACGAGATGCTCGAGAACGTGCCGCCGTCCACCTGCGAGTCGACGCTCACCGTGAGGTTCGTGAGCGGGACGTTGGTGAACGTCACGGTCGGGTCGTCGTTGCAGTCGGTGTCCTGGACCACGGTCGCGGTCTGCGGGTTCGCGCTCGTCACGGCGTAGCCGCTCGGCACCGTCTCGGTCACCTCGTAGTCGCCGGAGTCGATCGCCGCGATGCAGGCGCGCCCGTTGGCGTCGGTCGTCACGACCTGGCCGCCCGCCGGCAGCGAGCCGCCGGTCACGGTGAAGTCCACGCCGGACTGCGGGTGGTCGCCCGGGCCGTCCGCCGCGTGCTTGGTCGTCTTCTCGATCACGAGCGCACCGCAGTTGTTGATGCCGGTGGGCACGGGTGCGATGTAGTCCTTCATCGCGGCCGTGAAGGAGTCGGAGGATCGGCTCTTCAGGTACGCGCTGCCGAACGCCACGCAGTCGTCGCCGACGATTGCCGAGAAGTTGACCGTGGCCTCGCCGAAGGTGCGTGGCGAGATGTCCTCGGTCTGGAGTCCGTCGTTCTCGGCGGCCGGGATCACGCTGGTGTTGATCGATCCGGTCGC
>NZ_BAAAPW010000009.1:0-12941 GCF_039531345.1 Agromyces tropicus | reverse complement strand
AGCGGTTCCTTGAACAGCTCCACTTCACAACCGGAGGTCTTCGCCTTTCAGCAGATCAGGGCCGTGTCCCGAAACAACGTCCTTGGACATCACAGCTAGTCGCACGTCCGCCTGCACGAGGGCGCCCGCCGGCACGACCGGCGGGCGTCCTCGCGGCATTCCGCCGTCCCTCGCGCGGGGTCTCCCGGCGGCCCGCCGGCGGCGGTACCGTGGAGCATGGCCGAACCGAAGACGAAGCCGACGGATGCCTCGGTGTCCGAGTTCCTCGAGGCGGTCGAACCCGCCGGTCGACGTGCGGACGGCTTGGAGCTGCGCGAGCTCTTCGACCGGGTCACCGACACCGACGGCGTGATGTGGGGACCGTCGATCGTCGGATACGGCCTGCAGCACTACCGCTACGCGACGGGTCGCGAGGGCGACTGGATGGTCGTCGGGTTCTCGCCGCGCAGGGCGTCGGTCTCGCTCTACGGCCTGCAGACGCCGGGTGCGGAGGAGCTCATCGATCGGCTCGGCAAGGTGAAGGTCGGTGCCGGCTGCCTCTGGATCGGCCGGCTCGACACGATCGACCGGCACGCGCTCGAGGCCCTGGTCGACCGCGCCTGGGTGATGGCCAGGGGCGACGAGGTCTGACCGGCGCGCCCCTGCCGCGCCCGTCGTCGCCGCAGCCGGCGTCATCGGTCGTCCCTCGATTGGCGGTGGGCGCGGCGTCCCGATATGGTCGCTGCATGTCCACCGTCCGGCCCGCCGACCTCGCACGCGTCTCGCGTGCCGTCGTGCTGCGCGGCCGACGTCGGGGCGGGCGCCGAATCCAGGCGACCCCCGCGACGGCCTGAGCCTGCCGTCCCGGGCGTCGCCGGAGCCGTAACCCCTCCTCGAACAGCCCATAAGGTGGATTCCATGACGTTTACCGTCGCCGTCTCCGGCGCGTCCGGCTATGCGGGCGGCGAACTGCTGCGCCTGCTCGCCGACCATCCCGATTTCGACGTGCGGACCGTGACCGCGCACTCCAACGCCGGCCAGCCGCTCACCGCGGTGCAGCCGCACCTGCGCAGCTACACGCACCTCACGCTCAAGGAGACCTCGCCCGCGACCCTCGCCGGGCACGACGTGGTCTTCCTCGCCCTGCCGCACGGCGCCTCGGGCGCGATCGCGGCCGAGCTGTCCGCCGACACCCTCGTCATCGACTGCGGCGCCGACCACCGGCTCGAGGAGGCCGACGACTGGGCGGCGTTCTACGGCGGCGACTTCCACGGCGCGTGGGAGTACGGCGTCCCGGAGCTGCCGCGGCTGTCCAGCACGCAGCGCTCGCGGCTGGCCGGCACGCGCCGGATCGCCGCCCCGGGCTGCAACGCGTCGACCGTCGCGCTCTCGCTCGCGCCAGGCATCCGCGCCGGCGTCATCGAGGACGCCGACCTCGTCTCGGTGCTCGCGGTGGGGCCGTCCGGCGCGGGTCGCGCGCTGAAGGCGCACCTGCTCGGCTCCGAGATCCTCGGCTCCGCGAACCCGTATGCCGTCGGCGGCACGCACCGCCACATCCCCGAGATCCAGCAGGCGCTCCGCTGGGCAGGCGCGGCCTCGCCGACGATCTCCTTCACGCCCGTGATCGTGCCGATGTCGCGCGGCATCCTCGCCACCTCCACGGCCCGCATCGTGCCCGGGACGGATGCCGCGGCGGTCCGGTCGGCCTGGGAGGACGCGTACGCGGGGGAGCCGTTCGTGCAGCTGCTGCCCGAGGGGCAGTTCCCGCGGACGGCCGACGTGCTCGGCGCGAACACGGCGCTCATCGGCCTCGCCGTCGACGAGGCGGCGGGCCGCGTCGTCGTGGTCACCGCGGTCGACAACCTCGTCAAGGGCACCGCAGGTGCCGCCATCCAGTCCGCGAACATCGCCCTCGGCCTCGCCGAGGCGACCGGACTCCCCGTGAACGGAGTCGCACCGTGAGCGTCACCGCACCTTCCGGATTCGAGGCCGCCGGCATCGCCGCCGGGATCAAGCGTTCCGGGGCACTCGACCTCGCCGTGATCGTGAACCGCGGCCCGCTCGCGAGCGGGGCGGCCGTCTTCACGTCCAACCGGGCGAAGGCGAACCCCATCCTGTGGTCCGAGCAGGTGGTCCGCGACGGCACCGTCGCGGCGATCGTGCTGAACTCCGGCGGAGCGAACTGCTTCACCGGCCCCGAGGGCTTCCAGGTCACCCACCGCACCGCCGAGGCCGCGGCATCCGCCCTCGAGGTCGCCGCGGGCGACGTGCTGGTCTGCTCGACCGGCCTCATCGGCGAGCAGCTCGACGGCGAGGTGCTCGAGGAGGGCGTCCTGTCGGCGGTCAACCGGCTGTCTGCCGACGAGGCGGCGGGCGACGACGCGGCGCGGGCCATCATGACGACCGACTCGCGACCGAAGACCGTCGAGGTCGTCGTCGACGGCTGGCGCATCGGCGGCATGGCCAAGGGCGCCGGCATGCTCGCGCCGGGCCTCGCGACCATGCTCGTCGTGCTCACGACCGACGCCGTGGTCGACGCGGAGGGGCTCGACGCCGCGCTGCGACGCGCGACGCGCGTCACGTTCGACCGGCTGGACTCGGACGGTTGCATGTCGACCAACGACCAGGTCACCGTGATGGCCTCGGGCGCCTCGGGCGTCGAGCCCGATCCCGAGACGTTCGCGGACGCGCTGACGACCGCGTGCGCCGACCTCGCGCTCCAGCTGCAGTCCGACGCCGAGGGCGCGAGCCACGACATCGCGATCGAGGTCCGCGGTGCGGTCACCGAGGACGACGCGGTCGAGGTCGGCCGCTCGGTGGCGCGCAACAACCTCTTCAAGGCCGCGATCTTCGGCAACGACCCCAACTGGGGCCGCGTGCTCGCGGCGATCGGCACGACCTCCGCCGACTTCGACCCGTACCTCGTCGACGTCACGATGAACGGGGTCCGGGTGTGCCACGCCGGTCGCCCGGACCGGCCGCGCGACGAGGTGGACCTGACGCCGCGTGCGACGCACGTGGTCGTGGAGCTGCACGCGGGCGAGGAGACGGCCACGATCCGCACGAACGACCTCACGCACGACTACGTGCACGAGAACAGCGCGTACTCGAGCTGACATGGACGAGGAGCAGATGACTTCGGACCCCGACCCCGACCCGGACGCCGGCAGCGACGGAGCGGACGACAGCGATGCACGCAGCGACGCGGCCGTCGCGGCGCGCAAGGCCGCCACGCTCATCGAGGCGCTGCCCTGGCTGAAGCGCTTCCACGGCGAGACGATCGTCGTGAAGTTCGGCGGCAACGCGATGGTCAGCCCCGAGCTGCAGCGCGCCTTCGCCGAGGACATGGTCTACCTCCGCTACGCCGGCATCCGCCCGGTCGTCGTGCACGGCGGCGGCCCGCAGATCTCGTCGATGCTCGACCGGCTCGGCATCGCCAGCGAGTTCCGCGGCGGCTACCGGGTCACGACGCCCGAGACGATGGACGTCGTCCGGATGGTGCTCTCGGGGCAGGTCAACCGTGAGCTGGTCAGCCTCGTCAACGAGCACGGTCCGCTCGCGGCCGGGCTCTCCGGCGAGGACGCGGGCCTGTTCCGCGGCCGCCGTCGCGGCGCCCTCGTCGACGGCGTCGAGGTCGACCTCGGGCTCGTCGGCGACGTCGTCGAGGTCGACCCGGAGGCGGTGCTCGCCCAGGTGGACGCCGGCCGTATCCCGGTGGTCTCCTCGATCGCCCCCGACATCGACCGACCCGGCCAGTCCCTCAACGTGAACGCCGACTCGGCGGCCGCCTCGCTCGCGGTCGCCCTCGGCGCCGCGAAGCTCGTGATCCTGACCGACGTCGCCGGCCTCTACCGCGACTGGCCGAACCGCGACTCGCTCGTGTCCGAGATCGACGTCGCGGAGCTCGAGGCGCTGCTGCCGTCGCTGCAGTCCGGGATGATCCCGAAGATGACGGCGTGCCTCGAGGCCGTCGCCGGCGGTGTGCCGAAGGCGGCGATCATCGACGGCCGCGTCCCGCACTCGATCCTGCTCGAGATCTTCACCAGGCAGGGGATCGGCACCGAGGTCGTGGCGATGTCGGATGCCGCAGCGACGGCGGATGCCGCGGGAGCGACGTCGTGACCGGCTCGAACGACTGGCGCGACCACTACGCGCACCGGATGATGCGCACGCTCGGCGCGCCGCTGGCGCGGCTCGAACGCGGCGAGGGCGCGTGGGTCTGGGACGACGAGGGCACGCGCTACCTCGACTTCCTGGCCGGCATCGCGGTCAACTCCCTCGGGCACGCGCACCCGGTGTTCGTCGAGGCGGTCTCCCGCCAGGCGGCGACGCTCGCCCACGTCTCGAACTACTTCGCCACGCGGCCGACCATGGAGCTCGCCGACCGGCTGACCCGGCTGTCGGGCGCCGGCGACGCGGGTCGCGTGTGGTTCGGCAACTCGGGCGCCGAAGCCAACGAGGCGGCGTTCAAGCTCGCCCGGCGCAACAACTCCGGCGGCGCGCGCACGCGCGTGCTCGCCCTCGTCGACGCCTTCCACGGCCGCACCATGGGCTCGCTCGCACTCACCGGCAAGCCCGCGATGCGCGACGGCTTCGAACCGCTCCCGGGCGGCGTGACGCACCTGCCCTCGACCGTCGAGGCGCTCGAGGCGGCGATGGACGACTCGGTCGCCGCGCTCATCCTCGAGCCCATCAAGGGCGAGGCCGGCGTGCTCGAGCTGCCCCCGGGGTACCTCGAGGCGGCGCGCGAGCTGACCCGTCGCCATGGCGCGCTCCTCATCGTCGACGAGATCCAGACCGGCGCCGGGCGCACCGGCGAGTGGTTCGCCTACCAGCACGCGGGCATCCTGCCCGACGCGATCACGGTCGCGAAGGGGATCGGCGGCGGCATCCCCATCGGCGGCCTCGTGACGTTCGGCCACGCGTCCGACCTCTTCTCCAAGGGCCAGCACGGCTCGACCTTCGGCGGCAACCCGCTCGCGACCTCGGTCGCGGGCGCCGTGCTCGACGAGATCGAAGGCGCCGACCTCGTCGGCAACGCCGCGCGCCGCGGCATCCAGCTGCGCGAGCGCGTGGAGGGCCTCGGGTCACCGCTCGTGGCCGGCGTCCGCGGACGCGGCCTGCTCGTCGGCGTCGCCCTCGCCGAGCCCGTCGCCGGCCACGTCTCCGCGGCCGCGATGGAGGCCGGCCTCATCGTGAACGCCGCCAACGACTCGACGATCCGCATCGCGCCGCCGCTCACCATCGGCGACGCCGAGCTCGACGAGTTCCAGGACCGATTCGGCCGAGCGCTCGCCGCCGTCGCCGACACCCTCTGACCACCCCCGCTCGCCCCGCGCAGAACGGAGCCCCATGACCCGCCACTTCCTCCGGGACGACGACATCACGCCCGCGGAGCAGGCCGAGATCCTCGACCTCGCCGAGCGACTGAAGGCCGACCGCTGGTCGCAGACCCCGCTCGCCGGCCCGCAGACCGTCGCCGTCATCTTCGACAAGTCCTCGACCCGCACCCGCGTCTCGTTCGCGGTCGGCATCGCCGACCTGGGCGGCTCGCCGCTCATCATCTCGACCGCGAACAGCCAGTTGGGCGGCAAGGAGACCCCGTCCGACACGGCCCGCGTGCTCGAGCGCATGGTGTCGGCGATCGTCTGGCGCACCTACGCGCAGGCCGGCCTCGTCGAGATGGCCGAGGGCACGACCGTGCCCGTCGTGAACGCCCTGTCGGACGACTTCCACCCCTGCCAGCTCCTCGCCGACCTGCTCACGATCCGCGAGCACAAGGGCTCGCTCGCCGGGCTCACGGTCGCCTTCCTCGGCGACGGCGCGTCGAACATGGCGCAGTCCTACGTGCTCGCCGGCGCGACCGCCGGAATGCACGTGCGCGTCGCCTCGCCCGAGGAGTTCGCGCCCGCGGCATCCGTCGTCGCCGACGCCGACCGCATCGCCGAGACGACGGGCGGCTCGGTCGCCCTCTACACCGACGCGGCCGAGGCCGCTGCCGGGGCCGACGTCGTCGTCACCGACACGTGGGTCTCCATGGGCAAGGAGGACGAGAAGGCGCACCGCGTCGCGACCTTCGGCGCCTACGCCGTCGACGCCGAGACGATGGCGCTCGCCAAGCCCGACGCGGTCTTCCTGCACTGCCTGCCCGCCGACCGCGGCTACGAGGTCACCGCGGACGTCATCGACGGACCGCAGTCGATCATCTGGGACGAGGCGGAGAACCGGCTGCACGCGCAGAAGGCGCTGCTCGTGTGGCTCCTGGCACGGAAGGACGCGTGAGCATGGCGGACCAGCACGGCACGAACGAGGGCTCGCTCTGGGGCGCCCGCTTCACCGGCGGCCCGTCGCCGGAGCTGCAGCGGCTGTCGAAGTCGACGCACTTCGACTGGCAGCTCGCCCCGTACGACCTCGCCGGCTCGCGCGCGCACGCCCGCGCGCTCGCCGCGGCCGTGTACCTCGACGAGGCGGAGCTGACGCGCATGCTCGTCGGCCTCGACGCGCTCGAGGCGAAGGTCGTCTCGGGCGAGCTCGTCGCCGCGGACTCCGACGAGGACGTGCACGGCGCCCTCGAGGCGGCGCTCATCGACGAGGTCGGCGCCGAGCTGGGCGGAAAGCTGCGCGCGGGCCGCAGCCGGAACGACCAGATCGCGACCCTCGTGCGGCTGTACCTGAAAGACCACGCGGTCACGATCGGCCGCATGCTCGTGCACCTGATCGACGCGCTCTCGGCGCAGGCCGACGCCCACCGCACGGCGATCATGCCCGGGCGCACCCATCTGCAGCACGCCCAGCCCGTGCTGCTCGCGCACCACCTGCTGGCCCACGGCTGGGCGCTGTCCCGCGACCTCGAGCGCCTCGTCGACTGGATGAAGCGCGCCGACGTGTCGCCGTACGGCGGCGGTGCGCTCGCCGGGTCGACGCTCGGGCTGGACGCGGCATCCGTCGCCCGCGACCTCGGGCTCGCGCACCCGGCCGAGAACTCGATCGACGGCACCGCGAGCCGCGACGTGGTCGCCGAGTTCGCGTTCGTGGCCGCGATGATCGGCATCGACCTCTCCCGCATCTCGGAGGAGGTCATCCTCTGGAACACGCGCGAGTTCGGCTTCGTCACGCTCGACGACGCGTACTCGACGGGCTCGTCGATCATGCCGCAGAAGAAGAACCCCGACATCGCCGAGCTCGCGCGCGGCAAGTCGGGGCGCCTCGTCGGCAACCTGACGGGGCTGCTCGCGACGCTCAAGGCCCTGCCGCTCGCGTACAACCGCGATCTGCAGGAGGACAAGGAACCGGTCTTCGACTCGGTCGAGACCCTGGAGGTGCTCCTGCCGGCATTCACCGGCATGATCGCGACGCTGACCTTCCACGTCGAGCGGATGGCCGAGCTCGCGCCCGCCGGGTTCTCGCTCGCGACCGACGTGGCCGAGTGGCTGGTCAAGCGCCGGGTCCCGTTCCGCGACGCGCACGAGATCACGGGCGCCCTCGTCCGGTACGCGGAGGAGCACGGGCTCGAGCTGCACGAGGTCGACGACGAGGCGCTGCTGGGGATCTCGCGCCACCTGCGCCCCGAGGTCCGCGAGGTGCTCACGATCGAGGGGTCCGTCGCGAGCCGCGACGGCATCGGCGGCACGGCGCCCGCCCGCGTCGACGCGCAGTTCGCCGCGCTCGCCGACCGGGTGCGGCACCTCGTGACGAGCCTGCCGGGAGCGGACAACTGACGGTCGGCGCCGCATGATCGAGGACGAGCGGATGCCGCGGCCGGCGGCCGGGCTCCGGGTCCCCGAGCGCGCGTGGTTCCGGCGGGACCCGGTGTCGCTCGCCCCGCAGCTGCTGGGCGCGGTGCTCGCGTTCGAGGCGGACGACGGGCGCGTCGCCGTCCGGCTCTCCGAGGTCGAGGCCTACCGCGGCGTCGGCGTCGACCCGGGCTCGCACGCGTTCCGGGGGCGCACGCCGCGCAACGCGGTCATGTTCGGCGAAGGCGGGCGACTCTACGCGTACTTCACCTACGGCATGCACGTGTGCCTCAACGTCGTCGCCGAGGCGCCGGGCACGTCGGGCGGAATCCTGCTGCGCGGCGGCACGGTCGTCGACGGCGTCGCGCTCGCGCAGGCGCGGCGCCCGCGGTCGACCGAGCGCGATCTCGCCAGGGGACCGGCTCGCCTCGCGCAGGCGCTCGGGGTGCCGCTGACCGCGAACGGCGCCGACCTGCTCGCCCCGCCGTTCTCGCTCGAGGTGCCGGTGGATCCGCTGCCGTACGCGACCGGGCCGCGCACCGGGGTCAGCGGGCCGGGCGGCGCGGCGGGGTACCCGTGGCGCTTCTGGCTCCCGGGAGATCCCGGCGTCTCGCCCTACCGGCGGCATCCGCGGTCGCACTGAGCGGATGCCGCGGCGTCCGCATGGCCGCGGCGGCCCGCAGTGGCGCCCGACCGCCTCCGTCGTGCGGGAGGGTCAGCGCACGGCGAGGTGGACGGCGAGGGCGGCGGCGCACGCCCAGATGAGGCTCGCGAAGGTGCCGATGATGAACCGCTCCCGCGCCTCGGGCGCGTCGAGCTCGGTGAACCGGCCGACGCCCTTGACGGCCACGACGATGGCCAGGCCCTCGGGGAAGCCCGCGATGATCGTGCCCGCCGCGGCGAGCCGTTCGAGGACGCCGATCGTGAGGCCGCCGCGCAGGACCTCCCGCCGGGCGGGGACCACGCCGGGTGCGGCGGGTTCGTCGGAGCGGACGGGGACGAGGATGCCGCCGTGCGCACCGGGCGGCGTGCTGGAGCCCATGGCGAGCTGCAGCGCGGTCGCCGCGGCCGGGCTGCCGCCGAAGACGGCGACCACCATGCCGAGCAGGCCCGCGAGCGGTGCCGCGACGGCGGGCACGTCGTCCGGCACGGTCGACGCCGCGACGATCGCGAGGCCGAGGGAGCCGGCGGCCGACCACAGCGGGGTCGGGCGCGGCCGGAGGTAGGCGAGGACGGAGAGGACCGCCGCGGCGGCGAGGGCGCCGACGATCACCACCCATCCCACGACCGACATCGCTGCGACGACGTTCACGTGGTCCTCCGCATCTGTCCCGGGTTCGGGTCCGGGGTCGCGTCGAGCATAGCGACGAGTCGCACGAGCGCCGGGCGCGCATCGGCGTCGGCGGACCACATCGCGGTGCGCAGCCGCTGGCTGACCGCGGCGTCCGAGATGCCGAGCCGCTCGGCGGCGTCCTTCTGCGATCGCCCGTCGCGCACGAGGTCGACGGCCTCCCAGCCCTGAGCGGTGCGGCGGTCGCGGAGCAGCAGGAGGAGGCGCGCGATCGCCTCGACGTCGTCCGGCGGCACCGGGACGGCGTCGGAGGAGGGCGCGCGGAGCGCGAAGCGGGCGTCGGCGCGCTTCGCGGCCTCGACCGCCTCGCGCGCGGCGAAGAAGGCCTCGCCGGTCGCCTTGCGCACGGCATCGGGCAGCGGTTCGCGGACCTCGCCGACGCCGAGGCCGATGCTCCAGTGGCCGTCGCGGGCGAGCTCGAGGATCACGTCGACCGCCGCCTCGGCATCGGCGGTGAGCAGCTGGAGCTCGTCTCCGGCCGTCTGGTCGACCGGGAGGCGGAGCACGTCGCCGAACCGCTCCTGCAGGTGGTCGCGCATGGCTTCGGAGCGGTCGACGTCGGTGCGGCTGTCGACCTGGTCGGCGGTGACGACGTACATCGCGACTCCGTCCTTGATGAAGGGTTCAGGCTTCAGGATCAGTGTTGAAGTCTACAGGCTTCAATCCGTCGAATCAAGGCTGACGCATGCGACTGCGGGTCGAGGGCCCGCTGCTAGCCTTGCTGTCGTGTCCGACCCAGCGATCCTCGCCACGCAGCAGAACGACCCCTCGTTCGACGACGTCTGGGAGGAGCTCCGCTGGCGCGGACTCGTCCACGTCTCGACCGACGAGTCGAGCCTGAAGGAACTCCTCGCCGGCGGGCCGATCACGTACTACTGCGGGTTCGACCCGACCGCGCCCAGCCTGCACCTCGGCAACCTCGTGCAGATCCTGACGCTCCGCCGGCTGCAGCTGGCCGGGCACCACCCGCTCGGCCTCGTGGGCGGCTCGACCGGCCTCATCGGCGACCCCCGCCCGACGGCGGAGCGCACGCTCAACACGAAGGAGACGGTCGCCGAGTGGGTCGGCCGGCTCCGCGCGCAGGTCAGTCGGTTCCTCTCGGGCGAGGGCGAGAACGCCGTCCGCATGGTGAACAACCTCGACTGGACCGAGGGCCTGTCGGCCATCGACTTCCTCCGCGACATCGGCAAGCACTACCGCGTGGGCACCATGCTGAAGAAGGACGCGGTCGCCTCGCGCCTGAACTCCGAGGCCGGCATCAGCTACACCGAGTTCAGCTACCAGATCCTGCAAGGGTTCGACTACCTCGAGCTCTACCGCCAGTACGGCTGCGTGCTGCAGACCGGCGGCAGCGACCAGTGGGGCAACCTCACGAGCGGCACCGACCTCATCCACCGCGTCGAGGGCGTGCACGTGCACGCGATCGGCACGCCGCTCATCACGAACTCCGACGGCACGAAGTTCGGCAAGAGCGAGGGCAACGCCATCTGGCTCGACGCCGAGATGTGCAGCCCGTACCGCTTCTACCAGTTCTGGCTCAACGCCGACGACGCCGACGTGATCGACCGCCTCAAGGTCTTCACCTTCCTCTCGCGCGAGCGCATCGAGGAGCTGGAGCGGAAGGTCGCCGAGGAGCCCTTCCGCCGCGAGGCGCAGAGGGTCCTGGCGCACGAGGTCACGACCCTCGTCCACGGACCGGAGGCCACGGCCGCCGTCATCGCGGCATCCGAGGCGCTCTTCGGGCGTGGCGAGCTCGCCGGGCTCGACCACGGCACGCTCGAGGCGGCGTTGCGGGAACTGCCCCACACGGAGGCTGCGGCGGATGCCACGGTCGTGCAGCTGCTCGTCGACACGGGCCTCGTCTCCAGCCTGAGCGAGGGCCGCCGGGCGATCGCCCAGGGCGGCGTGTCGGTCGACAACGTGCGCGTCGAGGACGACGCCGCGACCATCGGCGACCGCGCGGGCAACGGCGGCATGGCCGTGCTCCGTCGTGGGAAGAAGACGCTCTCGGGCGTCTTCGTGCGATAGGCCGACCGTGACGCGCGAGGCGGCCGACCGGCTCCTCGCTCGCGTCTGGACGGAGCTCGATCGCGACGCCGGGGAGCTCGACGCGCTCGCGCCACTGCCCGATGCGCCGCTGCCCGCGCACGTCGACGTGTCGGCCCTCGCCGTCGCGTCGGTCGCCGCGGCGAGCCTCGCGGGCTGGGCGCGCACCGCGTCGCCGCGGTCGATCCGACTGGACGGGCCGCGCATCGCGGCGGCGTTCCAGAGCGAACGGGTGGCCCGCTTCGACGGCGTCGCGCCCGACGTCTGGTCGCCGCTGTCGGGCTTCCGACGGGCGCGCGACGGCTGGGTGCGCACCCACGGGAACTACCCGCACCATGCGGCGGCGCTCCGTCGCGTGCTCGGGTTCGCGCCGGACGCGTCACCCACCCCCGACGACGTCGATGCAGCCGTCGCGACCTGGGCGGCGGACGACCTCGCCGAGGCCGTGACCGGGGCCGGCGGCATGTGCGTCGCCGTGGCGCCGGAGGATCCGGCAGCGGATGCCGCGTGGCGACGGCGTCCGCTGGTGGAGGTCGCCCGCCTCGACGACACGGACCCGACGGGCACCCGCCGGTCGGGCTCCGCACCCGCGCCGCTCTCCGGCGTCCGCGTGCTCGACCTCACCCGCGTGATCGCCGGGCCGGTCGCGACGCGCACGCTCGCCCTGCTCGGAGCGGAGGTGCTCCGGGTCGATCCGCCGGAGCCCGCCGAGATCGGCTGGCAGCACCTCGAGGGCGGCCCGGGCAAGCGCACCACGCTGCTCGACCTTCGGCAGGCTCCGGACGCCCAGCGCTTCGAGCACCTGCTCGGCCGGGCCGACGTCGTGGTGCTCGGCTACCGCCCGGCGGCGCTCGAGCGGCTCGGGCTCGATCCCGCACGGCTCGCCGAGCGACGGCCGGGCCTCGTCGTCGCCCAGCTGTCCGCCTGGGGGTTCGACGCGGAGGCGGGGGAGCGCGGCGGGTTCGACAGCCTCGTGCAGGCGTCCTCAGGCATCGCCGTCGTCGAGGGGGACCGCGATCGACCGGGCGCATTGCCCGCCCAGGCGCTCGACCACGCGACCGGATACCTGCTCGCGGCGGCGGTGACCTCGCTGCTCGAGCGCCGGTCGGCGGAGGGCGGCGCCTGGCTCGCGCGGATGTCGCTGCGCCGCACTGCGGCGGAACTGCTGGGGATGCCCCGCACCGCGCAGCCGGCACCGCCCGGACTCGACGTGGACGCCCGCGAGGCCCTGGCCGTGAACCTGTCCGGCCCCGCGGGAACGCAGCGCCTGGCGGCGCCCGCGATCGCAGCACCGGGCGGTCCCACGGCATGGTGCGAGGCGCCCCGGCCGTGGGGCTCGGATCCGCCCGAATGGGCCCGATGAGGCGCGACACGCCCGGGATGCAGTGCCGAGTTGCGGGAGGGCCCGGCGCTACGTAGAGTATTCATTCGTTGCCCCAAAGGAGCGAGTGAAGCGAGAAGCTCCACCTCCTCAAGCGGCACGATCCCGAACCCCCTGATCCTCGTGGTCCCGGGGTTCGAAGCATCCGGACCGGTCCCACGGGATCCCCGGGTGAATGACGAACATCGCTTCGGATGATCGACTCGCCACGAGCGGTCGTGAACCGGGTGCGTCCGTTCCTTGAGAACTCAACAGCGTGCACTATGTTCAATGCCATTTTTTTGAACCCCGTCCCGCTCCGTTTTGGGGTGGGCGGTGATTTCTTTGATTGATGGACAATTTGATTTTTTGAAGTCAGTTGTTTCTCTGTCAGTGATTGAACTTGACCTTCCTTTCGGGGTTGGTTGAACCATTTTTTTTGGAGAGTTTGATCCTGGCTCAGGACGAACGC
>NZ_BAAAPW010000008.1:0-173710 GCF_039531345.1 Agromyces tropicus | reverse complement strand
GTGCCAGAACAGGTGCAGGAAGTCGCCGCCCGGGGTCTCCTCGAGGTAGAGCCCGAAGTTCTTCAGGTCGGACTTGTTCGGCGGGATGCTGCCGGTGACAGGCGAGGGCACCGGGGTGTCCTCCTTGGATCCCTGGCCGAACGAGTCGTCGCCGGTGCCGGACTCGGCGTCCGGCTGCACGACGTAGTCCACCGAGGCCCAGTCGTCCCATCCGACGTTGTCGACCACGAGGTTCGCGTCGGAGTCGATCTCGAAGTTGCTGCCGTCGAGGCTGATGATGCCCGGCGGGTTGACCGCCTGCGCCGGACCGCCGATCATCACGGTGCTCACGAGCGCGAGGAAGCCCACTCCTGCGGCCCCTCGTAGACATCGTCTCCGGAAGGCCGCGCGCTGCTCGGGTGTCCGGATTCGGGTTGTGTGGGGCATCATCGCCTCCGGTGTCGCAGTTTCGTCCGGTCCGGGCGGGCCGGACGTCCCCTGCGGGCGAGCGGGCAGGATCGGGCTCCTGTCATCGGCGCGTCCGCCGACGTGGGTAGGTCGTCGCGGGCGTGCGTCGCGCCGTAGTGGTCCTTGGGTACGCCAGTCCGCACGATACTCCGGCAGCGGTGCGCCCGGAACCGGTACTGAGCAATGCTCATATCCCCAGAACAGGGGTCGATCCGCGCTCGCCGTGGCCGCGGGCGCGGGCGTGGCAGCATGGGTCCATGACCACCGGAGCGCCCAGGCCCAGCGCCGCCCACGTCCTCCGCACGAGCTTCGTGACCGAGGAGTCGGTCTACGGCGTCATCCTCGTCTCGGGCATGATCGTCGTCGCGGCCGGCCACGGCGAGAGCTCGTGGCAGGTGTTCTGGACGGTCCTCATCACGGTGCTGGTGTTCTGGGCCGCGCACGTCTACGCCGGCACGGTCGCCCACCACGGGTTCGACGACGGCCGGATGGTCGGCCTCGGCGAGGCCTTCCGCGGCGCGCTCCGACGCTCGTTCGGCATGCTCGTCGCGGCGCTCATCCCGTCGGCGATCCTGCTGCTCGGCGCGACGCGCGCGATCCCGGACACCCTGGCCAACTGGACCGCCCTCTGGACGGGCGTGGTCGTGCTCGCGGTCCTCGGCTTCATCGCCTTCCGCCGGCGCGGCGCGAGCGTGCTCATGCAGGTGATCGGCGCACTCGGCACGGCGGCCTTCGGCGTCGCGATGATCGTGCTCAAGGCGCTCGTGCACTGACGACGGATGCCGCGCCGCGGCGTGTCGCGGGACCATGGACCCCTGCGCGGGCGGGCCCCTCGATATCGTCGGCTGCGAAGCCGACCCCGGGGGAGTGGATCGCACATGAGCGATGCGACGGACACCGACGACGACCTGCGCGCCCGCATCGCCGAGCTCGAGGCCGAGAACGAACGCCTCCGCGCCGACGTCGCCGAGACGCGCGACCTGTCGGCCGACGTCGCGGCAGTCGCGACCGCGCCGCCGAAGCGGCGTCGGGGGCGCACCGTCGCCGCCGTCGTCCTCGTCGTGCTCGGACTGCTGCTCGCGCCGGTCGCGGTCGTGAGCGCGTGGGCCCGCGCCGAGCTCGTCGACACCGACCGGTTCGTCTCGACGTTCGGTCCGCTCGCCGACGACCCCGAGGTGCAGGCGTTCATCGCCGACGAGGTCACCGTCGCGATCGAAGAGCAGGTCGACATCCCGCAGCTGACGTCGGACGTGTTCGACGGCATCCGCGCCCTCGACCTGCCGCCCCGCGCGGAGGACGCCCTCGGGCTGCTCGAGGCGCCCGCCGCGCAGGGCCTCAGCTCCCTGCTCTCGTCGACGGTCGACCGGGTCATCGCCTCGGACGCGTTCGCGGACGTCTGGCGCGCGTCGCTCACCGCCACGCACCGACAGTTCACCGCCGCGCTCCAGGGCGATCCCGATGCCGCGCTGGCGATCGGCGGCGACGGCACGCTGTCGATCCAGCTCGGGCCGATCATCCAGGCGGTCAAGGACCGCCTGACCGAGCAGGGGGTGGGCTTCGCGGCCGCGATCCCCGTGATCGACCGCAGCGTGCAGATCGCGCAGTCCGACTCGCTCGTCCTCGTGCAGACGATCTACGCGCTCGCGGTCGCCGCCGGCACGTGGCTGCCGTGGGTGGTCCTCGCCCTCCTGGCCGCGGGCGTGCTCGTCGCGAAGCGACGCAGCGTCGCGCTCGTCTGGACCGCGGTCGGGCTGGCGCTCACGATGCTCCTGACCCTCGCCGGCTTCGGCACGGGCCGCCTCTTCTTCGTCGGCACGGTGAGCCCGTCGATCATGCCGAAGGGTGCGGCGGAGTCGCTGTTCGCGGGCCTGACGCAGCTCATGGTGTCGTCGATCACCGCGCTCACGGTGCTCGCGATCGCCGTCGCGCTCATCGCCTGGCTCTCCGGTCCGTCTGCGCCCGCCCGGCGCGTGCGCGGTTTCGCGGACGACGGCTTCGGCGCGGTGCGCTCGAGCGCCGCGTCGCACGGCATCAGCACCGGTCGCTTCGGCGCCGGCCTGCACCGCTGGCGGGTCGTCGCGTACGCCGCGATCGCCGTGATCGCGTCCCTCGTACTGCTCGCGAGCCGGCCGCTGAGTGCGTCGACCGTGCTCTGGACGGTCGTGATCGCCCTCCTGGCCGTGCTCGTCGTCGAGCTGGTCCGGCGACCGGAGGAGGTGCCCGCGCCCTCGGAGACGGACGCGGCGGCCGACGCGGCCGCGGACGCCGGGCATCCGGCCGAGCCCGCACGTCCTGTCGGCTGAGCGCGCACGGCCGGGTTAGGCTCGCGTGCGATGAGACGCACGACGATCGCCCTCCTGGCCGCGCTCGAGGCCACGGTCGCCGCCCTCGTCGGCTACGGCCTCGCGCTGGTCCCGCTCATGCTGCTCTGGGCCGTGCACTTCGGGCTCGCCGTGCCCGTCGACGCGTTCTTCCGCGCCGCGGCCGACGCCTGGCTCCTCGGCCACGGCGTCGACCTCGTCGTGCACCTCGACGCCGCCACCGCGTCGGTGGTCGGCATGGCGGGCGCCGACGAGCCGTTCACGATCGGCATGGCCCTCCTCGGCTTCGCCGCGCTGACCTTCGCGTTCGGCCTCCGGATCGGGCGCCGGGCGACCGCGAGCGGCACCCCCATCGTCGGCGCCGTCTCGGCGGTCCTCGTCACGGCCCTGCTCGGCACCGCGTGCGCGCTGCTCGCGTCGTCGCCCGTCGCGATGCCGGTGGTCTGGCAGGCCGCGGTGCTGCCGGGCGCGATCATCGCCGCCGGCGTGCTCGCGGGCGTGATGGTCTCGTTCGGGCGGCGCGGCTGGGCGACGGATGTCACGACGAGCGCCGTGCGCGAGCGCCTGGACACGGTGCCGTTCGTCGCGAGCGCCGGGGTGCGTTCGGCGATCCGGGTCGGCGTCGGCTCGGCGCTCGGCGTGATCGCCGTCGCCGCGGTCCTCGTCGCGGTGCGCATCGTGCTCGACCATCCGACGATCATCGGGCTCTACCAGACGCTCGGCGCCGGCGTCGACGGTGGCATCGCGATCACGCTCGCCGAACTGCTGCTCCTGCCGAACGTCGTCGTCTGGACCGCGTCGTGGATGCTCGGGCCCGGCTTCGCGCTGGGCACGGGCACCATCGTCTCGCCGAGCGTCACCCTCATCGGACCGGTGCCGGGACTGCCGCTGCTCGGCGGGCTGCCCGCGGAGGGGGCGCCGCTCGGCGTCCTCTGGCTGGCGCTGCCGGTGCTGCTCGGCTTCCTCGGCGCGGCGCTCGTGGCGCGGTCGAAGCCGGAGCGGGACGACGAGCCGTGGTGGGCCACGCTCGCGGTCGGTGCGGGCTCCGGCGTCGTCGCGGGCCTCGTGCTCGGCGTGATGGCGGCCGCGTCGGCCGGTGCGGCCGGCCCGGGACGCCTCGCGGACGTCGGGCCGGACGCCCTGCTCGTGGCCGGGGTCGCTGCGGCGAGCGTCGGGGTCGGTGCGATCGCCGGCGCGTTCGCCGCACGTTCCCGCTCGCGGCACGGACGCCCCGATGAGGAGGAGCCGCCGCCGAACGACCCGTGGTGGCGCGACGCCCGCGCCGACGGCGAGGATCGACCGGCGGAGGACCCCGACGCCACCGTGGAGCTCGACGGCATCACGCGCGGGCGGCGCTGACGCAGCGCCCCGCTCGCGTGCGCGGACCGGAGCGTGTCATCCGCTCGTCCGCGCGACGGGTACCCTCATAGGGTGCTGAAGCTCGTCGTGCTGATCTCGGGCACGGGATCGAACCTCCGCGCGCTGCTCGAGGCGTCCGAGGACGCCGAGTTCCCCGCCCGCGTCGTCGCCATCGGCGCCGACCGGGACTGCGAGGGGCTGGCGCTCGGCGAGGAGTTCGGGATCCCCGCGTTCACCGTGCCCTACACCGCCTACGACTCCCGCGAGGAGTGGGGCGACGCCCTGATCGCGCAGGTCCGCGCGTGGGGCGCCGACCTCGTCATCCTGTCGGGTCTCATGCGGCTCGTGCCGCCCGCGGTCGTCGACGCGTTCAGTCCGTTCCTCGTCAACACGCACCCCGCGTACCTGCCCGAGTTCCCGGGCGCGCACGGCGTGCGCGACGCGCTCGCCGCCGGCGTCACCGAGACCGGGGCCAGCCTCATCGTCGTCGACAACTCGGTCGACGGCGGGCCGATCATCGCCCAGGAGCGCGTGCCGGTGCTCCGCGGCGACACCGAGACCACCCTCCACGACCGCATCAAGCCCGTCGAGCGGCGCCTGCTCATCCAGGCCGTGCTCGACATCGCCAACTCGCACCTCGACCTGAAGGAGCTCGCCGCATCATGAGCGGAGCCACGATCGACCCGGCCCTCTACCGTGAGCGCGACCTCGTCCCCGTCCGCCGCGCCCTCATCGCCGTGAGCGACAAGACCGGGGTCGTCGAACTCGCCACCGCGCTCGTCGACGCCGGCGTCGAGATCATCTCGACGGGCGGCACCTCGAAGGCCATCGCCGACGCGGGCCTGCCCGTCACCCAGGTGGCCGACGTCACCGGCTACCCCGAGCACCTCGACGGGCGCGTGCGCACCCTCCACCCCGCCGTGCACTCCGGGCTGCTCGCCGACCTCCGGCTCGAGCACCACGAGCGGGAGCTCGCCGAGCTCGCCATCGCGCCGTACGAGCTCGTGGTCGTGAACCTCTACCCGTTCGTCGAGACCGTCGCGTCGGGTGCCGAGCCCGACGCCATCGTCGAGCAGATCGACATCGGCGGACCCGCGATGGTGCGCGCGTCGGCGAAGAACCACGCGAACGTCGCCGTGGTCGTCTCGCCCGAGCGCTACGACGAGGTCGTCTCGGCGGTGCGCGCGGGCGGCACCACGCTCGTGCAGCGCCGCGCGCTCGCGCGCGAGGCGTTCCGCCACACCGCCACCTACGACATCGCCGTCGCGTCGTGGATCGGCAACGCGATCGCGCCGGACCAGGCCGCCGAGGAGTCGCCGTTCCCCGCGTGGGTCGGCGCGGCGTGGACCAAGGACGCCGACCTCCGCTACGGCGAGAACTCGCACCAGCAGGCGGCCCGCTACTCGGCCGTCGGCGGCCGCCCGGGCATCGCCCAGGCCCGGCAGCTCCACGGCAAGGAGATGTCGTACAACAACTACGTCGATGCGGATGCCGCGGTGCGGGCCGCCTACGACTTCGCGGCCCCGGCCGTGGCGATCATCAAGCACGCCAACCCGTGCGGCATCGCGGTCGCCGCCGTCGGTGCGGCCGACCCGATCGCGGACGCCCACCGCCGTGCCCACGAGTGCGACCCGGTGTCGGCCTTCGGCGGCGTCATCGCGGCGAACCGCCCCGTGACGCGCGAGATGGCCGAGACGGTCTCCGGCATCTTCACCGAGGTACTCGTCGCGCCGGGCTTCGAGCCCGAGGCGGTCGAGATCCTCACGCAGAAGAAGAACATCCGCCTGCTCGAGCTGCCCGACGGCTTCGAGCCGCCCGTCACCGAGATCCGGCAGGTCTCCGGCGGGCTGCTTCTGCAGCAGGCCGACCGCTCGTTCGCGCCGGCCTCGGAGTGGACGCTCGCCGCAGGCGAGGCCGCCGGCGAGGCGACGCTCGCCGACCTCGAGTTCGCGTGGCGGGCCTGCCGCGCGGTGAAGTCGAACGCGATCCTGCTCGCCTCGGGCGGGGCGTCGGTGGGTGTCGGCATGGGCCAGGTGAACCGCGTCGACTCGTGCAAGCTGGCGGTCGAGCGCGCGGGCGACCGCGCCGCGGGCTCGGTCGCGGCATCCGACGCGTTCTTCCCCTTCGCCGACGGCCTGCAGATCCTGCTCGACGCGGGCGTCACGGCCGTCGTCCAGCCGGGCGGGTCGGTGCGCGACGAGGAGGTCATCGCGGCCGCGAAGGCCGCCGGCGTGACCATGTACTTCACCGGCGAGCGGCACTTCTTCCACTGATCGGATCCGGCCCGCCGGGCGGCGGCCGCGGCGGCGCCGCGGGGGCGGTGCGCGGCGGTACCCTTGAGGTGAGGGCGCCCACGAAGCGCCCGCACAGCCACGCCCACAAGGCGATGAACAAGGAGAACCGATCGATGTCGATCACCCACGCCCCGGCCCCCTCCCCGTCCCACGGGGTCCACGCCGCACTGCCCGTCGACGCCCCCGACCACGAACGCGTGCTCATCACGCGCGGTCCGCGCTCCGGGCTCACCATCATCGTCGCCGTCCACTCGACGGCCCTCGGCCAGGCCCTCGGCGGCGCCCGCGTCTGGCACTACGAGCACTGGACCGACGCGCTGGCCGACGCGCTGCGCCTGTCGCAGGCCATGACCCTCAAGAACGCCGCGGCCGGCCTCGCGCGCGGCGGCGGCAAGTCGGTCGTCTGCATCCCGGCGGGGGAGACGCTCGACGAGGCACGCCGGCACGACGCGATGCTCGACCTCGGCGACGCCGTCGAGTCGCTCGGCGGGGCGTACATGACCGCCGAGGACGTGGGCACGAGCGCCGAGCTCATGTCCGTCGTGCACGAGCGCACCGAGCACGTCTGCGGCCTGCCGGCCGACCAGGGCGGCGTCGGCGAGCCTGCGGATGCCACGGCCGCGGGCGTGCACGCCGGGATCCTCGCGACCCTCGAGCACGTGTTCGGGTCGCGCGAGGTCGCCGGCCGCCACTTCGTGGTCGCCGGCCTCGGCCAGGTGGGCGGGCGCCTCGCGCGCGCGCTCGCCGCGGGCGGCGCCCGCCTCACCGTCGCCGACGTCCACGAGGGCAAGCGCGCCCTCGCCGACGAGCTCGGCGCCGAGTGGGTCTCGCCGGCCGACGCGCACCGCGTCGAGGCCGACGTGTTCGTGCCGTGCGGCCTCGGCGGCGTGCTGACGCCCGAGGTCGTCGAGGAACTCCGCGTCCGCGCCGTCGTCGGCGCCGCCAACAACCAGCTCGCCGAGCGCGACGTGGCCCGGATGCTGCGCCAGCGGGGCATCGTGTGGGCGCCGGACTTCGTGGTGAACGCGGGCGGCGTCGTCTACCTCGACCTCGCGGCGGCGCCGGGCATCGGCCAGGACGAGCTCGACCGCCGCATCGCCGGCATCGGCGACGTGGTCGGCGCCGTCCTGCGGGACGCCGACGCCGCGGGCATCACGACCCTCGAGGCCGCCGAGCGGCTCGCCGTGGCACGCCTCGACGCCGCACGCTGAGCACCCGCGTTGCGGGGCGATGCCGGTCGCCCCGCAACCCGGCGCGACCCCGTTCGCCCGGCCGATAGGCTCATGGCCATGACGCCCCCTGCGACCCAGCCTCCCGCCGTGCCCGCCCCCAGTCCCGCGCAGGCCACCGTGGCCCGTCGCTCGATCGCGGCGCTGGCGTCGGCGGGCTCGGTCGCCCTCGTCGCCTTCGGGGCGGGCGTGCTCGCGAACCTCGTCTCGCGCGACCAGAACCCGGCGGTGCTCGGCCAGATCGTCCCCTACTTCGCCCTCGCGGCGCTCGTGCTCCTCGGCCTGCTCGCGATCGGCAACGCCGTCGGCGCGCTGCGCGCGTGGTTCCTCGCGCTGCCGGTCGGGCTCACGTCCGCCGTGCTCGCGACGCTCCTCGCCGCGAGCGTGAACGTTGCCGCGAGCGGCGTGCAGGTGACGGGCCAGGTCTTCTCGCTCGTGCTCTCGAGCCTGCTCGGGCTGAACCTGGTCTTCATCGTGGCGGCCGTCCTGGCCGAGGTGTTCCTCGCACCACGGGTGTCGCGCGCGGTGCTCCAGCACCGTCCGCGACGCACCACGCGTCGCGTCGCGCTCGTGCGCATCCCCGCGTCGAACCTCGACGAGGCCGAGCTCACGCACGTCGATCGCCGTCCCGTCGACCAGGCCCGGGCCGACGAGCAGTGGGACGACTACTGCGCCGCCCTCGTCGCGGAGGGCTGGGAGACCGTCGAGGTCGACGCGGCGCCCGACCTGCCCGACTCGGTCTTCATCGAGGACACCGTCGCCTTCTTCGGCGACACGGCGGTGCTCACGAACCCCGGCGCCGAGTCGCGGCGACCCGAGCTCGACGCGGTCGAGCGTGCCGTCCGCGCACTGCCGGGCGTCTCGGTGGCCCGCATCGCGGCGCCCGGCACACTCGACGGCGGCGACGTGCTCAAGGTCGGCTCGACCGTGTACGTGGGCGCCTCGTCGCGGACGAACCCCGAGGGAATCCGCCAGCTCCGCGGCATCCTCTCGCCGCTCGGCTACACCGTCGTCGCGGTGCCGATGACCCGGGCGCTGCACCTCAAGAGCGCGGCCACCGCGCTGCCCGACGGTACGGTCATCGGCCATCCCGACCTGCTCGAGACCACGACGCTGTTCCCGCGCTTCCTCGCGGTGCCGGAGCCCGAGGGCGTGGCCGTCGTGGTGCTCACGGACGAGACCCTGCTCATGTCGGCCTCCGCCCCGCGCACGGCCGAGCTGCTCTCGGGCCTCGGCTACCGGGTCGTCACGGTCGACGTCAGCGAGTTCGAGAAGCTCGAGGGCTGCGTCACCTGCCTGTCGGTGCGGGTGCGCTGACGCCGGGCGCCGCGTCGGCGACCCGGCCGTCGGTGCGGCGGCCGACGCATCGGCCGCGCCGGGAAGAATCCGCTCTTGCGTGATCGACGCCGAGGGGCATAGCCTGAAGGGCTGGCCGCTCGGGGACCCATCCGGCGGCCATCGGGTTCGTGACCACGACGTAGGAGGACGACATGAAGAACACCGGCATTCCCGCCCGCACGGTCGCGGCGTTCGGTGCGCTCGTCCCGACGTACGCCGCCCCCGCCACGGCCTCCCGGCACTAGCGCCGCAGGCCGTCCAGCCGGCGGGTCGCCGGCACTCTCCCGCGGGGCCGATGCCCCGCCGTCCGCGCGCTACTGCGCGCTGCCATTTCGCGTATCCCTACGACGAGTCCGCACGTTCGCGACCCGTCGCGCTCTCCCGGAAGGAACCGGCGTGACCGCCACCCATCCCACCCTCCACCCGCCTCAACCGGCGCGCCTCGGCACCGTGCGCGCGCTCATGCGCCTGCGCGCATACGTCGGTCCGGCCATGGCCGCCATCGTCGCGAGCATGGCGGCGTACCTCGTCGCCCAGCTCATCGCGCTGGCCATCCCGCAGGTCCTCGAGTCGATCGTCGACGGACCCCTGGCCGACGGCGACCGCGCCGCGGTCGTGCCGCTGTCGCTGCTCGTGCTCGCGCTCGGCGCCGGCGAGGCCGCCATGTTCGCACTGCGCCGCTGGCTCGTCATAGGCCCGACCACGCGCGTCGAGGCCCGCATGCGCGACGCGCTGTACGCGAAGCTGCAGGACCTCCCGGTGAGCTTCCACGACCGCTGGCCGAGCGGGCAGCTGCTCTCGCGCGCCGTCAGCGACCTCGGCCTCATCCGCCGATGGCTGGCCTTCGGCCTCGTGCTGCTCGTGATGAACCTCGTCGTGATCGTCGTCGGCGCGGCCATCCTGATCTCGATGAGCTGGATGCTCGGGCTCATCTACCTCGCCTGCTCGATCCCGCTCTGGATCGTCGGCTACCGCTTCGAGGGGCGGTACTCCGAGGTCTCGCGCCGCAGCCAGGACCAGTCCGGCGACCTCGCGACCGCCGTCGAGGAGTCCGTGCACGGCATCCGCGTGCTCAAGGCGTTCGGTCGCGGCAAGCACGCGCTGACCTCCTTCCGCGCCCGGGCGGAGGAGCTGCGCTCGACCGAGATCGAGAAGGCCCGGCTCGATGCCTCGATCTGGGTGTGGATCCTCGTGGTCCCGGCGGTCGCGCTCGCCGTCTGCCTCGTGCTCGGCGTCGTGCTCGCGTCGCAGGGCGAGCTCACGGTCGGACAGCTCGTGGCGTTCTTCGCGACGGCCGCGGTGCTCGCGTGGCCGATCGAGTCCATCGGCTTCCTGCTGGCGTTCTCGCTCGACGCGCGGACGGCGACCGACCGGTACTTCGACATCATGGACACCGAGAACGAGGTCACCGATCCGGGGCAGCCGGTCCGCGTCGAGCGGCCCCGCGGCGAACTCGCGTTCCGCGACGTCCGCTTCCGCTACCAGGACTCGCCCGAGCGGTTCGGCGACCTGCTCGACGGCATCGAGCTCGTGCTCGAGCCCGGTGAGACGATGGCGCTCGTCGGCCTCACGGGGTCCGGCAAGACCACGATGACCGCACTCGCGACGCGCCTGTACGACGTGACGGCGGGCTCGGTCGAGCTCGACGGCGTCGACGTCCGCGCGCTCAGCCGCGAGGAGCTGCGTCGCCACATCGCGATGGCGTTCGAGGACGCGACCCTGTTCTCGGCGTCCGTCCGCGACAACGTGCTGCTCGGTCGTCCCGAGCTCACGGGTGACGCGGCATCGGACCCGGCGGTCGCCGCGGAGGCGGAGCGCGTGCTCGAGGAGGCGCTGCGCATCGCGCAGGCCGGGTTCGCGTACGGACTGCCCGACGGCGTCGACACGAAGGTCGGCGAAGAGGGCATGAGCCTCTCCGGCGGCCAGCGGCAGCGGCTCGCGCTCGCGCGCGCCGTGGCGGCCGATCCCGCCGTGCTCGTGCTCGACGACCCGCTCTCGGCCCTCGACGTGGCGACCGAGGCGAATGTCGAGGCCGAGCTGCGCACCGTGCTCGCGAGCACGACGGCCCTGATCGTCGCGCACCGTCCGTCGACGGTCATGCTCGCCGACCGGGTGGCCCTCCTCGAGGACGGGCGCATCACCGCGGTCGGCACCCACTCCGAGCTCCTGCGGGAGTCGGAGCACTACCGCTTCGTCATCTCGAGCCTCGAGGACGAGCAACGACGCGTCCGCGCGGACGCGTCCGACCTGATCGAGGACGAGCTGACGGCCCCGGTCGAGACGAAGGAGGCGATCCGATGAGCACCGTGACCGGAGTGCAGGGCGAGGAGCGCGAGGAGTACACGAAGGCGGAGTCGCGGTGGATCCGCGCGCGCAGCCTCCGGCTGCTCGGCTCCCTGCTGCAGCCGCTGCGGGCGCAGCTCTGGCTGACGATGGCGGTCATCGTCGTCTCGACCGGTGCGCAGGTCGCGGGCCCCGCGATCATCGCGTACGGCATCGACCAGGGACTGCCGGCGCTCATGCGGCAGGACTGGATGCCGATCGGGCTCGCCGGCCTCGCGTACCTGGTGACCGGTGCGGTCGGAGCGTTCCTGATCGCCTGGTACATCCGCCTCGCGGCGCGAGTGAGCCAGTCGGTGCTCATCGAGCTGCGCACGCGGGTGTTCCTGCACACGCAGAAGCTCTCGCTCGAGTTCCACGAGTCGTACACCTCGGGCCGGATCATCTCGCGCCAGACGAGCGACCTCGACGCCATCCGCGAGCTCATGGACGAGGGCATCAACCAGCTCGTCCGGGGCGTGCTGTACATGCTGTTCACGGCGATCGCGCTGGTCTGGCTGGACTGGCTGTCCGGCCTCCTGCTGCTCGTCACCCTGCTGCCCCTGGCGGTGCTCACGCGCTGGTTCCAGGTGCGCTCGCAGCGGCTGTTCCGGCGGTCGCGCGTGGCGAGCGCGAAGCTGATCGTGCAGTTCGTCGAGACGATGACCGGCATCCGCGCGGTGCAGGCGTTCCGGACCGAGCGGCGCAACGAGCGCGTGTTCGGCGACCTCGTCGAGGACTACCGCGACGTCAACGCCAAGGCGCTCGGGCTCTTCGCGGTGTACAACCCGGCGCTCAACTTCATGGGCTACGTCGCGGTCGCCGCGGTGCTGCTCGTGGGCGGGTTCCGCGCCGTCGACGGGGCCATCGAGGTCGGCGTGCTGCTCGCGGCCGTGCTCTACACCAAGCGGTTCTTCGACCCGATGGAGGAGCTGGCCATGTTCTACAACTCCTACCAGTCCGCGGCGTCGGCGCTGGAGAAGATCTCGGGCGTCCTCGAGGAACAGCCGAGCGTACCCGACCCGGCCGACCCGGTCGACCTGTGGACGGCCGACGGCCGCGTGCGGTTCGAGGGCGTGGAGTTCGCGTACACGGCGGATCGCGTCGTGCTGCCCCGGTTCGACCTCGACGTCCCCGCGGGCCAGACCGTCGCGCTCGTCGGGTCGACGGGTGCGGGCAAGTCGACGCTCGCGAAGCTGATCTCGCGGTTCTACGACCCGAGCGACGGGGTGGTGGAGCTCGACGGGGTCGACCTGCGCCGGATGCACCCGAAGGACCTGCGCCGCGCGATCGTCATGGTCACGCAGGAGGCCTACCTCTTCTCCGGCTCGGTCGCCGACAACATCGCCCTCGGCAAGCCGGAGGCGTCGTTCGAGGAGATCGTCGCCGCCGCGCAGGCGGTCGGCGCGCACGAGTTCATCGAGGGACTGCCGAACGGCTACGACACCGACGTGAACAAGCGCGGCGGGCGCGTGTCGGCGGGCCAGCGCCAGCTGATCTCGTTCGCGCGCGCGTTCCTGGCCGACCCGGCGGTGCTCATCCTCGACGAGGCCACGAGCTCGCTCGACATCCCGAGCGAGCGGCTGGTGCAGGAGGGCCTGCAGACGCTGCTCGCCGACCGCACCGCGGTGATCATCGCGCACCGGCTCTCGACGGTCGCCATCGCGGACCGCGTGCTCGTCATGGAGCACGGCCGCATCGTCGAGGACGGCTCGCCCGACGAGCTCATCGGTGGCACCGGCCGGTTCGCCGCGCTGCACGCCGCCTGGCGGGACTCGCTGGTCTAGGGGGGCGGGGCGGATGCCGCGGGCGCGCGCTCGCGGCATCCGCCCCCTGTTGCGCCCGGGCCCGCCGGGACGCGGCGTCAGGCGCGCGGCGCCCGGGTGACGCCGTCGTCCATCGCCGGCACCCGGCGGACGAGGTCCGGCATCCACCAGACGACGTTGGCCCAGACGATGACGAAGACGGTCGCGGCGATCGTGTCGGCCAGGAGCGGGGCGATGCCCCGTGTCGCGACGGCGGCGCCGGCATGCGCGAGCCAGCCCGCCGCCACCGACAGCGCCGTCACCGTGACCCAGTTCACGGCGTTCACACGCTCGAACCATCGCGGCCGGTCCGGGCACGGGGTGTTCCGGTCCGGCCGGTAGACGATCCTGAGCCAGTCGACGGTCAGCGCGATCGTGACGGCGGCGGCACCGGCGGAGAGCACGGCGCGGTTCCACGTGTTCGGCACCTCGGGCGAGCCGCCGGTGGACTCGATGACGAACTGCACCATGGGCAGCACGCCGCCGAGCAGGCCGAAGGTCGCGATCATCAGCACCGCGCGGGCGCGCCGATGCGGCACCGGTGCGCGCGACGACGCCGACGCGAGCCGGACGGCGATCATCGTGAGCGTGACCGTGACGCCCAGGCAGAGGACCATGAGCAGGAAGTTGCTGCCCATGATCGCGATCATGAACGGGAAGACGCTGGCCAGCGCGACGCCCGTCATGACGCGGACCGGGAGGAGCGCCCGGGACCGCGCCGCCTCCGCGTTCGCGCGGAGCGGTCCGGACAGCTCGTCGGCGACGCGCGTCCAGGCACGCAACCGGGTCGTCACCTGCGCGATGATCACGCCGAAGGCGATGAGGCCCGAGATGGCCGCCACGATGATCCAGGTCGTGGACTGGAGCGTCAGGTCGTCCCAGGTGAGCAGCCACGCGACCGCGGCGACGAAGCCGGAGATCAGCGCCAGGCGCGGCGGGTCGGCGATGGTCGGCAGTGGGACGAGCAGCGGCCGCACGAACGCGAGCGCGATCCACGACAGCACGCGCGTCGCGGTCCGGATCGGCTGCACCGCGACGCGGTCGACCAGGCGGAGCGCACGCGACGCGATCGCGAACCGGTACGTCGGACGGAGGTTGGCGATGGTGTCGGTGCCCGCGCGCATCCGTGCCCGCCGGGCGTCGCCCGGGTCCTCACCCGCCGCGTCGTCCTCGGGCATCCGCTGCGTCGGATCCGTGGCGACGGGCGCCTCGGCGGGTTCGAGCGGGGAGAGCCCCTCGTCGGCGAGATCGATCGCGTCCGACTCCGCCAGCACCGCGTCCTGGAGTCGATGCGTCGTGGCATCCGTTCCGGTCGAGCCCGGCGTGATCGAGGCGAAGAAGCGCGTGATGCCGCCGGCGGCGTCGAGTCGCCCCCACCACCAGTCGTTGACCCGCCACTCCCGCGAGAGGAAGCCGAGGAAGTTGCCGATCCCGTAGCCGGCGAGCTTCGAGCCCCGATCGAGCGCCGAGGTGGCTGTCGGCCCGCTCAGCAGCTCCGCCGCGTCCTTCGGGGTCGTGCCCGGCGTGCGGAGCACGCGACCGAGCATCGCGTACCACCGGTCGAGGACCAGCGTCCGGTACGCGCGCGGGTTCACCGGCGGCTCGTCGACGCCGATCGCCCAGTAGCGCACGTTCGACAGTGCCGGCGGGATGCCGGCCGAGTGGTAGAGCGGAGGGAGGTCGGCGGCAGCGAGGATCGGCGCGGCGGCGAGCGGACGCCAGGGGGAGGTCTCCCACTCCGGCGACGACGGCCGGCTCCCGTCGGCGAGTTCTCGCTCGATGGTGACGCTGGCGATGCGGAGGCGCGCGACGGCCCGGTCGAGGTTGTCCCAGAGCTCCCGGAGCCGCCAGCGGCGGTCCTCGGCGAGCCAGCTCGCGACCCAGGCCCCGAGCTCCGTCGTCGAGGGGGCCCCGTCGTGCTCCGTCGCGAAGCGGTCGGACCGCTCGAGCACCTCGGCCGTGGCGCGGTCGCGACCGTCGATCGCCGCGGTGAGTGCGTCGTAGGCGGCGGTGCGGACGGTCGCGAAGTCGGGGCCCTGCCGGGACGACGTCCGAGCCGGCATCGCCTCCAGCGCGCGGGTCCAGCCGAGCACGCAGTTCGCGGCGTCGGCCAGTGCCAGCGAGGAGCGGGCGAGGCGATCCCGATGCTGGGATGGGAGCGCGTCGACCACCCGGCCCGCGGCGTCGTCCAGCCCGGTGAGCCGGAGGAGCGGGATCGGGCGGAACCGGCGACGGCGTGCGAGCGACGAGTGCAACTGCCACAGGCTCGGGGCGGCGATGGTCTCCGCGAGGTGGTCGGCCAGTTCCGCGCCGAGCGCCGCGAGGTACGCCTCGCGTCGGGGGCCGGCGCCGGCGGGGTCGGCGAGCGCACTCCGCACGATCGGAGCCGAGCTGCGGAACCTCGCCGCGGCGACCTGCTGGTCGGTGTTGAAGCGCTCGAGCTCGGCGACCTCGCGGGCCACGGACTCCCGGCGGAGCTGGCGGTCGTACATCGCCTTGATCGCGCTGAAGAAGCGTCCGGCGTGGGGGTTCCAGATCCCGCCGCCGATCGGCGGGTCCGGCTCCGGGTCGAGGAAGAGCATGACCCGGTCGGCGCGCCTCGTCGAGGTCCTGGAGCGTGCGGCGCGGAGGGCTCGCTCGATCGGCACGTTGTCGAACACCGCGCCGTCGACGATGCGGTACGGGTGCGACGCGTCCTCGCGGTGGGCGGCGAACGCGAAGCGCATCCCGGGCCCGGGGCGGTCGTCGCCGTCGTCGGTGTCGTCCCCGCCGTCGATCGAGCGGATCAGGGCGGGCTCGAACCCGCCGGGCAGCGACGACGTCGAACGCGCGGCGAGCGCGAGCCGGGAGAGCCCCACGAGGTCCTGCCGCCGCTCCTCCCACGCCTCGCGGACGTCCTCGTCCGCTGCCGCCTCCCGCCGTTCGACGGCGCGCCCCACCGGGTCCAGCCGGTCCGGTGCGCACGGGTCGGCGCCGAGCTCGATGAGTTCGCGCCCGTCCGCCCGACGACGACGGGCGGGGATGCGATTGCCGGACGGCTGGTCGTCGTCGCCGACGAACCGGAAGTGGCCGCGCCCCTCGTTCGCGTCGATCTCGTACTCGTCCGACGCATCGATGACCGTGGCCGAGAGGTCCACGGCGGCGTACTCGGTCACGAGGTCGCCGTGGCGGTCGTCGTCGTCGTAGATGCCGACGAGCGCGTCGAAGACGTTCTTCCGGAAGTAGTCCTCACCGCGCATGAGCGCGAGGATGCCCTTCGCGCCGGGCGGGTGCAGCAGGCCCCAGAATCCGCCGACCCGGCCCCACGTGCGGAGCAGGCCGCCGAGCCCGGTGCCCGCCCGCTGCGCCACCGCGTACATGACGGCGTTCAGGCCGCCCGCGCTCGCTCCGGCCAGCAGGTCGAACTCCACGCGGTCGAACCCCGCCGCGTCGAGCATCTCGGCGTAGGCCTGCAGGCGGATCCGCACCGGTTCGGTCAGCGGTGTCCCGGGCGTCTCGGGGACCAGGGCGAGCGTCGTGGGGCCGTCGTCGTAGAGGCGGATGCGGCGGAGGAGATCGAGCTCCGCGACCGCTCCGCCGATCCACACGGCGAGGCTCACGCCGCCGCGCATCGCGAGCGCGACCCTGAGGGTCTTGTTGAAGGACGCCGTCGCGCCGGGATGCCGGGCGAGCACCGATTCGACGGTCTCGTCGGGCCCGACCACGACGACGTGGACGGGTCGGGCGGGGGCGGCGCCGACGCCCGTGCTCGGGTCGGATGCCGCGGACGATCCGGTTCGGATCATGACGCTCCTCGGATGGTCGGCGCGGGCCGGCGCCACGGGGCCGCGCGGGGCGGGCAGGGGGTGCGCGGGCCTGGGTACAGCGTGGCACGCCGGGGGACGGCCGCGCACGGGACTGTCCCCACAACGGGGTCCCCCACCGCATCGACGCGACGCGATACCCTCGCCGTAGGCGGCGCTTGGACGTCGGGGGCTCACGCACGCCTTCGATCGGAGGTGCCTTGATGGTTGAGCTCGCACAGGACCGGCCGCTGCGCGTGGCCATCGCGGACGACGCGATGCTGCTCCGCGAGGGGATCGCGAAGGTGCTCGAGGAGGGCGGCATCGAGGTCGTCGCGTCGGTCGGCACGGCCGACGAGCTCCTCGCCGTGCTCGGCGACACCGAGGCCGATGCCGCGGTGCTCGACATCCGCATGCCGCCCAGCTACCGGGACGAGGGCATCGTGGCGCTCGAGCGCATCCGCGAGCGCGGCGACGACCTCGGCGTGCTGCTGCTGTCGATGTACGCGACGCCGGAGTACGCGCTGCGCGTCATGGGCGCGGGCAGCGGCACCGGCTACCTGCTGAAGGAGCGGGTGTCCGAGCCCAAGACCCTGGTGCGCGCGGTGCAGACCGTGGCGGCCGGCGGCTCGGTCGTCGACCCCGAGGTCGTGGAGCAGCTCGTCAAGCGCACGCGCGCGGACGATCCGCTCGCCCGGCTCACCGAGCGCGAGCGCTCGGTGCTCGAGCTCATGGCGCAGGGCTACTCGAACGGCGGCATCGCGCAGACGCTGTTCCTCGGGCTGAAGACCGTGGAGACCCATGTGCGCAGCATCCTGCAGAAGCTCGACCTCGAGGAGTCGCCCGAGCACCACCGCCGGGTGCTCGCGGTGCTCACGCTCCTGGGACAGCGGTGAGGTGACCGCGACGTGATGGCCCCGGGCCGACGCGGACGGATCGCGCGCCGCAGCGCGATCATCGCCACGGTCGTCGCGCTCAGCCTCTTCATGGAGGTGTCGGGCTACCTCGTCACCCCCGAGGCGCTGCGCCCTGAGCTGTCGTGGACGACGGTGCACGCGAGCGTGCCGCTCGTCTTCGCGGCGTGCGCGGGCGTCGCCTGGGCGATCGGGCCGAACCCCGTGCCTGCGCGGCTCATGATCATCTTCGTCCTGTTCTGGATCCCGCAGTCGTTCTACCCGGTCGTCGAGCAGCTCGGCTGGCTGTGGCCGGTCCTCCGCGGGGTCGACCTCGGCTGGGCGGTCGTCGCCGGCATCCTGGTGCTCGTCTACCCCCGCGGCGGCCTCGGCGGGCGGTTCGACCGGTTCATCGCCGCGACGGCGCTGACGGCGACGGTCGTGAACTTCTTCACGGTCCTCGCGCTCGCGGGGACCGACTCGGTGCCCTGCGCCTGCGTGCCGAACCCGTACCGCATCGCCGAGGCGCCGGCGGTCTTCGCGGTCGTCGACATCGGCTACCGCGTCGTGGGCGTGGGCCTCGCGATCGCGATCGCCGTGCGCCTGCTGCTGCGGTGGGTGCGCGGCAGCGTGCCCGCGCGCACCGTCGCGTTCCTCATGCCGGTCGCCCTGCTGGCCTGGGTGAGCACGCTCGCCGCCCAGATGGTGCGCTACGCGACCGGTTCCCCGGCGAACCTCGCGCTCGAGACCGTGTCGCTCGTGGCCATGGCGTCGGTGCCCGTGTGCTTCGTCGCCGGCGTCTCGCACGCCCGCAACATGCGCGCCCGGGTCGCCGATCTCATGCGCATCACGCGCGAGGGCGCCGACCGGGGAATCTGGGCGGAGTCGCTGGCGCGCACGCTGCGCGACGACTCGGTGAAGGTCTACTGGTGGGAGGAGGAACGCGGACGCTACGTGGACGCGTCGGGGCAGCCGATCGACTCCGCCGAGGCGGGTCGCGGGCACAGCATTCTGCCCGTCGCCTCGCCCTCCGGGCTGCCGATCGCGCTCATCCGGCACGACCGGGTGCTCACCGACAACATGCGCCTGCTCGACGGGGTCTCGAGCGCGCTCCGGCTCTCGGTCGACAACGGGCGCCTGCGCTCGGAGATCGAGCGCACGCTCGAGCAGGTGCGCCAGTCGCGCCAGCGCATCGTCGAGGCGGGCGACGAGGCGCGCCGGCGGATCGAGCGCGACCTGCACGACGGCGCGCAGCAGCAGCTCGTGTCGCTCGGCATGCACCTGCGGCTGGCGGCCAACACGGCCCGCCAGGGCGGGCAGGAGGAGCTCGCGGATGCGCTCGACCGATCGATCGACGCGCTGAACCAGGGCCTGAAGGAGCTGCGCGAGCTCGCGCACGGCATCCATCCGAGCCTGCTCTCGCAGGGCGGGCTCGCCCTCGCCCTGCCCGAGATCGCGGGCCGCTGCCCCGTGCCCGTCGAGGTCGGAGTGCAGCCCGAGGGTCGCCTGCCCGAGCTGATCGAGTCGACCGCGTACTTCGCCGTCGCCGAGTCGCTCGCGAACGTCGCGAAGCACTCGCAGGCGACCCGGGCGTGGGTGCGCGCCTACGTCGACGGCGACGAGCTCGTGCTCGTGGTCCGCGACAACAGCGTCGGCGGGGCGTCGCT
Source organism: Agromyces tropicus (assembly GCF_039531345.1). NCBI lineage: Bacteria > Bacillati > Actinomycetota > Actinomycetes > Micrococcales > Microbacteriaceae > Agromyces > Agromyces tropicus. Next base: position 154,256 of record NZ_BAAAPW010000008.1, on the reverse strand, counting down.
CGACCGCGGCACCGGCATGCTCGGGATCGTGGACCGGGTCGACGCGGTCGGGGGCACGGTCGAGCTCGACAGCCCGCGTGGCGAGGGCACCACGGTGACGGTGCGGATGCCGGCGCAGCTCGAGGCGTCGCCCGACCTGCCGGTCTCCGGCGCCGGCCTGCTCGTCGCGGCGGAGCCGGAGGCGGCCGCACCCGACTCGGCCGCCGAACCGGGGCCGACGACCTCGGTCGCCCCGGGCGTGATCGGCACGCCGGTCGACCACTGACGGCGGCCGCGCGCGTCGCGTCGCGCCGTGCTCAGCCGCGCCGCCGGCAGGCGGCGAGGTCGATGCGGTAGCCGTCCTCGTCGTCCGCGGCGCGGATCGGGACGCCCTCCGCCTCGTAGTGCCCGCGCGCAGCCTCGGCGTGGCCGGCGGGCGGGCGGCCGTCGGCGCGGACCACGCGCCACCAGGGCACCGTGCCGCCGTAGCGCGCCATGACCTGCCCGACGGCGCGGGCGCCGCGCGAGCCGAGGGTCGCGGCGACGTCACCGTACGTCATCACCGTGCCGGGCGGGATGTCGGCGACGACGGCGAGCACGGCGTCGACGAACCCGTCGCCCTGGCGTGGCATCCGTCGTCGGCCGTCGCGGGTCAGCTGTGGAGTTCGAGCGCCCCGATGACGTCGCCGTACTGGGTCTCGCCGACGTCGCGGAAGCCGATCCGGTGGAAGAACTCGCCGGGGCCGCCCTCACCCGGCTCCCACAGCACCGTGATGCGGTCGAACCCGCGTCGCTCGGCCTCCTCGGCCAGGGCGTGCGCGAGGAATCGGCCGACACCCTTCCCCTGCGCCTCGGCGTCGACGTTGATGCGCCAGATGCAGGCCCGGAACTCCTCGTGCTCGTTCTCGGGGTCGAAGTTGCCGTGGATGAAGCCGACGACCTTGTCGTCGCTCCGGGCGACGCGCTGCCATGCGGTCGCGGGGTTCACGACCGACGACTCGGCCGCGTACGTGACGGGGGCGATGAACTGCTCCTGACCGGGCTTCAGCGACAGGGTGTTCGCCGCGACGATGTTCGTCGCGTTCAGTTCTTCGAGTCGCAGATCAGCCATGCACCGCAGCCTAACCGGATGCGGTGTCGCGCGGGTAACCCCATGCAGGCGGATGCGGTCCGCTCCGAGCGCTCCCGGCGGCGCCACGGAACGGCATCGATCTCTCGATGTCGAGATATTCCGGCGACGCGGTAAGCTGGTCGACGGCGTGTCCGGACACCCCCGAGACTTCCTCGCTTCCCAAGCAATCCCACGAGATCCCAAGGAGACCGCCCCTTGTCGAAGATCAAGGTCGAAGGTACCGTCGTCGAACTCGACGGCGACGAGATGACCCGCATCATCTGGCAGGCCATCAAGGACCAGCTCATCCACCCGTACCTCGACGTGAACCTCGAGTACTACGACCTCTCCATCCAGAAGCGCGACGAGACCGACGACCAGATCACGGTCGACGCGGCGAACGCGATCAAGCAGCACGGCGTCGGCGTCAAGTGCGCGACGATCACGCCCGACGAGGCGCGCGTCGAGGAGTTCGGCCTGAAGAAGATGTGGCGGTCGCCGAACGGCACCATCCGCAACATCCTCGGCGGCGTCATCTTCCGCGAGCCGATCATCATCTCGAACATCCCGCGGCTCGTCCCCGGCTGGAACAAGCCGATCATCGTCGGCCGCCACGCGTTCGGCGACCAGTACCGCGCCACGGACTTCAAGTTCGAGGGCGCCGGCACGCTCACGATGACCTTCACCCCGCAGGACGGCTCCGAGCCGCAGCAGTTCGAGGTCTTCCAGGCCCCGGGCTCGGGCATCGCGATGGGCATGTACAACCTCGACGCGTCGATCCGCGACTTCGCCCGCGCGTCGCTGAACTACGGCCTCGACCGCAACTACCCGGTCTACCTCTCGACGAAGAACACGATCCTGAAGGCCTACGACGGCCGCTTCAAGGACATCTTCCAGGAGGTCTTCGACACCGAGTTCAAGGAGAAGTTCGAGGCCGCCGGCATCACCTACGAGCACCGCCTCATCGACGACATGGTCGCGGCGTCGCTCAAGTGGGAGGGCGGCTACGTCTGGGCGTGCAAGAACTACGACGGCGACGTGCAGTCCGACACCGTCGCGCAGGGCTTCGGCTCGCTCGGCCTCATGACCTCGGTGCTCACCACGCCCGACGGCGGCATCGTCGAGGCCGAGGCGGCGCACGGCACGGTCACGCGCCACTACCGCCAGCACCAGCAGGGCAAGCCCACCTCGACCAACCCGATCGCCTCGATCTTCGCCTGGACGCGCGGCCTCGCGCACCGCGGCAAGCTCGACGGCAACCAGGAGCTGATCGACTTCTCGCACACCCTGGAGGACGTCGTCATCAAGACGGTCGAGTCCGGCGCGATGACGAAGGACCTCGCGCTCCTCGTCGGCCCGGAGCAGGAGTGGCAGACCACCGAGCAGTTCCTCGACTCGATCGACGCGAACCTCAAGGCGCGCCTGGCCGCCTGAGCCTCGCGCTCGCACTTCGAAGGGCCGGATGCCTGGTGCATCCGGCCCTTCGCCGTGCCCGGGCGCGCGCCCGAGCGCCGTTGCCCGCCCGAGTGCCGTTGCTCGTTCGAGTGCCGTTGCTCGTTCGAGTGCCGTTTCTGCGGTGGAGTGCGTCCTGAATCCGCCCTCCACCGCAGAAACGGCACTTCGGCGAGGGCCGGGGCGAGCGGCCGCGCGGGATCGGGGAGGATGGAGGCATGGCCCGCGGCATCCGTCTCGTCCGTCAGTACCCCGTCGTCGCGCTCACGCTCGCGATCGGACTCGTCGGCATCGTGCTCGCGCTCGCGGGGCAGGGCTGGCTCGTCGCCTGGATCTTCAGCGGCTACGCGCTCGCCGTCGCCGCGTGGCAGGCGGTCGGCATGGTGCGCGACATCCTGCGCGGGCACTGGGGCCTCGACATCCTGGCCGTCACGGCGATCGTCGCGACGGTCGTCGTGGGGGAGTACGTCGCCGCCCTCATCGTCGTGCTCATGCTCACCGGCGGCGAGGCGCTCGAGGACTACGCGAACCGCCGCGCCAAGCGCGAGCTCGACGCCCTCCTGACACGCGCGCCGCAGCGCGCGCACCGCGTCGTCGACGACCACTTCGTGGACGTGCCCGTCGACGACGTGCGGCCCGGCGACGTGCTGCTCGTGCGCCCGAGCGAGATCGTGCCCGTCGACGGCACGCTCCGCTCCGACGAGGCCGCGGTCGACGAGTCGTCGATCACGGGCGAGAGCGTGCCGGTCGACAAGCAGTCCGGGGACGCACTGCTCTCGGGCTCGGTCAACGGGCTCTCCGCGATCGAGATCACGGCGACGGCCCGCGCGGCCGACAGCCAGTACCAGCAGATCGTCGCGCTGGTGTCGGAGGCGGCCGCGAGCAAGGCGCCGGTGGTGCGGCTCGCGGACCGGTACGCGGTGCCGTTCACGGTCTTCTCGCTCCTGCTCGCGGGCGTCGCGTGGTGGGTCTCGGGCGACCCGGTCCGGTTCGCCGAGGTGCTCGTGCTGGCGACGCCGTGCCCGCTCCTCATCGCGGCCCCCGTCGCGTTCATCGGCGGCATGAGCCGCGCGGCCCGCAACGGCGTCATCGTGAAGGGCGGCGGCGTGCTCGAGCAGCTCGCCCGGGCCCGCACCGCGGTGTTCGACAAGACCGGCACGCTCACCCACGGCTCGCCCGAGCTCGTCGCGGTGCGACCCGAGCCCGGATTCGGCGACGACGAGCTGCTCGGACTCGTCGCGTCGGCCGAGCAGTACTCGTCGCACGTGCTCGCGGCCTCGATGATCGACGCCGCGACCGAGCGCGGCATCCCGCTCGCCGAGGCGGATGCCGCACGCGAGGCCGCGACCAACGGCGTCGTCGCCCGCATCGGCGGCCGCGAGGTCGTGGTCGGCAAGTACGCCTTCGTCGCCGAGCACGCCCCTGCCGCGCGCCGCACGGAGATCGCCCCCGGCGAGCTCGCGATCTACGTCGCCGTCGACGGCGCATACGCCGGTGCCCTGCTCGCCCGCGACCGGCTCCGCGGCAATGCGGCGGCGACGCTCCAGCGGCTCGACGAGCTCGGCGTGCACCACACGATGATGCTCACCGGCGACGCGCAGGCCACGGCCGACCACATCGCCGCCGAGCTCGGCATCGAGCGCGTCCGGGCCGAGTGCCTCCCGGCCGACAAGGTGCACGAGGTCGCCGAGGTCGCCGAGCGCCCGGTCGTCATGGTCGGCGACGGCGTGAACGACGCCCCCGTCCTCGCGGCGGCCGACGTCGGGATCGCGATGGGCGCGCGCGGTGCGACGGCGGCGAGCGAGTCGGCGGGGGCCGTGATCCTCGTCGACGACATCTCGAGGACTGCGAAGGCGGTCGAGATCGGCCGCGACACCGTGCGGATCGCCCTGCAGTCGATCTGGCTCGGCATCATCGTGAGCGTCGCGCTCATGCTCGTCGCGGCGTTCGGCCTCATCCCGGCGACCGCGGGCGCGCTCCTGCAGGAGCTCGTGGACCTCGCCACGATCCTGGCGGCGCTGCGGGCCATCGGCGGCCGTCGCGACGCACGGGCGGCCGAGGCGGCGGGGTCCGCGGCGGGGTCGGGCTCGTCGGTCGGGGCGGACGCCGCGCGGCGCTGAGTCCCGGCGCCGGTACCCCTCGGGAGCGCCCCGGGCGTCGCGCGTCCCGTCGCGTCGCGACCCGTGCGTGCGCGACTGCGCGCGGCCGGCGGAAGGTCACGGGTTTGTAAAGAACATGAACGAATTTCGTCCGAGGGGTTGCGCCGAGGTTTGTTCGTAAGGTCTACTAACAAACGTGACGGCAACGGAAGCACCACGAGGGCAGGCGCCCGCACCCACCGCGAACGGCGGACGGGCGGGCAACTCCGCCGAGGGCACGACGGCATCGTTCCCCACGAGTCCGCTCTTCGCGGCGCGGGCCCTGCGCACCTCCGGCAAGGTGCTCCCCGAGCACGCGCGCAGCAACAACCGGTCGCTCGTGCTCCAGACGCTCTACACGCTCGGTGCGCAGAGCCGCGCCGACGTCGCCCGGCAGACCGGGCTCACCCGCGTGACCGTCTCCGACCTCGTGGGCGAGCTCATCGCCGAGGGCCTCGTCGTGGAGCTCGGCCAGCGCGAGGACGCGCGGCCGGGCAAGCCCGCGACCCTCATCGACATCGACCGCTCGGGCCACCACGTGATCGCGCTCGACCTCTCCGAGCACACCCGCTTCCGCGGCGCGGTGCTCGACCTCGACGGCGGCATCGTCGCCCAGGCCGAGGTCGCGCTCGACGGCGCGACGGGGGAGCGGGCGTTCGAGCTCGTCGCCGAGCTGCTCGACGGCCTGCTCGCGCTCACCACCGCGACCGTGCTCGGCATCGGCGTCGGATCGCCCGGCGTCGTCGAGCCCAACGGCGTCGTGCGCTCGGCGCCCAACCTCGGCTGGGTCGACCTGCCCCTGCAGGATCGGCTGCACGCCGCCTTCCACCTCCCCGTGCACGTCGCCAACGACGCGAACGTGGCCGTGCTCGCCGAGCACGCCGGCGCCCCCGGCGACCTCGTGCTCGTCAAGGTCGGCCACGGCGTCGGCGCCGGCCTCATCGTCGGCGGCCGACCCGTCCTCGGCGCGGGCAGCGCCGCGGGCGAGATCGGCCACGTCGTCGTCGGCACCGACGGCGGCCCGCGCTGCGCGTGCGGCAAGGACGGATGCCTCGAGGCGTGGCTCGCCGTGCCCCGACTCACTGCCGAGCTCGAACGGCTCGGCGAGGCGGGCGCTCCGGCATCCGCCCGCGAAGAGACCCTGCGGGAAGCGGGCCGACGCCTCGGCATCGTGCTCGCCCCCGTCGTCGGTGCGCTGAACCTCTCCGAGGTCGTGCTCAGCGGACCGGCGGAACTGCTTGACGGCCCGCTGCTCGAGGCGGCCGTCGAGACGGTCCGGAACCGGACGATGACGGAACACCACCGGGAACTGAGGCTCCGGATGACCGCGCACGGGCAGGACATCGTCCTGCGCGGGGCGGCCGTCATGGTCCTCTCCGGCCAACTCGGGGTCTCGTAGGCCCCAACCCCTGCACCACGGGTGGCAGCACCCCCGCTCCCACCTTCCCCCTACGAAAGGAAACCACGCAATGAGGAACCTCGGCATCGTGGCGCTCGGCGCCGCGGCGGCGCTGACCCTCGCCGGGTGCGCGACCAGCGGAGGCGACGCTGCCTCCACCGACGAGAACGCGGAGATCCGCGTCTGGCTCGTCGGCACCGACACCCCCGACGCGGCGCGCGAGCTGCTCGTCGAGACCTTCGAGGAGGAGCACCCCGGCTCCACGCTCGTGATCGAGGAGCAGTCGTGGGACGGTCTCGTCGACCGCCTCACCACGAGCCTCTCCGGCTCGGACAGCCCCGACGTCGTCGAGGTCGGCAACACCCAGGCCTCGGCGTTCACCTCGGCGGGCGCGTTCATGGACCTCACCGACCACTACGACGAGCTCGGCGGCGACGACCTGCTGCCCGGCTTCGTCGAGGCGGGCTCCTACGACGGCAAGTTCTACGCCGCCCCGCTGTACTCGGGCTCGCGCCTCGTGTTCTACAAGAAGGACGCGCTCGCCGCGGCCGGCCTCGACGTCCCGACCACGCTCGACCAGTACGTCGACCAGGGCATCCAGCTCGCTCAGGAGAACGACGGCAAGTCGGGCATCTGGTGGCCCGGCCAGGACTGGTACAACGCCCTGCCCTACATCTGGGAGAACGGCGGCGAGGTGGCAGTCCCGGACGGTGAGGGCTGGGACGCGCAGCTCTCGAGCCCCGAGTCCATCGCCGGCCTCGAGCAGGTCCAGCAGGTCATGACCGAGGCGTCGCGGGCCCCGAAGGACGGCCAGGAGACCAACCCGCAGGTCGGCTTCTGCGACGGCACCACGCTGCAGCTGTCGGCCCCGAGCTGGGTCAAGTGGTCGATCCTCGCTCCCGAGGACGCCGAGACCCCCGGCTGCCCCGACCAGGAGGAGAACCTCGGCGTCTACGCGCTCCCGGGCGCTGACGGCGGCGCGGCGCAGGTCTTCGCCGGCGGCTCGAACATCGCCGTCTCGGCGAAGTCCGCCCACCCCGAGCTCGCGCTCGACGCGCTGAAGATCATCCTCTCCGACGAGTTCCAGACCGTGTACGGCGAGAACGGCCTCGTGCCGGCGAAGCTCTCGCTCGCCGACACGCTCGGCACCGACGAGGTCGCGCAGGCGATCTCCTCTGCCGCGGGCAACGCCAAGCTCACCCCGGCCTCGCCGAAGTGGGCCGACGTCGAGGCCGCGGGCATCCTGCAGGACCTCTTCGTCAACATCGCGCAGGGCGGCGACGTCGCCCAGCTCGCCGCGGAGGCGGACCAGGAGATCGAGGACATCCTCAACGGCTAGTCCCTTCCCACGCGGTGCGGCCGCGCGCACACTACGAAGTGCGGCCGCACCGATCCTCACCAGGCCCCGGGCCGGCAGCGCCCCACACACGCCGCCGGCCCGGACCCATGAGCGGGCACCGCCCGCGGCATCCGTACCTCGCCGTCAGACGCAGGAGCCCCACATGACCACCACCGACACCGGCCTCCCCCCGGCCGTGAGCTCGGTCGAGGGCGAGCGCATGGTCGCGCCGCAGCCCGACCGGCCGCGCCGGCGCCGCCTCAGCCGCCGCGCCGGGGGCCTCACCCCGTACGCCCTCCTCGTCCCCGCCTCGCTCGTCCTCGCCGCCATCGTCGGCTGGCCGCTCATCCAGCTGCTCGTCACGTCGATGCAGGAGTTCGGCCGCGCCCAGGTCTTCGGCGCCCCGCCCGAGTGGGTGTGGTTCCAGAACTACGTCGACGTCCTCACCGACGCCACCTTCTACGAGGTGCTCGCGCGCAGCCTCGTCTTCGCCGCCGCGTGCGTCGTGACCACGATGGTCCTCGGCACGCTCGTGGCCCTCCTCCTCCAGCGCCTGCCCAAGGGCTTCCGCCTGCTGCTGTCCGTGGGCATGCTCCTGGCCTGGGCGATGCCGCCGCTGTCGGCGACGATCGTCTGGGGCTGGATGTTCGACACCGACTACGGCATCGTCAACTCGGTCCTCGTGAACACGTTCGGGCTCGAGGAGTTCCGCCAGCACTCCTGGCTCATCGACCCGCTGAGCTTCTTCCTCGTCGCGGGCGTCATCATCGTCTGGGGCGCGGTGCCGTTCGTCGCCTTCACGCTCTACGCCGGACTGACGCAGGTGCCCGAGGAGGTCCTCGAGGCGGCCCAGCTCGACGGCGCGGGCGCCGTCCACCGCTTCCGGCTCATCGTGTTCCCGTACCTCAAGCCGATCTTCCTGATCACGACGATCCTGCAGATCATCTGGGACCTCAAGGTCTTCACGCAGATCTTCGCGCTGCAGGACATCGGCGGCATCCGCGCCCTCACCAACACGCTGGGCGTGTACATCTACCAGGTCTCGATCGCGGGCGGCGACTTCGGCACCGGCGGCGCGATCGCCGTCATCACGGCCATCATCCTGATGACCGTCTCGCTGTACTACGTCCGCCAGGTCATCAAGGAGGAGGAGCTGTGAGCGCCACCACCGCCACCGCGCCGCGCACCGGCGCCCCGGCCGCGACCTCGTCGGCCCCACGCCGCCGCGGCGGCCGCCGAGGACTCTCGACCGCGCTCTGGAGCGCCCTCTCCGTCGTGCTGTTCGCCCTGTTCTCCTTCCCCGTGTACTGGATGGTGAACACCTCGTTCCAGCCCAACAACGAGATCCGCGGCTCCGAGATCCACTTCTGGCCCGACAACTTCACGCTGCGCAACTACGCGACCGTGCTGTTCGACCCGGGCCGCACGCCCTTCGCACCCGCCGCCGTGAACTCCCTCATCGTGACCCTGACCACGGTGGTCGTCGCGCTCGTGTTCGCCTTCCTCGCCGCGATCGCGGTCACGCGGTTCCGCTTCTCGAGCCGGCGAGGGTTCATCGTCATGATCCTGGTGATCCAGATGATCCCCGGCGAGGCGATGATCGTCTCGATCTTCCGCGTCATCGACGGATGGCACCTGCTCAACACCCTGATCGGCCTGACGATCGTGTACGTGGCGACCGTGCTGCCGTTCACGATCTGGACGCTGCGCGGGTTCGTGAACGGGGTGCCGGCCGACCTGGAGGAGGCCGCGATGATCGACGGCTGCTCCCGTGCCGGCGCGTTCTGGCGGGTCACGTTCCCGCTGCTCGCCCCCGGCCTCGTCGCGACCGGCGTCTTCGGCTTCATCCAGGCGTGGAACGAGTTCGTCATCGCGCTCGTGCTGAACGCCCGCCCCGAGATGATGACGCTGCCCGTGTGGCTGCGCACGTTCCTCGTGGCGAACGGCACCACCAACTGGGCCGCCATCATGGCAGGCTCGACCCTGATGGCGATCCCGGTCATCGTCTTCTTCCTGATCGTCCAGGGCCGGATGACGAGCGGACTCGTGAGCGGAGCGGTCAAGGGATGAGCGAGACGATCCGGAGCGGCGCGGGCACCGACCTGCGTCGCGACATCCTCACGACCCTCCTGCCCGGGTTCGCCGGGCCCGAGGCGCCCGAGTGGCTCCTCGGCCTGCTCCGCGAGGGCCTCGGCGGCGTGTGCGTGTTCGCCACGAACGTGGCATCCGCTCCGCAGCTCGCCGGCCTGACGGCCGAGCTCCGCGCGGCCAATCCGCTCGCGGTCGTGGCGATCGACGAGGAGGGCGGCGACGTCACGCGCCTCTTCGCGGACCGCGGAGCGCCCTTCCCCGGCAACGCCGTGCTGGGCCGCATCGACGACGTGGAGCTCACCCGCGCGGTCGGGCGCGCGGTCGGCGATGCGATCGCGGCGGCGGGCTGCACGATGACCTTCGCCCCGGACGCCGACATCAACTCGAACGCGCAGAACCCGGTGATCGGGGTCCGCAGCTTCGGGGCCGAGCCCGGGCTCGTGTCACGGCACACGGCCGCCTGGGTCGACGGCGTGCAGGCCGCGGGGGTCGATGCGAGCGCCAAGCACTTCCCCGGCCACGGCGACACCGCGACCGACTCGCACCTGGCGCTGCCGGTCGTCGACCTGCCCCTCGGGCGACTCCGCGAGCGCGAGCTCGCTCCGTTCCGGGCCGCGATCGCCGCGGGCACGCGCTCGATCATGACCTCCCACATCCTGCTCCCGCAGCTCGATGCGGAGCACCCCGCCACCCTGTCTCCCCGCATCCTGCACGGCCTGCTCCGCGGGGAGCTGGGGTTCGAGGGCGTCATCGTGTCCGACGCCCTCGACATGGCCGGGGCGAGCGGCGTGCACGGCATCCCCGAGGCCGCCGTGCTCGCGCTCGCCGCCGGCTGCGACCTGCTGTGCATCGGCACGGACAACACCGGTCCCCAGATGGAGGAGATCGCGGCCGCGATCGCCGCGGCGGTCGAGTCGGGTCGCCTGCCGGCCGAGCGCGTCGCCGATGCGGCCGCGCGGGTCCGGGGCCTGGCCGCCGCCCGCTCCGCAGGCCGGGCGACCGTGCCGGCGGCGACCTCCGCCGCGCTCGCCGAGGACCTCGGCGGTCGCGTCAGCGCCTCGTTCCACGTCGCCCCCGAGGTGCGGGAGCGGCTGGCGGGCGCCGCCGCGGTCGGCACCGTCGTCCGCATCGAGACCGTGGCGAACATCGCGGTCGGCGCGGTGCCATGGGGTCCGTTCGCGCTCACCGCGGTGCCCGACGACGACCGGCCGGCTCCGGCGTGGCTCCGCGAGGCCGCCGAGGTCGTCGTCGACGCCGCCTCGCCGCTCGACGACGCCGTCGCGCTCGCGGGACCGGTGCTCGTGATCGGCAAGGACCTGCATCGCCACGCGTTCGCCGTCGAGGCGATCGAGCGGCTGCGTGCCGAGCGCTCCGATGTCGTGACGGTCGACATGGGCTGGCCGAGCGAGGACCTCGCGTTCGCGGACGTCGCGACGTTCGGCGCCTCGCGGGGGGTCTCGGCGCGGTTCGCCGAGCTCGTCGCCGAGGCGCTCGCGGAACCGGCGGAGGTCTCGTGAGGCTCGGGATCGACATCGGCGGCACGAAGACCGCCGCCGTCGCGATCGGCGAGGACGGCGAACTCAGCGACCAGGTGCGCATGCCGACCGGCTTCGGTGCGGAGGCGGTCGTCGCGACCGCGCTGCGGACGGTCGAGCGGATGTCGGAGCTCGCCGGCGTCGAGCCGACCGCGTTCCACTCGATCGGCATCGGCATCCCCGGGTCGGTCGACAGCGCGACCGGCCGCGTGACGCACGCCGTGAACCTCGGGCTCGAGGGGCTCGACCTGGGGCCGCGGCTGGCCGACCGGCTCGGCGTCGACGTGCGCATCGAGAACGACGTGAAGGCGGCGGCCCTGGGCGCGCACCACCTGCTCGGCGTCGCCGACGGGCTCCGGGCGCACTCGATGGCCTACCTCAACCTCGGCACCGGGCTCGCCGCCGGCATCGTGCTCGACGGGCACCTGCTCCGTGGCGGTCGGGGCGTGGCCGGGGAGATCGGGCACATCCCGGTCGACCCGGCGGGCGAGCGCTGCGCGTGCGGGCAGCGGGGATGCCTCGAGACCCTCGCCTCGGGCTCGGCGCTCGCGACGCTGTGGCCGACCGGCCACCGCTACCCGGCCGTCGACCTGTTCGACCGCGCGGACGAGGGCGACCCGGTCGCCGTCGCGGCGCGGCACCGCTTCCTCACGGGCGTGGCCTCGGCCGTGCGACTGCTCGCCCTCACGACCGACGTCGACGACATCGTCGTCGGGGGCGGCCTCGCCGCGCTCGGCGACCGGCTGCTCGAGGGCACGCGCAGCGTGCTGGCCGCGTGGGCGGAGGACTCCGCGTTCCTCGCCTCGCTCGACCTGCCCCGCCGGGTGCAGGTCATCCCGCGCGGATTCCCGGCCGCCGCCGTCGGCGCGGCCCTGATCGGAGAGGAACTGGAGGCGCCGGCATGGCAGAGGTCGTGATCGTCCGAGACGAGCAGGAGGCCGGCGAGCTCGCGGCGACGGTCGTCGCGGACCTGGTCCGCAGGCGCCCGGACGCGGTGCTCGGCCTCGCGACGGGCTCCACGCCGCTCTCGACGTACCGCGCGCTCGCGGGGCGCATCGCCGGCGAGGGCCTCGACGTCTCGCGGGTGCGCGGCTTCGCACTCGACGAGTACGTCGGCCTGCCCGCCGGACACCCGGAGGGCTACCGTCAGGTCATCACGCGCGAGGTCGTGGAGCCGCTCGGGCTGACGCCGGAGCTGGTGCGCGTGCCCAATGGCGATCCCGCGAGCATCCGGACGGCCGCCGAGGACTACGACGCGGCGATCCGCGACGCCGGCGGCGTCGACCTGCAGGTCCTCGGCATCGGGCGCACCGGACACATCGGGTTCAACGAGCCGGGGTCGTCGCTCGCGTCGCGCACGCGCGTGAAGACGCTCACCGAGCAGACGCGCATCGACAACGCCCGTTTCTTCGACTCGATCGACGACGTCCCGATGCACTGCATCACGCAGGGGATCGGGACGATCCTCGAGGCGCGGCACCTGGTGCTCCTCGCGTTCGGCGAGGCGAAGGCCGAGGCGCTCGCGGCGGCCGTCGAGGGCCCGGTCTCGGCGAGCCAGCCGGGTTCGGCGATCCAGCTGCACCCGCACGCGACCGTCATCGCCGACGAGGCGGCGGCGTCGCGGCTCGAGCACGCCGCGTACTACCGCTACGCGTGGGCCAACAAGCCGGACTGGCAGGGCATCTGACGGGGTCCGGGGTCGCGGTGCTGCGCGTCCCGTCGGTGCACGGCCGTGCGATCGGGCGCGCCTCGGTTCAGTGGGCGAGCGCCTCCTCGAGCGCGCCGAGGTAGGCCGCCTCGTCGAAGTCGTCGAGGAGCGCGCGCTGGAGGATGAAGCCCGGCGCCGCGGAGAGGATGACGGGCGTCACCCGCTCGGCCCAGCCGACCGGGTCGCCGTCGACGCGGTCGGGGTTCGCGCGCGCCCAGTCGGCGAGCTGCACGCCGATCGCCGTGCGCAGCCGCAGGAACACGACCTGCACGAGGTCGCGGATCTCGCGGTCGACGATCGCCTCGGACCAGAGCTGGGGGAGGACGTCGCTGAACGGCTCGGTGCGGATGCCGGAGAGCAGCGTCGCGATGACCTCGCCCGGCGACAGCGGGCCCTCGCCCCTGCGACGCTCGGCGAGCTCGATCCGGCGCGACTCGAGGACGCGCGCCGCGGCGGCCGCGAACAGCTCCTTCTTGCCGTCGGGGAAGTTGCCGTAGATCGCCCCGGCCGAGAGCCCGGAGGCCTCCACCAGGTCGGCGATCGAGGTCTTGGCGTAGCCGCGCTCGGCGAAGCACCTGAGCGCGACGTCCAGGATCTCCTCCCGGCGCGCGGCGCGGTACTCCTCGCTCACCTTGGGCATCGGCATCCTCCCGTCGCTTGACGATCCTACGTCGCGGGTCCATTATAAAGAACGAGCATTCGTTTTTTATGAAAGGACGGATCATGTCCTCCCACACCACCCATCGGACCCCGATGGTCCGCGCCGTCGGCATCGGCGCCGTGCTCTCGCTCGTCGTCGGCGTCATCCTGCTGGCGTTCGCCTGGCCATCGGTCACCGCCGATCCCCAGGACCTCCCCGTCGGCATCGTGGGCCCCGACGCCGCGGTGAGCCAGGTCGAGCAGCGCATCGCCGACGAGGCAGGCGGGGCCATCGCCCCCGAGCGCTACGACGACCGCGACGCCGCCGTGTCGGCGATCGAGCAGCGCGAGGTCTACGGCGCCGTCGTGCTCGGCGACGCCCCGACCGACGCGCCCGAGGTCCTCATCGCCACCGCCGCGAGCGCGCCGGTCGCGCAGCAGCTCACCGCCCTCGCCCAGCAGCTGCAGGCGGGCATCGACGAGCAGGTGCGGGCCGCACTTCCGGAGCAGCTCCAGCAGGTGCTCGAGTCGGCCGTGAAGGCCGCCGTCGCCCAGGCCACCGGCCAGGCCGGCGACGGTGCCCCGAGCGCTCCCTCGGTGCCCGAGCTGCCGCAGGTCACCGTGACCGTGACCGACGTCGTGCCGCTCGCCGACACCGACCCGCGCGGCACGGGCCTCGCGGTCGCCATGTTCCCGCTCGTGCTCGGCGGCATGCTCGGCGGCATCGCCATCTCGCTCGCCGTCATCGGCGCCATGCGCCGCGTCGCGGCCGTGATCGCCTACGCGGTCGCCACCGGCCTCGTGCTCGGGGGCATCCTGCAGGGCTGGTTCGGCGCGCTGCAGGGCGACTACTGGGTGAACGCCGGTGCCATCGCGCTCGCCGTCGCCGCCATCGCCGCGCCCATCACCGGGCTCGTCGCGATCATGGGCCGGGCGGGCATCGGCGTCGGCGCCGTGCTGTTCATCCTGGTCGCGAACCCGATCTCGGCGGCGACCGTGCCGGTCGAGTTCCTCGTCTCGCCGTGGGGCGCGATCGGGCAGTGGTTCCCGCCGGGGGCCGCGGCCACGCTCCTGCGCGACCTGTCGTACTTCCCCGACGCGCCGATGGCGTTCCCGTGGCTGGTCCTCGCGGGCTGGGCGGCGGCCGGCATCCTGCTCTCCCTGGTCGGGCACTTCCGCACGGCCGGCGGCGCGGAGTCCGACGACGAGGCGTCCCACGCCGACGAGGAGCTGGCCGAGGCGGATGCCGCGGGCGAGCGTCCCGCGTCGTCAGCCGCGACCGACCGCGACGCCGCCCCGGTCGGCTGAACCGCGCCGACCACCGCAGTGCTCCACCGCGCCGCGGCATCCCCGATCGGATGCCGCGGCGCGGCCGTGCAGCCGGCCCGATTAGGCTTGAACCTCGTGAACGACGCCTCGCCCGAGCCGACCCCCGCGGTCGGCGCCAACGACCTGCTGCGCTTCCTGCTCGAGCTCTTCGCGATCGCGACCCTCGCGATCTTCGGGTTCACGGCGTTCGCCCTGCCGTGGCCCGGCATCCTCACCGGGCTCGGCCTGCCGCTGCTGGCGATCCTGCTCTGGGGCCTGTTCCGGTCGCCCAAGGCGGTCTTCCGGGTGGACCCCTTCGTGAAGGCGCTCGTCGAGATCGCGGTCTTCTCGACGGCGGCGATCGCCTGGTGGGTCATGGGCCAGCCCGTGGTCGCGGTCGTCTTCGCCGTCGTCGCGGCCGTGAGCGGCGTCATCAACGGGCGCCGCGAGTTCCGCGACTGAGGCCCGCCCCGGTCAGCGGAAGATGACCGTGCGCTGGCCGTCGAGCAGCACGCGGCGCTCCGCGAACCACTTCACGGCCTGCGAGAGCGTGCGGCTCTCCTCGTCCTGGCCGATCGCGACGAGCTCCGCGACCGAGCGCGAGTGATCGACCCGCACCACGTTCTGCTCGATGATCGGGCCCTCGTCGAGGTCGCTCGTGACGAAGTGCGCCGTCGCCCCGATGAGCTTCACGCCGCGCGCGTGCGCCTGGCGGTACGGGTTCGCGCCCTTGAAGCCCGGCAGGAACGAGTGGTGGATGTTGATGCAGCGCCCGGCGAGCGCCTCGCAGAGCTCGGGGGAGAGGATCTGCATGTACCGCGCGAGCACCACGAGCTCGATGTCGTGCTCGTCGACCGCCGCGAGGATCCGGCGTTCGAACTCGGCCTTCGTCTCGGGGGAGGTGACCGGCGCGGACTCGAACGGCACGCCGTAGAAGTCGACGAGGTCGCGCAGCGTTCCGTGGTTCGAGAGCACGAGCGGCACCTCGATCGGCAGCTGCCCCGCGTGGTGGCGGAAGAGCAGGTCGTTGACGCAGTGCCCGGCGGTCGAGGCGAGCACGAGGGTGCGCAGCGGCCGACCCACCTCGTCGAGGTGCAGCTCCATGCCCCACCGCTCGACGACCGGCGCGAGCGCGGCCTCGAACTCGTCGCGGCCGGCGGTCGACTCGACCTGCACGCGCATGAAGAACCGGCCCGTGTCGTCGCTGGCGAACTGCTGGCTCTCGGTGATGTTGCCGCGGGACGCGACGATCGCGCCGCTCACGGCGTGCACGATGCCGGGTCCGTCGGTGCAGCTCAGCGTGACGACCCAGTGGTAGCGGTGCGGGCTGTGCGGCTCGGCCTCCGTGGTCATCCGCTCAGCGTACCGTTCGGCCTCCACTCAGGCGGACGCCGCTACACTGGTCGACGGTCGTGCGGACACCGCCGGCCCCGGGCGCGCACGTGAGCGCGTAGTCGACCCGCCGCCGGCCAGGCCGCGAGCGGGGAACGCCGTCGGATGAACCCTTCATGCCGATCACTGAATCGTCGCGCCCGCGCGCGACCACCATGCCCACGATGCCCTGGCGGGCGCTCGTCGCCCTCGCCTCGGCCGTGTTCCTCTCCATCACCATCGAGATGCTCCCGACGGGGCTGCTGCCCGAGATGAGCGCCGACCTCGGCGTCGGCGCGCCGTTCGTCGGGCTGCTCGTCTCGGTGTTCGCGTTCGCCGTCGTCGTGACGTCGACGCCGCTCACCGCACTGCTCCGGCGCGTGCCGCGGCGCACCCTCATGACGGTGGTGCTCGTCGTCCTCGCGCTCTCGACCGGCGCGTCGGCGCTCGCGCCCGACTACGGCACGCTCGTCGCCGTCCGCGTCGTCGGCGGCGTCGCGCACGGGCTCTTCTGGGCCCTCGTCGGCGCCTACCCGGCCCGGCTGGTCGGCGAGGCGCACCTCGGCCGCGCCGTCTCGGTCGTGCTCGGCGGCGGCACCATCGCGCTCATCGCCGGCGTGCCGCTCGCGACGGCGCTCGGCCAGGGCCTCGGCTGGCGCTGGGCGTTCGGCGTCGTCGCGCTGCTCACGCTCGCCGGTGCGGTCGTCGTGCGGCTGGTCGTGCCGGCGGACGACGCCGCGCGCACCGCTCGGCCGACCGCCACCGGTTCGGTGCCGGCGGCCGGCGCCCGGGCCGTGCGCCCGTCCATGCGCGGCGTCGTCGCGGTCAGCGTCGTGACCGCGATCGTGATGGTCGGCCAGTACGCCGCCCTCACGTACGTGGCCCCCCTGCTCACCGACGTCGTCGGCGCGTCGCCGGCGGCGGTCGCCCCGCTCCTGTTCGCGTCGGGCCTCGCCGGTGCCGCCGGGCTCCTCGTTGCGGGCAGCGCGATCGCGCGCGACAGCGTCCGTGCGCTGGTCGTGGCGATGACGCTGCTCGCGATCGCGCTCGTCGCGATCGCCGCCGAGCCCGGGATCTGGCCCGGGATCATCGCGTACACCGTCTGGGGCTTCGCGTTCGGCGCCATCCCGCCGCTGCTCCAGACGCGGCTGCTGCAGGCGGCACCCCCCGAGCGCCGGGACGCCGCGAGCGCGCTCTACACGACCGCGTTCAACGTGGGCATCGGCGGCGGCGCGCTCGTCGGTGCGGTGCTCTTCGGGGCCTTCGGGGTCGGCTCGGTCCCGGTCGCGTACGCGGTGCTGCTCGTCGTGGCGATGCTGGTCGTGGTCGCCTCGGCGCGCGCGGCGCGGGCCCGTGCGGGCGTGCCCGTCCGCGCGTAGGCGGAGCGCCGGCGACCGCCGCCTCCGGGCGGCTCAGGCGTAGCGCGCCCCCGCCGTCCACTTGTGGTTCGCGGGCGCGAGCAGCTCGATCACCGTGGTGCCGGTCGCGTCGATCGTGACCGTCGCGAAGGCGACGCCGTCGGCGAGGAGCTCGACCTCGGCGCCCGGTTCGCCGGTCACGGTGAGCACCAGCTCCGACCCGTGCGCCTCGGCGACCAGCACGGGTTCGGCGACCGGCGCGGGCTCCGGCTCCGGGGCCGGCTCCGGCTCGACGGTCGGCTCGGGGTCGGGTGCCGGCACGCGGTCGACCGCCGGCGCCGGGTCGGCGGCGGGCTCCGCCTGCGGAGCCGGCGACGGGGTCCCGGTCTCGGTCTCCGTCTCGACGGGCGGGGTCGCCGGGTCGGGCTCGGGTTCGGGTGCGGTCGTGGGCGGGATCGCCGGCGCGACCTCGGCGGCGGGCGCGTCGGCGGCGACCGCCGCGGGCAGCTCCGGTGCGCCGTCGGTCGGGGCGAGGGCGGGCAGCAGGAGCAGCGTGGCGGCCGTCGTGGCGACGAGCAGTGCGCCGCCCACTCCGGCCCCGATGGCGACCGCACCGCCGGCGCCGCCCGCGGCGGCGGAGGCCGCGGCGCCCCCGGTCGATGCGGCAGCGCCGGACGCACCGGCGCCCGCGCCGCCCGTGACGGTGATGCCGCCGGACGTCGACGCAGCGCCGGCGAGGCTCCCCGCCCCCGCGGCCGCCACCGTGACCGGGGCCGACGCGCCCAGCGCGGCAGAGTACGCCGTGGCGGCGGTGGTGCCCGCCGCCAGCGGCAGCAGGACGATCGCGAGCCGCGAGCCGACCTCGCGCGCCTCCGCCGCGACGACCGTGCACCGGGCGCAGCCGTCCAGGTGGGCCTCGACCTTCGCCGTGTCGCGCGCGCGGAGCCGCCCCCGCAGGTAGGCGGCGAGTCGGTCGACGGTCCAGCGGCACTCCGGGTCGTGGCCCGCGTCGGCGAGGTGCGCGCGGATCCACTGCTGGCGCAGCCCCTCGCGGGCGCGGTACGCGAGGGCGGCGGTCGCGTTGGCCGACATGCCGACGAGCGGTGCGATCTGCGCCGGCGACATCCGCTCGACCTCGGCGTACCAGAGCACCTCCTGCCAGCGCACCGGGAGCGCCCGGAACGCGGTCGCGGTCGTCGAGCGGTCGAGCTCCGCGAGCACGGCGGCGTCGCTCGTGGCCGGGTCCTCGACCTGGTCGAGCGTGTCGAGCGCGTGCTCGCGCGCGGCGCGGCCCCAGCTCGCCGCCGTGTTGCGGATGGTCGTGAACAGGTAGGGCCGGAAGGCGCCCGTCGGCCCGTGCCCTGCGCCGATCGCCTCGTAGATGCGCGTGAAGGCCTCGGCGACGAGGTCCTCGGCGTCGAGGGTCGTGTGCGACCGGGCGACCGTGCGGGCGGATGCCTCGTGGCGTCGCCACAGCTCGGCGTAGGCCTCGCGGTCGCCGGTCCGGGTCGCGGCGATGAGCGCCGCGTCGGCGAGTTCGGTGCGTGCTGGGGACACGTGCCTGCCTCTCGTCGCGGGCGCGCGGGCGCGCCCGGATCGCGCGCGGTGCCTTCGGGTGCCGGCGGCCTGCGCCGGTCAGGCGTGCGTGCGTTCCCGCTCATTCCACCAGATGGCGCGGCACGTCCACGACCCGGCGATCGGCAGGATCTTCGGGATTCCGCGGATCCGTGGCGGAAGTCGCGTCATGGATGACGGCATCCGCCGTCTCTCCAGTGAGCGACCGTGGACCGGGATGAAGGGCCGGGTGGTCGCTCGGACCCCGCCGGGGCATCGGATCGACACGGGAGACGCACAGCGTCCTCACGGGTCGGGCCGGGAGGATGGCGGAGCGGTCGCCCGAGGGCGGCCGACGGTCAGGCGGACCGCTCGGGGGAGCAGTGCGGTACGACGACCGGGCCGGGCGAGGAGGCGAAGGGGAACAGGCCTCCCGCCCCGCCCGGTGACCGGCTCAGGCGATCCGCTCGCCGGCTCCCCAGACCGCCGCGACCCCGAGGTGCTCGTCGAGCAGCACGGCGTCGGCGGCGAAGCCCGTGTCGAGCCGGCCGAGGTCTCCCGCCCGCCCGATCGCCGACGCGGGCGTGACCGTGAGCGCGCCGACCGCCTCGTGCAGCGGCACCCCGGCGTCGAGGACCGCCCGCCGCAGCGCCTCGTCCTGCGTGAGGGTCGACCCGGCGATGGCGCCGTTCTCCGCGAGGCGCGCGATGCCGTCGCGGACGGTCACCGCGAGCGAGCCGAGCACGTAGTCCCCGTCCGAGGCACCGGCCGCGGCCATCGCGTCGGTCACGAGGGCGACGCGACCCTGCGCGCCGGCGAAGGCGAGCCGCACCACGTCGGGGTGCACGTGGACGCCGTCGTCGATCACCTCGAGCGTCACGTGGTCGGCGTGCATCGCCGCGACCACGGGACCGGGGGCGCGGTGGTGGATGCCGCGCATGCCGTTGAACGCGTGCGTCAGGATCGACGCACCGGCGTCGAACGCGCGCAGCGCCGTCTCGAAGTCGGCACCGGTGTGCCCCACCGCGACGGCCACGCCGGCGTCGACGAACCTGGCGATCGCCTCGGGGGCGCCGTCGTGCTCGGGAGCGATCGTCACCTGCCGGAGGCCGCCGTCCGCCGCCTCGAGCAGCCGGTCGACCGCGACGGCGTCGGCCTGGCGCAGCATGACGGGGTCGTGCGCGCCGCGGAACTCGTGGTCGAGGAACGGGCCCTCGAGGTGCGCACCCAGCACGAGCGGGTCGGATGCCGCGACGCGGGCGATCGCCGAGACGCGCTCCGCGAGCACGTCGACCGGCGCCGTGACCAGCGAGCACACGCTGCGCGTCGTGCCGTGCGCCCGGTGCACCGCGAGCGCCCGCGAGATGGCCTCGCCGCCGTCGTCGAACGCCTCGCCGCCGCCGCCGTGGCAGTGGATGTCGACGAATCCGGGCGTGAGCCAGCGGCCGGCGGCATCCGTCACCTCGACCGCGGCACCGGCCCGGACGTCCTCGGCCTCGCGCCAGGCATCGCCGATGCCGCGGTCCGCGATGCGGTCGCCCTCGAAGCGCACCCACGAGTCCGGCACGGTGTCGCCGCCCGAGACGATGCGGGCGGAGTGGATGACGGTGATCGGCGCGGAGCTCACCGGGCCACGATATCGCTGCGTCGTGAGCCTCCGGCGGGGCGCGTGACGCCCTGCGCAATGCGGCGAGGGCTCGCGGCATCCGTTGCTATGCTTGGCGGCGTCGCGACTGGCGTTGAGATGGGTGACCATCGGGGAGCGACTGGCACGGACCGACCGCACGCCTGGGCCGGTACGCGAGGCCTCGTGGCGCGAGTCGCGCACGAGGCGATTTCCGCAGGTCCGCATGTCATCCCGAAGGAGCCATCCATTGGCTGAGTCACTCACCACCGACGCCCCCGCCGCCGCAGTCGCGGGCGCCGAGTCCGTCTTCAACCAGCCGCTCGCGCAGGTCGATCCGGAGATCGCCGAGGTCCTCGAGCTCGAGCTGAACCGCCAGCGCACCACGCTCGAGATGATCGCGAGCGAGAACTTCGTGCCCGTCTCGGTGCTGCAGTCGCAGGGCTCGGTGCTCACGAACAAGTACGCCGAGGGCTACCCGGGCCGCCGCTACTACGGCGGCTGCGAGTTCGTCGACGTCGCCGAGAACCTCGCCATCCAGCGGGCGAAGAGCCTGTTCGGCGCCGAGTACGCCAACGTGCAGCCCCACTCGGGCGCGACCGCCAACGCGGCCGTGCTCTCGGCGATCGCGACGCCCGGCGACACGATCCTCGGCCTCGAGCTCGCGCACGGCGGCCACCTGACCCACGGCATGAAGCTGAACTTCTCGGGCAAGCTCTACAACGCCGTCGCCTACGGCGTCGACCCCGAGACCTTCCAGGTCGACATGGACGTGGTCCGCGACAAGGCCCTCGAGCACAAGCCCCAGGTCATCATCGCCGGCTGGTCGGCCTACCCGCGCCAGCTCGACTTCGCCGCGTTCCGCGAGATCGCCGACGAGGTGGGCGCGAAGCTCTGGGTCGACATGGCGCACTTCGCCGGCCTCGTGGCCGCGGGCCTGCACCCGAACCCGGTGCCGCACGCCGACGTGGTCTCCTCGACCGTGCACAAGACGATCGGCGGACCGCGCTCGGGCTTCATCCTGTCGCGCGACATGGAGCTGGCGAAGAAGCTCAACTCGAACGTCTTCCCCGGCCAGCAGGGCGGCCCGCTCATGCACGTGATCGCCGCCAAGGCGACCGCGTTCAAGATCGCCGCGTCCGAGGAGTTCCGCGACCGCCAGGAGCGCACCGTCCGCGGCGCGCGCATCCTCGCCGAGCGCCTCGTCGCCGACGACTCCCGCGCCGCGGGCGTCGACGTGCTCACGGGCGGCACCGACGTGCACCTGGTGCTCGCCGACCTCCGCACCTCGGAGCTCGACGGCCAGCAGGCCGAGGACCGCCTCCACGAGGTCGGCATCACCGTCAACCGCAACGCCGTGCCCTTCGACCCGCGCCCGCCGATGGTCACCTCGGGCCTGCGCATCGGCACGCCGGCCCTCGCGACCCGCGGCTTCGGCGACGCCGAGTTCACCGAGGTCGCCGACGTCATCGCGCTCGCGCTGCAGTCGAACCCGGATGTCGCGGCGCTCCGCTCGCGCGTCGAGGCGCTGACCGAGGCCTTCCCGCTCTACCCGGGCCTGCAGCAGTAGTCCGCGCGGCCGGGCCCCGGGGCGCGCGATCGCCCGACCCCGGGCCCGGCCGTACCGATCGGAGGAGTTCCGCGGCGACACGCCGCCCGTGGCATCCGCCCACCGGCGTGTCGGCCGGAATCTCCTCCGTTCCACCCGTCGACCAGCTCGGAAGAGGTACCGAACATGACCGCCACCACCCTGGACGGCGTCGCGACCGCGGCGGCCGTCAAGTCCGAGCTGACCTCGCGGATCGACGACCTGCGCTCCAACGGCGTCGTGCCGGGCCTCGGCACCCTGCTCGTCGGCGACGACCCGGCCTCGCGCTCGTACGTCGCCGGCAAGCACCGCGACTGCGCCGAGGTCGGCATCGAGTCGATCCGCGTCGACCTGCCCGCCTCCGCGACCACCGCCGACGTTCGCGCCGCCATCCACGACCTCAACTCGGCGCGCGAGGTGACCGGCTACATCGTCCAGCTGCCGCTGCCCGCGGGCCACGACGAGAACGCCATGCTCGAGCTCATCGACCCCGACAAGGACGCCGACGGGCTGCACCCCACGAACCTCGGCCGACTCGTGCTCGGCATCGAGGGCGAGCTGCACTCGCCGCTGCCGTGCACGCCGGCCGGCATCGTCGAGATGCTGCAGCGCTACGACGTGGCGATCCGCGGACGCCACGTCGCCGTCATCGGCCGCGGCCTCACGGTCGGCCGCCCGCTCGGGCTGCTGTTCACGCGCAAGGGGCTCGACGCGACCGTGACGCTCACGCACTCGCGCACCGTCGACCTCGCCGACGAGGTGCGCCGCGCCGACATCGTCGTCGCCGCCGTCGGCGTGCCGCACATGGTGAAGGCCGACTGGATCAAGCCCGGCGCAGCCGTGCTCGACGTCGGCATCACGCGCGTCGCCGACGAGGAGACCGGCAAGGGCCGGCTGACGGGCGACGTCGACCCGGCGGTCGCCGAGGTCGCCGGCCACCTCTCGCCGAACCCCGGTGGCGTCGGTCCGATGACCCGCGCCATGCTGCTCGCCAACGTCGTGAAGGCCGCCGAGCTCAAGCTGTACGGGCGCTGACCCGCGCCGCGGCGGCATCCGCCCGCCGCCTGCCCGTCGACGCCCGTTCACCGGGCGTGCACCCGGTGGACGCGTCGCGCGCATAGCTTCGCGGCATGAGCCGCAGCGACCTCACCGAGGCCACCGCCGCCGACGCGACCGCGGGATCCGCCCAGGACGGCGCCGGCGCGCACGGGGAACGTGCCGCGCGCGCACCGGGCGACCGTGGCGCGGCCGGCGGCGGTCGGAGGGCCGGCGCCGCGCTCGCGACCGCGATCATCCCGGCGCGCGGCGGGTCGCAGGGCCTGCCCGGCAAGAACGTGGCGCGCGTGGGGGGCGTGCCACTCGTGGCCCGGGCGGTGCACGCCGCGCTCGCCGCGGAGCGCATCGGGCGCGTCGTCGTCACCACCGACGACGAGGAGATCGCCGAGGTCGCGCGCGGCGCCGGTGCGGAGCTCGTGGAACGCCCCGCGGACCTCGCCGGCGCGACCGCGTCGAGCGAGTCCGCGCTGCTCCACGCGCTCGACGTGCTGGGCGCGCGCGACCGCGCGCCCGTCACGGTGTTCATCCAGGCCACCTCGCCGTTCATCGACCCCGCCGACCTCGATGCCGCCGTGCACCGCGTCGAGACCGGGGAGCGCGACGTCGTGTTCGCGGCGACCCCCACGCACGGGTTCCTCTGGCGCGAGCGTGCCGACGACGCCGACGGGGCGAGCGCGATCGGCGTGAACCACGACCCCGGCGACCGTCCGCGGCGCCAGGACCGCCAGCCCGAGTTCCTCGAGACCGGGGCGTTCTACGTGCTCCGCACCGACGGCTTCCTCCGGGCGCGGCACCGGTTCTTCGGGCGCGTGGGCATCCAGCGCGTCCACCCGGACACGGCCGTCGAGATCGACGACGCCGCCGACCTCGCCCGGGCCCGCGCCCTCGCGCCCCGCGTCGACCGCCGCCTGGCCGGCGCCGTGGCGGCGAGCCTCGCCCGTCGCGCGGGCACGGCGTGGGTCGCCGACCCGCGGCATCCGTTCGTCGACGTCGACGCCGTGGCGACCGACTTCGACGGCGTCCACACCGACGACACCGCGCTGGTCGACGAACTCGGCCGCGAGTCCGTCCGCGTGAGCCGTGCCGACGGTGCGGGCGTCGCCCGCCTCCGCGACGCCGGCATCCCGGTGCTCATCCTCAGCGCCGAGCCGAACCCGGTGGTCTCCCGGCGCGCCGAGAAGCTCGGGGTCGACTGCATCCAGGGCGTCGCCGACAAGGGCGCGGCGCTGCGCGAGTGGGCCGCCGCGCGCGGCCTCCGGCTCGACCGCATCGCGTACCTCGGCAACGACCGGGGCGACATCCCCGCGCTCGACGCGGTCGGCTGGCCGCTGGCGGTGCCCGACGCGGCGCCCGACGCGCTCGAGCGGGCGCGGCACGTGCTCGAGCGGCACGGCGGGCACGGCGCGGTGCGCGAGCTCGCCGACCTCGTGCTGGCCGCCCGCGAGGCGATCGCCGTTTCGGCGACGCCCCGTGACGCACGGCCGGCCGACGGCGGTCGCGACGCCGAGGCCGACGACCGCTGGGAGGGCGAGCCCGCCCCGCCCCGCGAATCCCGCGAGCTCGATCCCGCCCACCCCACGCGCGAGCAGCGCGAGGCCATCAGCGCGGCGTCCTCCGCGACCTGACCGAAGAGAGAGCGAGCACCGGATGTCCGTGCGCATCGGCCACGCCGCCATCGGCGAGTACGACCCCGTCTACGTCATCGCCGAGATCGGCCTGAACCACAACGGCGACGTCGAGCTCGCCAAGCGGCTCATCGAGGTCGCCGCGCGCGCCGGCGCGCAGGCGGTGAAGTTCCAGAAGCGCACGCCCGACCTCTCGACGCCGGAGCACATGAAGGCGACGCCGCGCGAGACGCCGTGGGGCACGATGACCTACCTCGAGTACCGCCACCGCGTCGAGTTCGGCCGCGACGAGTACGCCGCGATCGCCGCGCACGCCTCGCTGCACGGCCTCGACTGGTTCGCCTCGCCGTGGGACGTGCCCGCCGTCGCCGACCTGGAGTCGTACGGCGTCGTGGCGCACAAGATCGCGTCGGCGTCGGTGACCGACCTCGAACTGCTCGAGGCCGTCCGCGCGACGGGCAAGCCCGTCATCCTCTCCACCGGCATGTCGACGATGGACGAGGTCGACCGCGCGGTCGCCGTGCTCGGCACCGAGCGGCTCGTCATCATGCACGCGACCTCGAGCTACCCGATGCCGCCCGAGGAGGCCAACCTGCTCATGGTCCCCGCCCTGAAGCGGCGGTTCCCGGGCGTGCCGATCGGGTACTCGGGCCACGAGCGCGGGCTCCAGATCTCGCTCGCGGCCGTCGCGTTGGGCGCGGTCGCGGTCGAGCGGCACATCACCCTGGACCGCACGATGTGGGGCTCCGACCACTCGGCATCGCTCGAGCCGCAGGGCCTGGAGCACCTCGTGCGCGACATCCGGATCATCGGCGACGCGCTCGGCGACGGCATCAAGCGCGTCTACCCGGGCGAGGAGGCGCCGAAG
The DNA here is from genome assembly GCF_039531345.1 of Agromyces tropicus. NCBI lineage: Bacteria > Bacillati > Actinomycetota > Actinomycetes > Micrococcales > Microbacteriaceae > Agromyces > Agromyces tropicus. The sequence goes on along the minus strand of NZ_BAAAPW010000008.1, from coordinate 128,513 downwards.
GCCAAGCTGCGCCGGGTGCTCGCGTGACGGACGCCGTGGAGCGGCGCCTGCTCGTCGTGGGCGACGCCGACTCGTACGTGAAGTGGGGCGCGGCGCTCGCCTCGACGCTGCCGGAACCGTGGCGCGTGCGGCTCGTGGTCGTCGCGTCCCCCGTGCAGCCGAGCGCCCGGCAGCTCGCGCATGCGCTCGACGGGACGAGGTTCGCCCCCGACGAGGTGCGCACGGTGCCGCTGGACGGCCGGGGCGGGCTCGACGACGAGGTCGACGCGTTCGACCCGCACGCGGTGCTGCTCGCGCTGCGCGGGCCGTTCGTGCGGGTGGTCGCGCCGCGGCTCCTGCGGCGCCCGGACCGACCCGCGCTCCTCAGCGGCTTCCCGGGGCTGACCGTCCCCGCGGTCCCGAAGGCCGTGGTCTACCGGGAGCAGACCGACCTCGTGGTCCTGCACAGCCGCCGGGAGGTGCGCGAGTTCCGGGCGATCGCCGCCGAGCTCGGTGTCGACCGGATGTTCGGGCTCGCGACGCTGCCGTTCCTCGCCGGTCGCGGCGCGGCCACCACCACGGATGCCGCGGCCCCCCGCGGCACCGACGTCGTCTTCGCCGCCCAGGCGAAGGTGCCCGCCGAACGGGAGGACCGCGCGCTGCTGCTCGCCGCACTGGCGGAGCTCGCGCGACGGCGGCCGGAGGCCCGCGTGGTCGTGAAGGTCCGCGCCCGGTCGGGCGAGGCGCAGACGCACGCCGAGGCGCACGACTACGCCGACCTCGCCGCGGAGCTCGCCGACCCGCCCGCGAACCTCGTGGTCGAGGACGGGCCGATGGCGGGTCACCTCGCCCGCGCGTCGGCGCTCGTGACCGTGAGCTCGACCGCGGCGCTCGAGGCCGTGGCGCTCGGGATCCCCGTGCTGCTCGTCGACGACTTCGGCGTCTCGTCGGCGATGATCAACACCGTCTTCGAGGACGCCGGGCTGTTCGGCTCGACCCTCGACCTCGTCGAGGGCAGGTTCCGGCACGCCGAACCCGGCTGGCTCGCCGACAACTACTTCCACGCCGCCGACGCGGACGACTGGGCCGCGCGGATGGGGGCCCTCGTCGAAGCGCGCGAGATCGTGCCGCTGCCGATGCTGGAGCGGCGCCACAACCTCGCCGGCGGCGCGCTCCGCACCGCCTTCGAGCGCCGCCGCATGCTCGGCGGGTTCGACCGCACGGCCTCCGGCGCGATCGCCTGGGGCGTCGGAGTCCCGGTCCGCGCCGTCGTCCGTCGCGTGCGGAGGCTCCGGCGCCGGCTCGTCGGTGCGGCGCGGGGCGGGCTTCCGGCGCCGGGCGGGCTCGCCTCGGACGGAGCGGCCGCGACCGCGGCGGCTCGCTCAGTCGACCGGGGCGGTGTGCAGGTCGATGTGCGCGAGGTACGCCTCGGCGTTGCGCCGGATGCCGGCCTGCTCGTCGGCGGAGAGCTCGCGGCGGACCTTGCCGGGCACCCCGGCGACGAGCGAGCCGGGCGGCACGACGGTGCCCTCGAGCACCACGGCGCCGGCCGCGACGAGTGACCCGCGGCCGATGACGGCGCCGTTCAGGACCGTCGCGCCCATGCCGATGAGGCAGTCGTCCTCGACCGTGCAGCCGTGCAGCACGGCGCGGTGGCCGACCGAGACGCCCGCGCCGACCTCGACGGGGTAGCCGGCGTCGACGTGGCAGACGACGCCGTCCTGCAGGTTCGACCGCTCGCCGAGCGTGATCGTCTCGGCCTCCGCGCGCAGTACGGCGTTGTACCAGACGCTCGAGCGCGCCGCGAGGCGCACCTGCCCGACGACGACCGCGCCAAGGGCGACGAAGGCCGTCGGGTCGAGCTCGGGGGCGGGGATGCCGGCGATGGTCAGGATCCGGGCTGAGGGGTCGGCGCTCATGCCGCCAGCCTATTGCGGGCGCTCCGATCGAGTGGATGCCGGGTGCACCGTCGCGGGTCGCGAGCGGTGCACCCGGCATCTCCTCGACGGGCTAGTCGCGGGGTTCGTCCCCGCGGGCGCCGGCATGTCCGCGACGCGCGGCGATGACGAGGCGGATGCCGCGCACGGCGGCCCCCACGGCGAACACCGCGACGCCCGCGACGATCGACGCGACGGGGAGCGTCACGACGAGCACGACGCATCCGATGGCGCCGAACCACGAGAGCCAGTGCGGCACGAGCCGCTCGCCGGCGGGCTGCGTGAGCGCCGACGCGTTCGCGACGAGGTAGTAGAGGAGCACGCCGAACGACGAGAAGCCGATGGCGCCGCGGAGGTCGGCGACGAGCACGAGCACCACGACGGCGAGGCCCGTCGCGAGCTCGGCGACGTGCGGCACCCCGAACCGCGGATGCACGGCGCACAGCGCGCGCGGCAGCTCGCCGTCGCGGGCCATCGCGAGGCTCGTCCGGCCGACGCCGGCGACGAGCGCCAGCAGCGAGCCCAGCGCGGCGACACCGGCGGCGACGCGGACGACGGGCTCGGCCCAGCGCCACCCGGCGACCGCGACCACGTCGACGAGCGGGGCGACGGATGCCGCGAGGTCGTCCGCGCCGAGCGCGCCGACCGCCGCGGTGCCCACGAGCGCGTACACGACGACCACGACCGCGAACGCGATGCCGATCGCGCGCGGGATCGTCCGGCGCGGGTCGCGCACCTCCTCGCCGAGCGTCGCGATGCGCGCGTACCCGGCGAAGGCGAAGAACATGAGGGCGGCCGCCTGCAGCACGCCGTAGGCTCCGAGCCCGCCGGCCGCGGCATCCGTCGCCCGCAGCGACGACTCGGCCCCCGCGGCGCCCACGCCCCAGCCGACGCCCGCGATCGCGGCGACGCCGGCCGCGACGACCACGACGAGCACCGCGAGCACGGCCGACACGATCGCCGACGCGACGCGCGCCGTGCGCGTGACGCCGAGCACGTTGACGCCGACGAGCACGGCGACCGCAGCGACCGCGACCGGCTTCTGCCAGGCGGGCGGCACGAGGTACGCGGCCGCGGTGAGCGCCATCGCGGCGCAGCTGGCCGTCTTGCCGATGACGAACCCCCAGCCCGCGAGGAACCCCGGCCAGGCGCCGAGCCGCTCGCGGCCGTAGCGGTAGGCGCCGCCCGCCTCGGGGTACCGCACGGCGAGCTGCGCGGTCGACCCGGCGTTCGCGAACGCCACGGCCGCCGCGATCGCGAGCCCGGCGAGCAGCCACCCGCCGGCCGCCTTCGCCGCCGGCGCCCACACCGCGAAGACGCCCGCGCCGATCATCGCGGCCAGGCCGATCGCGACCGCGCCGCGGAGCCCGAGACGACGGGCGAGGCGGTCGTGCGGGGCGGCGGAGTCGGTCACGCTCGAACCCTACGGCAGGGCGGTGAACGGGCGGCGGCGGGCGGGCGGTCACCGGGCGACGGATGCCGGGGCATCCGCTCGTAGGATCGACGCATGACCGCCGAGCAGCCCGCCGGACCCTCGCACGCCGCCGTCGACCGCGTCGCGGACGCCCTCGCCGCGCGGGGCGTCGACGCGCGCATCGTGTGGTTCGACGACGCCGTCACGACCGCGCAGCTGGCCGCCGACGCGCTCGGCGTCGAGGTCGGGCAGATCGCGAACTCGCTCGTGTTCACGCTCGACGACGAGCCGATCCTCGTGCTCACCTCCGGCGCGCACCGCGTCGACACGGCGTGGCTCGGCGACCAGCTCGGGGGCACGATCGGCCGGGCCTCCAAGGACGTCGTGAAGGGCGCGACGGGCCAGGTCATCGGCGGCGTGGCGCCGGTCGGGCATCCCACGCCCGTGCGCACGTTCGTCGACACCGACCTGGAGGCGTTCGACGAGGTGTGGGCGGCCGCCGGGCACGCGAAGACGGTGTTCCCGACGACCTACGACGAGCTCGTCCGGATCACGGACGGCACGCCGACCGCGGTCGAGCCGCGCTGAGCGCCGCGGAGGCCGCCGCGCGCCCGAGCGCCGCGTCTCCTACGCGTCGCGGCGCGCGCCCTGCGCCGCGTGCACGGGGAAGACGCCGGGCTCGCGGTAGCCGTGCTCCGCGAACGCCTCGAGCACCTTGCGGGTGATCACGGGCACGAGGTCGTCGATGACGAGCGCGATCGCGGCGCCGCCGAAGCCGCCGCCGGTCATGCGCGCGCCGATCGCGCCGTTCGCCTGCGCGGTCTCGACGGCGAGGTCGAGCTCGGGCACCGAGATCTCGAAGTCGTCGCGCATCGACACGTGCGAGGCGTCGAGCAGCGGCCCGATGGCGCCCGGCCCCTGCTCGCGGAGCGTGCGGACGGTGTCGAGCACCCGCTGGTCCTCGGTGACGACGTGGCGCACCCGACGGAACGTCTCGTCGTCGAGCAGCTCGCGCGCCCGGTCGAGGTCCTCGACGCGCACCTCGCGCAGCGACTCCGCGCCGAGCGCGCGGGCGCCCGCCTCGCACGACGCGCGGCGAGCGGCGTAGCCGCCGGTCGCGTGCGAGTGGCTCACGCGCGTGTCGATCACGAGGAGCGAGAGCCCGGCCTCGGCGAAGCCGAGCGGGATCACGTCGGCGTCGAGGCTGCGGCAGTCGAGGAACACGCCCGAGTCGGCCTCGCCGAGCAGCGATGCGGACTGGTCCATGATGCCGGTCGGCGCGCCGACGACCCGGTTCTCGGCGAGGCGGCCGACCTTCGCGAGCGCCGGGCGGTCGAAGCCGAGGCCCCAGTGCTCGTCGAGCGCGAGCGCGACGGCGCACTCGATCGCGGCCGACGACGACAGGCCGGCGCCCACGGGGACGCCGGAGTCGATGTGCAGGTCGACGCCGCGCACGTGCTCCAGGTCGGCTCCGGACTCGCCCAGGGCCCAGACCACGCCGAGGGGGTACGCCGCCCAGCCGTCGACGGCGTCGGGCGTGAGGTCGTCGAGGTGGACCTCGACGACGTCGGGCGAGAAGGTCGAGGCGACGCGGACCACGCGGTCGTCGCGGTCGCCGAGTGCGACGGTGGTGCGCCGGTCGATCGCGAAGGGGAAGACGAAGCCGTCGTTGTAGTCCGTGTGCTCGCCGATGAGGTTGACGCGGCCCGGCGCGGACCACACCCCTGCCGGGCGGCGGCCGAACTGCTCGGCGAAGAGGTGCTCGGCGGAGGCCACGGGGTCGGTCACAGTTCCACTCCTTCGATCGCGGTGCGCAGCGCGGCGGCCTGCGCCTCGGGCGGCACGTCGCCGATCCAGGCGCCCATGGCCGCCTCGGAGCCGGCGAGGTACTTGAGCCGGTCGGCGGCCCGGCGCGGGCTCGTCAACTGCATCGTGAGGCGCACGTCGTCGCGGTGCTCGTGCACGGGCGCCTGGTGCCAGGCGGCGATGTACGGCGTGGGCGTGTCGTAGAGGCGGTCGACGCCGCGGAGCAGGCGCAGGTAGACGCGCGCGAGCTCGTCGCGCTCGGCCGCGTCGGTGGCCGCGAGGTCGGGCACGTGCCGGTTGGGCACGAGGTGCACCTCGATGGGCCAGCGCGCGGCGAACGGCACGTAGGCGGTCCAGTGGTCGCCGGCGATGAGCACGCGCCCGCCGGACCGCTCGCGCTCGAGCAGGTCGGCCTGCAGCGTCGGGCCGTAGGCGTCGACGGAGGCGAGCAGGCGCTCGGTGCGCGGCGTGACGTACGGGTAGGCGTAGATCTGGCCGTGCGGGTGCGGGAGCGTGACGCCGATCTCGCGGCCGCGGTTCTCGAACGGGAAGACCTGCTGCACGCCCGGCATCGCCGAGAGTGCGGCCGTGCGGTGCGCCCACGCCTCGATGACGGTGCGGGCGCGCGAGACGGTCTGGGTGCCGAACGAGCCCTCGTGCTCCGGGCTGAAGCACACGACCTCGCAGCGGCCGTGCGAGGGGAGCCGGCGTTCCAGCCCGATGGTGCGGACGTCGGCGAGGGCGGATGCGGATGCCGCGGCATCGGCCGACCCGCTCCAGTCGGGCAGTTCCGGGCCGAAGGACGGCGAGCGGTTCTCGAAGACCGCGACGTCGTAGGTGCTCGGGATCTCGGACGGGTTCGTCGCCGTCTGCGGGGCGAGCGGGTCGGCGTCGGCCGGCGGGAGGAAGACCCGGTTCTGGCGGGCTGCGGCGATCGAGACCCAGTCGCCGGTGAGCGGGTCCTGGCGCATCTCGGCCGTCGCCGGCCGCGGGTCGAGCGCGCGCGCGTCGATCGCGCGCTCGGGCGGGAGCGCGGTGTCGGCGTCGTCGAAGTAGATCAGCTCGCGTCCGTCGGCGAGCGTCGAGCGGCGCACCGCGATGCGCGGGTCGAGGATGCCGGGTTCGGTCTGGTGCACGCCGCCACGGTACGCGATTTGCGTTTGAGAAACAAGCAGGTTTCGTATTGCAAAGTCTCGTCGGCCCGGCGATGATGGCCGCATGTCCTCCGACGCGCACGTCGAGCCGCCTCGCGGCCTCGCCGCCGCGGCCACCGCCCGCGACGCCGCCCACCGCCGGTCGCTCACGGCCGACCTCGTCGCCGAACGCGGCTTCGTGCGCGTCGTCGAGCTCAGCGAGTCGTTCGGGGTGACGCCGGTGACCGCACGGGCCGACCTCGATGCCCTCGAGCGCGCCGGCCTCGTCCGTCGCGTGCACGGCGGCGCGGTGCCCGCGGGCACGGGCGTCGCCGAGTCCCGGCCCGAGCGCGAGCCCAGCTTCGAGGAGGCGCTCGCGGCATCCGTCGTGCCCAAGCAGCTGATCGGCGAGCGGGTCGCGGGCATGGTGCGCAGCGGATGGAGCGTCATCCTCGACGTCGGCACGACCACGCTGCAGGTCGCCCGCGCCCTCCGCGCCCGCGACGACCTCGACGACGTGACGATCTTCACCAACGGACTCTCGATCGCGCTCGAGCTCGAGCCCGAGATCCCGCGGTTCACCGTCATAGTCACGGGCGGCACGCTGCGGCCGCGCCAGCACTCGCTCGTGCACCCGCTCGCCGACTCGATCCTCGACGAGGTGCACGTCGACCTGGCGGTCATCGGCTGCAACGGCGTCGATCCCGCCCTCGGGGTCACCAACGCGAACCTGCCCGAGGCGAGCGTCAAGTCGCTCATGCTCCGGCGCGCGGCGCGCGCCGTCGTCGTGGCCGACGCCTCGAAGCTCGGCGAGGTGCACCTCGGGCGGATCGCGCCCGTCGACGCGTTCGACGCGCTGGTCACCGACGCCGCCGCACCGGGCGTGCTCGTCGGCGAGCTCCGCCAGGCCGGACTCGACGTCATCGTCGCCCGTCCGCCCGACCGGCCATAAGGTGGTGTGCATGACCCACCCCACGGGCGATCAGTTCGAACTCGAGACGACCACCTCCACGGGCGACGTCCGCGCGACGGTCACCGCCGTCGCCGCGGGCCTGCGGACCCTCACGATCAACGGCACCGACCTCGTGCCGCCGTACGGCGAGGACCGGACGCCGCCGTCGGGCTCGGGCATCGTGCTCGTGCCGTGGCCGAACCGGATCCGCGACGGCGTCTGGCGGCACGGCGACGAGTCGCACCAGCTGGCCATCACCGAGCCGGCGCGGAACAACGCGATCCACGGCCTCCTCCGCTACACGGAGTACCGGCCGATGGAGCAGGATCGCGACTCGGTCACCCTCGCGGCGACGATCTACCCGCAGCTCGGCTACCCGTTCACCGTCCGGACGGCCGTGCGGTACGAGCTCGTCTCCGACGGCCTGAAGGTCACGCACTTCCTCGAGAACCTCGGCGCCGAGGCCGCACCCGTCGCCGTCGGCACCCACCCGTTCGTGAAGATCGGCGGCGTGCCCACCGAGGAGCTGGTGCTGCGCCTCGACGCCGCGAGCCACCTCGAGGTCGACGACCGCCTGCTGCCGACCGGCGAGGTGCCGGTCGACGGCACCGAATGGGACTTCCGCGAGGGTCGCCGCGTCGCCGACGTCGAGCTCGACGACGCGTTCGGCGAGCTCGCCTCGGTCGACGGCACCGTCGAGCACACGCTGATGGCGCCCGACGGACGCACGGTCTCGGTCTGGGCCGACGACGAGTTCGCGTACGTGCAGGTGTACACGACCGAGAGCTTCCCCGGGGAGTCGAAGGCGATCGCCGTCGAGCCGATGACCGCGCCCGCCGAGGCGTTCAACTCGGGCAAGGGCCTGCGCTGGCTCGACCCGGGCGAGCAGTGGGAGCTCAGCTGGGGCATCCGCTTCGCCGGGTTCACCGCCGAGTGAGCCGCTCGCGCCGCTGACGCGGTCGGGGCCGTCCCGACCCGTCGCGGCGCCGCGCCGGCGCGGTCAGAAGGCGCAGCGGCCCGAGTCGACCTGCTCGCTGAGCGAGGGCGCCTCGTCGGCGAGCGGCTCGAGCGTGCCGACGGGCACCGCGAAGCCGACGTTCTCGACGGTCTGGGACTTCGCGAAGACCACGCCGCCGACCTCGCCGTCGCCCGTGAGCACGGGCCCGCCCGAGTTGCCGTGGTCGACCTGCGCGGCGAGCGTCATGACGTCGCGCGAGCTCGTGTCGCCGTCGATCGAGATCGTGATCGGGCCGTTCGCCATCACCCGCGCGGCCCGCAGCTCGAGCGGGCCGCCGAACGGGTAGCCGGCGACGGCGACGTCGGCCTCGGGGCCGGGCGCGTCGGCGACCTCGAGCGGTGCCACGTCCAGGCCGTCGACCGCGATGACGGCGAGGTCCACGTCGGGCTCGAACGCGACGACCCGGCCGGCGACGGGGCCGCGACCGGGCGCCTCGACGATCGGCTCGACGACGCCGGCGACGACGTGCGCGTTGGTGACCACGCGGTCCGGTGCGACCACGAACCCCGAGCCGGTCAGGTTGCCGCCGCACTCGAACGCCAGTCCGGTGATGCGCACGACGGATGCCGCAGCGGCCTGCAGCTCGGGATCGTCGAGGCCGCCCGACGGCAGCTCCGGGGCGACCGTCGGCCCGTCGAGCACGCCCGTGAGCCACGGGATCGCCTCGCCCGTGGCGACCGTGCGCAGCTCCGCCATGAGGGCGCGGGCCGGCGCCGGGGTCACCTGGTCGATGCCGCGCACCACCCACGAGCCCGACACGGCGGGGGAGACGACGGGCACGCCCATGCTGCCGACGCCCGAGGCGACCAGACCGACGACGAAGGCGGTGACCATCGTGTTCACGATCGCGCCGAGGACGCGGTCGAGGACGCCGAGCTTCACCGCTTCGGCACCGCGCCCCAGCGCCCGCCCGATGGCGGCGCCGAGCGACGTGCCCGCGACGAGCAGGAGCACGGCGACGGCGATCGCGACCGGCGCGCGCCACTCCGGTGCGGCGATGAACGAGACCACCCACGGCATCGCGACGTACGCGGCGATGCCGCCGGCGATGAGGCCCAGCAGCCCGCCGAGGGTGCGCAGCAGCCCGGCGCGCCATCCGTGCACGAGCGCGCCGATGAGCACGAGCACGAGCAGGATGTCGAGGACGAGGCTCCAGGTCATGCGGGGGTGGCTCCGATCTGCCGAGGACACCCCAGCCTCGCGCACCCTCCTCGGAACGGGCTGAGCGGTCGGCGTCCGTCCAGCGTGCGCCGGTAGCGTCGCAGGCATGACGACGACATCCCTGCATGCCGCCGCCGATCCCGACGTCACCGGGCTCGCCGCATGGGCGGTCGGGCTCATGGAGGCCCTGGGCGCTCCCGGTGCCGGACTCGCGATCGCCCTCGAGAACCTCTTCCCGCCGCTGCCGAGCGAGGTCATCCTGCCGCTCGCGGGCTTCACCGCCAGCCGCGGCTCGTTCACGCTCGTCGAGGTGCTCGCCTGGACCACGGCCGGCTCGGTCGTGGGCGCACTCGCGCTCTACCTCGTGGGCGCGCTGCTGGGGCGCGAGCGGACCCGCGCGATCGTGAAGGCGATCCCGCTCGTCGACGTCGCCGACGTCGACCGCACGGAGGCGTGGTTCGACCGCCATGGGCGCCGTGCGGTCTTCTTCGGCCGGATGGTCCCGCTGTTCCGCAGCCTCGTCTCGATCCCCGCGGGCGTCACGCGCATGCAGGTCGGCGCGTTCCTGGCGCTGACCACGCTCGGGAGCGCGATCTGGAACACCGTCTTCGTGCTCGCCGGCTACGTCCTCGGCGAGAACTGGCACGTCGTCGAGCCCTGGTCGGATGCGCTGCAGGTCGTCGTGATCGCGGCCGTCGCGATCGCCGTCGCGGTCTTCGCGGCGAAGCGCGTCGCACGGATCCGCGAGCACCGTCGCCGGGTGGCACGCGGCGAGGAGTCGCCCGGGGGCATGTAGCGCCGGCCCGGGCGACGGCGAGGGTGCGGCGCCGCGGAACCGACGGGCGGGACGCATTCCCCGCGACCCCCGGCGGGACTAGCCTGATCGCGTGGGCAGCCGTCGAGGTGGTCGCGGGGGTGGAGGGTGATCCCGGCGACCCGATATGCGGGACGGACGGGCGTCGACCTCGCCTACAAGGCGTTCGGCGAGGGCGACCGCGACATCGTCCTCGCGTTCGCGTTCATCTCGAACGTCGACGTCTTCTGCGAACTCCCCGAGCACCTCGAGTTCATCGAGCGGCTGCAGGGCCTCGGCGCCCGGGTGATCCTCTTCGACAAGCGCGGCACGGGGCTGTCGGATCGCGGCGGGCTCGACGCCGGCATCGAGGACCACGCCGACGACCTCGTCGCGGTGCTCGACGCCGCGGAGAGCGCGAAGGCGACCGTGATCGGCTGGTTCGACGGCGGCGCGACCGCGCTGGTCGCCGCGGCACGGCACCCCGGGCGCATCGAGTCGGTGATCGCCTACGAGGTGCTCGCGGTCGGCCACGCCGACGAGGGCTTCCCGTGGGCGCTGGATGCCGCGTGGATCGCGAGCCTCATGCGGGGCCTGGAGCCGTCCGAATGGGGGAGGGGGCTCGTCGTCCGGCAGTTCTGGCAGGCGCAGGGCGCGGAGCGGCTGGTCGCGTGGTGGGAGCGGTACGAGAGCATGTCGGCGACGCCGACCGCGGCGAGGCGGCTCGCCGAGGCCATCGTCGGACTCGACATCCGCCCGTACCTCGCCGACGTGCGTGCGCCCGTGCTCGTGCTCCACGACACCGCGCTCGAGGGCGTCGAGGAGGCGCCCATGCGATGGCTCGCCGACGCCCTGCCCGACGCTCGGCTGCAGCTCGTGCACCGGTCGTCGGCCCTGCCGGCGATCCTCCCGGACAGCGCGCTCGTCGACGAGATGGAGGAGTTCCTCACGGGCACGCGGAGCGGTGGACGCCGGGACGTGCTGACGACCGTCTTCACCGACATCGTCGGGTCGACGGCCACGCTCGCCCGGACCGGCGACGAGCGCTGGCGGAGCATCCATGCGGCCCACGACGACGCGCTCCGGCGCTCGATCGCCCGGTTCTCGGGGTCCGAGGCGAACACCACGGGCGACGGGATCGTGGCGACGTTCCCGCTGCCGTCGTCGGCCCTGCACTTCGCCACGCAGGCGCTCGAGTCGGCTGCCGCGCTCGGACTGGAACTGCGCGTCGGCGTCCACTCCGGCGAGCTCATCATGCGGGGCGACGGCCTCGTCGGACTCGCCGTCCACGCGGCGGCGCGGATCTGCGCGATCGCGGATCCCGGTCGCATCATGGTGAGCGACGCCGTCCGGTCGCTCCTGCTCGGGTTCCCGTTCGCGTTCGAGCCGGCCGGGGAGCACGATCTCAAGGGCGTCCCGGACCGCTGGCGACTCTGGTACTGCGTCGACGGTCCGGACGGCCCCGGCGCCGTTCCGCGCTGATCCCACCGGGCGCGCGCACGCCGGACCGCCCTGCGCGCCAATCCCCGACGCGCTCCGCGCCGAACCACACCTGAGAGCAACCCCGCACCTCAGGAGCACCGAATGACCCTCGTCCAGGCCCCGAGCGCCGTCGCACGGCGGCCCGTGCCGACCGCGACGCGCGGGCCGCGGGCGGTGCGGTCTGCCATGCTGGGACCCGTGACCGACGCCGAGCTCGAGCCCGCGGCATCCGGCCCGACCCTCGACGACCTGCTCGTGGGCACCGGTGCCGGCGACCGGGCGGCGTTCGGCGAGCTCTACGACCGCACCGCCTCGCGCGTGCTCGGACTCGTGCGCCGCATCGTCGTCGACCCCGCCCAGGCGGAGGAGGTCGCGCAGGACGTGTTCCTCGAGGTGTGGCAGACGTCGCCGCGCTTCGATCCGGCGCGCGGCTCCGCCATCTCGTGGATGTTCACGCTCGCCCATCGGCGTGCCGTCGACCGCGTGCGGTCCTCCCAGTCCGCCCGCGACCGCGACGAGCGGGTGGGCGTCCGCGACCTCGAGGTGCCCGCCGACACCGTCGCCGAGGCCGCCGAGGTGCGGCTCGACCACGAACGCGCCCGCGAGGCGCTGGCCGAGCTCAGCGAGCTGCAGCGCGAGTGCGTCGCGCTGGCGTACTACGGCGGGCTGACGCAGGCGCAGATCGCCGAGCGCCTGGAGGTGCCGCTCGGCACCGTGAAGACGAGGATGCGCGACGGCATGATCCGGCTGCGCCGACTGATGGGGGTGAGCACATGACCGAGCCCGGAACCGCGGGCGATCCCGTCCCCGAGGACCTCGACACCCTGCTCGCGGCCTACGCCCTCGACGCCGTCGCCGACGACGAGCGCGCGGTCGTCGAGGCGCGGCTCGCGGCCTCGGAGGCGGCGCGCGAGCGCCTGCGCGAGCATCGCGAGGCCGCTGCCGCGCTGGCCGCGTCGGCCGAGCCGGTCACGCCGTCGTCGTCGCTGCGCGCGTCGATCATGGACCGGCTCGACGACCACCCCCAGGTCCCCGCAGACCGGCGGCGCGTGGCGCCGTCGACGACGCCGGAGTCGATGCTGCCCGCGCCTGCCGAACCGCTCGCGCCCGTCTCGCCGCCGGCGCCCGCGACCTCCGCCGGCGCCGCCAGCCCGCCCGGTGCCGGTCCCGTCGAGCGGGCGGCCCGGCGTCGCTGGTTCCAGCGTCCCGGCGCGATCGTCGCGGCCGCCGCGGCCGCGGTGCTGCTCGTCGCGGGGGCGATCTTCGGCGTCAACTGGCCCGGCCCGGCCGGCTGGGGCGCGCAGCGCGACGTCCAGGCCATCGCGTCCGCGCCGGACGCGCAGACGTCGACGACCGCCTCGGCCGCGGGCGGCGAGGTCACGCTCGTGTGGTCGGAGGAGCTCGGACGGTCCGCCGTGCGGACCGCGGACCTGCCCGATCCCGGCAGCGGCTCGACGTACGAGCTGTGGTACATCGACGAGACCGGGGCGGAGCCCGCGGGCACCTTCGACCCGGCGGGCGGCGCGGCCTACGTCGTGCTCGACGGCGCGTTCCGCCCGGGCGTCATCGTGGGGATCACCGTCGAACCTGCCGGAGGATCTCCGGCGCCGACCACCGACCCGGTCGCCGTCTTCGAGACCTGACCCGGTCGGCTAGGGTCGTCAGGGGCCGCGACCGGGCCCACCACCCCACGACGACGAGGAGTGTCGCATGCGCATCGGCATGTTCCTGAGCTACGCCGGCGGATTCCGAGAGGCCGCCGACGAGGTCGCCGAGCTCGAGCGCGCGGGCGTCGACCTGATCGTCGTCCCCGAGGTCTACTCGTTCGACGCGGTGAGCCAGCTCGGGTTCCTCGCGGCGCGCACGTCGCGCATGACGCTCATGAGCGGCATCCTGCAGCTGTACACGCGCACGCCGTCGCTCACGGCGATGACCGCCGCGGGCCTCGACTACGTCTCCGACGGCCGCTTCGAGCTCGGCATCGGCGCCTCCGGTCCGCAGGTCATCGAGGGCTTCCACGGCGTGCCGTACGACGCTCCGGTCGGGCGGACGCGCGAGCTGGTCGACATCTGCCGCATGGTCTGGCGGCGCGAGCGCGTCGTCCACCAGGGCCGCAACTACACGATCCCGCTGCCCGCCGACCAGGGAACCGGACTCGGGAAGCCGCTGAAGCTCATCAACCACCCGGTGCGCGAACGGGTGCCGATCACGATCGCGTCGCTCGGGCCGAAGTCGGTCGAGCAGACCGCCGAGATCGCCGAGGGCTGGCTGCCCATGTTCTACCACCCGGAGCGCGCCGAGCAGGTCTGGGGCGCCTCGCTCGAGGCGGGCCGCGCACGCCGCGACGCCGAGCTCGGCCCGCTCGACGTCTTCGCGAGCCCGGCGCTCGCGATCACCGACGACCCCCGGCTGGTGGAGGCCGCGCTCGCCTCGGTGAAGCCCAACCTCGCGCTGTACGTCGGCGGCATGGGCGCGCGCGGCAAGAACTTCTACAACGACCTCATCGCGAGCTACGGCTTCGCGTCGGACGCCGAGCGCATCCAGGACCTCTTCCTCGACGGACGGCGGGAGGAGGCCGTCGCCGCGGTGCCCGACGACCTCGTGCGCGCCATCTCGCTCATCGGGTCGCCCGCCGAGGTCGCCGAGCGCGTCGCCGCGTTCGCGCGGTCGGGGGTGACGACGCTGAACGCGACCCCGCTCGGACGCGACGCCGACGAGCGACTGGCGCTCATGTCGGGGCTGCGCCGCATCGTCGGCTGACCCGTCACGGCGCCGCGATCGGGCCTGCGGGGGCGACCGGAGTGGGGCCGACGTCGCGCCCGATCGGCCGGTCCGCGCCTGATCGTCGAGCATCACTCACGTCCATCCCCCGTTCGAGGGTGTTCCTGCGGACGGGGTCCCGGACGTACGCTCGGTGCACCGCACGAGGCCGTGCGGGAAGGGGACACCTGGGGAGGAGCCGCCGCGTCGGGGCATCGAGGCCCGCGAACTCCCTCGATCCCCCCGGCGGTGCCCCGGTCCGCCACCGCTCACCCGGCCGATCCGGCATCCGCTGCTCGTGCGAGCGCACGTGGCATCATGGTGCCCACGGGGGCTCCCGGCTCCCGTCGAGCGGGAGGTCGCATGGCCCGGCGAGACGCCGTCGACGCGATCGTGGTCGGGTCCGGCCCGAACGGGCTCGCCGCGGCGGTGACGCTCGCCCGCGCGGGACTGTCGGTGCGCGTGCACGAGGCCGCAGCGGAGCCGGGCGGCGGCGCGAGGACGGCCGAGCTCACGACGCCGGGCTTCCGGCACGACCTGTGCTCCGCCGTGCACCCCATGGCGCTCGCGTCTCCGTTCTTCCGCGCCTTCGGGCTCGACCGGCGCATCTACCTCCGGGTCCCCGAGATCTCGTACGCGCATCCGCTCGACGACGGTCGCGCCGGCATCGCGTGGCACGACCTCGACCGCACCGCGGACGGACTCGGTCGCGACGGCCGCGCCTACCGCCGCCTCCTCGGGCCGCTCGTCGCGCACGAGCGGGCCGTCACCGAGTTCACGGGGTCGACGCTGGTGCGCGTGCCGAGGCATCCGGTCACCGCCGCGCGCTTCGGCCTCCGCGCCCTCGAGCAGGGCGGCCCGGCCTGGGGCCTCCGCTTCCGCGACGAGGTCGCACCGGCGATGCTCACGGGGGTCGCGGCGCACACCATCCGGAGGCTGCCGAGCGTCGCCTCCGCCGGTGCCGGGCTGGTGCTCGCGATGCACGCCCACGCCCGTGGCTGGCCGATCCCCGTCGGCGGCAGCGGCGCCATCATCGCCGCGCTCGTCGACGACCTCGTCGCGCACGGCGGTGAGATCGTGACCGATGCGCCGGTCGAGGACCTGCGGGCGCTGCCCGCCGCGCGCGCCGTGCTGTTCGACGTGACCCCGCGCGCGCTCGACCGGATCGCGGGGGAGCGGATGCCGGCGCGGTACCGGCGCGCCCTGCGACGGTTCCGGTACGGCAACGCCGCCGCGAAGGTGGACTTCGCGCTGTCCGGCCCGGTGCCGTGGACGAACCCGGACCTGGCCGGTGCCGGGACCCTGCACCTCGGCGGGTCCCGCGAGGAGATCGCGGCGGGCGAGCGCGAGGTGGCGCGCGGGCGGCATCCGTCGTCACCGTACGTGCTGGTGTCGCAGCCGTCCCCGTTCGACCCGACGCGCGCACCCGAGGGCCGGCACGTGCTCTGGACGTACACGCACGTGCCGGCCGGGTCCACGGTCGACCCCACCGAGGCCGTCATCCGGCAGGTCGAGCGCTTCGCGCCCGGCTTCCGCGACGTCGTGCTCGCCTCGTCGTCGCGATCGGCCGAGCGGATGCAGTCGGAGAACGCGAACTACATCGGCGGCGACATCGCCTCGGGCGCCCCGTCGCTCGTGCAGCTCGTGCGCCGCCCGGTGCTCTCGCCGGACCCGTGGCGCACGCCGCTGCCGGGCGTCTACCTCGCGTCGGCCTCGACGCCGCCCGGACCCGGCGTCCACGGCCTCGCCGGCTGGCACGCGGCGCGCAGCGCCCTGCGCCATGAGTTCGGGCTCGGGATGCCGCGGCTCGCGCCGTGACGCGTGGCCCGCGGATCCGGCCCACGGGTGCGTGTCTCGCCGGCATGCCTGGCGGACTCACCGGCGCCGCGGATCGAGGTGCCGCGAAACCCGGTCCGCGACGAGGTGCCCCCACAGGGACTCGAACCCTGGACCCACGGATTAACCTGCTGCACTGAGTTTCCCCAGCCACCGCAGAGCGGCTTGCAGTCTGGACTATATCTTCACCTTCGGCCGAGCCGGTCAGGTGCGCCGCGTGTAGTCTCTGAGGTTCCCTTGCGGTTACCTGCTGATTGCCCAATCCCTCGGATTGTCACTGCCCTCAAGGGCGAGTACCTCGGGCTCTCAGGGTGTTCCAGCATATAGCGGCGGTCATCCATCGCATTTCGGCGATGGCGCTCCTGTGTTCTGTTGAAGTCCGTTGCTCTAACCAACTGAGCTATAGGGGCGTGTCAACAATAACAGCCCGGAAGCGGGGATCACGGCGCTCGGAGCGTGCGCTGAACGAGCGGACCAACCGCTGTGGGTGGCACGACGTAGCGTGCATTCATGCCCTCGGAAGGACGTGCGTGAAGACCTGCCCGGTGTGCCGCCGATCGTTGGCAATCACCGCATTCAACATCCGCGCGCGATCCGCCGACGGGCGTCAGTCCGTATGCCGTGAGTGCAACTCGGCGAGAGCACGACGCTACTACGCAGAGAACCTGGACACGCGCCGGAGGGCTGTCGCCGCGCAGGTCGCGAAGACGCGAGCGGCGCACCTGCAGAGGATCGGGAAGTACCTGCTGGAGCACCCCTGCGTGGATTGCGGACAACGCGATGTCCGCGTCCTCGATGTCGACCATCGGGAGGGCGTCGAGAAATCGGCTGAGGTCATGAGACTCGCGAAGGCGGCGTACTCGTGGCGACGAGTACGCGCCGAGATCGCGAAGTGCGAGGTCCGGTGCCGCAACTGCCGTGCCATCGTGACGTATGAGCGCATGGGACCGACGTGGCGGACCGAGCTCATGCGGGCTACCACGCCCGACGCATCCTGACGTCACGGCCGCCGATTCCGCTGACCGCGGAACCCCCGTGGATCGCGGTTCCGCGGGGTATCGTGTCCGCGATGGCCGCAGACTTCCACCGCCCCACGCGCTTCCCGCCGAGCATGTTCGAGGGCTACCTGGGCGCCGAGGACCCGGCGCACGTCAGTCGCGTCGCGCACGACACCGCCGCGGCCGTGCTGTCGCGCGTGCGCGCGGACCCCGACCCCGAGATCGTCGCACGGCTCATCTCGTACGCCGACGAGCACGGGATCGACGCGATCGCCGAGCTGTGGTCGCAGGCCTCGCCCAAGAGCCTGCCGGGCGCGCTCTGGCGGCTGTACCTGCTCCGCACGATGATCCGGCAGGACGCCCCGGGCGTGAGCCTCGCGTTCCAGCGCGGCACCGAGGTCTCGCACACGATCGACCAGGTCATCGCGGGAGCGCCGACCCCCGCCGGGCCGGCCGAGGTCCGCGACCTCGCCGACACGATCCTGCGGGGCGTGTTCGCGGGCGACTTCGCCGCGGCGCTCGAACGCGCCGCCGCCTTCTGCCGGGTGACCTCCATCGGCTTCACGAGCCTCGCCGACGACGCGGATGCCGCGGACGCGGTGCACCCCGAGCGCCCGGGGGTGCTCACGCAGCGTGCCCTCCGGCTCTCCGCGCTCGCGGAGGAGTTCGCCGCCTGCGCCCGCCTCTGGCGCCACGACAGCCTCGACTGACCGACGCGCGAGTCGGGGCGTCGCGGCTCCTCCGCAGGCGCGGGCGGCCGACACGCCCGGCTCGAGCCCGCAGACGCCACGGGGAATAGGTTCCCAGCCGACCTCGTTTAGACTCTTCGTGGCCGGTCGCAGTAACCCCGGGCTCCAACATTCGCCGCTCCGAGCGGCCTCGCGCCGAGAGGCGTTCTGCGGCCGGCCATTTCCCTGCCCGGCGCGAGCATCGCGCCTCCGCGACCGAACTCCCACCATCCCGCCCGACGCCACGGCGTAGCATCGGGGCATGGCCGAGACCGTCACGTTCCTCGTCGATCCGCTGCCGGTGGATGCGTCCACCGAGTTCCTCGAGGCCTCCTTCCGGGAGATCGAGCCCGGGTCCGGCGCCCTCGCCGTGAACGACTTCGCGCCGCACCGCGGCGACGGCGTCTTCGAGACGCTCGCGGTCGTCGACGGCCACGTGCAGGAGGTCGAGCCGCACCTCGCCCGCCTCGCGAACTCGGCGCGCTTGACGGAGCTGCCCGAGCCCAACCTCGAGCAGTGGCGGCTCGTGATCCGCCGCGCCGCCGAGCGCGTGCCCGCGGAGGGCGAGTTCGCCCTCAAGATCGCGCTCAGTCGAGGTGTCGACCCGGGCAACACGCCGACGGGCTGGGTGCATGTCACGCCCGGCGCCGACTTCGCCGCGTCGCGCGAACGCGGCATCCGCGTCGTGACGCTCGATCGCGGCGTGGCACGCGGCGCGGGGGAGCGGTCGCCCTGGCTGCTGCTCGGCGCCAAGACGCTGAGCTACGCGTCGAACATGGCCGCCATCCGCGAGGCCAAGCGCCGCGGCGCCGACGACGCCGTGTTCGTCTCCGCCGACGGGTACGTGCTCGAGGGCCCCACCTCGAGCGTGCTCGCGAGGATCGGCGACGTGATCGTCACCCCGCCGCCCGCCGCCGGCATCCTGCACGGCACGACGCAGCGCAGCGTCTTCGCGTACCTCGAGGGCCAGGGGCGCGCGGTCGAGTACCGCGACCTCACCGTCGACGACCTGCGTGGGGCGGATGCCGCATGGCTGATGTCCAGCGTGCGCATGGCGGCGCCCATCGCCGAGCTCGACGGCACGTCGATGCCCGTCGACCACGAGGCCACGGCCGAGCTCAACGCCTACCTGCTCAGCCCGCGCGACTGACGCGCACCCGCGCCGAGCACGACGACGGCCCGGCCCCGCGAGGGGACCGGGCCGTGGGGCGTCGGGCGCGGATCAGCCGAAGCGACCCGAGACGTAGTCCTCGGTGGCCTTCTCGGCCGGGTTCGAGAAGATCGTCGTCGTCTCGTCGTACTCGATGAGCTTGCCCGGCTTGCCGGTGCCCGCGATGTTGAAGAACGCGGTCTTGTCCGAGACGCGGCTCGCCTGCTGCATGTTGTGGGTCACGATCACGATCGTGTACTCCTGCTTCAGCTCCTCGATGAGGTCCTCGATCGCCAGGGTCGAGATCGGGTCGAGGGCCGAGCACGGCTCGTCCATGAGGATGACCTCGGGCGACACCGCGATCGCACGGGCGATGCAGAGGCGCTGCTGCTGGCCGCCCGACAGGCCGGAGCCCGGGCGGTCGAGACGGTCCTTGACCTCGTTCCAGAGGTTCGCGCCGCGCAGCGACGACTCGACGAGGTCGTCGGCGTCGGACCGCGAGATGCGCTTATTGTTGAGCTTCACGCCCGCGAGCACGTTCTCCTTGATCGACATCGTCGGGAACGGGTTCGGACGCTGGAAGACCATGCCGACCTGGCGGCGCACGAGCACCGGGTCGACCTCGGGCTCGTAGAGGTTGTTGCCGTCGATGAGGACCTCGCCCTCGACGCGGGCGCCGGGGATGACCTCGTGCATGCGGTTGAGGGTGCGGAGGAACGTCGACTTGCCGCAGCCCGACGGGCCGATGAACGCGGTGACGCTCCGGGGCTCGATCTCGAGCGAGACGCCCTCCACGGCGAGGAACTTGCCGTAGTAGACGTTCAGGTCTCGGACTTCGATGCGCTTGGACACTTCGTTTCCTTACTGGGGGTCAGCGACCGTACTTGGGGGCGAAGAACCGCGCGACGAGTCGGGCGACGAGGTTCAGCACCATGACGATGAGGATGAGCGTGAGGGCGGCCGCCCACGCGCGGTCGAGGTACGCCTCGGGCGGGTTCCCCTGGTTGGCGTACTGGGTGTAGACGAACACGGGCAGCGACTGCATGCGTCCCTCGAAGAGGTCGTAGTTCATGCTGTTCGTGAAGCCGGCCGCGATGAGCAGCGGCGCGGTCTCGCCGATGACGCGGGCGATCGAGAGCATGATGCCGGTCGTGATGCCGGCGATCGAGGTCGGCAGCACGACCTTCACGATCGTCAGCCACTTCGGCACGCCGAGGGCGAAGGATGCCTCGCGGAGCTCGTTCGGCACCAGGCGCAGCATCTCCTCGCTGGAGCGCACGACGACGGGGATCATGAGCACGGCGAGCGCGACCGCGCCGGCGATGCCGGTGCGCGTGCCCGGGCCCCAGAAGATCGCGAAGAGCGCGTAGGCGAACAGGCCCGCGACGATCGAGGGGATCCCGGTCATCACGTCGACGAGGAACGTGATCCCGCGGGCCAGACGGCCGCGGCCGTACTCGACGAGGTAGATCGAGGTCATGAGCCCGATCGGGATCGAGATCAGGGCCGCCGTGCCGGTCATGAGCAGCGTGCCCACGATCGCGTGCAGGGCGCCGCCGCCCTCGCCGGTGACGTTGCGCATCGAGTACGAGAAGAACTCGGCGTCGAAGCGGTGCAGACCGAGGGTGATGACCGTGAACGTCAGCGAGACGAGCGGGATCATCGCGATGATGAACGCGCCGGTGACGAGCGCCGTGACGAAGCGGTCGGTCGCCCGTCGCGAGCCCTCGACGATGCGCGAGATCAGCGTGATCGTGACGACGTAGAGGATCGCGCCGATGATGAACGTGCCGACCCAGTTGAACTCGCCGGAGGCGAACGCCAGGACGCCGAACAGGCCGGCCGACACGAGCAGGCTGACGCCGAGCACCATCCACGGGGCGCCGTTGGGCAGCTTGCCCGCGGTGAGCGAGTTGCTGACGGGCGCCGCGGCGGGTCCGCGGGTCTCGGGAGGGGTGATCGTCGTGGTCATCAGTTCGCTCCCGAGAACTCGGCGCGGCGGGCGACGATCCAACGGGCGATCGCGTTCACCGCGAAGGTGACGATGAAGAGGATGAGGCCCGTCGCGATGAGCACGTTGACGTTGATGCCGTACGCCTCCGGGAAGCTCAGGGCGATGTTCGCCGCGATGGTCGACGGATTGACCGAGGTGAGCAGCTGGAACGTGACGGCGCCGGTGGCGGAGAGCACCATGGCGACCGCCATCGTCTCGCCCAGGGCGCGGCCGAGGCCGAGCACGGCGGCCGAGATGATGCCGGGGCGGCCGAACGGCAGCACCGACATCCGGATCATCTCCCAGCGGGTCGCGCCGAGCGCCAGCGCGGCCTCCTCGTGCAGCACGGGCGTCTGCAGGAAGACCTCGCGCGAGATGGCGGTGATGATCGGGATGATCATGACGGCCAGCACCATCGCCGCCGTCAGGATCGTGCGTCCGGTGCCGGAGACCGGACCGGCGAAGAGCGGGAACCAGCCGAGGTTGTCGACGAGCCAGGTGTAGACCGGCTGGACGGCCGGCGCGAGCACGCCGATGCCCCAGAGGCCGAACACGACCGAGGGCACCGCGGCGAGCAGGTCGACCACGTAGCCGAGCACCGACGCGAGCCGGCGCGGGGCGTAGTGCGAGATGAACAGCGCGATGCCGATCGAGATCGGGAGGGCGATGACCAGCGCGAGCGCGGCCGCCCAGATCGTGCCGAAGACGAGGGGGCCGACGTACGACCAGAAGTTCGAGTCGAGGATCGACGCGTCCTCGTGCGTCGCGAAGAGCGCGGGCACGCTCTGCACGATGAGGAACGTCGCGACCGCGGCGAGCGTCACGAGGATCATCGATCCGGCGAACACCGCCGACTTCGAGAAGACGCTGTCGCCGGGGCGCTGCTTCGCCTTGATCGGCGTCGTGGCTGTGGTCATCGAGGAGATCCTCCGATTGTGGTGCGAATGGCACGGGCGTGCCCGGCCCGGCGCTCCGTGGCGGGAGCGACCGGACCGGGCACGCGTCGCATTACTGGATCGAGTCGATCGCCGCCGTGACCTTCTCGCGGAGCGAGTCGGAGATCGGGGCCGAACCGGCGGCCTCGGCCGCGACGTCCTGGCCCTCGGGGCTGGCGATGTAGGAGAGGTACGACTTCACGAGCTCGACGTTCTCGGTCTCGGCGTACTGCTGGCAGGCGATGAGGTAGCTGACCAGGACGATCGGGTAGACGCCGGCCTCCTCGGAGGTGCGGTCGAGCTCGATCGCGAGGTCGTGGTCGTCACGGCCCTCGACGAACGGCGAGGCGTCCACGATCGCGGCCGCGGCCTCGGGCGAGTACTCGACGAAGTCGCCGCCCACGCCGACCGCGACGGTGCCGAGGTCGCCGGCGCGCGACGCGTCGGCGTAGCCGATGGTGCCGGTGCCGTTGGTCACCGCGTCGACGACGCCCGAGGTGCCCTGCGCGCCCTCGCCGCCCTCGAACGGCCACACGCCGTCGGCCTCGTAGGTCCACACGTCGGGCGCCGCAGCACCGAGGTAGTCGGTGAAGTTCTCGGTCGTGCCCGAGTCGTCCGAACGGTGGACCGGGGTGATGGCCTGGTCGGGGAGCTCGACGCCCTCGTTCGTGGCGGCGATCGCCGGGTCGTTCCAGTTGGTGATGTCACCGGCGAAGATGCCCGCGAGCGTGGCCGGGTCGAGGTTGAGGCTGTCGACGCCCTCGACGTTGAAGATCACGGCGATCGGCGAGATGTAGAGCGGGAGCTCGACGATCGTGGTGTCGGGGGCGCACTTCTCGAAGCCGCCCGCGGCGATCTCGTCGTCCTTGAACGCGCGGTCCGAGCCGGCGTAGTCGCTGGCACCGGAGAGGAAGGTGTCGCGACCCGCACCCGAACCGGTCGGGTCGTAGTTGATCGTGACGTCGGGGTTCGCGGTCTGGAAGCCGGCGATCCACGCCTGCTGTGCCGAGTCCTGCGACGACGCGCCGGCGCCGACGAGGTTGCCCGAGAGGGTCGACTCGGAGGCGGCGGTGTCGGTCGAGCCGCCCTCGTTCGCCGCGCAGGAGCTGAGCGCGAGCGCCGCGGTCATGGCGATGACGGCGGGCGCGCCGAAACGCTTGAGGTTCACGTGATTCCCTTCCGGGGGTTGGAGTGCAGGATCCGGGTCGGGTGCCCGACCCGCCTGCGACGCTAATCAGCGTGCGTGACGAGCGTCCCCCACGATGGTGAACGGCAGGTGAACGGCGGCTTTCGGTGCGGATGCCCCCGCTGGGAGTCCGCGGTGAACTAGGCGGACGGCGCGTGCGTCTCGATCGCGATGATGCCCGAGGACGGGTTCGACGACGACAGGTGGACCACGCTGAACGCCCCGACCTCGAGGCTCGCGGCGTCCGACACGTACGCGCCCAGCGGGGTGCCGGTCGCGAGCGCGATCTCGCGCATGATCTCCGGCAGCACGGGGCCGTGGCTGCAGACCACGGCCGTCTTGCCGACCCGCACCCGCTTGCCGATCACGCGGCGCACCTCGTCCGTGCCGGACTCCCACGCGTCCTGGCTGATGCCGTCGTCGCGCTTGATGGGGACGCCGGTGGCGGCCGAGAAGGGCGTGACCGTCGTCACGCACCGCACGGCGGGGCTCGAGACGATCTTGCGGGGCTTCCACGCGCGGAGCGTCTCGACGAGGCCGGCGGCCTGGGTTACGCCGCGGTCGACGAGCGGGCGCGACGTGTCGGCGCCCTTCCACCCCGAACGGGACGTCGCCTTGCCGTGGCGCAGCACGATGAGCGCGAAGGTGTCGGTGACGCCCTGGTCGACGAGGGCGGCGAAGTTGTCGAGGATCTCGCGATCGGGTTCGTAGGTGAGGTAGGAACGGGCGCGCTTGATCGTGACCCACTCGAGCGCCGCGATCTCGGAGTTCGGCCGGAACGTCGAGGCGAGCACGGCCTTGTCGGTGACGTGCGCCGCCCAGTAGTGCACGATCTTCTCGCGGCCGCTCGGCAGCGGGTAGCGGGAGACGCCGACCGGCACGCCGAGCGCGATCCGAAGCCCGGTCTCCTCCGCGATCTCGCGCACCGCGGTCTGCGGCAGCGTCTCGCCCGGGTCGACCTTGCCCTTGGGGATCGTCACGTCGCCGTAGACGGTGCGGTGCACGACGAGCACGTGGATCCGCCCGTCGATGACGCGCCAGCAGACCGCGCCGGCTGCGTAGACGGCGGTGGCGACCTTGCTCATCGGCGCTTCGCCGATCGCGTGCCGCGCTGGGCGACGCGGGTGCTGCGCTGGGCGACCCGCTGGATCCGGAGGTGCTGCAGGTCGTCGAGCGGGCGGCCCGAGTCATCCGTCGAGTGCCTCGTCCAGGTGCCGTCGCCCGCGAGCCACCACGAGCTGGTGTGCTCGGCCATCGCCTCGTCGAAGAGCTCCCCGATCTCGGCGACGTGGTCGGGGTCGGTGAGCCGGACGAGCGCCTCGACGCGTCGATCGAGGTTGCGGTGCATCATGTCGGCCGAGCCGATGTAGACGACCGGGTCGCCGTCGTTGTGGAACGAGAAGATCCGCGAGTGCTCGAGGTAGCGCCCGAGGATCGAGCGCACCTCGATGTTCTCGCTGAGCCCGGGGATGCCCGGTCGCAGGCTGCAGATGCCGCGCACCCAGATCTCCACGGGCACGCCCGCGTTCGAGGCACGGTAGAGGCCGTCGATGATGGCCTCGTCGACCATCGAGTTGACCTTGATGCGGATGCCGGAGGGCCGGCCGGACTCGGCGTTGCGGGTCTCCTGCGCGATGAGCTTGAGCAGTCCCTTCCGGAGGTGGAGGGGGGCGACGAGCAGTCGCTTGAACTTCTTCTCGATCGCGTAGCCCGACAGCTCGTTGAATAGCCGGGTCAGGTCCTTGCCGACCTGGTCGTCGGCCGTGAGGAGCCCGAGGTCCTCGTAGATCCGGCTGGTCTTGGGGTTGTAGTTGCCCGTTCCGATGTGGCTGTAGTGCTTGAGGCCGTCCTTCTCCTGGCGGATGACGAGCGCGAGCTTGCAGTGCGTCTTCAACCCGACGAGGCCGTAGACGACGTGCACGCCGGCCTTCTCGAGCTTGCGCGCCCACGAGATGTTCGCCTGCTCGTCGAAGCGGGCCTTGATCTCGACGAGTGCCAGGACCTGCTTGCCGGACTCCGCGGCGTCGATCAGCGCCTCCACGATCGGGCTGTCGCCCGACGTGCGATACAGCGTCTGCTTGATGGCGAGCACGTCGGGGTCGTCGGCCGCCTGCTCGAGGAACGCCTGCACGCTCGTCGCGAACGACTCGTACGGGTGGTGCAGGAGGACGTCCTTCTCGCCGATCGCGGCGAAGATGTCGGCGCGGCGGTTCGGCTCCGACGGTTGCAGCTGCACGTTCGTCGCCGGCACGTGCGTCGGGTAGTGCAGCTCCGGCCGGTCGATCTTGGCGAGGTCGAAGAGGCCGCCGAGGTCGAGCGGCGAGGGAAGGCGGTAGACCTCCTGCTCGGTGACGTCGAGCTCGCGCACGAGCAGGCCGAGGGTGACCTCGTCCATGTCGTCGGAGATCTCGAGGCGGATGGGCGGACCGAACCGGCGGCGCAGCAGTTCCTTCTCGAGCGCCTTGATGAGGTTCTCGGTCTCGTCCTCCTCGATCTCGACGTCCTCGTTGCGCGTGACGCGGAAGACGTGGTGGTCGAGCACCTCCATGCCGGGGAAGAGGTCGCCCAGGTGGTTCGCGATCAGTTCCTCGAGCGCGATGTAGCGGGCGTCCTCGACGGACTCCGACGGGTCGACGCGCACGAACCGGGGGAGCATCTGGGGCACCTTCACGCGCGCGAACTCCTGCCGGCCGGTGCGGCTGTTGCGCACGCGGACGGAGAGGTTCAGCGAGAGGCCGGAGATGTAGGGGAACGGATGCGCCGGGTCGACCGCGAGCGGCATGAGCACCGGGAAGATCTGCCCGCTGAAGTAGTCGTGCAGGTGCTCGCGCTCGGACTCGTCGAGCCCGCCCCACGAGACCACGTGGATGCCGGACTCCGCCAGCGCCGGCTTGAGCAGTTCCTGGTAGGCCGCCGCGTGCCGGTACTGCAGCTCGTGCGCCTTCTGCGAGATGTCGGAGAGCACCTCGTGCGGCGTCCGCCCGATGTTCGTCGGCACCGCCAGGCCGGTGTTGATGCGGCGCTTCAGCCCGGCGACGCGCACCATGAAGAACTCGTCGAGGTTCGAGGCGAAGATCGCGAGGAAGTTCGCCCGCTCGAGCACCGGCAGCCGCGGGTCCTCCGCGAGCTCGAGCACGCGCTGGTTGAACGCGAGCCAGCTCAGTTCGCGGTCGAGGTAGCGCTCGTCGAGGAGTTCGGGCGCGCCGTCGGTGTCGAGCGGCTCGAAGTCGTCGTCGAAGTCGCTCGCCGTGCGGTCTTCGTCGAGGGTCGTCTCCGCGGTCATCCACACATCATGCCACCGGGCCGTGACGCGGTGGTGAAGTGCGGGTCACCGGCTGGTGAGGTTCGCGTCCTGCTCGTCGTCCTCGTGGACGTTGAAGCGGTAGCCGACGTTGCGGACCGTGCCGATGAGGCTGTCGAGGTCGCCGAGCTTGGCGCGCAGCCGCCGCACGTGGACGTCGACCGTGCGCGTGCCGCCGAAGTAGTCGTAGCCCCACACCTCGCTCAGCAGCTGCTCGCGGGTGAAGACGCGCGACGGGTGCGCCGCGAGGAACCGGAGGAGCTCGAACTCCTTGTAGGTGAGGTCGAGCGTGCGACCGTGCACCTTCGCGGAGTAGCTCGCCTCGTCGATCACGACGCCCGAGGTCTGGATCCGCTCGGCGGGCTGCGACGCCTGCGCGCGGCCGAGCGACAGCCGGATGCGGGCGTCGATCTCGGCCGGCCCGGCCTGTTCGAGGATCACGTCGTCGACGCCCCAGTCCGGCGTGACGGCGGTCAGCCCGCCCTCGGTGACGACGAGGATGAGCGGTACCGAGAGCCCGGTCGTGCGGAGGATCTGGGAGAGGGCCTTCGCACCCGCGAGGTTCGTGCGGGCGTCGAGGAAGACGAGGTCGGCCTCGGGCGCGCGCACCAGCTGGTCGGGCGACGCCGGGATCACGCGCACCCGATGGGTCAGGAGAGACAGGGCCGGGAGAACGTCTTCGTTGGCTGCCGGCGTCAGGATCAGCAGCTGCGCCACGCACACCCTCCAGTAGTAAGGTGCGGTCAATACTACGGGACGATGAACGACGTGGGACGGAAGATGGCGGCGGACGGCATGCAGCAGGGCGAGGCGGCCCCGGCGAGGGGGCTCGTCAGGTGGGGCACGCCCATCACCTGGGCGATCGCGCTCGCCGGCACGGCGACGGTCGTCGGGCTGTCGTGGGGCGGGCGCCACGTGTGGTTCAAGGACGCCGGGCCGTACGCCGCCCTGTCGATGCTCGGCATCGTCTTCGCGGCATCCGTCATCGCGGCGCTCCTGCTCCAGCTGGCCTCCCGCCAGCCGCACGGCTACCTCGGCCGGGCGAGCGCGTCGGTCGCCGGCGTGGTCGTGATCATCGCCCTGGGGGTGCTCGCGCTGCTGCCGGTGCTCGGGTGAGCACCGGGTAGACTCGCACCATGTCCTCGCTGCTCGCGCTCGAACTCTTCTTCATCGGCCTGCTCGGTCTCGCGAGCCTGACCATCGCGTGGATCAGCGGCGTGGTCGTCTACAAGCTCTTCAAGGGGCAGCGCTAGACCGTGATCGAACTGCCGGTCGACCTTCCCGCGGAGCTCGTGCCGCTCTCCTGGCTCATCGGGGTCTGGGAGGGGTCCGGGGTCCTCGACTACACGGTCGGCGACGACTCGGTCACGCACGAGTTCGGCCAGCGCGTGAGCTTCAGCCACGACGGCCTGCCCTACCTCAACTACACGTCGTCGACGTGGCTCTTCCCGCGCGATGCGGATGACGAGCCCACCCCGCTCGCGTCCGAGACGGGGTACTGGCGGCTCTCCCGCCCGCTCGGCGAGGGCGACCCCGGCCCGGGCATGCTCCCGCCGGTCGGCGAGCCCCGCTTCCCCGACGCGGAGTCGGTCGAGACGCTGCGCAACGACGCCGGCGGGTTCGACCTCGAGGTCTCGATCGTGCACCCCGGCGGCGTCAGCGAGCTCTACCTCGGCCAGGTGAAGGGCCCGCGCATCGACCTCGCGACCGACGCCGTGATGCGCACGGCGGGCGCCAAGGAGTACGCGGCCGCGACCCGCCTGTACGGCCTCGTCGAGGGGCACCTGCTGTGGGCGTGGGACATCGCGGCGCTCGGCCAGGACCTGCGCACGCACGCGTCCGCCCGCCTCGCGAAGGTCGACTGATGACCGGTTCGCCCTTCCTCGCCCTGCCGGGTGCGGTCGTCGGCGATCCGCCCGATGAGGGCGTCGCCGCGCACTACGGCAACCCGATGGTCGAGCAGCGCCGACTCGAGCAGGGGCGCGCCATCGTCGACCTCTCCGATCGCGGCGTGCTGACGGTGACCGGGCCCGACCGCCGGTCGTGGCTGAACTCCATGGCGAGCCGGTCGCTCGACCACCTGCAGCCCGGGCAGAGCGCCGAGGCGCTGTTCCTCGACGCGGCCGGGCACGTCGAGCACGCCGTGCACGTCGTCGACGACGGCGAGCGCACGTGGCTCGTGCTCGAAGGCGGCGCCGCGCCCGCGCTCGCCGCCTGGCTCGACCGGATGCGGTTCATGCTGCGCGTCGAGGTGGCGGACGTCACGGCCGACCACGCCGTCGTCGCCGCGATGCCGTCGGGCGACGGCTTCCCGGTCGCGCTGCCCGAGGGCTCGCTCACCTGGACCGACCCGTGGCGGCGCGTGCTCGACGACGGGTACGCGTACGCGCCCGAATCCGGTCATGCGGGCGCGACCTGGCGGCTCGTCGAGGCGATCGTGCCGCGCACGGCCCTGCCCGGGCTCGTGGCGGCCGTCCGCCGCGGGGAGGTCGAGGTCGCGGGCGCGCTCGCACTCGAGGCCCTCCGCATCGCGGCCTGGCGCCCGCGCTTCGCGACCGAGGTCGACGAGCGCACCCTGCCCCACGAGCTCGACTGGCTGCGCAGCGCGGTCGACTTGAACAAGGGGTGCTACCGAGGGCAGGAGACCGTCGCCAAGGTCGTGAACCTCGGCCGCCCGCCGCGCCGCCTCGTCATGCTCCACCTCGACGGCAGCGACACCATCCTCCCGAGGCCGGGCGATGCCGTCGTCGGCATGAAGCAGCGTCCCGAGCCGGCGCCCGGCGAGGAGCCCGAACGGCGCGTCGTCGGTGCGATCACGTCCGCGGCGATGCACCACGAGCTCGGCCCGATCGCGCTCGCCGTCGTCAAGCGCTCGGTGCCCGCCGATCTCGAGCTCATCGTCGAGAGCCACGGCATCGACGTCGCGGCGGCGCAGGTCGAGATCGTGCCCGCCGGTGCCGCGCCCGCCGTGGCGGTGCCCCGCCTGCCGAGGCTCGGCATCCGGCCGTGACCCCGGCGCGCGGCGAGACGGCCGGTCGCCTCGCCGCCGGCCTCGCCCGCCTGCGCGACTCACTCCCCGCGATCCTCCAGATCACGGTCACCGCGGTCGCCGCCTACGCGTTCTCGCGGTACGTCGTCGGCCACGAGCAGCCGCTGATCTCGGCGCTCGTCGCGATCACGTCGCTCGGGTTCGTGCGCGACGCGCGCCCGGTCCGGGTGCTCGAGACCGTCATCGCGATGACGCTCGGCATCGCGCTCGCCGAGGCCCTGCTGCTCGCCGCCGGGCCGGGACTCGTGCAGTACGCCGTCGCGCTCTCGGTGACGCTCGCCGTCGCGCGCTTCCTGTCGCCGAACGCGGCCTTCGCGATCGCCGCCGCGGTGCAGTGCTCGCTCGTCATGCTGGTGCCGGCGCCCGAGGGAGGCCCGTTCGTGCGCACGCTCGACGCGGTCGTGGGCGGCGCGTTCGCCCTGCTCGCGACCGCCGTGATCCCGCGCGATCCCCGACGGGCGGCGCTCCGCGACGGACGTCGCCTGCTCGCGGAGCACGTCGCGGTCCTGGCCGCGCTCACCGACGCGCTCCGCGAGGGCGATGCGGATGCCGCGGGCCGGGCGCTGTCGCGGGCCCGCTCGACGCAGCCCGCGGTCGAGGACTGGACCGCGAGCGTCGACTCGGGCCTCGCCATCGCGCGGGTCTCGCCGATCGTGCGGCGCTCGCGGTTCGACCTCGAGCGGCAGCGGGTCATGCTGTCGGGCGTCGACCTCGCCACGCGCAACCTGCGCATCGTCGCGCGACGCGTGGAATGGGTGCTCCGCGACGGGCGGCCGCGCGACGCCGTCGCGGACGTCGTGGCGCGCATCGGGGTCGCGGTGCAGGCGCTGGAGGAGTCCCTGCGGGACGTCTCCCAGCAACCGGTCGCGCGGCACGCCTTCGCCGAGATCCTCCGTCACCTCGACCCCGCCGCGATCCTCCCCGAGGGGTCCCAGGGGGAGCGCAACACGCTCGCCGCGCTCCGCCCGTACCTCGTCGACCTGCTCACCGCGACCGGGGTCGGCCTCGAGGACGCCCGTTCGCTGCTCCCGGGCGACTGAGCGATCGGGGGTGTCGGTGCGCCACCGCGCTCGCCGCCGCGGCACGCGCGTGGTCACCGAGGGGCGACCGCGGCCCAGTCGAGGCTCAGCTCGCCGAGCCGCCACCGGCGCACACCGCCGTGCACCGGCCATCCGCCGTCGCGGAGCTCCCGCGCGACGGCGATCCAGCGCTGCGACGGCCCGTACACCGAGAGCGGGGCGTGCACGCGCCAGGCCCGGTCCAGCGCGACGAGCAGGTCGTGGATGCGCTCGCCGGGCACGTTCCGGTGGATGAGCGCCTTCGGCAGGCGCTCGGCGACCACGGACGGCGCCTCGAGCCCCGTGAGGCGAAGGCTGATCGTGAACGTCCGGGCACCGGCATCCGTCACGCCCACCCAGCTCGCGATGCGGCCGAGCTCGTCGCACGTGCCCTCGACGAGCAGGCCGCCCGGGGCGAGCCTGGCCGTCATCCGCGACCACGCCGCGCGCACCGCCTCCTCGTCGTACTGCCGCAGCACGTTGAACGCGCGGATGACCGCGGGCGCGCGCCCACCCGGCACGGGCACCTCGAACCCGCCCGGGGCGAACCCGACCGGCAGGTCCGCGGCGAACGGCGTGCGGCCCGCCCGCACGTCGGCGAGCTGCGCCTCGGCCGTCCGGACGCGCCCCGGCTCGATCTCGAGCCCGAGCACGCGGACGTCCGGTCGCGCGCGGCGGAGGCGCGCGGCCAGTTCGAAGGCGGTCACGCCGCTCGCCCCGTAGCCGAGGTCCACGACGAGCGGGTCCGCCGCCCGCCGGAACTCCGGTTGCTCGGCGATCCAGCGGTCGACGCGGCGCAGGCGGTTCGTGTTCGTCGTGCCCCGCGTGATGGATCCGACCGGCATGCCCCCAGTCTCGCAGGCACCCGCACCGCGCAGGCGGCGGCATCCGTCACCGGCCGACGCCCGCCCGTGAGGCGCGCACGGCGCGCCGCTAGGCTGGGCGCATGGTCTACACCCTCGTGCTGCTGCGCCACGGCCAGAGCGACTGGAACGAAAAGAACCTGTTCACCGGCTGGGTCGACGTCCGGCTCAGCGAGACCGGCCGCGCCGAGGCGAAGCGCGCCGGCGAGCTGCTCGTCGAGCAGGGCGTGCTGCCCGACGTGCTGCACACCTCGGTGCTCACGCGTGCGATCCAGACCGCCGACATCGCCCTCGAGGAGGCCGACCGGCTCTGGATCGACGTCCGCCGTTCGTGGCGCCTGAACGAGCGACACTACGGTGCGCTGCAGGGCCTCGACAAGGCCGAGACGCTCGAGAAGTACGGCCAGGAGCAGTTCATGCTCTGGCGCCGCTCGTTCGACGTGCCGCCGCCCGTGCTCGCCGACGACGCCGAGTGGTCGCAGGTCGGCGACCCGCGCTACGCCGGCCTCTCCGACGACGAGATGCCGCGCACCGAGTGCCTGAAGGACGTCATCGCGCGCATGCTCCCGTACTGGGAGTCCGACATCATCCCCGACCTGAAGACGGGGCGGACCGTCCTCGTCACGGCGCACGGCAACTCGCTGCGCGCCCTCGTGAAGCACCTCGACGGCATCTCGGACGAGGACATCGCCGGGCTGAACATCCCCACCGGCATCCCGCTCGTCTACGAGCTCGGCGAGGACTTCATGCCGACCAAGCCGGGCGAGTACCTCGACCCGGAGGCAGCGGCCGCCGGCGCGGCCGCGGTCGCGGCGCAGGGCAAGAAGTAGCCCGTCCGACACGCGACGAGGGCCGAGCGGATGCGACATCCGCTCGGCCCTCGCTCGTGGGTGACGCCGATCAGACCGGCTCGGGCACCCAGTCGCCCGTGGCGAGGTACTGCACCTTCTTCGCGATCGACACGGCGTGGTCGGCGAACCGCTCGTGGTAGCGGCTGGCGAGCGTCGCGTCGACCGTGTCGACCGCCT
This sequence comes from Agromyces tropicus, assembly GCF_039531345.1. Lineage (NCBI taxonomy): Bacteria > Bacillati > Actinomycetota > Actinomycetes > Micrococcales > Microbacteriaceae > Agromyces > Agromyces tropicus. The sequence goes on along the minus strand of NZ_BAAAPW010000008.1, from coordinate 95,953 downwards.
CGCCCTTCCACGTCTCGCCGAGCACCTTGTCGAACACGGAGAGGTGCAGCGCGTCGACCTTGTCGTCCTCGTTGCGGATCTCCTCCGCGAGCTTGACGTCCTCGCTGCGGAGCAGCTCGACGAGCTGCTTCGCGATCTCGACGTCGAGCGCGCCCATCTCGGCGAACGTCGGCCGCAGCGACTTCGGCACGACCTTGTCGGGGAAGCGGTAGCGGGCGAGCTGCGAGATGTGCGTCGCCATGTCGCCCATGCGCTCGAGCGACGCCGAGATGCGCAGTGCGCTCACGACGATGCGCAGGTCGCGCGCGACGGGCTGCTGGCGCGCGAGGATCGTGATCGCCAGCTCGTCGAGGGCCTGCGCCCGCTGGTCGATCAGGTGGTCGTCGGCGATGACCTCCTCGGCGAGGCTCACGTTCGACTCGTTGAAGGCGCGCGTCGCCTTCTCGATGGCCTCGGCGACGAGCGTCGCGATCTCGACGAGGCCGTCCTGGACCTCGCGCAGTTCCTGCTGGAACACCTCACGCATCTGATTGACCCTCCGATGGTCTCGGGTTCCCACGCGGGCACGCGGGACGACCGGTGCGAACCGGCCCGCGACATCCTCGCCGTCGAAGGTGAACGGCAGGTGCCGTGCGGCTGAACAGTCTCCAACCTACCCCGCAGCGACGCGGGGACGGGCGATCGGGGCCGGACCGCCATGGTTAGGGTGGTGCCATGGACTCCACCTGGTCGGTGCTGGCCGCGCTGACCTTCGGCATCCTCCTCGGGGCCGGGTTCACGGTCGTGCTGCACATGGCCGAACGCCGCGGCCAGAGCGCTGCGCGCGTCGCCGCGCCGACGATCCCGGACGGGGTCGACCAGGTGCTCGACGTGCTGGAGTCCGCGGGCGTGGTCCTCGACCCGTCCAACAACGTCCTGCGGGCCTCGCCGGGCGCCCTCGCCATGGGGCTCGTGCGCAACCAGATGCTGGCGCACCAGGAGCTCGTCGACCTCGTGGCGAAGGTCCGCCGCACCGGCGAGCCCATCGCGGTCGAGCTCGAACTCCCGCGCGGGCCGTTCGGCGACGCGACGCTCCGCCTGGTGGTGCGCGTCGCGCGCCTGGGCACCCGCTTCGTCGTGCTGCTCGCCGACGACCGCACCGAGGCGCACCGCCTCGACGAGGTGCGCCGCGACTTCATCGCGAACATCAGCCACGAGCTGAAGACCCCGATCGCGTCGGTGAGCCTGCTCGCCGAGGCCCTCGACCAGGCCGCCGACGAGCCCGACCAGGTCCGTCGCTTCGCGGACCGGCTCGGCGTCGAGTCGACCCGGCTCGCGCACATCACGGGCGAGGTCATCGAGCTGTCGCGGCTGCAGGCGCGCGACGCGCTGCGACGCGACGAGCTCGTCGACGTCGACCGGGTGGTCGCGGCCGCGGTCGACCAGAACCGCGTGGTCGCCGCCGCGAAGGGCGTCGACGTGGCGGTGCGCGCGAAGTCGCGCGCGGAGGTCTACGGCGACGAGGCGCTGCTCGTCGTCGCGCTGCACAACCTCGTCTCGAACGCGATCGCGTACTCGACCGAGGGCGGACGCGTCGGCGTGGGCGTCATCGTCGACGACGACGCCGTCGAGATCTCGGTCGCGGACCAGGGCATCGGCATCGCGCCCGAGGACCTCGATCGCGTGTTCGAGCGGTTCTACCGGGTCGACCAGGCGCGCTCGCGCAACACGGGCGGCTCCGGGCTCGGCCTCAGCATCGTCAAGCACACGGTGCAGAACCACGGCGGCGACGTCCGCGTGTGGTCGCACCCCGGGCGGGGGTCGACGTTCACCATCCGCCTGCCGCTCGCCGAGCGGCCGATCCCGCGCGAGGCGCCGCCCGCGACCGAGCCCGAGTCCGACGCGGCCCCGCCCGTCGGCGACGACGCCAAGACCCGCATCGCCGCGGCCCTGCCGGCCGCGCCATCCCGAGGAGACCGAGAGTGACCCGCATCCTGCTCGTCGAGGACGAGATCGCGTTGAGCGACCCGCTGAGCTTCCTGCTCGAGCGCGAGGGCTACGAGGTGGAGGTGGCCGCGGACGGCCTCGTCGCCGTGGCCGCGTTCGACCGCGACGGCGCCGACCTGGTGCTGCTCGACCTCATGCTGCCGGGGCTGCCCGGCACCGAGGTGTGCCGTGAGATCCGCCAGCGGTCGAACGTGCCGATCATCATGCTGACCGCGAAGGACTCCGAGGTCGACATCGTGGTGGGGCTCGAGCTCGGGGCCGACGACTACGTCACGAAGCCGTACTCGACGCGCGAGCTGCTCGCCCGGATCCGGGCCGTGCTGCGGCGGCGCGCCGAGCCCGACGACCTCGACGAGGCGATCGTCGAGGGTGGTCGCGTGCGCATGGACGTGGACCGCCACACGGTGGAGGTCGACGGCGAGGCCGTCGCGATGCCGCTGAAGGAGTTCGAGCTGCTCGAGCTGCTCATGCGCAACGCGGGGCGCGTGCTCACGCGCGGCCAGCTCATCGACCGCGTGTGGGGGAGCGACTACTTCGGCGACACCAAGACGCTCGACGTGCACATCAAGCGCATCCGGTCGAAGATCGAGCGCACGCCCTCCGAGCCGGTGCAGCTGGTGACCGTGCGCGGCCTCGGCTACCGGTTCGAGGCGTAGCCGGAACGAGCGGAGCGGATGCCGCCGGCTCTCGCCGCGGCATCCGCTCCGGTGGTCTCGGGGTGTCCCTTACGGGACGAGGTCCTCGTACTCGGGCAGGCGGCCGTCGAGCACCGGGACGGTGATCTCGACGCCCTCGGCGCTGCCGGCCTGGAGGTAGACCTCGACCAGGCCGCCGACCTCGGCGTCGAGGTCCTCGATGAGCAGCGGCTCCTCGTCCTCCGTGCCGAGCGAGACGGTCTCGCCGGCGTCGACGTCGATCTCGAAGGTGTCGCCGGCGTCGACGAGCTGGACCTCGAGGGTCTCGTCGTCGGTGCCCGTGTTGGTGATGGACATGACGAGGTTGCCCTCGGCGCCGTCGTCGCTCACGATGAGGGCGTTGCGCACGTCGAGCGGCCCGACGTCGGCGGAGACGCCGTCGCTCGGGTCGTACTTCTCGGTCGTCGCCTGGTAGGTCAGCATGGCGCACCCGCTGCCGCCGATGGCGATGCCGAGAGCCAGGGCGACGGATGCGGCGAGACGCGCCTTCACAGAACCTCCAAGGACGAGCGTGCGCGCAGCGGCATGGACCCGCGCGCGTGGGATCGAGTCGAGTGTAGCCTACGGCGACCGCGCCCCCCGGGGGCGGAGGCGGAACCTTAGCACTACCTCGGTGTGATATCCTGAAAGTTGCCGAAAGGACGTCTATTCATGCTTTTTGAGGTTGGCGAGACCGTCGTTTACCCCCACCACGGTGCCGCAACGATCGTCGAAGTCAAGAAACGCATCATCAAGGGCGAAGAGAAGCTCTACCTCAAGCTGAACGTCACGCAGGGCGACCTCGTCATCGAGGTTCCCGCCGAGAACGTCGACCTCGTCGGCGTGCGCGACGTGATCGGCAAGGAGGGCCTCGACAAGGTCTTCGAGGTGCTTCGCGCCCCCTTCACCGAGGAGCCGACCAACTGGTCGCGTCGCTACAAGGCGAACCTCGAGAAGCTCGCCTCGGGTGATGTCATCAAGGTGTCGGAGGTCGTGCGCGACCTGTGGCGCCGCGACCAGGACCGCGGCCTGTCCGCCGGTGAGAAGCGCATGCTCGCCAAGGCTCGCCAGATCCTGATCTCGGAGCTCGCGCTCGCCGAGAAGACCGACGAGGAGCAGGCCTCGACGGTCCTCGACGAGGTGCTCGCCTCCTAGCGCTCGACGCAGCAGACCATCGCCGCCGCGGCCCACGCCCGGCGGCGATCGTCGTGTCCGGGGCACCGCGCGGGCGGCGCCCGCGCATGGCGGATCCGGGCGGGTCGCCGCCCTGCGGCGGGACTACGGTGGAGACGTGAACGACTCCACCGTCGCCGTCATCGTCGTCGCCGCGGGCAGCGGCACCCGGCTCGGGCACGCCGAGCCCAAGGCGCTCGTGCCCCTCGGCGGCGACACGATCCTCGGCGTCGCGTTGGATGCCGTGTACGGCATGCGCGAGGCGCCCCACGTCGTCGTCGTCGTCCCGGCCGACCGCGTCGCCGAGGTCCGACGCCGGTACCAGCCGCGTGCCCGCGCGGCCTCCGCGGGCCTCGTCGTCGTCGCGGGCGGCCTGACCCGGCAGGAGTCGGTCGCACGCGGGCTCGCCGAGCTCCCGCGCGAGATCGAGGTCGTGCTCGTGCACGATGCGGCGCGCCCGCTCGCCCCGGCCGCGGTGTTCGACGAGGTCGCCGCCGCCGTCGAGGCGCGCGGCCACGGCATCGTGCCCGGGCTGCCCGTCGTCGACACGGTCAAGCGCGTCGATGCCGAGGGCCGCGTGCTCGAGACCGTCGACCGGTCCGAGCTCGCGGCCATGCAGACCCCGCAGGGCTTCCCGCGGGAAGTGCTCGAGTCGGCGTACGCCGCGGCCCCCGCCGACTTCACGGACGACGCCGCGCTCGTCGCCGCGGCCGGCGTCCCCGTCGACGTGGTGCCGGGCGACGCGCGGGGCTTCAAGGTCACCGTGCCCTCCGACCTCCACCGCGCCGAGCAGCTCGTGGCCGAGCGCGCGGGAGGCGGGCCCGCGGCGGAGGAGCGCGCGGCGCATCGCGCGCTGCCCGCCCACGCGGCGGTCCCGCGCGTCGGCACGGGCGTCGACGTGCACGGCTTCGCCGACGACCCGGCGACGCCGCTGTGGCTGGTCGGGCTGCACTGGCCGGGCGAGCGCGGGCTCTCGGGGCACAGCGACGGCGACGCGGTGGCCCACGCGATCTGCGATGCGCTCCTGGCCGCCGCCGGGCTCGGCGACATCGGCGGCATGTTCGGCACCGCCGACCCGCGGTTCTCGGGTGCGCACGGCGAGGTCTTCCTCGCCGAGACCGTGCGCCGGCTCGGCGCGGACGGCTGGCGCGTCGGCAACGTCTCGGTCCAGGTCGTCGGCAACCGGCCGAAGCTCGCGCCCCGGCGTGCCGAGGCCGAGGCGCTGCTCACCCGCATCGTCGGCGCGCCCGTCAGCGTCGCCGCGACGACCACCGACGGCCTCGGCTTCACCGGGCGGGGCGAGGGCGTCACGGCGATCGCCACCGCGCTGGTGCTCCCGGCCTGACGCGGCCGGGGCGTTGCACGTCACCCGCGCCCGAGGCCCGCGGCGCGTGCCAGCGCGACGGCCTCCTCGCGGGTCGCGACGCCGAGGCGCGCCGGGACGCCGGCGAGCACGTTCCGGACCGTCTTGACGCTCACGTGCAGCCGGGTCGCGATCGCGGCCGGCTCGAGTCCGGCGGCGAGCAGGTCGAGCACCTCGCGCTCGCGTTCGCGCAGCTCCGGCAGCGGCGGCCGCCACGGCCCCGCCCGGGGCTGGAGCAGCGTCACCGCCCGCGCGGCGACGCTCGCGCCGAGCAGGAGCTCGCCGCGTGCCGCGGCGCGCACGACGCGGACCAGCTCGTCGGGATCGGCGCCCTTGAGGACGAAACCGACGGCGCCGTCGCGGAGGGCGGCGGCGACGGCGTCGTCGTCGTCCACCATCGTCAGCATCACGATGCGCACGCCGGGGGCCCGGGTGCGGATGGCGCGGACGGCGTCGATGCCGGTGCGCCGCGGCATCCGGATGTCGAGCAGGAGCACGTCCGGCGCCTCGGTCACCGCGACGCGGATCGCCTCCTCGCCGTCCTCCGCCTCGGCGACGAGCTCGAGGTCGTCGACCGCCCCGAGCATCGCGCGAACGCCGCGACGGAAGAGCGCGTGGTCGTCCGCGATGGCGACGCGGATCGGGGCGGTCACGACGCCTCCGCGGCGGGTGCGTCGACCAGCGGCAGGCGCGCCTCCACCGTGGTGCCGCCCGGGCCGTCGACGACCTCGAGCCGGCCGCCGAGCTCGCGGGCGCGCCGCTCCATCGACGCCAGCCCGAGCCCGGGGGCCTCGTCGCGCCGGCCGTGCCCGTCGTCGGCGACGACGAGGAGGAGCCGGTCGCCGTCGCGGTCGAGCGACACCGTGCATCGCGATCCGCCGGAGTGCCGCACGGCGTTCGCGACGGCCTCGAGCGCGATGGCGTACGCCGCGGACTCGACGGCGGCGGGCAGGGCGGGAGGGTCGTCCGCATCGACCTCGACGCGCACGGGCCCGGTCACCGCCTCCGCGTAGGCCCGGATCGCCCCGACGAGCCCGACGTCGTCCAGTGCCGGCGGACGCAGGCCGCGGACGATCCGGCGCACGTCGTCGACCGCCTGCGTCACCTGCTCGCGGGCGTCGGCGACGAGGCGCACGGCCTCGGCCGCATCCTGCGCCGCCTCGCGTTCCGCCGCGCCGAGGATCAGGGTCGCGGCCGCGAGCGTCGGGCCGAGCTCGTCGTGCAGGTCGTCCCGCACCCGCCTCCGTTCGTCCTCGCGGGCCGCGAGCTGCGCGCGCCGCGACGCCTCCAGCTCGCGCGCCAGCCGACGCCCGTGCAGGACCGCCGCGAGGTGGGCGCGCACCGGTTCGAGCGCCGCCGATTGGGCCGGGTCGAGCAGGTCGGCGCCGCCGCGCTGCTCGAGCACGAGCGTTCCCTCGATGCGGCCGGCGTGGACGAGCGGCACGGCGACCCCGGCGTGGCGCGGGGCCGAGCCGCCGAACTCGATCGCGGCGCTGCGCATGCCGAGCGCCTCGGCGATCGTGGAGGCCACGAGGTCGGGCGCGAGCGACGGGCTCGCCGCCAGCGCGAGTCCGGAACCGAGGTCGGCGAGCATCCGCCGTCGGTCCGCGTCGCTCCCCGTGAGCACGCGTCGCGACGCGCGCAGCACCAGACCATCGAGCGCGGGCAGCACGACGGCGAGGAGCGCGGCCGGCAGGGCCAGTGCGACGGCCGGCTCGGCGCCGGCCGCGCGGAGCGCGGCCGCACCGCCCGCGAACGCCGCGACCGCGACGAGGGCGGTGACGGCGGCGGCGACGACCCGGGCGACGGGTGCGGCCGCACCCCAGAGCCCCCGCCGCAGCACCGCGGCCGCGACCGACACCGGAACGGCCAGGAACGCCGCGACGAGCACGACCTGGAGGACGAGGTCGGTCGGGCCGCCCACCGGAGCGAGGCCGGCGCCCTGCACGCCGGCCGCGAGGCCGAGGACGGCGAAGGACGCGCCGATGGTCGCGTACGTCCCGGCGACGAGCCGGCGCCGGTCGCGGTCGCCGGCGAGGAGCTGCGCGGTGACCGTCGCGAGCACGAGGGCGGCGACGATCACGGTGCCGACCGCGACCACGACGCCGCCCGCCTCGGTGCCCGACGCCAGGGTCGTGAGCAGCACCCACGCGATCGCGACGACGACGAGGGCGCGCGCCCACCACCCGCGGACGACGCCGTCCGGGAACGAGGCGATCCACCAGACGACGAGCAGGATCGACGTGTCGACGAGGATCCCGAGCCAGCCGAGCCCGGGATGCTCGGCGACGAGTGCGGGGACCGATTGCGGGAAGCCGACCGCGATCGCGGTCAGTGCGGCCGCCGCGGTGATCGCGCCCCGCGGTGCGGCGCTCGACAGCGCCCCGCGCAGCAGCAGCGTCGCGACCGCGAGGCACGCCCCCGCCATGAGCAGCGACAGCGCGAGCCCGATGGCGGCGTGCCCGTCGACACCCGTGCCGAGCGCCGAGAGCCGGTTCGCGGCGGCGGTGTCGATCGCGCCGGGCGGGCAGTCGCCGCCGTCGCAGATCGTGGTGCGCGCCCGCCACGCCGCAGGGACGGCGGCGAGCACGAGGATCCCGGCCGACACGGCGGCGGCCGCCACGAGCGCGACGGCGACGCGGCTCGCAGCGGTCCGCTCGGGTCGCTCCCGCTCGGGGGCCATGGCCGCAGTGTATCCGCGGGCGGTCTCGCAGGTCAGGACCGCGGATCCGGACGCGCCGTGAGCGCCACCGCCGCCCAGGCGAGCGCGAGCGGCAGGGAGTTGACGGGCACGAGGAACATGACCGGGACGACGAGCGCCAGGGCCGTCCCGACCCACCACGGCCAGACCCGGCGGCGCAGCGCGCCGAGCACGCCGGCGACCAGCAGGCCGAGCGCCATGAGCGCGACCTCGGCGAGGAACACCTCGACGGGTGGCTCGACGCGCGTGCCGACGACCCACGCCATCGTGAGGCCCGACGCCGCCAGCCCCGCGATGCCCGGCACCCACGCGGCGAGGCGCGCGCCGCGCGGTGCGAGGGCCCCGAGCACGACGGCGCCCGCCAGGAACGCGAGCCCGCCGAGCGCCTCCGAGGCGCCGCCGAGGCCGGTCGCGTGATCGGCCGCGTCGCCGCCGGAGACCACGGCGGCGGCGCCGACGGCGAACTGGGCGGCGTACAGGGCGACGGCGGTCCAGGCGGACCATCGCGCGACGGCGCGGCGCCGGGCGATCGCGGCCGGCGACGGGCCGTCGAGCGGCGCCGACTCGGCGACCTCGGCGGAGGCGGCGAACGCGGTGCGCGGAGTGCGGCTGGACATGGTCGGGCTCCTCTCGGGCAGCGGGCACCGGGCCCGTGCGGCACCGGCGGGCGACCCGCCGCGACGATGCTCCCGCGCCGGGCGTCCCGGGCGGTCGGGCGCCGATCCCGGATGCCGGGCGGCCGGTACGCTTGACGGGTGACCGTGCGACTCTACGATTCGAAGGCCCAGGCGCTGCGTGACTTCGTGCCCCTCGAGGAGGGGCACGTCGGCATGTACGTGTGCGGCCCGACCGTGCAGTCGAGTCCGCACATCGGCCACCTCCGCAGCGCGCTGGTCTACGACATCATGCGCCGCTGGTTCGACGCGCGCGACTACCGCGTCACCTTCATCCGGAACGTCACCGACATCGACGACAAGATCCTGAACGCCGCCGCCGAGGAGGGCATCGGCGAGCAGTGGTGGTCCCTCGCCTACCGCGTGGAGCTCGAGTTCACCGCCGCCTACAACGCCCTCGGCATCCTGCCGCCGACCTACGAGCCGCGCGCGACCGCGAGCGTCACGCAGATGCAGCAGCTCATCGGGCGGCTGATCGACCTCGGCCATGCCTACCCCGCTCCGGACGGGTCCGGCGACGTCTACTTCGACACCGGGAGCTGGCCCGCCTACGGCGAGCTCACGCGCCAGTCCCGCGACCACATGGAGGCCGCGGCCGACAGCGATCCGCGCGGCAAGCGCGACCCGCGCGACTTCGCCCTGTGGAAGGGGCGCAAGCCGACCGAGCCGGTGTCGGCCGGGTGGGACTCGCCGTGGGGTCCCGGGCGGCCCGGCTGGCACATCGAGTGCTCCGCCATGTCGGCGCGATACCTCGGCCCCGAGTTCGACATCCACGGCGGCGGCCTCGACCTCCGCTTCCCCCACCACGAGAACGAGCTGGCCCAGTCCACGGCCGCGGGTGACGGCTTCGCGCGCTACTGGGTGCACAACGGCCTCGTGAACATCGGCGGCCAGAAGATGTCGAAGTCGCTCGGCAACTCGGTCTACGCCTACGAGCTCACCGCCCTCGCCTCGCCGCTCGCGGTGCGGTACCTGCTCGGCCAGGCCCACTACCGCTCGATCCTCGACTACTCGCCGGACTCGCTCGACGACGCCGAGGCGGCGGTCGACCGCATCCGCACCTTCCTGCAGCGCGTCGACCGGCGCCTCGCCGGCACGCGGTACGCCGGCGGCGGGGCGGATGCCTCGTGGCCCGACGCCTTCGCCGAGGCGATGGACGACGACCTCGGCGTGCCCCAGGCGCTGGGCGTGCTGCACGAGACCGTCCGCGCCGGGAACCAGGCGCTCGACGGCGAGGACCTCGGCGTCGCCGCCGAACTGCGCGGGCAGGTGCTCGCCATGGTACGGGTGCTCGGGATCGACCCGACCGATGCGCACTGGTCGACGGATGCCGGACCGGCCGCGGGCGCGCTCGACGCCCTCGTCGCCCGGCTCGTCGACGACCGCCGCGCGGCGCGCGACGCGAAGGACTGGGCCGCCGCCGACCGCATCCGCGCCGAGCTCGCGGACGCCGGCATCACGATCGAAGACAGTCAGACCGGAACGCATTGGAGCCTCACCTCATGAAGGGCAGCAGCGGGAAGTCGCGGCCGGGAGCCGTGCGCAAGAAGGGCAAGGGCAAGCAGGTCGGCACCGGCGGGCACAGCCGCAAGGCGCTCGAGGGCAAGGGGCCGACCCCGAAGGCCGAGGACCGGCCCTACCACCAGGCGTACAAGAAGAAGGCGGCCGCGGAACGCGCGGCCGCGCGCTCGGGCGGGCGTACCTCGCAGCGGCCCGGTGCCCCTCGCGGCGCCTCGGGCGCGGCCAAGCGCGCGAAGTCGGGCGACGAGTCCGAGATCCTCTCCGGGCGCAACTCGGTCGTCGAGGCGCTGCGCACGCGCATCCCCGCGACGACGCTCTACGTGGCGGCCCGCATCGAGATGGACGACCGGGTCAAGGAGTCGCTGAAGATCGCGACCAGCCGCGGCATCCCCGTGCTCGAGGTCATGCGGCCCGAGCTCGACCGCCTCGCGGGCGAGGGCGCCGTGCACCAGGGCGTCGCGATCAAGGTGCCGCCGTACGACTACGCGCACCCCGTCGACCTGCTCGACGAGATCGTCGACGCCGGCGACACGCCGCTCCTCGTCGCGCTCGACGGGGTGACCGACCCGCGCAACCTCGGTGCCATCATCCGCTCGACCGCCGCCTTCGGCGGCCAGGGCGTCATCGTGCCGCAGCGCCGATCGGTGGGCGTCACCGCCGCCGCGTGGAAGACGTCCGCCGGCGCGGCCGCGCGCATCCCGGTCGCGATGGCCTCCAACCTCACCCAGACGCTGAAGGTGCTCAAGGAACGCGGCGTCTTCGTGCTGGGCCTCGACGGCGACGGCGACGTGAGCCTTCCCGGCCTCGACTTCGCCGACCGGCCGGTCGTGATCGTGGTCGGGTCCGAGGGCAAGGGGCTCTCGCGCCTCGTGACCGAGACGTGCGACGCCGTCGTGTCCATCCCGATCTCGTCGGCGACCGAGTCGCTCAACGCGGGCATCGCGGCATCCGTGACCCTCTACGAGATCGCGCGCCTGCGCGCGGCTGCCGAGTAGCCCGGGTTCTCGCCTGAGCGGATGGGATCGCGTTCCACCGGTGTGCGGGGCTCGCCCCGGCGCGGCTCAGGCGGCTCGGTCGAACCAGTCGAGCGCGAGGCGGGCGACCGCGGCGGGGGCGTCGTCGGCGATGAAGTGCGCCGCGTCGTCGACGTACGCGAACTCGACGCGATCGGCGTACCGCTCCGGATGCCGGCAGACGCGCCCGATGATCTCCTCGGTCCAGGGGTGCCCGGGCCGGCCCAAGACGACGAGGGTCGGTACCGTGAGCCTCCGCCGACGGTAGACGCCGCGGGCCATGCGCATCGCCTCGGGGAGCGCCATGCCGCGGAAGAGGGGACGCACCGCGGCGTCGATGGCGGAGCGGCGCATCGGGGCGAGATGGGCGTCGATGACGTGCGATGGCATCGGGTGGGCGACGAACTCCTCGGAGAACGTCGCGCGCAGTGAGGCGCCGGGGCGGTGCCAGAAGTACGGGGGCAGGTGCCGGAAGGCCGGGGCGACCTTCGGGCTGAACGTGATGAAGGCCGGGGGGACCGAGAGCTGCACGGCCGTTCGGACCCGATCCGGATGGTCGTAGGTCAGCTGCACGGCGGTGATCACGCCCATGTCGTGGGAGACGAGGTGCATGCGATCGATGTCGAGGGCAGCGAGGAGGGCGAGCAGGTCGCGCAGCCGGCTCTCGCGGTCGATGCGGGGATCGTCGGCCGTGGTCCAGCCGGCCCCCCGCAGGTCGGGGCAGTAGACGCGGTAGCCCTGTGCGGCGATGACCGGCGCGATGGCGTGCCATTGCCACCAGTGCTGTGGGAATCCGTGCAGCATCATCACGGGTTCGCCCGCGCCGACCGCAGCGACATGGGTGCGGAGGCCGGGCGTCGCGACGACGAGGTGGTCGAAGCCGGGGGCCGACGGCAGCGGCGGCGCCCACGCCGCGACGTCGATCGGAGTGAGGTTCGGCTCGGGTGCGGGCATGACGACCCCTTTCGGCCCGACGTGCACTACGTTCATAGTAGATTCCGTGCAGCGGGGCGTCAATGCCGGCATCGCCGACGGCGTCGCCGGGCCCTCGCGATGCCCGGTTCCTCGACCGCTCCCGCCGTCAGACCTTGAGGCGCCAGTCGCCTTCGTCGTCCGGGTCGTGCACCGGCACGGCGGCCGTGTCCGGCGCGACCGAGGGCAGCGGCGCGGTGATCGCCTCCGTGGGCGGGCCGATGACCGTCGCCTCGTCGCGGCGGTGCCGCAGCACGTCGTTGATGTACGCCGTGAGCGCCTCGGCGAGGGGGATGTCGCGTCCTTCCGTCTGCGCCATGTACCAGCGGTGCTCGAGCAGCTCGTGGAACACCTCGGCGGGCTCGAGCTTGCCGCGGAGCTCCTGCGGGACGGCCCGGATGACCGGTTCGAAGACGCGCATGAGCCACTCGTGGGCGACCATCTCCTCGTCGGCGTCCTGCCGGTAGGCGGCGCGATACGAGTCGAGGTCGTTGAGCAGCCGGCGCGCCTGGTTCTCGCCCGCGTCGAGGCCCGTGAGCCGCAGCAGTCGCCGTTGGTGGTGGCCGGCGTCGACGACCTTGGGCTGGATGCGCAGCGTCGTGCCCGACGTGTCGGTGCGGATGGCGAGCTCCTCGATGTCGAAGCCGAGGTCGTTGAGCCGGTTGACGCGCTCGTTGATGCGCCACCGCTCGGTGACGCCGAACGACTCGCTCCCGGTGAGCTCGCTCCACAGGTTGCGGTAGGCGTCGACGATGCCGTTCGAGATGTTCACCGGGTCGAGCTCGTCGGCAACGCGGCCGCCGGCCTCGAGGTCGAGCAGCTCGCCGGCGATGTTGACGCGGGCGATCTCGAGGTCGTTCTCGCGCTGCCCGTTCGAGAGCCCGCCCTCGTACAGCTTGCCGGTCTCGGCGTCGACGAGGTACGCGGCGAACGCGCCGGCGTCGCGCCGGAAGAGCGTGTTCGAGAGCGACACGTCGCCCCAGAAGAAGCCGATGATGTGCAGCCGGACGAGGAGCACGGCGAGGGCGTCGACGAGGCGCGTCGCGGTGTCCGGGCGTAGGGTCTGCGAGAACAGCGCACGGTAGGGGAGCGAGAAGCGCAGGTGCCGCGTGACGAGCACGGGCGCGAGCGCCTCGCCGTCGGCATCCGTGCGGTTCGTGATCACGGCGACCGGTTCGACGCAGGGGATCTCGAGACGCTGCAGCGTCCGCAGCATCTCGTACTCGCCCTTGGCCATCTCGGCCGTGGTCTCCTTGATCGCCACGACGTGGCCGCTGAGGTGCGCGAAGCGCACGAGGTGGCGCGAGATGCCCTTGGGCAGCGCCGCGATCGCCTCGCTGGGCCACGCCTCGAGGGGCAGGTCCCAGGGGAGGTCCAGCAGGGCGGGGTCGGTCATGGCCGACGTGATCGAGAGAGTGCCGCTCATCACGTCACAGCGTACCCGTGGGGTCCTGCGACGCATGGTGCGGGCGTGCAACTCGGGGTACGATCAGTCGCAATCGATTGCAACAACGCGATCGATTCCCGAGCGACGGGAGCGTGCGGTGAGGTCGGAACGGATGGTGCTGCCGCTGCTCCTGGCGGCGTCGTTCCTCACGTTCACCGACCGGGCGGAGCTGCCTCCGCTGTTCACGACCGTGGCCGACGAGTTCGCGGTCGATGCGGCGGTGGTCACCGTGGCGATGACGGCGTACGTCGCCGCCTACGCGGTCGGCCAGCTCGGCTGGGGGATCGCGGCGCTGCGCGTGGGCCGGGTGCGACTGCTCGTGATCGCGCTCGCCGCGGCCGCCGTGGGACAGCTGGGCACGGCCATCGCGTGGGACCCGGTGTCGCTCACCCTCGCGCGCATCACGGCAGGCGCCGCCTTCGCGGCGATCGTGCCCGCCGCGCTGGTCTGGATCGGCGACAACCTGGACCTCAGGTCGAGGGGCGCCGCGGCCGCGAACCTCGCCGTCGCGCTGTCCCTCGGCATGACCGCGGGAACGGCGGTCGCGGCGCTTGCGGGCGAATGGGGCGCGTGGCGAGCGGTGCCGGCCTCGGCGGCGCTGCTCGCCGCCGTGCTGGCCGTGCTGCTCGCCCGGACGGGTGAACCCGTCCGGGTCGGGCCGGGCCTGCCGGTCCTCGCCGGGTTCCGCGTCGTGCTCGGCGATCCCTGGGTCGTCGCGGTGCTCCTCCTGACTGCGGTCGAGGGGGCGCTCCTCGTCGGCGTGTTCAGCTACCTCCCGGTCGCGGCGGAGCACGGCGGGGCGGGCACGCTCGTCGCCGGGCTGGTCACCGCGCTGTACGGTGTCGCGGTCATCGGCTCGAGCCTGGTCCTGCGCCTGGTCCTGCACCGCGTGGTGCCCGCGGCCGTTCTGGGGATCGCGGGTGCGGCGATCGTCGCCGGCTACTCGCTCCTCGCGCTGCGCACGGACGCCGTGGCCGTCGCGATCGCCGCCGCGCTGCTCGGGCTGGCCTGGGCGGCCGGGCACGTCCAGTTGCAGGTCTGGATGACCGATGCGGTCGCGCGATCGCGTCCGATCGGCGCCGCGGTCTTCGCGCTCGCGCTCTTCGGCGGCGGAGCGATCGGCGCCTGGCTCGGGGGATTCGCCGTGGCAGGACTGCGGTTCGGGCTGCTCTTCGGCGTCTCCGCGCTCGGCGGCGCGGCCTTCGCCCTCGCCGCCGCGATGAGCCGGTCGCGGTACCGTGAACGGGAAGGATGACTCGCCGACGGCGGCGAGGGGGACTGCCGGGGGTGGGGATGCCGAAGCGCGTCACGATGGACGATGTCGCGAAGCTCGCCGAGGTGCACAAGGCCACCGTGTCCCGTGCACTCGATCCGCGGACGCGCGACCAGGTGAACGCGGAGACGGTCAAGCGGGTCAAGCGGGCGGCGCGCCAGCTCGGGTACGTCCCGAACGCCATGGCCCGCGGCCTGCGCACGAGCTCGTCGATGACCGTCGGGGTGATCATCCCCGACCTCATGAACCCGATCTTCCCCCCGATCGTCCGCGGGATCGAGCGGCTGCTCCAGCCCCGCGGGTACACCGCGCTGCTGGCGAACACCGACGGCGACGACGAGGTCGAGCTCTCCGCGTTCGAGTCGTTGCTGCAGCGACGGGTCGACGGGTTCATCCTCGCGACCGGTCGCCTCGGCGAGCAGCCGATGCTCCGGCGCGCGCGCGAGTCGGGCGTCCCGATCGTCATGGTGAACCGGACGTCCGAGACCGGCGACTTCCCCGTGGTCACCGGAGATCAGCGAGCCGGCGTCGAGGCGGCGCTGCGCCACCTGTTCGACCTCGGGCACCGCAGGATCACGCACCTGGCCGGTCCGCCGATGTTCTCGACCACCAAGGCGCGGGCCGAGGCGTTCCGGTCGATCTGCGCCGCCGAGCCCGGGGTCGACGGCGACGTGGTCGAGGCCGCCGCGCTCACGGCCGACGCCGGCGAGGCGGCCATGGACCGGATCATCGCGACCGGAGCCTGCCCGACCGCGGTCCTCGCGGGCAACGACCTCGTGGCGCTCGGTGCGATCCGGGCGATGCGGGCCCACGACCTCCGGGTCCCCGAGGACGTCTCGATCGTCGGGTTCAACGACATGCCGTTCGCCGCCGACTTCTCGCCCGCGCTCACGACCGTCCACGTTCCGCTCCAGGAGATCGGTGCGGAGGCGGCGCGGCTGCTCCTCTCGGGGATCGCGGATGCCGCCCAGCAGCCGGTCACGGTCTCGATGCCCGTCGAATTCGTCGTCCGGGCCTCGACCGCCCCGGTGCACCCCGCCTGACGTCCGAGCGTTGACATCGCCCCGGCTCATGCATATGCTGACCGCAATCGATTGCAGTGCGAAGGCGCCGATGCCTCCGTGCGTTCTCGGCGATCGGGATCTGACAGAGAGGTTGGAAGCCATGCGCAAACCCATCAGCCCGCGTGCCGCGCTCGCATCCGTCTGCGCCGCGTCCGTGCTCCTCGGGGCGACGGCGTGCGCAGCGGATGCGCCGGAGTCCGGCGAGGACGGCCCGATCACGATCGGTGCGTCGCTGCCGCTGACCGGCGAGTTCAGCCAGGGCGGCCTCGACACGCAGCAGGGGTACGAGGTGTGGGTCGAGCTCCAGAACGAGGGGGGCGGCCTGCTCGGCCGCGACGTCGAGATCCTGGTGAAGGACGACGCGACCAACCAGAACACCGTGGTCACGAACTACAACACGCTCGTCGACCAGGACGGCGTGGACCTCCTGCTCGGCACCCAGTCGTCGCTGCTGAACATCCCGGCATCGGCCGTCGCCGAGCGTGCCGGCATGCTCTACGTCTGCCCCTCGTGCGCGTCCCCCGACATGTTCAACCGGGGATTCGAGTACATCTTCTTCTCCCAGCAGGCCACCGCCTCGACGCAGGCCGAGACGTTCGCCGAGTGGGTCGCGGACCTCCCCGCCGACGAGCGCCCGGCCACGGCCGCGTACCCGTCGCTCGACGATCCCTTCGCATCTCCGGTCGTCGAGGGCGTGCGCGAGACGCTCGAGGCCGCCGGCATCGAGACGGTCTATGCGGACGTCTACCCCGCGACGACGAAGAACTTCGACGCCATCGTCGGCGCCATCCGCGACTCCGGCGCCGAGCTCGTGGTCCAGGGTGCGCAGTTCGAGGACGGCGTGAACTTCGTCCGGGCGATGAACCGTGCCGGCTTCGCGCCCGAGCTGCTCTACCAGAGCTCCTCGCCGACGTACGGCGAGCAGTACCTCGAGGGCGTCGGACCCGAGAACGCGCAGGGCGTGTTCTTCTCCTCCAGCTACCACGTCGCTGCCGAGACCGAGGGCAACGCGGAGTTCGTCGCCAAGTACGACGAGATGTTCGGCGGGCTGCCCCCGGAGGACGCCGCCGACGGCTTCGCCGCCGCCCAGGTCGTGGCCGCCGCGGTCGAGGCGGTCGGCGGATACGACGACCAGGCCGCCCTCGCCGACTGGCTGCGCTCGAACTCGGTGGAGACGATCCTCGGGACCCTGCGCTGGAACGAGGACGGAAGCCCCGACGGGCAGTTCCTCGTCGGGCAGTGGCAGGACGGCGTGAGCGATGTCGTGCTCCCCGCCGACGTCGCGACGACGGACCGGATCCTGCGCTGGCGCGGGGACGCGCTCTGATCCGCCGGAGGCGATCCCCATGAACGTGATCCAAGCCCTCGTCTCGGGCCTGCTCGTCGGGGCGGTCTACGCCCTGATGGCCTCCGGCCTGACCCTCGTGTTCGGCGTGATGCGCGTCGTCAACCTCGCGCACGGCGCCTTCGCGATCCTCGCCGCATTCCTGACCTGGACCCTCTGGTCGGGGCTGGGGCTCGACCCGCTCGCGAGCATCCCGATCCTCTCGGTCGTGATGTTCGGCGTCGGCTGGCTGGCGTACGTCCTCATCGTGCGACATGTGCGCAACCGCCACATGAGCATGACGATCCTCGCCACGTTCGGCATCGCACTGCTGCTCGAGGGTGTCATGGGGTTCGCCTGGGGCAACCAGTCGGCCGCCGTGCGCACCGCCTACACCGATTCCTCGGTGACGATCGGACCGCTCTACCTGCCGACCGTCACCCTGATCGCGGCGGCGATCGCGGTCGTGGTCCTCGTCTCGCTCAAGGTGCTGCTCGACCACACGTGGGCGGGGCGCGCGATCCGCGCCTCCTCCGTGAACGAGAGCGGGGCCCTGTTGGTCGGGGTCAGCGTCAAGGCGATCGCGGCGACCACCTTCGGGATCGGCATCGCGACGCTCGGCGCGGGCGGCGCGATCATCGCCGCCACCTACCCCTTCATCCCCGGAAGCCACTACCAGTGGATCGCCCGGCTGCTCGCGATCGCCGTGCTCGGCGGGCTCGGCAGCCTGCCGGGCGCCGTGATCGGCGCGCTCATCATCGGGGTCGGCGAGCAGCTCGCCACGCTCTGGCTGGGTGCGTCGTGGGTGGTCGCGGTGCCCTTCCTCGTGATCTTCATCGTGCTGCTCGTCCGCCCCCAGGGCATCCTCGGGCAGCGACTCAGAGAGGACGCCGTCGCATGAGCATCGACAAGGGTTCGGCGTACACGACCAATCTCCCCACGCCGCCGGCAGCACCCACGAGCGCGGTCCCGCTCTGGGCGCGACCGCGCACCATCCGCATCGCGACGACGATCGTCCTGTCGGCGTCGGCGATCGTCCTGCTCCTCTTCCCCCTCTCGCCCAGCCGATCCGCGCAGAACACGGTGATCATCGCGCTCGTGTTCGCGATCGGCGCCGTGGGACTGAACATCGTGACCGGGTACACGGGCTACCTCTCGCTGAGCCAGTTCGCGTTCGTCGGCATCGGCGCCTACACCGTGGCGATCCTCGCCAGGGCGTGGCCGGACGTGTCGCCGTTCGCCTGGGTGCCCATCGGCGGACTCCTCGCCGCCGCGATGGCCTGCATCCTCGGGCTGGTCACGTACCGCTCGCGGGGTCCGTCCTTCGTCATCATCACGATCGCGTTCCTCTTCCTCGTCCAGTTCATCGCCATCGAGTGGGACGAGCTCACCAACGGCACGGCCGGCATCACGATGCCCCTGCCCGACTGGCCGCGGGAGTGGGGCAACTGGCCGTTCCATCTCGCCCTCGTCGTCCTGCTGGGCCTGTCGCTGCTGATGAGCTGGTGGATCCGGCGCACGAAGTTCGGGCTCGGGCTCATCGCCATCCGCGAGGACGAGGGCAAGGCGGGCACGGTCGGCGTCACCGCTCCGGTCTACAAGCTGCTCGCCTTCGGTGCCAGTGCGCTCTTCGTCGGGATGGCGGGCGGCGTCTACGCCTATTACCTCGGGTTCGTCGACCCCGTCAACATGTTCTCGATCCTGTTCAGCGTCCAGATCGTGCTGTCCGTGATCCTCGGCGGGCGCGGCACGCTCTTCGGCCCCGTCCTCGGTGCGTTCCTCATCGAGCCGTTGAACACCTTCGCGAACAACGTCTCGTTCGGCGTGATCCAGGGCGGAGGCAACCTCCGGCTCGTCATGTTCGGCAGCCTGCTGCTGCTGCTCGTCGTGCTGCTGCCCGAGGGCATCGTGCCCTCCCTGAAGGCGCTCGTGGAGCGAGCCCGCGCGAAGGGCCGGGTCGGCCTGTCCGGCGCACGGCTCGCGCCGCTGTCCTCCTCGACGACGCCGGCCGTCACGACCGAGCGTGCGCCCGCGCACCCGGGACCCGCGCGGGCCCTCCTCGAGGTCCGCGGGCTCTCGAAGTCGTTCGGCGGGAACCACGCGGTCGACGACTGCACGTTCACCGTCCCCGAGGGGTCGATCACCGCGCTCATCGGGCCGAACGGCTCGGGCAAGACCACGGTGTTCAACCTCGTCTCGGGAACCCTCCTCGCCGACCGCGGCGAGATCCTGCTCGACGGTGAGCGCGTCGACCGGGTCGCGCCCTGGGGTCGCGCCCACCGGGGCGTGGGGCGCACCTTCCAGATCACGCGCCTGTTCCGCGAGATGACGGTGCTGGAGAACATCGTCACCCCGCTGCGCAGCTTCTCGATCCCGCGGCTCGGCGTCCCCGCCGTGAGCGGCGCCGAGGCGTCCCGGGCGATGGAGCTGCTCGACTTCGTGGGCCTCGCCGCATACCGCGACGTCCGGGCGGGCTCGCTGTCCTACGGGCAGCAGAAGCTCATCGAGCTCGCGCAGGTGCTCATGCTCGATCCCAAGCTGATCATGCTCGACGAGCCCGCGGGCGGGATCAACCCGACGCTCATCGAGCGCATGGGCGACCTGATCCGCGACCTGAACCGCCAGGGCAAGACCTTCCTGCTCGTCGAGCACAACATGCCGTTCGTGCTCGGGCTGTGCGATCCGATCCGGGTGCTCGCGAAGGGGCACGTCATCGCCGAGGGCGATCCCGACCGCATCCAGAAGGACCCCGCCGTCATCGACGCCTACCTCGGTGACGACTACCTCCTCGAGCGCAAGCCGGCACCGGCCGCTGGGCTCGTGACCGAAGGGAGCACGAGATGATCCGCATGCGCGGCGTCGTCGCCGGGTACGGCGGCGGCCACGTCCTCCAGGGCGTCGACCTCGAGGTCGGCGCGGGCGAACTGGGCTGCATCGTCGGCCCGAACGGCGCGGGCAAGTCGACCGTGCTCCGGACCGTCAGCGGCCTGCTCAAGCCGGCCTCCGGCACGATCACGCTCGACGGCGAGGACATCACGGGCCTCCCGCCCGACCAGATCCTCGGCCGCGGCGTCGCCCAGGTCCCGCAGACGAACGGGCTCTTCGCGAACATGTCCGTCCGCGAGAACATCCTGATGGGCGCGTACGTGATCCGTCGTGATCGGAGCCTCGTGCGCGATCGCCTCGATCACGTGCTCGAGCAGTTCCCGCTCGTCAAGGACCGGCTCGGCGCGAAGTGCGGGCTCCTCTCCGGAGGGCAGCGGCGCATGGTCGAGTTCGCCCGCTCGCTCATGCTCGATCCGAAGCTCGTCCTGCTCGACGAGCCCTCGCTCGGACTCGACCCGCGCTCGCTCGGCGTGATCGACGAATCGGTCTCGGTCATGCGCGAGCGAGGCACCGCGATCCTCATGGTCGAGCAGAACGTCCGCTTCGGGATGCGGATGGCCACGACCGGGATCGTCATGGAGAGCGGTCGCGTGCTGCTGACCGGTCCCGCCTCCGAGATCCTCGACGACCCCGAGATCGCGGACCTGTACTTCGGCGGCGCCGTGACGCACGGCGACGCCGAGACGGACGGGCGCGCACCGTCCCGAACCACCACCACGACGCAAGGATGACACTGATGCCCACCACTCTCCCCACCATCGGTTGGATCGGCGCCGGACGCATGGGCTCGCAGCTCGTGCGGCGCCTGCTCGACGCCGGCTTCGACGTCACCGTCTACAACCGCACCGCCGAGAAGGCGCGTCCGCTCGTCGAGCGCGGCGCGAAGGCCGTCACGCGGCCCGTGGACCTGGCCGACCGCGACGTGGTGTTCACCATGGTCTCGGCGCCGAAGGACCTCGCCGAGGTCACCACCGGGCCCGGCGGCCTGCTCACCGATCCCGACGCGGCGCCGAAGTACCTCGCCGACTCGTCGACGGTCTCGATCGCCGCGAGCGAGGCGCTGCGGGCCGCCGCGGCCCAGCGGGGCACGCAGCTGCTCGCGACGCCCGTCAGCGGCAACCCCGCCGTCATCGCGTCGGGCAAGCTCACGGTCGCCGTCTCCGGTCCGCGGGAGGCGTTCGACGCCGTCGAGCCCGTCCTGCGGCACTTCGGGCGAGGCGTCACGTACGTCGGCGACGGCGAGGTCGCCCGGCTCGTGAAGATCGCCCACAACGTGTTCCTCGGGGTGGTCACGCAGTCGCTCGCCGAGATCACCGTGCTCGCCGAGAAGGGCGGCGTGAGCCGCGCGGCCTTCCTCGACTTCCTCAACGACTCGGTCATGGGGTCGGTGTTCACGCGGTACAAGACGCCCGCGTTCGTGAACCTCGACTTCACGCCGACCTTCACCAACGTGCTCCTGCAGAAGGACTTCGACCTCGGGCTCGAGGCGGGCCACGAACTCGCGGTGCCCATGCCGCTCGCCTCGGCGACGCGCAACATCGTCGCGCAGGAGGTCGGCAACGGCAACGTGGAACTCGACTTCGCGACGCTCCTGCTGACGGTGGCCCGCGGCGCGGGCCTGGAGCTGGAGTCCGAGGAGGCGGCGGTCACCGACGGCCTCGAGCCGGAGCCCGCGCCGGAGTATGCCATGGAGTCGGTCGGATGACGGGCCACGCCCACGGAGCCGGGGCGCACGGCGCCCCGGCGTCCGCCCGGTTCGCACGCCCGTCGGCTCGTCCGGCGGGCGTCCGCCCGCTCGGGGCGCCGGGCCAGAACGGCGTCGACTACGAGCACCGCGTCGACTTCGACCGGCTCCGCAGGTACCGGCTCGATCGTGCGAAGGCGGCGCTCGAGGCCAGCGAGTGCGGCGCCTTCCTGCTGTTCGACTTCTACAACATCCGCTACACCACGCAGACCTGGATCGGCGGGGCGCTCGGCGACAAGATGATCCGCTACGCCCTGCTCATGCGCGGGCACGATCCGATCCTCTGGGACTTCGGCTCCGCCGTCCGCCACCACCAGCTCTACTCGGGCTGGGTGCCCGAGGAGAACTACCGTGCCGGGTTCCTGGGCTTCAAGGGCGCCGTCGCGCCGGAGGGCGGCGCCGGCCTGATGCGCGACGCGGTGAGCGAGATCCGGTCGCTGCTCGCCGGGGCCGGCCTCGCGGACGCCCCCGTCGGGATCGACCTCGTCGAGCCCCCGTTCCTGTTCGAACTCGAGCGGCAGGGCATCCGGGTCGCCGACGCCCAGCAGGCGATGCTCGACGCGCGCGTGATCAAGAACCAGGACGAGGTCATGCTGCTGAACCAGGCCGCGGCGATGGTCGACGGCGTCTACCAGGACATCGCCGAGGCGCTGAAGCCCGGGGTCCGGGAGAACGAGATCGTCGCGCTCGCGAACAAGCGGCTCTACGAGTACGGCAGCGACCAGGTCGAGGCCGTCAACGCGATCTCCGGCGAGCGGTGCAACCCGCACCCGCACAACTTCACCGACCGCATCATCCGCCCCGGCGACCAGGCGTTCTTCGACATCATCCACTCGTTCAACGGCTACCGGACCTGCTACTACCGCACCTTCGGCGTGGGGTGGGCCACCGAGAGCCAGCGCGACGCCTACAAGCAGGCGCGCGAGTGGATGGATGTCGCGCTCGACGCGATCCGACCGGGCGTCGGCAGCGACGACGTGGCCAAGGTGCTTCCGCGGGCGACCGACTTCGGGTTCGACAACGAGCTCGCCGCGTTCGGCCTGCAGTTCGCGCACGGGCTCGGGCTGGGCCTCCACGAGCGCCCGATCATCTCGCGGCTGAACTCCCTGAAGGACCCGGTGGAACTGCAGGCCGGCATGGTCTTCGCGATGGAGACGTACTGCCCCGCCTCCGACGGGATCTCGGCCGCGCGGATCGAGGAGGAGGTCGTGGTCACCGACTACGGCATCGAGGTCCTCACGCGCTTCCCCGCGCAGGAGCTGTTCGTCGCGAACCCCTACTCGAGCTGACGACGCATCCCGAACGCGACGCGGGCCCGGCCGGATCGGCCGGGCCCGCGTCGCGTCGGCGGGTGGGCGTGCTCAGGCCCGCCAGACCGTCTTCAGGTTCGCGAACTCGCGGATGCCGGCGGCGGCGAGCTCGCGGCCGTAGCCGGAGTTCTTGATGCCCCCGAACGGCAGCTCAGGGTAGGAGACCGTCATGCCGTTGACGAACACCGCGCCGGCGTCGAGGGACCGGATGAACCACGCCTCCTCGTCCGGATCCTGCGTCCACACCGCGGAGCTGAGGCCGAAGGTCGTCTGGTTGGCGATGCGCACGGCCTCCTCCCGGTCGGCCACGCGGTAGAGGGATGCCACGGGGCCGAACGCCTCCTCCTGGATGAGCCGCGCGTCGTCGGGCAGCTCGGCGAGCACGGTCGGCGGGTAGAACCATCCCGCCCCGTCCGGGACGCGACCGCCCGCGAGGACGCGGGCGCCCTTGGACACGGCGTCGTCGACGAGCTCGGCGAGCTCGTCGCGGCCGGAGCGGGTGGCCAGGGGCCCCACCTCGACCGTCTCGTCGAGCGGGTCGCCGACTCGCAGGGCCGACATCCGCTCGGCGAACCGGCGGGCGAACTCGTCGTAGACGTCGGCGTGGACGAGGAACCGCTTGCCCGCGATGCAGGACTGGCCGTTGTTGGCGACGCGTGCACGCACCGCGGTCGCGGCCGCGGCGTCGAGGTCGGCGCTCGGCATCACGATGAAGGGGTCGGATCCGCCGAGCTCGAGCACCGCCTTCTTCACGAACCGGCCTGCCGTCGCGGCGACGGCGCGTCCGGCGGGCTCGCTCCCGGTGAGGGTGACCGCCTTGACGCGCGGATCGGCGATGACGGCGTCGACGGCGGCGGAGCCGATGAGGAGCGTCCGGAACGAGCCCTCCGGGAAGCCGCCGCGCTCGAAGAGCGTGTCGAGGTACAGCGCCGACTGCGGCACGTTCGACGCGTGCTTGAGCACCCCGGCGTTGCCGGCCATGAGCGCCGGCGCGGCGAAGCGGATGACCTGCCACAGCGGGTAGTTCCACGGCATGACGGCGAGCACGACGCCCAGCGGCTCGTAGCGGGTGTACGCCCGCGAGGCGCCGACGGCGCCGGGGTCCTCGAGCGGTTCGTCGGCGAGGAAGCGCTCGGCGTTCTCGGCGTAGAAGCGCATGTTCCTGGCGCATTTCCCGACCTCGGCGCGCGCCTGGGCGATGGGCTTGCCCATCTCGACGGTCAGGGTCCGGGCGAGCGATTCGAGGTCCTCCTCGAGCAGGTCGGCGGCGGCGCGCATCCACGCGGCGCGCTCGCCGTACGTCGTGGAACGCAGCGCCCGCGCGGCAGCGTCGGCCTGCGCGATCCGGCGCTCGACCTCGGCCGCGTCGTGCGGCTCGAACTGCTCGACCGGGTCGCCCGTCGCGGGGTTGACGGTGGCGATGGACATCGGTGTCTCCTCTCAGGGGCGTGGTCCGCCCGGCGGTCACCGGGCGAAGATCTCGGGATGCTGCGCGAGCGCGAGCCGCGTCCGGCGGATGTGGTCCGCCAGCACGCGCTCGGCCTCCTCGGCATCGCCGCGACGGATGGCGGCCACGATGAGCCGGTGGTCGTAGTGGGCGCTCCGGTCGCCCTCCGAGCGGAACACGCGGGTGAATGCCCGGCGGTAGTGCTGGGTCCGGTTCCAGAGCTGGCCGACCGTCTCGCCGAGCGTGATGGTCGGCGCCGCGCGGTACGACGCGAAGTGGAATCGTCGGTCGAGCGCGAGGAACTCCTCGGTGTCGCCCGCCTCCTCCATCGCCTCGGCCAGCGTCTCGAGTTCCTCGACGTCGGCGGCCGAGAGCAGCGGCACGTTCATGGCGAGCAGGAGCGGTTCGAGTCGCTCGCGGATCCGGTACAGCTCGTCGCACTCGGCCGGCTCGAGGGCGGTGACCCAGGCTCCGGTGTTCGCGACGACGGTGATGAGGCCCTCGGCGGCAAGCATGCGCAGCGCCTCGCGGACCGGCAGGCGGCTGGCCCCGTGGCGGTCGGCGAGCTCCTCCTGGCGGACGCGGTCGCCCGGGGCGTACTCGCCGCCGAGGATCGCATCGCGCAGGCCCGTTGCGATGCGAGCGGCGGCGCCGCCGTGCCCGGCCGGGACGATCTCGGGCGGCGCGGTCCGATCGGAGATGCGGGCGCTCATCGCGTCGGCTCCGCCGGATGCCAGAGCCGCACCGCGGCATCCCGCTCGTAGGCCTTCCCGCCGGGGAAGCTGACGAGTTCGAACTGCAGCCCCCATGGCGCGCGGAAGTAGACCCATCGTTGGCCGTCGGCGGCCTGCCGGCTCGAGGTCGGCGCGCCCATCGTCTCGACGCCGTGCGCGCGCAGGTGCGCGACCGCGGCGTCGAGGTCGTCGACGTACAGCGCGAGGTGATGCCCGCCGTCGTCGCTGTTGCGCGGAGGGGGCGCCGCGTCTTCGGCGGGCACGTACTTGAAGACCTCGAGGTTCGTGCCGGTGCCGAGCCGGTAGAAGCGGATCTCGGAGATGACGGTGCGCGGGTGCACCCCGAGGTGCTCGTGCATCCACTCGCCGTCGTCGTCGCGCTTGGCGCCGAGGGTGTAGGCGTGCACTGCGCCGAGCACGCCGACGAGGAAGCGCTCGGCCTCGTCGAGGTCCGGGACGTTGATGCCGACGTGGTCGATGCCGCGCAGCCCCGGGATGGTGTCCGTCATTCGGCGGCCCTCCGTTCGTTGGATTGTATCCATTATGACCGTGCGACCTCTGAAATGTCGAGAATGAGAGGATGCGATCGGTTGCATTGAATCCAATTGAGGCGTAGATTCTGGCACCACGACAGAGCGGAACGCCTGTCGCGACGGAGCGAGGGAGCGGGCGAGGATGCCGAGACGACGACGTTTGCAGACCGGGGTCGACTGGATCGAGCTGTCGACGACGACGGCCGACTGGGATCGCGCCGAGCCGGACCTCCTCCTGACCATGCTCGGCCAGCTCCACCTCATCCGCGCGTTCGAGGAAGCCGTGCTCGAGCTCGCCGGCGAAGGGCTGGTGCACGGCCCCGCCCACTCGAGCATCGGCCAGGAGGGCGGCGCGGTCGGATCGATCGTCGGCCTGCGCAGCTCCGATGCCGTGAACGGCTCGCACCGCGGACACCACCAGTTCCTCGCCAAGGTCATCGGGCACGTCTCCGGAGGGCGCCTCGACGTCGGATCCCTCGTCTCCCCGCGGCTGCAGGCCGTGCTGCAGCGCTCGCTCGCCGAGATCCTGGGCCTCGCGCAGGGCTTCTCCGGCGGGCGGGGCGGCTCGATGCACCTGCAGTGGCTCGAGGCGGGCGCACTCGGCACGAACGCGATCGTCGGAGGCGGCGCCCCGATCGCCGCCGGGCACGCCTGGGCGCAGAAGCACGCGGGGACCGACGACCTGACCGTCAACTACTTCGGCGACGGCGCCGCGCAGATCGGCTCCGTCCTCGAGACGATGAACCTCGCCGCCGCGTGGAAGCTGCCCGTCTGCTCCTTCATCGAGAACAACCTCTACGCAGTGGCGACCCGTGCCGACGAGATCACGGCCGACCCGCGGTTCTCCGTCCGGGGGCAGGGCTTCGGCATCCCGTCCTGGCGCGTCGACGGCATGGACCCGCTCGCCGTGCACCTGGCCATGGAGGAGGCCGCCGAGCTCATGCGCGGCGGCGGCGGTCCGACGATCGTCGAGGCCGAGGTGTACCGGTTCTTCCACCAGAACGGCCCCTACCCGGGCAGCGCGTTCGGCTACCGGAGCAAGCAGGAGGAGGCCGACTGGCGCGCCCGCGACCCGCTCGAGCGCGTGGCCGCCGAGATCCGCCGCCGCGACCTCCTCGACGATGCGGCCGTCGCCGCGGTGCGCGACCAGGCCCGGGACGCCATGCGGGCGGCCGTCGCCGAGCTGGTCGAGGACGACCCGGATGCCGCGGGCACCCGCCGCATCCGCCCCGAGCTCTGGCCCGACCCCGCGCGGGTCGACGCCGGCATGCGCGGCGACGCGCGCGAACTCGACGGTCTGCCGGAACTGGAGCCGCTCGCACACACCGGCGCCTGGACCGAGACCCGGTTCGTCGACGCCGTCGCCGGCGTGATGGACCGTCGGATGGGCGCCGACCCCCGCATCATCGTGCTCGGCGAGGACGTCCACCACCTGGGCGGAGGCACGAACGGCGCCACGAAGGGCCTCCTGAAGACGTACGGTCCGGACCGCATCATCGGCACGCCCATCAGCGAGAACGCCTTCACCGGACTCGCGGGCGGAATCGCGCTCGACGGGCGCTTCCGGCCGGTGGTGGAGCTCATGTACCCGGACTTCCTGTGGGTCGCCGCCGACCAGATCTTCAACCAGATCGGCAAGGCGCGGCACATGTTCGGCGACAACGACACCGTCCCGCTCGTCGTGCGGACGAAGGTCGCGATGGGGTCCGGATACGGGTCGCAGCACCTCATGGACCCGGCGGGCATCTTCGCGACCGCCCCGGGCTGGCGCATCGTGGCGGCGTCGGACGCCGCGGACTACGTCGGGCTCATGAACGCCGCACTCGCACTCGAGGACCCAGTGCTGGTCATCGAGCACGTCGACCTCTACGGGCGGTCCGACCGCGTTCCGTCCGGCGATCCCGACTACGTCATCCCGCCGGGGTCCGCCGCCGTGCGTCGAGCGGGGAACGACGTGACGGTCCTCAGCTACCTCACGATGGTGCAGCACAGCCTCGACGCCATCGAGCGGACGGGCGTCGACGCCGAGCTCATCGACCTCCGGTGGCTCGACCGCGCCTCGCTGGACTGGGAGACGATCGGCGAGAGCATCCGGAAGACGAACGCGGTGCTCATCGTCGAGCAGGGCGCGCGCGGCACGTCCTACGGAGGATGGCTCGCCGACGAGCTCCAGCGGCGCTTCTTCGATTGGCTCGACCAGCCCGTCGAACGCGTCACGGGCGGAGAGGCGAGCCCGAGCATCTCGAAGGTGCTGGAACGGGCCGCGATCGCTCGGACCGAGGAGGTCGTCGCCGGACTCGAGCGGGTCCGCGCGGGAATGGGAGGTGCGTGATGGCCACGGTCGTGCGGATGCCCGCCGTGCTGGCCGGCTCCACCGAGGCGGCACTGCAGTCCTGGCTCGTCGAGGAGGGCGCGCAGGTCTCGGTCGGTCATCCGATCGCCGACATCGAGACGGAGAAGGCGGTCGTCGAGTACGCGGCCGAGGCGGAGGGCACGGTCGCCGGGTTCCTCGTCCCGGTCGGAGAGAACGTCGCCGTCGGGACGCCGATCCTGGTGCTCGCCGATCCCGGCGAGAGCGTCGAGGCGGCCGTGCTGGCCGCCGCGGACCTGACGGGCGAGGCGGATGCCGCGGGACCCTCCACCGCGACGGACGCAGCGTCACCCGAGCAGTCCGGGGCCCCCGAGCCGTCCGAGGCCCCCGAGCCGTCCGAGCCGCGTGCACCGGCCGAGCCCGCCCCCGACCCGCTGCCGACCGGTCCGTCGCCCGACGACCACGGCGGGCGTCGGTTCGCGAGCCCGATCGTGCGCCGCCTGGCACGCGAACGCGGGCTCGACCTCGGTCTCCTCCGCGGCACCGGGCCCGGTGGGCGGATCGTGCGCCGCGACCTCGACGCCCTGCGGGAGGACCCGGCACCGGAGGTGCCTGCGCCTTCTGCGGCGTCGGCAGCACCGGCGGGCGTCGCCCCCGCGCCCGCTGTGCCCGTCGACGCGGGCGCCACCGCGACGTCGACGGACTTCGTCGACGTCCCGGCGACGGGCATGCGACGGGCGATCGCCCGCCGCCTCACCGAGTCCGTCACGACGATCCCGCAGTTCCAGCTCGTCGCCGACATCCGGGTCGATGCCCTGCTCGAGCTGCGCGGCCGGATCGCCGAGCAGACGGGCGCCAAGGTCTCGGTCAACGACTTCGTCGTCAAGGCCGTCGGCGCGGCGCTCCGCGACGTGCCGGACGCGAACGCGATCTGGCTCGACGGCACGATCCGCCGGTTCGAGCGGGCCGACATCGGGATCGCCGTGGCCGTCGAGGGCGGCCTGGTCACCCCGGTCGTCCGGGGCGTCGACCGGATGCCGGTCGGCGCGCTCGCCGAGGCCGGGCGCGCGCTCGCCGAGCGGGCGAGGGCCGGAGGGCTGAGGCAGGACGACCTCGAGGGCGGATCGTTCGCCGTCTCGAACCTCGGCATGTTCGGGACGAGGGAGTTCACGGCCATCATCAACCCGCCGCACTCGGGCATCCTCGCGGTGGGCGCCGCCGCGCCGCGTGCGGTCGTGGTCGACGGCGCGCTGGCGATCGCGACGGTCATGACGGTCACGCTCACGGCCGACCATCGCGTGGTCGACGGTGCGCTCGCGGCGCAGTGGATGGCGGCCTTCACGGAGCACGTGGAGCATCCCCTCGGGCTGCTGCTGTAGGTCTCCGTGCGGCCGGTGCCGCCTCGTCGCCGCGGAAACGGATCGGCCGGGCCTCCATGCGGAGACCCGGCCGATGTCGTGGTGCGATCGTCAGCTGACGACGGCCTCCTTGAGCAGGCGCTCACCCGACTCGGCGTCGAAGACGTGCACGTGCTTCGGCGTCGGGAGCAGGTAGACGGTGTCGCCCGCGAACGGGTGCGTGCGGCCGTCGACGCGCGCCACGATGTCGGTGCGCTTGCCCTCGATCTCGGTGTGGCCGTAGAGGTAGCCGTCGGCGCCGAGCTCCTCGACGAGGTCGACCTTCACCTCGAGGCCCTCGCCCGCGCTGGTCGAGACCTGGATGTCCTCCGGGCGCACGCCGACCGTGACGACCGTGCCCGTCGCCGAGTCGAGCGCCTCGCGCTCGATCGGGACGACCGACTGGCCGAAGGCGACGCCGCCGTCGGCGATCGGCGCGTGGAAGAGGTTCATCGCGGGCGAACCGATGAAGCCGGCGACGAAGACGTTGCTCGGCCGCTCGTAGAGCTCGCGCGGGGTGCCGACCTGCTGGAGGACGCCGTCCTTGAGGACCGCGATGCGGTCGCCCATGGTGAGCGCCTCGGTCTGGTCGTGCGTGACGTAGACCGTGGTGACGCCGAGGCGGCGCTGCAGCGAGGCGATCTGGGTGCGCGTCTGGACGCGGAGCTTGGCGTCGAGGTTCGACAGCGGCTCGTCCATGAGGAACACCTGCGGCTGGCGCACGATCGCGCGGCCCATGGCGACGCGCTGGCGCTGGCCGCCCGAGAGGGCCTTCGGCTTGCGGTTGAGGTACGGCTCGAGGTCGAGCAGCTTGGCGGCCTCGAGGACGCGGGCGGCGCGCTCCTCCTTGCCGACGCCGGCGATCTTGAGCGCGAAGCCCATGTTCTCGGCGACGGTCATGTGCGGGTACAGCGCGTAGTTCTGGAAGACCATGGCGATGTCGCGGTCCTTCGGCGGAACGTCCGTGACGTTGCGGTCGCCGATGAAGATGTTGCCCTCGTTGACCTCTTCGAGGCCGGCGAGCATCCGCAGCGAGGTGGACTTGCCGCAGCCCGAGGGACCGACCAGGACGAGGAACTCCCCGTCTGCGATCTCGAGGTCGAGCTTGTCGACGGCGGGACGGGTGCCACCGGGATAGAGCCGGGTGGCCTTGTCGAACGTGACTGATGCCATGGTTCTGCTTCTCCTTCACCGGCAGGTACGTGCCGGACGATCCGTAGTGAATGGAAACGTCGACTTCGGCGTCGACGCCTCCCCAGTATGCCATGGGATGCCGCGGGGGCCGATTCGACGACGTCATCGCCGCACGCGCTCGCCGCCCCCGTCCAGCGCGTGTCCGGGCGTCGTTTGGGCGATTCCCAGTGATCGCTCCTACACTCGTCGATGCGTGCGCCTGCACTCACGCGCGCCCCCACAGCGACCCGGAGTTGACCATCGATGAGCACTGGCGGATCAGAGCCACGTCCCACCCGTAACGAACGACGCGAGGCGGCCCGCGAGAAGGCGCGAGTCCTCCGGGAGGAGCAGAAGAAGCGCGAGCGACGCAACAAGCTGCTCATCCAGGGCGGCGTCGTCGTCGCGATCATCGCGGTGGCCGCCCTCATCGGCGGGCTCATCTTCAACAGCGTGCGCCCCGAGGGCCCCGGGCCGAAGAACATGGCGAGCGACGGCATCCTCATGATCGGGGGCGACGAGGGCATCCAGGTCGTCGAGACCACCGCGATCAAGGCCGGCGGCGAGCCCACGCCCACCGTGCCCGACGAGAGCGGCACGGTCGCCAACATCGTCGTCTACCTCGACTACCTCTGCCCGTTCTGCGGCCAGTTCGAGAACACGAACTCCGAGACCATGCGCACCATGGTCGAGCAGGGCGCGGCGACCCTCGAGATCCACCCGATCGCGATCCTGACGAACAAGTCGGCCGGCACGCAGTACTCGCTGCGCGCCGCGAACGCGGCGGCCTGCGTGGCGGAGAAGTCGCCCGAGGCGTTCTTCGACTTCAACTCGCTGATGTTCCAGAACCAGCCCGAGGAGCTCAGCGCGGGCCTCACGAACGACGAGATCAAGGACCTCGCGAAGCAGGCGGGAGCGGCGTCGTCGGTCGACTCCTGCATCGACGACACCCGCTTCAAGAGCTGGGTGCAGGCGGCCACGGAGCGCGCGCTCACGCAGCCGATCCCGAACTCCGACCTCGCATCGGTCACCGGCACGCCGACCGTGCTCGTGAACGGCAAGCAGTACGTCGGCTCGCTGGAGGACCCGGCCGAGTTCCAGGCCTTCGTCCTGCAGGCGACGGGCGAGAGCTACTCCGAGTCGGAGGCGACCCCGACCCCGACGCCGACGCCCGAGGCGGGCTGACCCCTCGCGTCGCTCCCGCGACGGCCCGGCCGCCCGGCCGGGCCGTCGTCGTGCGTGGGCGAGGTGGGGCTCGATAGGATGTGTGGGTCCCTGCCGGCTTGGCGCAATTGGTAGCGCACCGCTCTTGTAAAGCGGTGGTTACGGGTTCGAGTCCCGTAGCCGGCTCGATGTCGAGATCCCCGGGCCGCCCGGCTCCGTCTCGGTCCGAGGCGCCGACGGCGTCCTCGTCGCCGGGGCCCGCGCCGCACCACCACGTCCACGCCGAGTCGTCGCGCCTGCCCATGTGGCTCGCGATCGCGCTCGTCATCGTCACCGGCGCGTTCGTCGCGCTGCAGTCGCGCATCAACGGCGAGCTTGCGCGCCGGCTCGAGGACTTCTCGGTCGCCGCCGCCATCTCGTTCGGCTCCGGGCTCCTGATCCTCCTGGCGGTCGCCGCGGCATGGCCGGCGGGACGACGCGGACTCGGCCGGCTCCGCGACGCGGTTCGGACCGACCACCTCGCGTGGTGGATGCTGCTCGGGGGCGTCGCCGGCGCGTGGTTCGTCGCGACGCAGGGGATGGCGGTCGGCGTGCTCGGCGTGGCGCTCTTCACGGTCGCCATCGTCGCCGGGCAGACGCTCGGCGGCGTCGTGTTCGACGCGATCGGGCTCGGCCCGGGCGGGCGCCGCCCGTTGAGCCCGACCCGCATCGCGGGCGCCGGGCTCGCGCTCGTCGCGATCGGCTGGGCGGTGTCGGCCCAGGTCGCCGGGGCGGTGCCGCTGTGGCTGATGCTCCTGCCGTTCTCGGCGGGCGTCGGCGCGTCCTGGCAGCAGGCGATGAACGGCCGCGTGCGGACCGCGTCGTCCAGCGCCCTGGCGGCCACGCTGCTGAACTTCCTCGTCGGCACGATCGTGCTCGTCGTCGTCATGCTCGCGCACGCGGCATCCGTGGGCTGGCCCGATTCGCTGCCGACCGAGCCCTGGCTCTACGCCGGCGGCGCCGTGGGGTGCGTGTTCATCGCGGCGCAGGCCGTACTCGTGCGCCGCGTCGGCGTGCTCGTGCTGGCGCTCGGGCTCGTCGCGGGCCAGCTCGCCGCCGCCCTCGCGCTCGACCTGCTGCTGCCGACGTCCGATCGGCCCGTCGGGTTCCCGACCGTGGGCGGCACCGTGCTCGCCCTCGTCGCGGTCGCGCTGGCGAGCATCCGCTGGCGGCCGGCGAAGCACCTCGCGGCCGAGGCGCCGGCGCCGGACGAGGTCAGTCCAGCACGATGAGCCGTGCCGCGGCCGGTTCCGTGGCCCGGCGGGGCGGTCGCTCCGCCTCGATGCGGCCGCCGACGTAGAGCCACCCCATCAGGCGCTCGTGGTCGCCGAGGCCGTGGCTGCGTGCGACCTCGGCATGGCGCGTGTACGGCCCCGTGCGCCACATCACGCCCCACCCGGCATCGTCGAGCAGCAGCTCGAGGAGGTGCGCGACGCCGGCCGCGCACGCCTCCTGCTCCCACTCCGGGACCTTGGGGTGCGGCCGAGGCGCGGCGACGATCGCGAGGAGCAGCGGAGCGCGGAGCGGCTTCGCGGCCAGCTTGTCGGCCGCGGCGCCCTCGAGGCCGGATGCCGCGACCAACGCGTCGCCGAGCCGGGCGCGCGCATCGCCGCGGAGCGCGATCACGCGCCACGGGGCGAGGGCCGCGTGGTCGGCGACGCGGGAGGCCGCATCGAGCAGCAGGGCCAGTTCGGCGTCGGACGGGGCGGCATCCGTCACCTTCGGACGGGACCTGCGCGCGAGGACGGCGTCGCGGACGCGGCCCATCGTCAGGACTCGGGGGTGAAGTCGAGCGCGATCGAGTTCATGCAGTAGCGGTCGCCGGTCGGGGTGCCGAAGCCGTCGGGGAAGACGTGGCCGAGGTGCGAGCCGCACTGCGCGCAGCGCACCTCGGTGCGGACCATGCCGAGCGAGGTGTCCTCGAGCAGTTCCACCGCGTCGGGTCGGACGGACTCGTAGAAGCTCGGCCACCCGCAGCCGGAGTCGAACTTGGTACCCGACTTGAACAGCTCGTTGCCGCACGCGGCGCAGGCGTAGACGCCGGCGCGCTCCTCGTCGAGCAGCTCGCCCGTCCAGGGGCGCTCGGTCGCGGCGTCGCGCAGCACGGCGTAACGATCGTCGCCGAGCTCGTCGCGCCACTGGTCGTCGGACTTGCTCACCTGGTACGGCATCGGTCTCCTCTGGGTGTCGGGCCTTCCATCGTCGCAGCTTCCGGCCGCGTCGGGTGCAACGTCGACCCGCGCGAGGCTGTTCCCGACCCGGGCGAGGCCGCCCCCGCCCGCGCCATCCCGGGCCGCGCCGGGGCGTGGGGCGGCCGCACGGGCTCCGGTCCCTAGGATGTGGTCCACGGATCTCGACACGGGAGGACGACGATGGACGGAGACGGCCTCGACGACGCGCAACGGGCGATCCTCGCCTTCGAGTCCCGGCCCTGGCGGGACCCCGCCCGCAAGGCGGATGCCATCCGCGATGAGCTCGGGCTGTCCGCGGCCCGCTACTATCGGCTCCTCGGCGCCCTCGTCGACTCCCCGGCCGCGCTGCGGCACGATCCGATGCTCGTCGGACGGCTGCAGCGCCAACGGGCCGATCGCGTGCAGTCGCGCTCGCGCCGAACCATCCCGACCGCCCGGCCGCTTCCCTGAGCGCCCCGACCGACTGGATCCCAGGTGCAGAAGTTCCCCCGCGACCGGTTCGACTCGATCCCGCACGGCATGGACCGGGTCGGCGCGCATCGCGCGCCCGAGCGTCGCGGACGGCGCTGGGTGGCCCTCGGCTGGGCCGCCCTCGCGACCGTCGTGCTCGCCGGTGCGGGCATCGCGGCGGTGTCGGTCTACAACCAGCGCCTGAACTTCGACGACGCGGTGCCCACGCCGACGGCGACCGCCGGGCCGACGGCGGAGCCGACGATCGCGCCGGACGTCAACGTCGCGGTACTCAACGGCACGACGACGAGCGGCCTCGCGGCGCGTGCCGGCGAGGCGCTGACGGCCGCCGGCGTGCCCGTCGGCGTCACTTCGAACGCGGACCGGTCCGACGTCGAGCAGACCGTCGTCTACTACGCCACCGCCGACCTCGAGGGGGCCGCCCGCGGCATCGCCCAGACGCTGCCCGAGGCGGAGGTTCAGCTCTCGGAGCAGTTCAGCCTCGAGGGCATGCAGCTGGTCGTCGTGCTGGGGGCCGACTACGCGGAGGCGAGCGCCGGCTGAGGCCGGTGACCGAATCGTTGCCATTCTGCGACCATTCCCGGCCACCGAACTCTTGTGCCCGGGTGTCGCCGCGTGCGTATCTAGATTCGGCGGCTCGAACAACCCGTGTGAGCACCCGACGCCGGTCCCGGTCGTCGACGTCGGCACGACGACCGCCCGGTACCGCCGAAGGCACGTGCTGACTCGAAACACGGCAACATGGGAGCAACGCATGGCGAACGGAACCGTCAAGTGGTTCAACGCTGAAAAGGGATACGGATTCATCACCGTCGACGGTGGAGGCCAGGACGTGTTCGTCCACTACTCCGCCATCGACATGGCCGGCTACAAGGTCCTCGAAGAGGGCCAGCAGGTCACCTTCGAGGTCGGCTCGGGCGCCAAGGGCCCGCAGGCCGAGGCGGTCCGTCCCGCATAGTCCGAGACGTCGGAAGCGCCGCCGGTGACCCCGGCGGCGCTTCCGCATGTCCGCGCGGTGGTCCGGTCGTGTCGCTCGCTTGCACTCGGGACGGGAGAGTGCCAGAATCGATCTGGCACTCACTCGTTCTGAGTGCTAACCCCTTGGAATCTTTCATGACGTCCGGAAGGGACGAGAGACACACATGGCAAAGATCATTGCTTTCGATGAGGAGGCCCGCCGCGGCCTCGAGCGTGGCCTGAACACGCTCGCCGACGCGGTCAAGGTGACCCTCGGCCCGCGCGGCCGCAACGTCGTGCTCGAGAAGAAGTGGGGCGCCCCCACGATCACGAACGACGGCGTGTCGATCGCCAAGGAGATCGAGCTCGACGACCCGTACGAGAAGATCGGCGCGGAGCTCGTCAAGGAGGTCGCGAAGAAGACCGACGACGTCGCCGGTGACGGCACGACCACGTCGGTCGTGCTCGCCCAGGCGCTCGTGCGCGAGGGCCTGCGCAACGTGGCCGCCGGCGCCGACCCCATCTCGCTGAAGCGCGGCATCGAGAAGGCCGTCTCGGCCGTCTCGGAGGAACTGCTCGGCGCGGCGAAGGAGATCGAGACGAAGGACGAGATCGCCGCCACCGCGTCGATCTCCGCCGCCGACGCGCAGATCGGCGAGATCATCGCCGAGGCGATCGACAAGGTCGGCAAGGAGGGCGTCGTCACGGTCGAGGAGTCGAACACGTTCGGCACCGAGCTCGAGCTGACCGAGGGCATGCGCTTCGACAAGGGCTACCTGTCGGCGTACTTCGTGACGGACCCGGAGCGCCAGGAGGCGGTCTTCGAGGACCCGTACATCCTCATCGCCAACCAGAAGATCTCGAACATCAAGGACCTGCTTCCGATCGTCGACAAGGTGATCCAGTCGGGCAAGCAGCTCCTGATCATCGCCGAGGACGTCGACGGCGAGGCCCTGGCCACGCTCGTCGTGAACAAGATCCGCGGCATCTTCAAGTCGGTCGCCGTCAAGGCGCCGGGCTTCGGCGACCGCCGCAAGGCCCAGCTCCAGGACATCGCGATCCTCACCGGCGGTCAGGTCATCTCCGAGGAGGTCGGCCTCAAGCTCGAGAACGCGACGCTCGACCTGCTCGGCCAGGCGCGCAAGGTCGTCATCACCAAGGACGAGACGACCATCGTCGAGGGCGCCGGCGACCCCGACCAGATCGCGGGCCGCGTCGCCCAGATCCGGTCGGAGATCGACAACACCGACTCGGACTACGACCGCGAGAAGCTGCAGGAGCGCCTCGCCAAGCTCGCCGGCGGCGTCGCCGTCATCAAGGCGGGCGCGGCCACCGAGGTCGAGCTCAAGGAGCGCAAGCACCGCATCGAGGACGCCGTCCGCAACGCGAAGGCCGCCGTCGAGGAGGGCATCGTCGCCGGTGGTGGCGTGGCCCTCATCCAGGCGGGCGCGAAGGCGTTCGAGCACCTCGCGCTCGACGGCGACGAGGCGACCGGTGCCAACATCGTTCGCGTGGCCATCGAGGCGCCGCTCAAGCAGATCGCGCTGAACGCGGGCCTCGAGCCGGGCGTCGTCGCGAACAAGGTCTCGGAGCTCCCGGCCGGCCACGGCCTGAACGCCGCGACCGGCGAGTACGGCGACCTCATCGCGCAGGGCATCATCGACCCGGCGAAGGTCACCCGCTCGGCGCTGCAGAACGCCGCGTCGATCGCCGGCCTCTTCCTCACCACCGAGGCCGTCGTCGCCGACAAGCCGGAGAAGACCCCGGCCGCTCCCGCCGACCCGACGGGCGGCATGGACTTCTAGTCCGACGCGGACCCGGGTCCGCACCGCGGCTCCGGCCGTACCACTGCGCGAAGGGCGCCTCCTCCGGGAGGCGCCCTTCGTCGTCCCCGCACGCGGCGCGCCGCCTGCGGCCTCCGGCCGTGCGTCAGCGCACGAACAGCCGTGCGTTCGCCTGCTCGGCGTCGGCGTAGTGCGCGGCCGCCGCGCCGAGCGCCTGGTTCAGCGCCGCGAGGCTCTGCTCCACGTGCTGCTGGGTCACGCGCCAGTCCGCGACGGCGGACTGGAACGCGGTCGAGGCCTGCCCCGTCCACGAGCCCTGGAGCCCGGCGAGCTGCGCGAGCAGGGCCGCGACCTCCGACTGGATCCGCCCGATCGTGGCCTGCACGCCCTGGGTGGCGGCCTGCACCTGCTCGCTGTCGACCTGGTACCTCGTCATGCCTTCATCCGTCCTCTCGTCTCGACGCGCTCCGCGTCGAGGCGACGCTAGGGTTCGCGGCGGCCCGTACCGCGCCGGACCCCGATGATGCGGCGAGACCCTCGGCGACGCGAGCATGTGGAGGACGGGCGGGGAGACGCGCCCCACGACGGCGCGGACGCGCACCTCGCACCGGTGACGCGCTCGCCGGCCGGTCGCCGGCCGGTCAGTCGCGCGCGACGGGCTGCGGGGCCGCGGCCGAGCCGGCCAGCGGGAGCGCGACGCGGAAGGTCGCGCCGCCGCCGGGCGTCTCGACGACGTCGACGTGCCCGTTGTGCGCCGACACGATCGACGAGACGATCGCGAGGCCGAGGCCCGATCCGCCGGTCTCGCGGGTGCGCGAGGTGTCGGCGCGCCAGAACCGCTGGAAGATCTTGTCGCGGATCTGGGGCGGGATGCCCTCGCCGTGGTCGACGATCTCGAGCAGCGCACGCTCCACGTCGTCGTCGACGGACACCCGGATCTCGATCGGGCTGTCCTCGGGCGTGAACCGCATCGCGTTGCCCATGAGGTTGGTGATCACCTGGCGGATCTTGTTCTCCTCGGCCAGCACGATCGCGCGGCGCACCGGCACCGTCGCGGCGGGCTCGGCTGTCGGCGTCGAGGGAGCGGCGATCGGCTCGGCCGTGGTCGTCGTCGCGGCGTCCGCGGCCTCGGTCGCCGTCGCTCGCGACGCACCCGTCCTGGCCCCTCGTCCCCCGTTCGACCCGCGACCTCCGCGGCGCGGTCCGCGCGAGCCGGCGCCGCCCGAGCCGTCCGCGCCGGACTCCACGGGCTCGGCGGGGCGACGGCCCCGGAGTCGGGCGAGGGTGGCGCCGGCGAACGCGATCGGACCCGAGCTGCGGGTCGTCGCGGAATCGAGGTCCACCTCGACGTCGGCCGGGACGACCTCGGTGGCGCCCGTCGCGATCGCCTCGGGCGCGATCACGGTGACGGTTCTGCCCGGGTTCGCGGCCATCGCGTCCAGCGCCGCGTCGCGTGCGAGGGGGACGAGGTCGACCTCGGCGAGGTCCATCGGCTTCGCCTCGTCGAGGCGGGCGAGCGCGAGGAGGTCCTCGACGAGGCCCCCCATGCGGATGGCCTCCTTCTCGATGCGGTCCATCGCCTGGCCAACGTCCTCCGGGTTCTGCAGCGCTCCCATGCGGTACAGCTCGGCGTAGCCGCGCACCGAGACGAGCGGCGTGCGGAGCTCGTGCGACGCGTCGCCGACGAAGCGGCGCATCTGCTCGATC
The DNA here is from genome assembly GCF_039531345.1 of Agromyces tropicus. NCBI lineage: Bacteria > Bacillati > Actinomycetota > Actinomycetes > Micrococcales > Microbacteriaceae > Agromyces > Agromyces tropicus. The sequence continues at coordinate 56,919 of NZ_BAAAPW010000008.1, read as the reverse complement.
GTCCGCGCGCGGTCCCGGAACGCCCGGTCGATGCGGTTCAGCATCGTGTTCAGCGATCGGTTCAGCCGGCCGACCTCGGTGTTCGGCGTCGCCCCGCCGAGCCGCTGGCTGAAGTCGCCGTCGGCGATCGCCGCCGCGGTGTCCTCGACCTCGCGCAGGGGCGTGAAGGTCGAGGTGACGAGCATGCGCGTGAGGAGCGCGCCGACGAGCACGACGCCGATGCCGAAGCCGAGGAAGATCGTGAGGTACGCCGCGAGGAGTCGCTCGGTGTCCTGCGACGAGATCGCGATGAGGATCGGCGCGTAGCCGCCGCGGTCGTCGGAGCTCATGATCGCGTAGACGCCGCGGAACGTGAGGTCGCCGTTCGTGTCGGGCAGCGAGAAGACCCGGTAACCGCCGCTCGCGTTCTGCTCGAACACGTCGGCCTGGGTGAGGTGGGTCGGGATCAGCGGATAGGTGGACGGGTCGCGCAGGCGCCAGTTGTGGTCGAGGAACGCGCCCGTGCGCGAGTCGTAGATCGCGACGAAGACGTCGTCCGACGTCGTGAAGTCGAACGCGCCGCCGCCGCCATCGGTGGCGGGCGCCTCCGCGTCGCGCGTGAGGTACTCGTAGATCTTGCTCGACGCGATGGTCTCGAGCTTCGTCTCGAGCTGCGACTCGACGTACGAGCGCAGCATCGCCGCCGTGCCGATGCCCGAGACGAGCAGTCCGAGCGTGAGCATGAGCACGGTGACACCCGTGATCTTGGTCCGGAGCGAGATCCGGTTCCAACGGTCGGCGAGGGTCTGGTGCATGGCGTGGCGAGTCTACGCAGCCTCCCTGTACCGGCGCTGGGCTAGGACTTCGACTTCAGCATGTAGCCGAAGCCGCGCTTGGTCTGGATGAGCGGCTCGGAGGAGTGCTGGTCGAGCTTGCGACGCAGGTACGAGATGTAGCTCTCGACGATGCCGGCGTCGCCGTTGAAGTCGTACTCCCAGACGTGGTCGAGGATCTGCGCCTTCGACAGCACCCGGTTCGGGTTCAGCATCAGGTAGCGCAGCAGCTTGAACTCGGTCGGCGAGAGCTCGACCGGCACATCGCCCACGAGGACCTCGTGCGTGTCCTGGTCCATCGTGAGCTCGCCCGTGCGGATGACCGCGTCCTCCTCGGCGTGCATCGTGCGGCGGAGGATGGCGCGGATGCGCGCCACGATCTCGTCGAGGCTGAAGGGCTTGGTGACGTAGTCGTCGCCGCCGACGGTGAGGCCGGTGATCTTGTCCTCGGTGTCGTCCTTCGCCGTGAGGAACAGGATCGGAGCGGTGTACCCGGCCGAACGGAGGCGCTTCGTGACACCGAACCCGTTCATGTCGGGCAGCATCACGTCGAGGATGATGAGGTCGGGCTCCTCCTCGAGCACGGCCGAGATGGTCTGCGCCCCGTTGGCGACGGCGCGCACCGCGAAGCCGGCGAATCGGAGGCTCGTGGTCAGCAGGTCGCGGATGTTGGGCTCGTCGTCGACGATGAGAATGCGGGGTCCCTCACTCATGCAACGATTCTGCTGCACGTGGGCTGGATCTTGGCTGGGAATCAGTCGAGCGCCATGGGTGCGGATGCCATGAGCCTTCGACGCTCGCCCACCGGCGTGCAAGACTCGCGACCATGGCACGCGAACGAGTGGTGGTCGTCGGGGGAGGGCTCACCGCGGCGCGCGCGGTCGAGTCCATGCGGGAGCACGGATTCGACGACGAGATCGCCGTGGTGACCGAGGAGCGCCGCCTGCCCTACGAACGGCCCCCGCTGTCGAAGGGGTACCTGGCCGGATCCGACCCGTCGAGCGTCGTCTACCCGCTACCCGCTCGGTGGTACCGGGAGCACGACGTCGACGTGCGGCGCGGCGTGCGCGCCACGGCGATCGACCCCTCGGCACGCACCGTCGCGACGGACGAGGGCGAGCTCGCCTACGACCGCCTGCTGCTCGCGACCGGCTCCTCCCCGCGGCGCTTCGAGGGACCCGGCGCCGGGCTCCGAGGCGTGCACGTGCTCCGATCGCTCCCCGACTCCACGAGGCTGCGCACGGCGCTCCGCGAGGGCGATCGCCGGGTCGTCGTGCTCGGCTCGGGCTGGATCGGACTCGAGGTCGCGGCGGCCGCGCGCGACTACGGGAACGCCGTCACGGTGCTCGGGCGGAGCGAGGTGCCGCTCGTCGGGGCCGTGGGTCGCGAACTCGGCGGGATGTTCGCCGAGCTGCACCGCGAGCACGGCGTCGAGGTGCGCAACGAGGTCGCGGTCTCCGCCATCGAGGGCGTGGGCCGGCGGGTGCGCGGCGTCGTGCTCGGCACCGGGGAGGAGGTGCCCGCCGACCTCGTCGTCGTCGGCATCGGCGCGACGCCGAACGTCGGGCTCGCGGCATCCGCGGGCCTCACGGTCGAGGACGGCATCGTCACGGACGCGTCCTTCCGCACGAGCGCGGACGGCGTGTTCGCCGCGGGCGACGTGGCGAACGTCTTCAACCCGACGCTCGGCCACCGCCTCCGCGTCGAGCACTGGGCGAACGCCGAGGCGAGCGGCCGCGCCGTCGGGCGCGTGCTCGCCGGCGAGGTGCTCGAGTTCGACGAGATCCCGTACTTCTACACCGACCAGTACGACCTCGGCATGGAGTACTCCGGCTACGGCGAGCTCGCAGACGGGGCCGACCTCGTCGTCCGCGGCGACCTCGCGGCGCGCGAGTGCGTGGCGTTCTGGCTGCGCGAGGGCCGGGTCGTGGCGGGCATGAACGTGAACGTGTGGGACGTGAACGACCAGGTGCAGCGACTCATCCGCTCGGGAGCCGTGGTCGACCCGGTGGCGCTCGCCGACCCCGACGTGCCGCTGGACCGGATCGGCGCTCCCGCGTGAGCGACGTCGTCCGTCGCATCGGTCCGCGCGAGTTCGACTTCTCGCGGCAGGTCGCCGTGATGGCGATCGTCAACCGCACGCCGGACTCGTTCTACGACCGGGGCGCGACCTTCGCGCTCGACCGTGCGGTCGACGCCGCGCGCGCCGCGATCGACGCGGGTGCGGACTGGATCGACATCGGCGGCGCCAAGTTCGCTCCGGGGCCGCCGATCCCGGTCGAGGAGGAGGCGGACCGGGTCGTCCCGGTGGTGGCCGCGCTCGCCGACTCCGGCGCCGTGCTCTCGGTCGACACGTTCCACCCCGAGGTCGCCCGGCGGGCCGTCGAGGCGGGGGCGCACGTGATCAACGACACCACCGGCATCCACGACCCGGCCATGGCCGACGTGGTCGCCGCGAGCGACGCGACCATCGTGATCACCCACAGCCTCGCGGCGCCGCGCACCCCGCACCCCGTGCCCGAGTACGGCGACGTGGTCGCCGAGGTGGTGGGCTTCCTGCACGAGCGCGTCGACCTCGCACGGGCGCACGGCGTGCCCGCGGACCGGATCGTGGTCGACCCCGGTCACGACCTGAACAAGAACACGCTGCACTCGCTCGAGCTGACGAGACGGCTCGACGAGGTCGCCGCGCTCGGCCCGCCGCTGCTCGTCGCGCTGTCGAACAAGGACTTCGTGGGGGAGAGCCTCGGTCGGCGCGACCGAGGCGACCGCGTGATCGGCTCGGTCGCGGCGGCCGTGTACTCGATCGGCAAGGGCGCGCGCATCCTCCGCGTGCACAACGTGCGCGAGACGGTCGACGCGGTCCGCATGGTCGAGGCCATCGAGGGATGGCGCCAGCCGGTCTTCCTCGAGCACAACCGCGCACCCGGGGAGGGGTCGTGAGCGCGGTGCTGACGGGCGCCGACCGCGGGCCGTTCGACCCCGACCGCATGCACGCGGCGTACGCGGTCGACGTCGTCGACGCCGGCGGCGGGGCGGATGCCGCGTTCTGCCGCGTGAACATGGTCGAGAGCCTCGACGGCGCGGCCACCCTCGGCGGGCGCAGCGGCGGGCTCGGCGACGCCGAGGACCAGCGCCTCATGTCGGTGCTCCGCTCGCACGCCGACGTCGTGCTCGTCGGATCCGGCACCGTGCGCGCCGAGGGCTACGGCGGCGCGGGCGTCGTCGACGCGGATGCCGCATGGCGCGCATCGCGCGGACGCGACCCGCAGCCGCGCTTCGCGATCGTCTCGTCGCGGCTCGGGCTCGAGCCGCGGCATCCGTTCTTCGCCGACGCGACGGCGCGGCCGATCGTCGTCACCAGCGAGGCGTCGCCGCCGGGCGCGCGGAGCGCGCTCGAGGAGGTCGCGGACGTGGTGGTCGCGGGCGATCGCCGCGTCGACCTCGTCGCGGCGCTGGCTGAACTCGCCCGCCGCGGCATGCGGTCGATCCTCTCCGAGGGCGGCCCGGGCCTGCTCGGCGCGCTGGCCGAGGCGGACCTCGTCGACGAGCTCTGCGTGACGCTCAGCCCGACCCTCGTCGCGGGCTCGGCGGGACGCATCGCGACGTCGGCCGAGGAGGTCGGAACGCCGATGCGGCTCGTGCACGCGATCCCCGGCGAGCGCATGCTCTTCCTGCGGTACGCCCGCGCGTGACCGACCCCGCGCCACGACGTCGGGCGATGTCCTTCGGGACGCTTCGCGCGATCGGATTGACACCGCCCGCGCACGCCGCCTAGCCTCGCCGTGCGGCGCACGAGTCGCCCGCTTCCACCCCGCTTCGCAGACGAGGAGAGGTACCCGGGTGACCGTCGACGCAGCCGAACGAGCCGAGACCGAGGAGCCCGTCGTGCGACGGGAGAACGTATGGGCGTCGCCCGCCCTCTGGTGGCGGGCGGCGATCGTGCTCGTCGTGCTCTGGGGCCTCATCGCCGGCGAGCGACGGTTCGCGTACTTCACGACGCAGAGCAACCTCATCGTGCTCGCCTACTTCGGGGGCGCCCTCTACTGGATGGTGCGCCGCCGCACCTCGGCGCCGCCCGCGCCCGTGCTCCGCGGCGGCGTGACCACGTGGATCCTCACGACGATGGTCGTCTCGCACGTGCTGCTCAACCACTTCGAGAACCCCATCCCCGGCCTGTTCGTGAACGACCCGACCGACCTGCTGTCGAATCGCGCGATCTTCGCGATGCACTACGTGGTGCCGGTCATGGTGCTCGTGGACTGGGTGGCGTTCGGCCCGCACCGGGTGGTGCGGTGGCGGGATGCCGCGTGGTGGCTCGCGTACCCGACGGCCTACGGGCTCATCTTCCTGTGGCGTGCGCTGGCGTTGCCCGAGGTGCCCGACCGCTTCCCCTACCCGTTCCTCGACACCGACGCACTCGGCGCGTTCGGCTCGTTCCTGGAGATGCTCCGGGTCGTGGCGTACATCGCGGTGCTCGGCGTGCTCGTGATGGGCCTCGACCGGCTCGCGTGGCTCGTCGGCGATCGGTGGCGGCGCGTGCGGCGCCGCGGCGCGGCATCCGGGTGACGCGCCGGGTGGCCCGGCCTCAGGCCGCGAGCGCGTGCGCGTCGAGGATCGTGTAGCTGTAGCCCTGCTCGGCGAGGAACCGCTGGCGGTTCAGCGCGAAGTCCTGGTCGACGGTGTCGCGCGCGACGAGCGTGTAGAAGTTCGCCGACAGGCCGGACTCCTTGGGCCGGAGCAGGCGACCGAGGCGCTGCGCCTCCTCCTGGCGCGAACCGAACGACCCGGAGACCTGGATGGCCACCGTCGCCTCGGGCAGGTCGACCGAGAAGTTCGCCACCTTCGACACCACGAGGACCGGCGTCGTGCCCTCGCGGAACTCCTGGAAGAGCCGCTCCCGCTCGTCGACGGGCGTCGATCCGGTGAGCTGCGGGGCGCCGATCGCCTCGCTGAGCTCGTCGATCTGGTCGAGGTACTGGCCGATGATGAGGATCCGCTCGCCCGCGTGCCGCGCGACGAGCTCCTTGACCACGCCGAGCTTCGCGGGCGCGGTCGCCGCGAGCCGGTAGCGCTCGTCGTCGGCGGATGCCGCGTACGCGAGTCGCTCGGACTGGGGCAGGTCGATGCGCACCTCGTAGCAGGCGGCGGGGGAGATGAAGCCCTGCGCCTCGATCTCCTTCCACGGCGCGTCGAACCGCTTGGGCCCGATCAGCGAGAAGACGTCGCCCTCCCGGCCGTCCTCGCGGACGAGGGTGGCGGTGAGGCCCAGGCGGCGGCGCGCCTGCAGCTCGGCGGTCAGCTTGAACACGGGCGCCGGCAGCAGGTGCACCTCGTCGTACACGACGAGGCCCCAGTCGAGCGCGTCGAGGAGTGCCAGGTGCGCGTACTCGCCCTTCCGCTTCGCGGTCAGGATCTGGTACGTCGCGATCGTGACCGGCTTGACCTCCTTGGTCTGCCCGGAGTACTCGCCGATCTCGTCGGCCGTGAGGCTCGTGCGGCGCAGCAGCTCGTCGCGCCACTGCCGTGCGGAGACCGTGTTCGTGACGAGGATGAGCGTCGTCGTCTTCGCGGTCGCCATCGCGCCCGCGCCGACGAGGGTCTTGCCGGCGCCGCACGGGAGCACCACGACGCCCGAGCCGCCGTCGAAGAAGTTGTCGACCGCCTTCTGCTGGTAGTCGCGCAGGTGCCAGCCGTCCTGCTCGAGCGCGATCTCGTGGGGCGTGCCCGGGGTGTAGCCCGCGAGGTCCTCCGCCGGCCAGCCGAGCTTCACGAGCTCCTGCTTGAGCTGGCCGCGCGCCCACGGCTCGACGAGGAAGCTGGAGTCGTCGAGGCGCTCCGTGAGCAGCCCGGCGACGCGCTTCGACGAGGCGACCTCGGTGAGCACGGCGAGGTCGTCGCTGCGCAGCCGCAGCACGCCGTCGTCGGTGCGGTCGACGACGAGCCGGCCGTACCGGTCGACGGTCTCGCGCATGTCGACGGCCACGGTCTGCGGCACGGGGAACTTCGCGTAGCGCTCGAGGGTGCCGAGCATGTCGTCGGCCGTGTGCCCGGCCGCCCGTGCGTTCCACAGGCCGAGTCGAGTGATCCGGTACGTGTGGATGTGCTCGGGCGCGCGCTCGAGCTCGGCGAAGATCGCGAGATCGTGCCGCGCGTCCTCGGCGAGCGGGTTCGCGACCTCGAGCAGGACGGTGCGGTCGCTCTGGATGATCAGGGGGCCGTCTGACATAGCGGACCAGTCTATCCCGGGTTCCTCCGAGTCCTCCCCGAGGGGCGGATGCCGCGGGCCGGCGTCGCTCAGGACCCGACGGCGCCGGCGGGAGCGGGGGCGACGGCCGCGATCGCGGAGATCGGCAGCGTCCGCTCGATGTCGGACTTCCGGTCCCGCGCGCGGAGGCGGCCGTTCGCGACGCTCGCCGGGGCGAGCAGGTAGTCGGCCGTCTCGCCGCCCGGCATCCGCACGGTGACCGTGAGCGTCTCCTTCGCCCGGGCGGCGGCCTCGAGCTGCCGCGAGAGCCACGCGAGTTCGGTGCCGCCCTCGGCATCGGCCTCGTCGAGCCGGTCGAGCATCGCCTCGAGCGGATCGGTGCGCGGCGCGGGCGCGGGCGCGTGCCCGACGTGGTGGCGTCGGAGCCGCACGATGCGGCCGTCGGCGTCCTCCGCGGCGACCGGGTAGCGCGCGTCGCTGAGGCCCCAGAAGACCACGTCCGGGGTGAAGCGCGAGAGCAGGCGGGTCGGGCCGTCCGGTCGCAGGCCGAGCGAGGAGAGGCTCTGGTCGACGAGCAGGGTCGAGATGAGCTGGGCGTCGTCGGAACGCACGTACGACCGAGCCGGCCCCTCGGTGGCCGCCGCCTCGCCCACGCGCACCGCGCCGAAGCGGGCCGCGGATTCGCCGAGCAAGTACGCGAGCGGCTGCGGGATGCCCGTGAGCGAGATCCGTTCGAGGAAGACGCGGATCTCGTCCTCGCTCTCGCCGGCCGCGAGCGCCCGGTTCACGGATGCCGCGGTGACGCGGTAGCTCGACGCGAGGTCGCGCCCCTCGACCTCGGCGAACACGCGCAGCCGGGCGTCGAGCGAGGGCTCGAGCGGCCCGGGGGAGACGATCGTCAGGTCGTGCTGCACGTAGACCTTGTCGACCTGCTGCGGGAAGTGGCGTGCGAGGCGTGCGGCGGCGGCGTCGAGGTCGCCGCCGAGCACGAGGGCGGCGGTCTCGAGCGGCTCGCCGCCGACCGCGAGCCCGAGCGCCTCGGCGTCCTCGAGCAGCCGCGCCATGCCGTCGGTGAGCCAGGCCCCGCCGCCCGGGTAGTACCAGGCGACGTCGTCGCGGATCGACGTGGCGGTCAGCGCCTCGCTGCGCTGGACGACGAGATCGCGCAGCGGGCCGGGGATGCGCTCGCGCCAGGCCTCGGCGAGGCGCGACCACCGCGGCGCCGTGCCGAGCATGATCCAGGACGCCCCGGCGTCGGACTCGAGCCAGACCGGGCCGTCGCGCACGATCAGGCCGGTCTCGACGGCGCGCCGCACCAGCCGGGGGAAGTCGTCGAGCTCGACGCCGGTGGCCTCGGCGAGCCGCTTCGCGTCGGGCAGCGCGAACCCGCCCTTGGCGAGCTCGCGCGCGGGCTGCACCGCGAGGCCGGACAGCAGCTCCGCCGTCGCGGCGACGGTCGCGTACGCGGTCTCGGCGGCGCGGCGCTCGAGCAGGCCGTGGTCGGCGCGATCCCGGGGGAGGGCGACGGGCGGGGCGTGCGCGGCGAGGGCCTCGAGGTCGGGGAGGTCGTCGCCGAGTCGCGCGTGCAGCCGGGCGGCGACCTCGCCGGGGACGTGGACCCGATCGCCGTCCGGCAGGAGGAGCAGCACGGACTCGAGGCGCTCGAACTGCGTCTCGGCGTCGTCGGCGAGCCCGTCGGCGCCGAGGCGCCGCAGCTCGGCCGACACCTCGGCGCGCTCCGCCCAGCCGGCGTCGTCGGAGGACGCCGCCGCGGCGCCGAGGACGACGAGCGCGGGCCGTTCGAGTCGCTCGACGGCGTGGTCGACGGAGTCCGTGGCGGTCAGCGCCTCCGCGAGGTCGAAGAGGTCGTGCACGCTCGCGTGGTCGAGCTCGCGCGCGGCCAGTGCGGCCGCGAGCCGCTCGCGCGGAATCGCGCGGAGCCTCGCGGCGAGCACCAGCATGGCCGTCAGTCCGTGCCCTGCTTGGATTCCCGCGAGCGGCGGAGGCCGTTGACGATGAGCAGTGCCACGAGCAGCAGGAAGCCGATCGGCAGCCCGATCAGGGGCAGCACGAGGACGACCGGCCAGATGCCCCGGCTGAACCCGTCGTCGGCGCCGACGCCGGCGAGGGTTCCGATCATGACGGCGAAGAAGGCGATGATCGAGAGCCCGACCGTCGCGGCGACCATGTAGGCGAGGATGCGCTCGACGCGATGGCCGGTGATCGGGTCCTGGTTGCTCACGCTCCCCAGAATAGGCCCAGCGGCCGTCTCGGGGGGATGCCGGACCGTAGACTTGGACCCGACGTGCCGGCGTTCCCGGTACGCCCACCACGAATGCGGGAGATCCATCGATGCCCACCGGCAAGGTCAAGTTCTACGACGAGGAGAAGGGGTTCGGCTTCATCAGCGGCGATGACGGCCAGGAGGTCTTCCTCCACGCCTCGGCGCTTCCCGCCGGTGCGACCGTGCGGTCGGGCACCCGGCTCGAGTTCGGCATCGCCCAGGGCAAGCGCGGCGCGCAGGCGCTCTCGGTGCGCGTGCTCGACGCGCCCCCGAGCCTCGCCCGCATGCACCGCAAGCCCGCCGACGACATGGCGGTCATCGTCGAGGACCTGGTGAAGGTGCTCGACGGCATCGGTGCGAACCTCAAGCGCGGCCGGTACCCGGACAACGCCCACAGCCGGAAGATCGCGGCACTGCTGCGCAGGGTGGCGGACGAGCTGGATGCCTGACACCGACCTCCCCGAGGGCGAGACGGCGGCGACCGTCGAGTCCGGGCACGACACGACCGGGTCGGCCGCCGCCGAGCCCGAGTCGCCGGAACCGATCACCGAGGCGGCCCCGGCCGAGCCCGCCGTCGCCGACGAGGTGCTGCTCGCCGCCGTCGACCTCGCGCGCGGGGCGCTCCTCGAGGTGACGGCGGCGCAGACCGTCGGCTCCGTCATCGGTCACGCCGTCGACGGCGAGCGCGTGCTCTCGCTCCACTTCGCGGCCGACCTGGCGGGCTACCCGGGCTGGCACTGGTCGGTCACGCTCGCCCGCGTCGAGGACGGGGAGCCCACCGTGCTCGAGACCGAGCTCATGCCCGGCGAGCGCGCGCTCCTGGCGCCCGAGTGGGTGCCCTGGTCGGAGCGCCTCGCGGACTACCGGGCGGCGCAGGCCGCGGCCGCCGCGGCCGAGGGCGAGTCGGACGAGGACGCCGAGGGCGACGACGCCGACGAGTCGGGGGAGGAGTTCGGCGACGACGACACCGGCGACGACGCCTTCGACGGCATCGACATCGACGCGATCGGCGCCGACGACGAGGGCGACGCCGACGACGTGGATGCGGACGCCGACGATGACGGCGAGTCCGACGACGGCGGGGACGAGGGCGACGCCGACGACGTGGATGCGGACGCCGACGACGCCGACGGCGCGGACGCCGACGACGCGGACGCCAACGACGACGGCGACGCGGGTGCCGAGCCGGAGGACGCGGCTCGCGCGGACGGATCCGCCGGGGACTGACCCTGCCGGGTCAGTCGCGGTCCGGCCGCGCGCGGCGTCGGCGCAGCTGCACGACGACGAGTCCGACGATCCCGAGCCCGACGCCGATCGCGGCCGCGGTGATGAACCACGCGATGCCCGCCTCCGCGAGGGGCTCGCGGAACGCGAGCGCCAGGCCGAGCGCCACGATCCAGCCGGCGGTGCCGGCGAGCAGCGCCTTGCGCGCGTCCGCCCGCACCGGCTCGGGATCGGGGCGTCGCTCGGACTCGGAGAGCCACAGCCGCATGGCCGTCACCCTATCCGTTCTGCGCGAGCACCCAGTCGAGCGACGCGGTCAGCGCCCGCACGTCGTCGGGCTCGATCGCGGTGAAGGTCGCGACGCGCAGCTGGTTCCGCCCGAGCTTGCGGTAGGGCTCGGTGTCGACGATGCCGTTCGCACGCAGCGTCTTCGCGAGCGCCGCGGCATCCGTCGCCTCGTCGAAGTCGATCGTGACGACGACCTGCGACCGGTGGTCGGGGTCGGTGACGAAGGGCGTCGCCTGCGGGGTCGCGGCCGCCCAGTCGTAGAGGATGCCCGACGACTCGCGGGTGCGCGCGTCGGCCCATGCGAGGCCGCCGGAGGCGTTCATCCAGTCGAGCTGGCTCTCGAGGAGCAGGAGCGTCGCCAGCGCCGGGGTGTTCAGCGTCTGGTCGAGGCGCGAGTTGTCGACCGCGTTCTTCAGCGACAGGAAGTCTGGGATGTAGCGGCCGGACGCGGCGACGCGCTCGACGCGCTCGATCGCGGCCGGCGACATGATCGCGAACCACAGCCCGCCGTCGGAGGCGAAGTTCTTCTGGGGCGCGAAGTAGAGGACGTCGAACTCGGCCGGATCGGCCGCCGCGCCGCCCGCGGCGCTCGTCGCGTCGACCACGGTCAGGGCGCCGTCGTCGCCGTGCGCCCGTCGCACCGGCGCCTGGACGCCCGTCGAGGTCTCGTTCTGCGGCCATCCGTACACGTCGACGCCCTCGACGGCCTCGGCCTCGACGCGGCTGCCGGGCTCGGCGCGGCGCACGTCGGGCGCCTCGAGCCACGGTGCGGCGGCCGCCTTGGCGAACTTCGCGCCGAACTCGCCGAAGGAGCAGAGCTGCGCGCGCCGCTCGATCAGGCCGAAGGCCGCGGCATCCCAGAACGCGGTCGAGCCGCCGTTGCCGAGGACGACCTCGTAGCCCTCGGGGAGCGAGTAGAGGTCGGCGATGCCGCGACGCACGCGGCCGACGAGCTGCTTCACGGGCGCCTGCCGGTGCGAGGTGCCGAGCAGGCTCGGGCCGACCTCGGCGAGGTGCGCGAGCTGCTCGGGCCGCACCTTCGAGGGGCCGCAGCCGAAGCGGCCGTCGGCGGGCAGGAGCGACGAGGGGATCACGAGCTCAGGCATGGTCCGATCTTAGGCGGGGGCCGATCGCCATGGCGGCGGATGACGCCGGCTCCGCCGTGCACCGCGTCCACCGCGCGGGCGCCGGGGGCGTGTCGGTCGCGGACAGTAGTCTTGTCTGATGCACGACGCGCCTGCCGGCCGAGGAGGAGTGAGTTGACCGACCTCATCGACACGACCGAGATGTACCTGCGCACCATCCTCGACCTCGAGGAGGAGGGCATCGTCCCGCTGCGCGCCCGCATCTCGGAGCGTCTCGGCCACTCCGGCCCGACGGTCTCCCAGACGGTGGCCCGCATGGAGCGCGACGGCCTGGTGGTCGTCTCCGACGACCGTCACCTCGAGCTCACGGCCGACGGCCGCGAGAAGGCCGTGCACGTCATGCGCAAGCACCGGCTCGCCGAGCGCCTGCTCGCCGACGTGATCGGACTCGACTGGGAGTACGTGCACGACGAGGCATGCCGTTGGGAGCACGTGATGAGCGAGCACGTCGAGCGCCGGCTCATCGAGATCCTCGGGCACCCGACGCACTCGCCGTACGGCAACCCGATCCCCGGCCTCGAGGAGCTCGGGGTCGAGCCCGCCGCGCCGTTCATGCAGGGGGTGCGCAACGTGCTCACCGCGCTCGACGAGGGCGACGGCAGCGCCGAGGGCGTCATCCGCCGGCTCGCCGAGCCGGCGCAGTTCGAGCCCGAGCTGCTGGCCCGCTTCAAGGCCTCCGGCGTCCTCCCCGGCGCCCGGGTCTCGCTGCGCCGCGACGGGCGCACGGTGACGGTGTCGGTCGAGGGCCGCGCCGACGACCTCGAGCTCCCGGCCGAGCTCGCGGGGCACCTCTTCATCGGAGACTGACCGGCGCACCTCGCGCGACGTCGGCGTTCCGTCGCCCGGCGGACGATTCCGGTGGTCGCGAGGTCGTGGAACGGCCGTCTCCGCCGCGCCGTGATCGAAATGTGACAATCGACGACCGCTCGCGTATCCTCGATCGAGTCCGCCGGCGACAAGCCAGCCGGAGGAACAGGGTCGGGACGCTTCCATGCTCACCGCTCGGCCCTCGATACCCGTGACGCGCCGAACGGCGCACAGGTGAGGCGGTGCTCCGGCATCGTGGGGCGGAGGACACGTTTTGGCTCGATTCCCCCGGCGCCGTTCCAGCGCACTCACTTCCCCCAAGCCCCGGACCCGGACCGCCGTCGTGCGACGTGAGGCTCCCGCCGCCCCCGCGGCCGCGACGCCCGCCGAGACGACCGCCGCCCGGTCCCAGAAGGACTCCCTCGGTCGCCGCCTGCGCCGCGGCGGCGCGAAGAACGTCATGGTGATGTCGGTGGCCGCGGGCCTCGTCGGCACCCTCGCCATCCCCGCCTACGCGTTCGCGCCCGGCACCGACGGCATCCAGTTCGGCGCCACCGCCGAGACGCAGCTCACCAAGGCCGCCCCGCAGGACGTCGAGGTCGCCGAGGACGTCATCGCGGCCCCGCTCTCCGAGGACAGCTACGACGCGGTCTCCGGCGAGGAGATCCGCGCCGCCGAGGAGGCCGCGCGAGCGGCCGCCGAGGCCGAGGCCGCCCGCCAGGCCGCCGCCGAGGAGATGGCCTCGTACGCCGCCGCCGCGAGCGAGTACACGCCGGCCGCCGTCTACGGCTCCGCCGACCCCGCGAGCGTCTTCGCGGTCGCGCAGCAGTACCTCGGCGTCCCCTACGTCTACGGCGGCGCCACGCCGGCCGGCTTCGACTGCTCGGGCCTCGTGCAGTACGTCTACGCGCAGTTCGGCATCAGCCTCCCGCACTCGTCGTCCGCGCAGGGCGCCGCGGGCACGCAGATCTCCCTCTCGGAGGCCGTCCCCGGCGACCTCGTCGTCATGAGCGGCCACATCGGCTTCTACGCCGGCAACGGCATGATCCTGCACGCGCCGTACGAGGGCACGGTCGTCCGGACCCAGCCGATCTGGACCAGCGACTACTGGATCGTGCGCATCTGACGTGTGAACACCGTGTGAAGCGTGTCTCGAATGGCGTGCCGGGAGGACCCGGCACGCCATTCGTGTCGTAGCCTTGACCCTGACGATCCGAATACCGGGTAGGGGAAGTCCGATGGTCGGTCCGCGCAACAGCACCCATTCCACGGGTGTGCGCGCGCGCCAAGACCACGGCCGCAGCAGTCAGCCGAGTCTCGACTGCGCCGGGATGCCGACGGGCACTGTCTTCACGACGGTGCCCGTTTCGCGTCTCCGGGGCGTGTCCGCCGTCCCCGCGGCATCCGGGTCGTCCTTCCCTTCACGCGGCTGGAAGCCATCCAGCACCGATCGAAAGGCACCCCATGCGCACCCTCGTGCTGAACGCCGGATATGAGCCCCTCGCCGTCGTCTCCTTCAAGCGCGCCCTGCTGCTCGTCATGAACGAGAAGGCGACCGTCATCCTGCACGACGAGGACAATCCGGTGCACGGCACGACCGGCGACTGGGTCCGCCCGAGCGTCATCCTGCTGACGAGGTACGTGCGGACGCCGCGGGTGCACCACGTCCCGGTGAGTCGTCGCGGCGTGCTCCGACGCGACGAGCACCGCTGCGCCTACTGCGGCAAGTCGGCGGCGACGATCGACCACGTGCTGCCGCGATCGCGCGGCGGACGCGACACGTGGGAGAACCTCGTCGCGTGCTGCCTCCGCTGCAACAACGCCAAGGGCGACCACACTCCGGCAGAGATGGGCTGGACGCTGCGGATCACGCCGCGCATGCCGCACGGCCGTGGCTGGGTGGTCCGCGGATTCGAGCGGCCGCTGCCGCAGTGGAGCGACTTCCTGGAGCGGGCGGCATAGTGACGACGCGCCGCCGCGGCGCATCGTGACAACCGCTCGCGCGGTGCCTTAGGGTGGAACGCGTCCGGAGCACCCCCGGCTCCGACCGACACCCGCACCACCCCCAGCGTGCAGGCCTCCTCGGAGCCTGCGCGGCCCCCCGGAGGTTCACGACCCTTGCACGGTGACGACGCGTACGGCCAGCCCCCGAGCCTGCGGCCGCGGCGCCGGTCGGCGCTGCCCGCGGACGGCTCGCCGGTCCGGCCCGAGCCGCCCCTCGGTCCGTCGACGCCGTCGAGCCGGGCGGATGCCGCGGCCGGCGGTGCGGCGGACGGTGTCGGCCGTCGAGCCGATCGGGCACGTCCTGCCGACGCGTACGGCGTCCGCGACCGGGGCTCGCTCCGCGATCCGGCCGCTCGCGATGCCGGCGCGTTCCCGGAGCGATCGACGCCGTCGTGGGAGCGGACCTCCGCTGAACGGGCCGAGCGGCGACCCGCCATGCCCTCTCCGGAGCGTCGCGAGCGACCCGCGGACCGGAGGACCGGGGCCGACCGGCCCGAGCGTGCCGGGTGGCCCGAACGGCCGGCCCGGTCCGAGCGCCCCGGCCGGGAGCCGTTCGATCGTCCCGAGCGTCCGGCCCGGTCCGAGCGGCCTGCGTGGCCCGAGCGGCCCGCGTGGCCCGAGCGACCCGACGCGCTCCGTTCCGACCCGCGCCGCTCCGAACCGGTCCGTTCCGACGCGCGCCGCTCCGACCCGCGTGAGGACGTGCGCGCCGGCGACGGCCGCGCCGGCGGGCTCGATCGCGCGGCCCTGCGATCCACCGGCGCCGACCGCTCCGACGACGACCGTCCGACCGCGTCCGAGCCCTCGCGCCCGCTCGATCGGTGGTCGTCGCGCGGACGCCCGTCGTCCGCGAACCCGTCCGGTCGGACGGAGGCCCCGGCCCCGACGCAGCGCGCCGGGCGGCGCGCCGACGCGGACCCGTCGGCCCGGCGCGCGCTCGCCGCGCCGTCGACCGGGGCCGCCCCGTCGGCATCGGCCGGCCCCGCGGCATCCGTCGTCGTCCCCGCGGCCGCCGACCCCGTCGCGATCCCCTCGGCCGTCGTGCCGGAGCGCGGCTCCACGAGTTCGATCGCTGCGGCCGAGGCTGCGGCGACCGCTCCCGCGCCGCCGACGCGCCGCTCGGGCGCGCGCGCCCGACGGGATCGCCCGCAGTCGACCTCGCCGGGCGCCGCGCCCTCGAAGACGGGTCCCGTCGCCCGGCGGAACGGTCCGGCCCGGGTCGCCGCGACGGTGCTGCTCGTTCCGGCGCTCATCGGCACCGTGGCGCTGCCCGCCTACGCCTTCCTGCCGGGTGGGCACCTGCCAGGCGGCACGCCGACGAAGTTCAGCCTCTCGATCGCCGAGGCGCAGGGCCTCGAGGTCTCGGAGCACGCCAGCGGCGCGCCGGTCTCGAGCGACAGCTTCTCGGTCACCACCAAGGAGGAGATCGACGCGGCGGCGGCCGAGGCCGAGCGCGCCGCATGGGAGGCCGAGCTCGCGTCGCGCGGCACCGGCGAGTACGCGATCGTCACGCAGCAGGCCGAGGGCGACGACTACCCGTGGTGGTACGAGACGCCGGACGACTACGGCGGCGGCCTCTCACCGCTGCGCTACTACTACCGCGAGTGCGTCGACTTCGTCGCGTGGCGGCTCAACCGCGACGCCGGGGTCACGGGCGCGCCGTGGAAGTGGGACTGGGGCAACCTCGCCTCCGGCAGCGCCTGGATGTGGGCCGACGCGTGGCAGTCCAAGGGCTGGCCGACGAGCGGCGAGCCCGTCGTCGGTGCCGTGGCGTGGTTCCCGTACAACCACGTCGCCTACGTGCAGTCGGTCAACGGCGACGGCACGGTGACGATCGAGGAGTACAACTGGAACTCCGACCACTCGTACCACGTTCGCACCATCCCGGTCGGCGAGGCGCTCTACCTGTACCCGCCCGCGTGATCGCCGGCGTGATCCGCGCCGCCTGAGCGACATCATGGCGAAACGACGTCGCGAAGTTGGACGTTCCGGACAATGACCTCGCACGGTCGGCCTCGATAGCCTGAGTCGTCCCCGACCCAGAGAAACAAGGTGACCGCGATGACGCAGCCCTCAGACGACAACCGGTTCGACGAGAACGGGTTCGTCGACGAGCTCGCCCCGTCGACGTCCGCCATCGTGGTCCTCGGCTACAACTGAGCCCGGACGGCCCACCCCGGGTGGCCGGGGGGTCGTGGCGCGCCCGCTAGACTCGACCGGTCAGCCTCTGTAGCTCAATGGAAGAGCAGCTCCGTCCTAAGGAGAGGGTTGGGGGTTCGAGTCCCTCCAGGGGCACCTGAGACGGCGAATCGCCCGTCCGTCGCGTGAGGCCCGTGCCTCGGCCTCGACCGGGGTCCCCGCCCCGAGCGAGCTTCCGCCGGGGCGGAAGCAATGCGGTTTGTGAGGCTTCCTCCCGCATTCCTAGGCTCGTGGCGAGCCGCGAGGTCGCGGTTCGTGACGCGACACGGAGCCGAGGATGCCTGCCGAGCCACAGCGAACGGGGACAGGGACCCCTGCCGTGCGCCGGCTCGCCGTCTTCGTCTCCGACGGCACCGGGATCACCGCCGAGACGCTCGGCAACGCACTGCTGGTGAACTTCCCCGCGATCTCGTTCGAGCGGTACGCCTTCCCCTTCGTCGACACGGCCGAGGAGGCCGAACTCGTCGTGAGGGAGATCCGCGACGCGGCCGACTCGGGTGCCCTGCCGATCATGTTCACGACGGTCAAGGCGCCCGCCGTGCGGGCCGTCCTCGACGGCGCGCCCGCGATGATCCTCGACCTCCTGAGCGGCCCGCTCACGGAGCTGGAGCGCGCGCTGGGCACGACCGCCTCCGAGCAGCTCGGCCAGTACCACGGCGTCGGGGACATGGAACGGTACTTCGCGCGGATGCGCGCCGTCGAGTACGCGCTCGAGCACGACGACGGCCAGAGCCTGCGCGGCCTCGACGCCGCCGACGTCGTGCTCGTCGCACCGTCGCGGTGCGGCAAGACGCCGACGACGATGTACCTCGCGCTCCGCTACGGACTGCGCGTCGCGAACTACCCGCTCACCGATGACGACTACCACGGCGAGTCGCTGCCGGCGGCCGTCGCGCCGCACCGCGAGCGGTGCTTCGGGCTGACGACCAACGCGCGACGCCTGAGCCAGGTGCGCCACGAGCGCCGACCCGACTCGCGCTACGCGAGCCTCGAGCAGTGCACGTACGAACTGCGCCGCGCGGAGGAGCTCTACCACCGGTTCGACGTCCCGTTCCTCAACTCGGCGAACAAGTCCGTCGAGGAGATGTCGGTCGTCATCCTCCGGTGGCTGCAGGAGCGCGACGCGTCGCGGCGAGACCAGAGAGAGGGGACGCCGTCGGGCGTCCGCAGCAAAGGAGCACGGACATGACGAACATCGCATGGTTCCAGGACCTGGGACTGAAGGACATCGACCAGGTCGGCGGCAAGAACGCCTCGCTGGGGGAGATGGTCAGCAACCTCTCGCACCTCGGCGTCGACGTGCCCGGCGGCTTCGCGACGACGGCCGACGCGTACCGGTCGTTCCTCGAGTCGGGGGGACTGTACGAGCGGATCCGGCGCGCCGCGGAGTCGATCGACGTCGAGGACGTGGCCCAGCTGGCGCGAACGGGCGCCGAGATCCGCGGCTGGATCGAGCGGCAGCCGTTCCCGCCGGACCTCGACCGCGACCTGAGGGACGCGTACCGGACCCTGAGCCGGGGCAATGCCGACCCGGACGAGGTCTCGTGGGCGGTGCGGTCGAGCGCGACCGCCGAGGACCTGCCCGACGCGTCGTTCGCGGGCCAGCAGGAGACGTACCTGAACATCCACGGCGTCGAGAACGTCCTCGCGGCGGTCCGGGCCGTGTTCGCCTCCCTCTACAACGACCGGGCGATCGCGTACCGCGTCCACCACGGCTTCGAGCACCACGACGTCGCGCTCTCCGCGGGCGTGCAGCGGATGGTGCGCTCGGACGTGGGCTCGTCCGGGGTGATGTTCACCGTCGACACGGAGTCCGGATTCGCGAACACCGTGCTCGTGACGTCGTCGTGGGGCCTCGGCGAGGCCGTCGTGCAGGGCGCCGTGAACCCCGACGAGTTCAGCGTCTACAAGCCGGCGCTCCGCGCCGGGCGCCCGTCGATCCTCCGCCGTTCCGTCGGCGACAAGACGGTGAAGATGGTCTACGCCTCCGGGCGCGGCGTCGGCACGAGCACGGTCTTCACCGACGTGCCGCCCGAGGACCGCATCCGCCTGAGCCTCACCGACGAGGAGGTCGTCGAGCTCGCCCGCCAGGCGCTCGTCATCGAGGACCACTACGGACGGGCGATGGACATCGAGTGGGGCAAGGACGGCGTCGACGGCAAGCTCTACATCCTGCAGGCCCGCCCTGAGACGGTGGTGTCGCGCGTCGAGGCCGGCGTGGTCAGCCGCTGGGTGCTGAACGGCCGCGGGCCGGTCGTGACCCAGGGCAGCGCGATCGGCAACCGGATCGGGGCGGGCCCTGCCCGCGTCATCGAGTCGGTGGACTCGATGGAGGACTTCCGCGAGGGCGAGGTGCTCGTCGCCGACATGACCGACCCCGACTGGGAGCCGATCATGAAGCGCGCCTCGGCGATCGTCACCAACCGCGGCGGGCGCACCTGCCATGCGGCGATCATCGCCCGCGAGCTCGGCGTGCCCGCCGTCGTCGGGACCGGGGACGCGACCCGCGTCCTCGTCGACGGACGCGAGGTCACGGTCTCGTGCGCCGAGGGCGATGCGGGCATCATCTACGACGGCATCCTCGACTTCCGCGAGGAGCGCTCGCAGCTCGCGGACATGCCCGAGATCCCGACGAAGATCATGATGAACGTCGGCACGCCCGCGCAGGCGTTCTCGTTCGCGCAGCTGCCGAACCACGGCGTCGGGCTCGCGCGCCTCGAGTTCATCATCAACCGGCAGGTCGGCATCCACCCGCGCGCGCTGCTGGAGTACGACGCGCTCAGCCCCGCGCTGCGGGCGCAGATCGCGCCGCGCATCGCGGCGTACCCGAGTCCGCGCGAGTACTTCGTCAGCCGGGTCACGGAGGGCGTGTCGACGATCGCGGCGGCCTTCGCCCCCGAGCGGGTGATCGTGCGGATGAGCGACTTCAAGTCGAACGAGTACGCCAACCTCATCGGCGGACCGCAGTACGAGCCGGAGGAGGAGAACCCGATGCTCGGCTATCGCGGCGCCTCGCGGTACGTCTCGCCGGAGTTCCGCGAGTGCTTCGAGATGGAGTGCGAGGCGATGAAGCGCGTGCGCGACGACATGGGGCTCGTCAACGTCGCGCTGATGATCCCCTTCGTGCGCACGGTCGACGAGGCACGGGCCGTGATCGAGCTCCTCGCCGAGAACGGCCTGCGCCGCGGCGAGAACGGGCTCGAGGTCATGATGATGTGCGAGCTGCCCTCCAACGCCCTCCTGGCGGACGAGTTCCTCGAGTACTTCGACGGCTTCTCGATCGGGTCGAACGACATGACCCAGCTCACCCTCGGCCTCGACCGTGACTCGGGCCTGGTCTCCTCGCTCTTCGACGAGCGCGACCCCGCCGTCCGGCGGATGCTCACGCTGGCGATCGAGGCGTGCCGGCGCAACGGCAAGTACGTGGGCATCTGCGGCCAGGGTCCGAGCGACCACCCGGACCTCGCCGAGTGGCTGCTCGACGAGGGCATCGGGTCGATGTCGCTGAATCCCGACACCGTGGTGGACACGTGGCTGCGCTTGGCCGGATCCCACCCGCAGCCCGCGTAGGCGTCGGGCGGATGGCCGTCGTCGCGTCGCGGGACGTCGCCGGGCGTCGCACGGGTTCACGCGCCCGCTCCGGATGGGTAGCGTGATGCGCGTGAGCACGCCGATCGATCCCACCACCACGCCCGCCTGGTCCGAACTCGGGACCCTCCGCGAGTCGTTCTCGCCCGACCTCCGGGGCTGGTTCGCCGCCGACCCCGCGCGTGTCGAGCGGATGAGCCTCGCGCTCGCCGACCTCCACGTCGACCTCTCGAAGAACCTCGTGACCGGCGAGGTGCTCGCCGCGCTCGTGCGCCTCGCGGAGCAGGTCGGCGTCGCCGACCGGTTCGCCGCGATGCTCGCCGGCGAGCACATCAACACGACGGAGGACCGTGCCGTGCTGCACACGGCGCTGCGGCGGCCCGCCGGGGCGAGGCCCGAGCTCGTCGTCGACGGGCAGGACGTCGACCACGACGTGCACGAGGTGCTCGACCGGCTCGGCGCGTTCGCCGACCGCGTCCGATCCGGGGACTGGCTCGGCGTGACCGGCAAGCGGGTGACCGATGTCGTGAACATCGGCATCGGCGGATCCGACCTGGGCCCGGTCATGGTCTCCGAGGCGCTGAAGCCGTACGCCGACGCCGGCATCCGCGCGCACTTCGTCTCGAACATCGACCCGACCGACCTCGCGCAGACCACCGCCGGACTCGACCCCGAGACGACGCTGTTCATCGTCGCGTCGAAGACCTTCACGACGCTCGAGACGCTGACGAACGCGCGGCTCGCCCGCGACTGGCTGTGGGACGGCCTCGAGGGCGCCGGCGCCATCGGCGGGGACGAGGCATCCCGCACCGACGCCGTCGCGCACCACTTCGTCGCCGTCTCGACGGCCCTCGACAAGGTGGCGGCCTTCGGCATCGACCCCCGGAACGCCTTCGGGTTCTGGGACTGGGTCGGCGGGCGCTACTCGGTCGACTCCGCGATCGGGCTCTCGCTCGCGATCGAGCTCGGCCCGGACGTCTTCCGAGACCTGCTGGCCGGCTTCCACGCGGTCGACGAGCACGTGCGCTCGACCCCGCTGGAGCGCAACGTCCCCGTGCTGATGGGCCTGCTCAACGTCTGGTACACGAACTTCCTCGGCGCGCAGTCGCACGCGGTGCTGCCGTACGCGCAGCAGCTGCATCGCTTCCCGGCGTACCTGCAGCAGCTGACGATGGAGTCCAACGGCAAGTCCGTCCGGTGGGACGGCACGCCGGTCGCGACCGACACGGGCGAGGTGTTCTGGGGCGAGCCGGGCACGAACGGGCAGCATGCGTTCTACCAGCTCATCCACCAGGGCACGCGGCTGATCCCGGCCGACTTCATCGCCGTCGCGAACCCGGCCTACCCGCTCAGCGACGACGGCCGCGACGTGCACGGCCTCTTCCTCGCGAACTTCCTCGCGCAGACGAAGGCGCTCGCGTTCGGCAAGACCGCCGAGGAGGTCGAGGCCGAGGGCACCACCGGAGCCCTCGTCGCCGCCCGCACGTTCCCCGGCAACCGGCCGACGACGTCGATCTTCGCGCCCGCGCTGACCCCGTCGGTGCTGGGCCAGCTCATCGCGCTCTACGAGCACATCACCTTCACGCAGGGCGTCGTCTGGGGCATCAACTCGTTCGACCAGTGGGGCGTCGAACTCGGCAAGCAGCTCGCGCTGCAGATCGCGCCCGCCCTGGAGGGCGACGCCGATGCGCTCGCCGCGCAGGACGCCTCGACCCGGGCACTGCTCGAGTACTACCGCGCGCAGCGCACCGACTGAGCGGGCGCCGGAGACGGACGGGCGCGGGCCGGATCGGCCCGTGCCCGTCCGACCTGCGGCTCAGCCGCGCATCCGCATCGTGCCCAGGCGCCGTGCGGTGTCGTCCACCGCATCGGCGAAACTCCCGTAGCGCCGCGTGACGCCGGGTCGCGGGCGCATCCACAGCATCTCGTACCCGTCGGCCACCTCGTGGAGGTAGCCGAGGATGCGGCTGGCGCCGCCGCCCTCCCTGCGGTCGGAGACGCGCCAGGTCGTCTGGCTGATCGGCTCCACGTCCAGTGCGTCGCTGATCGTCGCGCCGCGGTACGTCATCGTCGTCCTCCCTCGGCTCGGGATCTCGTTCCCCTCCTCGGTACCCGAACCCGGATCGGGCCGACAGGGCCTTGACAAGCCCCTGTCCCCAGCGGGCCCCGCCGGGATACGGTAGGGGGGTCGTGGGTCCGATGCCCGGAGGTGGATGTGGGGAAGCTGACGTACGACTCGACCCTCGGCGTCGACTTCGACGATCGCGTGCTGGCGCACCTGCAGCTCGTGATCGGCGCGAAGCTGCGTCGCGGCGAGTCCTTCTACTTCAGTTGGCGGGACGATCCGTCGATCGGCAACGGGCGGAGCACCCTGTGGATCCACCCGCGGATCTCGCTCGTCTTCAAGTACGCCGGGGGCCGCCAGCCCTCGATCAACCGCACGTGGGTGGACGCGCTGATGGCCACCGCGAACTCGCCGGGCGGGCTCGTGCTCGTGCCCGAACCCGAGACGCGGGGTGCCGAGGCCAATGGGGGGCACGAATCGTGAAGCGCGTGAACATCCTCTACGACGGCGTCCACTACTCCGTCGGCGAGGCCGACCTCGAGGCGATCAAGCAGGCCATCGAGCAGGCCCACGAGCGGGGCGTCGCCGACTGGATCACGGTGAACTTCGGCGAGGGGCGGCCGCAGCCGGCCCAACTGCTCGTCGGCCGCGGGATCCCGATCAGCATCGTGCCGATCCCCTCCGACGATCCCGCGGAGCAGGACGACGACGAGGCCGAGGTGCGGGCGACCGACGTCGGCGGCGTCGACTCGCCCGACGACCTCAGCGGCTGAAGGCCCGGCCGCACCGGCTGGGCGCCGCGCGGCTCAGCGGAAGCGGGGCCACTCGAGATCGTCGGTGTGATCGGCCACGACCGCGGACGGGTCTGCGATCGGGCGGATGTCCGAGAGGGCGCCGGTGGCGCTGCGCAGTCGACCGACGAGCTCCTCGTCCTCGAGCTCCGCGCCGTGGTCGTTTGAGACGGGCTCGGTCACGAGTTGGCTCGCCGGTCCGATGAGCAGGTGCGCACGCGCGGTGGACCCGTCGTCGAGCCGGACGGGGATGTCGACGGATGCCGCGGACTGCCGCGTCGCGAGCGCCGCGGCGTAGTCGACGATCGCGTCCGCGATCGCGGTGCCCGTCAGCAGCACGCCTCCGGCGTAGTGGATCCGCTCCATGGCGCTGGCCTCCCCATCCTTCTCGAGTCGGTGCGACGGCGTCTGCGCGGACGTCGTCGGGTCGTCAGATCCAGTCCACGGCGTGCACCCAGCCCGCGAGGTACGCGCGCTCGTTGGGTCCGAGCCGGACCCCGGAGCGCGGGACGGGACGTGGGACGAGCTCGCACAGCTCGAAGATGCGGCGCACGACGACCGGCCGGAGCGGCGAGGTGGGGTGCTCCAGGATCTCGAGCTGCAGCGACGTCTCGAGCATCGGCCACCAGACGCCGATGCTGGGCAGCGCCGGCGCCTCCGGCTCGGGCGGATCGATGACGGCGCTCATTGCGCGCGCTCCTCGGTGATCCGCCCGCGCTCGTCCTGCACGGCGACGCGCTCGCCGGCATCCGCATCCTCCTCCGCCCGGGCGCGGCGCTCGACCTCGTCGACCGCCGCGTCCAGGATCCGGTCCTCGTCGCCCGGTTCGTCCCCGCTGCGTTCGTCGCGTGGCTCGGACATGGCATCCCCCGATCGTCGGCGGCAGCGCACCCCCATGCACTGCGACCGATATCGAGGGTACGTCGCCGCGCGCGCCGGCGCAGTCCCTTGACCGACCCTGCGGCCGGTGCTACCCGGGCATCCCGGCGTGCGGTCGTGCGCGTGTCGGGGGACCGGAGCATGATGGTCGGATGGACCTGCCGGTGATGCCGCCCGTCAAGCCGATGCTCGCGAAGTCGGTGAAGCAGATCCCCGACGTCGGCCACGTCGAGCCGAAGTGGGACGGCTTCCGCACGATCGTCTTCCGTGACGGCGACGAGGTCGAGCTCGGCAGCCGCAACGAGCGGCCGATGACGCGGTACTTCCCCGAGCTCGTGGAGGCCCTCCGGGCGAACCTGCCCGAGCGGTGCGTGGTCGACGGCGAGATCGTGCTCGTGCGCGACGGCCGGCTCGACTTCGATGCGCTCCAGCAGCGAATCCACCCCGCGGCGAGCCGCGTGCGGCTGCTGGCCGAGCAGACGCCCGTCTCCTTCGTCGCGTTCGACCTGCTCGCCCAGGGCGACGAGGACCTCACCGACCGCCCGTTCGCCGAGCGCCGAGCGCGTCTCGTCGCCGCGCTCGCCGCGGCATCCGACCCGGTCTTCGTCACGCCCGCGACCGCGGACCGGGCCGAGGCCGAGGACTGGTTCGCGCGGTTCGAGGGCGCCGGGCTCGACGGCGTCGTGGCGAAGCCGCTCGAGGGCACCTACCAGCCCGACAAGCGCACGATGTTCAAGGTGAAGCACGAGCGCACGGCGGACTGCGTGGTCGCCGGGTACCGGTGGCACAAGACCGGCGGGATCGTCGGGTCCCTGCTGCTCGGGCTGTACGGCGATGACGGGAGGCTGCACCACGTGGGGGTGGCGGCGTCCTTCCCCATGGCGAAGCGCCGCGAGCTCGTCGACACGCTCGCGCCGTACGTCGAGGAGGACCTCTCGCGGCATCCGTGGGGCGAGTGGGCCGACCAGGAGGCGCATCGCTCCGGGCGGATGCCGGGCGCCGTCAGTCGCTGGAGCGCGGGCAAGGACCTCTCGTTCGTGCCGCTCCGGCCGGAACTCGTGGTCGAGGTCGCCTACGACCACATGGAGGGCGACCGGTTCCGGCACACCGCCCAGTTCCGGCGATGGCGCACCGACCGCACGCCCGAGAGCTGCACCTACGAGCAGCTCGAGGCGCCGGAGGGGCTCGACCTCGCCGAGATCCTGCCGGTGCGCGGCTGAGCCCGCGGGAGCGCCGGTCGCGGCGCTTCCGGGTCGCGACCGGCGTTCAGAGCACGGTGCGCTGTCCGGCGGAGCCGGCGGTGTGGTGCTCGAACACGAGGTTCGTCTCGGTGAGCGCGACCGCGGGATTGGCGGAGAGGTTCTTCAGGACGAACTGCCGCACGTGCTCGCTGTCGCGCACGCGCACGTGGATCAGGAAGTCCTCGCTGCCGCCGAGGAAGAACAGCTGCGCGACCTCGGGCTCGCGCCGCAGTTCGTCGGAGATCTGCTCCATGAGGTGCCGGGCGCCGGGTCGGATCCGCACCGAGATGAGCGCCTGGAGCGTGTAGCCGAGCATGGCCGGGTTGATCTCGGCCGTGTAGCGCGTGATCACGCCGCGCTCGCGGAGCGAGCGCACGCGGGCGAGGCAGGTCGACGGCGACACGCCCACCTCGCGGGCGAGGTCGACGTTCGGGATGCGCGCGTTCTCGTGCAGGAGGGCGATGATCCGGCGGTCGATGTCGTCGAGGGTCACCCGCACCGGTTCGCTGAACTGCGGCAGATCGGTCATGGGGGCGCTCCTCTACGAACATTCGAGACGGATGCCGAGAGTCTATCGAACATCATGCGGATCCTCTTCACAACAGACGAACAAGCGGCGAGCATGGAGGTACACATCCACACAGCATTCGGAGCGATACCCATGCACGTCGGCGTGCCCGCTGAGGTCAAGAACAACGAATTCCGCGTCGCCATGACGCCGGCGGGAGCGAACGCGCTCTCGCTGCGCGGCCACCGCGTCGACATCCAGGCCGGTGCCGGCGAGGGCGCCGGCTACCACGACGAGGAGTACCGCGCCGCCGGCGCGAACATCGTCGCCACCGCGGCCGAGGCGTGGGCCGCCGAGCTGGTGCTCAAGGTCAAGGAGCCGATCGAGCAGGAGTACGGGTTCCTGCGCGACGACCTCACGCTCTTCACGTACCTCCACCTCGCCGCGGACCTGCCGCTCACCCGCGCCATCCTCGACTCCGGCGTGACCGCGATCGCCTACGAGACCGTCCAGCTCGCCGATCGCTCGCTGCCGCTGCTCACGCCCATGAGCGAGGTCGCCGGCCGGCTGGCCCCGCAGGTCGGCGCCGCCTCGCTGCACGCCTCGAAGGGCGGCCGCGGCGTCCTGCTGGGCGGCGTACCCGGCACGGCCCCGGCCAAGGTCCTCGTCGTGGGCGGCGGCGTCGCCGGCGAGCAGGCCGCGGCCACCGCGCTCGGCATGGGCGCCGACGTCACGGTCATGGACATCTCGCTGCCGAAGCTCCGCGAGCTCGACGCGCGCTACGAGCACCGCATCAAGACGCTCGCCTCGTCGCCCTACGAGGTCGCGCGCCAGGTGCGCGAGGCCGACCTCGTCATCGGTGCGGTCCTCGTGCCGGGCGCTGCGGCCCCGAAGGTCGTGACCGACGAGATGGTCTCCACCATGAAGCGCGGCGCCGTGCTCGTCGACATCGCGATCGACCAGGGCGGCTGCTTCGAGGGCTCGACCGCGACCACGCACGCCGAGCCCACGTACGAGGTGCACGACGCCATCTACTACTGCGTCGCGAACATGCCCGGCGCGGTCCCCGCGACCTCGACGCCGGCGCTCACCAATGCGACGCTGCCGTACGCGCTGAAGATCGCCGACCTGGGCTGGGAGGCCGCCCTCGCCGCCGACCCCGCGCTCGCCAAGGGCCTGAACGCCACCGCAGGCAAGCTGACCAACGAGGGGGTCGCCAAGGCCCACGGGCTGGAGCTGTCCTCCCTCGTCTGACGCCGGGGTGCCCGACCAGGCGCTCCGTGAGCACACGACGGCCGCCGTCCGAGATGGACGGCGGCCGTCGTGGCGTTCCGGGCCGGGCCGCGCGGGGCGCGCCGCTCGCCGTGCGGAGTCGGCGGCGCGTCGGAGCGCCCGGTCAGGAGAGCGAGAGGAAGAGCTTCTCGAGCTCGTCGAAGTCGAGCCGCTCGCCGGAGCCGTCGACCTTGCCGTCGGGGTCCGCGGCGCAGTCGCGCATCGCGGTGGAGATGACGGCGAAGCCGGCCCGGTCGAGGGCGCTCGAGACGGCGGCGAGCTGGTTGACGACGGTGCGGCAGTCGGCACCCGACTCCACGGCGTCGATGACCGCGTTGAGCTGGCCGCGGGCGCGCTTCAGGCGGTTGGCGATGCGGCGCTGGGCGTCCGAGGTGGATTCGGTCGCGACGGTCGTGGTCATGCGGCACCTCCGGTGGTGATGGGCAGTCCGGCGCGGTACCACTCGGTGATGCCGCCGGTGATGTTGACGGCGTCGACGCCCTGCGCCGCCAGGTACTGCGTCGCCTGCGCGCTGCGGCCGCCGGCGTGGCAGAGCACGTAGACGGTGCGGTCGCGGGGGACTTCCTCGACCCGCGCGACGAGGTCGCCGAGCGGGATGTGGTGGGCGTCGTCGAGCCGGGCCTGCGCGAGCTCGCCGTCCTCGCGGACGTCGAGGATCCACGCGTCGGCCACGGCGTGGGCGTCGGTGGGGGAGATCGACTTCATGGGTGCTCCTCGTGCGGATGTCGTGCTCCTGACGAGCATACCCCCATGGTATCAATACCCGCAGGGTATCGAAATCGTCCGCACCGCGGCGATGCTCCGGGCGATCCGCGGCCCGCGCCGTATGGTGACGGTGTGCAACGGCTCGAACGGAACGACGAGGGCGACCTCTTCGACGACGGGCCCGAGACCCCGGACGCCGCGCGCGCCGACGCCTCGGACCCGCAGCGCGACCTGGTGACCCCGCACGCGGTCACCGTCGGCGACCCCTCGGTCGTCGCCGGGAACATCGCCGAGCCCAGCTGGCGGCGCTGGCACGCCGAGCTCCGCGAGCTCGGCGGACGCTCGCCGCTCATCCACTTCGAGGACGCCCCGCGCACGCGGATCGAGCTCTCGACGACGCACCCCGGCGGCCTCCCGCAGTTCATCACCGGCAAGTCGACCCTGCTCTCGAGCCTCATCCGCGACGAGCTCGCGCTGCGCAACGCCCGGCTCGCCGCGGCCGAGATCACCCAGAAGGGCGTCGAGCTGCGCTCCGTGCGCGGCATCGAGTCGGTCCACCTCGCCATCGGCCTCGCCTCGTGGCAGCACGGCGGCGCGGACTTCCTCGCACCCGTGCTCCTGCGCCCACTCGCCATCCGCCGCTACGGCCGCGACTTCGAGCTCAAGCTGAAGGGGCAGCCGTTCCTCAATCCCGCGCTCGCGCGCGAGCTCCACGAGCGCTTCCAGATCACGCTCGACGCCGACGCGTTCGTCGCACTCGCGATCTCGAACGGCGTGTTCAAGCCGCAGCCCGTGATCGACCGGCTGCGCGGGCTCACCTCGCACCTGCCGTACTTCCACGTCGCCCCGCGGCTCGTCGTGTCGTCCTTCGCCGAGGTCGGCCCCGCGATGGGGGCGGATGCCGCGCGGCTCGAGCACCCCGTCATCGACGCGATCGCCGGCAACCCGAACGCGCGCGCCGCGGTCGGTCGGCGCACCGATCCGCCGCTCATCGTTCCGCAGGACGAGCGCCCGCCCTCGACCGACCGGCTGCTCCTCGACGCCGACGCCGAGCAGGAGCAGGTCATCGCGCGCATCGAGCGCGGCGACTCCATCGTGGTCAAGACGCTCCCGGGCACCGGCGGCACCCAGACGATCGTCAACGCCATCGGGGCGCTCGTGGCGAACGAACGGCGCGTGCTCGTGGTCGGCGCCCGGCGTGCGAGCCTCGACGGCATCGCCCACCGGCTCGGGCAGGTCGGCCTCGGTGGCCTCGCGGTCTCGACCGATCGGCTGCGCCGCGACCTCATCCGTTCGATCGCCCGCAACGAGCAGGCCGAGCAGCCGCGCATCGCCGACGTCGACGACGCGCTCGTGCGCCTGCGGCGCGTGCTGCTCGACTACCGCCACGCCCTGACCCGACACGACGGCACGCTCGGCGTCTCGGTGCTCGACGCGCTCACGGCGCTCGCCGGCCTCGCGTCGCTGCCCACGCCGCCCGACACGACGGCACGTCTCGACCGGGCCTCGCTCGAGGGGCTCGCCCGGGGTCGCGACGCCGTGTCGGCCGACCTCGTGCGGGCGGCCGCGCTCGGCGAGTTCCGATACGGGCCGGGCGACTCGCCCTGGTACGGCGCCGACTTCGCGACCTCCGAGGCGGCGACGGCGGCCCACGAACTGGCCAAGCGCCTGAGCGGCACCGACGTGCCGCGGCTGCTCGAGCGAGCCCGCGCGCTCATCGCGCAGACCCGGTTGCGGCAGTTCGAGTCGATCGCCGAGCTCGGCGTGTTCCTGCGGCTGCTGCACGACATCCGCGACACGCTCGACCGGTTCCTTCCGGCCGTCTACGACCGGCCGCTCGGGGAGCTCATCGCCGCCACCGCCCCGCGCCGCGAGACCGGGATGTCGGGTGCGAACCGGCGTCGGCTGAAGCGCCTCGCGCTCGAGTACGTTCGCCCGGGCGTCCACGTCGGCGACCTCAACACGGCCCTCCGCAGCATCCAGCAGCAGCGCACGCTGTGGCACCGCTACTCCGAGGCGGGCGCGGTGCCGAGCGTGCCCGTCGGGCTCGACGACGTCCACGTCGGCTACCACACGGTCGCCGCTGACCTGCAGGAGCTCGACCGCCCGCTCGGCTTGGAGGGCACGCCGAAGCGGCTCGGCGCCCGGCCGCTGCGCGACCTCGAGGCGACCCTCGTCGGCCTCGCCGCGGAGTCGGAGGTGCTGCACAACCTGCAGGAGCGCACCGCGCTGCTCCAGAAGCTCCGCGACCTCGGACTCGATCCGCTGCTCGTCGACCTCGCCGAGCGGCACGTGCCGGAGCAGCAGGTCGCCTCCGAGCTCGAGCTGGCCTGGTGGCAGTCCGTGTTCGAGACGATGCTCGCGGGCGACCCGGCCCTGCTCGGGGCGAACACGAGCGTCCTCGACCGGCTCGAGTCCGACTTCCGGCTCGTCGACGACGCGCACGCCTCGGCCGCCGGCCCGCTGCTGGCGTGGCGTGCCGCCGAGGCGTGGCGGGTCGCGCTCGTCGACCATCCCGAGGAGGCCGAGCGGCTGCGACGGATGCTGCGCGGCGAGCGCGTGCGCCCCGACCGCCTGCACCGCGAGTCGCCGGCGCTGTTCCGCCTGCTCGCCCCGGTCTGGCTCGCGTCGCCGTACGAGGTGCCGGCCATCGACGACGCCATCCGGTTCGACACGGTCGTGCTCGTGGACGCCGGAGCGACGACGATCGCCGAGAACCTCGGCGCCATCCGCCGGGCGAACCAGGTCGTCGCCTTCGGCGACCCCGTCACGCAGACGCCGACCCGCTTCGAGACCGCGATCCGCGCCGACGGCGACGAGCGGCCCTCGCCCGAACACGGCGTCGACGCCCTCCACGCCGACTCGGCGCTCGCGCGACTCGCCGAGCTGCTGCCGACCATGACCCTCACCCGCAGCTATCGGGCGGGCGGCGAGGACCTCGCGGAACTCGTGAACCGCCGCTTCTACGGCGGCCGCATCCTCTCGATGCCGTGGGCGGGCAGTTTCCTCGGCCACGGCAGCCTCGGGCTGCACTACGTGCGCGGCAACGGACTGCCCGATCCGGTGACCGGCACCGTCGAGAGCCTCGACGCCGAGGTCGCGAAGGTCGTCGAGCTCGTCATGGAGCACGCGGTCAAGCGGCCGCGCGAGTCGCTCATGGTCATCACCGCGAGCGCGCGGCACGCCGCGCGCGTGCACCAGGCGGTGCTCGCCGCCTTCGCCAAGCGCAGCGACCTCTCCGACTTCATCCTCCGCGACCGCGCCGAGCCGTTCACGGTGCTCACGCTCGAGCAGGCCGTCGCGCAGAGCCGGGATCGCGTGGTGTTCTCGATCGGCTACGGCCGCACGCCGCACGGTCGGCTGCTGTCGAGCTTCGGCGCACTCGGCGAGCCGGGCGGGGAGCGCCTGCTCGCCGTCGCCATGACGCGCGCGCGTCGCTCCATGGACATCGTGGCGGCCTTCCGGCCCGAGGACATCGACGAGGACCGCCAGCGCCACGGCGTCGTCGCGCTCGCGAGCATCCTGTCGCACACCGAGGAGCAGAAGGACGAGCTCCGCGACGCCGGGCGCGCCGACCCGATGCTGGCCGACCTCGCGTCGCGGCTCGAGCGTCGCGGCATCCGCGTCAGCGTCGCCCACCGGGGCACCCTGTCGCTCGCCGCCGCGCACGCGGGCCGTGCGGTCGTCGTCGAGACCGACATCGCCCTGGCCGACCAGAGCCTGCGCGAGTCGCTGCGCCTGCGGCCGGACGTGCTCCGCCGTCTCGGGTGGCACTACCTCCGGGTGCACAGCTTCGAGCTCTTCAGCGACCCCGAGTCGGTCGCGGAGCGCGTGGCGTCGGTCCTCGGCCGTGCGCCGACCCCGGTGCCCGCGGACGAGGACGAGGAGCCGCGGAGCGCGTGAGCGACCGGCCCGATCGACCCGACGGGCGCGAGGCGGATGCCGCGGAGCCCGAGCCGTCCGGTGCCGACCCCGAGTCGTCGCGGCCGCATCCCGAGGACGAGGATGTCGACGGCGAGGAGGCGCCGGCGCCGCGCCAGCGGGTCGAACGCGCGCGCGGCGCGCGCCGCGCGCGGCTGACGCCCGCGCCGGACACGGACCCGTCGCCCGAGCACGCGGTCCCCGGAGCGCACGAGGACCGCGAGCGGCGGCGCGGCACCGGCCGCCCCGACGACGAGCGGATCACCCGCGAGCGACCCCCGCACTGGTGAGACGACGGAGCGCCCGCCGACGGGGCGGCGGGCGCTCCGGATTCCGCGTGCGCGGAGGGCCTACTCGGGTCGGCCGGCGTCGGCGGCCCGCCGTTCCGCGGCGAGGAGGTCGCGGATCTCGGCGAGCACCGTGAGCTCGGTCTCCGGGTCCTCGGCCTTCGGCTCGCCGGCCTCACGGCGGGCGTCGGCCCGCTCCTTGAGGACGTTCATGGGCATCACGAAGACGAAGTAGACGACCGCGGCGACGATGAGGAACGTGAGCAGCGCCCCGAGCACCGCGCCGAACTTCACCTCGGCGACCCCGCCGTCGGTCGTCGGGATCTCCCAGACGAACGCCGAGTCGAGGCTGTCGGCGCGGAACACCGCGGCGATGAGCGGGTTGAACACGTTGGAGACGATCGAGTTCACGACCGCGGTGAACGCGGCGCCGATGACGACCGCGACCGCGAGGTCGACGACGTTGCCGCGGAGGATGAACTCCTTGAATCCCTTGAGCACGCGCTGGGCCCCCTTCTGTTCCATGTGCATGGCGTGCGGCCGCGCCCTCAGGCGGCCGAGGTGGTCGGGCTCGACGAGCCGCCGGAGGACGAGCCGCCGGAGGACGAGCCGCCGGAGGACGAGCCGCTCGAGGCCTTCTCACCGCCAGACGACGAGCCGCCCGACGAGCCGGAGTCGCCCGAGCCGGCGCGCGAGTCGGTGCGGTAGAACCCCGAGCCGTTGAAGGTCACGCCGACCGTGCCGTACAGCTTGCGCAGGCGGCCCGAGCAGGCCGGGCACTCGGTGAGCGCGTCGTCGGTGAAGGCCTGCTGGATGTCGAAGGCCTCGCCGCACTCGGTGCAGCGGTACGAATAGGTGGGCATGGTCGGCTCCGGTGGTCCGTCGATGGAGGGTGCGGGGTACGCCTCGCGTCAGAGCGCCAGGATCCGCGTCGGGGTCACGACGCCGTTCACGGGCTGGTCGTGCACCTCGCGCGGCACCTCCTCGACGAACTCGCCGTCGAAGACGATGGCGTACACCGGGGGACATTTTCCCATCGAACCGAGGGTCTTGTCGAAGTAGCCCCGGCCCCAGCCGAGCCGCATGCCCGTGGCATCCACCGCGGCGGCCGGGACGAGGATCAGGTCGACGTCGTTGATCGCCATCGGGCCGAGCAGCTCGCCGACCGCCTCGGGCATGCCGTGCAGGCCCGTGACCTCGGACTCCTCCTCGCCGACCGTCCAGTCGAGCAGGCCGTCCTCTCGCGTGATCGGGAAGAGCACCCGGATGCCGTTCGCCTCGGCCCAGTCCACGAACGGACGCGTGTTCGGCTCGTTCGGCATCGAGAGGTAGCACGACAACGAGGTCGCCCCCGTGGAGCCGACGAGCTCCTGCAGCCGCGAGGTGAAGCCCTCGGTCGCCTGTTCGCGTTCGTGCGCGGGCATGTTCCGGCGGCGCTCGCGGAGCTCGGCGCGGAGGATCCGCTTGACCACGGTCGGATCGTCGGGCATGGCGACCATCCTAGGACGATGCCTCCGTCCGACGGGCGGCCCGGGCGGCTACGCTGATGCGCATGACTGATCGGATCACGAAGGCCGTCATCCCTGCCGCCGGCCTGGGAACCCGTTTCCTGCCCGCGACCAAGGCCATGCCGAAGGAGATGCTGCCGGTCGTCGACAAGCCCGCCATCCAGTACGTGGTCGAGGAGGCCGTCGACGCAGGCCTGACCGACGTCCTCATGATCACCGGGCGGAACAAGAACGCGCTCGAGAACCACTTCGACCGCGTCGCCGAGCTCGAGTACACGCTCGAGGCGAAGGGCGACACCGCGAAGCTGCAGAAGGTCAACGAGTCGACCGAGCTCGCGCAGATGCACTACGTGCGCCAGGGCGACCCGAAGGGCCTCGGCCACGCGGTGCTGCGGGCCGAGATGCACGTCGGCGACGAGCCGTTCGCCGTGCTGCTCGGTGACGACATCATCGACGCGCGCGACGTCCTCCTCACCCGCATGCTCGACGAGCAGGTCGCCCGCGACGCCAGCATCGTGGCGCTGCTCGAGGTCGATCCCGACAGCATCCACCTCTACGGCGCCGCCGAGATCGAGGAGACCGACGACCCCGACGTCGTGCGGATCACCGGGCTCGTCGAGAAGCCCGCCAAGGAGGTCGCCCCGTCGAACTACGCGGTGATCGGTCGCTACGTGCTGAAGCCGGGCGTCTTCGAGGTGCTGCACCGCACCGAACCCGGCAAGGGCGGCGAGATCCAGCTCACCGACGCGCTCATGGAGATGGCGGGCGACGTCGAGGGCACGGGCGGCGTCTACGGCGTCGTGTTCCGCGGACGCCGCTACGACACCGGCGACAAGCTCGACTACATCAAGGCGGTCGTGCAGCTCGCCGCGGACCGCGACGACCTCGGTCCCGAACTGCGCCCGTGGCTCGCGGAGTTCTCCGCCGGCCTCGAACAGGGCTGACGTGCCCGCGGCATCCGCTCCGACCCTCGCCGACGGGTCGCTCACGCTGCGACCCATCCGCGTGCGCGACGCGCGCCAGCTGGAACGGGTGCTCCTCGACAACCGCGGGTGGCTCCGCCGCTGGGAGGCCACCTACCCCGGCGGGGGCACGGTGATCGACGCGCGGGGGAGCATCCGCAACCTCAACGCGCACGCCCGCGCCGGCACCGCGCTCCCGTTCGTGCTCGAGTGGGACGGCGAGCTGGTGGGCCAGCTCAACGTCTCCTCGATCACCCACGGCTCGCTCGCCTCGGCGTCCATCGGCTACTGGGTCGCGCGCGAGGTCGCCGGGCGGGGCATCACGCCCACCGCCGTCGCGCTGGCCACGGACCACTGCTTCCGCACGCTCCGGCTGCACCGCATGGAGATCTGCATCCGACCCGAGAACGGGCCGTCGCTGCGCGTCGTCGAGAAGCTCGGCTTCCGCTACGAGGGACTGCGCAGACGGTTCATCCACATCGACGGGGACTGGCGCGACCACTTCGCGTTCGCGCTCGTGGCCGAGGAGGTGCCCGGCGGCGTGCTCCGCCGCTGGCGCGAGGGACGGGCGCCGTCGTCGGCCGCGGCGATCCCCGAGGCCGACCGGCTCGCCGCGCGTACCCCCCTTCGGGTGGGGGATCGCTGACACGCCCCCGCCCGAGCAGTGGCGGGGGGTCCCCGTGACCTAGCGTGGTGCCATGGATCCGATCGGCGGTGGCGTACTCGTGGCGGTTGCCGCGACGCTGTGGATCGCGTACCTGCTGCCCAGCTGGCTCCGCCGACGGCAGTACCTGAACACCGAGCGCAACGCCGTCCGGCTGCAGCAGACGCTGCGGATCCTCGCCGAGACCGCCGAGTCGCCCGAGGAGGTCCGCGTCGGCGTGACCGCGCGCGACGTCGCGGCGCAGGAGCGGATCCTCCACGAGCACGAGCTCGCCGCGCGGCTCGAGGCGCAGGCGGCCGAGAACCGCGCGATCGCCGAACGGAAGGCCGCCGAGGAGGCCGCGGCGGCCGCGGAGCGCGAGCTCGCGGCGCAGGCCGAACGGGCCGCCGCCGAACGTGCGGCCGCCGAGCGCGCCGCTGCGGCCGAGCGGGCGCGCGCGGATGCCGCCGGCCCGAGCGCCACGCGGGCGCGTCGTTCGCGCCGCCGCCGGCGCGCCCTGTGCACGCTGCTGCTGCTGGCGTCGCTCGTCACCGTCGCGCTCGGCACGATGATGCTCGTCGCCGGCGGGACCGGCTACGTGGTGCTCGCCGGAGCCGGCGGCCTGGTCGCCGCGATGACCGGCCTCGTCGTGCTCGCGCGTCGCACGCCGGCGCCCGTCGCGGCCGCCCCGGTGGCGCGGCCCGTCGCCGAGCCGTTCGAGCCGATCGACGTCGAGGAGGAGTCGGCCGCCGACGACGAGGGCTGGACCCCGCAGCCGCTGCCGAAGCCCCTGCACCTCTCCCGTGGCACGATCGCCGCGAGCGTGATGGCCTCCATCGCCGAGGCGGAGCAGCTGAAGCGCACGGCCTCCGACGCCGAGCTCGCGGAGCGGGCCGAGCGGATGGAACCGCAGGTGCCCGTGCTGCGCCCTCCCGCGGCATCCGCCGACCAGGCAGCGACGCAGGCGGCCGGCGACGCGGCGACGCGGCGCCCGGCCGCTTCGGCGTCCGACCCGGCGAATCCGTACGCCCGGATGGGCATCGTCGAGGGCGCCGAGCCCGGCCTCGGAGACCTCGACCAGGTGCTGCGCCGCCGCCGTACCGCCGTCTGATCCGGGTGGTCGGGACCACCCCTCACGGGATGGTAGAGTCGTTGACGGCTCGGGCCCATGGCGCAGTTGGTAGCGCGTCTCGTTCGCAATGAGAAGGTCGGGGGTTCGAATCCCCCTGGGTCCACCACCGAGCGAAGCCCCCGGAATCCGTACGGATGCCGGGGGCTTCGTCGTTGCTCGTACGCTGGAGGCATGAGCGACGCGATCGACCCGGACCGCATCGACGCGGCCGTCGAGCATGCCCTGACCCGGCGCAAGGACTACGGGGCCGAGCGGCTCGACGAGGCCGACGCAGCCGCGGATCCGATCGCCCAGTTCGACCGCTGGCTCGCGGAGGCCGACGAGCGCGGCGTCTACGAGCCGAACGGGATGGTGCTCGGCACGGTCGACGCCGACGGCACGCCGTCGAGCCGCACCGTCCTCCTGCGCGGCGTCGACGATCGCGGGTTCGTCTTCTACACCGACCGGTCGTCGCGGAAGGGCCGCGCGCTCGCGGCCCACCCGACCGCGACGCTGCTCTTCCCGTGGTATCCCGTGCACCGCCAGGTCATCGTGACCGGTGCGGTGCTGCCCGTCGACGACGCCGAGTCCGACGCCTACTGGTCGACCCGGCCGTACGGCTCCCGGATCGCCGCCACGGCGAGCCGGCAGTCGGAGCCGATCGCGTCGCGCACCGAACTCGAGGCCCGCGTCGCGGAGCTCGAGGAGCAGTACCCGGGAGTGGACGAGGTCCGCCGTCCCGAGCGGTGGGGCGGGTACCGGCTGCGGCCGTGGCGCATGGAGTTCTGGCAGGGGCGCACGTCGCGCCTCCACGACCGGCTGGTGTATGCACGCGATCGCGGCGCGACGGACGCCGCCGACGGGGCGTGGCGGCTCGAGCGACTGCAGCCGTAGCCCTCGACGGCCGCCCGTGCAAGGCCCGGTCGCGGCGACGGCGCCGCCCGGTCACGAGCGTAGGCTGAAGCGGATGTCGCTTCCCCCACCGTCGAGCGTCCGAGACGCGAACGATCACCGCTGGCGCGCCTACTGGGTGTGCGTCGGCGTCGCCGCCCTCACGATCATGGACCTCACGAAGGTCAACGTCGCCCTGCCGTCGATCGAGACGGCGCTCGGTGCCGGGTCGACCGAACTGGGCCTGCTCGTGTCCGGGTACGTGCTCGCCTTCGGGCTCACGCTCGTGCCGGCCGGTCGTCTCGGCGACCAGGGCTCGCGCAAGGTCATGTTCATCGTCGGGCTCAGCCTCTTCGCGCTCACGAGCCTCGTCTGCGCGATGGCGCCGTCGTCGCTCGTGCTGCTCGTCGGCCGCCTGGTCCAGGGCGTCGCGGCGGGCATCCAGATGCCGCAGGTCATCGGCATGGTGCAGCAGCTCTTCCAGGGCGCCGAGCGCGGTGCCGCGTTCGGGCTGTTCGGCGCGACCATCGGCATCGCGACCGCGTTCGGCCCGACGCTCGGCGGCCTCGCGATCGCGATCGGCGGACCCGACGACGGATGGCGCGGCATCTTCTGGATGAACGTGCCGCTCGCCCTCATCGCGATCGCGTTCGCCGCGCGCCTGCTGCCCGGCCGGCCGCCGGGCGCCCCCGCGAGGATCTCGCTCGACCCGGTCGGCGTGGTGCTCTTCGGCGTCGCGGTCACGGCGCTCATGTGGCCGTTCCTGCTCACCACGGGCGCGCCCGACGACGACCCGGCGCGCTGGTGGACCCTCGCCGTGTTCGTCGTGGCGCTCGGCGCGTTCCTGTGGTGGGAGCGCCGCCACGAGGCATCCGGCCGGGCGCCGCTCGTGCCGCTCGGGCTGTTCTCGCTCCGCTCGTACCGCAACGGCACGATGCTCGCGACGGCGTACTTCGCCGCGATGCCGGCGTCGTTCCTGCTCACCACGCTGTTCCTGCAGCAGGGGCTCGGGTTGGAGCCGGTGTTCGCCGGAATGGTCACGATCGGCTTCGCGCTCACGAGCGCGTTCACGTCGTGGCTCGGCGGCCGGCTCGTGAACCGCATCGGGCGGCCGCTCGTCGTCGGGGGCCTGCTGCTGCTCCTCGTCGGGTTCGGGCTGCTCGTCGTCGTCGCCGTGACGACGCCGCCGGCCCTCACGCCGTGGCTCATGGCGGTCGTGATGCTCGTCGGCGGCGCCGGCGGCGGGTTCGTGATCGCGCCGAACCAGGTGCTCGCGCTCGCCGACGTCCCCGTCCGCGAGGGCGGCCTCGCGGGCTCGGTCGGCCAGCTCGGCCAACGCATCGGCACCGCGATCGGCACGGCCGTCGCGCTGTCGCTGTTCTACTCGACCGTGTTCCGCGAGCAGGGCGCGGAGCCGCGCATCGACGTGTTCCACCAGGCCTACGCGCTGGGCATCGCCGCGGTCGGCGCCCTGCTGCTCCTGGCGCTCGCGGTCGGCCTGCTCGACCTGCGCCAGCGCATGGGCGCCGCGCGCGCGGCGGAGCCGGGGTCCGGTCGCGAGCCGGAGCGCGAGGCCGGGATGGACCCGGACGCGGACGGGCCCGTCGCGGCCTGAGCGCGTCCCGGATCAGGGCCGCGATCGCCTGCCGTCGGCGGCGTCCTCAGGCCGCGACGGCGCGCTCCGCGGCCAGCAGCCGCTCGAGCTCGGCGGCCGACAGCTCACGGCCGAACGCCGGATGGCCCGGCTCCAGGGCGCGCCCGTTCGCGAGCGCGCCGCCGTCGACGGGGTCGAATCCGAGGTCGTCGATGATGCGCGCCACCGTCGCGCGCGCCTCGGCGTCGTCGCCCACGACCGCGAGCGCGCGGCGCAGCGGCGAGCCGGCGGGCATCGGGTCGTCCTCCATGTCGTGGTAGCCGAGGTGGTTCAACGACTTGACCACGCGGGCGTCGGGATTGAGGGCGGCATGGACCTCGCTCGTCGTGCGCTCGTCGGCGTCGATCTCGGCGATGTGGCCGTCGACCGGCGGCCAGTAGTTGGTGGCGTCCACGACGACCTTGCCGTCGAAGGCGTCCCACGGGACGCTCGCGGCCTTGCCGAACGGGACGGCCACGACGACGACGTCCGCCTCGCGGACGAGCTCCTCCGGCGTGCGCACCCGGGCGCCCGGGGCGACGACCGACACCAGCAGGTCGAGCGCGGTCTGGCGGGGCGAGCCGCTCAGCGCGACCTCGTACCCGGCATCCACGAGCAGCCGGGCGAGCGCGGTGCCCACCTTGCCGGCTCCGAAGATGCCGATGACCGGTCGATCCGCCACGTGCAGCCCTCCTCCGCGCGCCGTCCGGAGGCGCGACCGTCGTCGCGTCGTGCCGCGACGCCTCACCAACCGGAACGCGACGTTCGACCCGGGCATTCCCGCACCGCCGCGGAATACCCTGTGTGCAGGCGAGGTTGCAGGTGCAGGCGCATGCGCACGCATGGACGCGCAACGGACGACGACGGGGAGCAGCGGATGTCACGGCACTGGGAATTCGGACTGGACACGTTCGGCGACGTGACCCTCGCGGCCGACGGCGAGCCGCTGCCGCAGGCGCAGGTGCTGCGCAACGTCGTCGCCGAGGCCGAGCTCGCCGACCGCCTCGGACTCGACTTCTTCGGCGTCGGCGAGCACCACCGGCACGAGTTCGCGATCTCGGCGCCCGAGGTCGTGCTCGCGATGATCGCCGGTCGCACCGAGCGCATCCACCTCGGATCCGCCGTGACCGTCCTGAGCTCCGACGACCCGGTGCGCGTCTACCAGCGCTTCGCCACGCTCGACGGGCTCTCCGGCGGTCGCGCCGAGGTGATCCTCGGGCGCGGATCGTTCATCGAGTCGTTCCCGCTCTTCGGCTACGAGCTCAGCCAGTACCAGGAGCTGTTCGAGCAGAAGCTGAACCTCTTCTCGGCCCTCCTGCCGCAGGAGCCGGTGACCTGGGAGGGCTCGCTCCGCGCTCCGCTGACGGGCCAGGAGGTCTTCCCGCGCGTCGAGGACGGGCCGCTGCGCACCTGGATCGGCGTGGGCGGCAGTCCCGAGTCGGTCGTGCGGGCCGCGCACTACGGCCTGCCGCTGGTGCTCGCGATCATCGGCGGCAGCCCGGCGCGATTCGTGCCGCTCGCCGACCTGTACCGGAAGGCCCTCGCCCAGTTCGGCCACGAGCCGCAGCCGATCGCCGTGCACTCGCCGGGCATCGTCGCCGAGACCGACGAGGAGGCGCTCGAGACGCTCTGGCCGCACTACGAGGTCATCATGAACCGGATCGGCCGCGAGCGCGGCTGGGGCGCGGTCACCCGGGAGCACTTCGAGAGCGAGGCGAGCCCGAACGGCGCGCTGTACGCCGGGTCGCCGGAGACGGTGGCGCAGAAGATCGCGGCGGCGATGCGGGCGCTCGGGGCGCAGCGATTCGACCTGAAGTACTCCAACGGCACGCTCCCGCACGAGGCGATGCTGCGCACCATCGAGCTCTACGGGTCGCAGGTCGTGCCGCGCGTGCGCGAGCTCCTCGCGCAGGACGAGCCCGGCGAGGAGGCCGAGGCCGAGGCCGCCGCCGGCGCCTGACCGGCTAGGGTCGCACGGCCGAGGCGCCCGAGGCCCCGGCGGGCCGGGCGCGACGCTTGACCGCGGCGCGGAACCACGGGGCGTCGGGCAGCCGCGACAGGAACGTGCCGGCGAGGATCGTGATCAGCACGTACCCGGTCGCGAGGGGGGCCAGTGCGGGCTCGATCCCCGAACCCACCGCGAGGCCCGCGATCACGATCGAGAACTCGCCGCGGGGGCCCAGCACGAGTCCGGCGCGCCACTGGCCGAGCGTGCCGACGCCGGCCCGCCGCGCGGCGTACGCGCCCGAGACGAGCTTCGTGAGGATCGTCACCAGGGCGAGCGCGGCGGCGGGCAGCAGCATCGACACGATCTCGACCGAATCCGTCGTGAGGCCGAAGAAGACGAAGAAGATGGCCGCGAACAGGTCGCGGAGCGGCGTGAGCACGGCGCTCGCGTTCTCGGCGACCCGCCCGGAGAGGGCGATGCCGACCAGGAACGCGCCGACGGCGGCCGACACGCTCACCTCCTGCGCCAGTCCGGCGACCAGCATCACGAGGCCGAGCACGCCGAGCAGCAGCGGCTCCGCGTGCTCCGCGGGGAAGAAGCGCGAGATCACGTGCCCCTGTCGCAGGGCGAGGATGAGGATGGCGATCACCACGGTCACGGCGACGGCGACGGCGACGGCGCCCTGCGCGAGGCTGACGCCGACGACCAGTGCCGAGAGCACCGGCAGGTAGAACGCCATCGCCAGGTCCTCCATGACGAGCACGGCGAGCACGGCCGGCGTCTCGCGGTTGGAGAGCCGGCCGAGGTCGCGCAGCAGCTTCGCGATGACGCCGGAGGAGGAGACCCAGGTCACGCCCGCCAGCGCGACGGCCGCGATCGGCCCCCACCCGAGGATGAGGGCGAACGCCGCACCGGGCAGGGCGTTGAGCAGCGCGTCGAGGATGCCCGCCCGGCGCGAGGACTTCAGGCCGATGACGAGCTCCTCGGCCGTGTACTCGAGGCCGAGGAGTGCGAGCAGCAGGATGACGCCGATCTCGGCGCCGGTGGCGAAGAAGTCCTCGCTCGCGTCGAACGGGAGCAGGCCGCCGTTGCCGAACGCGAGTCCGAGCAGGAGGTAGAAGGGGATGGGGGAGAGGCCGATGCGGATGGCGAGGCGCCCGAGAAGGCTCATGCCGAGGAGCAGCGCGCCGACTTCGATCAGGAGCAGCGTGGACTCGTGCATCCGGCCCCCAGCGTCAGTCGGGGCCGTTGGCGAGCAGTCGGGCCACTCCGTCGAGTCCGTCGCGGGTGCCGACGGCGACGATGACGTCGCCGGCGCGCAGCACGTCGGCCGGGGTCGGCGACGGGATCACCTGTCCGTCGCGCATGATCGCCACGATCGACGAATGGGTGCGCGTGCGCGCCTTGGTGTCGCCGAGCGGGTGGTTGAGGTACGGCGAGTCGGTCGGCAGGGCGATCTGCTCCGTGAACAGGCCGGTGGTCGTCTCCGACAGGCTGGTCAGCCTGGCGAGCATGACGGAGGCTCCGAGCACGTCGGCGAGCGCAGCGGCCTCGTCGTCGTTCAGGGGGATGGTGTCACGGCATGCGTCGGGATCGTCCTGGTCGAAGACCCCGAGGTCGCGCTCGCCGTCCCGGTGCGACACCACGCTGATACGCCGACCGCCCTCGGTGACGAGGTCGTGGCGGAAGCCGATCCCGGGCAGGTCGACCTTCTCGATGCGAATTCCCACGCCCGCCATGCTAACCCCGCGCGGGGCCGTCCGGGCTGAGGGACGCTCAGGTCGAGCGATCCGGTGCGCGCGCCGGGCGTCGAGCAGCGTCACGTCGCCGGGGTGGACCGCGTCGTCATGGCGAGCACCGGGGTGCCGCCGTCGTCCTCCATCGCGAACGACACGTGCACCGCGCCGAGCTCGCCGAGCGATCCGGCGTGCGTGCCGCCGCAGGGGATGCGCGCCGACGCGTC
The DNA here is from genome assembly GCF_039531345.1 of Agromyces tropicus. Taxonomy (NCBI): domain Bacteria; kingdom Bacillati; phylum Actinomycetota; class Actinomycetes; order Micrococcales; family Microbacteriaceae; genus Agromyces; species Agromyces tropicus. The sequence goes on along the minus strand of NZ_BAAAPW010000008.1, from coordinate 14,011 downwards.
CGGGAGCTCGCACACCCAGGTCCGGCGCTCGGTGAGCCCGTCTCCGACCCGCTCGACGCGGACGGGGGCGTCGGCGTCGACCCAGCCGGCGAGCGTGGCGTCGACGGATGCCGCGAGCTCGTCGAGCGCGTCCGCCAGGCCGGCGGCGTCGAAGCCCGCCCGGCGCAGCGACTTGTTCAGCCGGTAGCGGTCGACCGAGCCCATGGGCTCGATGCGGGAGGACGTGATCGCGATGCCGTCGAAGTCGGGGGCGCCGAGCGCGTCCTCGCGGGCCGCCTTGGACCAGCGGTCGGCGAGCGCCCGGTTCAGGGCGAGCGACGCGGCGTGGCACGCGGTGTGGCCGAGCGAGAGCGAGCGGCGGGTCGCGGCATCCGCCTCGAGCTCGACCTCGTCGCCCTCGGCGACCGCGGCGTCGGCGTCGAGGAGGTGGGCGACGACGAAGGTCCAGCCCTCCGTGCCCGGTCGGACGGGGAGGGCGCCGACGTGGAGCTCGTCGCCGTCGGTGGCGGCGACGACGGCGTCGCGGATCGCGTACTCACGGCTCCCGACGCGGAGCACCCCGGCGTCGGCGGGCTGGTCCGGCCAGGCGGCGTCGACCGGGTGGATCGAGGTCCGGTCGGTGACGACGGCGAGCCGGTCGTCGTGCGGCGCGACGGCGACGACGGTCGCGATGGTGCGCAGTTCCCCGGTGGGGTAGGTGACGATCGTGTCGGCGTCGGGCAGCCCCATCAGATGCCGGATTCGCGGCGGCCGAGGACGTTGAAGGGGATCGCGAGGGCGATGGCGACGCAGAGGATGCCGCCGAAGAAGACGATCGCCTCGAATCCGGCCACCACGTCGGCGATGCTGAACAGCCACATGCCGAACACGAACAGCGCCATGGAGATGAGGAACGGGAACAGGCTCACTGGGACCTCCTTCGGACGCGGCGGGGCCGCCGCGGCGCCAGTCTATCGACCGGCCGAGGCGGTGAGGGGACCGTCAGTCCTGCACCGGCCCGAGCCATGCGTTGGCGATGGTGTTCAGTGCGCCGTCGTCGCTGGACGGGTGGAAGACGCCCGCCAGCACGTCGCGCTGGAGGCGACCGAGCTCGTGACCGGCGAAGTAGGTCGCGCCGCCCGCGACGCGGACCGCGGCGTCGACGACGTCGCGCGCGGTCTGCACGGTGCGGACCTTGACGCCCGAGAGCTTCGCGAACCAGAACGCGCCGTGGTCCGCGCCGTCGGCCACGTCGCGGGCGAGCCCGGTGAGCTGGGGTGCGACGCCGTCGAGCGCGAGGGCGGCTTCGGCGATCCGCCGCCGGACCGCCGGATCCTCGGACCGGGGCAGGCCGGTCCGGGCGGACGTCCGCAACCGCGCGGCGTCCACCGCGAGGTCGAGGGCGCGCTCGGCGAGACCCGCGTACACCGAGCTGAGGAAGAGCTCGAAGCACGCGAAGATGGCGAACACGAACGGGTCCGGGTTCGGCCCCGGGTCGAGTCGGCGCACGATCCGGTCGGATGCGGCGACCGCACCGTCGAGCACCGTCGTCCGGCTCTGCGTCGCCCGCATGCCGATCGTGTCCCAGTCGTCGAGCGTGCGCACGTCGGGGTCCTCGCGGTCGATGAACCCGTAGACGAGCTTGGGTGCGTCGTCGGAGGTCGCGTCGAGGCCGTGGACGCCCAGTCGTGTCCAGGCGGGCGACAGCGAGGTGAAGATCTTCCGGCCCGTGTACCGGACGCCGCCGTCGGGCTGCGGGTCGGCGACGGTGCCGGAGCCGAAGAGCATGAGGTCGTTGCCGGCCTCGCTGATGCCGAACGCGAAGACCTCGCCCTCGGCCGCCTCGCGCAGGAGGAAGTCGAGCGCGTCGTCGCCGCGGTCGTGCAGGAGTCGGGCGACGCCGGTCCAGACCAGGTGCATGTTCACGCCGAGTGCGGTCGCGGGGGCTGCGCCGGCGAGTCGGGACTGCGCGCGCACGACGTCCTCGAGGCTCCAGCCGAACCCGCCGAGCGCGGTGGGGACGAGCGCACGGAGGTAGCCGCGTTCGGCGAGCTCCGCGAGGTCGTCGACGAAGAACGCGTTCTCGCGGTCGTAGCGCGCCGCGCGTCCGCGGATGCGGGCGAGCAGGTCGTCGTCGAGGAGGGCTTCCGGAGTCGTCGCGGTCGGCACGGCGCCAGCCTACGCCGACGGGTCGCCCTCCGGGCCGGGCGTCGGTGCGGCGTCTTCGCGCGTGCCCGGGGCGGGGGCCCCCGCCCCGTCGGCGCCGGCGGTCGGCGATCCGTCGCCCGGATGCCGCCGCCGCGTGGCGAGCACCACGATGCCCACGACGATCGCGGCGCCGACCGCGAGCACCGCGATCCACGGCAGCAGCACGCCCACGGCGACCAGGAGTCCGGAGACGAAGCCGGTCAGCGCGTTCCAGCCGGCGACCACGCCGCTCCAGAAGTCGTTCGGCCCGGCCTCGGGCGCCAGCCCCTCGGACAGCAGCTCGACCGTGAGCGTCGAGTAGTCGACCTGGTCGGCGAGGAAGTCGCGCTGCGTCCGCAGCGAGTCGAGCTCGGCTTGGCGGGTGGTCAGCTCCGACTCGATCGCGATGAGGTCGGAGACGTCGTCGGCCTGGGCGAGCAGCGTCCGGAGGCGGTCGACGGAGGTCTGCAGCGACTGGATCCGGGAGTCGAGGTCCTGCTTCTGCTGGGTCACGTCGGAGGCCTCGAGCTGCACGGCGTCGACCTCGCCGAGCTCGCGCAGGTCGGCGAGGACGTCGTCGAACCGCTCGGCCGGGATCCGGACGACCAGGGTCGCGCGCGCCTGCTGCGTGTCGGTGCCCGGCGTCTCGCTCCGGCTGTCGACCCGCCCGTCCGCACGCCCGACGATCGAGGCGACCTCGCCCGCCCGGGCCACGGGATCGTCGACCGTGATCGTCATCCACCCCGTCGTGATGACGCTCCGGCCGTCGTCGATCGTGCCGAACTGCTCGCCCTCGGTGAAGGGCTGCTCGTCTCGTGGGGCGACGCCGCCGTCGGCGGGCGCCTCGGCACCGATGTCGGGCTGGGGTGCGACCCCGCCCCCGTCGGCGCTGCTGTCGGAGCTCCCGCCGGCCATGCTGCAGCCGGAGAGGAGCAGGGCGGAGAGCGCGGCGACGGCCGCGAACCTGAGGCGTCGGCTGGTCATGCGGTCACGGTACCGTCGGGCCGGACGCCGATGTCTGGATGCCCGCTGCGAGTCGGGTCACGATCAGGTCGCGGTCCGCTGGGAGCGCCGGACGCCGGACCGCCCCGCCGCACCGCCGGCGCGGCCGACGATCGTCAGTCGACGTCGGGGTCGCGTCCGGTCCGCTCGCCCGTCTCGAGCGACGCGATGGCGGCGAGGTCGTCGTCGTCGAGCCGGAACGAGAAGACGTCGAGGTTCTCGGCGATGCGCTCGGGGCTCGAGGCCTTCGGGATCACGATCGTGCCCTGCGCGACGTGCCACGCGAGCACCACCTGCGCCGGCGAGCGGCCGTGCTTCGCGGCGATCGGCTCCAGCACGGGATCGCCGAGGAGCCGCCCTCGCGCAAGGGGCGACCAGGCCTCGGTGCGGATGCCGAGGCGCTGGTGCGCGGCGCGCAGCTCGCGCTGCGGCAGCCACGGGTGGAGCTCGACCTGGTTCACGACGGGCGTCGCGCCGGTGGCGTCGATGATGCGCTCGAGGTGGTGGAGGTGGAAGTTCGAGACGCCGATCGAGCTCACGCGGCCCTCGTCGCGCAGGCGGACGAGGGCGCGCCAGGTGTCGACGTAGCGGTCGCGCGACGGCACCGGCCAGTGGATGAGGAAGAGGTCGAGCCGGTCGAGCCCGAAGCGGTCCATGGCGTCGTCGAAGGCGCGCAGGGTCTCGTCGTAGCCGTGGTCGTCGTTCCAGACCTTGCTCGTCACGAAGAGCTCGTCGCGGGGCAGGCCCGACTCGCGCACCGCGACGCCGGCCTCCGCCTCGTTGCCGTAGAGCGCGGCGGTGTCGAGATGGCGGTAGCCGAGGTCGATCGCGGCCGCGGCGAGCCGTGCGGCGTCGCCGACGGGCACCTTGTACATGCCGTAGCCGACCTGCGGGATCGCCCGGCCGTCGGCGAGCGGGATCATGGGTGCGAGGGGCGGATGCGGCATCCGTGCGCCTTTCGTTCCAGCCGGTCAGCTCGGGGTGATGGTGACCGGTTCGGTGTCGGGGATGGGGCTGGCGTCCCGACCTCGGAGGTCCGGGTGCCAGCGTCGTGCGAGGGCGGGGACGAGGAAGCCCAGGAACGCGAGCACGCCCGCCGCCCAGAAGGCGCCGACGGCCTCGTACCCGTCGATGAGGAAGCCCGCGAGCGCCGACCCGAGCGCCGCGCCGATGAGCTGCCCCGTGCCGACCCAGCCGTAGGCCTCGGCGGTGTCGGAGAACTTCACGCTCGCGGACACGATCGCGAACAGCACGGCGAGGGCCGGCGCGATGCCGATCCCGGCGATGAAGAGGGTGATCGCGAGCCACCAGAAGTCGAGCGAGAACGCCGCGAGCGCCGTGCCCGCGAACACGATGAACATGCGGCGCGCCGTGGACCACGGTCCGATCGGCACGTGCCCGAAGCCGAGGCCGCCGGCGAGGCTGCCGATGGAGAAGATGGCGAGCACGATGCCGGCCTCGGCGCCGTCGTGGCCGAACGCCGCGACGACGCCCGCCTCGATCGCGGCGCACGCGCCGATGAGCAGGAAGCCGACGATCGTGGCGAGCAGCACGGGCGGGCGGGCGAGCACCGTGCCGAACGCGCGCTTGGACCGCGGGATCCGGACGCGGCCGAGCTCGGGGGAGGAGATGAACCACGTGCCGCCGACGACCATCATCGCCGCGGCGAGGAGGATGCCCCAGACGGTGCCGACCTGGGTCGACACGAAGGTCGTGACGACCGGGCCCACGACCCAGATGATCTCCTGGGCCGACGCGTCGAGCGAGAAGAGCGGGGTGAGCTGCCGCGAGTTCACCATCTTGGGGTAGATGGTGCGCACGGCCGGCTGCACGGGCGGGGTCGAGAGGCCGCAGACGAGTCCGACGGCCATGTAGGCCGGCACGGTCAGCGGCAGCACGCCGATGGCGACGACGGATGCCGTGCAGACCACGAGCGTCGTGACGAGCACCGGGCGCATGCCGAACCGTCCCATGAGCCGGCTCGTGAGCGGTCCGGCGATCGCCTGGCCGATCGACGTCGCCGCGAGCACGAGGCCCGCGGCGCCGTACGACCCCGTCTCGCGTTCGACATGGAGGAGGAACGCCAGCGACAGCATGCCCGAGGGGAACCGTGCGGTCAGCTGGGCGGCGATGATGCGCGCGACGCCCTTGGTCTTGAGCAGGTCGGAGTAGCTGGCCACGGTGGCTCAATGCTAGCGATCCGAACAGTGTTCGCCTGTGCGCACATCGTATCAGGTCTTCCATATATAAATTTGGACTGATACGATGGCGACGTGCACGCGTTCGACGTCCTCGGCGACCCGGTCCGCCGCCGCATCCTCGACCTCCTGGCGGAGGGGGAGCGGCCGGCGGGGGCCGTGGTCGACGTCGTCGCCGCCGAGTTCGGGATCACGCAACCCGCCGTCTCGCGTCAGCTGCGGATCCTCCGCGAGCAGGGATTCGCGCGCGTGCGGGCCGAGGGCGCCCGGCGCATCTACGCGCTCGAGCGCACCGGGCTCGACGAGGCGGGTGCGCAGCTCGAGCGCTACCGGCGCCTCTGGCCCCAGCGCCTCGACGCGCTGCACACCGAGATCGCGCGCGGCCGACGCGACCGCCGCACCGCGGGCGCCGACGCGTCCGCCCCGACCGAGGAGGCACGATGACCGTCACCGGCGACATCTTCCCCGACGAGCCGGGGTTCCGGCTCGAGTACGACGAGTGGTACGACACCGACCCCGACGACCTCTGGGAGGCCGTCACCCGGCCCGAGCGGCTGGCGCGCTGGATGGCGACGTACCGCGGCGACTTCCGACTCGGCGGGCGCTGGCAGGCGCTCACGCTCTCCGGCGACGTCTACTGCGACGGCGAGGTCACCGACTGCGAACGACCGCGTGCCTTCACCACGACGTGGACCGTCGTCGGCGAGCCGCCGACGACCGTCGTCGTGCACCTGCTCCCCGAAGGCGACGGCACGCGGCTGCGCCTGCGCCACGAACAGGTCACCCGGCTCGAGAGCGGGCCCGGCTGGCACGCCTACCTCGAGAGCCTGTCGTGGCACCTGGCCGACCCGGCCGCACCGCGCGACCGCGAGCGCTGGGCGGCGCGCTTCGACGAGCTCGAGCCCGCCTACGCCGAGCGCTTCGCCGCGCTCACTCCGCCAGCGCCTTGACGATGCGCTTGACCGACACCGTCTCGGCGGTGCGCAGCTCCTGTGCGAACAGGCCCACGCGGAGCTCCTCGAGCATCCAGCGCACGCGCACGAGCCGCGCGTCGGCGTCGGGAGCGATCGGGACGGCGCCCCCCGCCTTCTCGTAGGCGGTGCGCGCCTGGCCGAACTCGGTCACCAGCTGGCGGTCGCGACCCGGGTTCTCCTGCATCCGGCGCACGCGGACGACGATCGCCTCCAGGTAGCGCGGCAGGTGGCGCAGCCGGTCGAGTCCCGTGGCCGAGACGAAGCCGGCCGGCACGAGCGCCTCGAGCTGCGACCGCGCGTCGGCGAGCGCCGACATGAGCTGGAGGCTCGACGCCTTCGAGATCGCGCGGTCCGCCTCGCGCGCCGCCACGAGGATCCGCGACACGAGGCCGACCGTCTCGAACATGCGGTCCATCACGCTCGCCGAGACGGCGTCGCGGACCGCCTCGAACTCGGCGCGCGTGCGGACGAGCCCGTCCGGGTGCCGGGCGCGGAGCTCGGCGTCGACGACCGCCGCGAGGCAGTCGTCGAGCAGCGCGCGCGGTCCCGGGTAGGCGCTCGATGCGAGCGCGAGCTTCTCCTGGTTGGAGAGGTGCTCCTGCACGTAGGCCACCGGGGACGGCGTCGCGAGTACCAGCAGGCGACGGATGCCGCGACGCGACGCCCGGTCCCGCTCCTCGTCGGTGGCGACCAGCCGGAGTGCGACCGAGGCGCCCTCGTCGACGAGCGCGGGGTACGCGCGGACGACGTTGCCGGCCTGGCGCGTGTCGACGTGCGCCGGCAGCTCCTCCCAGTCCCAGGTCGTGACGCCGGTGCGCTCGGCGAACGCGGGTCCGGACGGTGCGCCGCCGCGGTCGGGCCGCGCGGCGTCGGGCGCGCCCTCGCGTGCGGCGCCGCCGGCGGCATCCGCCCCACCGCGGCGACGACCGCCGCGCCCGCCGGGTCCGGCGGCGAAGGTCGAGGCGACCGCGCGACCCGCCCGATCGGCGAGCCGTTCCTGGAGCGCGCCGAGGTCCTTGTCGTCGCCGGCCGTGCGGCCGCGCTCGTCGACCGCGCGGAACGTGACGCGGAGGTGCGGCGGAAGGCGGTCGAGGTCGAAGTCGTCGCCGGTGACGGGGGCGTAGGTGAGTCGCTTGATCACGGCGGCGACCGTCTCGGGGAACGGGTCGCGCGCGGCGCCCGACTCCGGGCCGTCCGGGAGCTCGCCGGCGATCTTCGCGGCCCACTCCGCGGCGGGCACGACCTGGCGCCGGAGCACCTTCGGCAGCGTCCGGAGCATCGCCGTGACGAGCTCGTCGCGGAGCCCCGGGACCTGCCAGTCGAACCCGGTCGCTTCGAGCCTCGGCAGCAGCACGAGGGGCACGAGCACGCTCACGCCGTCGTCCTCGGCACCGGGTTCGAACCGGTACCGCAGCGTGAGGGTCTGGTCGCCCTGCCGCCACCGGTCGGGGAAGCCGTCGTCGGCCGTCGCCTCGTCCTCGCCGACGAGGTCGCGCGCGGTCATCGTCAGCAGGTCGGGCGTGCGCCGGTGCTCGCCGCGCCACCAGCGCTCGAACGCGCGCGCATCGGTCGCGTCATCCGGGAGGCGTTCCTCGTAGAAGGCGACCACGGCCTCGTCGCCCGCGAGCACGTCGCGGCGGCGGGTGCGCTCCTCGAGTTCGCCGAGCTCGCGCCGCAGCTGCCGGTTCCGGCGGATGAAGGCGTACACGTTCCGGTCGAGCCGGTTCCAGTCCCAGTCCTCCTCGACGAGCGCGTGGCGGATGAAGAGCTCGCGCGCGAGCGCGCGGTCGACCCGTGCGAGCTGGACTCGCCGCTTCGGGATGATCGGGACGCCGAACAGGAGCACCTTCTCGTCGGCGACCGCCGACCCCTGCCGGCGCTCCCACCGCGGGGAGGAGAACGAGCGCTTCGCGAGCGGGCCGGCCAGCTGCTCGGCCCACGCCGGGTCGATGGCGGCCGCGGTGCGGGCGAAGAGCCGGCTCGTCTCGACGAGCTCGGCCGACATGATCGCGGCGGGGGGCTTCTTCGCGAGCGTCGAACCGGGGAACACGACGAAGCGCGCATTGCGCGCGCCCACGAACTCCGCCTGCGGTCGGCGACCGCGTCGCTCGGACTCCCGCTGCCCGCCGGCGCCGCCCCGGCCGCTGCCGGTGCGGCCGTCGTCGCGAATGCCGATCTGGGACAGCAGGCCCGCCAGCAGCGCCCGGTGGATGCCGTCGGGGTTCGGTGCGCCGGCCTCCTTCGCGACGTGCAGCCCGAGGGGCTTGGCGAGCCGCACGAGCTGGCGGTACAGGTCCTGCCACTCGCGCACGCGCAGGTAGTTGAGGAACTCGGCGCGGCACATCCGGCGGAACGCGCTGCCCGAGAGCTCCCGCTGCTGCTCCTCGAGGTGGTTCCAGAGGTTCAGCAGCGAGAGGAAGTCGCTCGTCGGGTCGACGAAGCGGCGGTGCATCTCGTCGGCCTGCTCGCGCCGCTCGAGCGGCCGCTCGCGCGGGTCCTGGATGGTCAGCCCGGCGACGATCGCGAGCACCTCGCGGCTCGTTCCCTGGGCCTTCGACTCGAGCACCATCCGCGCGAACCGCGGCTCGATCGGCAGGCGGGCGAGCTGCCGGCCGATGCGCGTGAGCTGCGGGCCGGCCGCGGCATCCGCCTCGTCGATCGCGCCGAGTTCGCGGAGGAGGTCGACGCCGTCGCGGATGCCGCGGGCGTCGGGCGGCGTGAGGAACGGGAAGTCCTCGACGGCGCCGAGGCCGAGCGAGGCCATCTGGAGGATCACCGCGGCGAGGTTCGTGCGGAGGATCTCGGGATCGGTGAACTCCGGGCGCTTCTCGAAGTCGCCCTCGGAGTAGAGGCGGATGGCGATGCCGTCGCTGGTGCGGCCCGACCGGCCCGACCGCTGGTTCGCCGAGGCCTGCGAGATCGGCTCGATCGGCAGGCGCTGCACCTTCGAACGCGCCGAGTAGCGGCTGATTCGCGCCGTGCCGGCGTCGACGACGTAGCGGATGCCGGGCACGGTGAGGCTCGTCTCGGCGACGTTCGTCGCGAGCACGACCCGGCGGCGGAGCCCGGCGACCTTCGACGGCTCGAACACGCGGTGCTGGTCGGCGGACGACAGCCGGCCGTACAGCGGCAGCACCTCGGTGACATCGGCGGCACCACGACGCTGGGCGTGTGCGCGCACGGCGGCCTCGGCGTCGCGGATCTCGCTCTCGCCGGAGAGGAAGACGAGCACGTCGCCCGGTGCCTCCCGGCCCAGCTCGTCGAGCGCGTCGAGGATGCCCTGCTGGATGTCGCGGTCCTCGGCTGCGGCGCCCTCGTCGTCGCCCTCCTCGTCGTCGCCCGCCGCGCTCGCGGCGCCGTCCGCGACGAGCGGGCGGTACCGGACCTCGACCGGGTAGGTGCGGCCGGAGACCTCGATGATCGGGGCCGGTCGGCCTGCGGCATCCGCGAAGTGCGCGGCGAAGCTCTCGGGGTCGATCGTCGCGCTCGTGATGATGACGCGCAGGTCGGGACGCCGGGGGAGGAGGCGCTTCAGGTACCCGAGCAGGAAGTCGATGTTGAGACTGCGCTCGTGCGCCTCGTCGATGATGATCGTGTCGTAGCGGCGCAGGTCGCGGTCGTGGTGGATCTCGTTGAGCAGGATCCCGTCGGTCATCACCTTGATGCGCGTCGCGTCGCTCGCGCGGTCGGTGAACCGGACCTGGTAGCCCACGAGGTCGCCGAGCTCGACGCCGAGCTCCTCCGAGACGCGCTCGGCGATGGTGCGCGCGGCGATGCGCCGCGGCTGCGTGTGCGCGATCCGCTCCCGGCCGAGCTCGAGGCAGATCTTCGGCAGCTGGGTCGTCTTGCCCGATCCGGTGGCTCCGGCGACGATGACGACCTGGTGGTCGCGGACCGCCCGTGCGATGTCGTCGCGTCGACCGCTGACCGGCAGGTCGGCCGGGTAGGTGATCGCGGGGACGGTCGCAGGCATAGCCCTCCATCCTACGCGCGCGGCGGCGCGCGACGACGCCCGGCCGCGGGCGGTGAGGCCGTGGCCGGGCGTCGCGTCCGGATCGCTCAGGCGGCGACCGATGCAGGAGGGACGTGGTGGTTGCCGCGCACGCGGTCGGACGGATCCCATGCCGCCTTGACCGCGCGGAGCCGCGCCCAGGTCGCCTCGTCGAAGAACCGGCTCGCATCGACCGGATGCTCGACGAAGTTCGGGTACTCGCCGACCGCCAGCGGGGAGAGGACGGCGTCGAGCCCGGCGAGCCCGCGCGTCACGGCGGCATCGGACTCGGCATCCATCGGCACGCCCAGCCCGAACACGAGGATCTCGCCCGGGAGCGTGGCCCTCGCGCCCGCGCCCTCGGGACGCCGTGAGAAGGCGCCGCCGATGTGGCGGACCTGGAGCAGTGCGAGCGCGCCGTCCGTTCCGGCGAGCCCGGCCAGCGCGCCGACGGCGTCGTCGGGCAGTTCGTCGACGAGCGCCGTCGTGGACCGGTAGGGCAGCGGCGACTCCGGGTCCATGGCGAGCGTGCCGAGGGCGATCGGCTCCTGCCGTCCCAGCGTGTCCATCGCGGGACCCAGGTCCTCGAGCGGTCCGAGCAGCCGTCTGGCCTCCGATTCGGGGCCGAGGTGGGCCGCCATGACGATCGCGAAGGACTGCCCGCGGACGACGTCCGGCACGTCCGGGGTCGGCGGGAAGTGGATGACGCTCACCCAGGTCGTGAGCTCCTCGGGGAAGGCCGGCAGCAGTCGGGTCCAGGTCGCGAGGACCTCGGCGGCCCGATCGACGGGGAAGAAGAACGCGCCGGCCGCGAGCTCCGGCACCGCGACGACCTCGAACTCGATGGCGGTGACGACGCCGAAGTTGCCGCCGCCGCCGCGCAGCGCCCAGAACAGGTCGGCGTGGTGGTCGGCGTCGGCGCGGATCGCCTCGCCCTCGGCGGTGACGAGCTCGATCGCGCGGACGGCGTTGGTCTGCAGCCCGTGGCGCCGCGTGAGCCAGCCGATGCCGCCGCCCATCGAGTACCCGGCGATGCCCACGTCGAGCGACGAGCCGTGCAGCCCGGCGAGGCCGCGCTCGGAGAGCAGGGGCGCCACGTGCTGCCACTTCGCCGCCGCGCCCACCCGCACGCGACGCGCGACGGGATCGATGTCGACGCCCGTCATGCGCGAGGTGTTGACGAGCATCGCGCCGGCGAGGGTGTCGCGCGAGGAGGCGCCGTGCCCGGTGCCCTGCGCGCCGATGCGGAGCCCGGCGCGCTTCGCGATCGCCACCGCCTCGACCACCTCGTCGGCGTCGCGCGGGAGGGCGATGAGCTCGGGGCGCTGGTCGTCGAGCAGGTTGAAGGTGCTGCGCGCCTCGTCCCAACCGGCATCGCCGGGGGAGAGCACGGTGCACGTCGTGGACGCGGTCTCGAGGGTGGTCATGGTCGTTCCTTTCGGTGAACAGGTCTGTGCGACGAAAAAACGGTACGACCGGGATCACGTGATTGTCAATTGATCGAACACAAGTGTGCGTAGAATTAGGGGGTGGCACGGAGATACGAGCAGAAGGCACGCGCCGAGCAGCAGGAGCAGACCCGTCGGCGGATCGTCGAGGCCGCCCTCGAGCTCCACCGCACCGCAGGCCCGGCCGAGAGCTCGTTCAGCGCGGTCGCCGAGCGCGCCGGCGTGCAACGGAGCACCCTCTACCGGCACTTCCCCGACGACCGCGCGCTGTTCATGGCGTGCTCGGGCCTGCACCTCGACGAGCATCCGTTCCCCGATCCCGCGCCATGGCGCGCGATCGCCGCGCCGGAGGACCGCGCCGAGACCGGCATCGCGGCCGTCTACGCCTACTGGGCGGCGAACGAGTCGCTCATCGCGAACGTGCTGCGCGACGGGGAGCGCGACCCCGTGCTGCACGAGGTGAACGAGCTCCGCATGGGCGAGCCGATGGCCGCGGCACGCGACGCGCTCGTCGACGCGTGGCCCGAGCGCGACCGGACGCCGGAGCTCGTGGCCGCGGCCGCGCTCGCCGTCGACTTCCGCACCTGGCAGACCCTGGTCCGTCGCGGCGGGCTCGGACCGGCGTCGGCGGCTGCGCTCATGGCCTCGACCCTGGTGCACGCGGCGCGGCACGGCGCGGCGGCGACGGTCGCCTGACCCGGGGCGCGTCGGAGGCGCGCGATGGTGCTCGGCGCCGCCGAGGCATCCGTGTTCGCCTGTTCGCGTCCGGCGAACGACGGATGGCTCCGGGCGGCGGACCGTGTTGCATGGCCGTATGAGCGAGACTTCCGTACCGCGAATCCGATTGAACGACGGCCACTCGATCCCGCAGCTCGGCTTCGGCGTGTTCCTCGTCGAACCCGCCGAGACGGAGCGCATCGTCACCGATGCGCTCGACATCGGGTATCGCCATATCGACACCGCACGCATCTACGGCAACGAGGAGGGCGTCGGCCGGGCCCTCGCCGCCTCCCGCATCGCGCGCGACGAGCTGTACGTCACCACCAAGCTCTGGAACGACGACCAGGGCACGCAGTCGGCGTTCGACGCGTTCCAGGGCAGCCTCGACCGCCTCGGCCTGGACCACGTCGACCTCTACCTGATCCACTGGCCGGTCCCGGCGCAGGATCGCTACGTGGAGTCGTGGAAGGCGCTCGAGCAGATCCGCGAGTCCGGCCGGGCCCGGTCGATCGGCGTCTCGAACTTCATGGTCCCGCACCTGCGTCGCCTGCTCGACGAGACCGAGGTCGTGCCGGCCGTCGACCAGATCGAGCTGCACCCGGCGCACCAGCAGCCGGAGACCACGGCCTTCGCCGCGGAGCACGGCATCGCGATCGAGTCGTGGGGGCCGCTCGGGCAGGGGAAGTACCCGCTGCTCGAGTTCCCCGAGGTCACCGAGGCGGCGGCCGCTCACGGGAAGTCCCCGGCGCAGGTCGTGATCCGCTGGCACCTGCAGCGCGGGTTCATCGTGTTCCCGAAGTCCAACCGGCGTGAGCGGATGGCGGAGAACTTCGACGTCCTCGACTTCGAACTGTCGGGCGGTGAGATGGAGCGGATCACGGAGATCGAGCGAGCCGGGCGGCTCGGGCCGGACCCCGCACGCTTCGGCTGAGGCATCCGGACCGCTCCCGCAGGTGGATCCGGCGCGCCATCGGGGGTTCGAGCCTCGGCTCGCACCCCCGCGGCGGTGCCGCTCCGACCGCGACACGCGCGGGCGGCGTGACCGATTTGTGATCGGGTCGCGCCGTGCGTATGTTTGTACCCGTTGCCACGGCAGCCGGGAGCGAGAGCTCAGGGGCCGGGCAGCGAAACCCCAGCCAAACAGCCTCGTAGGCGCTTCGTGCGACTCGGTTGCTTCAAGCCTGGGGGTCACCTCCTCGATGTCGTTCGGTTCGGTCTGAACCTGCGGGTCGAGGTGGTACAGTAGAGAGGTTGCCCCGGGGGCAGGTCGAGAGGCTGAAGCCCGGGTGCGTCCGTTCCTTGAGAACTCAACAGCGTGCACTATGTTCAATGCCAATTTATTTGAACCCCGTGTTCTTCTGCCTTTTGGTGGGGGGACGGGTTTCCTTTGATTGATGGACAATTTGATTTTCGAGTCAGTTGTTTCTCTGTCAGTGATTGAACTTGACCTTCCTTTCGGGGTTGGTTGAACCATTTTTTTTGGAGAGTTTGATCCTGGCTCAGGACGAACGC
>NZ_BAAAPW010000007.1:0-182495 GCF_039531345.1 Agromyces tropicus | reverse complement strand
CGCGCCGCGCGCCCGCGCCGCCCACCCGCCCGCCCGCGCGCCCGCCCGCGCGCCCGCTGCGCGCGCCCGCTGCGCCCGGCTCCCGCTCCTCCCCTGCGAACCTCACGACTCACGCCGAATCGCCCCTCGCCCCTCGCCCCTCGCGCCCAACCCCACCGACTCACGCGATTCGGCCGGTGGGGCGCGCGATGCGGGGCCGATCGACGTGAGTCGTGGCGGGTGCGGCGAGGGGCTGTGGAGAGGGCCGCCACCACCGGGCCGGCGATGGCACGCTCGACGGATGTCGCGCCCGCGCCCGCTCCCCGAGGAGCTCCGGCTCGCACCCTTCCGCGTCTCCGAGGCACTGGTGCTCGGCGCGACCCCGAAGCAGCTGCGTTCGGCGCGGCTGCATGCGCCGTTCCACGGCGTCCGGTCGAGCGTCGCCGTCGACGACCTCCATGCGCGCTGCCGCGCCTACGAGCCGCTGATGACGGCCGACCAATGGTTCAGCCATGCGACCGCGGCGCGTCTCTGGGGAATCCCGCTGCCGGCCCGCCTCCGAGACGACGACCGCCTGCACGTCAGCACGCGCCGACGCGAGCCGCAACGCGTCGGCGTCGTCGGCCATCGCATCAGCGCACGCCGCGACGTGCGCATCCACCTCGGCTTCCCGGTCAGCGGTCCCGCCGACGCCTGGTGCGAACTCGCTGCGACGAGGTCGCCGCACGGATCGACGCCGTCCGTCGACGACCTCGTCATCGCGGGCGACCGCCTGATCGGATGGCCGTCCCCACTCGCGACCCTCGAGGAGGTCGACGCCGCGATCGCGCGATTCTCCAGGAGCCGCGGCATCCGTTCGATCGTCGCCGCGCGGACGCACCTGCGCCAGGGCTCGGGGTCGCCGCGCGAGACCGTCCTGCGGCGCACGGTCGCGGCAGCGCCGCACGGCTTCCCGGAACCGGAGTGCAACGGCGAGATCGTGCTCGCCTCGCGGCGCACGCACGGCGACCTCGTGTTCCGTCGGTACCGGGTCCTGCTCGAATACGACGGCGACCAGCACCGCACGAATGCGAGGCAGTGGCACCGGGACGTCGATCGGCTGAACGAGCTCGCCGCGGCCGGCTGGTGGGTGATCCGGGTCCATCGCGGGACGCACTCCCACGCGTGGATCGACCTGCTCGCGACGGCCCTGCGTCGCCGCGGCTGGTCGGCCGGCGCCGAGTGACGAGCCCGCAGCGCGCCGACTCACGCGAAACAGCCCGGCGACGGCGCCAGGACGGGCGATTCGGCGTGAGTCGATGCGGGTGGGGCGCGGCGCGCGGCAGGGCACGCGGCGCGGGCGCGCCGCGCGTCACGCAGGGCCGAGCTCGACGCTCCGGTAGCCGGGGATGAGCACGCCGCGGGCCACGCGGCGCGAGCGCACCGCGAGCGGACGGACGGCCGCCGCGTCGAGGATCGCGCCGACGAGGCCGCGCACCTGGGCCATCGCCAGCGGCGCGCCGAGGCAGAAGTGCGCACCGGCGCCGAACCACAGCTGCCGGAGGCCCGCCGCCGGGTTCCCGACGGGGTCGAAGCCGGGCGTCACCCGGTTCGCGAGGAACGTGGCGAGGATGACGCGGTCGCCGGGTCGCACCGCGACCTGCCCGATCCGCGCCTCGCGCCGCGTGCTCCGCAGCATGACCGGCGAGGGCGTCGTGACCCGCAGCCCCTCCGCGATCGCGGCGTCCACGAGCGTGCGATCGTCGGCGAGCCGGGCGAGCCATCCGGTGTCGTGCAGCAGGCAGACGAGCCGCGGCAGGTAGGCCACGAGCGTCTCGGTCCCGGTGAGCACGAACGCGCCCACCGCGCCCAGCGACTCCGCCTCGTCGAGGCCGAGCTCGCGCATGCGGCCGGGCACCGTCGCCGGGTCGCCGGCCCGCCACGCGACCGCGGCGTGCCCCGTGAGGTCGGAAATGACCTCGCGCGCATGCCGCACCTGGGCGTCGGTCATCCGCGGCCGGGAGAGCCGAACGGCCCCGGTCACCGTCGCGATGCGCCGGAACAGTCGGTCGTCCACGACGTCGGGCGGGAGCCCGACGAGGGTCGAGATCACGGCGCTCGCGCAGCGCCGTGCGACGTCGACGAGTTCGACCACACGACCCGCGGCGAGCGCCGACCCGAGCTCCCGGTACGGCCCGCCGAGCGTGCGCTCCACGAGTTCGCCGACGGCGGCGGGCGTGAACAGCGGCGCGAGCCTCCGCCGCAGCTCGGCGTGCTCGGCATCCTCCATGTTGAGCAGCACGCGTGGGCCGAGCACCGGCGTCCAGAGGTCGCTCGGAGCGCCGCGCCCCTGCTTCGTGAAGGCGTCCGCGTCCATGAGCACGGCGCGCAGCAGGGCGGCATCCGTCACGACGACGCCGAGCCCCGGCACGCGCACGACCGGGCGACGGATGCCGGTGAGCAGCGGGTACGCGACGGGATGCGCCGCCCGCATCACGCGCTCCTCCCAGCGCCCGGCGGCGCCCGCCGGCGCGGCCGCGCCTGCCGCCGCGCCCGCCGAGCCCGCCGCGCCCGCCGCCCCCACCTCGCCCGCGCCGCCTCCGCCACGCGGGGACGCGATCACCACCGCAGCACCGTCACGCCGAGGCTGATGCCGCCGGCGAGCCCGACGAGGGCGACGAGGCTGCCGGGTCCGACGCGCCCGCGGCGCACCGCCCGGTCCAGCTGCACCGGGAGCGAGACGCTCGCGAGGTTGCCGTGCGCCGAGATCGTCTCCTCGGTGACGGCCGGGTCGACGCCGAGCAGTTCGACGATACGCCGGTGCATCGGCAGCGCGACCTGGTGCACCGCGACGGCGTCGAGCTCGTCCGCCCGCACGCCGAGCGAGGCGAGCGTGTCGTGGAAGATGCCGAGCCCGACGCGCCGGAACGCCCCCTCGAGCGCCCGCCCGTCCATGTCGAAGTAGCTGCCGCCGATCGCGTGCGGGTTCAGCGATCCGCCCGTCGGCAGGGTGCCGACGTCCCAGTACTCCGAGTGGGCCGCGAAGCGGCTGCCGATGAGGCCGGCGCCGGAGCCGTCGCTCGCCTCGAGCAGCACGGCGGCGCCGCCGTCGCTCATGGTGTACCCGGGGAAGGACCGCAGGAACTGCGCGTCGGAGTCGAGTCGCCAGCGCACGGCGTGGGAGGGCTGCTCACCGCTCACGACGAGCGCCCGCCGCGCCTGGCCGGTCGCGATGAGCGCCTCGGCGACCTGCATGCCCTGCAGCAGGCTGTTGCAGGCGTTCTTGACGTCCATGACGGGCGCCGAGACGCCGAGCTTCGCGGCGACGATGTGCGCCGTGGCGGGTTCGATGAGGTCCTGGCTGGCCGAGGCGAACACGAGCAGGTCGACGGGCCCGGGCGATGCGGCGAGCGCCCGCCGGGCCGCCGCGACCGCGAGGTCGGAGGTCTGCCAGCCATCGGGTCGGACGTGCACCCCGCGGACGCCGGTGAGGCGCGCGATGAGGCCCGAGGGAATCCGGAGGCCGGGGTTCTCGGCGGCGAGGCGGGCCTCGGTCTCGGCGGTGCTGCGCCACGTGTCGGGGAGGTGCACCCCGATGGCGGCGATGCGCGCCGCGGTCGTCCAGCGGGGGCCGGCCTGGGTGGGCGGCGCCTCGGTCGTCAGGGTCATGCACGTGCTCCCCTCGCGCGGCCGCTCGGCCGGGTGGTGGTCAGGGCGGATTCGATGAGGTCCGCGGAGCGGACGGCCCCGTCGTCGCGGGCGCAGGCGGCGCGGAACCGCTCCAGGGCGGCGACGCGGGCGACGGATGGCGCGAGCGCCCGCCGCACGGCCGCGGCGAGCCGTTCGGCGCCGTGCGGCCCGGTCCGCAGCACCCGGGCGTCGAGCCGTTCGGCGAGGTCGTGGTGCACGAGGCGCGCGGCGACATCCGGTTGGTCGTAGTCGACCGGCACGACGACGGCGGGCCGACCCGCGGCGAGTGCGGCCTGCGCGATGCCGGTCCCGCCGTGGTGGACGATCGCGGCGTACCGGTCGAGGCGGTCGTAGTCGACGTATGCGAGCACGCGCAGGCGACCGGGCAGCCCCGACCTCGGCGCCGAGCTCGGCCCCGGCGCCGACCCCGACCCCGCCCCGCCGGGCAGGGTCGTCCCGCCGAGCGTGAGGTCGAGGTCGACGTCCGGCAGGAGCGCCGCCACGCGGGCGAGTACGTCGACCAGCCGGGCCTTCTCGGGCGCGAGATGCGTGCCGAAGGCGACGAGCACGCGCGGGCGCGCCGGTCCGGGGCGGTCGGCGGACGCCGACGGGTCGCCCGCGCGCCGGTCGTCGCCGACCACGCCGTCGGCGTCGCCCCACGCCCCCGGCCGCCCCGGCGGCGAGTACCGCACCGGCCCCGTGAATCGCACCGACGCGGGCCACGTGCGCGGCAGCTCGAGCTCGGCGAGCCCGAGGGCGAGCACCGTGTCGGGCGAGTACGCCTGCTCCGTGCCGTCCGGCCGGAAGGCGCCCGTGAACCCCAGCTCGCGCAACGGCCGGGCGTTGAGCGCGAAGACGCTCCGCTTGAAGGTCCGCACGCCCGCGCGCGCGACGGCGTCGCGTGCGCGGCCGACGGCCCCGCGCGGCGGCAGGAGGCCGCCGCAGTACGACGGCGTGCCGTCGGTCGAGCCGATCGCCGCGGGTGAGGGCATCGCCGTGAACCACCGTGCACCGTGCCGTGCGGCGACGGCGCCGGCGACGGGCAGCGTGAAGTCGGCGACGACGATCGCGGGGGGATCGGGGGCGAGGTGCGCGTCGAGGTCGCCGGAGAGGTCGCGGAGGATGCCGAGCGTCGCCCGGAACTGGCGGTGGAGGCGCACCGGGTCGCGTCCGACGCGCTCGACGGGGTCCGCGACGACCTGCACGCGGGCGTCGTCCACCGACGCGAGCACCTCGCCCGGCAGGCCCGCCGCACGGATCCGCGGGAGGGCACCGGCGGTGCTGAGCACGCGTACCGGGATGCCGCGCCGGGCGAGCTCGACGCCGATGCCGAGCACGGGGTGCAGGTGCCCGGCGAACGGCGGCGCGACGAGCGCGATGTGCCCGCTCACCGGAGCCGCTCCACCGCACGGGCCGCGATCGCGCGGAACTCCGGCGAGGCGAGGTAGTCGAGGTGGCCGGCCCCGATGACGTGGTCCGCCCGCGGCGCCCACCTCCGGGCGAGCAGGTCGGTCCGCCCGACGACGGTCTCGAGGCTCACGGGAGGATGGGAGCGCGCGACCGGGCCGAAGGCGAGCACGTGGAGGCCGGCGAGCGCGTGCCGGTCGAGCCGCAGGTTCGCCAGCAGCTCGAGGCCGCAGCTGCCCGCGAGCACGAGCGTCCGGTCGGCGGCCGCGAGCACCGGACGCACCTCGGCGGCGTACCGCCGGGCGAAGCCCGGTCGCCGCGATCCGAGGTAGTCCCGGCCGTTCCGCACGCTCGCGACGGCGAGCGGGGTGCGGCGCCACGGCCCCGACGCGGCGGCGTACGGGAAGTTCACGTCGATCCGCTCGCCCGCGCCGACCGGGAGCGCGTCGAGCAGCGCGAGCTGGGCGGGCGACAGTGCGGTGTTCGCCGGATCGCTCCGCCCGGTCAGGAAGCAGACGAGGAGGCTCATCGCGCCACCGGCTCGAAGCGGTCGTTCGCGTGCACGACGTACCGCCGCGAGCGCCACGTGATGCGCGGCACGGCGAGCGCCGCGGCGAACTGCACGGGCAGCGCGAGCTCGGCCGCGAGGGAGTGCGCGGGGTCGTGGCGCGCGCGGCCGGTGACCGTGCGTTGCGCCGCGGCGATCACGGCCGAGCGGGCCGCGAGTGCGCCGACGACCGCCCCCGCGCGCACGGTGCCGGGTCGGGCGAGCGCACCGGCGACGAGCCCGGCGAGCAGCGCGGACGGGAGGGCGTACGCGACGACGAGGGCGATGCGCCATCCGGCCGCCTCGGCCCGCACCGCGAGCCCGGCGAACACGAGCCACCGGTGCATCAGCCGCCGGTACGCGCGCCCGTCGGCGACCGACGTCGACACGAACTGCGGCACGTCGGTCTGGTCGATCGCGCCGCCGGCGCCGCGGACGCGCGACGCGATCGCGAGGTCGTCGGCGAGCAGCCCGGTGAGCGGTCCGAACCCGCCGAGGCGCCGCAGGGTCCGCGTGCGCATCGCCCAGGTCATGCCGTTCAGCGCCCGGGCCGACCCGGACGCCGAGGTCGGCAGGTAGGCGAGGATCGCCTGGTCGTTCACGAACGCCGCCAGGAGGCGCGACCACCGGCCCGGACCGGGCACGTAGCAGGGCAGGCCGGTGCTCACGTCGGCGACGCGCAGGCCGTCGAGCAGGGCTGCGACGCCGTCGGCGGTGATGCGCGTGTCGTCGTCGACGACGGCGAAGGCGGCGGTCGTGATCCGCGTCTCGGCGAGCGCGAGCTTGAACGCCTTGGGCGAGGCTGCGGGCGGGCACGGCGGGCAGTCGACCACCTCGACGTCGACGAGCGGATGCCGCGACCGGGCCGCCGACGCGACGCGACGCCCCTCGACGTCGTCCTCGTCCACGAGCCAGAGCACGCGCGCCCGCGGCGCGGCGACGAGCGTGGCGACGAGGGCGTCCTCGAGCTGGGGGTCGCCCGAGAGGATCGGCTGCACGACGGTGAGGTCGGCGGGCTCCACGGGCGGGCGTCCCGGCTCCGGGCGGTCCGCCGCCGCCCGCACGCGGGCGCGGCGCCGCGCGACCGCCGTCCCGGCGAGCGCGGCCTTGGCGACGAGCACGCCGACGTAGGCCGCGGCCAGGCCGACGACCATGCGATCGCCCCGGTTCATCGGGCCGCTCCGGCGACGAGGTCGCGTCGCGCGGCCGCAATCGTGCGGTCGATCGCCTCGTCCGTCGACAGCGACGGCGGGCCGAACAGTCGCCGCGCGAGCGACACGTCGAACGTCTTCGACGAGGCGAGCAGCCAGACCGCGTACCGCGTGAGCGGCGGCTCGCCGCCGAGTCGCCCGACCCGCCACGCCGTCTCCGCGGCCGTCGCGAGGCCGAGGGCGGCGCGACGCGGGATGGTGCGACGCGGCACGGGCAGCCCGAGCTCGCGGAGGATGCGCGCGATCGTCGGCATGAGCGGCACGGGCTCACCGCTCGCGAGGTTCACCGTCGTGCCGGCGATGCCCGGCGCGAGCGCGGCCGAGACGAGCGCGTCGGCGAGCACGTCGATGTACAGCAGGTCGCCGACGGCGGGGTGGTCGGGGTCGCCGAGGAACGGCAGCCGGCCGCGGCGGGCCGCGGCGAGGATGCGGGGCAGCAGCGTCGTGTCGCCCGGACCGAAGACCGCGCGGGGGCGCACGACGACCCACTCGCCGGCGTGCCGGCGGACGAGTTCCTCGCCCTCGTGCTTGGTGCGCGCGTACTCGTTCAGGAAGTCGGGCCCCGCCGGAGCGGTCTCCGAGAGCCCGAACTGGTCCGCCCGCCGGTAGAGCACCGACGTGGAGGACACGTGGACCACGCGGCGGGTGCCCGACCGGCGCGCGAGGTCGAGCACGTTCGCCGTCGCGTCCACGTTCTGCGCGCGGTACTGGGCGCGCGTGCCCCACTGGCTCGCCCGCGCCGCGGCGTGCACGATCACGTCGGGCCGGAACTCCGGTCCGAACGGCGGTGCGAACGGACGCGAGAGGTCGACGCGAGCGATCGCCGGGTCGTCGACCGGGCGGCGGCCGACGCCTCGCGCGTCGACGTCCGCCCGCGCCCGCAGGGCGCGCAGCAGTGCCCCGCCGACGAAGCCGGTCGCGCCCGTGACGAGCACCCGGGTCCGCTCAGGCATCGACGGTCCGTCCACTCGGCACGGCCGCGGTCGCCTCCCGACGGATGCGGACGAGCTTCTCGCCCGGAGCCGGCGGAGCCCAGGCCGCCACGGCCACGACGGGCGGGCGAGCACCGACGGCCGCGGCGAGCTCGGCGAGCCGGCGCCGCACGGCCGTTTCGACCGCCTCATCGACGGCGGCATCGCCGGTGCGCGAGAGCGCCACGACGAGCCGGTCCGGCGCCCAGCGGATGCCCCATTCGACGCCGCCGGGCCCCGCGGCATCCGCATCGCCCAACGCGAGCGCCATCGCACGCCGCAGCGTGTCGGGGAAGACCCGCACGATCCCGCCCGCCGCGCCGACCGCCTCGACGACCTCGTCCGCCCGGCCCTCGACCGCCTCGATCACGGCTGCCGGGTCGCCGCACGGGCAGGGCGACGCGTCGTCCGGTGCCGCACGGAGCACGTCGTCGAGCCGGTACCGCACGACGAGCTGCGTGCGACGCTCGAGGTCGGTCACGATCGGCACGAAGCGCCGATGCCCGGCGTCGAGCCATTCGCGCTCGACCAGCACGCCGGGCTCGTTCAGGTGGAGCCGCCCGTGTGCGCAGTCGAGTGCGAGCAGGCCCTCGGTCGCCTGGTACACCCGGCGCGGACGAACCCCCCAGGCCGCCTCGGCGAGCGCGACGTCCTCGTCCGACAGCACCTCCGCGACCGCGACGACGGTGCGCGGCGAGATCGCGAGCGCACCCGCGCGCTGCGCGGCGGCGAGCTCCGCGAGCACGCTCGACGGCGCCACCAGCACGTGGGGACGGGCGGCGGCGACCTGCTCGAGCACCTCGGCGAACGGCGCCACGAGGTCCACGAACCCGAACGCCAGCCGGCGGCTCGCGACCGACTCGTACAGGGTGCTGTTCGCGCGGAGGCAGAACGCGATCCGCACCGGTGGCCGCCAGGGCCGCAGGAGTTGCGCGAGGCTCGCACGATCGAGGAGCCGCCCGAGCACCGTGCCCGCCCAGGCCAGCCGCTCTCGGCGGTCGACGAGGAACACCCCGGGGCGCCCCGAGGTGCCGCTCGAGAGTCCGACGGTGAGACCGCCCGGCAGCAGGCCGCTGAAGTCGCGGGTGTGCTCCGCCTCGCGCGCGGCCGCCAGCGCCGTCGCGAGCTCCACGCCGTGCACGTTCCACGCGGCGAAGTCGGCGAGCACGGCGGCCTTGTCGACGATCGGCACGTCGGCGAGCGACCGCGGCGCGCCCGCGTGGCGGGCCGCCCGCGGCATCCTCCGCAGCAGCCGCCGGATGCCGCGCCGCCGCGCCCGCTCGAGCCCTCGCGCGGTGCGCAGTCGCACGCCCCAGCGTGCCGTCGCGAACGCGAGCACGGCGCCCATCCGACCCCCGTCCGCCGACCGACGCGGGCTCCCCGCGTGCTGCGGATCCTAGCCGAGCGGCGCGCCTCCTCCGCGGAGCGCGGCGCCCCGCGCGTCCGGCGGCTCCGTCGCGTTCCGCGGTCCGCGCGCGTCCCGCGGCGATGCCGCGAGCTCGGCCGCGGCGTCCGACAGCCACGCCTGCAGGGTCGCAGCGCCGTCGAAGCCCTGCATCCGGCCCAGCGCGTCGATCGCGTCCTCGAGGCGCCGGACGGCCGCGACGGTCGCGCCGTTCGACGCCAGGTCCTGCCAGCCGTTCCACGCACGGCCCGAGCCGCTGCCCCACAGGTCGTCGATGACGCGCTGCGCGAGCCGCTCGTCCGAGTCGCTCAGCGTGCCGTCCTCGAGCGCGGCCTGCAGCACGTGCACGACGTCGTGCGGGGTGCCGGTTTCGGGGAGCGTCCGCCCCTCGCCCAGCGGGTTCACCGCGATGATCGCCTCGATGAGTCCCGGCCCCGGGAAGTCGGAGTACACGATGCCGGTGCGCGTCCGGATCGTCGAGTCGACGTAGTCCATCGTGAGCTGGTTGAGCCCCATGTAGTAGACCCACGTGGTGCCGAGGTGCTTCTCGCGCGGGTACTCGGGCAGGCACTGCGCCGCCTTCTTGCAGTCGTGCGCGTCCCACCCCGTCCAGAGCTGGGCGGCGTCGGTGCCCGAGCTGATGTGGCCGCTCGCGAAGAAGTACGGGTAGGCGCCGGCACTGGTCGCCGACGTGAAGGTGATGTGGATCGCCGCGTCGGCGGTGTCGGCGCCGCGGAGGCTGGGTCGGACGTACCACCACTTGTCCGCGAGGTCGCGCTCGACCGTGAAGGAGTAGTGATCCTCGATCACCAGGTTCGCGTCAGTCCAGTTGAAGGGCCCGATCGGGTCGAAGTCCTCGACGAAGACGACGATCCGGCCGCGCATCTCGTCGAGCGTGGGATCGGTGTCGGTCCCGTCGTAGTAGTGCCCGTCGAAGAGCGCCTTCACCTCGTCGAACGAGGGGTCGCCGTGCTCCTTCGCGACCCGCGTGACGATCGTCTCGCCGGGGTGGGCGGCGAGGAAGTCGACCATGGTGTCGACGACGTCGGCGAGCGCGATGTCCTGGCAGATGATGCCGTGGTAGATGTCGAGGGGGCAGTCGTGGCCTTCGCCCACGCGGATGTCGAGGGCGCGGATGCCGGCGTCCATCTGGTCGGCGAACCGCATCGACTGCGTGATCGTGAGGGGCCCGCCGTGGTTCTGCGCCCCGGAGTCGTGGGTGCCGGGTATCGAGAGCTGGCTCAGCCGCAGGTCTCCCGGCAGGGCCGCCATCCAGTCCGTGCGCAGGACCTCCGGCTCCCGGTCGTGCGAGTATGCGGACGTCTCGTAGGCGGATGCCGGGACGGCGGACGTGAGCACGATCGCCGCCGTGGCGAGCGCCGCCACGACGAGCACGGACCTGCGCGGACGGATCGACTGCCCCATGACGGCCCCCTTGCCGGGACGCCCGGCGCGGAGCGTCGCCTGCGGCACACCGTCGCATCGCCCGAAGGGCGCGTCAAGTCCCAGAGCGGGGGCGGTCAGCCGTCGAGGTACGAGCGCCGCGCCTCGATGCCGAGGTCCGGGTGGTCGAGGAAGACGCCGTCGACGCCGGTGTCCATGATCCGCGTGAACTCGCCGAGCCAGTCGCCCCAGGCGCCGCGCGACGCCCCGCGCCGGGCCTCCGGGGCGAGGAACCGGTTCTCGGGTCGCAGGGTCCACGTGTAGACCGCCAGCCCGGCGGCGTGCGCCGCGTCCACGAGCTCGGACCCCCGCAGCGGCGCGTCGGGGCGGGTCCGCCGGGGCGGCGCCCCGTCCTCCGGCTCCGGCTTCCCGCCCACGAGCCGGCCCTTGCCGACGCTCACGCCGTGCACCACGCCCGCGAGTCCGAGCAGGCCCCGCTCGCTGACGAACGCGTCGTACCTCCGTGCGCCGGCGCCGTCCGCCGCGACGAGGTCGTACGGCGCGCCCCGGTCCTCGATGAGCAGCACCCGGGTGCCGCGGATGCCGCTGGAGACGAGCCGGTCGAGCAGCCCCGGCTCGAACGACTCCGAGACGAGCCGGTCGTCGCCTCGGCCCCACCCGGCCGCAGCGAGCTCGGCGGCGAAGAGCTCCTCGAGCGGCAGGCCGAGCGCGGCGAAGTGGGTCGCGTGCTTGAACTCGGCGACGAGGCGGATGACGCGGCGGTGCTCGTCGCTGCCCTCGTCGAGCAGCTCCAGCAGGTCGCGGAAGCGCAGGATCGGGTAGCGCCCGTCGAAGCTCGCACTGTGCGGACGGATGCCGCCGAGCCGCTCGGTCGCGCGGAGGGTCGCCAGCTCGGCCCAGGTGAAGTCCTCCGTGAACCAGCCCGTCAGCGGGCGGCCGTCGACCTCGCGGGTCGTCCGGCGCGACGCGAACTCCGGTCGGGACGCGACATCCGTCGTGCCGGAGATCTCGTTCTCGTGCCGCAGCACGAGCACGCCGTCGCGCGTCGCGACGAGGTCGGGCTCGACCGCCTCGGCGCCCAGCGCGAAGGCGAGCCGGTACGCGGCCTCGGTGTGCTCGGGTCGGTGCCCGGAGGCGCCGCGGTGCCCGATGACCATGGGCCGCTCGGCGGGGTCGCGCCACATGGCTTCAGCGTAGCCACGCTCGCAGGCCCTCCCGCGGAATCCCGCGCGAACTCACGGCGTTGACACGGCTGGAACCGGTAGATTGGACGGACGCGACCGCGAGGTCCGCGTGATTCCCCTCCACACGACGGAAAGCCGAAAGCAGAGGAACCACAGCAATGGCTCTCAACAACCCCGCCTTCTCACGCAACGAGGCGTTCACCTCAGGCCAGGGGGCGGTGGCGGTCGGTCAGGACATGTCGGCCCAGCAGCTCCAGGACATGTACAACCAGCCCGCGACCCTCCCCGACCGCGACGTCATGACGATCGAGGACTCGATCGCCAAGTCCGCCGCGGCGTTCGGGCTGCTCCTCGTGGGCGCGGCGATCGGCTGGCTCACGGTCCAGTCGATGCCGTTCCTCTGGATCGGCGCCGGCATCGTCGGCTTCGTGCTGGCGCTCGTCAACATCTTCAAGAAGGAGCCGTCGGCGGCTCTCGTGCTCGCGTACGCCGGCGTGCAGGGCGTCTTCGTCGGCGGCATCTCGGCGTGGTACGAGCTGGCCTACGGCGGCGGCATCGTGGCGCAGGCCGTGATCGCGACCCTCGTGGTCGTCGGCGTCACCCTCGCGCTGTTCGCCTCGGGCAAGATCCGCGCCTCGAAGAAGGCCACCAAGGTCTTCCTGATCGCGATGGTCGGCTACCTCGTGTTCTCGCTGGTGAACATGGGGCTCATCCTCTTCGGCGTGACCGACGACCCGTGGGGCGTCCGTGGTGTCGAGATCTTCGGCATCCCGCTGGGCATCGTCATCGGCGTGCTCGTCGTCATCATGGGCGCGTACTCGCTCGTGCTCGACTTCGACTTCATCCAGCAGGGCGTGCGCAACCGCGCCCCGAAGAAGTACGGCTGGACCGGCGCCTTCGGCATCATGGTCACGGTCATCTGGCTGTACCTCGAGATCCTGCGCATGCTCGCGATCGCGCGCGACTAGCGCCGAGCGACCTCGCGAACGGGCCGTCCCCCTCGGGGGCGGCCCGTTCCGCGTTTCCGGGCGGCGGCCGCGGCGCGCGTTCGAGTCCCGTTTCCGCGGTGGAGTACGGGGTCAGACCGCACTCCATCGCAGAAATCGCACTCCAGCGCGTTCCGGCGCGCCGCGGCGCACGGCACTGACCGCTCAGCGCCGGGCCGCGGCCCGGGCGAGCAGCACGGCGCGCTCGCGCTCGTTCGCGGTGAGTCGCGCCGCCTCGGCGAATGCCTCGCGCGCCTCGTCGTCGCGGCCGAGTCGCTCGAGGAGCTCGGCGCGCACCGCCTGCAGCGGGTGGTAACGCGCCAGCCGTCCGTCGGCCGACAGCTCGTCGACGAGGGCGAGCCCCGCCTTGGGGCCGTCCGCCATCGCCACCGCGACCGCACGGTTGAGCTCGACGACCGGCGACGGCGCCACCCGCCCGAGCGCTCCGTAGAGTTCGACGATCGCGGCCCAGTCGGTGTCGTCGACGGATGCCGCGAGGTCGTGCTGCTCCGCGATGGCCGCCTGCAGGGCGTACGCGCCCCGGCCCCGGCCGATCCCGTCCGCTCGCGCGAGCGCCGCGCGCCCCCGCGTGATCGCCGAGCGGTCCCACCGCCGTCGGTCCTGGTCGCCGAGGAGCACCGGGTCGCCGTGCTCGTCGAGTCGTGCCGGGAACCGCGCCGCGGTGAGCTCCATGAGCGCGACCAGCCCGTGCGCCTCGGGCTCCCTCGGCACGAGGGCGGCGAGCACGCGCGCGAGCCGCAGCGCCTCCCGGCTGAGCTCGGGACGCATGAGGTCCTCCCCCGCCGACGCGGAGTGCCCCTCGTTGAAGATCAGGTACAGCACCCCGAGCACGGTGCCGAGCCGTTCCGGGAACTCCTCGCGCGGCGGCACCTCGAACGGCACCCCGGCCGCACCCAGCGTCTTCTTCGCCCGCACGATGCGCTGCTGCACCGTCGAGACGGGCACGAGGAACGCCCGCGCGATCTCCTCGGTCGTGAGGCCGCCGACGACCCGGAGCGTGAGTGCCACGCGCGCCTCGCGGGAGAGCACCGGATGGCACGACACGAACACGAGCCGGAGCACGTCGTCGTCGATCGCGTCGGGGTCGTACGGCAGGCCGGCCCTGGCATCCGCCGCCTCGGCCTGCTCGCGCTCGAGGTCGTGCGCGATGGCCGCGAGGCGTTCGTCGTAGCGCTCGCGACGACGCCAGCCGTCGATGGCACGGCGCTTCGCGACCGCGGTGAGCCACGCGCCAGGGTTCGACGGGACGCCCGAGGCCGGCCACTGCGCGACCGCCTCGGCGAGTGCGTCCTGCGCGAGGTCCTCGGCGAGCGCGAAGTCGCCGACCATGCGGGTCAGCGTCGCGACGATGCGCGCCGACTCGATGCGCCAGACGGCGGCGACGGCGCGCCGGGCGGACTCGGGGTCCGCTGGGCGCGCCGTCGCGGCATCCGTCGTCTCGTCGCTCACGTGCCGGCGCTGCCCCTCACGCCTTCGCGGCGCGCTGCGCCTGCTCCTCGCGCCAGCCCGCCTCCTTCTGGATCCATTCGTTGTCCTGCGGGAAGTCGTCGAGCTCGGTGACCCGTCGCACCTCGAGCTTGGACCCGGGCCCGAGCGGGCAGCGCTTGGCCCACTCGGCGGCCTCCTCCTTCGAGGCGACCTCGAGGATCCAGAACCCGTTGAAGAGCTCCTTGGTCTCGCCGTAGGGGCCGTCGGTGACGAGCGGCGGCTCGGCGTCGAAGTCGACGACGAAGCCCTCGTCGGCGTCGGAGAGGCCCTCGCCGGCGAGCATGACGCCGGCCTTCATCAGCTCCTCGTTGTACCGGCCCATGGCCTCGATGACCTGCTCGAACGGCATGTCCTGGTAGGCCTCGACCGCCCGGTCGTCGGCCCGCATGATCAGCATGTACTTCGGCATGGTGGGATGCTCCTCGCATTGTCCGGGTCGCGTCTCGACCCTCTCACTGATGACGTCGAACGGGAAGCCGCCCGATCGACACGTCGGTCGGGAGCACGTCGGATTCAGAGCCCGAGGGTCTGCATGGTCGCCCGGATCGCATCGCCGGACGCCGCGAGCAGGCCGGCCTCGACCTCCGACATCGGGGTCTCGGCGATCGGGAACGCGCCGTCGCCGCCGACGACCGACGGCATCGACAGCGCGACCCCGTCGAGCCCGAACGCGCCGGAGTGCACGGTGGAGACCGGCAGCACCGCGTGCTCGTCGTCGAGCAGCGCCTCGACGATGCGCGCGCCCGACAGGCCGATGGCGTAGTTCGTCGCGCCCTTGCCCCGGATGACGGTGTACGCCGCGTTGCGGACCTCCGAGGCGAGACCGGCGAGCTCGTCGATCGAGAACCGCTCGCCGCCCGTCCACTCCAGGATCGGCACGGGTCCGATCCGCGCATTCGACCAGAGCGGGAACTCGGTGTCGCCGTGCTCGCCGACGATGTCGGCGTGGACGCTCGAGGTCATGACGCCGGCGCGCTTGGCGAGCAGCCACCGCAGTCGCGACGTGTCGAGCACGGTGCCCGACCCGATGACCCGCTCGGGCGGCAGCCCGGTGATCTGCCGCGCGGCGACCGTGAGCACGTCGACGGGGTTCGTCACGAGCATGTAGATGGCGTCGGGCGCGCGCTCCATCAGGTCGGGCAGCAGGCGCTCGAGGATGCCGACGTTCGTGCCGGCGAGCTCCATCCGGCTCTGGCCGGGCTGCTGCTTCGCGCCCGCCGTGATGACGACGACGTGCGAGCCGGCGACGACGTCGAGGTCGGCTCCGCCGGTCACGTTCGAACGCGTGAACTGCGTGCCGTGCGCGAGGTCGAGCACCTCGGCCTCGACCTTCTCCTTCGCGATGTCGTACAGCGCGACCTGGTTCGCCGACTCGCGGATGAGCGAGGCGTACACGAGGCTCGCACCCACGCTGCCCGCTCCGATGACGCTGAGCTTGGAGTTCTCCACGACGGCCATGGCGCCATGCTTCCAGATGGGTGCGACGGATGCCACGGCCCGCGCCCGGTCGTGGACGGCCGTGGTCCGCGACCGGGGGATCAGCTCGGCGTGCCCGCCGTCGCCCGTGCCCCGGCGCGCCGCGAACCGCGTCCGCCGGCGCGCCGCGAACCGCGTCCGCCGGCGCGCCGCGAGCCGCGTCCGCCGGCGGCGCCGAGCAGTGCGTCGCGCAGGGGCTGGGCGCCGCGGGCGAGGGAGATCCGCATGGCGGCGGCGGAGGAGACCGCGAGCCGCCGGGTCGCACGTCGGCGTTCCAGGTCGTACGCGGCCAGGGCCTCGTCGATCGGGAGCCGGTCGAGCAGCGCGGCGAGGGTCACCGCATCCGTCAGCGCCTCCCCGCCGCCTCGGCCGAGGTTCGGGGTCATGGCGTGGGCGGCGTCGCCGATCAGCACGCGTCGCCCGCTGGCGTAGCTGCGCAGGCGCGGGGCGACCATGATGCGCTGGGCGAGCGTCGTGCGGGGCTCCGCGGCCGCGAGGATCTCCGCGACGGCCGGTGGTACGGCGATCGCGGACGCCTCCCGGAGCGCGGCGACGACGTCGACGTCGCGGGGGCCCAGCGCGGAGCGGAAGGCCGTGTACCAGTTCGTGCCGTCGCGGTGCGGGCCGAGCCCCCACAGTTGCCCGCGCCCCCAGTACTCGCCGAGGTCCGCCTCGTCGACCCGCCCCCGGTGGACGCCCCGGACGGCGAGGACCGGCGTCGCCACGGCGCGCGATCGGTCGCCCCATCCGTCGCGTCGGACGACGGAGTGCACGCCGTCGGCGCCGACGACGAGGTCGGCCCCGACGAGCGGGTCGTCGTCGAGCCGGTCGACCCGTCGGACGACACGGTCGACGGCGGCGGGCACGGCGTCGTCGAGCGCGTCGAGGAGGTCCGAGCGCGCGACCAGGATCGACTCGGGCACGGACGACTCGAGCCGACGGCCACGTGAGGCGATGATCGGGAACCGGTCGACCGACGGGCTCACCGCGGCGAGTCGGTCGAAGATCCCGATCTCGCGCAGCGCGTCGGCCGCGTTGGGCCAGACGGCGAGGCTCGTGCCGACCCTCGGCGGCTCGGGACGCTGCTCCACGAGCGTGACCCTGCGCCGGGCCGGGTCGAGCGACGCGGCGAGCGCGAGACCGGCGATGCCGCCGCCGACGATGACGATCCGTTCCACGGACCCGATGATACTACATATGTAGTCGCTCGTCGACTACGGCTGTAGTGAGCTCGCTAGACTCACGCCATGCCCGACCGCCGCACGATCCTCGCCGACACCGCACTCGCCCTCGTGGCGGCCGACGGCCTCAAGGCGCTCACGCACCGCGCGGTCGACGCCGCGGCCGGCGTGCCGACCGGGAGCACGTCGAACGTCTTCCGCACCCGCCGCGCGCTCGTCGACGCGGTCGTCGACCGGCTCGAGGCGCGAGACCTCGCGCTCTGGCACGACGACGCCGGGGCGCCTCCGCCGGGCACGCGCGACGAGCTCGCCGATCGGCTCGCGCACTACCTCGAGGTCTTCGGCGTCGCGCAGGCGGAGCTCACCCGGGCCCGCTTCGCGATCTCCATCGGCGCACCCGATGCGGTCGTCGCAGCGCACGCCCGGTTCCTCACGATCGCCGAGGGGATGGTCGCCGCTGTCGGCGCCGACGACGTGCCCCGACGTGCGCGCTGGATCGCCGACTACTGCGACGGCGCGCTCCTCCACCAGGTCACGGCACGGCGCGGCGACGCGATCGACCCCGGCGCGCACCGGTCCGCCATCCGCCGGCTCCTCGACTGAACCGCGCTCCCACGGGGAACGACGGAGGGCGCGGACCCCGCGGTCCGCGCCCTCCGGCTCAGGTCGCGCGCTCGCGCGACCTCACTCCCACTCGATGGTCCCCGGCGGCTTCGACGTGACGTCGAGCACGACGCGGTTGACCTCGCGCACCTCGTTGGTGATGCGGTTCGAGATCTTCGCGAGCACCTCGTACGGCACGCGCGTCCAGTCGGCCGTCATCGCGTCCTCCGACGACACCGGGCGCAGCACGATCGGATGCCCGTAGGTGCGGCCGTCGCCCTGCACGCCGACCGAGCGCACGTCGGCGAGCAGCACGACCGGGCACTGCCAGATCTCGCCGTCGAGGCCCGCCGCGGTCAGCTCGGCGCGCGCGATGGCGTCGGCCTCGCGGAGCACCTCGAGGCGGTCCCGGGTGACCTCGCCGACGATGCGGATGCCGAGGCCCGGGCCCGGGAACGGCTGGCGGCCGACGATCGCCTCCGGCAGGCCGAGCTCGCGGCCGATGGCGCGCACCTCGTCCTTGAAGAGCGTGCGCAGCGGCTCGACGAGCTCGAACTGCAGGTCCTCCGGGAGGCCGCCCACGTTGTGGTGGCTCTTGATGTTCGCGGTGCCCGTGCCGCCGCCGGACTCGACGACGTCGGGGTAGAGCGTGCCCTGGACGAGGAACTTCACCTTCTCACCCTCGGCCGCGGCTTCGGCGACGAGGTCGCGCTCGGCCTGCTCGAAGGCGCGGATGAACTCCCGCCCGATGATCTTGCGCTTCTCCTCCGGGTCGGTGACGCCCGCGAGCGCGGCGAGGAAGGTGTCGGCCGCGTCGACGGTCACGAGGCGCACGCCGGTGGCCGCGACGTAGTCCTCCTGCACCTGCTCGCGCTCGCCCTTGCGGAGCAGCCCGTGGTCGACGAACACGGCGGTGAGCTGGTCGCCGACGGCCTCGTGCACGAGCGCCGTCGAGACCGCCGAGTCGACGCCGCCCGACAGTGCCGAGATGACGCGCGCAGAGCCGACCTGTGCGCGGATGCGCGCGACCTGCTCGGCGATGACGTTGTCGGGGTTCCAGTCCGCGGGGATCCGCGCCGCCTTGTGCAGGAAGTTCTCGATGACGTCCTGCCCGTACGGCGAGTGCTTGACCTCGGGGTGCCACTGCACGCCGTAGAAGCCCTGGTCGTCGCTCGCGAACGCGGCGACGGGCGTGGTGGCGGTCGACGCGAGCACCTCGAAGCCCTCGGGCGCGACCGAGACGGAGTCGCCGTGGCTCATCCACACGGTCTGGTGCTCGGGCTGTCCGCCGAGCAGCAGGTTCCGGTCGTCGACGCGCACGGTGGCCGCGGTCGAGCCGTACTCGCGGTGGCCGGTGTGCGCGACCTCGCCGCCGAGCTGCTGCGCCATGACCTGGAAGCCGTAGCAGATGCCCAGCGTCGGCACCCCGAGCTCGAGGATGCCCGGGTCGAGCGACGGCGCGCCCGGCTCGTACACCGACGACGGCCCGCCCGACAGCACGATCCCGATCGGGTCCTTCGCGCGCACCTCCTCGGCCGTGATCGTGTGCGGCACGATCTCGGAGTAGACGGATGCCTCGCGCACGCGTCGCGCGATCAGCTGCGCGTACTGCGCGCCGAAGTCCACGACGAGGACGGGTCGCTGCTGGGTCTCGCTCACTGGGCGGCCTCCACGGGCTCGGAGTCGGAGTCGGACGCGGGGCGCGCGGCCGCGGCATCCGCTTCGCGCGTCGCGAGGTAGTCGCGGACCTCGCGGCCGATGCGGGCCTCGAGGATGAAGGAGAGGAACGGCACGATGCCGCCGGAGGCGAGCACGAGCAGGCGCCAGAACGGCCAGCGCATGAGGCTCCACAGCCGGAAGTTGCTGAACAGGTACACGACGTAGAACCAGCCGTGCGCGATCAGGATGCCGGTCGAGAGGTTCACGCCCGTGCCGGTCGACTCGAGCCCCTCGGGGGTCTCGACGACGGGCTCGAAGGCGAGCAGCCCGTTCGGGCCGAACGCGAAGAGCTCGAGGTGCCAGACGTACTTCAGCAGCATCTCCGTGCAGAGCAGGAGGAGCATGACGCCCGTGATGACCGAGGCCACCATGTAGAACTTCAGGGCCCCGCGGATGCGCGGGAAATCAGCCGGTTTGGGCGCGAGGGGCATGGCGTCCAGTCTACGGGGCGCCCGGCTGGGCGATGGCCGTGACGGATGCCGCGCCCCGGCGCCGCACGGTCCCCGCCCGTGGCTACGATCCGACGAGCTCGCGCGGCACCACGAACACGTCGACGAGCGCGCCGCCGCGCCACAGCGTCATCTCGACCTCGCGGTCGATCGCGTCCTCGACCATGAGCCGCTGGATGGCGGTCGCGGTCACGATGCCGGTGCCGTCGAGGCTGACCGCGATGTCGCCGGGGCGGATGCCGGCGGCCTCGGCCGGGCTCCCGGCGACGACGAACGTGACCTGCAGGCCCGTGGGCGAGCCGATGCGCGCGGCGAGCTCGGGCGCGAGCCGCACCTGGGCGCCCGCGATCCCGAGCCACGCCCGCCGGACCCGGCCGTGCGCGACGAGGGCGTCGATGATGGCGCGGGTGGCCGGGTTGATGGGCACCGCGAGGCCGAGGCCGACGCCGGCCACGGCGGTGTTCACGCCGACCATGCGACCCCGTCCGTCGGCGAGCGCGCCGCCGCTGTTGCCGGGGTTCAGCGCGGCGTCGGTCTGGATGACCTCGTCGACGACCCGGCCGGCGGCGGTCGGCAGGGAGCGGCCGAGGTTCGAGACGATGCCCGCGGTCACGCTTCCCGCGAGCCCGAGCGGCGTGCCGAGCGCGACGACGAGCTGTCCGACGCGCAGGCTGCGCGCGTCGCCGAGGGGAACGGGCGGCGGCACCGCGCCGTGGGCGCGGAGCACGGCGAGGTCCGACAGCGGGTCGCGCCCGACGACGTCGGCGTCGACCGAGGTGCCGTCGCCGAACGCCGCCTCGGCGCGGTCGGCGCCCGCCACGACGTGCGCGCTGGTCAGGAGCACCCCATCGGCGGAGACGACGCTCGCCGAACCGGTGCCGGCCCCGCGTCGGGAGCGCACCGCCAGGCTGGCCATGCTCGGGAGGAGGTCGCGGGCGACGCCGGTCACGACGCGGGAGTAGGCGTCCAGCGGCGTCTCCGGGATCGTCGCGTCGTCGTCCGCCGCGGGACGCGGCCCGCCCCGGTCGTCGCTTCCTCGTTCGTCGCCCACACCGGCATCCTCACCCCGCAGGGAGGGGTCGCGGCCGGAGTTCGCCGCGGGCGGAACCGCGCCCGCCCGCTGCCGGGTCAGTCGCGCGCCGCCGCCTCGGCGCGGTCGGCGTCGCCGGCGACCGCGGCCGCCGCGGCCTCCTCCGCGTCCTGCTCGGCCTGCTCGCGTTCGCGCTGCACGGCGTCGAGCACCAGCCGGTACCAGAGGAACACCGCGAAGCCGGCGAACACGACCCACTCGACGGCGTAGAAGACGTTCAGCCAGTTGAGCTCGGCCTCCTGCTCCGGCGGCGGCGAGGCGATCGCCTCGAGGCCGGCGGCGGGCTCCCCCGCGGTGACGTAGCCGAAGTACACGGACCGGTCGTCGTAGTCCGCCCAGACGTTGACGAGGTGCGCGACGGCCACGGTGGTCATCGCCTGCGGGTCGTCCTCCGGACCCGGCGCGACCGGCGCCTCCGACGGCAGGAACCGGCCGACGACCTCGACCTCGCCGCCGTCGGCCGCGGCGCGGTCCACCTCGGCGAGCGCGTCGCGTGCCGTCTCCTCGTCGGCGGCCCAGCCGACCGCGACCGGGAGGCCGCCGGGCGCGGCATCCGTCACCTCGAGGTGGGCGACGACCCACCAGCCGGCGACGCCGTCGTTGAGGCGGCCCTGCACGAGCACGGTGTCGCCCGGGACGATGGTGCCCGCGACCGAGACGCGCTGCCCGGTCGCGGCCTGCTCGGTCGGGCCGTCCGGCTCCACGACGTCGCCGAGCGGACGCACCTCCTCGGTCGGGCGCACCTCGATGGTCGCCTGCTCGACGGCGCGATCCACCTGCCACTGCGCGAGGAGCGCGAAGCCCGCCGCGACGCCGAGCGCGGCGAGCAGGGCGAGCACCCACCGCGGGCGCAGCATCATCCGGAGCATGTCGCTCGGATTCTAGCCGGGCGGGATGCACGCCTCCTGCGAGGCGCCCGCCGTCGCGGCACCCGGCGGCGGGCGACGGATGCCGCGGGGCGCTCGCCCGCGGCATCCGTGCTCGACGGTCAGTCGACCTTCACGATGTCCGGCGCCTCGAGCCGCACGCGGTCGGCCGACTCGTCGTCGGGCTGCTGCTGCGAGGCGCGCTCGGCCGCGACGCGCTGCAGGTACCGTTCCACCTCGAGCGACTCGCGCTCGGCGTCCCAGCCGAGCACGCCGGCCATGAGCTTGGCCGCGACCGGCGCGGCGGACACGCCGCGGTCCCACGCCTCGATCGAGATGCGCGTGCGCCGCGCCAGCACGTCGTCCAGGTGCAGTGCGCCCTCGTGCGACGCGGCGTACACGATCTCCGCGCCGAGGTAGTCGTCGGCGCCCGGCAGCGGTTCGCCGAGCTCGGGGTTCTCGCGGATCAGGTCGAGCAGCTCGTCGGTCATCGTGCCGTAGCGGTTCAGCAGGTGCTCGATGCGCACCTTGTGCACGCCGAACGCCCGGGCGATCTTGCCGCGCTTGTTCCACGCCGCCTGGTAGCCCTCCGCGCCGAGGAGGGGGATGTCCTGCGTCGTGGACTTCGGCACGCGACCGTCCATGGCGTCGGCGGCCGCGTCGATCGCGTCCTTCGCCATCACGCGGTAGGTCGTCCACTTGCCGCCGGCGACCACGACGAGGCCGGGCACGGTGTGCGCCACGACATGCTCGCGCGAGAGCTTCGACGTCGACTCGCTCTCGCCGGCGAGCAGCGGCCGCAGGCCCGCGAACACGCCTTCGACGTCCTCCCGGGTGAGCGGGATCGCCATGACGGCGTTGACGTGCTCGAGCAGGTAGTCGATGTCGGCCGCCGTCGCGGCCGGGTGCGCCTTGTCGAGGTTCCAGTCGGTGTCGGTCGTGCCGATGAGCCAGTGCCGGCCCCACGGAATGACGAACAGCACGCTCTTCTCGGTGCGGAAGATCATGCCCATCGCGGACTGGATGCGATCGCGCGGCACCACGAGGTGGATGCCCTTGGACGCGCGCACCTTGAACGTGCCGCGCTCGCCCACCATGCGCTGGGTGTCGTCCGTCCAGACGCCCGTGGCGTTGACGACCTGCTTCGCCCGGATCTCGAAGTGCTCGTCGGTCTGCAGGTCGTGGGCCTTCACGCCCACCACTCGCTCGCCGACCTTCACGAAGCCCTCGACCTTGACGCGGCTCGCGACGTGCGCGCCGTAGAACGACGCCGTGCGCGCGAGGGATGCCACGTACCTGGCGTCATCGACCTGCGCGTCGTAGTAGGTGAGCCCGCCGACGAGCGCGTCGCTCGAGAGCGACGGGATCGCCCGCATGACCTGGCGCTTCGACAGGTGCCGGTGGTGGGGCACGCCCGGCGGGCGCCCGCCCGAGTAGCTGAAGATGTCGTACAGCAGCATGCCGGCGCCGATGTAGATGCGCTCGAAGATGCGCTTCTGCAGCGGGTAGAGGAAGCGCACGGGCTTCACGAGGTGCGGCGCGATCCGCTGCAGCAGCAGGCCGCGCTCGATGAGCGCCTCGCGCACGAGGCGGAAGTCGAGCTGTTCGAGGTAGCGGATGCCGCCGTGCACGAGCTTGGATGATCGGCTGGACGTGCCGGACGCCCAGTCGCGTGCCTCCAGGAGACCGGTGGAGAGGCCTCTCGTCACGGCGTCGAGCGCCGATCCCGTGCCGACGATCCCGCCGCCGACGACCAGGACGTCGAGTTCCTTCTCCTTCAGGCGGGCGATCGCCGCCTCGCGCTCCTCCGGTCCGAGCTTGTTCGAACGCGTCACCGACTTCAGTCTCGCCATCGTCGCTCCCCATCCCCGGGCGGACCGCGGCGGCGCCGCCCGTCCCGCTCCACGCTACCCGCTCCCCCCGCGGGGGTGCCATGGAATCTGCTGGGACGCGGGCAGGGTCGACAGGCGCGCCGGCCCGGTGTAGGACGGGCGGTCGCCGGAGGTCAGACCGCCGGGTACGGCGCCACGACGACCTCGACGCGCTGGAACTCCTTCAGGTCGGAGTACCCGGTCGTGGCCATCGACTTGCGCAGGGCGCCCACGAGGTTCGCGGTGCCGTCGGCCGCGGGCGCGGGGCCGTAGAGGATCTCCTCGAGCGGGGCGACCTGGCCGACCTGCACGCGCTGGCCGCGCGGCAGCTTCGCGTGGTGCGCCTCCGGGCCCCAGTGCCATCCGCCGCCCGGCGCGTCCGTCGCGCGCGCCAGCGCCGCACCGAGCATGACCGCGTCGGCGCCGCACGCGACGGCCTTGACGATGTCGCCCGCGGCGCCCACGCCGCCGTCGGCGATGACGTGCACGTAGCGCCCGCCGGACTCGTCGAGGTAGTCGCGGCGCGCGCCCGCGACATCCGCCACCGCGGTGGCCATGGGCGCGTGGATGCCGAGCGTGGTGCGCGTGGTCGAGGCGGCACCGCCGCCGAAGCCGACGAGCACGCCCGCGGCGCCCGTGCGCATGAGGTGCAGGGCCGCGGTGTACGTCGCCGCGCCGCCCACGATGACGGGCACGTCGAGCTCGTAGATGAACTTCTTGAGGTTCAGCGGCTCCTGGTTCTTCGACACGTGCTCGGCCGAGACCGTCGTGCCGCGGATGACGAAGAGGTCGACGCCGGCCGCAACCACCGTCTCGTACAGCTCCTGGGTGCGCTGCGGCGAGAGCGCGCCGGCGACCGTGACGCCGGCCGCGCGGATCTCGGCGAGGCGGGCGGACACCAGGTCGGGCTTGATCGGCTCCGAGTACAGCTCCTGCATGCGGGCCGTCGCCTGCTCGTCGGTGAGGTTGCGGATCTCGGCGAGCGCGGGCTCCGGGTCCTCGTAGCGCGTCCAGAGGCCCTCGAGGTCGAGGACGCCGAGGCCGCCGAGCTGGCCCATCATGATCGCCGTCTGCGGCGAGACGACCGAGTCCATCGGCGCGGCCAGGAACGGGATGTCGAACTGGTACGCGTCGATCGACCACCCGACCGAGACGTCCTCCGGGTCACGGGTGCGCCGGCTCGGCACGATGGCGATGTCGTCGAACGCGTAGACGCGACGGCCCCGCTTGGAGCGGCCGATCTCGATCTCCTGGGTCACCCGTCAACCCTACCGAAGCGCCCCGACGACCGACACGGATGCCGCCGGGGCGCAGGCGGCCTCAGCGCGCCCGCGCGACCCGCGCCTCGTCGAACACGGGCTCGTCCGCCTCGACGACCTCGCCGTCGGCGCGGAACACGAGGTACCGGTCGAACGTCCGCGTGAACCAGCGGTCGTGGGTGACCGCGAGCACGGTCCCGTCGAAGCGCGAGAGCGCGTCCTCCAGCGCCTCGGCCGAGACGAGGTCGAGGTTGTCGGTCGGCTCGTCGAGCAGCAGCAGGGTCGCACCCGAGAGCTCCAGCAGCAGGATCTGCAGTCGCGCCTGCTGCCCGCCCGAGAGCGCCTCGAACCGCTGCAGGGCGGCGCCGGCGAGCCCGTAGCGGTCGAGCGCCGAACTCGCCGCCTCGCGGGCCATGCCCTCGCGGTTCGCGTCGCCGCGATGCAGGATGTCCAGCAGCGTGCGCCCCCGCAGCCCGGGCAACTCGTGGCCCTGCGCGAACCACCCCGGCACGACCCGGGCGCCGAGCATCGCACGACCCTCGTGCGGCACCGCCGCGAGCGTCGCGCCGACATCGGTCACGTGACCCTTCGCCGGGTCGGGATCGGTGCCGCCCGCCGCGAGCAGGCGGAGGAAGTGCGACTTGCCCGACCCGTTCGAGCCGAGCACGGCGACCCGGTCGCCGTACCAGACCTCGAGGTCGAAGGGCCGCATCAACCCGGCGAGCTCGAGCCCCTCGCACACGACCGCGCGCTTGCCGGTGCGCGACCCCCGGAGCCGCATGGACACGGCCTGCGCC
Source organism: Agromyces tropicus (assembly GCF_039531345.1). NCBI lineage: Bacteria > Bacillati > Actinomycetota > Actinomycetes > Micrococcales > Microbacteriaceae > Agromyces > Agromyces tropicus. The sequence goes on along the minus strand of NZ_BAAAPW010000007.1, from coordinate 156,912 downwards.
GGGGGCCGTTCCTCGGGCGGGCCGGCCTCCTCGAACTTCCGCAGCCGCGTGAGCGCGGCCTGGTAGCGGGAGGCCATGCCGTCGTTGTACGTGGCCTTGACCTTCAGGGCCTGCACGAGCTGCTTCAGCTGCGCGTGCTGCTCGTCCCACCGCCGGCGCAGCTCGTCGAGCCGCGCGAAGCGCGCCTCGCGCGCCGCGTGGTATCCGCGGAAGCTCCCGCCGTGCACCCATGCGGTGCTGCCCGCGGCACCGGCCTCGAGCGTCACGATCCGGTCGGCCGCGCGGGCCAGCAGCTCGCGATCGTGCGAGACGAGCAGCACCGTCTTGGGCGTGGCCCGCAGCTGCTGTTCGAGCCATCGCTTGCCCGGCACGTCGAGCGAGTTGTCGGGCTCGTCGAGGACGAGCACCTCCTCGGGGCCTCGCAGGAGCGCCTCGAGCGCGAGCCGCTTCTGCTCGCCGCCCGAGAGCGTCGCCAGCTCGCGCCACCTCGCCCGCTCGAACGGCAGACCGAGCGCGGCGACCGTGCAGCGATCCCAGACGACCTCCTGGTCGTATCCGCCCGACTCGGCGTAGTCGGCGAGCGCCGATGCGTAGCGCACCTGCGCGGCCGTGTCGTCGGACTCGATGAGCGCCTGCTCGGCCGCCTCGAGCTCGATCGCGGCCCTGCGCACGCGTGTCGGTGCGACGGAGACGAGCAGCCCGTGCACGGTCCGGTCGACGCCGTCGACGACCTCGCCCCGCCCGACGAACTGGTCCATGACGCCGAGTCCGCCCTCGACCTGCACGCTCCCCTCGTCGGGGCGGAGCTCGCCGCGGATGATCCGCAGGAGCGTCGTCTTGCCCGCGCCGTTCTGCCCGATGAGCGCGGTCGTGCGGCCCTCGGCCACGCGGAACGCGAGGTCGGACAGCAGCGGCCGGCCGTCGGGGAGTGAGAAGGAGACGCCGTTGACGTCGACGAAGCCCATGGTGCGCCAGTTCCGTTCGGGATCGCGGCTCGTGCCGCGCCGCCCGACGGGCAGCCGACCAGACTACACAGACGGATGCCGCGCCGCGAGCGGCCGCGATCCGCAGTGGCGTGCCGGGCCGCCCGGGGGCAGGCTGGTGGCATGCACCGCGTCGCCGCCGACCCGCTGGACCTCCTCCGCACCCGGACGAGCGCGAAGTGGCGCAGCTACGACCCCGACGTGCTGCCGCTGCCCATCGCCGAGATGGACTACCCGCTGGCCGAGCCGATCGCCGAGGCGCTGCACGCCGCCATCCGCCGCTCGGACACCGGCTACAACTCGGGCAGCCGACCCGTGGCCGAGGCGTTGGCGCCCTTCGCGGCCGAGCGGCTCGGCTGGGAGCCCGACCCGGCGCGCGTCAGCTGCGTCTCGGACGTGAGCGCGGGGATCGTCGAGATCCTCCGCCGCGCCGTGCCGGCAGGTTCCGGTGTGGTGATCACGCCGCCGATCTACCCGCCGTTCTTCGACCTCGTGACCGAGGCCGGGGCGAGGGTCGTCGACGTCCCGCTCGCCGGCGGCATCGACGCGGGGTGGAGCCTCGACCTCGTCGGCATCGAGGCGGCGTTCGCGCGCGGTGCGCGCGCCATGGTGCTCTGCAATCCGCACAATCCCGTCGGGTTCGTGCCGAGCCGCGACGAACTCGCGGCGCTCGCCGACCTCGCGGCTCGGTTCGACGCGACCATCGTCGCCGACGAGGTGCACGGGCCGCTGGCGCAGCCCGCATCGCCGTACGTGCCGTTCCTGACGGTGTCGGATGCCGCGCGGGAGCACGGACTCGCGGTGACCGCCGCGAGCAAGGCGTTCAACCTCGCGGGCCTCAAGGCCGCGATGGTCGTGACGGCGAGCGCGCGCGGCGACGCCGTCCGCGAGGCGTTCCCGTACGAGGTCGAGTGGCGCATGGGGCAGTTCGGCGCGATCGCGTCGATCGCCGCGTTCCGGCACGGCGCGACCTGGCTCGACGGCGTGATCGCCGCGATCGACGACAACCGCCGGCTGCTCGCCGACCTCCTGGCCGACGAACTGCCGACGGTGCGGTACCGCATGCCGGACGCGTCCTACCTCGCCTGGCTCGACCTCACCGCGCTCGGGTGGGGCGACGACCCGGCCGCGGTCGCGCTGGAGCGCGCCCGCGTCGCGCTGGCCAACGGACCGCACTTCGGCGCCGAGGTCGGCCGAGGACACGCGCGGCTGAACCTCGCGTGCTCTCCGGAGGTGCTGTCCGAGGCGATCGCCCGGATCGCCGACGCGCACGACCGGGGATGATGCGGCGAGCGGCTCCCCATCGGAGGCCTCGCCGCACCGACCCTCAGCGCGTGTAGTTCGGCGCCTCGACGACGAACTGCACGTCGTGCGGGTGCGACTCCTTGAGACCGGCCGGGGTGATCCGCACGAAGCGGCCCTTGGTCTTCAGCTCGGCCACCGTGCGCGCACCGACGTAGAACATCGACTGGCGCAGGCCGCCGACGAGCTGGTACGCCACCGCCGAGACGGGTCCGCGATAGGGCACCTGGCCCTCGATCCCCTCGGGGATGAGCTTCTCGTCGCTCGGCACGTCGGCCTGGAAGTAGCGGTCCTTCGAGTACGAGGTCTTCTTGCCGCGCGTCTGCATGGCGCCCAGCGAACCCATGCCCCGATAGGCCTTGAACTGCTTGCCGTTCTGGAAGACGAGTTCGCCCGGGCTCTCCGCGGTGCCCGCGAGGAGCGAGCCCAGCATCACCGTGTCGGCGCCGGCGACGAGCGCCTTCGCGATGTCGCCCGAGTACTGCAGGCCGCCGTCGGCGATGAGCGGGACGCCCGCCGGCTTCGTGGCCTTCGAGGCCTCGTACACGGCGGTGACCTGCGGCACGCCGACGCCGGCGACGACGCGGGTGGTGCAGATCGACCCCGGGCCGACGCCCACCTTGACGGCGTCGGCGCCCGCGTCGACGAGGGCCTTCGCACCCTCGTACGTCGCGACGTTGCCGCCGATCACGTCGATGTGCGCGAACGTCGGGTCGGCCTTGAGCCGACGGATGATGTCGAGCACGCCGGCGGACTCGCCGTTCGCGGTGTCGACCACGATGACGTCGACGCCCGCGTCGCGCACCGCCTCGGCGCGCTCCCACGCCTCGCCGAAGAAGCCGATCGCGGCGCCGACGCGCAGCCGGCCCTCGGCGTCCTTCGTGGCGTTCGGGTACTGCTCCGACTTGTCGAAGTCCTTGACGGTGATGAGGCCCGTCAGCCGGCCGGCGTCGTCGACGAGCGGCAGCTTCTCGACCTTGTGCTGCGCGAAGATCGCGACGGCCTCGTCCGGGTCCATGCCGACGCGGCCGGTGATGAGGGGCGCCGTCGTCATGACGTCTGCGACCTTCGTCGTCGCCTTCTCGAAGTCGGAGACGAAGCGCATGTCGCGGTTCGTGATGATGCCCACGAGCACGCCGTCGGCGTCGACCACGGGCAGGCCGCTCACCCGGTAGGTGGCGCACAGCTCGTCGACCTCGGCCACGCTGGCATCCGGCGTCGTCGTCACCGGGTTCGAGACCATGCCCGACTCGCTGCGCTTCACACGGTCGACCATCTCGGCCTGCTCGGCGATCGAGAGGTTGCGGTGCAGGATGCCGATTCCGCCCTGGCGGGCCATGGCGATCGCCATCCGCGACTCGGTCACGGTGTCCATCGCCGCCGACAGCAGCGGCGTCGCCACGGTGATGCGCTTGGTCAGGCGCGAACTGGTGTCGGCCTCACTGGGGATCACGTCGGTGTGCCCCGGCAGCAGGAGGACGTCATCGTACGTGAGTCCCGTGAATCCGAACGGATCGGCCTGATCCATGTCGCCCCTTCGTCTCGAGTCGTGCTCGATCGCCCGCGGACCGCGGGTTCGCGGGCACGGGCGCATCGTCGCGGTACAGAGAGTTTAAGCGAGTTTGCGCGCCCGCCATTCCCCGGATAACAATCGAGGGCCGCTTGTGATCCCGGCTGAAACACATGGGACATAATCGGCACGTACTGTGACGACGTCGTCGCAGGAAAGGCGAACCCGGTCGACCCCCATGCCGGGACCTTTGGAGGTGCAGTGGAATCCACGCAATCAGTCCGCCCACGCTCTCGTGGGAGGTGGCTCCTCCTCCTCGGACTCCTTCTGTCCGCACTCACTCTGTCCGGCATCGCAGCGTCCCCTGCGATGGCGGACGAAGGGGGTACGGACGGACAGGCCGAGGAGTTCGAGTACTTCTTCAGCGGCAACGTCAAGTACAACGACGAGCCGCTCGAGGGGGTGAGGATCTCCGTCTCCGGTCGCGGCTTCGAAGCCGAGACCGAGACCGACGAGAACGGCCAGTGGCGACTCGGCGTCCCCGAGAAGGAGGCCTATGAGGTCTCGCTCGACGAGGACACCCTCCCGGAGGGCGTGGTCGTCGAGGACGGCCAGTCCACGGTCGACGCGGAGTTCGGGCTCACCAAGAACAAGGCGGTGAACTTCTTCCTCGGCGAGGGCCAACGGGTCACGACCAACTACGCGGCGCAGGTCCTGATCCGCGTGGTGAACGGCCTCAACTTCGGCCTGCTGCTCGCCCTCGCGGCCATCGGGCTCTCGCTGATCTTCGGCACCACGGGCCTGTCGAACTTCGCCCACGCCGAGATGATCACGTTCGGCGCCCTGATGATGCTGACGTTCAGCACCACGCTCGGCGTGCCGGTCTGGCTCGCGATCATCATCGCCATCGTGCTCTCGGCCGGATTGGGCTGGGGACTGGACGCGGTGATCTGGAAGCCGCTGCGCAAACGCGGCGTCGCCCTGATCCCCCTGATGATCGTCAGCATCGGCCTCTCGCTCGCGCTGCGGTACACGTACCAGTTCTTCTACGGCGGCTCGACCCGCCAGCTGCCCGGTGCGACCCTCCCGCGCGAGATCCAGCTCGGACCGATCCTGCTCTCGTGGATCGACGTCGTCAGCATGGCGACCTCCGTGGTCGTGCTGCTCGGCGTCGCGTACTTCCTGCTCCGGACCCGCATCGGCAAGGCCACGCGCGCGGTCTCCGACAACGCCCCGCTCGCCGCGGCGAGCGGCATCGACGTCGACCGCGTCATCCGCATCGTGTGGGTGCTCGGTGCGGCGCTCGCCGGCCTCTCGGGCATCCTCTGGGCGTACTTCCGCCCCGGCGTCAGCTGGGACATGGGCTTCCAGATCCTGCTGCTCATCTTCGCGGCGGTCACGCTGGGCGGTCTCGGCACCGCGTTCGGCGCCCTCGTCGGCTCGCTCATCGTCGGCCTCTTCATCGAGGTGTCGACGCTCTGGCTGCCGAGTGACATGAAGTACGTCGGCGCACTGCTGGTGCTGATCCTCGTGCTGCTGTTCCGACCGCAGGGAATCCTGGGTCGCCGAGAGAGAATCGGATAAGGGGCCGACATGATCGACTGGATTCAGATCTTCTCGAACGCGGCGCAGGAGCTCATCAGCCCGACGACCGCGGCATACGCCCTGGCCGCCCTCGGCCTCGCGATCCACTTCGGGTACACCGGCCTGCTCAACTTCGGTCAGGCGGGCTTCATGGCCCTCGGTGCCTACGGGTACGCCATCTCGACGCTGTCGTTCGGCTTCCCCGTCTGGGCCTCGGTGCTCGTCGGCATCGGCGCGTCCATCGTGTTCGCGCTGATCCTCGGTATCCCGACCCTGCGACTGCGGGCCGACTACCTCGCCATCGTGACGATCGCGGCCGCGGAGATCCTGCGACTGATCTTCACGACCAACACGTTCGACGACATCACCGGGTCGGCGAGCGGCCTCCAGGGGTACAAGGGCGGCCTGGCCGCGCTGAACCCCATTCCGCCGGGCACGTACGGGTTCGGCCCGTTCACGTACAACGCGTACGACTGGTGGATCCGCATCCTCGGCTGGACCGTCGTGATCCTCGCCGCCCTGTTCACGTGGCTGCTCATGCGCAGCCCGTGGGGCCGCGTGATCAAGGGCATCCGCGAGGACGAGGACGCCGTGCGCGCCCTCGGCAAGAACGTCTACTCGTACAAGATGCAGAGCCTGATCCTGGGTGGCGTCTTCGGCACCCTCGCGGGCATGATCTTCATCATGCCGCGCGCGGTCGTGCCCGCGAACTACCAGACGTCGCTCACCTTCTTCATCTACGCGATCCTGCTGCTGGGCGGCGCCGCGACGATCCTCGGCCCCATCGTGGGCTCGATGATCTTCTGGGTGCTGCTCTCGTTCTTCTCGGGCTTCATCTCCCGCGGAGTCGAGGCGGGCTGGTTCCCGTTCATGACGCAGGTCCAGGCCGGCCAGCTGCGCTTCATCCTGGTCGGCATCGTGATCATGCTCCTCGTGGTCTTCAGGCCACAGGGCATCTTCGGCAACAAGAAGGAGTTGGCTTTTGTCCGATAACGTCGCTCCCCCCGCCAAGCCGGTCAAGACGACCGGCCTCCACGTCGGCGACCCGGCCCCCGGGGTCAAGAAGGTCGACCCGATCATCATCGCCGACGGCGTCAAGCGCACGTTCGGCGGCCTCACGGCCGTCGACGTGGAGCACGTCGAGATCCCGAGGAACGCCATCACGGCGCTCATCGGGCCGAACGGTGCCGGCAAGACCACGTTCTTCAACCTGCTCACGGGCTTCGACAAGCCCGACGAGGGCAAGTGGCAGTTCGACGGTCGCTCGCTGGCGCACGTGCCGGCCTACCGGGTCGCCCGGATGGGCCTCATCCGGACGTTCCAGCTCACCAAGGCGCTCGGCCTGCTCACCGTGCTCGACAACATGAAGCTCGGCGCGAAGCACCAGGCCGGCGAGAACCTGTTCCGCTCGATCCTGCCCTTCCTCTGGCGCAAGCAGGAGGAGGAGATCGAGCAGAAGGCGCAGGAGCTGCTGACCCGCTTCAAGCTCGACGCCAAGCAGGAGGACTACGCGGCCAGCCTCTCGGGCGGCCAGCGCAAGCTCCTCGAGATGGCCCGCGCACTCATGAGCGACCCGCAGCTGGTGATGCTCGACGAGCCGATGGCCGGTGTGAACCCCGCGCTCACGCAGTCGCTGCTCGACCACATCCTGGACCTCAAGGCCCAGGGCATGACCGTGCTCTTCGTCGAGCACGACATGCACATGGTGCGGCACATCGCCGACTGGGTGATCGTCATGGCCGAGGGCAAGATCGTCGCCGAGGGCGACCCGCACGAGGTCATGCGGGACCCGGCCGTGATCGACGCCTACCTGGGCGCGCACCACGACACCGACCTCGGCGACGACGACCCGGACGCCGCCGAGCACGTCAACGCCATGAAGGAGCTCATCGATGACGAACAGTGAATCCGCGGCGAGCGCGGAGTCGGCGGCCGGCACGGCCACGGTCGACACACGCGACCTCGTCGTCGAGGTGCGGGACGTCACGGCGGGCTACCTTCCCGGCGTGAACATCCTCAACGGCTGCTCGCTGACGGCCCGCGACGGCGAGCTCATCGGCATCATCGGCCCGAACGGCGCCGGCAAGTCGACGCTCCTGAAGGCGATCTTCGGCCTCGTGAAGGTCCGCGAGGGCGGCATCTTCCTGCAGGGCAACGAGATCACGAACCTGAAGGCGAACAAGCTGGTCGCGAAGGGGGTCGGGTTCGTCCCGCAGACGAACAACGTGTTCCCGTCGCTGACCATCCAGGAGAATCTCGAGATGGGCGTCTTCCAGAAGCCCAAGGACCTCAAGCACCGCCTGGAGTTCGTCGTCGACATCTTCCCGGAGCTCGGCAAGCGGCTGTCGCAGCGCGCCGGCTCCCTGTCGGGCGGCGAGCGGCAGATGGTCGCGATGTCGCGGGCGCTGATGATGGGGCCGCACGTCCTGCTGCTCGACGAGCCGAGCGCGGGCCTCTCGCCCGTGCGCCAGGACGAGGCGTTCCTCCGCGTGAAGGAGATCAACCGCGCCGGCGTCACGACCATCATGGTCGAGCAGAACGCCCGTCGCTGCCTCCAGATCTGCGACCGCGGGTACGTCCTCGACCAGGGCCGCGACGCCTACGAGGGTCCCGGCCGCGAGCTGCTCAACGACCCGAAGGTCATCGGGCTCTACCTGGGCACGCTCGGCCAGGAGTAGCCGGACTCGACCCGAAGGGGGCGGATGCCGCATGGCATCCGCCCCCTTCGTCGTGTCCGGCGCGCGTCGAGCCGACGGGGATCGTTCCCGGCCCTCGTCGGAGGAGCCGCCGAGCTCTCGCGGCGCGCGGCGACGCGGTCGACTCGCGCCGCGACAGGTGACCGGACGTGCCGCAGCGGCGTCGAGCCGAGGACGGGCGCGAGAGGGCCGATTCGACCGGCCCGTCCCGCGGGGCGCATCACACGCCGGAACGTCCTCCAGCGCCCGCACAGCGGCGCTCCCGCACGGCCATCGCCCGCGACCCGGTCCGCCGGCCGTCGCCCACCTCGCTCGGTGCGCAGGCCGCATCGCCCCGTGTCCGGGTCCGCGCGCGTCGCTCGTCCCCTCGCGCAGGTTCCCGCCCAGCGACCGGGTCCGCCGCACCGCGCAGCATCCCGCCGCCCCTCGGCCCCCGTCCACGCGCACGACGACCACCCCGGAACGGCCCCGCACTTGCGATGGGTCGCCACGGCCCGGGCACGCGAAAGGGCCCCGGCCGAAGCCGGGGCCCTCCCTACCGCGTCAGCAGATCAGCCGATGCGGGTGTAGGTGTTGTCGTCACCGTACTGGTAGATGCCGATGGTGGCCTCGGTCGGGTCACCGTTCTCGTCGAGCGTGATCGGACCGGACGCACCGTCGTAGTCGACCTGCTGGCCCTCGGCGAGGAGCGCCGCGGCGTCGGCGAAGGTCGTGACCTTCTCACCGTCGCCCGAGCCGCCCGACACCTGCTGCAGGTACGCGCCGATGTCCGCACCGTCCGTGCTGTTCGCCGCGTAGGCGGCCAGCGCGATGAGGATGAGCGCGTCGTACGACTCCGGGCCGTAGCTGAAGCTGTCGAGGGCGGGGTCGATGCCCAGCATGCGGTCCTGGAAGTCCGCCTCGAGCTGCGGGCCGGGCAGCGTGCCCTTCGCGCCGGCGACCAGGCCGGGAGCGAAGTCCGCGCTGTAGTCGGCCAGGTTGCCGTCGACGAAGTACAGCTGGTCGCCCGGGTAGCCCGCGCCGACGAGCGCCGGCACGACGACCTTCGCCTCGTCGAACGTGATGACCGCGACCGCGTCGGGGTTGGCGGCGTTGATCGACGACAGCTGCGCGTCGAAGTTCGAGTCACCGGTGTTGAACAGCTCCTCGGCCACGACCTCGCCGCCGGCGGCCTCGAAGGCCTCCTTGGTGGCGTCGGCCAGACCCGTGCCGTACGGGTCGTTCAGCACGAGCAGGCCCAGCGTCGACGCGCCGTCGGACGCGATCAGGTTGCCGAGGACCTCGCCCTGGAGCAGGTCGGACGGGGCCGTGCGGAAGTACAGGCCGTTGTCGTCGTAGTCCGTGAAGTCGGGCGACGTGTTGGCCGGCGAGAAGTGCACGACGCCGGCCGACGTGATCTGGTCGATGACCGTGAAGGACACGCCCGACGACGCCGCACCGATGATCGCCGACACGTCCTGCGAGAGGAGGTCGGTGACCGAGACGGTCGCGATGTCGGTCGTGGTGTCACCCGAGTCGCGGTAGACGACCTCGACCGAGATGCCTGCGTCGGCGTCGTTGATCTCCTCCGCGGCGAGCGCCACACCGGCTTCCTCGGGCGGGCCGAGGAAGGCGAGGGTGCCGGACTGCGGCAGGATGGTGCCGACCTTCAGGGTGAGGTCGCGGTCACCCGCCTCGATGGGCAGGGCGTCACCGGTGTCTGCCGGCGCCTCTGACTCGGCCGGTGCGGTGTCGCCGCCCGTGCTGCACGCGGTGAGGAGGAGGGCGGAAACGCCGGCAACGGCGATGCCCGTCCAAGCCGCGCGAGCCGAGCGCGAGGCGTTGGCCCTCGCGAATACGCTCATGATGCTCCTTGGGACTGAAGGATCGGTACACAAACAGCGTCTGTCGACGCCGGTGTATCGACCGTATTGCCGGGCCGGAGCGGAAACAAGATTGCGGCGATCACAACCCGGTAACGCACACGGAATCGTTATCCGAGTGTCATGCGGCGAAGGTCATGCGCACGAATCCGGCGTTCCGCCGCAGTTTCGCGCACGCGTGCACCATTCCGGCCCCGCGGCGCGAACCCCCGTCCGGGGGCCGTGCCCTGACTCAGACCGGCTCGAGCGAGGCCGCGCGGCGCGCCGCCCGCGCACCGCGCACGAGGTCGAACGTGAGCACGACCAGCGCGATCCAGACCAGGCCGAACCCGAGCCAGCGCTCCGGCGGCATCGGCTCCTGGAGCACGAACACGCCGACGAGGAACTGGATGAAGGGCGCGAAGTACTGGATGAAGCCCATGTAGATCAGCGGGAGTCGCCGCGACGCGGCCGCGAACAGCAGGAGCGGGACGGCGGTGACCGCACCCGCGCCGGCCAGCAGCACCGTGTGCCATCCGCTCACCGTGCCCATCGTGAGGCCCGTCGTCGAGGCGACGACCACGAGCAGGATCGCGGCGACCGGCGCGAGCCACGCCGTCTCGAGCGTGAGCCCCGAGATCGCGTCGACCCGGGGCCCGACGTGCTTCTTGATGAGCCCGTAGAAGCCGAAGCTGAAGGCGAGCACGAGTGCGATCCAGGGCAGCTGCCCGTACCCGACGGCGAGGACCGCGACCGCGACGATGGAGATGCCGACCGCCGTCCACTGCACGGCGTTCAGCCGCTCGCGGAGCACGAGCACGCCGAGGAAGACCGTCACGATCGGGTTGATGAAGTACCCCAGCGCCGCCTCGACGACCTGCCCGCTCAGGGTGGCGTAGACGTACGTCAGCCAGTTGGCGAAGATGAGCACGCCGGCCGCGCCCATCGTGAGCACCACCCGGCGGTCGCGCAGGAGCGCGCGGAAGGGACGCCAGGTGCGCGTGATCGCGATGAGGGCGCCGCAGAAGACGAGCGACAGCAGGATGCGCCACGCCACGATCTCGACGGGACCCGTCGGTGCGAGGGCGATGAAGTAGACGGGGAGGAACCCCCAGAGGCCGTAGGCCGAGACCGCGAAGACGAGTCCGCTGCGGCTCGGACCGTCGGTCAGGCCGCGCGCCGGCGCGGCGGTGGACGGAGCGGATGACACGCGGCAAGCCTACGCGCGACCGCGGACACGTCACGGCGCGTCGACTGCCGTCCACCGTCGACATCCCGCCGCGGACGCGAGCCGGCCGCACGGCACGCGGACCGGGCCCCGTTCGCGTCGTCCCGGAGACGCGACGCGGCCCGGATGCCGTGTGGCATCCGGGCCGCGGACGAGCCGGTGTCGACTAGCGGACGACGACCGCGAGCACGTCGCGGGCCGACAGCACGAGGTAGTCCTCGCCGCCGAACTTCACCTCGGTGCCGCCGTACTTCGAGTAGATCACCTTGTCGCCGACGGCCACGTCGAGCGGCACGCGGTTGCCGTTGTCGTCGATGCGGCCCGGGCCGACCGCCACGACCTCGCCCTCCTGGGGCTTCTCCTTGGCGGTGTCGGGGATGACCAGGCCGGAGGCGGTGGTCTGCTCGGCCTCGACCTGCTTGATGACGATGCGATCCTCGAGCGGCTTGATGGAAACCGACACGGTTGACCTCTTTCTTGACGAAGACTGGGGTTAGCAGCCTCTGGACGAGAGTGCTAAGCCGAGTCTAAGGGGGTTCTGGCACTCGTGCAACGTGAGTGCCAGCGCCGGGCGCGGTGCTAGCGTGGCCCGCGTGGAACGCGACGAGCTGGTGCGGCTGCTCTCCCCCGAGGGCCTCGCGCTGCTCGACTCGCTGCCCGCGTACTCGTCGCGGTCCGACGTCGTCAGGGTCGTCGCCGACCTGCGCAAGCGGGGCCACGACCCCGGGCTCGTCGCGGCCGTGCTCAGCCAGTCACGGCTCCGTTCGAAGGCGCGCGCCAAGTTCGGCGAGTTCGCCGACCGGATGCTCTTCACCGGACCCGGCCTCGAGCAGGCGACCCGCCTCCGCGTCGCCGCGCTGCACGCCGGACGGTTCGCCCGCGCCGGGTTCCGCCACGTCGCCGACCTCGGCTGCGGCATCGGCGGCGACGCCCTCGCCATGGCCGCGATCGACCTCGAGGTGACCGCCGCGGAGGCCGACGAGGTCACGGCCGCCGTCGCGGCCTTCAACCTCACGCCGTTCCCCAAGGTGCGGGTCCTGCACGCACGCGCTGAGGACGTCGCGCTCGGCGGCATCGATGCGGCGTGGCTCGACCCCGCGCGCCGCACCACGTCCGGTGGGACCACGACCCGCCTGGCCGACGCCGCCGAGTACTCGCCGCCGCTCGACTTCGTGTTCGGCCTCGCCGAGCGCATGCCCGTCGGGGTGAAGCTCGGCCCGGGCACCGACCGCGACGTCGTCCCCGACGGCGCGGAGGCCCAGTGGGTGTCGGTCGACGGCGACGTCGTCGAACTCGTCGTCTGGACGGGCGCGCTCGCTCGCGCGGGCATCGGCCGCGCGGCGCTCGTGATCCGCGGCGACGCGGCCCACGAGCTGGTCGCCCCGGCGGACTCCGAGGACGCCCCGGTGGGGCCGCTCGGCGACTACCTGTACGAGCCCGACGGCGCCGTCATCCGCGCCCGGCTCATCGGCGACCTCGCGCGCTCGATGGGTGCCTGGATGCTGAGCGACGGCATCGCGTACCTGACCGGCGACCGCGAGGTGCACACGCCGTTCGCGCGCGGCTTCCGCGTGCTGGAGCGACTGCCCGCGGACGAGCGCAGCCTCCGACGTGAACTGCAGGAGCGCGGGGTCGGCACGCTCGAGATCAAGAAGCGGGGGGTCGACGTCGACCCCGCAGCGCTGCGCACGCGCCTCAAGCTCAAGGGCGACGCGTCGGCCACGATCGTGCTCACGCGCGAGGAGGGCCGGCACGTCGCCGTCCTCGTCGAGCGGATGCCGCCGGCCGAGGCTCAGGTCGGGAGCGCGTCGAACACGATCGCGTAGTAGCCGATCCACACGCCCGAGAACACGAGGCCGGTCACGCCCGTGCCGATCCCGACGAATGCGAGCACGCGGCCGTGCTCCTCGCGGCGCAGCCCGAGCACCCCGAAGACGATCGCCGCGAGCGAGAGCGGCAGCATCCAGCCGACGAAGAGCGACGCGATCGCGCCGATCGAGCCGATCACGGCGGCGACGCGGCTGTAGACGCGACGCTGCTCGTCCTCCTCCTCGTACTCGGCGACGGACTCCACGCGGGGCGAGGCCGGGCGGCCGACGGTGAGCAGCTGGCCCGTCGGCAGCGCGTGCAGCTCGCCCGTGTCGAACGGCACGTCGTACTCGGTCGGCGCGGCGGGCCGGGCGGCGCCCGACGCCGGCGGGTCCGCGGGGCGGGCCGGTTCGGCGGGGCGGCGTTCCGGGCGCGGCGCGGCGGTGCGGGGTTCGTCGCGCACCGGCGGCCGGGCCGGCGTGGCCGGGCTCCGCGGCCCGTCTGCGTCGGGCGGCATCCGTTCGTCCGTCACGGGCGCCTCAGTAGCCGAAGTAGTACCGACCGGGCGCGCCGAACAGCACGCCCCAGAGGATGAAGGAGAGCAGGGCGATTCCGATGCCCACGAAGCCGAGGATGAGGCCGGTCAGCCACATGCCCCGGGACGCGGGCTCCTTGCTGCGCCCGAGGAAGCCGAGGATGACGGCTGCCGTCGGCACGAAGAGCTGCAGGACGCCGCCGACGAACGGGATGATCGCGATGGGCGAGCCGACCACGCCGATGATGCCCGCGATCAGCGAGATCAGGCTGAGGACCGGGGTGGGCCGGGCGGACGACGGGGCGGCGTACGCGGCCGAGGCGCCGTAGGCGACCGAGCCCACGGCGGGAGGGACCGCGCCGGCCGCGGGCGGCGCGACGGGATCCCACGGCCCGCCGGCCGTGGCGGCGGCGCCGGGCGCACCTGCGTCGGCGGCGGGCGGAGGCGGGGTGCTCGTTGCGCCGTACGGCGTCGCCGGGCCCGCCGGCGGCGGCACGACCGGAGGGGCGGGCGGCGCCGGCGGCTCGGGAGCACCGGGCGGCTCGGGGGCACCGGGGACCTCCGGCGCGGCCGGCGTCTCGGGCGCCGTCGGCGGTTCGGGCGCGCTCGGCGGGCTGGGCTCCGGCTCCGGCACGGAGGGCGGGGCGGGCTCCGCGGGCACGGGGGGCTCGACGGGCTCCACGGGCACCGCCGGCTCCGACGGGTTCGGCGCGTCCGGCTCCGTCGGTCGGTCGGGGGTGGTGGGATCGCTCATGTCGAGCCCCTTCCGTGCTGCGGGTGGATCAGTACGTCGTGTAGTTTCCGCTGCTGATCGCGGCGCCGATGATCGCGAACCAGACGATCGCGACGATGATGCCGATGACGAGCCCGGCGTAGCCGATGATCAGGCCGGCGATGGCGAGGCCGCGGCCCTGCTCGCCGGTCTTCTTGATCTGGCTCAGGGCGATGTGGCCCGTGATGATCGCGACGAGCGAGATGAAGAACGCCGAGACCAGCGACACGATCGCCAGGACGTTGGTCTTCTGCGACGCCGGGGCGCCGTACGACGGGCTCGAGCCGTACGACGGGCTGGAGCCGTACGCGGGCGCCGGCTGCGACGGCTGCGCGGGCGGCGGCGGCGGGACGTTCTGCGCGTTCGGATCCGGCGTGTTGGGGTCGGTCATGTGCTGCTCTCCCTCATGTGCAAGCGTGGACCCGGCCATGCTGGCAGCGCCCCGGGCGCGGTGTCAACGATTCGGGACGCGGGTCGACGCCCCGCGTTCGCGGGGTCTTTCACGCTCACCATAGCGCGAGCGCCGCCTGCGCCGCGGTGGGGACCGCTGCCCGTCGCGACTCAGGTCTGGATGTCGGTCACCGGCAGGGTCGAGTCCGCCCCGAACCCCAGGCCGGACGGCTCGTGCCCGGCCATGATCAGGCGGGACCCGAGCGCGGCGATCATGGCGCCGTTGTCGGTGCAGAGCGACAGCGGCGGGATGCGCAGCGCGATGCCCGCGGCATCCGCGCGCTGCTCCGCGACCTCGCGCAGCCGCCGGTTGGCCACGACCCCGCCGCCGAGGAGCAGACGGGGCACCCCGAGGTCGGTGCACGCCGCGATGGCCTTCGACACGAGCACGTCGACGACGGCCTCCCGGAAGCTCGCCGCGACGTCGGCGAGCGGCACGGGCTCGCCGGCCGCCTCGCGCTGCTCGACCCACCGCGCCACGGCGGTCTTGAGGCCCGAGAACGAGAAGTCGTAGCGATGCCGTTCGAGGTCCTTCGGACGCGTGAGGCCGCGGGGGAAGCGGATGGCGTCGGGGTCGCCGCCGACCGCGGCCCGATCGATCTCGGGGCCTCCGGGGTACGGCAGGCCGAGCAGTCGCGCGACCTTGTCGAAGGCCTCGCCGGCGGCGTCGTCGATCGTCTCGCCGAGCAGCTCGACGTCGGAGTCGAGGTCGCGCACGAGCAGCAGCGACGTGTGCCCGCCCGAGACGAGCAGCGCGATGCTCGGCGTCTCGAGCGGTTCGCCGCCGAGCAGGTCGGCGCCGACGTGCCCGACCAGGTGGTTCACGGCGTAGACGGGCGTCCCGAGCGAGAGCGCGAGCGCCTTGGCGGCGCCGACGCCCACCATGAGCGCGCCCGCGAGCCCGGGTCCGCTCGTCACGGCGACGGCGTCGAGGTCGGCGAGGTCGACGGATGCCTCGTCGAGCGCCGCACGGATCGTGGGGCCGAGCGCCTCGAGGTGGGCGCGCGCGGCCACCTCCGGCACGATCCCTCCGTAGCGCGCGTGCTCCTCCATCGACGAGGCGATGGCGTTGGCGAGCAGTTCGGTGCCGCGGACGATGCCGACGCCGGTCTCGTCGCAGGAGGTCTCGATGCCGAGCACGAGCGGGGCGTCGCGGTTCACAGCGGTCCTCCTGCGGGGGCGATGGGCGAGTCGGGCCGGTCGGCCGCCGCGGCGGGGCGGGCGACGGCGGGGCGGGCGACGGCGGGCGGCACCTCGAGGCGCATCGCGATCGCGTCGACCCCGTCGGGCTGGTAGTAGCCGCGACGGACGCCGATCCCGACGAACCCGAGGGACTCGTAGAGCGCCTGCGCCACGGGGTTGTCCGCACGCACCTCGAGGAACACCTCCGTCGCCTCGCGCCGCCGCGCCTCGTCGATGAGCGCGTGCATGAGCGCGCGACCGAGCCCGCGGCCGCGGTGCGCCGTGTCGACGGCGATGGTCTGGATGTCGCCCTGCCCCGACCCGCGCGGCGCGAGCAGGCCCGCGTACGCGACCGGATCGGCGGGCCGTGCGTCGTCGATCGCGACGAGGTAGTACGTATGGGCGCCGGACAGCTCGGACCGCATCGCGGACTCCGACCAGGCGTCGCCGGCGAAGGTCTCCCGCTCGAGCCGCATGATCGCGGCCAGGTCGTCGAGGCCGGCCCGGCGCAGCATGAGGCTCACCGGAGCACCCGCTTCCCGGCGGACGGCGTCACGTCGGGCGCGCGCAGGTAGAGCGCCTCGTCGTCGGCGACGGGCAGCCGCCGTGCGGCGTGGGCCAGTTCGGCGACCATGCCGAGCGAACCGGCCGAGACGGTGTCGGCATCGAGGCGCACGCCGGCGGCCTCGGGCACGGCGTCGCGCGGCTCGAGTCGCGGCGGCCGGACCCGGACGGGCAGCCCGTCGGCGTCGAGGCCGTCGTACTCCGTCACGGCGGACTCGCGCCGGCGCGCGTCGGTCACCACCTGCAGCGGACCCGCTCCCCCGGCGGCGTACCACGCCAGCGCGACCGCGTCGTGGCTGACCACGGGCACGACGGGGCGCCCGATGCCGAGCGCGAACGCCCGAGCGGCGGCGATGCCGACGCGGAGTCCCGTGAACGGCCCCGGGCCCATGCCTGCGGCGACGCCGGAGAGGTCGGCGGGCGTCACGCCCGCGCGATCGAGCACGTCGCGGATGCCGTCGCCGATGACCTCGGCGTGCCGCATGGTGTCGTCGGTGCCGACCTCGGCGAGGATGCCGCCGTCCCGGTCGACCACGGCGACGCTCGTCCCGGTGGACGTGTCGATCGCGAGGAGCATGGCATCAAGCCTAGATGCGCGGGGCCGGGAGCCCGCCGTGCGCCGGCACCGGCCGACGCAGGCACGAGGTCAGCCCCGGCCGCCCTCGAGTTCCGCCTGCACCGAGAAGGGCGTGCCCGCCCACCGCGGACCGTGCCCGAGCAGGTCGACGGTGCGCGGCTCGTCGGCGTCCAGGTCGTCGTCGGCCGTCGTCTCGCCCGAGGCGCCGTGCGGACGGGCGATGACGGCCTCGAGCCACGAGTCGCTCACGCCGTCGAGGAGCCCGGCACCCCACTCGACGACCACGACCGCGCGCGCGAAGTCGAGGTCGAGGTCCTCGAGCTCGGCGGCGCCGCCCAGTCGGTACGCGTCGACGTGCACGAGGGGGGGCCCGCCGGCGAGGTTCGGATGCGTGCGCGCGAGCACGAACGTCGGGCTCTGGACCGGGCCGCGGACCCGGAGCCCCGCGCCGATGCCCCGGGTGAGCGTCGTCTTGCCGGCCCCGAGGGGGCCGGTGAGCACCACGAGGTCGCCGGCCCGCAGCTCGCCGCCGAGTTCGCGCCCGAGCGACTCCATCGCGTCGGCGTCGGGGATCGTGCGGCGCATCAGGACCCCTCCAGGTGCGTGCGCGGCACGCGCGACCCGATGCGCGTGACGATCTCGTAGCCGATCGTGTCGGCCGCGTCGCCCCAGTCGTCGGCCGACGGCGCGCCGGTGGCCGGATCGCCGAAGAGCACGACCTCGTCGCCGACGGCGACCTCCGCCTCGCCGACGTCGACGAGGAACTGGTCCATGGCGATCCGGCCGGCGACGGGGTACCGGACGCCGTCGATCGCGACCTCCGCGCGGCCCGACGCCTGCCGCGGCACGCCGTCGGCGTAGCCGAGCGGCACGAGCGCGAGGGTGGTCGGATGCGGCGCGCGCCACGTGTAGCCGTAGGACGCCCCGGTGCCGGGATCCACCCGCCGGACCGCGGCGATGCGCCCGCGCAGCGTCATCGCCGGGCGCAGGCCGAGCTCGGCTGCGGTCGTGCCGTCGCCGAACGGCGGCACGCCGTAGACGCCGATGCCCACGCGGACCAGGTCGAGGCGCGCGTCGGGCATCCGCAGGGCGCCGGCCGTGGCCGCGAGGTGTCGCACGTCGGGCGACAGCCCCGCCCGCTCGGCTCGGGCCACCCCGTCGAGGAACGCCTGGAGCTGCGCCGCGTCCTCGCCCGGGGACGTGTTCGACAGGTGGCTGAACAGCCCGCGGACCCGGATCCGGCCGTCATCCTCGAGGTCGGCGGCGCGCGCGACCACGGACGCCCAGTCGTCCCGGGCGATGCCGTTGCGACTGAGGCCGGTGTCGAGCTTGAGGTGCACGGTCGCCGCGCTCCCGGCCCCGGTCGCGGCATCCGCCATCGCCTCGAGCTGCGCGAGCGACGAGACGCCGAGCTCGATGCCGTGCGCGATCGCGGGCTCGAACCGGGCCGCCGGATCGTGCAGCCACGCCAGCAGGGGCGCGTCGATGCCGGCGTCGCGCAGCGCGTGCGCCTCGTCGAGGTCGGCGACGCCGAGCTCGTGCGCGCCGCCGGCGAGCGCGGCCCGTGCGACCGGGACGGCTCCGTGGCCGTACGCGTCGGCCTTGACGACCGCCATCACGCGCGCCGGCGCGACGATCGAGGCGAGGTGCGCGACGTTCGCACGCACGGCGTCGAGGTCGACGACGGCCTCTCGGAAGGGCGAGCGCACGTGGCGCGGGTTCACGGGGTCTCCTCGGTCGGTGCGGCGAGCGCCTCCCGCGAGGAGGCCGCCCGTCCGACGCCGCGCTCGAGCACCACGAAGGCGCTCGCGATGCCGGCGTCGTGGCTCATGGACAGGTGGACGCGGTCGATGCCGAGCGACTCGACGTGGGCGGACAGTGCGCCGGAGAGGGCGAAGTCGGGGTTGCCGTCGGCGTCCTGCACGATGCGCATGTCGTGCCAGCGGATGACGGCGTGGCCGCCGAGCGCCTTGATCAGCGCCTCCTTCGCCGCGAAGCGCGCGGCGAGGGACCGCACCGGCCGCTCGCGTTCGCTCTCGGCGAACAGGCGCTCCGTCAGTCCGGGCGTGCGCTCGAGCGACCGCCCGAAGCGCGCGATGTCGACCACGTCGATGCCGATGCCCGCGATCACGCGTTCCCTCCCGTGCCCACGGTTCGAGTCTGCCGCACCGGAGGCGCGCGCGGGTGCCGGACCGGCCGGCACCCGCGCCGCGCTCACTCCACGGTGACGGACTTCGCCAGGTTGCGCGGCTGGTCGACGTCGAGGCCCTTGGCCTGCGAGAGCTCCATCGCGAAGATCTGCAGCGGCACGACCGCGAGCAGCGGCTCGAAGAGCGGCGCGGCCAGCGGGATCCGGATCACCTCGTCGGCGAACGGCAGCACCGCGGCATCCCCCGCCTCGGCGATCGCGATGACGCGGGCGCCGCGCGCGCGGATCTCCTGGATGTTCGAGACGACCTTCGGGTGCAGGTTCGCCGAGTGGCGCGGGCTCGGCACGACCACGAAGACCGGCTGGCCCGGCTCGATGAGCGCGATCGGGCCGTGCTTGAGCTCGCCCGCCGCGAAGCCCTCGGCGTGGATGTACGCGAGCTCCTTGAGCTTCAGCGCGCCCTCGAGCGCGATCGGGTACCCGACGTGGCGGCCGAGGAAGAGCACCGAGCGGGTGTCGCTCATCCAGTGCGCGAGCTCGCCGACCCGGTCCGCCTGCTCGAGCACGGTGCCGATCTTCTCGGGGACGGCCTGCAGCTCCTCGACCTGCTCGGCGAGCCGGGCGTCGCTGAGCGTGCCGCGCACGCGAGCGAGGTGGAGGCCGAAGAGGTAGAGCGCCGTGATCTGGGCGACGAACGCCTTCGTCGAGGCGACCGCGACCTCGGGACCGGCGTGGGTGTAGACGACCGCGTCGGACTCGCGCGGGATGGTGGCGCCCTGCGTGTTGCAGACCGAGATCGCCCTGGCGCCCTGCTCGCGCGCGTACTTCACGGCCATCAGCGTGTCCATGGTCTCGCCGGACTGGCTGATCGAGACGACGAGCGTGTGCTCGTCGATGACCGGGTCCCGGTAGCGGAACTCGTGGCTCAGCTCGACCTCGACGGGGATGCGGGCCCACTGCTCGATGGCGTACTTCGCCACCATGCCCGCGTACGCGGCGGTGCCGCAGGCGACGACCGTGATGCGGCGGATGTCGCGCAGCGCGTCGTCTCCGAAGCCCTCGAGCTCCGGGATGGCCACGACCCCGTCGGTGATCCGGCCGCGGATCGTGTTCGCCACCGCGTCGGGCTGCTCGGAGACCTCCTTGCGCATGAAGGACGACCAGCCGCCCTTCTCGGCGGCCGACGCGTCCCACGCGACGTCGAAGGGCTCGACCTCGACGACGGCGCCGTCGAAGTCGGTGACCGTGACGCCCTCGGCGGTGATCGCGACGATCTGGTCCTGGCCGATCGCGACCGCGCGCTTGGTGTACTCCACGAACGCCGCGACGTCGGACCCGAGGAAGTTCTCGCCGTCGCCCAGCCCGATCACGAGCGGGGAGTTCCGGCGCGCGCCGACGACGACGCCCGGCTCGTCCTTGTGGACGGCGAGGAGCGTGAACGCGCCCTCGAGCTGCGACACCGTGCGACGGAACGCCTCGCGCAGGTCGCCGGTCTCGCCGTAGAGCCTGCCGAGGAGGACCGCGGCGACCTCGGTGTCGGTCTCGGACTCGAACGAGAAGCCCTCGGCCAGCAGCCCGTCCTTCAGCTCGGCGAAGTTCTCGATGATGCCGTTGTGGATGAGCGCCAGCCGGCCCTCGTCGCCGAGGTGCGGGTGCGCGTTCCGATCGGTGGGCCCGCCGTGGGTCGCCCAGCGGGTGTGGCCGATGCCGGTTCCGCCGGGGCGGATGGGGTGCCGATCGAGTTCGTCGGCGAGCACCTGCAGCTTGCCGGCGCGCTTGGCCGTCTCGATGTCGCCCGAGCCGTCGACGACGGCGACGCCCGCCGAGTCGTAGCCACGGTATTCGAGGCGGCGAAGGCCGCCCATGAGGACGTCGAGGCTGTTGCGCTCTCCGACGTATCCGACGATTCCACACATGGGCTCGATTGTATCCGCGGCGACCTGTGCGACCGCCGGGCCGGTGGAGGGCGGACCCTGGACGCCTCGACACCCCGTCGGAGCAGGCGTCGACGCTCGGCCGGAGCACCCGTCGGCGCTCCGTCGGAGGGCCCGTCAGGGGCGTCGGCGCGCCCGCACTAGACTGTCCCGGTGCCCGATCCGCAGAGCCCGTCGACGCACACGCAGCCCTCCCCGTTCGTCGAACTCGACCGAGACTCGTGGGCGGCCCTCGCGCCGTCCATGCCGGCGCCGCTCCGAGAGACCGAGATCGTGCAGCTGCGCGGCCTCGGCGAACCCCTCGACCTCCGCGAGGTCGCCGAGGTGTACCTCCCGCTCAGCCGGCTGCTGAACCTCTACGTCGGCGGCACGAAGGCGCTGCACGAGGTCACGAGCACCTTCCTCCGCGAGCGCTTCGAGGCGACGCCGTTCGTCATCGGCGTCGCCGGGTCGGTCGCCGTGGGCAAGTCGACGATCGCGCGCCTGCTCCGCGAGCTCCTCGCCCGCTGGGAGCACACCCCGCGGGTCGAGCTCGTCACGACGGACGGCTTCCTCTTCCCCAACGCCGAGCTCGAGCGCCGCGGCCTCATGGCGCGCAAGGGCTTCCCCGAGTCGTACGACCGCCGGGCCCTGCTCCGGTTCGTGAGCGAGGTGAAGTCCGGCGCGCCGGAGGTCCGCTCGCCCTTCTACTCGCACCTCGCCTACGACATCGTGCCCGACGCCCAGATCACGGTCCGGCGCCCCGACGTGCTGATCGTCGAGGGGCTCAACGTGCTGCAGCCGCCCGGCCCGGGCCATCGGCTCGCGGTGAGCGACCTGTTCGACTTCACGATCTACGTCGACGCGCGCACGCGCGACATCGCCCGCTGGTACGAGGAGCGGTTCCTCAAGCTGCAGCGCGGGGCGTTCTCGAACCCGCGCTCGTACTTCCACCGCTACGCCAGCCTGACCGAGGACGAGGCTCGCGCCAGGGCGCGCTCGATCTGGCAGTCGATCAACGAGCCGAACCTGCTGCAGAACATCCGGCCGACCCGGTCGCGGGCCTCGCTCGTGCTCCGCAAGGACGCCGACCACACCGTGTCGAGCGTGTTGCTGCGCAAGCTCTGACGGCGGCCCGCGCCCGCCGCCTCAGTGCGCCAGGCGCTCGCGGACGACGTCGGCGAGACGGTTGGCGTGCGACTCGGCGTCCGCCTGCTCGGCGGCCTCGACCATGACGCGCACCATGGGCTCGGTGCCCGACGGGCGCAGCAGCACGCGCCCGGTGTCGCCGAGCTCCGCCTCGACGCCGCGGACGGCGTCGGCGATGCCGGCGTCGTCGTGCAGCGCGTGGTGGTCGACGTCGCGGACGTTCACGAGCACCTGCGGGTAGACCGTCATGACCTCGGCGAGCTCGGCGAGCGACTTGCCGGTGCGGGCCATCTCGGCCGCCAGGTGGAGGCCGGTCAGCACGCCGTCGCCCGTGGTCGCGAACTCGGTCATGATGACGTGCCCGGACTGCTCGCCGCCGAGGGCGTAGCCGCCCTCGGCGAGGGCCTCGAGCACGTACCGGTCGCCGACCCTGGTCTCGACGACGCGGATGCCGCGCTCGGCCATCGCGCGCTTCAGGCCGAGGTTCGACATCACCGTGACCACGAGGGTGTCGTCGGTGAGCGTGCCGCGCTCCTGCATCGAGACGGCGAGGATCGCCATGATGCGGTCGCCGTCGATGACGTTGCCGTCGGCGTCGACGGCGAGGCAGCGGTCGGCGTCGCCGTCGTGCGCGATGCCGAGGTCGGCGCCGTGCTCGAGCACGGCCTGCTGCAGGTGCTCGAGGTGCGTCGAGCCGACGCCGTCGTTGATGTTCATGCCGTCGGGATCGGCGCCGATCACGATGACCTCGGCGCCGGCGTCGCGGAAGGTCTCCGGCGACACGCCGGCGGCGGCGCCGTGCGCGCAGTCGAGGACGACGGTGAGGCCCTCGAGGCGGTTGGGCAGCGTGCCGAGCAGGTGGACCACGTAGCGGTCCTCGGCGTCGGCGAAGCGGCGGATTCGACCGACGCCGTCGCCGGTCGGGGCGAGCTTCTGCTTGCCGAGGTAGGACTCGATGCGGTCCTCGACCTCGTCGGGCAGCTTCGTGCCGCCGAACGAGAAGAACTTGATCCCGTTGTCGGGAGCGGGGTTGTGCGACGCCGAGATCATCACGCCGAAGTCGGCGCCGATGCTGTCGATGAGGAACGCCGTCGCGGGCGTGGGGATGACGCCGGCGTCGAGGACGTCGACGCCGGAACTGGCGAGGCCGGCCGAGACGGCGGCCGTCAGGAACTCGCCCGACACGCGCGGGTCGCGGGCGACGATCGCCACCGGGCGGCGGCCGGCCGCCCGGAGTTCGTCGGCGTGGCGGCCCTGGGTGAGGACCGCGGCAGCCGCCTGGGCGAGGCCCAGGGCCAGGTCAGCCGTGAGTTCACGGTTGGCCAGGCCCCGGACCCCGTCGGTTCCGAAGAGCCGAGGCATGTGAGGTGCCGGTTCTCGCGCTCAGCGCTTCGAGAACTGGGGCGCCTTGCGGGCCTTCTTGAGACCGGCCTTCTTGCGCTCGATGACGCGGGCGTCGCGCGTGAGGAAGCCGGCCTTCTTCAGGGTCGGACGGTTGTTCTCGCGGTCGATCTCGTTCAGCGCACGAGCGATCGCGAGGCGGAGGGCACCGGCCTGGCCCGAGGGGCCGCCGCCGGTGATGCGCGCGACGACGTCGTACGAGCCGCCGAGCTCGAGGACCGTGAAGGGGTCGGTGATGAGCTGCTGGTGGAGCTTGTTCGGGAAGTAGTCCGCGAACTCACGGCCGTTGACCGTGATGTTGCCCGCACCGGGGACCACGCGCACGCGCGCGATGGCCTGCTTGCGACGGCCGACGGCCGCGCCCGACACGTTCAGCACGGGACGCGCCGCGGGAGCGGCGGCCGGAGCCGACTCGGTGGTGTAGCTCTCGGGAGCCTGGTCGATCTGGTCTGCGATCTTCGCCATGGTGGTGTCTTGAGTCCTTTTCGCGTCGGCGCCGGGCTTACTGGGCGACCTGGGTCAGGGTGTACGGCTTCGGCTGCTGGGCCGCGTGCGGGTGCTCCGGGCCGGCGTAGACCTTGAGCTTCTTGATCTGGGCGCGCCCGAGGGAGTTCTTCGGGAGCATGCCGCGGATCGCCTTCTCGACGGCGCGGACGGGGTTCTTCTCGAGCAGCTCGGCGTAGCCGACGGCCTTGAGGCCGCCCGGGTAGCCGGAGTGGCGGTAGGCCTTCTTCTGCTCGAGCTTCTGGCCGGTCAGGGCGACCTTGCCGGCGTTGACGATGATCACGTGGTCGCCGGTGTCGACGTGGTTCGCGAAGATCGCCTTGTGCTTGCCGCGCAGGAGCGCGGCAGCGTGGCTCGCGAGGCGGCCGAGCACGATGTCGGTGGCGTCGATGACGACCCAGTCGCGCTGGATCTCGTTCGCCTTCGGGGTGTAGGTGCGCGTCACAGTAGTGCTGCTTTCTGATCGAGTGAGGGGTTCGTGAATCCCGCTCCGGTGGGGGTTCTCCCGCGATGCGGGGGAACGCTCCGGTGGAGGGCTCAACATCGGGTACCGACGCAGACGACGGCACCAAAGGGTTAGTTTACCCGACGACTCCATCCACGTGCAATTCGCGACGTGCCCTCGTGCGCTCCGCTCGCGCGGCGAGCTCCTCGTCGGCCGGGTAGCCGACCTCGGTCAGCGTGAGGCCCTTCGCGGGCAGCACCTTGAACGCGCTCGTGCGCTCGCCCGCCCGCATGAGCTCCGACGGACCGGCCGCGTCGAGGCGCCCCTCCCCGACGGCGACGCAGGCGCCGACGAGCGCCCGGACCATCGAGTGGCAGAACGCGTCGGCCTGCAGGCTCGCCACGAGCACACCGCCCGGGTCGCGCCGCCAGCGGAAGGACTGCAGCGTCCGGATGGTCGTCGCCCCCTCCCTCGGCCTGCAGAACGCCGCGAAGTCGCCCAGGCCGATGAGGGTCTGCGCCGCGACGTCCATCGCCTCGGCGTCGAGGGGGCGCGGGACCCACACGGTCCGGTGTCGCTGCAGCGGATCCCGCTCCGCGGCGGGGTCGGCGACGCGGTACGAGTACCGGCGCCAGATCGCCGAGAAGCGCGCGTCGAAGCCCTCCGGCGCGCGGCGCGCGGAACGCAGCACGACGTCCTCGTCGGAACCGAGGATGCCGGCCGCACGCCGGGCGAGGACGGAGAACGGCTCGGCGGTCGCGCCGCCGGTCCGATCCCCGCGGCGCGGTCGCGTGACCGCATCGAACGCGGCGGGCTCCACGTCGAGGTGGGCGACCTGGCCGGTGGCATGCACGCCGGCGTCGGTGCGACCGGCGACGACGAGCCGCGGTGCGACGCCCTCCCGCCGGAAGAGCGTCGCGAACGCGGACTCGACCACGCCCTGGACGGTGCGCAGGCCGGGCTGCCGGCTCCAGCCCGCGAAGCCCGTGCCCTGGTAGGCGAGGTCGATACGGATCCGCATCGTCATCCGCGCGCTCCCATGGGCACCAGCCTACGGTGCGTACCATGGGCCGGTGGCATCGACGACGCCGGCCTCGCGCCCGGAGGACGTCGACCGGCGCGGTCATCACGCGCCGGGCGGTCCCGTGCGCCCGGAGGACGCCGCACGTCCACGCCGGATCGCGGGACTCGACGGCCTCCGCGCGATCGCGGTGGTGCTCGTCATCGCGTTCCACGCCTTCCCCGGCGCCGTCCCAGGCGGATTCGTCGGGGTGGACGTGTTCTTCGTGATCAGCGGCTTCCTGATCACCGGACTGCTGCTGCAGCGACCCGTGCAGGGCGCCGCGCTCCGCGGATTCTGGGTCCGGCGGGCGCGGCGCCTCCTGCCGGCGCTCCTCCTGGTCCTCGTGGCCGCGACGGCGGTCGCGGGCATGATCGGCGGCGACGTCCTCGTCGGCATCGGATGGCAGCTCCTCGGCGGACTCACCTTCAGCTTCAACTGGCTGGCGATCGCGAACGGGGCGGACTACTTCGCCGCGACCTCGCCCGAGCTGTTCCGGAACCTCTGGTCGCTGGCGATCGAGGAGCAGTTCTACCTGGTCTGGCCGTTCGCCGTGATCGGCGTGGTCGCGCTGCTGCGGGCCGGCCGCGCCCGCACGGCCGTCGCGCTGGTGGCGGCGGCCGGCCTGTGCTCGGCAGCGGCGATGGCGCTCGCGTGGGCGCCGGGAACGGACCCGACGACCGTCTACTACGGCACCGCGACGCACGGGTTCGGCCTGCTCTGCGGCGCCGCGCTCGCCGTCCGTCGCGCCGCGGTCCCCGTGCCCGCGGTCGCACGCCGGCCGCTCCTCCGACGGGTCGCCGCCGGCACGGCCGGGGCCGCGGCCCTCGCCGCGATCGTCGCCGCCGGATTCCTCCTCCGCGAGGACGACCCGGCGACGTACCGCGGCGGGCTGTTCGGCGTCGCCGTCGCGACCACGGTGCTCATCGCCGCGATCACCGCCGAGCCGAGGCTGGGTGCGCTGCTCGACGCGCGGCCGCTCCGCGCCGTCGGCGTGCGCTCGTACGGCCTGTACCTCTGGCACTGGCCGATCCTGGTGCTGCTCGCCGCCGCGCTCGGCCCTGGGGCGACGGAGCGGCGACTCCCGATCGGCGTCGTCGCCGTGGTGCTCACCGCGATCTGCGCGGCCGCCTCCTATCGGTGGCTCGAGGAGCCCGTGCGGCGACTCGGCGTCCGGGGGGCGCTGCGCGGCGCGGGTGCCGGGCTCGTCCGCGGCTCCGCCGGGGAACGCCTCGCCCTGACAGCGTCCATCGTGGTCGCCGGCGTGCTCGGGGCCGGCAGCGTGGCCGCCGTGGCCTCGGCCCCCACGGCGAGCGAGGCGCAGGCGGCGGTCGAACGGGGCCTCGCCGCCCTGTCGACGCCCGAGCCCGAGGCATCCGCTGCCCGAACGCCCGCCGCCGACGCATCGCCGGCGCCGGAGGCCACCGGACCGACGGCGGCGGCGCCGCCTCCGACCGCTGCAGCCGAGCCCCAGCCACCCCCTCCGCCACCGGGCGACGTGGTCACGGCGATCGGGGACTCGGTCATGCTCGCCGCCGCCCCCGAGCTGCAGGCCGAGCTGCCCGGCATCGTCGTCGACGCGACCGTGTCGCGACAGCCCCGCGAGGGCCCGGGCATCGTGGAGGCGCTGGCCGCGTCGGGCCGCCTGCGGCCCTACGTCGTGATCGACCTCGGCACGAACGGCGACTTCCCCGACTGGGTGCTGCAGGACATGGTGGACCTCGCCGGACCCGACCGCCACGTGGTGTTCGTCACCGTGGCCGGCCCGATGGAGTGGACCGCGAACGTCAATGCGCGGATCGCGCGCGTGGCCGCTGCGAATCCCGGCGTGCAGGTCGCCGACTGGGAGGCCGCGATCGACGGGCACGCCGACCTGCTCGCCTCCGACGGCATCCATCCCGGGCCCTCCGCGGGCGGGATCTACGCCGACGCCGTCGCGGCGGCGCTGGGTCGCGCCGCGGGCGGCTGAGCGCCCGGACGCACGAAGCCCCCGCAGCCGTGGGGCTGCGGGGGCTTCGGGTGCTGGAGGGCCTGGCTACTTCGCCTCGGCGGTCTCGGTCTCCTCGGCGGGAGCCTCTGCCGACTCCTCCGACGCCTCGGCGCCGGCGGCCTCGTCGACCGCGGCCTCGGCCTCGGTGACCTCCTCGGCCGGGGTCTCCTCGGCGGCGGGGGCCTCCTCGGCGGCGGGCTTCGCGGCACGCTGCTTCGGCTGCACCGGCTCGAGCACGAGCTCGATCACGGCCATGGGGGCGTTGTCGCCCTTGCGGTTGCCGATCTTGGTGATGCGGGTGTAGCCGCCCTCACGGTCGGCGACCTGGGGCGCGATGACCGCGAACAGCTCGTGGACGACCGACTTGTCGCCGATCACGGCGAGCACGCGACGACGCGCGTGCAGGTCGCCGCGCTTGGCGAACGTGACCAGTCGCTCGGCGAACGGACGCAGGCGCTTGGCCTTCGTCTCGGTCGTGGTGATCCGCTTGTGCGTGAACAGCGCGGCGGCGAGGTTCGCGAGCAGCAGGCGCTCGTGCGCGGGTCCGCCTCCGAGGCGGGGGCCCTTCGTGGGCTTCGGCATGGTTCGTTATCTCCAGTGGTGTGGGGTTGGTGCGGCCCGTGGCCTGCTAGTTCTCGTCGTCGAAGCCCGTGTAGAAGTGGGCGCCGTCGAAGCCGGGGACGGAGTCCTTCAGCGCGAGGCCCATCTCCGTGAGCTTGTCCTTGACCTCATCGACCGACTTCTGGCCGAAGTTGCGGATGTTCATCAGCTGCGACTCCGACAGGGCCACGAGCTCCGACACCGTGTTGATGCCCTCGCGCTTGAGGCAGTTGTAGGAGCGGACCGAGAGGTCGAGGTCCTCGATCGGGATCGACAGCTCGCTCGAGAGCACGGCGTCGACCGGGGCCGGGCCGATCTCGATGCCCTCGGCGGCGCTGTTGAGCTCGCGCGCGAGGCCGAACAGCTCGACGAGCGTGCGGCCGGCCGACGCGATGGCGTCGCGCGGCGAGATGGCCTGCTTGGTCTCGACGTCGACCACGAGGCGGTCGAAGTCGGTGCGCTCGCCGGCACGGGTGGCCTCGACGCGGTAGGTGACCTTCAGGACCGGCGAGTAGATCGAGTCGACCGGGATCTGGCCGGCCTCGGAGTACTCGTTGCGGTTCTGGCTGGCCGAGACGTAGCCGCGACCGCGCTCGATCGTGAGCTCGAGCTCGAACTTCGCCGAGTCGTTGAGCGTCGCGATGACCAGGTCGGGGTTGTGCACCTCGACGCCCGCGGGCGCGGAGATGTCGGCGGCGGTGACCTCACCGGAGCCCTGCTTGCGCAGGTACGCGGTGATGGGCTCGTCGTGCTCGCTGGAGACGACCAGGTTCTTGATGTTGAGGATGATCTCGGTGACATCCTCCTTCACGCCCGGGACGGTCGAGAACTCGTGGAGCACGCCGTCGATGCGGATGCTCGTCACGGCCGCGCCGGGGATCGAGGAGAGGAGGGTGCGGCGGAGCGAGTTCCCCAGGGTGTAACCGAAGCCCGGCTCGAGGGGCTCGATCACGAAACGCGAACGGAACTCCGAGATGTTCTCTTCGGTGAGCGTCGGACGCTGTGCGATCAGCACGGTGTGATTCCTTTCGGCAGGGTGTCCGCTATATGACACCTGCGAGTTCGAGGATCTTGAGTTGTTGAGAGAACGGGACTCCGCCGACCGGAGGGCGCGCGCGACGCGTCACCCTCCGATCGACGGCTCGAAGAACTAGACGCGGCGACGCTTCGGCGGGCGGCAGCCGTTGTGCGCCTGCGGCGTCACGTCGGTGATGCTGCCGACCTCGAGGCCCGCGGCCTGGAGCGAGCGGATCGCGGTCTCGCGGCCCGAGCCCGGGCCCTTGACGAAGACGTCGACCTTCTTCATGCCGTGCTCCTGCGCCTGACGCGCGGCCGACTCGGCGGCGAGCTGCGCGGCGAACGGGGTCGACTTGCGCGAGCCCTTGAAGCCGACGCCGCCCGAGGACGCCCAGCTGATCACGGCACCGGTCGTGTCCGTGATGGACACGATGGTGTTGTTGAACGTCGACTTGATGTGGGCCTGGCCCACGGCGATGTTCTTCTTCTCCTTGCGACGCGGCTTGCGAGTAGCCGCCTTGGGTGCTGCCATGTGTGAAATCTCCTAAGACTGGCGACGAGCGGTTACTTGCGGCCGGGCTTCTTCTTGCCCGCGACGGTGCGCTTCGGGCCCTTGCGGGTGCGAGCGTTGGTCTTGGTGCGCTGGCCGCGGACCGGGAGGCCGCGGCGGTGGCGGATGCCCTCGTAGGAGCCGATCTCGACCTTGCGGCGGATGTCGGCGGCGACCTCGCGGCGGAGGTCGCCCTCGACCTTGTAGGTCCCCTCGATGTGGTCGCGGAGCGCGACGAGCTGGTCGTCGCTGAGGTCCTTGACGCGGATGTTCCCGTCGATGCCGGTCGCGGTGAGCGTCTCCAGCGCGCGGGTACGGCCGACGCCGTAGATGTAGGTCAGTGCGATCTCCACGCGCTTCTCGCGCGGGATGTCGACTCCTGCCAGACGTGCCATGTTGGCTTCTCCTGTTGGATGTGTCGGAGGTGTGGAGCACTTCCGGTGCCTCGGCCTCCGTCCGAGGGTGTCCCCCGCGCGCATGGCGCGGGTTCGTGGAAGTGCCGGTATTCGGTTGCGTCGCGCGGACTAGCCCTGGCGCTGCTTGTGGCGCGGGTTCTCGCAGATGACCATCACGCGGCCGTGGCGGCGGATGACCTTGCACTTGTCGCAGATGCGCTTGACGCTGGGGTTGACCTTCACAGTCGTGGTTCCTTTTTTCGCTGTCCTCGTACCCGCGGGGCGCCGCGGGCCGTTACTTTCCGACAGGCCGTTTACTTGTAGCGGTAGACGATGCGGCCGCGGGTCAGGTCGTACGGGCTCAGCTCCACGATCACGCGGTCCTCGGGGAGGATGCGGATGTAGTGCTGGCGCATCTTTCCGGAGATGTGGGCGAGCACCTTGTGCCCGTTGGTCAGCTCCACCCGGAACATCGCGTTCGGGAGAGCCTCGATGACCGAGCCTTCGATCTCGATGACGCCGTCTTTCTTGGCCATAGCCTCACTATCGCTTGGAGTTTGGGTTGTCGGTCGTGCGATGATGATGCACGACCTCGGCGATGCCCATCGGGCAGGCCGAAGCGGGTGTGCAAAACACCAAGGGTCAACTATAGGCGAATCGGTCGCGATTCGCCAATCGGTCCGCGTGTCAGCTTGCGGTGCGGCGGGCGACGACCTCGACGAGTCGGTCGTGCAGCGGATGACCCGGCTCGACGCCGCACACCTCGCGCACGAACGTGCCCGGGGCGTCCGTCGCCAGCCGCTGCTGCAGCTCGACGCTCTCCGGGTCGGACGGGACGTCGAACCCGAGCGCCGCCTCGACCGCGGCGAGCAGCCCGTCGACGGACAGCCCCCGCTCGGCCAGCTCGGCCGCCGGCGCGATGAAGCGCTCGCGGCGCGACAGCTTGCGCAGCGGCTGGCGCCCGACCCGCTCGACGGTGTCGGGCAGCGCCTCGTTGCGGAAGCGGCCCAGGATGACCTCGCGGTACTCCGCCATCTCGCCGACGCCGAACCCGTGCTTGGCGACGATGAGGGCCGACGTCTCGTGCAGCACGGCCTCGACGCGCTCGGCGACGGACGGGTCGGCGAGCGCCTCGGCGATCCGCTCGTACCCCGAGAGGAAGCCGAAGTACGCCGTCGACGCGTGCCCGGTGTTCACCGTGAACAGCTTGCGCTCGATGTACGGCCCCAGGCGGTCGACGAAGTGCGCGCCGGGGATGACCGGCGGCGCGTCGCCGAACGGCGGCTCCTCGATCGCCCACTCCGAGAAGGTCTCCACGGTGACGTCGAGGCCGGCGCCCTCGGGCTGGCCGGGGACGATCCGGTCGACCGCCGTGTTCGCGAACACCGCGCGACGCTCGAGCTCCACCCACTCGTCGGGCCCGGCCAGGTGCCGGGTCTCCTCGCGCAGCAGGCTCGTGGCGTCGATCGCGTTCTCGCAGGCCATCACGGCGAGCGGCCGCGCCGCCGGGTCGCGGTCGCGCAGCGCCTGCAGCACGTGCGGCGCGATGAACTTCAGGATGTTCGGTCCGACGGCCGTGGTCAGCACGTCGGCGTCGACGAGCTCGGCGGCCAGCGCCGCGGCATCCGTCTGCGAGTTGATCGCCCGGTACCGGTCGACGACGAGGTCCCGCGCGCCGGTGCCCACCTCGTGCACCGTGTACCGGTCGGAGGCGGCGAGCGCGTCGATCAGCTCGGCGTTGACGTCGGCGAAGACGACCTCGTAGCCGGCGTCGTGCAGGAGCAGCCCGATGAACCCGCGTCCGATGTTCCCGGCGCCGAAGTGGACGGCCTTCACGACTCGTTCACCTCGGAGAGGATCGCCGAGAGCTCCTCCGCCGAGCCTGCCTCGAGCAGCTTGCCCACCTCGTCCTCGTCGGAGAAGATCATCGCGATCTTCGACAGGATCTCGAGGTGCTCGTCGCCGAGCCCCGCGATCCCGACGACGAAGCGCGTCGGCTCGCCACCCCAGTCGATGGGCTCGTCGTAGCGGATGAACGACAGCGCGGAGCGCAGGATCTGGTCCTTCGCCTCGTTCGTGCCGTGCGGGATGGCGAGCCAGTTGCCCATGTAGGTCGAGACGCTGCCCTCGCGCTCGAGCATCGAGTCCACGTACTCGGGGCGCACCGCGCCCCCCTCCACGAGGATCGCCCCCGCGGCTCGGATGGCCTCCTCCCGGCTCGCCGAACCGGGGGCCAGGCGGACGTCGCCGGGCGACAGGATCTGGTCGGTCATGGGTGCTCCTTCTTCCTCATCGCTTCGCGGTGGTGGTCGGTCGTGGTGCGGCGACGTGCGGCCGCACGCGCCGGGGCCGGATGACGCGACCGCCCGAGCCGCGGCCGCCACTCGGGGTGGGACCGCGCCTCGGGCGCCGCGTCATCCGTCGGGGGTCGTCAGCGGACGCCCTCCGATTCGAGCAGGTTCACGATCTCGTCGTACTTCGGCGAGTTCATGAAGTTCTCGACGGACACGTGGAGCGCACCCGGCGACTGCAGCTTCGCCCGCTCCGTCAGGTCCTGGTGCGTGATCACGAGGTCGACGTCGTCGGCCAGGTTCGCGATCGCCTTGTTGGTCACCGTGACGCTGTCGATGCCCGCCTTCTTGATCTTGTTCCGCAGGACGGTCGCGCCCATGGCGGACGAGCCCATGCCGGCGTCGCAGGCGAAGACGATCGAGTGGATCGGCTTGTGGTCGAACGCCGCCTGCTCGCCCTCGGAGACGAGGCCGCCGCCCGCCGCGACGCCCTCGGCCTGGAGGCCGGAGAGGACGTTCGAGGACTTGCCCTTGTTCGCCTCGGTCTGGGCGACCGCGGCCGCGAGGTCGCCGCCGCCGAGCTCGAGGTCGCGCCTGCGGCTGGCCCTGAGGATGATCGCGGAGATCACGAAGGACACGGTCGCGGCGAAGACCACCGAGAGGATGACGCCGACGTAGCTGTCGGACGCGGTCTGCAGCAGCACCGCGATGATCGAGCCGGGAGCCGCCGGGGCGCGCAGGCCGGAGCCGAAGATCACGTTGGTCGCGACACCGGTCATGCCACCGGCGATCGCCGCGATGATCAGCAGCGGCTTCATGAGCACGTACGGGAAGTAGATCTCGTGGATGCCGCCGAAGAACTGGATGATGATCGCACCGGGCGCGCTCGCACGGGCGAGCCCGACGCCGAAGATCGCGAACGCGAGCAGGATGCCGAGGCCCGGGCCGGGGTTCGCCTCGATGAGGAACAGGATCGACTTGCCCTGCTCCTCCGACTGCTGGATGCCGAGCGGGGTGAACACGCCGTGGTTGATGGCGTTGTTCA
This sequence comes from Agromyces tropicus, assembly GCF_039531345.1. Lineage (NCBI taxonomy): Bacteria > Bacillati > Actinomycetota > Actinomycetes > Micrococcales > Microbacteriaceae > Agromyces > Agromyces tropicus. The sequence goes on along the minus strand of NZ_BAAAPW010000007.1, from coordinate 123,370 downwards.
GGAACAGCACCTTGCCGGGCTCGACGAGGATCGACACCAGCGGCAGCAGGCCCGCGAGGACCAGCCAGTTCACCGCGGCCTCGAGGCCGTTGCTGATCGCGGTGACGGCCGGCGCGAACGCGTAGAAGCCGACGAGGGCGAGCAGCATGCCGACGATGCCGGCGGAGAAGTTGTTGACCAGCATCTCGAAGCCGGCCTTGATCTTGCCCTCCCACAGCCGGTCGACCTGCTTCATGACCCACGCCGCGAGCGGGCCCATGATCATCGCGCCGATGAACATCGGGATGCCCGCGCCGACGATGACGCCGACGGTCGCGATCGTGCCCACGACGCCGCCTCGGGTGTCGTAGACCATCCGGCCGCCCATGTTGGCGATGAGCAGCGGCAGCAGGTAGGTGATCATCGGGCCCACGAGGCCGACGTTCTCCGTGCCGTCCGGACTCGGGAACCCGCCGATCTCCGGGATCGGGAAGGGCCCGACCTGGATGAACAGCGCGGTGATGAATCCCCAGGCGATGAATGCCGCGATGTTCGGCATGATCATGCCGCTGAGGAAGGTTCCGAAGCGCTGGACGGCGACTCGGGCTCCGCCCGGTCGCTTCGCCTCAGCTGACGTCGTCGTCATGATGCCTCCAGTGCTGGGTCACGGCACGTTCGTGCCGGTGGGGGTGGGTGCGGACTCGGCGGCCGCGTTCGCCGCCTGCTTGGCCTCGGCCGCTCCCTCTGCGGCCAGGGCTGCCCGGGCGATGCGCTCGGCATCCTCCCGGGTGTACCGCGCGAGGGAGGCGCGGACGTCTGCGAGTGCCGATGGCGACATCGACAGGGTGGTGGCGCCGAGGCCCACGAGGACCACGGCGAGCAACGGGTCGGCGGCGGCCTCGCCGCAGATGCCGACGGGCCTGCCGATCTCGGCGCCCGCGGCCCCGACCTCGGAGACCAGCCGCAGCACGGCCGGCGCCCACGGGTCCTGCAGGTTCGCGACCGTGCCGAGCAGCCGGTCGGCCGCCATCGTGTACTGGGTCAGGTCGTTCGTGCCGATCGAGGCGAAGTCCGCGACCTTGAGCACGCGGTCCGCGATGAGCGCCGCCGACGGCGTCTCGACCATGACCCCGGAGGTCTTGAGGCCGAGCTCCCGGCACAGCGCGACGAAGTAGCGGGTCTCGTCGACCGTCGCGATCATCGGCGCCATGACCCAGAGGTCGGCGTCGGTCGCCGCGTCCGCCGCGGCGAGCGCCGTCAGCTGCTCGCGCAGGATGACCTCGGAGTGGCGCAGGGCCCGGATGCCGCGGAGCCCGAGAGCGGGGTTCTCCTCCTCGGCGTCGTTGAGGAACGACAGCGGCTTGTCGGCGCCGGCGTCGAGCACGCGCACGACGACCTTCTTGCCGGCGAAGGCCGAGAGCAGTCGCGTGTACTGCTCCTGCTGCTCGCTCACGCTCGGCGCGCGGTCGGCGTCGAGGAAGAGGAACTCGGTCCGGAACAGGCCCACGCCCTCGGCGCCCAGCTCGAGCGCGTTCGCCGCGCCGTCGGCCGAGCCGAGGTTCGCGAGCAGCGGCACCGAGCTCCCGTCGGCCAGGGCGCCCGGCGTGACCGGCGCGGCGGCGCGCGCCGCGCGCTCCGCGATGCGCTCCTCGGCCGTGGCGACCTCGTCGGGCGACGGGGACTGCACGACCAGGTCGTTCTCCGCGTCGACGATCACGGTGTCGCCGTCGGCGAGCGCCGCGGCATCCGCCGCACCGACGATCGCCACGATCGACTTCTCGCGGGCGAGGATCGCGGTGTGCGAGGTCGGGCCGCCGTCGATCGTGACGAGTCCCAGCACCTGCCCGAGGTCGAGCAGCGCCGTGTCGGCGGGCGCGAGGTCGCGGGCGACCAGCACGAACGGGTGCCCCGGGTTCGGCACGCCCGGCGCGGGCACCTTCAGCAGGTGCGCGACGATGCGCTGCGAGACGTCGTCGAGGTCGGCGGCGCGCTCGCCCATGTAGCCGCCCATCGACGTCAGCAGGTCGCGGAACGCGGCGAAGGCCTCGAAGACGGCGCGCTCGGCCGTCTTGCCCTCGGCGAGCCGCTTCACGATGTCCTCGACGAGCGTCGGGTCCTCGGCCATCATCGCCTGGGCCTCGAGCACGTCCTGCGCGGATCCGCCGGCCTGGCGGCCCTTGCGCTGCAGCTCCTCGGCGACCACCGAGAGCGATGCGCGGGCGCGTTCCTCCTCACGGGCCGGATCGAGGTGGCTCGGTCGGTCCACCGGATCCGGCAACCGCTCCGCCATCCGCACGACCGGTCCGACGGCCACACCCTGGCCGATCCCGGTGCCTCTGAACTCCATCACTCGCCCTCCCCGTTCGGTTCGATCGGCGACGGACGCCGCGGGCTATTCGTCGTGGTCGGTGCTGAGCAGCTCGATGAGCTCGTCGAGCACGCGCTGCTCGTCGCCCCCGTCGACGGCCACGGTGACCTCGTCGCCGTGGTCGATCCCCTGCGCGATGACGGCGAGGATGCTCGCCGCGTTGACCGGGGCACCGCCCGCTTTCGCGATGGTGACACTCGATCCCGACCCGGCTGCGGCCTGCGTGAACAGCTTGGCCGGCCTGGCGTGCAGTCCGTGGCTCGATCCGACTCGAACAGTGCGCTCCACCATGTCTCCGGCCTCCGTCGCTGGCGTCCGTTCCCGTGATCACCATAGACCCGTGCATCCGCGCTGGGAACAGGCGTGCGCGGCGTGGGCGTGTCGTTCATCGCGGGACCCCCGTGATCGCGATCGCGAGGTCGAGCGCCGCATCGCCGTCGAGCGTGCGGGTCTCGCCCGGGAGGACGGCCAGCGGGACGGATGCCGCGCCGGCGAGCTCCTCGAGCGACGCCAGCCGGTCGGCCAGGTGCACGCCCACGAGCAGGGCGTCGGCGTCGGCGAGCGCGTCCGCGAGGGTCTGCTCCCCCGCGGCCCGGACGTCGGCGGCGATGCCGCGCGCCTCGGCGGCGCGACGGATGCGCAGCGCGGCGAAGGTGCTCGAGGCGCCCGCCCCGCACACCACGACGATCCGCATCTCCGGCCTCCTCGCCGAGCCTGGCCCGGTCCTCATCGATCGGTCACGACTGGTGCCGCGAACACTCCCGAGTCTGGCCTCGGGCATCCGCGGGCTGCCAACAGATCGCCTTCCGCACCCCCGGAAGATGATTCGCAACCGCTCCCCGCGATCGCGACGGAGTGGTTGACTTGGCTGCACCCGCCCGACGCGAGTGCGCGGTGCGGCGCAGTGATCGGAAGCGAGCGGACGTGTCGGAGAAGTGGGAACGCCTCGTCGAGGCCCTCGCCGCCGACGACGACTGGGTGACCGCCGCCCGGCTCGCCGACCGGCTCGACGTCACCCCGCGCACCGTGCGCACGTACGCGTCGCAGGCGAACGCCGGCGCGGAGGCGGTCGTCGAGTCCGGGCCCGAGGGGTACCGGCTCGACCGCGGCGCGTGGGCGCGCCTGCTCCACGAGCGCGGCGAGGACGCGGATCCCGCCGGCCCCGACGGCCGCCGGGCGCGGCTCATGCGCGACCTGCTCGACGCCCCCGACGGCCTCGACGTCTTCGACGTCGCCGCCGGCTCGCACGTGAGCGAGTCCACCGTCGAGGCCGACCTCGGGCGGGTCCGCGCCCGACTGCAGGGCACGGGCCTGCGACTCGACCGGGAGGGCAGCCGGGTCCGGCTGGCCGGGCCCGAGACCGCCATGCGCCGCCTGGTCGGCACGCTCGTGCGCGAGGAGGGCCGGCGCGGCGTGCGCGACCTGTCGACCCTCCGAGCCGGGTTCCCGCCCATGGACGACTTCCGCGCCGACCTCGTGGCGGGGCTCGACGCCGCCGGCTACGCGCCGAACGAGTACGCGCTCGACGACGTGCTGCTCCACGTCGCCATCGCGCTGGACCGCGTCGCCCGGGATCACGTGCTCGGCGGCCCGGCCGACGTTCCCGGCACCGGCGGGACGTCGACCGACGCCGACGAACCGGACCCCATCGTCGGGCTCGTCGACCGGCTCGTCCGGGAGCGGTTCGACGTGCACCTGCCCGACGCCGAGGTGGAGCACCTCGCCCGGCTCATCGGCACGCGCGCCGCCACGCCGCGGAGCGGACCGGCGCGCGCCGCGGTCATCCGCGACATCATCGCCCGCATCTCGCGCGACTGGCTGGTCGAGCTCGGCGACGAGGGATTCATCGAGCGGCTCGCCCTCCACGTCGAGAACCTCGCCGCCCGAGCGGCCGACCAGAGCTACTCGCGCAACCCGCTCACGGCGTCGATCAAGTCGTCGTACCCGCTCATCTACGACCTCGCGGTCTACCTCGCGAGCGAACTCGGGCGGCTCGAGGGCATCACGGTCAACGACGACGAGATCGCCTACCTCGCGATGCACATCGGCGCGCAGCTCGAACGCACGCGCTCCCGCGGCGACGTGCTGCGCGTGACCCTGGACGTGCCGGAGTACCACGATGCGCGCGACCTCCTGCTGGAGCGGCTGCGGGGCGCCCTCGGCGACGACGTGGAGTTCGCCGAGGGCGATCCGGCCGACGCCGACCTCGTCGTCGCGGTGCTGCCGCCGGCGTCGCCGCTGCCCGCCGTCGCGATCGTCTCGCCGTTCCCGACGGACGACGACGTCGAGCACGTCCGCGCCGAGGTGTCGCGGCTGCGGCGCGCGCGCCGGCGTGCCCGGCTCGCGCGCACGCTGTCGAGCTCGATCGGCCCGGACCTGTTCGTGCGCGGGGTCGGCGGCCGGGACCGCGAGGCGATCATCCGGCTGCTCGGCGACCGGCTGCTCGCGGCGGGCGTGATCGACGTCGCGTACGTCGAGGGCGCGCTCGAGCGGGAGCGGATGTCGTCGACGGCCTTCACCGACCTGCTCGCCGTGCCGCACGCGATGACCATGACCGCGGAGCGGAGCGCCATCGCGATCGCGATCGACGAGCACGCGATCGCGTGGGGCGACGCACGCGTGCACGTCGTGGCGTTCATCGCGTTCGCCGAGGACGGCCGCGCGGAGTTCCAGTCGGTCTTCGACCAGTTCGTCGAGGCCTTCTCCGACCCGGAGAACGTGCGCCGGCTGGTCCGCGGAGCGACCGACTACCCGGGTCTGCTCGCCGAGCTGTCGGGCATCATGGCGACGTGAGGGATGCCGCGGCGCGGGAGGTCACGCGATCGGCGCGGGCCGCACCCCGAACGGCTCCAGGCCGGCGGCGCCGCCGTCGGGGGCGGTGAGCACCCAGATCCCGGCGTCGTGCACGGCCACGCTGTGCTCGGCGTGGGCACCGTCGCCGCCGTCGACCGTGGCGATGCTCCAGCCGTCCTCGCGCACGAAGGTCTCCGCGTCGCCGCTGGTGATCATCGGCTCGATCGCGACGACGAGGCCCGGCCGCACCCGCGGTCCGCGCCCGCGGACCGCGTGGTTGAACACGGAGGGCTCCTCGTGCATGGCCCGGCCGATGCCGTGGCCGCCGTAGCCCTCGAGGATGCCGTACGGCCCGGACGCCTCGACGGAGGCCTCGATCGCCTCGCCGACCTCGTTGAGGTGCCGGGCCTGCGCGAGCGCGGCGACGCCCGCCCAGAGCGCCCGGTCCGCGGCGTCCGCGAGCCGTCGGCGCGCGAGCACGAGTTCGGGCCGGGCGGGGTCCGGGAGGACGACCGTGAAGGCGGCGTCGCCGTTCCATCCGTCGACCTCGGCGCCGCCGTCGACCGAGACGAGGTCGCCGGGTGCGAACGGCCGGTCGCCGGGGATGCCGTGCACGACGTCGTCGTCGACGGAGACGCACAGGGCGTGCCGGTAGCCGGGCACGAGCCGGAAGTTCGAGCGGCCGCCCCGTGCGCGGATCACCTCGTCGGCGACGGCGTCGAGCTCGAGCGGTGTCGCGCCGACGACGATCCGCTCCCGCGCCGCGGCGAGCAGCGCCGCCGTCGCCTCACCGGCGGGCACCATGGCGCGGAGCTCGGCCGGCGACTTGAGCCGCAGTCGGCTGAACACCTGACGCGCCGGTTACGCGGCGCCCGCGGCCGCCCCGTCGCCGTTCGGCTGCAGGCCGCGCTCGGCGAGGGCGGCGAAGATGCGCCCGGTGACGTCGTCGAGCGTGCCGACGCCGTCGACGCGGACGACGAGGCCGTGCTCGCGGTACACGTCGAGGATCGGGGCGGTCTCGCGCTCGTAGATCGCGAGGCGGTTCGCGATGACCTCCTCGGTGTCATCCGTCCGGCCCTGGTCGATCGCGCGCTGGCGGAGGCGGTCGATCGACTCCTCCTCCGGCACCACGAGCTCGATCACGGCGTCGAGCGACTCGTCGCGGCCCGACAGGAACGCGTCGAGGTCGTCGACCTGGCCGCGGTTGCGGGGGTAGCCGTCGAGCACGAAGCCGCGCGCGGCATCCGCCTGCTCGAGCCGGTCGCGCACGAGCGCGCTGGTGAGCTCGTCGGGAACCAGGTCGCCGGCCTCGATGATGGCCTGCACCTGCTTGCCGAGGTCGGTGCCGCCCTTGACGTTCTCGCGGAAGATGTCGCCGGTGGCCACCTGGGGCACGCCGAACGCCTCGGCGACGAGCACGCCCTGCGTGCCCTTGCCGGAGCCCTGAGGGCCGACGATCAGGAGGCGGGCGGAGGGTGCGTGCGTCATCGGAGGAGTCCTTCGTAGTGGCGCTGCTGGAGCTGGGCGTCGATCTGCTTCACGGTCTCGAGGCCGACGCCGACGATGATCAGGATCGAGGCGCCGCCGAACGGGAAGTTCTGGTTCGCGCCGAACCACGAGAACGCGATGAGCGGCAGCAGCGCGATGAGGCCGAGGTAGATCGAGCCGGGCAGCGTGATGCGCGTGAGCACGTAGTCGAGGTACTCCGCGGTCGGGCGGCCGGCGCGGATGCCGGGGATGAACCCGCCGTACTTCTTCATGTTCTCGGCGACCTCGTCCGGGTTGAACGTGATCGCGACGTAGAAGTACGTGAAGCCCACGATGAGCAGGAAGTACAGCAGCATGTAGAGCGGGTGGTCGCCCTTGGTGAGGTAGTTCGTGATCCAGACGACCCACGGCTGCGGCTCCTCGCCGGCGGCGGGCTGGTTGAACTGGGCGATCAGCGCGGGGAGGTACAGCAGCGACGAGGCGAAGATGACGGGCACGACGCCGGCCATGTTCACCTTGATCGGGATGTACGTGTTGTTGCCGCCGTAGGTGCGGCGGCCGACCATTCGCTTGGCGTACTGGACGGGGATGCGTCGCTGCGACTGCTCGACGAAGACGACCGCGACGACCACGAGGAGCCCGATCCCGAGCACGAGCGCGAAGACGTCGAAGCCGCGCGAGATCGCGATGGCCCAGAGCGAGCCGGGGAAGGTCGCGGCGATCGAGGTGAAGATGAGCAGCGACATGCCGTTGCCGACGCCGCGCTCGGTGACGAGCTCGCCGAGCCACATGATGAGGCCCGTGCCCGCCGTCATGGTGACGACCATGAGCATGATCGCGTACCAGGCGTCGTTCGTGATGAGCTGCGAACAGGCCGGGTCGGAGTTGGCCGGGAACAGCGCGCCCGAGCGGGCCACGGTGATGAGGGTCGTCGACTGGAGGACGCCGAGCGCGATCGTCAGGTAGCGCGTGTACTGCGTGAGGCGCGCCTGGCCCGACTGGCCCTCCTTGTAGAGGGTCTCGAAGTGAGGGATGACCACGCGCAGCAGCTGGACGATGATCGACGCGGTGATGTACGGCATGATGCCGAGCGCGAAGATCGAGAGCTGGAGCAGCGCGCCGCCCGAGAAGAGGTTCACGAGCTCGTAGAGGCCCGACGCACCCTGGTTCGCCGCGAGGCACTGCTGGACGTTGCCGAAGTCCACGAACGGCGCCGGGATGAACGAGCCGAGGCGGAACAGGGCGATGATGCCCAGCGTGAACCCGATCTTCCGGCGAAGGTCGGGGGTGCGGAAGATCCGCCCGATGGCGTTGAACACTCGTCCTCCTGTTACTGACGCCGCAGTCAGTATGAATGCGGCTCGAGCCTGTCGAGACCCCCGTGAATCATACGCGAGGTCCCGACAGGCTCGAATTCCGTGTGTGGCGCAGCGGCGCTACTTGACCGAACCGCCGGCGGCGACGATCTTCTGCTCGGCGGAGCCGGAGACCTTGTCGACCGCCACGTTGAGCTTGACCTGGATGTCGCCGTTGCCGAGCACCTTCACGCGCTCGTTCTTGCGGACGGCACCCTTGGCCACCAGGTCGTCGACGGTGACGTCGCCGCCCTTGGGGTAGAGCTCGGCGAGCTTGTCCAGGTTGACCACCTGGTACTCGACGCGGAACGGGTTCTTGAAGCCGCGGAGCTTCGGCGCACGCATGTGGTACGGAAGCTGGCCGCCCTCGAAGCCGGGGCGCACGGTGTTGCGGGCCTTGGTGCCCTTCGTGCCGCGACCGGCGGTCTTGCCCTTCGAGCCCTCACCGCGACCGACGCGGGTGCGGTCCTTCTTGGCGCCGGGCGCCGGGCGCAGGTGGTGCACCTTGAGGACCGGCTCGCGCACGACGTCCTCGGACGCCTTCTTGGCGGGGGCCTTCTTCGCCGGGGCCTTCTTCGCGGGGGCCTTCTCGGCCTTCGCGTCGTCGGACTCGGCGGCGGCGGCCTTGGCCGGCGCCTTCTTCGCAGCCGCGGCCTTCGCCGGGGCCTTCTTCTCGGCGGCGGGCTTCGCAGCCGCCTTCTTCGCCGGAGCCTTCTTCGGGGTCTCCTCGGCGACGGCGTCCTTCTTCTCGTCAGCCATCAGTCGATCTCCTCAACCTTCACGAGGTGAGCGACCGTGTTGACGTAGCCGCGCACCTGGGGGGTGTCCTCGCGAACGACGCTCTGGCCGATCTTCTTGAGACCGAGGCTGCGCAGCGTGTCGCGCTGGTTCTGCTTCTCGCTCACCTTGGACTTGATCTGGGTCACCTTGAGCTTGGCCATCAGGCACCTGCCTTCGCTGCAGCGGCGGCCTCGGCCGCCTGGGCCTCGGCACGCAGCAGGCGGGCCGGCGCGACCTCGTCGTAGTCGAGGCCACGACGGGCGGCGACGGCGCGCGGCTCCTCGAGCTGCTTCAGCGCCTCGACGGTCGCGTGCACGATGTTGATGGTGTTCGACGAACCGAGCGACTTGCTCAGCACGTCGTGGATGCCCGCGCACTCGAGCACGGCGCGCACCGGACCACCGGCGATGACACCGGTACCGGGGCCGGCCGGGCGCAGGAGCACCACGCCGGCAGCCGCTTCGCCCTGGACGGGGTGCGGGATCGACGAACCGACGCGCGGGACGCGGAAGAAGTTCTTCTTCGCCTCCTCGACGCCCTTCGAGATCGCGGTCGGCACCTCGCGGGCCTTGCCGTAGCCGACGCCGACGAGGCCGTTGCCGTCGCCCACGACGACGAGCGCCGTGAAGCTGAAGCGACGGCCGCCCTTGACGACCTTCGACACGCGGTTGATGGTGACGACCCGCTCGAGGAACTGGCTCTTCTCGGCGTCGCGGTCGCGGCGGTCGCGGCCCTGGCCGCGGTCGCGGCCGCCACGGCGGCCCTCGCGCTCGTTGCGCGGCGGCTCCGAGGAGGCTGCCGTCTCGACGGGTGCCTCAGCGGTGGTCACCTCGGTCTCCTTCTGGTTCTTCTCGCTCACAGGTTCAGCCCTGCCTCTCGCGCTCCGTCGGCGATCGCTGCGACACGACCGGCGTACTTGTTGCCGCCGCGGTCGAACACGACCGTCTCGATGCCCGCCTGCTTGGCGCGCTCGGCGACGAGCTCGCCGACCTTCTTCGCCTTGGCGGTCTTGTCACCCTCGAACGCACGGAGGTCGGCCTCCATGGTCGAGGCGGATGCCACGGTGTGGCCCTTGCTGTCGTCCACGACCTGCACGAAGACGTGGCGGGCCGACCGCGTCACCACGAGGCGGGGACGCTGCTCGGTGCCGACGATCTTCTTGCGAAGCCGGGTGTGGCGGCGCGTACGCGCAGCCGACTTGCTCTTGACGGCCATGATTACTTACCAGCCTTTCCGGCCTTGCGACGCACGACCTCGCCGGCGTAGCGGATGCCCTTGCCCTTGTAGGGCTCGGGCTTCTTGATCTTGCGGATGTTGGCGGCGGTCTCGCCGACGGCCTGCTTGTCGATGCCGGCGACGGTCAGCTTGTTGTTGCCCTCGACCGTCAGCGTGATGCCGGCGGGAGCCTCGACGGTCACCGGGTGCGAGAAGCCGAGCGCGAACTCGACGGCCGAGCCCTTCTGGGCGACGCGGTACCCGGTACCGACGATCTCGAGGCCCTTGGAGTAGCCCTGGGTGACGCCGATGATGTTGTTGGCGATGAGGGTGCGCGTGAGGCCGTGCAGCGAACGCGACTCGCGCTCGTCGTCGGGGCGGGTGACGAGGACCTGGTTGTCCTCGACCTTGACCTCGATGGGCTGGGCCACGGTGAGCGCGAGCTCGCCCTTGGGGCCCTTCACGGTGACGGCGCGGCCGTCGACCTTCACGTCGACCCCGGAGGGGATGTCGATGGGGAGTCGTCCGATTCGTGACATGGATCTACCACACGTAGGCGAGGACTTCCCCACCCACGCCCTTCTTCTCGGCCTGGCGGTCGGTGAGCAGACCGCTGGAAGTGGACAGGATCGCGACGCCGAGGCCGCCGAGCACCTTGGGGATCTCGGTCGACTTCGCGTAGACGCGGAGGCCGGGCTTCGACACGCGCTTGATGCCCGCGATCGAACGCTCGCGGTTGGGGCCGAACTTGAGCTTCAGCGTGAGGGTCTTGCCGACGCGGGCGTCGGTGATCTCGAAGCCGGAGATGTAGCCCTCGGACTCGAGGATCTCGGCGATGTGCCCCTTGAGCTTGGAGTGCGGCATCGACACGGTGTCGTGGTGCGCCGAGTTCGCGTTGCGAAGGCGCGTCAGCATGTCAGCGACCGGGTCGGTCATCGTCATGACTATGGGTTCCTTACGTTCACCAGGTTTCAGGACCCGTTACACGGGGACTGACCTGTGGTGGTGGCCGCACGCGGTTGCGTGCCGCCGATCGTCCCGCCGGCCGGGACCCGGATCCCTCCGGATCCCGGGCCGCGCGGGCACAAACTCGTAGAGTCTACTACGCGTTGTCGTTGGACTTGAACGGGAAGCCGAGCGCCTTGAGGAGCGCGCGACCCTCGTCGTCCGTCTTGGCGGTGGTCACCACGGTGATGTCCATGCCGCGGACGCGGTCGATCTTGTCCTGGTCGATCTCGTGGAACACGGACTGCTCCGTGAGACCGAAGGTGTAGTTGCCGGTGCCGTCGAACTGGCGGTCCGACAGTCCGCGGAAGTCGCGGATGCGGGGCAGCGCCAGCGTGAGCAGGCGGTCGAGGAACTCCCACATGCGGTCGCCGCGCAGCGTCACGTGGGCGCCGATGGGCTGGCCCTCGCGGAGCTTGAACTGGGCGATCGACTTGCGGGCCTTGGTCACCTGCGGCTTCTGGCCGGTGATCTTGGTGAGGTCGGCCACGGCGCCGTCGATGACCTTGCCATCGCGCGCGGCCTCGCCGACACCCATGTTCACGACGATCTTCACGAGACCGGGAACCTGGTGCGGGTTGGCGTAGCCGTTGGCCTCGGTGAGCGCCGAGGTGATCTCGGTCTTGTACTTCTGCTTGAGGCGCGGCTGGATCTTGCCAGCCGGCGCAGCAGTCGCGGTGTCAGTCATCACAGGTCCTTACCTGACTTCTTGGCGTAGCGGACGCGGACCGTCTTCTCGACGCCGTCCTTGGTGACCGTCTCGGTGCGGAAGCCGACGCGGGTCGGCTTCTTCGTCTCCGGGTCGACGATCGCGACGTTCGACACGTGGATCGGGGCCTCGTGGGTCTCGATGCCGCCGGTCTTCGAGCCGCGCTGGGTCTGGCCGACGCGCACGTGCTTGGTGACGTAGTTCACGCCCTCGACCACGACGCGGTTGCTCTCGGTGAGCACCTCGATGACGCGACCCTGCTTGCCGCGGTCTCCGCCGCGGGCCTGGGTGCGGCCCGAGATGACCTCGACGAGGTCGCCCTTCTTGATCTTCGCCATGGTTACAGCACCTCCGGCGCCAGCGAGATGATCTTCATGAACCGCTTGTCGCGCAGCTCCCGGCCGACCGGCCCGAAGATGCGGGTGCCGCGAGGGTCACCGTCGTTCTTGAGGATCACCGCGGCGTTCTCGTCGAACTTGATGTAGGAGCCGTCGGGACGACGGGTCTCCTTCGCGGTGCGGACGATGACGGCCTTGACCACGTCGCCCTTCTTCACGTTGCCACCGGGGATGGCGTCCTTGACCGTGGCGACGATGACGTCGCCCAGGCCCGCGTACCGGCGGTTGGATCCGCCGAGGACGCGGATCGTGAGCAGCTCCTTGGCACCCGTGTTGTCGGCGACCTTGAGCCGGGATTCCTGCTGAATCACTTCGTACTCCTTCTGGGAAGCAAGCCCTGGGGCTTACTTGGCCTTCTCGACGATCTCGACCAGGCGCCAGCGCTTGGTGGCGCTGAGCGGGCGGGTCTCGGAGATCACGACGAGGTCGCCGATGCCGGCGGTGTTCTGCTCGTCGTGCGCCTTGACCTTCGACGTACGGCGGATGACCTTGCCGTACAGCGGGTGCTTCACGCGGTCCTCGACCTCGACGACGATGGTCTTCTCCATCTTGTCGCTGACGACGTAGCCGCGACGGACCTTGCGGTAGCCGCGGACGAGCTCGGCCGTCTCGGCGACCTCGGCCGCAGCCTTCTTGGTCTCAGCCATGATCAGGCCTCCTTCGTCTCGGCCTCGGCCGCCTCATCGGCGGCCTTGGCCTTCTTCGTCTTCTTCGCAGGCGCTGCGGGCGCCTCGACCGGCGCGGGCGTGGCACGGATGCCGAGCTCGCGCTCACGGATGACCGTGTAGATGCGGGCGATGTCGCGCTTCACGGCGCGCAGGCGGCCGTGGCTCTCGAGCTGCCCGGTGGCGGCCTGGAAGCGGAGGTTGAACAGCTCCTCCTTGGCCTTCTTCAGCTCGTCGACGAGACGCTCGTCCTCGAAGGTGTCGAGCTCGGTCACAGCGAGCTCCTTGGAACCGACGGCCATTATGCGTCGCCCTCCTCGCGCTTGATGATGCGTGCCTTGAGGGGCAGCTTGTGGATTGCACGGGTCATGGCCTCGCGAGCGAGCTCCTCGGAGACACCCGAGACCTCGAAGAGGACGCGACCCGGCTTGACGTTGGCGACCCACCACTCGGGCGAACCCTTACCGGAACCCATGCGGGTCTCGGCGGGCTTCTTCGTGAGCGGACGGTCGGGGTAGATGTTGATCCACACCTTGCCGCCGCGCTTGATGTGACGCGTCATGGCGATACGAGCGGACTCGATCTGACGGTTCGTCACGTACGCGGGGCTCAGGGCCTGGATGCCGAACTCACCGAAGGCGACCTTCGTGCCACCGGTGGCCTGGCCGGAGCGGCCGGGGTGGTGCTGCTTGCGGTACTTGACTCGACGGGGAATCAACATGGTTATGCCTCAACTCCTGCTGCGGCCGGCTCCTGCGCGCGCGGCGCACGACGGCGGTCATTGCGCTCACGCGACGGCTTCTGGGCGGCCTGCTCGCGGGCGAGCTCCTTGTTGGTGATGTCGCCCTTGTAGATCCAGACCTTCACGCCGATGCGGCCGAAGGTGGTCTTCGCCTCGTAGAAGCCGTAGTCGATGTTCGCGCGGAGGGTGTGCAGCGGCACGCGGCCCTCGCGGTAGAACTCGGAGCGGCTCATCTCGGCGCCGCCGAGGCGGCCCGACACCTGGATCCGCACGCCCTTGGCGCCGGCGCGCTGCGCGCCCTGCAGGCCCTTGCGCATCGCGCGGCGGAAGGCCACGCGGGCGGAGAGCTGCTCGGCGATGCCCTGCGCGACGAGCTGGGCGTCGGCCTCGGGGTTCTTCACCTCGAGGATGTTGAGCTGGATCTGCTTGCCGGTGAGCTTCTCGAGGTCGGCGCGGATGCGCTCGGCCTCGGCGCCGCGGCGGCCGATCACGATACCCGGGCGCGCCGTGTGGATGTCCACGCGGACGCGGTCGCGGGTGCGCTCGATCTCGATGCGCGAGACACCCGCGCGGTCGAGCGACGTCTGGAGCAGGCGACGGATCTTGACGTCCTCGGCGAGGTAGTCGGCGTAGCGCTGTCCGGGCTTCGTCGAGTCGGAGAACCACCGCGACACGTGGTCGGTGGTGATGCCGAGACGGAAGCCGTACGGGTTGACCTTCTGACCCATTACTTCGTACCCTCCTCGGGCGTGGCGAGCACGACGGTGATGTGGCTCGTTCGCTTGTTGATGCGGAAGGCACGACCCTGCGCGCGCGGCTGGAACCGCTTGAGGGTGGTGCCCTCGTCGACGAATGCGCGCGTGATGTAGAGGTCCTGCTCGTCCAGGTAGGTGTTCGAGGCATCGGCCTTGACGCGAGCGTTCGCGATGGCCGAGGCGACGAGCTTGTACACGGGCTCGCTCGCGCCCTGGGGCGCGAACTTCAGGATGGCCAGGGCCTCCTGAGCCTGCTTGCCGCGGATCAGGTCGACGACGCGGCGAGCCTTCATGGGGGTGACGCGGATGTGTCGCACGCGGGCGATCGACTCCACCATTTCTTCCTCCTTCACACCACCGCGGTCAGCGGCGGCGGCCCTTCTTGTCGTCCTTCACGTGTCCACGGAAGGTGCGGGTGGGCGCGAACTCTCCGAGCTTGTGGCCCACCATGGTCTCGGTGACGAACACCGGGATGTGCTTGCGGCCGTCGTGCACGGCGATCGTGTGGCCGAGCATGGCCGGGACGATCATCGAGCGACGCGACCACGTCTTGATGACGTTCTTGGAACCCGCGTCGTTCTGCGAGGCGACCTTGCGAAGCAGGTGCTCGTCGACGAAGGGGCCCTTCTTGAGGCTGCGAGGCATCTTCTCTTACTCCTACTTGCGCTTCTTGCCGACGGTGCGACGACGGACGATGAGCTTGTCGCTCTCCTTGTTGGGGCGACGGGTACGGCCCTCGGGCTGGCCCCACGGGCTCACCGGGTGACGACCACCGGAGGTCTTGCCCTCACCACCACCGTGCGGGTGGTCGATCGGGTTCATCGCGACACCGCGGACGGTCGGGCGCACGCCCTTCCAGCGCTTGCGGCCGGCCTTGCCCCAGTTGATGTTCGACTGCTCGGCGTTGCCGACCTCGCCGACGGTCGCGCGGCAGCGCGCGTCGACGTTGCGGATCTCGCCCGACGGCAGGCGGAGCTGCGCGTAGGGGCCGTCCTTCGCCACGAGGCGCACCGAGGCACCGGCCGAGCGGGCCATCTTCGCGCCGCCGCCGGGGCGGAGCTCGATGGCGTGCACGACGGTACCGGTCGGGATGTTGCGCAGCGGCAGGTTGTTGCCGGGCTTGATGTCGGCAGCCGGGCCCGACTCCACGAGGTCACCCTGCGACAGCTTGGCCGGGGCCAGGATGTAGCGCTTGGTGCCGTCCGCGAAGTGCAGCAGCGCGATGCGCGCGGTGCGGTTCGGGTCGTACTCGATGTGCGCGACCTTGGCGGGCACGCCGTCCTTGTCGTTGCGACGGAAGTCGATGACGCGGTACTGGCGCTTGTGGCCACCACCGATGTGACGCGTCGTGATGCGGCCCTGGTTGTTGCGGCCACCGGTCTTCGAGAGCGGCTTGAGCAGCGACTTCTCGGGCGTCGAGCGCGTGATCTCAGCGAAGTCGGCGACCGACGAACCGCGACGACCCGGGGTCGTGGGCTTGTACTTGCGAATAGCCATGTTGGGTTACCTCTGCTCCTTAGCCGACAGCCGTGAAGATGTCGATCGAGCCGGACTTGAGGGTGACGATCGCGCGCTTGGTGTCCTTGCGCTTGCCGGTGCCGAAGCGCGTGCGACGCGTCTTGCCCTGACGGTTGAGGGTGTTGATCGAAGCGACCTTGACGTCGAAGATCTTCTCGATGGCGAGCTTGATCTCGGTCTTGTTCGCGCGGGGGTCCACGATGAACGTGTACTTGCCCTCGTCGATCAGGTTGTAGCTCTTCTCCGAGACCACCGGCGCGATGATGATGTCGCGGGGGTCCTTGTTGTGCGCGGCGCTCATGCGGAGACCTCTTCCTTCTTCGCCGACTTCGCGGCGATGAACGCCTCGAGCGCGGCCTTGCTGAAGACGATGTCGTCGGAGACGAGCACGTCGTAGGCGTTCAGCTGGTCGACCGGCAGCGCGTGCACGGTCGGGATGTTGCGCACGACGCGCTCCGAGAGCTCCTCATCGCGGGTGAGCACGACGAGCTGGTGCTTCGACGGGGCGACCGAGGCGAGGAGCGCGACGGCGTCCTTCGTCTTCGGCGTCTCACCGTTGGCGAGCGACTCGACCGCGTGGATGCGGCCGCCGCGAGCGCGGTCGGAGAGGGCGCCGAGCAGGGCCGCGGCGATCATCTTCTTGGGCGTGCGCTGCGAGTAGTCGCGCGGCTGCGGGCCGTGGACGACGCCACCGCCGGTCATGTGCGGCGCGCGGATCGAGCCCTGGCGGGCGCGGCCCGTGCCCTTCTGCTTGAAGGGCTTGCGGCCGGCGCCGGAGACCTCGCCGCGCGTCTTGGTCTTGTGCGTGCCCTGGCGAGCGGCGGCGAGCTGGGCGACGACGACCTGGTGGATGAGCGGGACGTTGGTCTGCACGTCGAAGAGCTCGGCGGGCAGCTCGATCGAACCGGACTTCTTGCCGGTGACGTCGAGGACGTCGATGGTGTTGGCGGTAGCCATGGACTACGCCCCCTTCACAGCGTTGCGGACGAACACGAGACGGCCGCGCGCACCGGGGACGGCGCCCTTGACGAGCAGCAGGCCCTTCTCGGCGTCGACCGCGTGCACGCGGAGGTTGAGGACGGTGACGCGCTCGCCACCCATGCGACCGGCCATGCGCATGCCCTTGAACACGCGGCTCGGGGTCGACGAGGCGCCGATCGAACCGGGCTTGCGGTGGTTGCGGTGCGCACCGTGCGAGGCGGAGACGCCCTGGAAGTTGTGGCGCTTCATGACACCGGCGAAGCCCTTGCCCTTCGACGTGCCGACGACGTCGACCAGCTGGCCGGCCTCGAAGGTGCCGTCGACGGTGAGCTCCTGGCCGAGCGCGTAGTCCGCGGCGTCGGCGGTGCGCACCTCGGTGACGTGCCGGCGCGGCGTGACGCCGGCGGCGTCGAAGTGGCCGGTGAGCGGCTTGGTGACCTTGCGGGGGTCGATGGCGCCCGCGGCGATCTGGATGGCGGTGTAGCCGTCCTTCTCGGGGGTGCGGAGCTGGGTGACCACGTTGGGGGCGATCTCGATGACGGTGACCGGGATGAGCTTGTTGTTCTCGTCCCACACCTGGGTCATGCCGAGCTTGGTGCCGAGCAGGCCCTTCACGTTCTTGGCAGTGGTGGACATGTCGTACCTCAGAGCTTGATCTCGATGTTGACGTCGGCCGGGAGGTCGAGTCGCATGAGCGAGTCGACGGCCTTGGGCGTCGGGTCCACGATGTCGATCAGGCGCTTGTGGGTGCGCATCTCGAAGTGCTCGCGGCTGTCCTTGTACTTGTGGGGCGAACGGATGACGCACACCACGTTCTTCTCCGTCGGAAGCGGCACGGGGCCGACGACCGTGGCGCCCGCGCGGGTCACCGTGTCGACGATCTTGCGCGCCGAGGTGTCGATGACCTCGTGGTCGTACGACTTCAGTCGAATGCGGATCTTCTGTCCCGCCATTGCTGACTCTCTCTCTGTCAAGGCGTCTTACCCCTTCCGAGGGCATCGGACGCCGCGTAGTCGCTTCGTGTGAAGCACCACTGTTCTTCTGTCAAAGGCCGGTGATCGAGCCTGTCGAAACCACCCCGCGGTGCGGTGACCTCGACACGCTCGACCTTCGAGCCCCGACCGACCCCCGCGCTCGGGCGTGTCGCACTCGCGAAAACGGGCATGGTCCTCTGCACGCAGGCACGGGCCATGCTCGAATCTGGGGTGTCGGTTGTCGTGTCCTGCTGCCCGCGGCCTAGCCTGACCCGTGGTGCTCCGTGGAGCTCCGGTGGCTATGCACTGCCTGGCAGTGATCCGATCGGCGCGCAGCAGGGCGCGCCGTTCGAAATGTTGAACTCAATGAGTTTGCCATACCGGGCCGCATCCGTGCAACCCGGGCGTGTCGCGCGCGACGGGCTCACCGGATCCTCCCAGTCAAGCGGATGCCGGGACCCCTGCGACCATGGTGGAATCATTGCATCGACCAGCTGGGAGGACTCGATGACGGAGCACGCGCACGCGGTCGGCGAGCGGATCGCACGGGGCAGCGTCTCGGTGACGAGGACCGGCGCCCGGACCTACGAGGGCCTCAACGAGCGCGGCTCGACCGTCCTCATCGGCCCGGTCGACGCGCCCGGCCACTTCACGCCCGGCGAGCTGTTCAAGCTCGCCCTCGCCGGCTGCGCCGGCATGAGCGCGGACTCCGTCGCCGCCCGTCGACTCGGCGACGACGTCGCGATCACGGTGTGGGCGCACGGGTCGTCCAAGGACGGCAACCGCTACCGCGAGATCGACGAGGAGATCGTGATCGACCTCTCCTCGCTCGAGCCCGACGAGCGCGAGAAGCTCGCCGCGATCATGGCCCGCGCGATCGAGAAGGCGTGCACCGTGGCGCGCAGCGTCGACGGCGCGGTCGACCTGCACACGACGGTCGACGGCATCGAGATCTGAGCCGATCACTCCCCCGTGCGGGCCGGGCGTTCGCAGGCCTCGGCGCCGAGCGCGTCCGGACCGACGATCCCGGCGGTGACGACCAGCGCGGCGACCGTGGCGACCCCGCCGAGCAGCAGGGCCGGCCGCGGCCGACGCCGGCCGACGCCGAACCGCGCCGGGTCCTCGACCCAGCGCTTCGACGCCGCGGCGACGGCGAACGACGCCGCGACCAGCAGGACCATGAGCCACGGCGGGCTCGGCACGCCCGTGAGGTACGGCGCGAACATGAAGATCGGCCAGTGCCAGAGGTAGAGCGAGTACGAGATGTCGCCCGTCCACTGCGCCGCGCGGAGCCCGGTCAGCCGCGCCGGCGACATCCGTCCCTCGGGCATGCCCGCCCAGATGACGGCGAGCGTGCCGAGCACCGGGACGAGCACGACGACGCCAGGGAAGAACTCGGGTGAGGCGAACGCGAGGATCGGCACGGCGATGAGCGCGAGCCCGAGCCAGCCGATCGCGGATCGCAGTCGGTCCCGTCCGGCGGCGACCGCCGGCGCCAGGATGGCGAGGATGCCGCCGACGCCGAACTCCCACGTCCGCGTGAAGGTCGAGAAGTAGGCGAGGTTGTGGTCCTGCGTCGTGAGCACGACGCTGTGGGCGAACGAGGCGACGCTCGCGGCGCCCAGCACGACGAGCAGGGCCCGGCGCGGGTCGCGCGCGCGCCGGGCGGCGAACCAGGTCGCCGCGATGATCAGCAGCGGCCAGCCGAGGTAGAACTGCTCCTCGACCGAGAGCGACCAGAAGTGCTGCACCGGCGTCGAGGCGAGGTCGTCGCGTGCCGGGTCCTGCGAGTCGGCCGCGAGGAGCCAGTTCTCGAAGTAGAGCGCGCTGGCCACCACCTCTCGCAGCCACGACCGCCACTCGAACCGCGGCACGACCGCGAACGTCATCACGGTCACCGCGACGAGCACCGCCATCGCGGCGGGCAGGATGCGCCGTGCCCGGCGGAGGTAGAAGTCCCGGAGCGAGATCCGCCCCGTGCGCTCGGTCTCCCGCAGCAGCAGTCCGGTGATGAGGAAGCCCGACACGACGAAGAAGACGTCGACGCCCATGTACCCGGCCGGGGCGACGGCCGGCCACCCGTGGTGGAGCACCACCGCGCACACCGCGATGGCGCGGAGTGCCTGCACCTCCGGCCGCACGGCGGTGCGGGCTCTGAACGACGGGGGAACCATTCGCCCAAGGCTAACCCGAGGTCTCCTCGGGCGGCATGCCCTCCCGGCATCTGGACCCGAACGGACACGTGTGGTACGCGCGTCGCGCCGGGACGGCACGAGGGGCCGGGCCCGAAGGCCCGACCCCTCTCAGGTCGCGATCGCGAAGATTACTTGAGGATCTTCGTGACGGTACCGGCGCCGACCGTGCGGCCACCCTCGCGGATGGCGAAGCCGAGGCCCTCCTCCATGGCGATCGGCTGGATGAGCTCGACCGTCATGTCGGTGGTGTCGCCGGGCATGACCATCTCGGTGCCCTCGGGCAGCGTGATGACGCCGGTGACGTCGGTGGTGCGGAAGTAGAACTGCGGACGGTAGTTCGCGTAGAACGGGTTGTGGCGGCCACCCTCGTCCTTGGACAGGATGTACGCGGTGCCCTCGAACTCCGTGTGCGGGGTGACCGAGCCGGGGGCCACGACGACCTGGCCGCGCTCGACGTCCTCGCGCTTGGTGCCGCGGAGCAGGAGACCGCAGTTCTCGCCGGCCCAGGCCTCGTCGAGCTGCTTGTGGAACATCTCGATGCCCGTGACGGTGGTCTTCTGCGTCGGGCGGATGCCGACGATCTCGACCTCGGAGTTGATCTTCAGCGTGCCGCGCTCGGCGCGACCCGTCACGACCGTGCCACGGCCGGTGATGGTGAAGACGTCCTCGATCGGCATGAGGAACGGCTTGTCCTTGTCGCGCACCGGGTCCGGGATGGACTCGTCGACGGCGTCCATGAGGTCGAGGACCGACTGGGTCCACTGGGCGTCGCCCTCGAGCGCCTTGAGGCCCGAGACGCGGATGACCGGAGCGTCGTCGCCGGGGAAGCCCTGCGACGAGAGCAGCTCGCGGACCTCGAGCTCGACGAGCTCCAGGATCTCCTCGTCGTCGACCATGTCGGCCTTGTTCAGCGCGACGAGCAGGTAGGGCACGCCGACCTGCTTGGCGAGCAGCACGTGCTCACGCGTCTGGGCCATCGGGCCGTCGGTCGCCGCGACCACGAGGATCGCGCCGTCCATCTGGGCGGCACCGGTGATCATGTTCTTGATGTAGTCGGCGTGACCCGGGGCGTCGACGTGCGCGTAGTGGCGCTTCGGCGTCTCGTACTCGACGTGCGAGATGTTGATCGTGATGCCGCGCTGGCGCTCCTCGGGAGCCGAGTCGATCGACGCGAAGTCGCGCGAGACGTTGACGTCCGACGGGTACTTGTCGGCGAGCACCTTCGAGATCGCCGCGGTGAGCGTCGTCTTGCCGTGGTCGACGTGACCGATCGTACCGATGTTGACGTGCGGCTTGGTCCGCTCGAACTTGGCCTTAGCCACTGTGGGTCCTCCTCAGGACTCGTGTAGCAGCACCGGGCGCCGGATTGCGACCGGTGAGCTACGGGGGGTTGTGTTGTTATGTTACGCGAACCTGTCGGTCCGTGCGTTCGGGCGCTACTCGCCCTTGTTCTTCTGGACGATCTCCTCGGCAACGGCCTTCGGGACCTCCGCATAGCTCTCGAACTCCATCGAGTACACCGCGCGGCCCGAGGTCTTCGACCGCAGGTCGCCGATGTAGCCGAACATCTCCGAGAGCGGGACGTGCGCACGCACGACCTTCACGCCGGCAGCGTCCTCCATGGACTGGATCTGGCCGCGGCGCGAGTTCAGGTCGCCGATGACGTCGCCCATGTACTCCTCCGGAGTACGGACCTCGACGGACATCAGCGGCTCGAGCAGGACGGGGTTCGCCTTCCGAGCGGCCTCCTTGAAGCCCATCGAACCGGCGATCTTGAACGCCATCTCCGAGGAGTCGACGTCGTGGGCCTGGCCGTCCATGAGGGTCGCCTTGACGCCGACCATCGGGAAGCCGGCCAGGATGCCGACCTGCATGGCGTCCTGGAAGCCCGCGTCCACCGAGGGGATGTACTCGCGCGGGACGCGGCCACCAGTGACGGCGTTCACGAACTCGTACGTCTTGTCGCCCTCGACCTCGAGCGGCTCGACCTTGAACTGGATCTTCGCGAACTGGCCCGAGCCACCCGTCTGCTTCTTGTGGGTGTAGTCGTGGCGCTCCACCGCACGGCGGATGGTCTCGCGGTACGCGACCTGGGGCTTGCCGACGTTCGCCTCGACCTTGAACTCGCGCTTCATGCGGTCCACGAGGATGTCGAGGTGCAGCTCGCCCATGCCCTTGATGACCGTCTGGCCGGTCTCCGGGTTGAGCTCGGTGCGGAAGGTCGGGTCCTCCTCGGCGAGCTTCTGGATCGCGGTGCCCAGCTTCTCCTGGTCGGCCTTCGTCTTCGGCTCGATCGCGACCTCGATCACGGGGTCCGGGAAGGTCATCGACTCGAGCACGACCTGGTTGTCCGGGTCGCACAGGGTGTCGCCGGTGGTCGTGTCCTTGAGGCCGATGACCGCGTAGATGTTGCCCGCGGTCACCGAGTCGACCGGGTTCTCCTTGTTGGCGTGCATCTGGAAGATCTTCCCGATGCGCTCCTTCTTGCCCTTGGTCGAGTTGATGACCTGGGCGCCGGAGTCGAGCTTGCCCGAGTACACGCGCACGTAGGTGAGGCGACCGAAGAACGGGTGCACCGCGACCTTGAACGCGAGCGCCGAGAACGGCTCGGTCGCGTCGGCGTGGCGCTCGATGATCTTCTCCTCGTCGCGCACGTCGTGGCCCTGCACGGGCGGCACGTCGAGCGGCGACGGCAGGTAGTCGATCACGGCGTCGAGCATCGGCTGGACGCCGCGGTTCTTGAACGCCGAACCGCAGAGGACCGGGTAGACCTCGGAGTTGGTCGTGAGCTTGCGGATCGCGCCCTTGATCTCGTCCTCGGTGAGCTCCTCGCCGCCGAAGTACTTCTCGAGCAGCGCGTCGTCGGTCTCGGCGACGGTCTCGAGCAGCTGCTGGCGGTACTCGTCGGCCTTCTCCTTGAGGTCGGCCGGGATCTCCTGGATCTCGTACTTCGCACCCATGGTCACGTCGCCCTTGGCGTCGCCGGGCCACACGAGGGCGCGCATGTAGACGAGGTCGATGACGCCGACGAAGTCGTTCTCGGCGCCGATCGGCAGCTGCAGCACGAGCGGCTTGGCGCCGAGGCGGCTGACGATGGTGTCGACCGTGAAGTAGAAGTCCGCACCGAGCTTGTCCATCTTGTTGACGAAGCAGATGCGCGGGACGTTGTACTTGTCGGCCTGGCGCCAGACGGTCTCGGACTGGGGCTCGACGCCCTCCTTGCCGTCGAACACGGCGACCGCGCCGTCGAGCACGCGCAGCGAGCGCTCCACCTCGACGGTGAAGTCGACGTGGCCGGGCGTGTCGATGATGTTGATCTGGTTCTTGTTCCAGAAGCAGGTCACGGCGGCCGACGTGATCGTGATGCCGCGCTCCTTCTCCTGCTCCATCCAGTCGGTCGTGGACGCGCCGTCGTGCGTCTCGCCGATCTTGTGGTTGACGCCCGTGTAGAACAGGATGCGCTCGGTGGTGGTGGTCTTGCCGGCATCGATGTGCGCCATGATGCCGATGTTGCGGACCTTGCTCAGGTCGGTGAGCACGTCAAGTGCCACGGGGTTCCTCCGAATGGTCGGGAAGGTGAGAGGTGGGGGTGAGCGGATGCCGCGGGGCGTCCGCGAGCGCGTGGCCCGCGGCATCCGCTCGGCCCGCTACCAGCGGTAGTGGGCGAAGGCGCGGTTCGACTCGGCCATCTTGTGGGTGTCCTCGCGGCGCTTGACCGCGGCACCCAGGCCGTTCGAGGCGTCGAGGATCTCGTTGGTGAGACGCTCGGTCATGGTCTTCTCACGGCGGGCCTTCGCGTAGCTCGTGAGCCAGCGGAGCGCGAGCGTGTTCGCGCGGTGCGGCTTCACCTCGACGGGGACCTGGTAGGTCGAGCCGCCGACGCGTCGCGAGCGGACCTCGAGCGTGGGGCGCACGTTGTCGAGCGCCTTCTTGAGGACCGCGACGGCGTCCTGGCCGGACTTGTTCGCGACGTTCTCGAGCGCCTCGTAGACGATGCGCTGCGCGAGGTCCTTCTTGCCGTCGATGAGGATCTTGTTGACGAGCTGGCTGACGACCGGCGAACCGTAGACCGGGTCGGCGACGACGGGGCGCTTGGGAGCGGGACCCTTGCGAGGCATTACTTCTTCTCCATCTTCGCGCCGTAGCGGCTACGAGCCTGCTTGCGGTTCTTCACGGCCTGCGTGTCGAGCGCGCCGCGGATGATCTTGTAGCGCACACCCGGGAGGTCCTTCACACGACCGCCGCGGACGAGCACCATCGAGTGCTCCTGCAGGTTGTGGCCCTCGCCGGGGATGTAGGCGGTCACCTCGGTGCCGTTCGAGAGCTTCACGCGGGCGACCTTGCGGAGCGCCGAGTTCGGCTTCTTCGGGGTGGTGGTGTACACACGCGTGCACACGCCGCGCTGCTGGGGGTTGGCCTTCAGGGCGGGCGCCTTGGTCTTCGTGACCTTGGGCGAGCGACCCTTGCGGACCAACTGCTGAATGGTTGGCACTGCTTCTCCTCGTTGTGCTGCACGGTGACAGCGGTTGATGGATTTCACATCACGACCCACCGGCACCGCCGAGCGGCGCTGCCTTTCAGTGGTGGGTATGCCGTGGGGGCGGTCCGGCCGTGCGGCCGGCGCCCTGGTGTGCGCCCTGTGAGAACCCGTTCCGTCACCGCGTCTCCCGTGGGATCCGCAGGCACGGCACGAGCGCGCGGCAACGCGCACACCCGATCAATGGTAATCCGGCGTCACGATGCGGTCAAATGATCGCGCACGCCCTCGGCGAACGCTCAGCCCGGCCAGCCCGGCGCGTCGAGCTCCCGGTCGAGGTCGGCGAGCAGTTCGGCGACCTGCGGCTCGACGAGGCGCTCGACCGCGTTCGCGATCCGCTGCCGATGCCGGGCGAGCTCGGCGCAGATGCGCCGGCCGAGCTGCTTCGCGAAGTCGTCGGCGAGGCGCACCTCCTCGCGGAGCGCCTCCTTCTCCTCGGGGGTGAACGGGCGGGGCGCGGGCTCGGCGGTCTCGGCCGCGGCATCCGCCTCGAGGCCCTGCAGGGTGAACAGGAACGGCTCGCCCGGCGTCGGGTCCGGGTCGAGCTCGAGCCCGCGGTACTCCGGGTCGAGGCCCTCCCCCGCCCGGTACGGGCGGCGCGCCTTGCGCTCCTCGGCCAGCCGGATCTCGCGGTGCAGCATGGGCAGGTTGCGTGCGGTGTAGTCGTCGACGGCGACGTCGATGATGCCCTTCATGCGCATCGAGAACGCGTGCTGCACGGGATGCGGCACGTCGACGTCGAGTCCGGCCGCGGCGAGGATCGGCGAGCCGAAGCAGCGCGTGCACAGCCGGACGCGACCGCGGTGCGTCCCCGGTCGCCACCGCGGCAGCCAGGCGAGCCAGCGGTCGACCTCGTGGCTCACGCGGGCCTCGACCGATCCCTCCACGGGCTTCACCCTACTGCGGGCCGCGATCCGCGCCCACGATCCGGGGAACGGATGTCGCCGGCGCGACCGCGCCGCTCACTCGTCGTCGCGCTCCCACGGCCAGCGCGGCCGTTCCACGCCGCCGCGCTCGGCCCGGGTGGTGACCGCGGCGAGCAACGCGACGAGGGCCGCCGAGACGGGCACCATCGCGCCGAAGCCGACCGTCATGAACCCGAGTGCGAACAGCAGTGCCGCCAGCAGGGTGCCCGTCGCGGCCGCGTACGCGACCGTCGCCGCGAGCACGCCCGAGCCCCAGGTGACGATGATCGCGAGCCCGGCGAGGCTCCACGGCCGCAGGCCCCGGCTCATGCCGAAGCCGAGCAGCAGGAGCAGCGCGCCCGTCGACACCCCCACCGCGATCGGGCCGACGAGGCGGCCGGCCGCCGGGTCGGAGATCGGCTCGAGGTCGGCGAGCAGGCTCACGAATCCGAAGGCCGCGACGACCAGCGCGAGCTGCAGCGCGGCCGCGAACCCCGCCACGGCCCACGCGGAGGTCGAGTTCGACGCCATTCCCCGAGCCTACGCCGCACCGTCCGCGCGGGGGCGGCGCGGACGACGGACGGCGAGGCGGGACCGTCGTGGTCCCGCCCCGCCGTGCGTGTCGGGTGCGGTTCGCGGGTCAGCGGCCGGCGAGCTGCTGGTCGAGGTCCTGGATCGCCTGCATCATGCCGCGCAGCGCCTCGCCCATCTCGCCGATGCCGTCGACCGCGTTCTTCAGGCCGGTCGTGAGCTCCTCGTAGCCCTGGCCGAACCGGCCCGAGGCGTGCTGGGTCCTGAAGTCGTTGCCGAGGAGGTTGTCGACGGAGCCCTTGAGCTGGTCGAGCTGGGACTGGATGTCGTCGCGCGCGTCCGAGAGCCTGCTCGCCATCGCTTCCATCTCGCCGTAGGAGGCGCCGAAGTCTGCGGCCATGATGAGTCCTTCCGTGTTCGGGAACCGCACCCGTCCGGGCCGGCCGTGTCCCACCCTAGGAGCCGGCATCGGGCGGGTGAATGGGGAGCACTCCCCACGGGGGCCGGCCCGGCTCAGGACGGCCGCCGGTCCGGCTCAGGCGTGGGGCAGCTGCACGAGCGAGACCCGGCCGTTCTGCACGAAGAAGCCGCGGCCCTCCGGGAAGTCGGCGCGCCGCACCTTGGGGAAGGGCGTCTTGAACACCGAGTCCCCGTCGTAGGCGTCGGGCTTCAGCGCCACCCCGCGGCGCCCGGCCTTGAAGTCGCCGACGAAGCCGAACCCGCTCGAGAGGTTCGCGACGTCCGCGTCGCCGACGAGGAAGTGGTCGCTGCGGTTCACCGCCTGGAAGAGCTCCTTGAGCGCGCGCTCCGCGTCGGAGTCGGCGAACTGGGTGACGTTCTCGACCGCGATCAGGTATCGGCCCGGAACGCTCGGGTCGCCGATCACGTCGACGAGCTCGCGGGCGAGCGCCTTCACGTCGTCGACCGAGGTCGCGCTGCGCATCCAGTCCGCATGGTCCGTGAGAGCGGCGCGACGGCCGGCCATGTGGAAGAGGCGCACGTCCGGGTCGTGGCGCCGCACGGCGTCGATCACCGCGCGCATCGCGTTCGTCTTGCCGCTCTGCGGCGGCCCCGTGATCGCGAACGTGCCGACCGGCTCGAAGCCGATCGGGGCGAGCGTGTCGTCGGCGAGGCCGAGCGCCGGCTCGCCGAGGATCTCGGTCGGCAGCTCGTGCGCGGGGAAGGACGCGGGCAGCGAGCGGATCGGGGCGACCTCGTCGACCCCGGCCGCGCGGAGCCGTTCGGCGAGGGCCGTGAGCGCGGTCGACTGCGCCGCGACGTTCGCCGTGCCGCCGAGCACGGCGACCTGGGTCTCGAACCCGTCGACGATCGCCCGGCCCGGCGCCGACCGGTCGTCGAGCACGTCCTTCGGCACGCCGAGCACCTGGTACCCGCCCTCGTCCGACAGCCGCAGCACGATCCGCTTGGTGACGTTCGCGCTCACGGCCGTCGGCACGGCGCCGGACCGGTCCGCCGTCGCGACGACGTGCACGCCGAGCGGCCGTCCCTCGGCGAGCGCGCGCATGACCACCTGGTAGTACGGCATCCGCACGGTCGTCGAGTCCCAGTCCGCCTTGAACTGGGCGAAGCCGTCGACGAGCAGGAGCACGCGGGGCTCGCGGATGCCGGTGAGCTCGCGGTACTCGGTGAGGCTCGCCGCATCGGCGGCGCTGAAGGCCCGGCCGCGCCGGTCGAGGAGCTCGTCGAGCGTGCGGAGGAGGCGCTGCACGCGCTCGGGATCGTCGCCGCCGATGACGGACCCGACGTGCGGCAGCCCCTCGAGCGAGCGCAGCGCACCCGATCCGAAGTCGAGGGCGTGCACCTCGGCGCCGCCGGCCTCCGGTCGCATGCCGATCGAGGCCGCGAGCGTCCGCAGCAGCGTGGACTTGCCGGAGCCGCTCGTGCCGTAGACGAGCATCGCGCCGTCGCGGTCGGGCACGAACGCCATCGGCGCCTGCTGCTGCCGCTCGGGGATGTCGGCGAGGCCGAACACGACCTCGCCGTCGCCGCGCGCCGGCAGGTCCTCGATCGCGACGGTCGTCGCGAGGTCGTCGAGCCACGGCCGACGCGGCGCGGGGACGCCCGCGGCGCCCGCGGCGCGGATGAACGTGGCGACCATCCGCTTCTGGTCGTTCGGGCCCGGGTCGCCCGCGTGCACGTCGTCGTCCGCGACGCCGTCGCGCTCCCAGGTGGTCGTCGAGCCGAACCGGAGCTCGGCGAGCCGCACGTCGGCGGCCTCGGGCTCGTCGCTCGTCCACCCGCCCGCGTACGCCGACTGGAACGGCACCAGCCTGCCCGGCCCGGTCTTCGCGATGCCCCGGCCCGGGATGCCGGGGTCGAAGCCCGCCGCCACGGCGTCGCCGACGACGTCGCGGGAGTCGGACTCGTCGGCCATGCGCAGCGCGACGCGCAGGTTCGTGTTCGCGCGCAGGTTGTCCTTGATGACGCCGGCCGGGCGCTGGGTGGCCATGATGAGGTGGATGCCGAGCGAACGGCCGCGCTGCGCGATGTCGACGACCCCGTCGACGAACTCGGGCACGTCGCCGGCCAGGGCCGCGAACTCGTCGATCACGATCACGAGCGCCGGCGGCGTCTCCGGGTCCCGGCGCTTCTCGAGCTCGAGCAGGTCCTTCGCCTTCTTGCGGTTGAAGAGGTGCTCGCGGTGGTGCAGCTCGGCACGGAGGCTCGTCAGCGCCCGGCGCACGAGGTGCGGGCTGAGGTCGGTGACGAGGCCGACGCAGTGGGGCAGGTCGACGCAGTCGGCGAACGCCGAGCCGCCCTTGTAGTCGACGAAGAGGAAGGTCACCCGGTCGGGGCTGTACTCGGCCGCCATCCCGAGCACCCATGCCTGCAGGAACTCCGACTTGCCGGCGCCGGTCGTGCCGCCGACGAGCGCGTGCGGCCCCTGGCTGCGCAGGTCGAGGGTCATGGCGTCCGGACTCCCCTGCCCGACGAAGGCCTTCAGCGTGCCCGCGCGCTTCAGCCGCGGCAGCTTCGCGCCCGAGCGATCGACGATCGAGGCGTTCTGCCGCCAGCGTTCCACGACCGCGTCGGCGTCGTGGGCGCGCTCCGGGCCGATGAGCGACAGCATCGAGACGCTCCGCGGCAGGTCGCTCGCATCCTCGACGACCGTGCTGGCGTCGACGACGGGGGCGAGGCGGCGCGCGAAGACCTCGGCGTAGCGCAGGGAGACGCCCTCGACGGCGACGTCGCGGTACTCGATGCCCGAGCGGACGACGCCCACGCGCGCGTGCTCGAGCCCGTCGGAGACGTCCACGAAGGTCCGGCAGGCGGCGGGCAGCGAGGCCACCGTCGGCCCGACGAACACGGCGTGGATGCCGACTTCGGCGCCGCGCTCGATCAGCTGCACGAGCCGCGGGCGGTCGACGGGGGCGTCCGCCGAGACCACGAGCACCATCGCGGAGTCGGGCCGCGGCTCCTCGCGCACCCCGCCCGGGCTGCCGATGCGCGAACCCCGCGACATCGCGCCGTCCTCGTCGGCGAGCGGTCCCCGTCGCACCGGTGCCGTCGCGAGCCGCTGCAGGATGAGCTCCTCGAGGCCGTTGAGGAGGGCGGCGCCGGCCGACGCGCTGTCCGCGAGCGGGGCGCCCGCGACGGGATTCCGCTCGCTCGAGGCGTGCGGCAACCACTTCAGCCAGTCCAGCTCGCGGCTCCAGGCCGGGTCGACGATCGCCGCCGCGACGACGTCGTTCGGGGCGTGCAGCCCGAACAGCTGCACGGCGAGGCCTCGCAGCGCGTCCGCGGCCAGGTGCACCGGGCCGGCGACGCCGAGCGCGCCCGAGCTCGGCAGCAGCTCCATCACGGGCACGTCGTCGAGCTCGCGGTACCGCTCGCGGAGCCGCTCGACCTGCCTCGCGTAGGTCGGGATTCCGGGCAGGGCGCCCTCGGACTCCCGGATCGAGTCGCGGCTGCGCGCCCGCCCGACCCCGAGGCGCGCGGCGAGGAAGTTCCAGTGCTCGGGGCGCCGGGTCCACAGCATGGGGCCGAGCCGCATCGCCTGCTCGTACACCGTCGCCACCGGGGGCGTCTCGTCGTGCCGGCGCTCGCGCTCGACGTGCCGGCCCTGTTCGAGCGTCGCCTCGAGGTCCTCCAGCTGCACCTCGAACGTCTCGATCTCGCGCTGCAGCTTCCTCCCGCTGCCCATCCGCTGGCCGAGGTGGTTGCCGAGGAGCATGACCGGCGTGAGCACGACGATGAGCAGGGACGCGGGGCGGAGGGTGATGGCGTAGATGCCGAGGCCCATCAGGATCGGCGAGACGATCATGGGCCACGGGAAGAGCCGCGGGGTCTCCTCGCTCGGGACCCGCGGCTCCGGGTGCGCGGTGCCCGGGTAGCGCGCCTCGACGCGCGGCGAGCGGTTGAACAGCAGTGCGCCGCCGCGCTCGAGCACCGGGTCGACCGCGGCGTCCGTGCCCTCGACCGGGGTGAACGACACGACCGTGTCGCCGATCGTGACGCGCAGGCCCGGGTGCGCGCGGACGCGCGCGACCTCGCCGCCGTCGACGAGCAGCCCGTTGGCGGAGTTGAGGTCGACGAGCTCGACGGCCTGGTCGACCTCGACGCGGGCGTGGCGCTTCGACACGAGGGGGTCGCCGAGCACGACGTCGGCGTCCGCGGCACGTCCGATGACGCCGTGGCCGCGTCGCAGCGGGAACTCCCGGCCGGCGTCCGGGCCGGAGTGCACGTGCATGATGGCGACGGGCGCGTCTCCCGCGGCGGTGCGGGACGACGGCGACACGACGGCGGCGTTGAAGCCCGATCCGATCGGGGCGTCGGCGGCCAGGGTGCCGGGGTCGAGCACCACCGGCTCGGACGACGTGGGCGGCGCGACGGCGAGCGTCAGGGGGCCCGGGTGCGCGGGGAGGTGCGCCGCCGCGGGGTCCGTGTCGGCGATCGCCCGTGCCACGTCGCCCACGGTCGCGGTCGCGTCGGCGGTCACGACGACGTCGACGCCCGGTCCGGACTGCCGACGCAGCCCCAGCTTCAGCCTCACGCGCGGGCCTCCTCGACGCGGAACTCCAGCCCGCCCAGGCGGACGGCGGCGCCGGCCGGGACGGCGTGCGGCACGCCCGGCTCGAGCTCGCGTTCGACGCCCGCCGCATCGACGATCGCCGTGCCGTTGCGCGACCAGCGGTCGGTGACGCGGATGCCGTCAGGGCCGACCTCGACGGCCGCATGCGTCTTCGACAGGCCCATCGTGCCGTCGGCGAGCGGAAGCAGGGCGACGTCGCCGCGGTCGGCATCGGCGGATGCGGGGCTGCGCCCGAGCAGGACGAGGCCGGATGCCGCGTACCGCGCGCCGTCGGCGAAGACGAGCGTCGCGGCGCGGCGCGCGACCGGCGCGGGCGTGGGAGGCGCGGGAGGCGCCGCGGGCGGTGAAGCGATCGGCGGCGGCGTCCAGGCGCCGGCCGCGGGAGCGGCCGCGGCCGCGGTCGACGCGGGTGCCGCGACGACGCCCGAGCTGGACCGGGCGGCGGGGATGAACGTGCGGTCGTCGACCCCGCGGTCGGTCGCGAGCGAGGGCAGCGGCGCCCGATCCGCCGCGGGCGACGCGTCGAGCGCGCGCCGGGCGTGGCGGAGCGCCTTCGCGTCGAACGGGTCGAGCCCGCGACGCGCGTCGACGACCCAGCAGCGCCCGATGCGGTCGAGCCAGCTCCGACCGCGCGACTCGGGATCCCACAGGCCGGACGCGAAGCAGACCGCCGGGCCGACGGCCGGCAGCACGGCCTGGGCCGACCAGAGCACCAGCGCCCGGAGCACGACCCGCCGGAAGCCGGGCCGCGCGAAGGTCGCGACCTGCACCGAGCGGAGGCCGAACGACGCCTTGCCGATCGTGACCCCGCGACGGCCGTGCAGTGCGAGCTGGACGATCCCGAGGACGGCGAGCAGGAGCTGGCCGGCCACGGCGAGCACGAGCGGCGCGACGAGCGCCGCGGCATCCGCCTCGCCGGTCGTGCCCGGGTCGAGCGCGGCACGGGCGACCAGCACCCACCCGACGAGGGCCGGCACGGCCACGATGGCCCACACCGCGGCGTCGACCGCGAAGGCCGCCGAACGGCGACCGGTCGGTGCGGGGACCAGTCCGAGGGCGCTCGCGAAGGCGGGGTCCGGCCGCCCGTCCGCGCCGGTGCCGGGGACCGGGTCGGCGGGCTCCATGGTGATGCTCAACAGCGCTCCTCGGGGGTGCAGGGTCAGGGAGCCACCCAAGCAGGCCGGGTGCGCCACGTCGATGGGCAGCACTCACCATCCGGCGCGCCCGGCATCGAGCGTACCCGGACCATCGCCTCCGTTCAGCGGGTCGAGGACACCGGCTGCGGGCCCGCCGCGATCCTGCGGTCGTACTCCTCGCGCGCCCGCACGTTGCGCTCGGTCACGGTCCGGCCGTGCGCGGCGATCCAGCCGCCGAACCAGATCGGGAGCTCGCGAGCGACGACGGCGGCGATGATGGCGTACGGGTCGAGCCACCGGTCGCGGATGAAGTCCGCCGCCTGCTCCGGCGTGAACTGCCAGGCCGCGACGGTGAGCAGGGCGCCGGCGATGTACGAGAAGTAGACGATGATGCCGATCGCGAGCCCGAAGACCGCCCACGTCCACCAGGCGGCCCGGTTCAGGATCGCCGCCAGGAGGGCGAACGCCAGGAAGAAGAACAGCACCGGGATCCAGAACACCGGCTGCGCGGCGAACTGGCCGAAGACGCGGCCGGCGGCGGACCCGCCGTTCTGGCCGAGGATCACGAGGAACGAGACCGCCGCGTAGAGCAGCGCGAACCCGACGGTCGCGATGAGGCCGACGAGGATCCCGAAGCCGCGGTTGCCGCGCTCGCGCGGCGGGGCCGGTGCCTGCACGTAGATGGTCTGCGGCATCGGCGGAGCCGGTGCCTCGGGTGCGGCGGCGGCACCTGCCGCGGCGCCGGCGACCGCGCCGGCGCCGACCGTCTCGGGCACGCCCGTCTCGCGGCCGACCTCCTCGGCGCGCACCGGCTCGGGCCGCTCGTCGACGACCGCCGTGTCGCCATCGACGGGCGGATGCTCGGTGCGAGCGCGCTCGACGGCGGCATCCAGGTCGGACCGCTCGGCCGGGCCCGGCTCGGTCGGCACCGGGTCCGCGTCGTCGGCGGCCGCGGCATCGGCATCGGTCCCGGTGAAGGCGTGCTCCTCGGCGTCGACGGGATCCGAGGCGGGCGCGGCATCCGCCGGCTCGAGCCGGTCGACGTGCTCCGCGTCCGGCGCGGTCGGCTCGACCGCCGCCTGCTGCGCCTCGACGTCCGGCGGAGCGTCGGGCGAGGGGGCGTCCGCCGCCGTCTCGGGCTCGGTCGACGCGTCGGGGCGACCGTCGCCGTCGAGGTCGCCGCGGCCTGGCTCGGATCCGGGAGTCGTGCTGCTCATCGTCCGCTCCTTCCGGGCAGCGCCGGGCCGCCCGTGGTGCGGCTCACTCTAGCAACGCGTCCGTCGTCCTCCGCGGATCGGCCGCGGCGCTTCCCGCGGCGCGTCGCGATGCCCGGCGGCGGGCGGCTCAGCCGAAGATCGCGGTCACGATGTCGTGGGTGTACCCGGAGACGGCGGGGCCGTTCCATCGTGAGGCGATCCAGACGCCGTCGCGGAAGAAGTGGGACTCGCCGGCCGGGCCCGCGTCGCCCTCCCACTCCGCGATGCAGCGGGTGCCGCCGAGTTCGTCGAAGCAGTCGAGACCGGCGGCGTCGAACGCGCCGAGCGCGGCCGTCTGCTGCTCGTGCGACACCGATGCGATGCTCGTCACCATGCCGTGCGCGCCGTCGCCGCCGTCCGGCGGCAGCCATGCGCAGGTGAGCTCGGACGTCTCCGCCAGCACGTCGAGGGCGCCGACCGAGTCGGTGCCGTAGAGGGCGGGCGCATCGTCGCCGACCGACCAGGCCGGGTTCAGCACCCAGCCGGCGCCGAACTCGGCGGTCCAGTCCATCGTGTACGCCCCGGCGCACTCGGCGGGGATGCGGGAGGCGCCGGCCGCCGAGACCGAGCCGACCTCCACCGGCGGCGGCTCGGCCGCGGGCGAGGGCCGCACCTCGTCGGCCGGCGGAGCCTCGGGGGCGGCGACGGTGCCCGATCCGGGGGACGGGAGGACCGCCGATGCCACGATGGCGCCGGTGGCGAGCACGATCACGGCCATCGAGGCGATCAGCCAGGTCAGGGGGCGTCGGAGGACGCCGGGGCGTTCGGGCATGCGGATCTCCGGGTCGCGTTCGGGGGAAGGGGGCGACCGCGCGATCCTAGCGAGCCGGACTGTGAGGCTCCACCGCGCTCGTCGCCGCAGTTCCCCCGCACGCGGCTCCGCCCGGAGACGACGACGGGCCCCGGATCGCTCCGGGGCCCGTCGTGGTGCGCGGGCGGCGCCGAGGCGCCGCCCGCTCCCATCAGCTGTAGTTGCCGGGGGTGAAGTCGTCGCTCGAGAACGAGTCGAAGTCGACGAAGCTGAGGTCGCCCTCGGTGAACGACGCGTCGTCGGCGAAGATGCGGTTCGGGTACCGCTCCGCCTTCGCCTCCTCGGTCGCCTCGACCGACACGTTCCGGTACTTGGCGAGGCCCGTACCGGCCGGGATCAGCTTTCCGATGATCACGTTCTCCTTGAGGCCGACGAGCGGGTCGGACTTGCCCTCCATGGCGGCCTGCGTGAGCACGCGGGTCGTCTCCTGGAAGGACGCGGCCGACAGCCACGACTCGGTCGCGAGCGAGGCCTTGGTGATGCCCATGACCTCCTGGCGCGCCGACGCCGTGCGCTTGCCCTCGGTGAGCGCGCCGCGGTTGATCTCGTTGTACCGCGAACGGTCGACGAGCTCGCCCGGCAGCAGCTCCGTGTCGCCGTGGTCGACCACGGTGACCTTGCGGAGCATCTGGCGCACGATGACCTCGATGTGCTTGTCGTGGATCGGCACGCCCTGCGAGCGGTACACGTCCTGCACGCCGTTCACCAGGTGCTTCTGCACCTCGCGGACGCCCTTGACCCGGAGGACCTCCTTCGGGTCGACGGTGCCGACGATGATCTGCTGGCCGAGCTCGACGTGCTGGCCGTCCTCGACGAGCAGCGTCGAGCGCTTGAGCACGTTGTACGCGATCGGCTCGTCGCCGTTGTCGGGCGTCAGGATGACCTTCCGCTGCTTCTCGGTCTCGTCGATCGTGATGCGGCCGGCAGCCTCGACGATCGGCGACGCACCCTTGGGGGTGCGAGCCTCGAAGAGCTCCTGCACGCGGGGAAGACCCTGCGTGATGTCGTCGGCCGAGGCCGAACCACCGGTGTGGAAGGTGCGCATCGTCAGCTGCGTACCGGGCTCGCCGATCGACTGGGCCGCGATGATGCCGACGGCCTCGCCGATGTCGACGAGCTTGCCGGTCGCGAGCGAACGGCCGTAGCACTTCGCGCAGACGCCGACGGCGGACTCGCACGTCAGCACGGAGCGGACCTTGATCGACTCCACGCCGGCCGCCACGAGCTTGTCGATGAGCACGTCGCCGACGTCGTCGCCGGCATCGGCCACGACCTCGCCCTTGGCGTTGACCGCGTCGGTCGCGAGCGACCGCGCGAACACCGAGTTCTCGACGTTCGGGTCGCGCACGAGCGCGCCCGTGGCGTCGACCGCGGCGATCGGGAGCTCGAGGCCCTTCGACGTGCCGCAGTCGTCCTCGCGGATGATGACGTCCTGCGAGACGTCGACGAGACGACGCGTGAGGTAGCCCGAGTCGGCCGTGCGGAGCGCGGTGTCGGCGAGGCCCTTGCGCGCACCGTGGGTCGCGATGAAGTACTCCGCCACCGACAGCCCCTCGCGGTACGAGGAGATGATCGGGCGCGGGATGATCTCGCCCTTCGGGTTGTTCACCAGGCCTCGCATGCCGGCGATGTTGCGCACCTGCAGCCAGTTACCACGAGCGCCCGAGGTCACCATCCGGTTGATGGTGTTGTCCTGGTTCGCCGCGAACTCCTCCTGCATGGCCTTCGCGACCTCGTCGGTCGCCTTGGTCCAGATCTGGATGAGCTCCTGGCGGCGCTCGAGGTCGGTCGTGAGGCCCTTCTCGAACTGCGACTGGACCTTCGCGGCCTGCTTCTCGTACTTCGAGACGATCTCGCGCTTCTGCGGGAGCTCGACGACGTCGGAGAGCGCGACGGTCACGCCGGAGCGGGTCGCCCAGCGGAAGCCGGCGTCCTTGATCCGGTCGAGCGTCGCGGCCACCTCGGTCTTCGGGTAGCGCTCGGCGAGGTCGTTCACGATCGTCGAGATCTGCGACTTGCCGGCCTGCGCGTTGAAGTACGGGTAGTCCACCGGCAGCGCCTCGTTGAAGATGGCGCGACCGAGGGTCGTCTCCAGCAGGAACGACTCGCCGGGCACGAAGCCCTCCGGCTCCTGGCCCTCGCCGAAGTGGAGACCCTCGAGGCGGATCTTCACCTTGGCGCCGAGGTCGAGCGCGAGCTCGCCCGGGCGGTTCTGGTCGAACGCGAGGATGGCCTCGGCGATCGACGAGAACGCGCGACCCTCACCGGCGGCGCCCTCCTTCTCGGTCGTCAGGTGGTGCAGGCCGATGATCATGTCCTGCGAGGGCAGGGTCACCGGACGGCCGTCCGACGGCTTGAGGATGTTGTTCGACGCCAGCATCAGGATGCGGGCCTCGGCCTGGGCCTCGACCGACAGCGGCAGGTGCACGGCCATCTGGTCGCCGTCGAAGTCCGCGTTGAACGCGGCGCAGACGAGCGGGTGGAGCTGGATGGCCTTGCCCTCGACCAGCTGCGGCTCGAAGGCCTGGATGCCGAGGCGGTGCAGCGTGGGCGCACGGTTCAGCAGCACGGGGCGCTCGCGGATGATCTCCTCGAGCACGTCCCACACCTGCGGGCGCGACCGCTCGACCATGCGCTTGGCCGCCTTGATGTTCTGCGCGTGGCTCAGGTCGATCAGGCGCTTGATGACGAACGGCTTGAACAGCTCGAGCGCCATCTGCTTCGGCAGGCCGCACTGGTGCAGCTTGAGCTGCGGACCCACGACGATGACCGAACGGCCCGAGTAGTCCACGCGCTTTCCGAGCAGGTTCTGGCGGAAGCGACCCTGCTTGCCCTTGAGCATGTCGCTCAGGGACTTCAGGGCGCGGTTGCCGGTGCCCGTGACGGGACGACCGCGGCGGCCGTTGTCGAACAGCGCGTCGACGGCCTCCTGCAGCATCCGCTTCTCGTTGTTCACGATGATCTCGGGCGCACCGAGGTCGAGCAGGCGACGGAGGCGGTTGTTGCGGTTGATCACGCGACGGTAGAGGTCGTTCAGGTCGCTCGTGGCGAACCGGCCGCCGTCGAGCTGGACCATCGGGCGCAGCTCCGGCGGGATCACCGGGACCACGTCGAGGACCATCGCCGCCGGCGAGTTGCCGGTCTGCAGGAACGAGTTGACGACCTTGAGCCGCTTGATCGCGCGGATCTTCTTCTGGCCCTTGCCCTCGGCGATCTGCAGGTGCAGGTCGTCCGCCTCGGCGGCGAGGTCGAAGGTCTCGAGGCGCTTCTTGATCGCCTCGGCGCCCATGAACGCCTCGAAGTACATGCCGAAGCGGTCCTGCAGCTCCTGGAAGACCGAGTCCTCGGGCTTCAGGTCGCCGACCTTGAGCGTGCGGAAGTCCTCCCACACGCGCTCGAGGTGCGCGATCTGCTCGTCGCCCGACTTGCGGACGCCGGCCATCTCCTTGTCGGCGGCGGCCTCGGCGCGCTTGCGCTGGTCGGACTTGGCGCCCTCGGCCTCCAGGGTCGCGAGCTCCTCCTCCTTGCGCTGCATCAGCTCGGCGATGCGCGCGTCGCGGGCGTCGCCGATGGCCTTGATCTCGAGCCGGAGCTCGTTCTCGAGGCCCGGCATGTCCTGGTGGCGGCCCTCCTCGTCCACGTCGATCACCATGTAGGCGGCGAAGTAGATGACCTTCTCGAGGTCCTTCGGCGCCATGTCGAGCAGGTACCCGAGGCGCGAGGGCACGCCCTTGAAGTACCAGATGTGCGTCACGGGCGCGGCCAGCTCGATGTGGCCCATCCGCTCGCGGCGGACCGAGGACTTGGTGACCTCGACACCGCATCGCTCGCAGACGATGCCCTTGAAGCGGACGCGCTTGTACTTGCCGCAGGCGCACTCCCAGTCGCGGCTGGGTCCGAAGATCTGCTCGCCGAAGAGCCCGTCCTTCTCGGGCTTCAGCGTGCGGTAGTTGATGGTCTCGGGCTTCTTGACCTCGCCGTAGGACCACTTGCGGATGTCCTCGGCGGTCGCCAGGCCGATACGGAGCTCATCGAACGTCGTTGCGTCGAGCAATTTCTCTCCTAGATTCCTGAAGTCGTTCTCGTGTGCCTGGCGGATCAGATCTCGTCGATGTTCGACGACTCGAAGCGCGCGGAGATGTTGATGCCGAGCTCCTCCGCAGCGCGGAAGGCCTCGTCATCGGTGTCGCGGAGGCTGACCGCGGTGCCGTCGGCCGAGAGGACCTCGACGTTCAGGCACAGCGACTGCATCTCCTTCATGAGCACCTTGAAGGACTCGGGGATGCCGGGCTCCTGGATGTTCTCGCCCTTGACGATCGCCTCGTAGACCTTGACACGGCCGAGGATGTCGTCGGACTTGATCGTGAGGAGCTCCTGCAGGGCGTACGCGGCGCCGTAGGCCTCGAGCGCCCACACCTCCATCTCGCCGAAGCGCTGGCCGCCGAACTGCGCCTTACCGCCCAGCGGCTGCTGGGTGATCATCGAGTACGGACCGGTCGAGCGCGCGTGGATCTTGTCGTCGACGAGGTGGTGGAGCTTCAGGATGTACATGTAGCCGACCGACACCGGGTACGGGAACGGCTCGCCCGAGCGCCCGTCGAACAGCTGCGTCTTGCCGCTGGAGTCGATGAGGCGCTCGCCGTCGCGGTTGGGCAGGGTCGAGTCCAGCAGACCCGCGATCTCCTGCTCCAGCGCGCCGTCGAACACGGGCGTCGCGACCTTGGTGCCGGGCTCGGCCTCGCGTGCGACCTCGGGCAGGCGCTTGGCCCACTCGGGGTCGCCCTCGACCTTCCAGCCCTGCTTGGCGACCCACCCGAGGTGGGTCTCGAGCACCTGGCCGAAGTTCATTCGACCGGGGATGCCGAGCGGGTTGAGGATGACGTCGACCGGCGTGCCGTCGGCGAGGAACGGCATGTCCTCGACCGGCAGGATCTTCGAGATGACGCCCTTGTTGCCGTGGCGGCCGGCGAGCTTGTCGCCCTCGGTGATCTTGCGCTTCTGGGCGATGTAGACGACCACGCGCTGGTTGACGCCCGAGCCGAGCTCGTCGTCGCCGTCCTGCGCGTCGAACACCTTGACGCCGATGATCGTGCCCTGCTCGCCGTGCGGCACCTTCAGCGAGGTGTCGCGGACCTCGCGGCTCTTCTCGTTGAAGATCGCGCGGAGCAGGCGCTCCTCGGCCGACAGCTCGGTCTCGCCCTTCGGCGTGACCTTGCCGACGAGGATGTCGCCGGGGCGGACCTCGGCGCCGATGCGGATGATGCCGCGCTCGTCGAGGTCGGCCAGGAGGTCCGGGCTGACGTTCGGCAGGTCGCGGGTGATCTCCTCCTTGCCGAGCTTGGTGTCGCGGGCGTCGACCTCGTACTCCTCGATGTGGATCGAGGAGAGGACGTCGTCCTTCACCAGGTTCTGGCTGAGGATGATCGCGTCCTCGAAGTTGTGGCCCTCCCACGGCATGAACGCCACGAGGAGGTTCTTGCCGAGCGCGAGCTCGCCGTTGTCGGTCGCGGGACCGTCGGCGATGACCTCGCCGACCTCGACGCGCTCGCCGGCGGAGACCACGACGCGGTTGTTGTACGACGTGCCCTGGTTGGAGCGGTCGAACTTGCGCAGGTAGTAGGTCTGCGTGCCGCCCTCGTCGAGCTGCAGCGTGACGGCGTCGGCGGACACCTCGGCGACCACG
Source organism: Agromyces tropicus (assembly GCF_039531345.1). Classification (NCBI taxonomy): domain Bacteria; kingdom Bacillati; phylum Actinomycetota; class Actinomycetes; order Micrococcales; family Microbacteriaceae; genus Agromyces; species Agromyces tropicus. The sequence goes on along the minus strand of NZ_BAAAPW010000007.1, from coordinate 83,538 downwards.
CCGGCGCGGTCGGCCGTGATGACGTCACCGGCGTCGACGGCGGCGTAGCCCTCCATGCCCGTGCCGACGTACGGCGAGTCGCTGCGCAGCAGCGGCACCGCCTGGCGCTGCATGTTGGCGCCCATGAGCGCGCGGTTCGCGTCGTCGTGCTCGAGGAACGGGATGAGCGAGGTCGCCACCGACACCATCTGGCGCGGCGAGACGTCCATGTAGCCGATCTCCTCGGCCGGGAACAGGTCGACCTCGCCGCCCTTCCGGCGGGCGAGGACGCGGTCCTCGACGAAGTGGCCGTCGGCCTTCAGCGGCGCGTTGGCCTGCGCGACGATGTAGTCGTTCTCCTCCATCGCCGTGAGGTAGTCGATCCGGTCGGTGACCTTCCCGTTCTCGACGCGACGGTACGGCGTCTCGATGAAGCCGAACGAGTTGATGCGGGCGAACGACGCGAGGGAGCCGATGAGGCCGATGTTCGGGCCCTCCGGCGTCTCGATCGGGCACATGCGGCCGTAGTGCGAGGGGTGCACGTCGCGGACCTCCACACCCGCGCGGTCGCGCGAGAGGCCGCCCGGGCCGAGCGCCGACAGGCGGCGCTTGTGCGTGAGGCCGGCCAGCGGGTTGTTCTGGTCCATGAACTGCGACAGCTGCGAGGTGCCGAAGAACTCCTTGATCGCGGCGACGACGGGTCGCACGTTGATCAGGGTCTGCGGGGTGATCGCCTCGATGTCCTGCGTGGTCATGCGCTCGCGGACCACGCGCTCCATGCGGGACAGGCCCGTGCGGACCTGGTTCTGGATCAGCTCGCCGACGGCGCGGATGCGGCGGTTGCCGAAGTTGTCGATGTCGTCGACGTCGAGGCGGATGGTGACGTCCTTGCCGCCACGGCGACCCGGCAGCTCGGCGCGGTCCTCGTGCAGGGCGACGAGATACTTGATCGTGGCGACGATGTCCTGGACCGTCAGCACCGAGTCGGTGAGCGGCGCCTCGAGGCCGAGCTTGTTGTTGATCTTGTACCGGCCGACCTTGGCGAGGTCGTAGCGCTTCGGGTTGAAGTAGAAGTTGTCGAGGAGCGCACGCGCGGCCTCGGCCGCGACCTGCTCGCCCGGACGGAGCTTCCGGTAGATGTCCTTGAGCGCCTCCTCCTTGGTGAGGATGTTGTCCTTCTCGAGGGTCAGCGCGATCGACTCGTAGCCGGCGAACTCCTCGAGGATCTCCTCGGAGGTGAGGCCGAGGGCCTTCAGGAAGACGGTGACCGACTGCTTGCGCTTGCGGTCGATGCGGACGCCGACCTGGTCGCGCTTGTCGACCTCGAACTCGAGCCAGGCGCCGCGGCTCGGGATCACGCGGGCCGAGTAGATGTCCTTGTCGGAGGTCTTGTCGGGCGTGCGCTCGAAGTAGACGCCCGGGGAACGCACGAGCTGCGAGACGACGACGCGCTCGGTGCCGTTGATGACGAAGGTGCCCTTCGGGGTCATGAGCGGGAAGTCGCCCATGAAGACCGTCTGGGTCTTGATCTCACCGGTGAGGTGGTTCATGAACTCCGCGTTGACGTACAGCGGAGCGGAGTAGGTCTTGCCCTTCTCCTTGCACTCGTCGATGGTGTACTTCGGCGGCTCGAGCTCCGGGTTCGAGAACGAGAGCTGCATGGTCTCGCCGAGGTCCTCGATGGGCGAGATCTCCTCGAAGATCTCCTCGAGGCCGGTGGCCTCGGGAAGGTCCTGACGGCCGGACTCGATGGCCTCCTCGACGCGGGCACGCCACGCCTCGTTGCCGACGAGCCAGTCGAAGCTCTCGGTCTGGAGGGCGAGCAGATCCGGTACGGTGAGGGTGTCGGTGACCTTCGCGAACGAGAGGCGGCTTGCACCGCGTCCGTTCTTGGGGGTGGGCGTGGTTGCGTTGCGCGCAGCAGCCAAGGAAATGACCTCCATGGCCCCGTGAGGGGCCGGTTCACTGTCGGTGGTGGTGGAGTGGACCCCTCAGACGTGGTGGATGCCGGGGATGACCCGGCATGCAGAAGCCGACCGCAATATGAAGGCAGAGTGGGTCTGGGAGCGCAAAGGTCAAGCATAGACCGGATCGCGCGCCATGTCCAGTCGGATTCTTGATTTGTGCCCGGTTCTCCGGTATAACCCGCGCGATCGCGCGCCGACGCCGATGCACGACCCCTCCGTCCGGCCCGCCGACGCGCGCGTCGGCCCTGCACCGCATGGGGATCGCTCCCCATGGAGCCGCCTCCGGCGCCCCCGGTACCGTGTCCCGCGGAACCGAGAGGAGTCCGCATGACCGACGTCGTCGTGAGCTACGAGGTGCTCGCCGAACTCGATGCCAAGCTGCAGTCGATCACCGCCGAGCTGCAGCAGGCGGCGACCCGCGCGGACGTGCTCGAGGACGCCATCGGCGACCCCTTCGGCCGCGACGACCTCCGCGAGGCGGTCGAGGACTTCGAGGACCGCTGGGACAACCGCCGCAAGCACCTCGCCGAGGACGTCGCCGAGGTCCAGCAGCACGTCCACGGCGTGCTCGAGGGCTTCCGCGACTGGGACCGCGAGACCGCCGCGGGCTTCGACGCCGACTGACCATCCGCCCGACCGGAAGGCACCCTGCATGCACCCGAACTCGCCACGCGGACGCACGATCGCCCGCCTCGAGGGCACCCCGTCGACGATCATCCGCCGCGGCGCCGAGATCGAGCAGCTCGGCATCGACATGATCGATTCCGCCGCCACGCTCCGGTCCATCGCCGACGGCGCGGCCGGACAGCGCGGGCTCGCGATGGACGAACTGCGCGAGGTCGTGGGCGACGTCCACGAGGAGCTCCGCCGCGCAGGCGAGATGTACCGGCCCACCGGGCCCGTGGTCCGCGCCTACGGCGAGGCGCTCGCCGACGTCAAGCCGCGGCTCGACCGCCGGGCCGACGCCTGCGACGAGCGGTGGCACGAGTTCGTCTCCACGCCGGGCTATCTCGACGGCGAGCGGCCGCCGTTCCTCCTCCCGGTCGACCCCGACGGCGACGAGGCGACCGCGCAGGCCGAGCAGGACCGCGCGAAGCAGGCCGCGTACGAGGCCTGGGAGGACGAGGCCGAGTGGTTCGACCGCGAGTACGACACGTGGGAGGAGGCGTTCGAGCGCGCCGCCTCGAACGTCGGCGAGGTCCTCGACGGCCGGATCGAGGACGGGTTCTGGGACCGGGCGGACGGGTTCGTCGCGGGCGCGCTCGAGGTCCTCAAGGTCGTCGGCTACGTGCTCGTCATCGCCTCGATCATCGTCGGCGGCCCGCTCGTCGCCGCGCTCGCGGCCGCCGTGGCGATCGCCACCCTCGTGCTCACCGTGTACCAGGCCTCGCGCGGCGACGCCGGCACGAAGGAGGTGGTGCTGGCCGCGATCGGGGTCATCCCGTTCGGGAGCCTCGGCAAGCTCGGATCGGCGAAGTTCGCGGACGACCTGCTCGGCGGGGTCCTCACCGGCGCGGGGCGCAGCGCCATCCGCACCGAGGTCTCGACCGTCATCGGCTCGGGTCGTGCCGCGTTCCGCTTCTCGGGCTCCGGCGTCGAGGGCATCCGCAACGGCTTCGCGCAGCTCGTGCGCAACCACGGCGCCGACGGCCGGCTCGTCGACTCCATCTCGCGCTTCTTCACCGGCAAGGCCGCGAGCGCGATCGGCTCCGCCAAGCCCGCCGACATCCTCGTGAGCACGGCCTGGACCCACCTCGGCCGGATCAACACCGGGCTCTCGTGGGGCACGGGCGACGGGCTCTGGAGCCGCACGTACGACGGCCTCGTGGGCGCCGGTCGGTAGGGTCGACGGATGACCGAGAGCCTGCGCGAGGCGCTGGGGGCCGCCCGCGATCCCGAGTTCACGATGCTGCTGCCGGAGGGCTGGTCGCGGCTCGAGGCGGACGACGATGCGCGCGACCGGCTGCTCGCCGACGTCCGCGCCGAGCTCCTCGCCGCGCACCGTCCGGACCTCTGGGCGGCGGCGCGGACCTCGATCTCGAAGGCGTTCGAGGCGCTCCGGCGCGCCGGCGGCGTCGCCGTGATGCTGCAGACCTCGAGCGGCGACGGCGTGCCGTTCGTGCCGGCGTCGGTCACGGCGTCGGTGCAGTCGGGCCCCGACGGCGCCACGCTGGACGAGTTCGTCGCCGGCCTCATCGCGCGCGGCGCGACGCCGCTCGGCGACGACAAGCGGTTCATCCGGCTCGAGGAGCGCGAGGTGCGCGAGGAGGACGGCGTGCGCCTCGGGGTCACCACGGTGCGGTACCTCACGCCGGTGCCCGGCAGCCGTCGCCGCCGCGCCCTGCTCCTCACGGCCGTGCTGCCGCACGAGCCGGACGCCCCCGACGACGACCCGCTGCGGTCCGCCACGCGCTTCGCGATCGACGCGCACGTGGCCACCCTCCGGTGGCTTCCGCCGACCGCGGGGCCCGCCGCGTGAGCGCCGGCGAACTCGTCGCCGACCTCGGTCCGCGCTGGCTCGTGGTGCCCGCCGGCATCGGAGCCGACGACCGCGACGCGTGGGTGCGGTCCAACGTCGACCGCGTCCGTGCGCTCGGCGAGGACTGGCCGGCGGATGCCGCGGAGCTCGTGCCGGCGCTCCTCGCCCACGCCGTGGACCGCCGCGGCGAGGACCACCTCGTGCTCACGTTCTGGCCGAGTGTCGTCCCGCTCCCCGCGACGGTGCGGATCTCGGTGCTCGCGTCGCCGGGCCGGGCCGCGATCGCCGACGAGCTGCGGGCCCGGCCCACCTCGCGCGCCGAGCACGTCGACGGCGCCCGGCTCGGCCCCGGCGTCGAGTGGGTGCACGCCGACGCCCTGCCCGGTGAGCGGGGCGAGCAGCTGATCGGCATCCAGGCGTGCTTCGCCGACGACGAGACCATGGTCCTCGTGACGCTCGATCCGACGCTGCCGGCACTGCTCCCCCACGTCGCCGACCCGGTCCGCGAGCTCGCGCGCACCGTCGAGCGGGTGCGGGCCGGGCACCCGTGGGTCGCCCGTCCACTTCCGGAGGGCGTGGGCACGCGGTCGGACCGCGAGACGTGGCCGGCGTGGCACCGGGCGTGACCGGCGCGCGAGGCGTCCCGGACGCCGCGGCCTGGGTGCGCACGCTGCCCCGCGGAGCCCGCGTCGACTGGGACGAGCTCGAGGCGCATGTGCTCCGCGACCACCCGGCCGCGCTGCGGGCCCTCGGGCCGGCCGGCTCCGGCGTGCTCGTCGCGCGTCGCCGCGTGGGGTTCCTGCTCGGAGCGGGGATCGCGGTCGCGACCCTCATCGCCGTGCCGGTGCTCGCCGCACCCGTCCTCGGCCTCGCGGTGCTCGCGGGCGACCCGCTCGGCATCGACGACGTCGACGGTCGCGTCGCGGTGCCGGTCGCCGGGGCGTCGCTGCTCGTCGCGGCCGTCGTCCAGCTCGTGCTCCTCGCCCGCATCGCGCGCGGGCGACCGGACAGTGGCGGCATCGGCGCGGCGACGGCCGTGCTCGCGACGCTCATCGCGGTGGGCACGGCACTGGTCGGCGCGCGGCAGGATGTGCCGGGGTGGCCGGCCTGGACCGCGTCCGCGGTCGGGGTGGCCGTGCTGGGTGGGGTCGTGGCGCGGGCCTCGCGTCGCGCCTCTCGCCGACCGGCTCCGACGGGTGACGTCGACGTCCGCGGTACGGGATCCGGCGAGCGATCGGCGCCGAGCCGCCTCGACCGCGAACGCCGGCTCGACGCCGCCCTCGCCGCGCTCCCGGAAGCGGAACGCGACCGCCTGCTCGACGATCGACGTCGCGCCGTCGAGTGGCTGCGCCTGCAGGGCGTGGTCTCGCCGGAGACGGCGGCCCGGGCCGTGCGCGCGCCGCTCGGCCGGTCGAGCGCGTCCGTCTGACGACGGCCACGGCCCCCTGCCCCGGCCTCGACGTGCGGATGCCGCGTGGGATCGATCCCACGCGGCATCCGCTCCCGTCGGGCGGACCCGGCCGCGCGTCAGCCGGCCAGTTCGATGCGCAGCGTGTCCGGGCGGCCGGGCACGAGGCTCACGTCGACCATCGAGCCCGGCGTGACCCGGGCGAGTTGGAGCGGTGCGACGGGCACGGTCCGCGTCGCCGGGACGGGGATGCCGCCCGGCATCGTCGCGACGAGCTCGAGCTCGACGACGGCGTCCATCCCGATGGCCATCGGCAGCTGCCGGGCGGCGACGACGCTCGCGGTCGCACGGACCCGGGCGAGGTCGAGCGCGGGGTCGTGGGCGGCGACGGCCGAGGCCATCACGCGGTTCGCCTGCTCGAGCGACTGCCGGGCGGCGGCGAGCGATGCGCCGACGTCCATCCGTTCGCGCATGGCGGTCGACTGGGCCCGGAGGGTCCGGAGATCGGTGAGGAACGGCATGTCACACCGCCGCGTAGCGCTCGTTGAACGCCCGGCCGACGCCGCGGTCGGCCTGGATCCGTGCACCCCACCCGGCCTGCGCGGTCGCCCACGCCTCGGGGTCGACGCCGAACATGCCGGCCACGACGGGCAGCTCGGCCTCGTCGTAGCCGAACGCTGCGATGCCCTTGACGATCCGCGCGTACCGGTCGAGGTCGACGCCGGCGATCGGCTCGAGCGCGCCCGCGGCGGGCTCGGCCTGCATCGCCTGCACGGCCATGGCATCCATCCGGCTGCGGTAGGCGGACGACTGCTCGGCGAGCGCGTTCGCCTGGTCGATCAGGCCGGGCGCGGCCTGGACCATCTCGGCCATGTCGCGCAACTGACTGAACATCTTCATGGTTCCTGCTCCTTCTGGGCGGTGGTGGTGGGTCGGGGATCGCTGAGCGGTGATGCGGATGCCGCGGCGTCGGCGTTCCCCCATCGGCGCCGCGGCATCCGGGTCAGTCGTCCGTCGCGCGGCGCCGGGAGAACCGGAGCACGAGGCCGAGGGCGAGGAGCATGGCGGCGAGTGCGGCCGGGAGCCGCAGGTCGGTGCCGGTCTCGGCGAGGGCGGAGGCCGGGGTCGTCGCGGCGGGCACGTGCGCGACGGCGCGTGCAGGCGTGGGCGGCGTCGGAGCCGCCGCGGGCTCGGGGTCGGCCGGGGCGGGCTCGCTCGGCTCGGCGGGCTCGCCCGGCTCGCCCGGCTCGCCCGGCTCGCCCGGCTCGACCGGCTCGACCGGCTCGCCCGGCTCGGCCGGCGTGCACTCCGGGCTCGACCCGGCCTCGCACGGCTCGCCCGATCCGCCAGCGCCCGCGGGCAGCACCTCGAACGTGATGCTCGCCCAGTTGCTGAGCGCGCCGTGCTCGTCGCGGACCTGGTACCCGACGACGAAGGTGCCGACGAAGGCGGGAGCGGGCTCGTACGTGAAGCCGCCGCTGTTGGGGAACCAGTCGAAGCCGGAGGCGGCCTTCGTGGTGTCGGTGACATGGCCCACGATCGCGTCGCCATCGGGATCGACGTCGTTGGCGAGGAACCCGGGGGCCGGCACGTCGAGCGTCGAGCCCTGCTCGAGCGAGTACGCGTCGTCGCCGGCGACCGGCGGATGGTTGACGGCGACGGGCGCGGCGATCGCCGCGGGCGGCTCCGCGGCCGGTTCGTCGGCGCGGGCACCGGCGGCGGCGCCGAGCACGCCGCCGGTGGCGACGACGACGGCCAGGGCGAGCGCGGCCGCACGGCCGTCGGCGGTCCGACGGCGCGCGGAGCCCCGGTCGTGGAGGAGTGCGGGCAATGACATCGATGCTCCTGAGGTCTGGGTTCGCGTGCCCTCTCGGCTCCGCGGGGCGCGTCCGTCGCGCCGGGACGAGCATCCCGTCCTGGCCGCGGGCTCGGATGGGCACGGCCTGCTCATTCCGTCCGGACGGTTGCTCAGGCTCCCGCCGGCATTGCTCACCCGGCAGGCACGGCGCGCTGCATCGCCGCGGCCGGCACGGGTCGGCCGGCGTGCACGGTTTCCCCCGTTCGGGGGTCAATCCGCACGGCCATCGCCGCAGGCCGACGCCGTACAGTGAGACCACCGGCCTCGCCGGAGAGTTTGAAGGACCGAGATGGTGTCGTTGGACCCCGGGGGGACGGCCGACGTGCCCCTCGCGCTCGACGAGAGCTGGCCCCTCGTCGGGCGCGATGCAGAGGTCGAGCGCGCCGCGACGGCGCTCGGGGCGACGTCGCGAGCGGCCTTCGCCTACGGCGCCTCGGGCATCGGCAAGTCGCGCGTCGTCCAGGCCGTCGGGGAACGCCTCGCCGACGACGGATGGCTCGTGCTCACGACGAGCGGCAACCCGGCCCTGAGCGCGATCCCCCTGTCGGCGCTCGCCCCCGTGCTCGCCCGCGAGCCCGCGTCGCTCGTCACCGCGGCCGGCGACCCGGTCGCGCTCTTCGCGGCGGCCTCCTCGGCGGTGCGCCGACTGGCCGACGGGCGCCCGGTCCTGCTCGCCATCGACGACGTCACCGTCGCCGACCCGGTGTCCGTGTCGCTCGTCGCCCAGCTCGTCGAGGCCGGCGTGCTCCGCCTCGCCGCGACCGTGCGCGAGGGCGACCCGGTGCCGGACGGGCTGCTGCCGCTCGCGGCATCCGCCGACGCCGTCCGGCTCGACCTCGGTCCGCTCCGCGTCGAGGACGTCGCGGAGCTGCTCACCCGCGTGCTGGGCGGGGTGGTCGCGCACCGCGACGTCGTCGAGCTCCACCGCGCCGCGCACGGGAACCCGCTGTTCCTCCGCGAGCTCGCGATCGGCGCCGCCGAGGCCGGCTCCCTCGCCTCACGCGACGGCCTGTGGCAGCTCGTCGGCGATCCCGTCGGCACCCCCGCGCTGCGGGACCTGATCCGGGCCCGTCTCCGGGGGCTGGACGACGCCGAACGCGACGCGATCGAGCGACTGGCGCTCTGCGAGCCGCTCGCCTTCGACGAGTTCGCCCGGCCCGGTGCGGCCGAGGCGCTCGCGGGGCTCGAGATGCGCGGACTCGTCCGCGTCGACGAGTCGACCCCGCGCGTGCGGGTCGGACTCGCCCACCCCCACTACGCCGCGGCCGTGCGCGATTCGATGCCGCGAATCCGCGCGATGTCGCTCCTGCTCGACGAGGCCGACCTCGTCGCGTCCCGGCCGATGGACGCCGGCGACGAGCTCCGGGTGGCCGTCTGGCGGCTCGACGCCGGTCGCCCGTCGGACCCCACGCTGCTGGCCAGGTGCGCCGCCCTCGCGCGTTCGGCGCACGACCGGCGGACGGCGGAGCGGCTGGCGGCCGCCGCCGTCGAGGCGGGTGCCGGCGACGCCCCCACGCTGCTGCTCCACGGCGAGCTGCTCTGGTCGCTCGGACGCGGCGCGGACGCGCTCGAGTCGCTCGACCGCGCGCAGCGCGCGTGCCTCGACGACGGCGCCGACGAGATGCTGCTGGCCGCGATCGGCCGGGCGCGTGCGGACGTGCTCGGCGGCGACCCGCTCGGCACGGCTCGGGGCCTGGAGCTGCTCGAGTCGCTCGAGGTCCAACTGCCCGGGCAGTCCGCGACGATCGGGCTCGGCAAGTCGGCGCTGCAGGTCGACCTCGAGCTCGGCACGGCGGCGCTCGCCTCGGTCGAGTCGGTCGCGGCCTCGCTCGCGGCGGACGCGCCGGCGGGTGCCGTGCTCGACCTCGCGTCCGCGATGCCCCTCTCGCTGGTGGGCCGGACCGACGAGGCGGTCGAGGCGGCGCAGCGCGCCGTCGAGCTCGCCCGCCGTCCGGGGTCCCTGATCGCGCCGCGCAGGGCGGAGGTCGTGCTCGCGCACGTGCTGATCGCCGCGGATCGGCTCGAGGAGGCCCGGGGCACCGTCGTCGACTCGCTCCACGACGCGATCCGCGACGACGACGAGCTGACGGCGCGCATCGACGAGTTGACGATGGGCCGCGTCTTCTGGCAGCTCGGGCGGCTGGACACCGCGGCGCGCTGGTTCCGCGACACGGTCGGCGGCGCCGAGCTGCACGGCCCCAAGTCCCTGCGCGAGTTCGCACGCTGCTTCCTCGCGATCGTCGCCGCCGAACAGGGCGATGCGGCCGCCGCCCGGGCCCATCGCGAGCGCGTGGTGCCCGGCCTCGAACACCAGAGCTCGCTCGCGGCCCTCGCCGACGCGTGGATCGACGCCGCAGAGGGCGCCGCGGACCGCGCGAGCGCGCGGCTGCTCGACCGCGTCGACCTGGTGCTGCCGCGGGGCGCCGTGACGGTCGCCTCGACGCTCCTGCACCACGTCGCGCGCTTCGGCTCGCGCACGCACACCGCGCGGGCGGCCGACCGCCTCGAGGAGCTCGCAGCGGCGACCGGCGCCGTCGAGGTCGCCGGGCGCGCCGCCCACGCGCGGGCCGAGGCGGAGGCCCGCCCCGGCGACCTGCGGGCGGCGGCGGCCGAGTGGGAACGCGTCGGGTCGCGGCTGTACGCGGCGGAGGCCCTCGCCTCGGCCGGCCGGGCGGCGCGCGCCGACGGCCGCGGGCGCGAGGCCACGGCCGACCTGCGGCAGGCGACGGCGCTCGCCGCCGCCTGCGAGGGCGCGCGGACGCCCCTGCTCCGCTTCGCGGAGGGCACCGAACCGCTCACGCCGCGCGAACGGGAGGTCGCCTCGCTCGCGGCGCAGGGGCTCAGCTCGAACGAGATCGCCGCGCGCCTCTTCCTCTCGCCGCGCACGGTGAACAACCACCTGCAGTCCACGTACGGCAAGCTCGGCATCCGCGGTCGCCGCGAGCTGCGGATCTGACCGGCGTCGCCACGTCAGGCGGTGACGATCTCGCCGCGCACCCGTTCGAGCCGCTCGCCCACGCGCGCGACCGCGCCGTGGCCGACGCCGAGATCGGCGAGGCTCGTGAGCAGCGTCTGCACGATCCGGTCGAACGCGGCATCCGTGATCTCGAGGCCGGCGTGCGCATCTGCGAGCCCGCGGCCCGAGAAGACCTGCGGACCGCCGAACGCGGCCGAGAGGAACGCGCGCTGGTGCGACCGGAGCCGGTCGAGGTCGACGTCGCGGAACCACGGGCCGAGCTCGTCGTCGGCGACGACGCGCCGGTAGAGCAACGCGACCGCGGTGCGCACGCCGTCCGGCCCGCCGACCTCGTCGTACAGCTCGGTCATGCCGCCCTCCCTCGTCCCTGCGATCCTAGGATGCCGCGCCCCCGCGACCGGCGACTGAGCAGGCGTTGCTCATCCCGGTGGCCGTTCGGCTCCGCCGCGTGGGACGATGCCCGCATGGCGCCGGGCATCGAGTTCGAGCGCGACGTGTTCTCGTCGCGGGGGTGGACCTTGCTCGTCGACGGCGCCGCCCAGTCGCACGTCGACGCCGACGACCCGACGCGCCTCTTCTTCGAGTACGTGCGGCGCATCGGCAACGTCGTCGACGCGGTCGCCGATCCCGGCGCGCCGATCTCGGTGCTGCACCTCGGCGGCGGGGCGATGAGCCTCGCGCGCTACGTCGCCGCGACCCGCCCCGACTCGCGACAGGTCGTCGTCGAGGCCGACGGCCGGCTCGTCGCGCTCGTGACCGAACGGCTGCCGATCCCCGTCGACGCCGGGATCTCGATCCTCGTCGCCGACGCCCGCGACGCGCTCGCGCGGCTGGCCCCCGACCTCAGGTTCGACCTCGTCATCGTCGACCTCTACGCCCGGCTCGAGGCCCCGGCGTTCGTCGACGACCCGACGTTCCTCGGCGCCTGCCTCGAACGGCTCGACGCTCGCGGGCTCCTCGTGGTCAACGTCGCCGACGCCGCGGGCGGGCCGCGCCTCGCGGCGCAGGCGCGGGGCATCGCCCGCGCCGACCCCTCGATCGAGGTCGTCGTGGCCGGTCCTCCGTCGGTGCTGGCCGGGGCCGAGGAGGGCAACGCCGTCATCGTCGCGGGGCACCCGGTCGCGCGGCGCGTGGTCGAGCGGCTCCGCGAGGCGGGGCCCTTCCCGGCCGAGCTGCTCGAGGGGTCGCGGCTGGACGTCGTGCTGTGGGGCGCGTGCTGAGCGGTCGCGGGTAGCGTGGCATCCGTGCCGGAACTCGAACGACGCCTCGCCGTGAGCGGACACCTCGCCCGACTCGAGGAGTCCCGGTCGCGCCCCGGGTCCTGGACGCTCTACGTGGACGGGACCCCGCAGTCCCATGTCGACCTCGAGGAGCCGGAGTGGCTCGGGTTCGAGTACGTCCGTCGGATCGGGCACGCGGCCGACCTCGTGCGTCCGGAGGGCGAGCCGATCACGGCCCTGCACCTCGGCGGCGGCGCGTTCACCCTGCCCCGGTACGTGATCGCGACGCGACCCGGGTCGCGACAGCAGGTCGTCGAGCTCGAGACCGACCTGGTGGACCTGGTCCGGGCGCACCTGCCCCTCCCGCGCACCGCGCAGGTACGCGTTCGGCACGGCGACGCCCGCGAGGTGCTCGCGAAGCTCCCCGCGGGGCTGGACGGCGCGGTCGACCTCGCCGTCGTCGACATCTTCTCGGGTGCGCGGACGCCCGCGCACGTGACGAGCGCCGAGTTCCACGGCCTGGTGTCGCCGCGGCTCGCGCCGGGCGGGATCGTCGCGGTGAACGTCGCGGACGGCGCGGGCCTGGCGTTCGCGCGCTCGCAGGCGGCGACGCTCGCGCACGTGTACGAGCACGTCGCCCTCGCGGCCGACACCTCGATGCTGAAGGGCCGGCGGTTCGGCAACGTGGTGATGTACGCCTCCCACGACCCGCTGCCGTTCGAGGGCCTGCCGCGCCGGCTCGCGAGCGACCCCGTTCCGGCGAAGCTCGTCGACGGCGAGGAGCTCGTGCGGTTCATCGCGGGTGCGCCCGTCGTGACGGACGGCACGGCGGTGCCGTCGCCGCCGCCGTCGCGCTCGGTGTTCCTCGCGAAGCCGTAGCCCCCGCTCAGGCGTGCCGGAACCGCACCGCCTGCCCGGGCCGCACCTGGGCGAGCCGGTCGAGCGACGCGGGCTCGACGATCGCGACGACCGGGTACCCGCCCGTCACGGGCCGGTCGGCGAGCAGCACGGTGGGCACCCCCGCACCGGTGACCTGGACGGCGCCTGGCACGGTGGGCTCGCTGACGAGCTCGCGGGCGACACGGCGCTCGAGCGCCGGCCCCTCGAGGCGCGCGCCGACCCGGTCGGCGGAGGCGGAGACCCGCCACGACGACTCGTGCAGTGCCGCGAGGGCTCCGGGGGTCAGCCAGTCCGCACGCGGACCCGGCAGCAGGCCGAGCGTGACGGCGCCGAGCGGCGGCGGCCACGCCGCGTCGTCGTCGAGCAGCGGGACGGATGCCGCGGGCTCGGGTCCCACCGCGAGGATGCGCCCGGCCTCCACCGGCTCGGGGCCGATCCCCGAGAGCGTGTCGCGGCTGCGCGAGCCCAGCACGGGCGACTCGTCCAGGCCGCCGCGGACGGCCACGAGGTACCGCAGGCCCCGGTCGGCCGGCGCGAGCTCGACGGGTTCGCCCGCGCGCGCCCGTGCGGCCCGGTAGGGGCCGACCTCGTGACCGGCGACGCGCACCGATCCCCACGCGCCGGCGACCGCGAACCAGGTGTCGGCATCGGGCACGAAGCGGAGGCCGCCGAGCACGACCTCGAGCCCCGCGTGCGCGTCGGGATTGCCGACGAGCCGGTTGGCGAGGGCGAGCGCACCCCGATCCAGCGCGCCGGAGGCGGCGACGCCGAGATGGGCGAACCCGGGCCGTCCGAGGTCCTGGACGAGCACGCGCCCCGCCGTCGCCTCGACGCGCAGCCGGGTCATCGGGTCGCCTCGCGGAAGCGCACGCCGCGGCCCGGCAGCAGCGCGGCCGGCGGATCCGCGGCCGGATCCCACAGCACGGCGTCGGTGCGGCCGATCAGGCGCCAGCCGCCCGGACTCTCACGGGGGTAGGCGCCGGAGAACGCGCCGGCGAGGCCCACCGCACCCGGCGGGACGCGCGTGCGGGCGACGTCGAGCCGGGGCACGTCGAAGGGCCAGTCGTCGGCGACGAGGTAGCCGAATCCGGGGGCGAAGCCGATGAACGCGACCCGCCAGTGCGCGGCGACGTGCCGGGCGACGAGGTGCTCGGGCGTGACGTCGAGCACGGCCGCGAGGTCGAGCAGGTCCTCGCCGCGGTAGTCGACCTCGATGACGGCGTCGGCCATGCGGTCGTCCGCAGCGCTGCTCGCCCCGGCGGGCGGCGCACCCGCCCCGCCGGGCGCTCCCGCCCGGCCGTCGTCGATCGACCCACGGTCGCGGGCCGTGCGGCGCACCCAGTTCTCGGCGGACTCGAGGGGCAGCCGGGCGGGGTCGAGCGCCACGAGGAGGGTCCTGGCCGCGGGGACGAGCTCGACCACGCCGTCGGGCGCGGAGCCGGCGAGGGCGTCGTGCAGTGCGAGCACCTCGTCCAGCCCGTCGCACTCCACGAGCAGCGCGGCCCGGCCCGCCGGCAGCACCCGGACGGCTCGGTCGCTCATGCGAACGGCCGTACGTCGTGGCCCGCCTCGGCGAGCGCGGCCCGCACGGCGCGGGCGATGCCCACCGAGCCGGGCGTGTCGCCGTGCAGGCACAGCGAGTCGGGAGCCAGCTCGACCCGCGCCCCGTCGGCCGCGGCGATGCCGCCGGTCTCCACGAGCTCGAGCGCGCGGTCCGCCGCGCGCATCGGGTCCTCGACGAGCGCATCCGGGTGGTCGCGCGGCACGAGCCGGCCGTCGGGCAGGTAGCCGCGGTCGATGAACGCCTCGCGGGCGTAGCGGATGCCGGCCTCGGCGGCGGCGCGCTCGAACTCGCTCTCGGGCGGACCGAGCACGACGATGCCGGGGGCCGCCGCGACGAGCGCTGCGGCGGTCGCGGCGGCCGCGGAGCGGTCGGCGCCGAGCCGGTGGTAGAGCGCCCCGTGAGCCTTGACGTAGCGCACCTCGGTGCCGGCGGCGCGGGCGACGGCGGCGAGCGCGCCGAGCTGGTAGACCACCTCGGCGGCGAGCTCCTCGGCGGAGACGTCGAGCGCACGACGCCCGAATCCGGCACGGTCGCGGTACCCCGGGTGGGCGCCGAGCACCACGCCGTGGCGCACCGCGAGGCGGGCGCTGCGGTGCATGGTGAGCGGGTCGCCGGCGTGGAACCCGCACGCCACGTTGGCGCTCGAGACGACCTCGAACATGGCGGCGTCGTCGCCCATGCGCCAGGCGCCGTACGACTCGCCGAGGTCCGCGTTCAGGTCGATCGCGTGCTCCATGCCTCCATTGTCCCGCGCCGGCGGGGGGCCGTGGCCGTCCGCCACCGTGCAGACTGGGATGCGGAGGAGGTCGTCCATGCGCGCATCGCCGAGTCCGTCCGGGTCTCACCGACCGGGAGCCGTGGGGGTCCTCGCGGCAGTGGCGGCACTCGCCGCCCTGCTCACGGCGTGCTCGGGCGGCGGCGGCGACGGCCCGGTCGTCGTGCCGCCGTCGCCGGACCCGACGACGCCGGCGGTGGCCTCCGCGCCGCCCGCCCTCGCACCGGTCGGCGAGCCGGAGACGCTCGCGACCGGGCTCGACGCCCCGTGGTCGATCCTGCGGCTGCCGGACGGCGGCGTGCTCGTGAGCGAGCGCGACACCGGCCGGATCGTGGAGGTCCTCGCCGACGGGAGCCTCCGCGAGGCGGCCGTCGTGCCCGGGGTCGTGCCCGGCGGTGAGGGCGGCCTGCTCGGGCTGGCGCACCTCGCGGGCGACGGCTCGGCCGCGCCATCCGTCGCCGCCTACCTGTCGACCGCGGACGACAACCGCATCGTGCGGATGCCGCTCACGGGGGCGCCGGGCGAGCTCGGCCTCGGCGAGGCGGAGGTCGTGCTGGACGGCATCCCGCGCGGCGGCCGCCACAACGGCGGCCGTCTCGCGGTCGGCCCCGACGGCTACCTCTACGCGACGACGGGCGACACCGGCGACGGCGGGCTCGCCCAGGACCCGGGCTCGCTCGGCGGCAAGATCCTGCGGATGACGCGGGACGGCGAACCCGCCCCCGGCAACCCGTTCGGCACGCTCGTCTGGAGCCTCGGCCACCGCAACCCCCAGGGCCTCGCATGGGATGCCGCGGGCGGCATGTGGGCGACCGAGTTCGGCCAGAACACGTGGGACGAGCTCAATCGCATCGAGCCGGGCGCGAACTACGGCTGGCCGGTCGTGGAGGGCCGCGCCGACGACGACCGGTTCCACGATCCCGCGGTGCAGTGGCCGACCTCCGAGGCGAGCCCGAGCGGCCTCGCCGTCGTCGGCGACACGCTCGTGCTCGCGGCGCTCCGCGGCGAGCGGCTCTGGTTCGCCTCCCCCGCGCTCACCTCCCCGACCGACGTCGCGGACGCGCTCGCCGGCGAACTCGGACGGCTGCGCGACGTCGTCCCGGGACCCGACGACGACCTCTGGGTCGTCACGAACAACACCGACGGGCGCGGCCTGCCGCGCGACGGGGACGACCGGCTGGTGCGGATCCGCCTCGGACCCGCGGGGTGAGTCCAGCCCCCGATCGGGGGTCCCCCGGATCGGCGGCATGCCGCGCGGTGCGGGCTATCCTCGATCGCATGGCGGATCTCGCGAGGGTTCGGGTCTGGGCGGAGGCGCTCATCACCCTGCACCTCGATCCGGCCGAGTGGACGTTCGCGTTCGACAACGCCAAGAAGCGGGCGGGGCTCTGCAACTACACGTCCAAGCGCATCTCCGTCTCCCGGTACCTCGCCGCCCGGTACGACGACGACGAGATCCACCAGATCCTCCTGCACGAGGTCGCCCACGCGATGGCCGGCCCGCGCGCCGGCCACGGCCCGCGCTGGGCGACCATCGCGGCGGAGATCGGGTACGTCGGGCGCCGCACCCACGACGGGGCCGTCGCCGACGAGCTGGCGCCCTGGATCGGCCGGTGCCCGGTGGGCCACGAGCACTACCGCTACCGCGAGCCCGGGCGCCCGCTCAGCTGCGGCCTGTGCCGGCGCGGGTTCGACCGCCGCAACCTCATCGTGTGGCGGCGGCGCGAGATCACGGCGGCGATGCGCCGCGCCGCGGCGAGCGCCGCGGCCGACTGAGCGCCGGCCGTGCGGCGCGGGATCGACCGTGACCCGATCGTGGCCGTCCGCGATCGGGCGAGCCGGTAGGTTGGTCCGGTGCCCGTCTCGACCGTCTCGATCCCCGTCGGCCAGTGGTTCACGGACGACAGCGGGCGATGGTGGTTCGACTCCGGTTCGTTCGCGCTCGACTTCGCGTACACCGGCGGCCTGCCCGTCGCCGTCGCACCGGAGCGCCTGCACGCGCCCGACGACCTGACGTCCTGGATGCGCGAGCGCTTCCCGATGACCGTGGCCGCGTCGCGCTCGCGCGATCTCTTCGACGCCACGTCGCTGCGCGACGCGATCACGAGGCTGGCGCTCGCCGCGGGGCGGGGCGAGCCGTTCGCGACCGCCGACATCGACGTCGTCAACCTGTACGCCGCGACGCCCGACATCCCGCCGACGCTCGGCGGCGGCTCCCGGCAGGCCGGACGATCGGTGCAGACCGTCGGCCAGGCGCTCTCGACGATCGCGCGCGACGCGGTCGACTGCTTCGGCGAGGCCAACGAGGGCCGCATCCGCATCTGCGCGGGCGGCTGCGGGATCGTCTACCTCGACACCTCGCGCGCCGCGAGCCGCCGCTGGTGCTCGATGCAGCGCTGCGGCAACCGGGCGAAGGTCCGCGCCCACCGGGCGCGGAAGTCGGGGAAGGTGTCGCTCAGCGCGGCGTGAGCACCCGGGCGACGGCCTCGCCGTCGCGGATCGCCGCCGCGCGCAGCACCGCGGGCTCGGCGCCCGCCGCGATCGCCTCCCGTCCGCCGACGGACGCCGTGGCCAGGTGCGCGACCGCGCGCCGGAGCCCCGTGAACGACGCGCACGCGACCGCGGCCTCCGGCGACGTGTCGTCGATGCCGAGTTCGGCGAGCGCGTCGATCACGGCGCCCGCGGCGAGCACGTCGTCGGCCGCGAAGCCGCCGTCGGTGCGCCCTGCGGCGACGATCGCGAGGAAGGCCCGCCGGCCGAGGCGCTCCTGCTCCGCGAGGATCCAGGCCGCCACCGCAGGGGCGTCGCCGAGCCGTGCGAGCACGACCGCCGGGGCGAGCCCGAGCACGTCGGCGGGCGGCGCCGTCGCGGCATCCGCATCGGACGTCCCGGCGCCGACCTGGTCGGCCCAGACCAGGACGTCGGCGCCCGTGGCGATGCGCCGCGCACCGTGCGCCCCCTGGTCGAACCGGACCTGGTACGTCGACTGCGCGGCCGGGTCCGCCGCGGGGCTGGTCTCGCTCACCGCGTCAGGCTACGCGATCGCACCTTCGCGCCCCACTCGTAGGGTGGGTGCATGACCTCGCATGTCGACGACCGGCCCGTCACCATCGTCACCGGCGGCGGCCGCGGCATCGGGCGCGCGATCGCCGAGCGCCTGGCCGCCGACGGCCACGACCTGCTGCTCACCTGGCGGGAGCGGCTCGACGAGGCCGAGGCCGTGGCCGAGCATTGCCGCGCCGCCGGCGCCCGGGTCGAGCTGCTGCAGCTCGACCTCGCCGACCTCGACCGGGTCGCCGACGTGGTCCCGGAGGCCGTCCGCCGGTTCGGACGCGTCACGGGCCTCGTCAACAACGCGGGCATCACGGGCCGCATCGGCCCGTTCCTGGAGGGCTCGATCGAGGAGTCCGAGCTGGTGTTCCGCATCAACGTGCTCGCGCCGATGGCACTGTGCCGCGCGGCCATCGCGCACATGGCCACCGACCTCGGCGGGGCGGGCGGATCGATCGTGAACATCTCGTCCGGTGCGGCCACGCACGGCGCGCCGAACACCTACATCCCGTACGCCGCGAGCAAGGCGGCGCTGAACATCATGACGACGGGGCTCGCGAAGGAGTTCGGTCCGGTCGGCGTGCGGGTCAACACCGTCTCCCCCGGCACGACCCGCACCGAGATCCACGCGGCGGCCGGGCGGCCGAACGCGCCCGACGAGCGCGCCGGGAACATCCCCATGCGCCGCCCGGGCGAACCGCACGAGATCGCGGGCGCCGTCGCCTACCTGCTCTCGGACGACGCGTCGTACACGTCCGGCGCCGACATCCTGATCGCCGGCGGCAAGTAGCGCCGGCAGCGGCGGCGCCGCTCAGCGGTGCAGCGCCGCGTAGTGCGCGAGCGCCTCGGCGTCGCTCGCGCGCGCGGCCGCCCGCCTCGCCGCGTCGAGCGCCGCGACGGGATCCGACTCGCGCCGGGCGATGCCGAGCTGGCGCTCGGCCTCGGCGAGGCGGGTCCGGGCGTCGGCGCCCGCGAACCGGCGCGCCCGCTCGACCGCGTCGGCAGCCACCCGGATCTGGCTCTCCGCGATCGCGATGGCACCGGGGAGGGCGCCGCGTGCGCCGTCCAGCCGGTCGCCCGCGCGCCGCGTGGTCGCCCGCGCGGCCTCGAGCCGGTCGCGCGCGGCGCGCAGCCGGTCGCGCTCGGCGAACGGATCGCCGGCCCGCGACTCCCGGCCCACGAGCAGCGGAGAGAGCTCGCCGATCGCGACCGCGAGCGCCGATCCGGCGTCGACGTCGGCCGCGCGGTCGCGCTCGCGCCGCGCCGCGATGAGCTCCTCGTCGAGCGCGGCGGCCTGCTCCGCGGCATCCGCCGACGCCTGCGCGAGGTCGAGCTCGACGTGCTCGACGCGGGAGAGTTCGCCCTCCGCGCGGTCGAGCGCGTGCGCGGACCGCTCCAGCAGGCCGGCGACGGGTGCCGCCGCCCGGCCGTCGAGGCGCTCCCCGGCCTCGTCGATCGCGCCGGTCGCGACCGCGAGGTCGTGCTCGGCCCGCGACAGCGACCCTCCGGCCCCGGCGAGCGCGGACGCCGAGAAGCGGCTCGCGAGCCGCTCGAGCGTGGATGCCGCGTCCGCGGCACGCGTGCGCAGCCGCGACGCCCGGTCCCGCAGCGCGGGCGCGTCGTCGGCGGCGCCCCGTTCCGCGGCGCGGCGCGAGGCGAGGACGGCGTCGGAATCGGCGAGCGAGCGTTCCACCGAGTCGCACAGCATCGCGATCCGGGTGCTCCAGCCCCGCCGCTCCGCCGCGGTGTCGGGCTCGGCGTCGTCGAGCCGCTGCTGCAGCAGGAACGCCTCGCGGAGCCACCCGCGGGCCTGCGCGACCGTCCGCTCGAGCTCGCGCGCGGTCTCGGCGCCGAACTGGGCGTCGGCGAAGCGGATCTCCTGCAGCGCGTCGCGCACGGCCTCGTCGGCGCCGACCAGCCGGGCCTTCGCCGCGGTCTCCAGCTCGCGGGCGGCATCGGCGTCGCGCACCTCCCGCCGCACCCCGAGCCGGCGGAACACGATGAGCCCGGCGGCGAACGCCAGGGCGGCCGCGCCGAACACCACGAGGGAGGGCAGCCATGCGGCGGCGTCGGGCATGGTCGTGAGCCTAGCCCGTGCGCCCGCACGGCAGCAGGGCGGTCGCCGTGCGACCGCCCGGAATCCGGCGGGGCCGCTTGGCTCGGCCCTGCGGCCGCCCATATGGTCGGGTCATGCGGGTGCTGTTGAAGCTGACCCTCGACTGCGATGCGGACGCCGCGTGGCGCGCGATCCGCAGCCCGGCCGTGCTGCGCGAGGTCGTCGCGCCGTGGCTGGACTTCGAGTCGCTCGAGGCGGAGGGGTTCCCGACCACGTGGCCGGAGGGACCGCATCGTCTGCGCACGCTCGCGTTCGGCATCGCGCCGAGCGGCGAGGAGTTCGTCGACGTGTCCTATCCGGGCGGGCTGCCGCCCGGCGTGCGGATGCTGCGCGACGGCGGCGGGGCCGTCACCGGACCCCTCTCCGCGTTCCGGTCGTGGGACCACCGGATGGCGGTGTCGCCGCTCCCGGACGGCCGAACCCTGTATCGCGACCAGCTTCGCGCGAGCGCGGGCGCCCTCGACGCGCTGTACTGGTACCCGACCTGGGCGTTCTGGCAGTACCGCGGGCGGCGCCTGCGGCAGCTCGCCCCGACCTGGGCCTACGACCCGCCCGGCACCGCCGATGCGGCCCGCGCCGAGGCCCGGGCGTCGGGAGCGGCCTCGTGACCGCGACGCTCGGCGCGCTGCAGCTCGCGGACTGGCGCCGCCGCGTCTTCGGGCTCTACGCGGGCGTGCGGCACCTCAACGTGCACGACCCGGCCAAGGGCCACGAGCTCTGGAAGTCCGGGCGCGACGAGCTGTTCGCCGGACATCCGCAGTCGCCGCTCCTCCCCGACGACCGCGCGCGATTCACGGGCCTCGACGTCGCGTCGTACGACCCCGACTGGCGCTTCGAGCTCGAGGTGCGGCGACCCGACGAACCGCAGCGGATGGTCGTCGACAGCTCGAACGACGGGCCGATCCCGTTCTCGCTCGTGGGCACCGTGCGGATCCCCTACCTCGGCACGCTCGACGTGTGGCGGCTCACCGCCTACGGCGGCGGCATCTTCCTGCCCGTCAAGGACGGGCTCGCCGGCGCGCCGGGCGGCACGTACGGCGGCGGACGCTACCTGCTCGACACGATCAAGGGCGCCGACCTCGGCTCGGGCGGCGATGACGACAGCCTCGTCGTCGACCTGAACTTCGCGTACAACCCGTCCTGCGCGTACGACCCGTCGTGGTCGTGCCCGCTGGCGCCGCCGGGCAACACGGTCCGCGAGGAGATCCCGGTCGGCGAGCGGATGCCGCGCTGAGCATCGTCCCGGCCGGGCGCGCAGGTCACGCGCAGCGGCATCCGCTATGGTGGTCCCCGGCGTGCGCGACGATCGCGCCGCCTGCGTCGTAGACACGCTTCCGGGCCCAGCCCGTCGATTGACTTCATACGGCGAACGGATTCGCCGACCGGCGTCTTCGCCAACTCCCCCACCGTCGGGCCTCCCCGCCGACTGCGTCAGTGCAGCGGCGCGCCCGGCCGTGCCATCCGGAACGGACCATCCTTGACCGACATCACCTTCGGCGCGCTCGGCGTGCCCGCCCCCCTCGTCGCGGCCCTCGCCGCCGACGGCAAGACCACGGCGTTCCCCATCCAGGTCGGCACCCTGCCCGACACGCTCGCGGGTCGCGACGTGCTCGGCCGCGGCAAGACCGGCTCGGGCAAGACCATCGCGTTCGCGCTGCCCATGGTGGCGCGCCTCGGCACCGAGCTCGCCGGCGGCCGCCGCCGCGCGGGCCGTCCGCTCGGCCTCGTGCTCGCGCCCACGCGCGAGCTCGCGACCCAGATCACCCAGACGTTCGAGCCGCTCGCCGCGGCGTACGACCTGAAGGTCACCACGATCTTCGGCGGCATCAACCAGAAGCGCCAGGTCGAGGCGCTGCGTGCGGGCGTCGACATCGTCGTCGCCACGCCGGGCCGGCTCGAGGACCTCATCTCGCAGGGATTCGCGCACCTCGACGCGGTCGAGATCACCGTGCTCGACGAGGCCGACCACATGGCCGACCTCGGCTTCCTGCCCGTCGTGATCCGCCTGCTCGACAAGACGCCGCGCGACGGCCAGCGCCTGCTCTTCTCGGCGACGCTGGACAACGGCGTCGACAAGCTCGTCAAGCGCTACCTGCAGGACGAGGTGCTGCACTCGGTCGACGAGGCGCACTCGCCCGTCGCGGCGATGACCCACCACGTGTTCCAGGTCGCCGACACCGACGCCAAGCACGACCTCGTGAAGGCGCTCGCCTCGGGCACCGGCCGGCGCATCCTGTTCATGCGGACCAAGCACCACGCCAAGAAGCTCGCGAAGAAGCTGACCGACCAGGGCATCCCCTCGGTCGACCTGCACGGCAACCTGTCGCAGCCGCAGCGCGACCGCAACCTCGCCGCGTTCGGCGACGGCTCGGTCAAGGTCATGGTCGCGACGGATGTCGCGGCGCGCGGCGTCCACGTCGACGACGTCGAGCTCGTCATCCACGTCGACCCGCCCATGGAGCACAAGGCGTACCTGCACCGCTCCGGCCGCACCGCCCGCGCCGGCAGCGAGGGCGACGTCGTCACGATCGCGCTCCCGGGCCAGATGGACGACCTCGGCAAGCTGCTCCGCAAGGCCGAGATCCGCGTCGCACCGCAGCGGGTGTCGCCGGCCTCTCCCGAGGTCGTCGCGCTCGTCGGCGAGGTCGCCCCGTACGTGAAGCCCGCGCCGCGCGAGGCGAAGCCGCAGCAGGGCGGCGGCCGGTCGCAGGGCGCGAACGCGCAGCGCAAGCGCGCTGCGCGCGAGGAGCGCGCCGCAGGCGGCGCCCAGCCCGCGGGCCAGGGTCGCCGGAGCCGCGGCCGCGGCCGCGGCGGCCAGTCGGACGTGGCCCCCGCGGCACCGCGCCGGGACCGTTCGGGTCGTCCGGCGGAGGCGAAGGCGCACGCGCCGAAGCAGGGCTCGGGGCAGTCGCGAGGGTCGCAGTCCACCGGCGCGCAGCGGACCTCGTCGTCGCGCGGCGCGCAGAAGCAGCCGCTCCGCGTCGGCAGCCTCGTCTCCCCGAACCGCAACACGCGCACCAACCGTCGCGCGCAGGGCTGACCCCTCCGCGCACCGGGACGGCCCCGCACCCTCGATGGGTGCGGGGCCGTCGCGTCGTCCGGTGTCGGCGCGCCGCGCGGGCGCAGGCGGACGCGGCGGCCGCAGGGCGTCAGTAGGCGGCGTAGAAGCTGCCGAGCACGCCGTCCGCGGCCGACAGGTCCTCGTCCGTGACGGCCTGCGCGGCGACCACGACCGTGTACGAGCCCGTCACGTCGTTCGCGCCGACGACCACGAAGGTCGCGGTGCCGCCGCAGTCCGTGAAGATCTCCCAGACGCCGACGTGCAGCCCGTCGTCGTACGGCTCGCGGCCCTTCGAGACGCATCCCTGGTCGACGAGGCCGTCGGCGAGCAGGTCCGCGGCCGCGTCGGGCGACAACCCGGCGGCGTCGCGGGACGCGTAGACCGTCATGCCGGGCGTTCCCCATGAGCCGGTGTAGCCGGCGAGGTCGGGCGCGGCGGAGACCGACTCCCAGACCGTGCCCTCGGCGTCGGTCACCGCAGCGCCGTCGACGTCGGACCACGATGCCGGGACCTCGACGCTGATCGCACCGGTGTCGTCGGTCACGGTCACCGCCCCACCGGAGCCGGGCTCGTCCGTGCCGCTGCCCACGACGGGCACGGCGCGAAGCGCCTCGCCGTTGACCTGGCCGCGGTAGACCATGCCGTCGGCGGGCCGGTAGAGCTCGAGCGCGAGCGCCGCGTCGGTGCCGTGCGTGCGCAGCACGTCGCAGTACTCCTTCATGGTGCCGTCCAGGCCGAGCGAGACGCCCTCCATGCGGGTGAGCAGGTCGCCCGGCTCCACCCCGGCCGTGTCGGCCGCCGAACCCGACGTCACCGAGTTGACCCAGATGCCGAGACCCGTGCCGTCCTCCCCGACGAGCGCCTCGCCGTTGATGCCGAGGCTCAGCACGTCCTCGCCGTCCACGAGGTCGTGGATCACGTCGAGCACGGCGTCGCGGTGGATCGCGAAGTTGTAGTCGAGCGCGTCGTTGCCCGCGTAGTTGACGCCGACCAGCGCACCCTGCGGGTCGACCAGCGGACCGCCCGAGTTGCCGCCGCGGATGCGCGCGTCGTGCTCGATGACGCCGTCGATCGAGGCCCACGGCGTCTCGCCGTTGGTGTTCGCCTTCGAGACGATGCCCTTGGTCTCGGTGAACGTCGGATCGCCCAGCGGGAACCCGGCGGCGTACACGTCGAGCGCGGTGTCGATGTCGCCATTCCGCCAGTCGAGGAACGGGTAGTCGCCGCCGTCGAGCTGCACGACGGCAAGGTCGAGGCACTCCGAGGTGCCCAGCACCTTCGCGCTCAGCTCGTCGGTGGTGTCGCCGCCGCGCCAGACCTTGAGGGTGCCCGCGCCGGCGACGACGTGGTTGTTGGTGACGGCGAGCCCGTCGGGCGTGATGATGAAGCCGGATCCGCGACCAGCGGCCTCGTAGCCGCCCTCCTCGGGCGAGACGAACGTGCCGACGGCCTCGAGCTGGATGGTGGCGGACTGGACGCCGTCGAAGCCGACGGGAGCGGGACCCGACGGTCCGGTGGGAACGCAGCCGGCGAGCCCGGCCACGGCGGCAGCGGCCACGACGGCAGCGCTGATCCGCGAGGTGTTCGATGTCATGCCTCCGACGGTATGGACGCGCGGACGCCGGAGGGCCAGTGGCAACCCTCCGTCTCCGCCTCCGCCGCCCTGAGCCGGGGACGGTGCGCACCCTGAGCGGGCACTCCTCCCGTCGCCCGATTTCGTCCACGACGGCGGGCCGGGTTAACCTGAGCGCCATGAGCACCGAGGTCGTTGCCGAAGTCGTCATCCGTCCCGTCCGCGATTCCGACGCCGAGGCGTTGGGTCGCGTGCACGCCCAGTGCTGGCACGAGGACTACGACGAGCTGGTGAGCGCGGCGACGCTCGAGAACCTCTCGCCGCGCCGCATGGCGGAGCTCTGGACGCACTGGATGGGTCAGGGCGACGACTTCACGCACGTCGCGGCGCTGGTCGACGGCGAGATCGTCGGGTTCGCCGGTGCGGGCCCCGCCCGCGACGACGACGCGCCGCGCGAGCGCGAGCTGTTCTTCATCCACCTGCTCGACGCCCACCACGGGCACGGCATCGGCCAGAAGCTCTTCGACGCCGCGGTCGGCGACGGCTCCGTGTACCTGTGGGTGCCGTCGGCGAACGAGCACGCGGTCCACTTCTACGAGCGCAACGGGTTCACCGCCGACGGCGGCGCCCACGACGAGCCCTTCCTCGGCGAGACGATCCACGAGGTGCGGATGGTGCGCTAGCGCGCACGTCCGAGCCGTCGGGGCCGGGCCCGCTCCGGCCGGTCTGGAGCCCTCGATCTCAGCCGAGCGCGCCGACGGCGGCGAGCGCGCGTCGCAGCAGGGCGCCGCGGCCGCCCTCCATCTCGTCGCCGAACGCCTCGCTCGCCGCCTCGGCGGGCGAGACCCAGGTCACCTCGAGCGCGTCCTGGCGCGGCTCGCACGTGCCCGTGACGGGCACGACGTAGGCGAGCGACACGGCGTGCTGGCGCTCGTCGGTGAACGGCGAGATCCCGGGCATCGGGAAGTACTCCGCGACGGTCGCGGGCACCGGGCTCGCCGGCAGGAGCGGGAAGGCCATCGGGCCGAGGTCCTTCTCCAGGTGCCGGAACAGCGCGTCGCGGATGGTCTCCCCGTACATCACGCGACCCGACACCAGGGTCCGGGTCATCTCGCCGACGGCGTTCGCGCGGAGCAGGACGCCGACCTCGGTGACCTGCCCCATGCCGTCGACGCGCACGGGCACGGCCTCGACGTAGAGCAGCGGGAGGCGCCCGCGCACCTCCGCGAGCTCGAGGTCCGAGAGCCAACCGGGATTCGTGGGCGGCTGGACCACCGGCTCGTCGCCGGGGTTCCAGTCCGGGTCGGGAGTGCGTACGGCCATGGGTCGATTCTGCCCCACGTGCCCGTCGCATGCTCGGAGGTCACGGGTCGGGCGGCCTCCGATCGCCGGGGTACGATGCCCGGATGCGGATCGACGACGAGGCGGTGCTCTGGTCGGCGTCGCCGACCGACCGGGCCGGCCGACCCCTGCTGGTGCTGCTGCACGGCTACAACTCGCACGAGGGCGACCTCTTCGGCCTGAGCCCCTACCTGCCGCTCGAGCCGGCGATCGCGTCGCTGCGCGCGCCGATCTCGACGGGGTACGGGCACGCCTGGTTCCCGCTGCTCGCGCAGGGCGAGGAGTTCGCCGTGTCCGGCGCCGACGAGGCCACGACCGCGATCCTCGACTGGGTCGATCGCGCCGTGCCCGACGGCACGCCCATCGGCCTGCTCGGCTTCTCGCAGGGCGGTGCGATGGCGATCGAGCTGCTGCGCCGGGCGCCCGACCGCTTCTCGTTCGCGGTGAGCCTCGCGGGCTTCTCGATGCCGGGCGACCGGCCCGGCGACGACCGGCTCGCGGAGGTCGCGCCGCCGGTGTTCTGGGGACGCGGGTCGATCGACGAGGTCATCCCCTCGGCGTCGGTCCGGCGCACGCAGGAATGGCTGCCCGCCCACGTCGAGCTCGACCAGCGGGTCTACGAGGGCGTCGGCCACTCGGTGTCCGACCGCGAGCTCGGCGACGTGCGGGCCTTCCTCGCCGCGCGTTACGCGGCCTGACCGGGCCCGCGTCGTCGGCGGGGCTCAGGCCCCGCCGCCACCGCCTCCGCCGCCTCGCGGACGGTCGGCGTTCGCCGCCCGCTCCGCGTCGCGCTCCGCGAGACGGCGCTTCTCGGCGCGCACGCCGGCCTGCCGCGCGCGCTCCTCGACGAGCCACTCGGGCGGCGCGGCGAGCAGGTCCTTGATCTCGGCCGTCGTGAGCGGCTCGGTGATGCCCGCGCGCGCGAGTCCCGAGTTCGAGACGCCGAGCTTGGCCGCGACGACGCCCCGCGGGTGCGGGCCCTCACGGCGCAGGGTGGCGAGCCACTCGGGCGGGTCGACCTGGAGCGCGGCGAGCTCGTCGCGCGTGACCGGTCCGGCGCGGAACTCGTCCGGCGTCGCATCGACGAGGATGCCGAGCTTCTTCGCCGCCGTCTCCGGCTTCATCGACTGGGACTGGCGGGGCGTCTCGGCGTTCACCCCTCCACGGTAGTCGCCCGGCGCCCGGGCGCCCAGCCGGGTGCCGGTCGCGGGACGTCGCGGGACGACCGGCGCGTGCGCGCGAACGATAGCCTGAGGGGGCCGCGCGGCGCGGCGGAAAGGGGACGCACGTGTCGCTGCGGCTGCGCTACGTCGCGGGGGTGAGCCCCGCGAAGTGGCTCCGCGCCTGGGCCGAGCGCCGACCCGACCTGCCGCTGGAGGCCGTGCGCGTCGAGCAGCCCGAGCAGCTCGACGAGCTGCGCGCCCGCGACGCCGACCTCGCGTTCGTGCGCCTGCCGATCGACGACGAGGGCCTCCACGTGATCCCGCTCTGGGAGGAGGTCGCGGTCGCGGTGGTGCCCAAGGACCACGCGTTCGCCGACGCGTCGGCCCTGGTGCTCGCCGACCTCGCCGACGAGCCGCGCGCACCCGAGCAGCCCGACCCCGCGATGACGGTCGAACTCGTGGCGGCGGGCACCGGGTACGCGATCCTGCCGCACAGCCTGGCCCGCCTGCACCACCGGCGCGACGTGGCGGCGGTGCCGGTGACGGATGCCGCGCCCACGCGCATCGCCCTCGTCTGGTCCGTCGAGCGCGACGACGACGACATCCAGGAGTTCGTCGGCGTCGTGCGCGGCCGCACGACCCGCAGCTCGCGCGGCTCGGCCGACGCGGGCCGTGGCGACGAATCGGCGCGCGACGAGCGAGCTCGCCGACCCGGAGGAGGGTCCGACCGCTCGGCACGGCGCCGGGGCGCGACGCCGACTCGGCGCGGCGGAGGCGGCCGACGGCGCACGGGAGGTCGCGGCCGATGACCCGGGACTTCCTCTTCCTGTCGGCGCGACCCGAGGTCGAGGCCGTCGGCCCCGAGTACGAGTCGGTCCGCCGCGCCGCCGGCCTCGATGCGGGCCGCCTCCAGCACCTCCGGCTCGACGTCCAGTCGATCGGCGACGTCGACGTGCGCCGCTACGCGGGCGTCGTGGTGGGCGGCAGCCCGTACAACGTGACGACCGCCGTGGAGCACAAGCACCCCGTCCAGCGCCGGGTCGAGGACGACCTCGCCCGCGTCGCCGAGCAGGCGCTCGCGTCCGACCACCCGGTGCTCTTCACCTGCTACGGCATCGGCGTGCTGACGCGCGTGCTCGGCGGCGAGGTCGGAACGCTCCACGGCGAGGAGGCGTCGGCGGTCGAGATCACGCTGACCGATGCCGGCCGCGAGGATCCGCTGCTGGGCGCCCTCCCCGCGCGGTTCGACGCGCTCGTCGGCCACAAGGAGGCCACGAGCCGGCTGCCCGACGACGCGGTGCGGCTCGCCGGCTCGGCCGGCTGCCCGGTCCAGGTGTACCGCGTGGGCACCGCCGTGTACGCGACGCAGTTCCACCCGGAGGTCTCGGCGGCCGACTTCATCGCACGCGCGGCGGTCTACCGCCACCACGGGTACTTCCCCGCGCACGAGCTCGACGCCCTGAGCCGGCGCGTGCACGCGGCATCCGTCACCGAACCGCAGCGGATGCTGCGCGGCTTCGCGGTGCTGGCGGACGCGCGCGACGCGGGCTGAGCCGCCGTCGCCGGACGCACCGGACGGCCCGGCCGACTCGCGTCGGCCGGCCCGTCGATGGTGGAGCGGGTCGGGTCAGGCGGCCTTGCGGCGACCGACGATGAGGCCGTAGATCAGCAGCACGATGATCGAGCCGCCGATGGCGAGCAGCCACGTGCTGAGGTCCCAGAACTCCTCGAGACCGACTCCGAAGAGCACGCTCCCGAGCCACCCGCCGAGCAGGGCGCCGACGACGCCGAGGAGCAGGGTGATGAACCACCCTCCACCCTGCTTGCCGGGCAGGATCAGCTTCGCAATCGCCCCGGCGATGAGGCCGAGGAGCAGGAAAGCAAGGAAACCCATCGAAACTCCTTCCGTTGGGGCCAACTGTCCTCCTGAACGCTTCCTGAGTGCAAGAGGTTGCACAGGCGCGTCGCGAGCCGCTACGCGCGCGGACGGCTCGTCGCACCGCCGCGATGGGCGGGTGCGGGAACGCGCGCCGCAGTACGAGTCGCCGCCCGAGCGTCGACGGCTTGCGCGACCCGCTCCGGCAGGCGGACGCTGGGCACATGGAGGCGAGCGCCGAGCCCTGGGTCCTGCACGTCGACCTCGACCAGTTCATCGCGGCGGTCGAGGTGCTGCGGCACCCCGAGCTCGCGGGCCGGCCGGTGATCGTCGGCGGCCGCGGCGACCCGACCGAGCGCGCCGTCGTCTCGACGGCGTCCTACGAGGCGCGCGAGTTCGGCGTGGGCTCCGGGATGCCGCTGCGGATCGCCGCGCGGAAGGCGCCCGACGCCGTCATCCTGCCGGTCGACGCGGACGCCTACACCGCGGCATCCGCCCGGGTCATGGCGGCGCTCCGCGAACACCCGGGCACGGTCGTGCAGGTCCTCGGCTGGGACGAGGCCTTCGTCGGCGCGACCACCGACGACCCCGAGGCCCTCGCCCGCGCGCTCCAGGCCGCCGTGCTGGAGCGCACCGGGCTGCACTGCAGCGTCGGCATCGGCGACACCCTGGTCCGCGCGAAGGTCGCCACCGGGTTCGGCAAGCCGCGCGGCGTGTTCCGGCTCACGGCCGCGAACTGGATGCCGGTCATGGGCGACCGCCCCACGACCGCGCTCTGGGGCGTCGGCACGAAGGTCGCCCGTCGGCTCTCGTCGCACGCCATCGAGACGGTGCGCGACCTCGCCGGCGCCGACCCGGGCGTGCTGGCCGGGGAGTTCGGCCCGCGGATGGGCCCCTGGTACGGCCGGCTCGGGCGCGGCGAGGGCACCCGCATCGTCGACGACACCCCGTGGGTCGCCCGCGGGCACAGCCGCGAGACCACGTACCAGCAGGACCTCGCCGACCCCGCCGAGGTCGAGTCCGCCCTGCGCGAGCTGACCGCCCGCGTGCTCGACGACGTGGCCGCGGAGGGTCGCCCCGTCGTCGGGCTCACGCTCAAGGTGCGGTACGTGCCGTTCACCACGAAGACCTTCAGCCATCGGCTCGCCGCGACGACCGACCGGGACCTCGTGCTCCGGGAGGTCCTGGCGCTCGCCGCGAAGCGGGACCCGGAGCGCGCGGTCCGGCTGCTCGGCCTCCGGGCCGAGATGCCCATGCCCGACGACGCCCGGGAGGGGCGCACGCCGACGCGCAGCGGATGGTGACACCCGAGGGCCCCGGGCGCACCGGCCTCACCCGACGCGGCGCACGGACGCCCCGCGGCGGCGCCGGATCCACTTGTCGACCTCCGCGACGACCAGCACCGTCGAGGCCACGAGGAACGCCCCGATCCACTCGGGCAGCGTCAGCGGCACGAACCCGAGCACGCCCTGGCCGATCGGCGTCGACACGGCGAGTCCCTGCAGGACGACGGCGAGCACCGCGGCGCCGAGCAGGAGCGGGTTCGCCCACGGCCGCAGCGCGAACACCGATCGGAGCTCCGAGCGCGCCGTGCCC
Organism: Agromyces tropicus; assembly: GCF_039531345.1. NCBI lineage: Bacteria > Bacillati > Actinomycetota > Actinomycetes > Micrococcales > Microbacteriaceae > Agromyces > Agromyces tropicus. The sequence goes on along the minus strand of NZ_BAAAPW010000007.1, from coordinate 52,634 downwards.
GCCTGGAAGAAGTTGAGGAAGGCGAAGACGGTCATCGCCAGCGTCCGCGCGTGCTCGAGGCTCCGGCCCGTCTCGAGCGCGAGGTGGAACGCCACGAGCACGCACAGGCCCATCCACGCGCCCGTCACGGCGATGCGGATCCAGATGTCGCGCGAGAGCAGCCCGGCGTCCTTGCGGCGCGGCGCCGCCGCGAGCTCGTCGCCCTCGCCGGGCTCGAACGCGAGCGCCACGTCCTGCAGGCCGTTCAGCACGAGGTTGAACCACAGCACCTGCACGGGCAGGAACAGCAGGGGCGTGTCGGTGAACAGGTTGAGCGCCACCGCGAGCGGCGCGGCGACCGAGTTGGCCAGCAGGAAGAACGCGACCTTGCGGATCGCGGCGAACGTCACGCGGCCCTGCTCGACGGCGTCGACGATGGTGACGAAGTCGTCGTCGGTGAGGACGATGTCGGACGACTCCCGGGCGACATCCGTGCCCGAGCGGCCCATCGCGACGCCGAGCGAGGCCATCCGAAGCGCCGGAGCGTCGTTGACCCCGTCGCCGGTCACCGCCACGACCTCGCCGTGCTCCTCGAGCACCGACACGATGCGCAGCTTGTCCTGCGGGGTGACGCGGGCGACCACGGCCGTCTCCCGCAGCCGCGCGGCCACCTCGTGGTCGCTGATCGCCTCGAGCTCGGCGCCCGTGAGCGGCGGGCCCTCCGAGGGGATGCCGACGCGCTCCGCGATCGCCGCCGCGGTGCTCGGATGGTCGCCGGTCACCATCTTCACGGCGATCCCGGCGTCCCGGCAGCGACGGATGGCGTCCGCCACGCCCGGTCTGGGCGGATCGACGAGGCCGACGAGGCCGAGCAGGGTCAGGCCGCCGAGGGCCGCCGGATCGGCGATCGCGGGTTCGTCGGGACCGAGCTCCCGCGACGCGGTCGCGATGACCCGCAGCCCGCGATCGGCGAGCTCCTGCTCGGCCCGCTCCACGGCCGCCCGGTCGAGCGGCACGCGCTCGCCGTCCGGCCCGAGCATGGCGACGGATGCCTCGAGCAGCGCGCCCGGCGCCCCCTTGGCGTAGTGCACCCGACCGCCGTCCGGCCCGGGCCGGACGGCCTGGGAGCTCCGCAGCTCCGGTTCGTAGGGCACCTCCGCGATCGGCGGACGGCCGAGGTCCGCGAGCCGGACGCCGCCGACGTCGAGTGCCGCCTGCGCGATCGCGACGTCGACCGCGTCGCCCGCGAGGGCCCCGCTGGCCGGGTCGACCCGGGCCTCGTTCGCCCACGCGCCCGCGGCGAGCGCGGCCGCCACCGCCGCGACCGGCTCGGATGCCGCGTGCACGGCGCCGCCGGCCCAGACCGTCTCCACGGTCAGCCGGTTCTCGGTGATCGTGCCGGTCTTGTCGGACGCGATGACGGTCGTCGACCCGAGCGTCTCGACGGCGGGCAGTGACCGGACGACGGCATGGCGCCGCGCCATCCGCGTCACGCCGATGCTCATCGCGACCGTCAGCGCGACCGGCAGGCCCTCGGGGATCGTGGCGACCGCGAGGGCGATCGCGGTGAGCAGCGCGTCGCCCGCGTCGAGCCCGACCACGAGGCCCGCGACGAGCACGAAGAGGCCGACGAAGCCGACGACCCAGCCGATGCGTCGCTCGAGCCGGTCGATGAGCACCTGCAGCGGCGTGCGCGTCTCGACGCCGTGGACGAGCGCGTCGATCTCGCCGAGCTGCGTGTGCGCGCCCGTGGCGACCACGACGCCGGTCGCCCGGCCGGTGGTCACGAGCGTGCCGCCGAAGACCAGGTCGCGGTCGCCGGCCTCGTCGCCGGCGACCTTCGACACGGCGGCGGACTCGCCCGTGAGCATCGACTCGTCGACGCGCAGGCCGCGCGCCTCGTGCAGCCGGAGGTCGGCCGGCACGCGGTCGCCGCTGGCCAGCAGCACGACGTCGTCCGGCACCAGCCCCTCGGCGTCGATCTCGACGACCTCACCGTCGCGCCGGACCCGGCATCGCGGCGCGGTGAGCGACTGCAGCGCGGCGACCTCGCCCGCGGCGCGGCGCTCCTGCCAGAAGCCGATCGCGGCGTTGCCGACGAGCACGAGCAGGATCGAGGCCGTGTCGATCCAGCGCTGGAGGATGCCGGTGACGACCGCCGAGACGAGGAGCAGGAAGATGAGCGGGCTCACGAACTGCCGCAGCAGGATGCGCCACCAGCTCGCGGGGCGGGCGGCGCCGAGCACGTTGGGCCCGTACTCCTCCCGACGCCGCTCGACCTCGTCGGCCGACAGGCCGCGCCGCACCGCCGCGGTGCTCGGGCGAGCGGTGCCCGGGGGGTCGGGGGGCCGGCGGCCCGCGTCGTCGGTCATGCCTCCAGCCGAACACGGCCGGCGCGGCGGGGCGAGGGCCCTAGGTCCGACGCGAGTGCCGCCGGGCTACGCGACCGCCTGCGCGGCGGTCGCGGTGCTCTCCCGCGCCTCGAGGCGGGGTCGGTACAGCACCGAGTGATCGACCGAGCCGCCGTCGATGAGGGTGCGCAGCCGCGACCACGCCTGGGCGCCGATCTCGGCGCGGGGCACCGACATGCTCGTCAGCCGCGGCGTCGCGTAGCGTGCCATGGGCACGTCGTCGAAGCCCGCGACGGAGAGCTCGCGGGGCACGTCGACGCCGAGTTCGCGCAGCCGGGCGAGCAGCCCGAGCGCGACGAGGTCGTTGAAGGCGAGGACGGCCGTCACCCCGGCCCGGTGGGCAGCGGCCACGGCGTCCGCCACCGCCTCGCCGTCCTCGGGTCGCGATCCGCCCGGGATGCGGTCGATGCGCACGGCGGGGTGCATCGCGAGCGCCTCGTCGACGCCGCGCACGCGCTCCGCGTTCGAGGCGCTCGCCTCGGGGCCGCTGACGTAGGCGAGCCGGCGGTGGCCGAGCGCGACCAGGTGGTCGACGAGGTCGCGGATTCCCCGCACGTAGTCGACCCCGACGATGGGAACCTCGAGCTCGGGCAGCGGCCGGTTCACGACCACGACGGGCGCGACGCGGTCGACGAGCCGGCGCAGGCGCTCCTCGGGCATGCGCGGCGCGCAGAGCACGAGCGCGTCGCAGCGCCCGCGGGCCTCGAGTGCGGTCGCCTCCTCGTCCTCGACGCGCTCGGCGGTGTCGGCGACGAGGACCCGGTAGCCGTCGCCCGCCGCTGCGAGGCTGAGGCCCTTCAGGATGCCCTGGAACAGCGGGTTCTCGAGGTCGGGCACGACCATCGCGATCGTGCGGGTCCGGCCGAGCACGAGGTTGCGCGCGAGGGCGCTCGGCGCGTACCCGAGGGTCGCGATCGACGCCTGGACGCGGCGGACGATGTCGGGGTCGACGCTCTGCCGCCCGTTGAGCACGCGCGAGACCGACGCCGGCGAGACGCCCGCGTGCGCGGCGACGTCGGAGATGGTGACGCCTCGACTGCGTTCGCCCATGCACCCCGTCCCTCCGGATCTCCGCCCCGGCCGGACCAGCGACGGGAAATCGATTCCTCAGTCTAGTCCCGGAGTTGGCGAGGAACCGCCGTGTCGCATAGTCTCGAGCGGAGAAAGCGATTTCTCAGTCGCACGCCGGCGAGGGCGAATGGAGGGAACCGCACGCATGCGCGTCATCATCACCGGATCGTCCGGCCGTCTCGGGCGCTCGCTCGCGACCGGACTCGCCGGTGCGGGCCACGAGGTCGTCGGCCTGGATCGTCGCCCGGCCGGGCTCATCGGCGTCGACGAACGCGCGGTCGACCTCGCGGCTCCCGGTGCCGCCGGACGCGTGCTCGAAGACCTGCGGCCCGACGCGCTCGTGCACCTGGCCGGCATCGCCGTGCCGTTCAGCGCTCCCGAGCGCGACATCCTGCTCACCAACACCGCACTCGCGCACGACGTGCTCGGCGCAGCGGCGTCGGCCGGGGTCGGCCGCGTGCTCGCCGCGTCGAGTCCGACCCCGATCGGCTACTCCTCGCCCGGCTGGCGCGCCGCCGCGGTGCCGATCGACGAGACCCATCCGCTCGCGCCGGCGAACGCCTACGCGCTGTCGAAGGTCGTCATCGAGGAGGCGGTGCGGATGTTCGCCCGCTCCGCGCCCGGCGCGTTCGGGTCCTTCCGCCCCTGCTACGTGATCTCACCGGAGGAATGGGCCGGCGCGCTCACGCAGCAGGGCCACACCGTCGTCGAACGGCTCGCCGACCCGGCGCTCGCGGCCGTGAGCCTCTTCAACTACGTCGACGCGCGCGACGTCGCCGCCTTCGTCGACGCGTGGCTCGCCGCGCCCGCCGACGCGATCGACGGCGAGGGCTTCTTCGTCGGCGCCGCCGACGCGCTCGCCGAACGCCCCGTCGCCGAGCTCTGGCGCGAGTACGCGCCGGGCCTCGGTCCGGCCGCCGATGCACTCGAGGGCACGGCGCCCGCCTTCTCGATCGCGAAGGCGCGAGACCGGCTCGGCTGGTGGCCGAGCCGCGACTGGCGCAGCGAGCTCGCCGCCGCATCCCGGACCCACGACACCGAAGCGAGGACCGCATGACCACGCCTGCCCTGGCCTTCGACGGGGTGCTCTTCTTCCCCGTCACCCCATTCGACGCCGACGGCCGGGTCGACCTCGACGTGCTCGGCGAGCACCTCGAGACGCGACTGCCGTTCGGGCCCGGCGGCGTCTTCCCCGCCTGCGGCACCGGCGAGTTCCACGCGCTGTCGGCGAGCGAGGCGATCGCCGTCGTGCGCGCGAGCGTCGACGTCGTCGCCGGCCGGGTGCCGGTGGTCGCGGGCGCCGGCGGACCGCTCGGCCACGCGATCGAGCTCGCGCGCGGGGCCGCCGAAGCCGGCGCCGACGCCCTGCTGCTGCTCCCGCCCTACCTCGTGTCGGGCACCGCTGCCGGGCTCGTCGCCTGGGTCGAGGCGGTCGCCGCGGCATCCGAGCTGGCCGTCATCGTCTACCACCGCGCCACGGCCCGCTACACCGCCGACGCCGTCACGCGGCTCGCCGCGAACCCGAAGGTCGTCGGGTTCAAGGACGGCACCGGCGACATCGGCCTCGCGCAGGAGATCGTGCTCGCCGCCGAGGCCGCCGGCCGCGACGACTGGGCGTTCTTCAACGGGCTGCTCACCGCCGAGCTCAGCCAGGGCGCGTACCGGGGCATCGGCATCCCGCTGTACTCGTCCGCCGCGTTCGCGATGATCCCCGAGCTCGCCGCGATGCATCACCGGGCGTACATCGACGGCGACGAGACGACGCGGATGTCGCTGCTGCGCGAGTTCTACACGCCGCTCGTGCGCCTCCGCGACGAGACGCCGGGCTTCGGGGTGTCGCTCATCAAGGCCGGCCTGCGCCTGCGCGGCCTGCCGGTCGGGTCGGTGCGCCCGCCGCTCGTCGACCCGACGCCCGAGCAGGAGCGACGCCTCGCGGCGATCCTCGACTGCGGGCTCGCGCTCGTCGAGCTCGGCGGCACGCGCCCGGCCGCGTCGACGTGCCCGTCGACGGCGCCGGCGGATGCCGCGGGGGCCGCGTCGCGGTGACCGCCGCCATCGCGCGCATCGCGACGCGCCCGATCCGCATCCCGCTGCTCCGGCCGTGGGGGCCGGACGTCCGCGACCTCTCGGTGGTCGAGGTCGAGGTCGAAGACGCAGACGGCGCCGTGGGCTGGGGCTTCTCGTGGACGCCGACGATCGGCGCCGCCGCGGTGCGAGCGCACCTCGACCACGACATCCGCGCGTTCGCGCTCGGGCGGGAGGCCGAGGCATCCGCGATCTGGGCGCCGCTCTGGACGCACCTGCACGAGGGCGGCAGCGGCGGCATCACGACGATCGCGATGGCCGGCCTCGACCTCGCCCTGTGGGATCTGGCCGCGCGCCGGGCGGGCGTCGGCGTCACCGACCTGATCGGCCGCCGCCACGAGACCGCCGCCGTCTACGGCAGCGGCGTGAACCTGCACTACCCGCTCGACGAACTCGTCGCGCAGGCCGCGCGCTGGGTCGAAGCCGGCTTCGACGCCGTCAAGGTCAAGGTCGGCAGTCCCGAGCTCGCGCGCGACGTCGAGCGCATCACCGCGGTGCGCGACGTGATCGGGCCCGACCGGCGGCTCATGGTCGACGCCAACCAGCGTTGGAGCCTCGAGCAGGCCGAGCGCGCGATCGGGGAACTGTCGGCGTTCGACCTCGCATGGATCGAGGAACCGCTGCGCGCCGACGACCTGCCCGCGCACGTCGAGCTGCGGCGTCGCATCGACGTGCCGGTCGCGCTCGGCGAGAACCTGCACACCCGCCACCGCTTCGCGGAGTTCATCGACGCGGGCGCGGTCGACGTCGTGCAGCCGAACACCGTGCGCGTCGGCGGCATCACGCCGTTCCTGCAGATCGCCGGGCTGGCGGCCGACCGCGGCGTCGACCTGGCCCCGCACCTGCTGCTCGAGCTCTCGGCGCAGCTCGCCCTCGCCCTCCCCGGCGAGCACCTCGTCGAATCCGTCGAAGGCGCCTCCTTCGAGGCCCTCGGCGCACTCGCCGCGCCGGCGCCCGTCGCGGTCACGGGCGCCATCGCGTCCACGACCGGGCAGCCCGGCCTCGGCGTACGCTTCTCAGACGAGCTGACGGATGCCGCGGCATCCGCTCGACCCACGGAGGACTTGTGACCGACACCGCCGCCCCCGCCCGCACCGAGTCCGGGCCCGCCGACACCACGCGCGAGGAGCTCGACGCGGTCGCCGCCGCCGCGCGCCGCGCGTTCGCCGTCACGGTCGCCTCGACCGCCGCCGAGCGGGCCGCCTGGCTCCGCGCCGCCGCCGACGCCCTCGACGCCGCCCGCGACGAGCTCGTCGCCGTCGCGGATGACGAGACGCATCTCGGCACCGCGCGCCTGACGGGCGAGGTCGCCCGCACCACCGCGCAACTGCGCCGGTTCGCCGACGCGATCCTCGAGGGCTCCTACCTCGAGGCCACCATCGACCACTCCGACCCGTCGACGATCCCGCCGACGCCGGACCTGCGCCGCATGCTGCGCCCGCTCGGTCCCGTGGCCGTGTTCGGGGCGTCGAACTTCCCGTTCGCGTTCTCGGTCGCGGGCGGCGACACCGCGTCGGCGCTCGCGGCCGGCTGCCCCGTGGTGGTCAAGGGCCACCCGGCGCACCCGCGCCTGTCGGCCCGGACCGCCGAGATCGTGGGCGACGCCCTCGTCGCCGCGGGCGCCCCGGAGGGGGTGTTCGCGCACGTGACCGGGCACGAGACCGGCGTCGCGCTCGTGCAGCATCCCGAGATCCGCGCCGTCGGCTTCACCGGGTCGCTGCACGGCGGCCGAGCGCTGTTCGACCTCGCGCAGCGCCGCCCCGACCCGGTCCCGTTCTACGGCGAGCTCAGCGCCGTGAACCCGGTGCTCGTCACCCCGGCGGCCGCCGCCGCCCGCGGCGACGAGTTCGCCGCCGGGCTCGTCGGCTCGTTCACCCTGGGCGCCGGCCAGTTCTGCACGAACCCCGGCGTGGTGCTCGTACCCGCGGGCTCGGGCTTCGGCGAGCGCGTGCGCGCCGCGCTCGACGCCGCACCCGCCGGGCCCGCGCCCATGCTCACCGACGGCATCGCCTCGGCGTTCGCGTCGGGCATCGACCGGCTCGCCGAGCACGACGAGGTCGAGGTCGTCGCCGGCGACCCGGCGCAGCAGCCCGGCACGGGCGCGCCCGTGGTACTGACGACGACGACCGCCGCGGTCATCGCCGACCCCGGCGTGCTGCTGCACGAGTGCTTCGGCCCGTCGACGCTGCTCGTCGAGTACGCCGACGTCGCCGACGCGCTCGCGGCCGTCCGCGCCGTCGGCGGCAGCCTCACCGCGACCGTGCACGCCCAGCCCGACGAGGAGGTCGCCCCGATCGTCGAGGTGCTGAGCGAGGTCGCCGGACGCGTGCTGTTCGCGGGCTGGCCGACGGGCGTGGCGGTGAACTGGGCGCAGCAGCACGGCGGGCCGTGGCCGTCGACCACGACCATCCACACGTCGGTCGGCGTGAGCGCGCTGCGGCGGTTCCTGCGGCCGATCGCGTTCCAGGACGCACCGGATGCCGCGCTGCCGCCCGCGCTCCGCGAGGCGAATCCGCTCGGCATCCCGCGTCGCATCGACGGGGTGCTCGTGCTCCCCGGCGACGCCGGCTGAGCCGCGGACGAGGGGAATCGACGCCGAACGAGAGAACGCCCCGGATCCCTTGCCGGGATCCGGGGCGTTTCACGTGGCGGTACCGGTGGGATTTGAACCCACGGTGGGCTTTCACCCACACAACTTTTCGAGAGTTGCACCTTAGGCCGCTCGGACACGGTACCGGGATCGATGATAGCCGGATCGCCGCGAGGCACCAAAACGAGCGGATGCCCCTAGGCCGCGAGCTGCGCCGCCACCACGTCGGCGTCCTCGCCGACCCCGAGCAGCAGCGGCGACTTGCGCGTCCGCAGCCATGGGACGCCGACGAAGTAGAGCCCCGGCACGACGGTGCTCGCGCCGTCGAGCTGCCTCGGGAAGCCGAGGTCGTCGACGACGTCGGGCATGCCGATCCACCGGTAGTCGGGCCGGAACCCGCACGCGACGACGACCGCGCCGAGCTCCCCGACGCCGGGCGCGGGCGTCACCGGGATGCTCGCCCTGGGCATCTCCGGCAGCTCGGGCTCGGGCATGCCGAGTCGTCGCGCCGTCTCCGCGATGAGCCCGCAGACGACGTGCCAGCCCTCGTCGCCGGAGGCGACGGCCTCGCCGAGGTCGCCCGCCACGACGAGGCGGTCCCCGTCGACGCCGCGGATGCGGCCCATGAGCCGCGCGCCCGCAGCAGCCAGCGTGCGCAGGTTGAGGTCATGGCCGCCGCCCTGGCCCGTGACCAACGGGTTCGCGGCGAGCCGCGCGGCGGGCGTGGGCAGGTCCGCGGTCGTCTGCTCGAAGAACCCCGCGTCGATGAGCCAGTCCACGCCGTCCCGGCCGCCGACGCGCCGCGGCATCGCGGGCGCGCGGCCCGCCGAGAGCACCACCTCGCGACCGGCGCGGAGCAGCTCGTCGGTGATCTGCGCGGCGGTCTGCCCGCCGCCGATGACGAGGGTGGTGCCGGCGGGAACCGATTCCGGGGATCGGTACGACGTGGCCCCGACGATCGGCACGCGACGGGCGAGCTCCTCGACGATCGCGGGCCGCCGCTCGAGCTGGAACGACCCGGTGCACGCGACGACGCGCCGGGCGCGGACGATTCCGGCCGGCGTGTCCGCCACGAACGCGCCCTCGCCGCCGCGGAGGGCGACGACCGGGGCGTGCTCGATCACCGGAGCGCCGAACGAGGCGGCGTACCGCCGCAGGTGGCTGATCACCTGCTCACGCGGGAGGTAGCCGTCGGGGTCGTCGCCGTCGTACTCGCCGCCGGGCAGGCGGATGGTGTGGTTCGGGGTGACGAGGGTGAAGCTGTCCCACCGGAGGAACCACGAGGCGCCGGCGCGGTCGCGTTCGAGGACGACGTGGTCGAGTCCGAGGCCCGTGAGCGCGTGGCTGACCGCGAGGCCGGCCTGCCCTCCGCCGACGACGAGCACGTCCGTGTCCGCGAGCATGGCGTCAGCGTAGGCATCCGGATCGCGACCCGGAGGGCCTCAGGTCCCGCCGGGCTCGGCCCGCTCCGCTCGGCCCGACGCGTCCAGCCGGCATCCAGCGACCGTCCAGCGCCGGGCCGTACGTTCGGCGCATGTCCGATCCCCGACCGGCGGTGGCCCGACTCGCCGCGGCCCTGACCCCGATCGCGCTCCTCGTCGCCGCCGTGCTCGGCATCCGTGCCGTCTGGCGGCGCTTCCGCGCCCGCATCACCGCGAACAGCCTCATCCTCAACGAGACGCTGCCGGTGCATTCCGCCTGGTGGCGCGCGCACGCGAAGGTGCGGGGCGAGCTCCTGTACGTCGCGCTCGGCGACAGCGCGGCGCAGGGCATCGGCGCGAGTCGACCCGACCACAGCTACGTCGGCGTGCTGGCGCGCCTCATCCGCGACGCCACCGGGCGCAGCGTCCGGGTGGTGAACCTCAGCGTGTCGGGCGCGACGGTCTCACGGGCCGTCGAGGACCAGCTGCCTCGACTCGCGAAGTACCGTCCCGACGTCATGACCGTCTCGATCGGCGCGAACGACATCGCGAAGTGGGACCCGGTCGGCTTCGAACGGGATCTCCGGACCATCCTCGACGCGGTGCCGCCGCACGCCCTCGTCGCCGACCTGCCCTTCTTCTACTTCCCGCAGCACGAGCGCAAGGTCGCCGTGGCGAACGACATCCTCCGGCGACTCGTCGACGAGCGCGGGCTCACGCTCGTCCGCCTGCACCGCGGCACCCGGCTCGGCGGGTTCCGCCGCATGTTCACCCACTTCGCGAACGACTGGTTCCACCCGAACGACCACGGCTACCGCATCTGGGCGGATGCCTTCCGTCCGGCAGTCCTCGCCTCCCTGGCCGCCCGCTTCCCCACCGATCCGGCCGTGGTCGCGGCCGAGGCGGCGCCGCCGGTCGCCCCGTCCGAGGCGTCGATGACGGATGCCGCGGCGGCACCCGCGGCAGGCTGACCCGCGCCGCACCGACCCGCCTCCGGGCGCGCCGCGCGACCCGCGTCGGATGTCGTCGGCCGCGCGTACGCTCGCAGCATGCCGAAGCCCACGACCGCGTTCCGTTGCACCGAATGCGGATGGAGCACCGTCAAGTGGGTCGGCCGGTGCGCCGAGTGCCAGCAGTGGGGCACGGTGGTCGAGGCGGGCACCGAGACCGGCATCGTGCGCAGCCTGCAGCCGGTCGCCCCGAGCGCCTCGCGGGCGGCGCGTCCGATCTCGGCGATCCTCGAGACGGATGATGCGGCGCACCGACCGAGCGGAGTGGGCGAGTTCGATCGCGTCCTCGGCGGTGGCGTCGTCGCGGGCGCCGCGATCCTGCTCTCGGGCGAACCCGGCGTCGGCAAGTCGACGCTGCTGCTCGAGGTCGCGGCTCGCGTCGCATCGACGGGCCGCCGCGTGCTGTACGTGAGCGCCGAGGAGTCGACGGCCCAGGTCCGCCTCCGCGCCGGACGCACGGGTGCGCTGCACGACGAGCTCTACCTCGCCTCCGAGACCGACCTCGCGACGATCCTCGGCCAGGTCGACCAGGTCGCGCCCGAGCTGCTGATCGTCGACTCGGTGCAGACGGTCTCGAGCGCGCTGTCCGACGGCCTACCGGGCCAGCCGAGCCAGGTCCGCGAGGTCGCGTCGACCCTCATCCGCGTCGCGAAGGAGCGGCAGCTGCCGGTGCTGCTCGTCGGCCACGTCACGAAGGACGGCACGATCGCCGGCCCGCGCCTGCTCGAGCACCTCGTCGACGTCGTCTGCCAGTTCGAGGGCGACCGGCAGACCGCGCTGCGATTCGTGCGCGCCCTCAAGAACCGGTTCGGACCGACCGACGAGGTCGGCTGCTTCGAGATGACCGGCGACGGCATCGCCGAGGTCCCCGACCCGTCCGGGCTCTTCCTCAGCCGATCGCGTAACGCGGTGAGCGGCACCTGCGTGACCGTCGCACTCGAGGGGCGCCGGGCGCTGCCCGTCGAGGTCCAGGCGCTCGTCGTGGGCACCAAGGCGCCGCAGCCGCGCCGGGTCGTGAACGGCGTCGATCCCTCGCGCGTGGCGATGATCATCGCGGTGCTCGAGCGTCGGGCGGGGCTCCGCCAGCTCGGCGAGCACGATGTGTACGTGTCGACGGTCGGCGGCGTGCGGCTGGTCGAACCGGCGGCCGACCTCGCGATCGCCATCGCGATCGCGAGCGCCATGCGCGACCGGGCGGTGCGGCACGACCTGGCCGCGGTCGGCGAGATCAGCCTGGCGGGCGAGGTGCGCCCGGTGGCATCCGCCCGGCAGCGCGCGTCCGAGGCGAGCCGGCTCGGCTATCGGGCGCTGCTCGACGACGAGCTCGGCAGCGTGCGCGCGGCCGTCGAGCGCGCCATGATGGCGTCCTCCGGCAGTCGCGAGCGCGAACTCGACGCCGCGTTCTGACGGCGACGACGTCGCCCGGGGCGACGCTGGGCGACGCGGGTCCGTCAGCCCTCGGTCGACCCGAGCTCGAGCGCCTTCAGGAGCTCGTCGGGCGACGCCTGCATCGGGTGCGGGCCGGCGATGTCGAGGAAGACGGTCGTGATGGTCGCGCGGTATCGGGTGAGGAACGACTTCAGCCACGCGGGGCTCTGCAGGCCGACCGCGGGCGGGAGGTTCGCGGGCTTGTGCTGCGCATCGCTGAAGAGGAGCAGCGCGACCTCGCCGGTCTTCGCGTCGCGGTACGTCCAGACCTCGCCGCCGTCGAGCGGCCGGTCCCTGGGGCCGGGCTTGATGAGCGGCACGACCGTGTTGCCGTTGCGGAGCGCGAGCGCCACGGCCGCCATGTCCTGTCGCTCGAGGGCCTCGGCGAGCGCCTGCGATCGGAACTCGACGGGCTGCGCGGGCTTGGATCGCTTCGAACCGGCCATCCCTCCAGCCTACCGACCGGCGGATCCGGACCCGCGCGGCGGTCACGCGGGTGAAACACGTTCCCGGTAGCCTGCCGAACCTGTGCGCGGACGGAAGGGGCAGACGGATGACGGCCGGTGGCGGGACGCGGATCGCGGGCCTCGACCTCGTCCGGGGCGTCGCGATCGCGTTGGTCCTGGTCCGTCACGCCTGGCCGGCGGAGTTCGGCTCCGCGGGCATCGCCGGCGTCGTCGCGTTCTTCGCGCTGAGCGGCTACCTGATCACCGGGATCCTGCTGCACGACCTGCGCAGGCACGGCCGCGTCCGGTACGGGCGCTTCTACCGGAATCGGGCGTTGCGGCTGCTGCCGCCGCTGCTGCTCCTCCTCGCCGGCATCGTCGTGGCGATGCTCGTCTGGGACCCGCTCGGCGACCGTCGCGGGCTGTGGCGGATGCTCTTCACGGGGCTCACCTACACCGGCAACCTCCCGTACAACCATGGGAGCGCGACGGTGGGACACCTGTGGACCCTGGCGACGGAGGAGCAGTTCTACCTGCTCTGGCCCGTGCTGCTCGCGATCGCGCTGCGGTGGAACCGAGTGGGCACCATGGTGGCCGCGGCGTCGACGACGATCCTCGTCGGGCTCGCGGCGACCATGTGGCTGAAGGCGCCCGGGATCTACGAGATCTATCCCCTGCCGACCTCGTGGGCGATCGCGATCGTGATCGGCGCCGCCGCCAGGATCTGGGAGCCCGCGCTGCGGCGCCTGCTCCCTGAACGACCGGCCCCGCGTGCCGCGATCGGCACGACCGCGGTCGCCGCGCTGCTCGCGCTCGCGCTCGTCCCCGAGGACAAGTCCGCGCCCTGGGTGTACCTCGCCCTCGGCCCGTCGATCGCGGCGGTCACGGTCGTGCTCGTGCTCGTCTGGAGCGACTGGGTCGAGCTTCCGACCCCGGTGCTCCGCCCCCTGCTCGCGCTCGGCACCGTCTCGTATGCGGCCTACCTGTGGAACTGGCCGATCGTGATGTGGCTCGGCGGTCACCCCATGTCGTGGCAGACCTCGCTCGCCTCGATCGCGTTGACCATCGGCGCCGCGACGGCGAGCTGGTGGCTGCTCGAGCGGCCCGTCCAACGCTGGCGAGCGCGCCGTGATGCGCGTCGAGCCGACGCCGTTCGCGACACCGCGCAGGCCGATCGCGCCGAGGAGTCGGTCGGGTCAGGGCCTGCGGCGCGAGGTAACACCGCAGGCCCCTAGGACCGCAGGATGGTTAGTCCAGTTCGATCCTGATGAGCGATCCTCAGGCACTCAACGTCAGGAGTCACATGCGGACACATCGGGGCCCGGCGCCGCGGCTCGAGGCCGTCGACGACCGGAAGACCTGGATGGACCTCCTCCGCGGCGGCGCCGTGCTCCTCGTCGCACTCTGGCACGCGTTCGAGATCCCGTACCCCACGGTCCCGGCCGGCATCGCGTGGCTGTTCGACGCCCTCTCGGTCGCTCGCATCCCGACGCTGATGTTCCTCTCGGGCCTGCTGCTCGACCACTCGCTCCGCAAGCCCACCGGCGTCTACGTCGCCGGGAAGCTGCGCCGCATCGCCTGGCCGCTGGTCGTGTGGTCGGCCGTCCTCGTGATCGTCGGCTGGCCTGCGGCGCAGCCCGGCAGTCCGTGGTTCTGGCTCGGCGACGGCGCGCACCTCTGGTATCTCGGCGTCCTCCTCGCCTGCTACGCGGTGGGGCTGCTCACCCGGTGGGTGCACCCGCTCGTGTTCTTCGTCGTCGGCTTCGTGGCGATGGAGACGCTCCGGACCGACCTCGCGTTCGTGAACAACACGCTCTGGTTCGGGCTCTACTTCTTCGCCGGTGCGACGATGGCGCGCTGGCTCGACCGCTGGCTGCGGCTCCGCTGGTACCTGCCGGCAGCGTGCCTGGTGGTCGCGACCGCATGGGCGGTGTACTCGGCGACCGTGAACGGCTACGCCCCGATCGCGCACTGGCGCCCCCTGCTGCTCTCGCTGCTCGGGGTCGTCGGCGTCGTCTGGTTCGCGACCCGGCTGCCCCGCGTCCGCTGGCTCGAGTGGGTCGGCCGCCGCTCCATCGTGTACTACGTCGCCCACGTGCCGTTCATCTGGGCGATCACCGTGCTGGTCGCCGGGGTCCTGCCGCTGCCCGCGACCTACGCCGTCGTCGTGCTCGTCATGCTCGGCGGGTGCACGCTGCTCGCGCGCTACCTCGGTGGCAGCATCCTCTTCGAGTTCCCCCGACTGCGGGCCCCGGGTCGGGCGACGGATGGGACGGCCGTCGCGGCCGATGGCTGAGGCCGTGCGATGCGCGTCAGTAGAGCAGGAACTGCTTCGTGTCGGCCGACGCGATGCCGTTCACGGTGACGCCCAGGTGGTACGAGGCGCCGCCGGCAGGGACGGTCGACCGCTCGCCGCCGCACGTGTCGGCGCTCGACCGGGTCCGGTCCCAGGTGATCGGCTCGCTCGAGGACACGGGGGATCCGGGCGCGATGGAGACCTCGGCGTCGACCGCGTCGACCTGGCAGTCCGTCGAGGTCCAGTAGGTGTCGCTGCCGCTCGTGACGGCGAAGACCTGCGCGCTGGTGCCGACGTTCATGACGCACGTGTTGGAGCCGGTGTTCGTGATCGTCACCGACAGCTTCGGCTGCTCCCCCGCCGCGTAGACCGTGGCATCAGTGACGGCCTCGACCGTGATCTGCCCGGCTCGGCACGGATCGCCGTCGGCGGCCGGCTCGGCGGGCTCCTCCGACGCCTCCGGTTCACCGACCCCGTCGCTGGTCGCGGGTGCATCCGTCGCGGACGCCGACGCGGGCGGGGTCGGGGGCGCGGTGTCGCTCGCCTCGTCGCCCTGGCTCGCACCCGGCCGCACGATCACGAGCACCACCGCGACGATGGCGGCGACGAGCCCGAGCAGCACCATGAGCCGACGGCGTCGGTACACGGAGGCGGGCAGGCGCCCGGCGGGACGGTTGGTCGACATGGGCTCAGGGTACGGCTCGCGGACGACGCCGCCCGTTCGCCGGCACGGCGCGCCCCGAGGCGGTGAGGAACGCTCAGAGGACTTTCAGCATGCGGGTGTTGCCGAGCGTGTTCTGCTTCACCCGGGCGAGGTCGAGGAACTCGGCCACGCCCTCGTCGTGCGAGCGGACGAGTTCGCCGTACACCTCGGGATCCACCGTCTCGGACCCCATGTCCTCGAAGCCGTGGCGACCGAAGAACCCGACCTCGAAGGTCAGGCAGAACAGCCGGCTGAGGCCGAGCTCGCGCGCGTCCGCCTCGAGCGCGTCGAGCAGCGCGTGCCCGACGCCGTGACCGAGCCACGCGTCTCGGACGGCGAGCGTGCGGACCTCGCCGAGGTCCTCCCACATGACGTGCAGGGCGCCGCACCCGACGAGCTCCCCGTCGGGCCGCTCGGCGACGCGGAACTCCTGCAGCGCCCCGTACAGGTCGACCCGCTCCTTGCCGAGGAGGATGCGCCGCGTGACGAGCGGCTCCACGAGCTCCACGATCTTCGGCACGTCGGGCGTGCGCGCGCGGCGCACCGTGAACGGGGGCTGGGTCATCCGCTCATCGTATGCCCGGGCCGAGGTCGCGCCGGACACGACGGAGGGGCGGATGCCGTGGCATCCGCCCCTCCGGGTGGGTCGTCCTACTGGCCGGCAGCGAGGTCGGGCGTCGCCGGGCCGGTGCCGAGCGCCGCGCCCGTGTTCACGCCGACGCCGACGGGCAGCGCCCGCTGGGTGGTCGTGAAGACGAACTCGCCGTCCTGGAAGTCGACGTGCACGTGGTCGCCGGAGTTGAGCTCGCCGTGCAGGATCTTCTCCGAGAGCCGGTCCTCGACCTCGTGCTGCACCGCGCGGCGCAGCGGGCGGGCGCCGAGCGTCGGGTCGAACCCGACCTCGATCAGCCGCTCCTTCGCCGCGAGGGTGAGCTCGACGGTCATGTCGCGGTCGAGCATCCGCTCGCCCAGGCGCTTGATGAAGAGGTCGACGATCTGGAGCAGCTCCTCCTTGGTGAGCTGCGGGAACACGATGATCTCGTCCACGCGGTTGAGGAACTCGGGCTTGAAGTGCTTCTTCAGCTCCTCGTTCACCTTCGCGCGCATGAGGTCGTAGCCCGTGCGGGTGTCGCCCTCGATCTGGAAGCCCACGGGGCCGCCCGAGATGTCCTTCGTGCCGAGGTTCGTCGTCATGATGATGACGGTGTTCTTGAAGTCCACGACCCGACCCTGGCCGTCGGTGAGACGACCCTCCTCCAGGATCTGCAGGAGCGAGTTGAAGATGTCGGGGTGGGCCTTCTCGATCTCGTCGAAGAGCACCACGGAGAACGGCTTGCGGCGCACCTTCTCGGTGAGCTGACCGCCCTCCTCGAAGCCGACGAAGCCGGGAGGGGCGCCGAAGAGGCGCGAGACCGTGTGCTTCTCGCCGTACTCCGACATGTCGAGCGAGATCATCGCCGACTCGTCGTCGAAGAGGAACTCGGCGAGCGCCTTGGCGAGCTCGGTCTTGCCGACGCCCGTGGGGCCGGCGAAGATGAACGACCCCGACGGACGCTTCGGGTCCTTCAGGCCCGCACGCGTGCGGCGGATCGTCTTCGACAGGGCGGCGATCGCCTCCTCCTGGCCGATGACGCGCTCGTGCAGCGCCTTCTCCATGAAGACCAGGCGCGAGCTCTCCTCCTCGGTGAGCTTGAAGACGGGGATGCCGGTGGCCTGCGCGAGCACCTCGGCGATCAGGCCCTCGTCGACGACCGCGGTCGTCTTGACCTCGCCCGACTTCCACTGCTTCTCGAGGCGCAGCCGCTCGCCGAGCAGGTTCTTCTCCTCGTCGCGCAGCGACGCGGCCTTCTCGAAGTCCTGCTCCTCGATCGCGGTCTCCTTGGCGCCGCGCACCGTCGCGATCTTCTCGTCGAACTCGCGCAGCTCGGGCGGCGACGACAGGATCGACAGGCGCAGGCGCGCGCCGGCCTCGTCGATCAGGTCGATCGCCTTGTCCGGCAGGAACCGGTCGCTGATGTAGCGGTCGGCGAGGTTCGCGGCGGCGACGATCGCGCCGTCGGTGATCGAGACCTTGTGGTGCGCCTCGTAGCGGTCGCGGAGGCCCTTGAGGATGTTGATCGCGTGCGGCAGCGACGGCTCGGCGACCTGGATGGGCTGGAAGCGGCGCTCGAGCGCGGCGTCCTTCTCGAAGTGCTTGCGGTACTCGTCGAGCGTGGTCGCGCCGATCGTCTGCAGCTCGCCGCGCGCGAGCAGCGGCTTCAGGATCGAGGCCGCGTCGATCGCGCCCTCGGCGGCGCCCGCACCCACCAGGGTGTGGATCTCGTCGATGAAGACGATGATGTCGCCGCGCGTGCGGATCTCCTTGGTGACCTTCTTGAGGCGCTCCTCGAAGTCGCCGCGGTAGCGCGAGCCGGCGATGAGCGAGCCGAGGTCGAGCGAGTAGAGCTGCTTGTCCTTCAGCGTCTCGGGGACCTCGCCCTTGACGATGGCCTGTGCGAGACCCTCGACGACGGCGGTCTTGCCGACGCCCGGCTCGCCGATGAGCACGGGGTTGTTCTTGGAGCGGCGCGAGAGGATCTGCATGACCCGCTCGATCTCCTTCTCGCGGCCGATGACCGGGTCGAGCTTCGACTCGCGTGCGGCCTGCGTGAGGTTGCGACCGAACTGGTCGAGGATCTGCGAGCCGCCCTGCGGCTGCTGCTGCTCGTTGGCGCCGACCTGCACCTGCTCCTTGCCCTGGTACCCGGAGAGGAGCTGGATGACCTGCTGGCGCACGCGGTTGAGGTCGGCGCCGAGCTTCACGAGCACCTGGGCGGCGACGCCCTCGCCCTCGCGGATGAGGCCGAGGAGGATGTGCTCGGTGCCGATGTAGTTGTGGCCGAGCTGCAGCGCCTCGCGGAGGGAGAGCTCGAGCACCTTCTTGGCGCGCGGGGTGAACGGGATGTGCCCGGTCGGCTGCTGCTGGCCCTGCCCGATGATGTCCTGCACCTGCTCGCGGACGGCATCGAGGGAGATCCCCAGCGACTCGAGCGCCTTGGCGGCCACGCCCTCACCCTCGTGGATGAGGCCGAGCAGGATGTGCTCGGTGCCGATGTAGTTGTGATTCAGCATCTTGGCCTCTTCCTGGGCCAGGACGACGACACGACGGGCTCGGTCCGTGAATCTCTCGAACATCTCAACTCCTCACCGACGCCGGGTAGGGGCGTCGATACATCCACGGTAACGACCGGGACTGCGCGGCGGGTCGCTGTTCGCCATGGGCGCACGGGCCGTGACCCGGCTGTGACCCGTTCGGCGCGGACCCGTCGGCGCGGGCCCGGCCGGCATCGGGGTCGGCGGCGCGCGCGCCGCCCGTTCCGGCGTTGACCCGGGCGAGCGCGATCCGTAGCATATCGATCATCGTTATTATCGATGTTCGATACGACGCCCACGGAGGACCCATGACGACCGATGACGCCGCAACCCGCCTCGACCGATCCGACCGCATCGGCGCGTACGCCACGATCGCGGTCGCGGCGCTCGCGATCGGCGGCGCCGCGTGGGCGGCATCCGCGCGCCTCGCCGAGGTGCTCCCGGGTCGCGACGTCCCGGTCCTCGTCCCCTTCCTCGACGAGGCGGCCGAGCTGCCGATCGGACCGGACGGCGCCGCATTCCCGGTCGAGGTCGATCGTGCGGTCGTGACGGTGGCGGAGCCCGCCGCGGCGACGCAGTTCGCGCTCGTGGCCGAGCCGATCGTGCACGCGGCCGCGATCATCGCCGGCGTCGCGCTCCTGGCGGCGCTGTGCTGGAACCTCGCTCGCGGCCATGCGTTCTCGCCCGCCAACGTGCGGATCGTCTGGTGGGGCGCCGCGGTGCTGACGGCCGGCTGGCTGTTCGGCACGGTGCTGACGAACATGACCGTCAACGGCGCCCTCGCCGCCGTGAGCGCCCGCACCTACGACGGGATCACGTTCAGCACGGACTGGGCGATCCCGTTCGCGATCCTCGTGATCGGCGCCGTGGGCGCGGCGTTCCAGGTCGGCCGCCGGCTGCAGGTCGAGACCGAGGGCCTCGTCTGATGGCACCCGCCGAACAAGACGACGCCCACGACGTCCACTGCCGCCTCGACGAGCTGCTCGCCGAACGGGGAATGACGTTGACGCGGTTGTCCGAGCTCGTCGGCGTGAGCATCGTGAACCTCAGCATCCTGAAGAACGACCGGGCACGCGCCATCCGCTTCTCGACGCTCCAGGCGATCTGCCGCGCACTCGAGTGCGAGGTGGGCGACCTGCTCGTCGTGCGATCGTCCGACTCCCGGCCGTGACGGATGCCGCGGACTCGACCGCGCCCGAGCGCCCGTGGTTGGATGCACGCATGTCCAGACTCGTGCTGACCGTCATCGGAGACGACCGCGCCGGGCTCGTCGAGGCCCTCGCCGACACGATCGGCGAGCACGGCGGCAACTGGGAGCAGAGCCAGATGGCCGAGCTCGCGGGGCAGTTCGCCGGCATCGTCGTCGTCGAGGTGCCCGCCGACCGGGAGGCCGCGCTCCGCGCCGCGCTCGACGGACTCGACGGGCTGATGGAGGTGTCGGCGCACCCGGGCGTCGACCAGGCCGCGGAGGCCGCGGCATCCGCCGGCTGGACCCCCCTGCGCATCGACCTCATCGGCAACGATCACCCCGGCATCGTGCGCGACGTCTCGGCGGTGCTCGCCCGGCACGGGCTCAGCATCGAGACCATCACGACCGGCCAGCGCGACGCGCCCATGGCGGGCGGCCGGCTGTTCGAGGCGCACCTCGTGGTGCGGGTGCCGCCGGGCGGCGACCCCGCCGACGTGCGCGACGACCTCGAGCAGGTCGCGAGCGAGCTCTTCGTCGACCTCACGCTCGAGCGCGACTGACCGCGGCCGACCGCGCGGCCGCTACTTGATCGGCACGGTCACCACGGCGTCGCCGATCGTCACCTCGAGCGGCTCGGTCGTCGTGGTGAACACGGGCGTCCAGAAGACCGTCGTGTGCGGCACGAAGTCGGCGGTGCACGGCCGCAGCTCCGGCTCGGGCAGCACCGCCTCGACCGCGTTGCCCTCGCCGGCCTCGGCGGTCACGTTCAGCGACGTCGGCACGACCGGGCACGTCGACGATCCCCAGATCGTGATCGCGAGCTTGCCGCCGTCGTCGAGGTACTGCACGTAGGGCTCGTCGCCCGTCGGCTCGGGCGCATCGACCGCGTCGCCCTCGTCGATCTGCTCCTCGGTGGAGCCGCCGAGGTTCGTCTCCTCACCGCCGGCACCGGCCGCCTCGTCCTCGACGGGCAGGCCCGGGAAGTCCTCCACCACCCCCGAGCCCGGGTTGCAGGCGGTCAGCAGCAGCGCCGACGCGATCGCGGCGCCCGCGAGGAGGAGACGGCGGACACTGCGGGCGTCGGTGTGCGTGGTCATGGGCGTCATGCTGCCACGGCGCGGCGCACGACGACAGGACCTCCGGCCCTGTCGGATCGGCCCGCGAGCGCACTCGGTCCACGCCGGATCGTCGATGGCGCGGGCCGGCTCCACGGCCGTCGGGCGCGCGTAGGATGCGGGAATGAGCAACCTCGAGCGCGACCCCGTCGAACTGCTCTGCCCCCCTGAGGATGCGACCGGCCCGGCGGTCCAGGTCTTCGACTACCGCGAGGTCCCGCTGGGCGGGCCTCGGGCGATGCCCGTGCGTCGCACGCTCCCGCAGCGGGGCCGCACGACGATCGGCGCCTGGTGCTTCGCCGACCACTACGGGCCCGACGAGGTGGCCGAGACCGGCGGCATGGTCGTCCCCCCGCACCCGCACACGGGGCTGCAGACGGTGAGCTGGCTCTTCGAGGGCGAGATCGAGCACCGCGACTCGACCGGCAGCCACGAGCTCGTGCGGCCGGGCGGCGTCAACCTGATGACGGCCGGGCGCGGCATCTCGCACTCCGAGGTCTCGACCCCCGGCACCACGCGCCTGCACGGCGTCCAGCTCTGGGTCGCCCTGCCCGAGTCGTCCCGCGGGATCGCGCCGTTCTTCGAGCACGCCGACACCGCGCCGGTCGCGATCGGCGACGCGACGGTCCGGGTCTTCGCGGGCGAGCTCGCGACCGACGGGTCCGCGACGACGGATGCCGCCGACTCCCCCATCACGGTCTTCTCGCCGCTCCTCGGCGCCCAGGTCGACCTCCCCGCGGGCGGCACGGTCGACCTGCCGGTCGATCCCGCCTTCGAGCACGGCGTCCTCGTCGACGCCGGGCCCGTGCATGTGGAGCCCTCGGGGGCGGGCGAGCCGGTGGAGGTCGCGTGGTCGCAGCTCGCCGTCGTCGAGCCCGGCCCCGACCGGCTGCGCCTGCGCGCCGACGCCGACCCCGTCCGGGTGCTGCTGCTCGGCGGCATCCCGTTCGGCGAGGAGCTCGTGATGTGGTGGAACTTCATCGGCCGGTCGCACGACGAGATCGTCGAGTTCCGGCGGCGATGGCAGTCGGACGTGATCGACCGCAACGACCCCGACGGGGTCTTCGGCACGGTCTCCGGCTACGACGGCGCGCCCCTGCGCGCGCCCGAGCTGCCGACGGTGCGCCTGAAGCCCCGGCGCTAGGGATCCGATCCGCCGGCACGCGGCGCCCGGCGCCGCCCGCGCACGCCGACGGCCGGTGCCGCGGAGCGGGCACCGGCCGTCGGGTCGCAGAGCGGATCAGGCCGCGACGATGGAGGGCTCGCCCTCCGCGACCTCCTCGCGGATCGTGCGGCGGTGGGCCCAGCGCTTGAGCGCGATCACCACGAGCGCACCGACGACCGATCCCGCCACGATCGCGAGCACGAACCACAGCAGGTTGCCGATCGCGAAGAAGACGAAGATGCCGCCGTGCGGCGCCTGCGACGTGACGCCCATGCCCATGCAGATCGCGCCGGCGATCGCGCCGCCGATCACGGTCGCCGGGATGACGCGCAGCAGGTCCGCCGCAGCGAACGGGATCGCGCCCTCCGAGATGAACGCGGCGCCGAGCAGCCACGCCGCCTTGCCGTTCTCGCGCTCCACCGGGGTGAAGAGCTTGCGGTCGAGGACGGTGGCGAGTGCCATGGCGAGGGGCGGCACCATGCCGGCGGCCATGACCGCCGCCATGATCGCCCACGGCGCCTGGTTGTCGAGCGAGCCCGCCGACAGGCCGGCGACCGCGAAGGCGTAGGCGACCTTATTGACGGGGCCGCCGAGGTCGAAGCCCATCATCGCGCCGAGGATGAGGCCGAGCGCGACGGCACCGGCGCCGCTGAGGCCCGACAGCCAGGCGTTGAGCGCGGTCGTGAGCGCCGCGATCGGTCCGCCGAAGACCACGATCATGAGCCCCGAGGCCACGATCGAGGCGACCAGCGGGATGATCACGACGGGCATGAGCCCGCGCAGCCATCGCGGCACGTCGAGCCGGGCGAACACCAGCGCGATCCAGCCGGCGAGCAGGCCGCCGACGAGGCCGCCGAGGAAGCCGGCGCCGATCAGCACCGAGACGGAGCCGACGACGAAGCCGGGGGCGATGCCCGGGCGGTCGGCGATGCCGTACGCGATGTACCCGGCGAGCGCCGGTACGAGGAAGCCCATCGAGATCGCGCCGATCGTGAAGAGCACGGCGCCGAGGTACTCGAGGAGCCCGCCGTCCGGCAGGTTCCACAGCGAGTTCCCGAGCACGACCTCCTGCGCATTGTCGGTGATGTCGTAGCCGCCGAGCAGGAAGCCGAGCGCGATGAGCAGGCCACCGCCGGCGACGAACGGGATCATGTAGCTGACGCCCGTGAGCAGCACCCGCTTGATCTTCTGGCCGAAGTGCTCGCCGGCCGCGGCACCCGCCGCAGCGGCCTCGGCCGCTCCTGCCTCGCCCGCGACGCGCGGCGCCGACGGGTCGCCGATCGCGGCGACGGCCTCGTCGATCATCTCGGCCGGGTGGTCGATGCCGCGCTTGACCGGGCCCTGGACGACGGGCTTGCCGGCGAACCGGCTCTTGTCGCGCACGTCCACGTCGACCGCGAAGACGACGGCCTCGGCGCGGGCGATGACGTCGGGCGCGAGCGGGGTCGAGCCGGAGGAGCCCTGGGTCTCGACGTGCAGCTCGACGCCCGCCTTCTTCGCGGCCCCGGCCAGCGCGTCGGCGGCCATGTAGGTGTGGGCGATGCCGGTCGGGCACGCCGTGACCGCGATGAGCACGGGAGCGTGCCCCGGTGCGGCGGCGGTCTCGGCCGGTGCCGGAGCGGCGGCCGGAGCGGCGGCCGCGTCGTCCTTCGGCTCGAGCGCACCCTCGACGAGGGCGACGAAGGCCTGCACGTCGGGAGCGGAGCGCAGCGCGGCGACGAAGTCCTCGTCGATGAGCGATCGCGCGAGCGTGGAGAGCACCGCGAGGTGGTCCTGCGTCGACGCGGTCGGCACCGCGATGAGGAACACGAGGTCGGCGGGCCCGTCGAAGGAGCCGAAGTCGACCCCCTCGGGCAGCCGGGCGGCGGCGAGCGTCGGCTCGGTGACGGCGTCGGACTTCGCGTGCGGGATGGCGATGCCGCCGGGGACGCCCGTGGAGTCCTTCTCCTCGCGGGCCCACGCGTCGGCGAAGAGCGCCTCCGCGTCGGTGGCTCGGCCCGCGGCGACGACGGCGTCGGCGAGGGCTCGGATGACGGCGGCCTTGTCGGCGCCGAGTGGCTCGTCGAGGGTGACGAGCCGCTGGTCGATCACGGTGGACATCGGTTCCTCCTAGTGGACGGCCGGGGCGACGGCGCCCCGGATTCTGGTGACGGTGACGGCGGAGGCGTCGGCCTGCTCCCTCGTGGGGACGGCCGAGCCGGGGAGCGACGCCGCGGCCGCCCCGTGTGCGACCGCCTGGGCGAGCGCCCGCTCGGGCGCCGCCCCTTCGGTCGTGGCCAGCAGGTAGCCGGCGAGCGAGCTGTCGCCCGCCCCCACGGTGCTGCGGGCCTCGATGCGCGGTGCGGGGGCGAACCAGGCGCCCCCGTCCGTCGCGAGCACGGCGCCGTGGGCGCCGAGCGTGACCAGGGCCGAGCGGATGCCGCGGGGCGCGAGCCGCGCGGCCAGCTCGGCGACCCGCGCGGGGTCGGCCTCGAGCGCGTCGGGGTCGGCCTCGCCCGTGAGCTCGGCGAGCTCCTCGCCGTTGGGCTTGACGAGGTCGATCTCGACGTCGGCGTCGACGAGCGCCGCGAGCGGCGCGCCCGACGTGTCCACGGCGACCCGCGCGGTGACGCCCGCGGAGCGGGCCTCGCGCACGAGGCGCACGTAGAAGTCGGCGGGCAGCGAGGGCGGGAGCGATCCGGCGAGCACGAGCCACGTGGCATGCGCCGACTGCGCGACGACCGCGCGGATCAGGGCGGCCTGCTCGTCGTCGTCGAGCGACGGGCCCGGCTCGTTGAGCTTGGTGGTGACCCCGCCGGGCTCGGTGATCGCGATGTTCGACCGCAGCCGCCCCGCGATCGGCACCGTGACGACCGGCAGTCCGGCCGTCGCGAGCGCGAGGACGAGCGGGTCGTCGGCGCGGCCGGGCAGGACCGCGACGGAGTCCGACCCGGCGGCGACCAGGGCGCGGGTGACGTTGACGCCCTTGCCGCCGGGCTCCTCGACGCTGCGGTCGACGCGCTGCACCTCGCCGCGCTCGAGCTCCGCGTCGAGCTCGACGGTCCGGTCGAGCGACGGATTGACGGTCAGCGTGACGATCATGCGACCCGCACCTCCACCTCGGCCTCGTCGAGTGCCACGGCGAGCGCCGGGCCGGGCGGCGCGTCGGTGATGAGCACGTCGACCTCGTCGAGGGCGGCGAAGCGCTGGAGCGCCTCGTCGTCGTGCTTCGACGAGTCGACGAGGACGACGGCGAGCCGGGCTCGGTCGACCATGGCCTGCTTGACCTGCGCCTCGAGCTCGTCGGGCGTCGAGAGGCCGAACTCGGCGCTCACGCCGTTCGTGCCGATGAACGCGATGTCGGGGCGGATCTCGGCGAGCTGCGCGATGGCGGCGGGCCCGACGGCGGCGCTCGTGATGCCGCGGATCGTACCGCCGACGACGCGGACGACGAGGTCGGGGCTGCCGTGCAGCAGTGCCGCGATGGGCACCGAGTTCGTGTAGACCGTGAGCGGCGGCGTGCCCGGCTCGGGCCGCCAGCCGACGAGCGCCTCGGCGAGCGCGCCCGTCGTGGTGCCGGCGTCGAGCAGGATGGAGCCGCGGAAGGTCGGGGGCACGAGGGCGAGCGCCTCGTTCGCGATGGCCCGCTTGGCGTCGGTGTGCTGCCCGGTGCGCTCGAGGACGGTGGTCTCGGCGAGGCTCGCGCGGGAGGCGCTCACGGCGCCGCCGTGCACGCGGCGCAGGTGGCCGGCCTGCTCGAGGGCGTCGAGGTCGCGGCGGATGGTCTCGGCGGTGACGTCGAGTTCGTCGGCGAGCCCGGCGACCGAGACGCGGCCGGTGCGTGCGAGGGCCTCGAGGATGTGCTCGTGTCGCTCCATCGCGTACATGCGCGGCCTCCCTGCCGATCTTCGATCACCTGCGTTCGTGTGAGTTTAGCTCACAACGAACCTCAAGTGCAACACATTCGCAGAACTTCCCACAGAAACCCACATTCACGGTCATGCGGGGACGACGGACGTGCGCAGCGACGCGCTCGACCGGCGCGCGCCGAACCGGTCGCGTCAGGGCCGCCGCGCTACTGCAGCGCGGAGGTGAGGCGGGCGAGGTTGTCGAGCACCGTCGAGCGCAACGGCTGCTGCATCCACTCGTCGAGGGTCAGCTCCCGGCTGTCTCGCCGGTAGCCCTCCTCCACCGCCCGCATCTCGCGCACGAAGGACGCACCGCGGACCAGGAGCGAGATCTCCATGTTGAGCTCGAACGAGCGGATGTCCATGTTGCTCGAGCCGATGACCGCGACGTCGTCGTCGATCGTGAAGTGCTTGGCGTGCAGGATGTACGGGGCCTTGTACATGTAGATGCGCACGCCCGCCCGCAACAGCGCCTCGTAGTACGAGCGCTGCGCGTGGTACACGAGCGCCTGGTCGCCGAGCTCCGACACGAACAGCTCGACGTGCACGCCGCGCTGCGTCGCCCCGCTGATCGCACGGAGCATCGCCTCGTCGGGCACGAAGTACGGGCTCGTGATGATGATCCGCTCGCGGGCCGCGTACAGCAGTGCGAGGAAGAGCTTGAGGTTGTTCTCGTTCGGGTACCCCGGACCGCTCGGCACGACCTGGCAGTCGAGGTTCTGCTCCTCGGGCGGCTGGGCGAACGGGATGAGCTCCTCGCGCGAGGGCGCACTGCCCGTCTCGAGGTACCAGTCGGTGGCGAAGATCGCGTCGAGGCCAGAGACGATCGGCCCCTCGAGCTCGGCGACGAGCTCCTGCCACTTCAGCCCGCGACGGAGGTTGCCGCGCTTGTTGTAGCTCCGGTCGATGATGTTCTGCGAGCCCATGTACGCGATCTCGCCGTCGACGACGAGGATCTTGCGGTGGTTGCGCAGGTCGGGTCGCTGGTACTTGCCGCGCAGGGGCAGCACCGGCAGCATCAGTCGCCACTCGACGCCCATGCGATCGAGCCTCCTCAGGGTGCGCCGGTACCCCTTCGAACGACGCGACGCGATGTGGTCGAGCAGCACCCGCACCTCGACCCCGCGCGCGACGGCCTCACCGAGCGCGTCGAAGAACCCGGCGGTCGTCGAGTCGTACGAGAAGATGTAGAACTCGACGTGGACGTAGCGCGTCGCCCGGGAGATCGCGTCGGCCATCGCGGCGATCGACGCCTCGTAGTCGCCGATGAGCCGCGCGCTGTTGTGCCCGATGAGCGGCATCGCGCCGAGGTTGCGGTTCAGGCGCACGACGCCGTCGAACCAGTCCGGCCAGTCGGTCTTGTCGCTGACCTGCTCGACGCCGTGCGTGCTCTCGCGGATGAAGCGGTCGACCTCGGCCTGCTTCGCCCGTCGCGCCTTCGGCAGCTTCGGGTTGCCGATCAGGAGGAAGAAGAGCACCCCGAGGTACGGGATGAAGAAGATCGCCAGCAGCCACGCCATGCCCGCGGTGGGACGGCGGTTGCGCGGCACGACGATGATCGCGATGACGCGCACGACGATGTCGATGACGAGCGCCAGGATGGCGATGATCGCCGTGAGCTGTGCCGCCGTCATGCGCGACTAGGCGGCTCGGTGCTGCTGCTCGGCGAGCTTCGCGCGCTCCTCGGCCTCGATCTTCGCGTAGGTGTCGCGCTCCGTGCGATCGGCGCGCAGCAGCGACCGCATCACGAACCAGAAGATGAGTCCGATCAGCACGGTCGGGGTGAGCGACCAGATCGCGTTCAGCCAGAAGTCATCCATAGCCGTTCCAGAATACCTGCGGTTCCCTCGGATCCGCGCGACCGGTCGGTCAGCCGCCCGTGACGATTCCCCAGATGCCCGAACCGAGCAGGTACAGGCCCACCGCACCGACGATCACCCAGATCGCGATCCGGGAGAACGAGGGCTGCTTGGGGTCCCGCTCGGGCTCGAGCTCCTTCTTGGGCAGGTAGTCGTCCATGTCGTCCTCCTACTTCACCAGCGGGAACAGGATGGTCTCGCGGATGCCGAGGCCCGTGATCGCCATCAGGAGGCGGTCGATGCCCATCCCCATGCCGCCGGTCGGCGGCATGCCGAACTCGAGCGCCCGCAGGAACTCCTCGTCGAGGCGCATCGCCTCGGGATCGCCGCCGGCGGCGAGGCGGGCCTGCTCGACGAACCGGTCGCGCTGCACCACAGGGTCGACGAGCTCGGAGTAGCCCGTGGCGAGCTCGAAGCCGCGCACGTAGAGGTCCCACTTCTCCACGACGCCGGGGATCGAGCGGTGCTGCCGCACGAGGGGCGAGGTGTCGAGCGGGAAGTCCATGACGAACGTCGGGCGCTCGAGTCCCGACTTCACGTGGTGCTCCCAGAGCTCCTCGACGTACTTGCCGGGCAGCGGATGGTCGATCTCGATGTCGACGTCGGCGGCGAGCTCCTGCAGGCGCGACATCGGCGTCTCGGGCGTGATCTCCTCGCCGATGGCCTCCGACAGCGACCCGTACATCGACAGGCGGTCCCACTGACCGCCGAGGTCGTAGTCGGTGCCGTCGGCCCACGTCACGACGTGCGAGCCCGAGACGGCCTCCGCGGCGTCCTGGATGAGCTTCTGGGTGAGGTCGGCGATCGAGTGGTAGTCGCCGTACGCCTGGTACGCCTCGAGCATCGCGAACTCGGGGCTGTGCGTCGAGTCGGCGCCCTCGTTGCGGAAGTTGCGGTTGATCTCGTAGACGCGCTCGATGCCGCCGACGACGGCCCGCTTGAGGTAGAGCTCCGGCGCGATGCGCAGGAACAGCTCGGTGTCGAACGCGTTCGAGTGCGTCACGAACGGGCGCGCCGAGGCGCCGCCGTGCATGACCTGCAGCATCGGCGTCTCGACCTCGACGAAGCCGAGCTCGCCGAACGTGCGCCGGAGGCTCGCGTTGACCTTCGCGCGGTCGATCACGTTGCGCCGCGCCTGCTCCCGCGCGATGAGGTCGAGGTACCGGCTGCGCACGCGCGTCTCCTCGGAGAGCTCGTTGTGCAGGTTCGGGAGCGGGTTGATCGCCTTCGACGCCATCCGCCACTCGGTCGCCATGATCGAGAGCTCGCCGCGCCGGCTCGTGATCACCTCGCCGGCGACGAAGACGTGGTCGCCGAGGTCGACGAGGTCCTTCCACGCCGCGAGCGACTCCTCACCGACCTCGGCGAGGGAGACCATGGCCTGGATCCGGCTGCCGTCGCCCGACTGCAGCGCGGCGAAGCAGAGCTTGCCCGTGTTGCGCAGGTGCACGACGCGACCCGAGACGCCGACCGTCTCGCCGCTGCGCTCGTCGACGCCCAGCCCGACGAACCGCGCGCGCACCTCGGGGATGCTCGCGGTGATCGGGAGCGAGACCGGGTACGCGCCCTGCCCGAGGTCCGCGGCGTCGTCGATGAGGCGCTCGCGCTTGGCCAGTCGCACGGACTTCTGCTCCGAGATCTCCTCGGCGGTCGGCTCGTGCGTGGTCTCGTCGGCCATGGCTTCTCCGGATCGGTGGCGGGGTCGTGGGGGTCGCATCCGAGCGGATGCCACCCACCAGCGTATCCCGCCGCCGTGCGCCGACCTGAAGGGGAGCCGGATGCCGCGAGGCGGCGGGTACCGGGCGCGTCAGCCGAGGACGATGTCGGCGTTGTCGATGAGCCGGGTGCCGCCGACGCGCGCGGCGACGAGCACGGTCGCCGGGCCGTGGGCGGCCTCGTCGACCGGGAGGAACGTCTCGGGGTCGACCACCACCAGGTAGTCGAGGTCGATGCCGTCGTGGTCGCCGAACGCGGCGGCGGCCTCCGCGAGCACCTCGTCGAGGCCCTCGGGCGCGGCCCGGCCGGCGGCGGCGAGCGCCTCGGAGAGTGCCAGCGCCGTGCGGCGGTCCGGCGCGTCGAGGTAGCGGTTCCGGCTCGACATGGCGAGGCCGTCGGGCTCGCGCACGGTCGGCACGACCTCGACCTCGACCGGCACGTCGAGGTCCGCGACCATCCGCCGCACGAGGAAGACCTGCTGCGCGTCCTTCTGGCCGAACACGGCGCGGTCGGGCTGGACGATGTGGAAGAGCTTCGCGACGACCGTCAGCATGCCGTCGAAGTGGCCCGGGCGCGACGCGCCCTCGTAGAGGGTGCCCACGTGGCCGGCGGCGATGCGCGTCTCGACCTCGCCGTCCGGGTACATCTCGTCGACCGCGGGGGCGAACACGTGCGCGACGCCCTCGCGGGCGAGCGCGTCGAGGTCGGCATCGAACGTGCGCGGATAGCGGTCGAGGTCCTCGCCGGCGCCGAACTGGAGCGGGTTCACGAAGATCGAGACGACGACGTCGTCCGCGGCCGCGCGCGCCCGGCGCACGAGCGCGAGGTGCCCGTCGTGGAGGGCGCCCATCGTCGGGACGAACGCGACGGTGCGTCCCTCGGACCGTGCACCGCGCACGGCCTGGCGGATGCCGGCGATCGTGCGGTGCACCGCGGGTGCCGCGACCGTGCGGACCGCCCGCTGCTCGTCGCCCGTCACGACGCACCTCCCGACGGCCGATCGTCGTCGGCCCCGTCGATCGTAGCCGTCCCGTCGACCGTCGGCCCCGGGTCGTGGCGTGCGAGGGCGTTCTCGACCGCGCTGCGGACGAGCGGCGCGAGCACGGCGCCGGCCCGCGGCATCCCGATGCGCTCGAGGATGCCGGTCGCCTGGTCGACGATCGCCGACGAGAACGAGACCGCCGTGTCGACGGCCTCCGCGTAGGCCGGCCGGTCCTCCTCCGCGACGACGAAGGGCTCGCCGCCCATCTCCACGACCAGTGCCTGCCCGATCGGCAGCACGGGCGCCGGTGCGGTCACGGCGAACCAGGTGCCGGCGAGGCGGCCGAGGTCGACGCTCGTGCCCGTGAACGACATCGCCGGGTGGATGGCGAGCGGGATCGCCCCGGCCCGCATCGCGGGCTCGAGCACGGCGATGCCGTGCCGCGCCGAGGTGTGCACGACGAGCTGGCCCGGCCGCCACGCCCCCGCCGAGGCGAGGCCCTCGACGAGCCCCGAGAGCTCGTCGCCCGGCACCGCGAGCAGCACGAGTTCGCTGCGCTCCACGATCTCGGGCACCCCGAGGACCGGGAGGTCGGGCAGCATCGCGGCCGCCCGCTCGCGGCTCGCGTCGGAGACCGCCGAGATGCCGGTGAGCGCGTGGCCGGCGCCCGCGAGGGCGGAGGCGAGCACGGCGCCGACGCGGCCCGCGCCGATGGTTCCGACGCCGAGCCGCCCGGCGCGCTGGTCAGGCCGCATGCGGGACCCCCCAACGATCGCTGCGGTCGCGCAGTGCGCGCTCGATCGCCTCGTCGGCGATGCGCGCGTACGCGTCGTCGGCGTCGGCCCGGTCGAGCGCGGGCGCCTCGGCCGTGACCGGGCCCGCGACGGTGTGGATGCGCACGGAGGCCAGTCCGAGCCCGCGCCGGAGCGGTCCGGACGCGACGGCCACGGACTGCATGCGCGCGAGCGGGACGAGCGCGAGGCTGCGCAGCAGCCAACCGCGGCGGAGCAGGGCGGTGCCGCCGACGATGCCGAGCCCGATCCGCCGCCATGAGAACGGGCGGATCCACGCGGCGCGGCGCGGCGCCGGCGTGAAGCCGTCGTGCGGCCCGGTGCCGGTCAGCCCGGCGTCGAGCACGGGATCGAGTTCCGCGATCGCGTCGGGCGCGAGCAGCCCGATCACCCGGCGGACGTCGTCGGCGGTGCCGACCGGCAGGACGAGCGTGCGACGCGCGGCGTCGCCGTTCGCCCCCACCGACTGTCCGGCGACGTTCACGCGCACCGTCCACCAGCCGAAGGCGCGCCAGAGCAGCCACTGCGACGCCTCGATCGCGTGCACGCGCCCGGGCGGGATCGTCTGGTTCGCGGTCGAGAGCAGGCCCGACCCGATGCGCACGCCGTCGGGCGTGCCGGCGATGGTGTAGCGCAGCGACCCGGTGATCCGGGTCCACAGGTAGCTGACGACGCCGATCGCGGCCGGGACGAACGTGAAGAGCACCCAGAGCGAGCCCGTCGACAGGCCGACGACGATCGCGACGACCACGGCGACGAACCAGATCATCGAGCCGCCGAGCAGCGCCGAGGCGATCACGCGCCCGAACGGGATCCGCACGACCGACTCGACCGGGGCGAGGTCGGGATCGAGCTCGGGCGCGAGGAACTCGTCCACCCGGCGCCCGACGAGCGCTCCGGCGCGGTCCGAGAGGGTCGGGCCCGCACCGGGGCCCGCCGTCGCAGTGGACGCGGGAACGCCGTCGCCGGTCGCCGGCGGCTGCGCCGCCTCCCGGCGCGCACCCGAAGCCAGCCGGAGCAGGTCGCCCCGGAGCCGGTCCGCCTGCGCGGAGCCGAGGTACGAGAGCTCGACGTTGCCCGACTGCCCCGCGACCGAGACGTCGAGCTTGGCGGCGCCGAACAGGCGCGCGAACACGGGCCGGGCCACGTTGATGCCCTGGATCCGGTCGAGCCGCGCACTGCGGTGGGAGCGGAACAGGATGCCGCTGCGCACCTCGAGCGCCTCGTCGGTGACGCGGAACGTGTGCATGCGCCAGGCGAGCCAGAACCCGAGCACGACGAGCGCGATCACCACGACGAGCACGAGCAGCGCCCACCCGATGAGGCCGTTCGCCACGAGGCCCGTCACCGGGTCCTCGGCGAAGTCGCCGCCGAAGTCGCCGTTCGGCCCTCCGGGCGGCTCGGCACCGGGGGCGAAGAACAACAGGAACAGCTCGACGACCCGTTCCCGCAGGTTCGCGATGAGGAACCCGATCACGGCGAGGAACACGAGGCCGCCCCGCAGCAGCGGGCTCGCGGGATGCAGCCGGTGCCACTCGCCGTCGGCGAGCGGGCCGATCGGCGTGCGGGCCTCGGGTGCCGTCACAGGCCCGCCCGTCGGGTCTCGGCGAGCGCGACGAGCTCGTCGCGCAGCCGCTCGGCGTCCTCGAGAGGAAGTCCGGGCAGCGTCACGGCGGTCGCCGCGGCCGCGGTCACGAACTTCAGGTCGGCGAGGCCGAGCGCGCGGGACACGGGTCCGCGGGTGAGGTCGACGAGCTGCATCCGCCCGTAGGGCACCGCGACCTGGCGCTGGAACATGATGCCGCGCCGGAACACGAGGTCGTCGGCGCGGCGGCGGTAGCCGATGGAGCGGACCCGGCGCGGCTCGAACGCGATCGAGACGACCGCGATCGCCGCCACCGCGATGCCGGCCCACGTCGCCCACGGCAGCGCGAACCACGCGCCGACGACGAGCAGCACGGCGACCGTGATGCCCGAGCCGATGACGGAGCCGACGACTTCGACCACGACGTGCTTCGGCGAGACGCGTCGCCAGTCGTCGTCGACGTGGGCGGTCGCGTCGACCGGCACCGGCGCCGGCTCGGGCGTCGGCTCCGCGGGCGCTGCGGGCGCCGCCGCCTCCGCGGGCGCTGCGGCGTCCGCCGCCGGTCCCGGTGCCTCGGCGGGGACCGGGGCGTCGGATGCGGCGTGCTCGGGGTCAGGCATGCGCCGAACCCTCCTCTTCGGGGTCGTCGGGCGGAAGGGTGCAGAAGTGCTCGGCGACGAGGCCGCCGGCCAGGAGCAGCGCGGCGCCGACGGCGGTCGCGATCGCCATCCAGATCGTGCCGAGGGGCGGCAGCACGCTGCGCGTCAGCAGGAACAGGACGATCCCGCCCCCGGCGCCCAGGACGAGCGCACCGGTCAGGCTGCTCGCCTTGGCCAGCACGGCGATGCGCGCGGCACGGAAGGGGTCGATCCGGCGCCTGCGGTCGCCGCGGACCGCCTGCCGGATCGGCCAGGCGAACAGCACGACGATCACGCCCAGGCCGGTGAGCGTGACGGGCAGCGAGAGCGGCGGCACGAGCGCCGCGGCACCCGCGGCGACGAGCGCGAGCTCGCCGAGGTAGCCCAGCGCGAGGCCGATCACGGCGAACGCGATGAGCGTCGAGACGTGGGTGCGGTTCACCGGCGGACCACCTCGTCGTCGGCCTGCGCACGGAGGTCGGCCACGCGCCCCCGCCCGGGCAGCTCGGCGTCGGGGTCGACGTCGAGCCAGGGCTGGAGCACGAAGGCGCGCTCCCACGCGCGCGGGTGCGGCAGCACGAGCCGGTCGTCGGCGACGCGTGCCCCGCCGTGGTCGATGAGGTCGAGGTCGAGGGTGCGGTCGCCCCAGCGCGTCTCGCGCGTGCGCCCGTGCTCGGACTCGACGCGCTGCAGCAGGTCGAGCAGGGCATGCGGCGCCAGCGTCGTCTCGACGACGATGACGCCGTTGAGGTAGCGCGGCGCCTCCGGGTCGACGCCGGCCGGCCGCACCGCGGCCGTCTCGTAGACCGGCGACACGGCGACGAGCTCGACGCCATCGGGCTCGGCGATCGCCCGCGTGGCGGACGCGATCGTCGCCTCGCGGTCGCCCAGGTTGGCACCGAACGCGATGACGGCGCGGGTCATGCCCGGCTCCGCACGACGGTCACGGCGACGTCGTCGAACGGCACGTCGATCGGTGCCTGGGGCTTGTGCACCGTGACGCTCGCCTCCTCGACGCCGTCGAAGCCGAGCGCGACGGCCGCGACGCGCTCGGCGACGGTCTCGATCAGGTCGACGGGGTCGCGCTCGACGGCCTCCGCCACCGCGACGGCGAGGTCGCCGTAGTGCACGGTGCGGCCGAGGTCGTCGCCGGAGGCCGCCGCGGCGAGGTCGACGGCGACGGACACGTCGATGACGAACTCCTGGCCCTGCTCGCGCTCGAAGTCGAAGACGCCGTGGTGCGCGCGGACGCGGATGCCCGTCACGGCGATCCGATCACGAGTGCTGGCCACGTCGTCCACTCTGCCATGCGCGGGCGACGTCGAGCGCGACGCGCGTGCCCGCGACGTCGTGCACGCGGACGCCCCACGCGCCGGCCCGGGCGGAGAGCACGCTGATGACCGCCGTGGGCAGGTCACGGTCCTCGACGGGCGCACCCTCGGGCAGGAGCGCGCCGAGGAACCGCTTGCGCGACGCGCCGACGAGCAGCGGGTAGCCGAGCTCGGCGAGCACGTCGAGGTTCGCCAGCAGCTCCCAGTTCTGCTCGGCGCGCTTGGAGAAGCCGAGGCCCGGGTCGAGGATCAGCCGATCGGGGGAGACGCCCGCGGCGACCAGCTCGTCGACGCGACGCGCCAGCTCGTCGCGCACGTCGCGCGCGACGTCGTCGTACGTGGCGAGGTCGTCCATCCGGTCGGAGTGGCCGCGCCAGTGCATCGCCACGTAGGTGGCTCCCGTGGCGGCGGCGATCCGCCCCATCTCGGCGTCGGCGAGCCCCGCCGAGACGTCGTTGATGATCTCGGCGCCGGCGGCGACGGCCGCCGCGGCCGTCGCCGCGCGCATGGTGTCGACGCTCACGCGCAGGCCGCGCCGCGCGAGCTCGCGGATGACCGGCACCACGCGCCGGAGCTCCTCCTCCGGGTCGACGCGCGCCGCCCCGGGGCGGGTCGATTCGCCGCCCACGTCGAGCAGGTCGGCGCCCGCCGCGTCCAGCTCGAGCGCGTGCGCGACCGCGGCGTCGGTGTCGAACCACCGCCCGCCGTCGCTGAACGAGTCGGGGGTGACGTTCACCACGCCCATGATGAGGGGCGCGGTCGCGGACTCGCCCGGCTCCGCAGCCGCCGGCTCAGGCACTGCGCCCCGATCCGATGAGGGCCATGACCTCGGCCCGCGCCGCGGGGTCGGCGAGCGCGCCGCGGCTCGCGACCGTGACGGTCGAGCTGTGCTCCTGACGCGCGCCGCGCGTGGTCACGCACGCGTGCACCGCGTCGAGCACGACGAGCACCCCGCGCGGTTTGAGGCCGGCGTCGAGCGCGTCGGCGACCTCCTCGGCGATGCGCTCCTGCAGCTGCGGGCGGCTCGAGATCGTGTCGAGCACCGCGGGGATGCGTCCGAGCCCGACGAGCTTCTCGCCGGGCAGGTAGGCCACGTGCGCGGTGCCGGTGAACGGCACGAGGTGGTGCTCGCAGACCGATCGGAACGAGAGGTCGCGCAGCACGACGGCGTCCGAGGTCGCCGGCATCCCGGCATCCGTCGACCCGGTCGGCACCGCGTCGGCCAGGTGCACCGAGGGGTCGGCGCCGATGCCGCTGAAGTACTCCGCATACGCCTCGGCCACGCGCTGCGGGGTGCGCTCGAGACCGGGGCGGCCGGGGTCCTCGCCGATCGCCAGGAGCAGCTCGCGCACGGCGCGCTCGATGCGCTCGGCGTCCACCCCCGTCATGGCACCCTCCTCTGCGTGCTCCTCCGTGCCGAGGCTCACGCCGTGGCGGGACGCGGCTTCGTGCTCGGCGTGCGCGACGCCTTCGCCTCCTCGACGGGTGCGCCGGAGTCGACGCCGCCGTCGACGGCGCCCTGGTCGATCGGCGCCTTGCGGCTCGGGAACGGGATCGGCGGGCGGTCCGAGACCGGCCGCTTGTCGCTCGAGAGCCACAGCGGGCGCTCCGGCAGCTTCGTGACGTCCTTGAAGATCTCGGCGATCTGGTGGTGGTCGAGCGTCTCCTGCTCGAGCAGCTCCGCGGCCAGCTTGTCGAGGATGTCGCGGTTCTCGTTGAGCACCTGCCACGCCTCGTCGTGGGCCTGCTCGATGAGCCCGCGCACCTCGATGTCGACGCGCTCCGCGATCTCCTCCGAGTAGTCGCGCTGGTGGCCCATGTCGCGGCCCAGGAAGACCTCGCCCTGCGACTGGCCGAGCTTCACGGCGCCGATGTTGGCCGACATGCCGTACTCGGTGACCATCTTGCGGGCGGTGGCGGTCGCCTTCTCGATGTCGTTCGAGGCACCCGTCGACGGGTCGTGGAAGACGATCTCCTCGGCGACGCGGCCGCCCATGGCGTAGGTCAGCTGGTCGAGGAGCTCGTTGCGGGTCACCGAGTACTTGTCCTCGAGGGGCAGCACCATCGTGTAGCCGAGGGCGCGACCGCGCGGGAGGATCGTGATCTTGGTCACCGGGTCGGTGTGGTTCATCGCCGCCGCGGCGAGCGCGTGCCCGCCCTCGTGGTACGCGGTGATGAGCTTCTCCTTGTCCTTCATCACGCGCGTGCGGCGCTGCGGGCCGGCGATCACGCGGTCGACGGCCTCGTCGAGCGCACGGTTGTCGATCAGCTGCGCGTTCGAGCGCGCGGTGAGCAGCGCCGCCTCGTTGAGCACGTTGGCCAGGTCGGCGCCGGTGAAGCCCGGCGTCTTGCGCGCGAGGACCTCGAGGTCGACGCCCTTGGCGAGCGGCTTGCCCTTCGAGTGCACCTCGAGGATCTTCTGGCGACCCTTGAGGTCGGGGGCGTCGACGCCGATCTGGCGGTCGAAGCGGCCCGGGCGCAGCAGCGCGGGGTCGAGGATGTCGGGGCGGTTGGTGGCCGCGATGAGGATGACGTTCGTCTTGGGGTCGAAGCCGTCCATCTCGACGAGCAGCTGGTTCAGCGTCTGCTCGCGCTCGTCGTGCCCGCCGCCGAGGCCGGCGCCGCGGTGGCGGCCGACCGCGTCGATCTCGTCGACGAAGATGATGGCCGGTGCGTTCTGCTTGGCCTGGTCGAAGAGGTCGCGGACGCGGCTCGCGCCGACGCCGACGAACATCTCGACGAAGTCAGAGCCGGAGATCGAGTAGAACGGCACGCCCGCCTCGCCGGCCACGGCGCGGGCGAGCAGGGTCTTGCCGGTTCCGGGCGGGCCGTAGAGCAGCACGCCCTTCGGGATGCGGGCGCCGACGGCCTGGAACTTGGCCGGCTCCTTCAGGAACTCCTTGATCTCGTGGAGCTCCTCGATGGCCTCCTCGGCGCCGGCGACGTCGTCGAAGGTGACCTTCGGGCTCTCCTTCGAGACGAGCTTCGCCTTGGACTTGCCGAACTGCATGACGCGGTTGCCGCCGCCCTGCATTCCGGAGAGCATGATCCAGAAGAAGAGGCCGATGAGCACCAGCGGCAGCAGGATGCCGAGCATCGAGAGGAACCAGTTCGGCTGCGGCACCTCGTCGTTGAACCCGTCCGACGGGTTCGCGGCGTCGACCGCCGCGACGATGTCGTCGCCGCGCGGCGTCACGTAGTAGAACTGCACCTGCGTGCCGAGGTCCTCCTCGGCCTTCGCGAGCGTGAGGTCGACCCGGTTCTCGCCGTCGACGATCTTGACGGCGGAGACCTTGCCGTCGTTCAGGAGCTCCAGGCCCTGCTGGGTCGAGACCTCGCGGAAGCCCGACTGGGTGATCAGGGTCGAACCGATCCAGACCGCGATGATGGCCAGCACGATGTAGAGGATCGGCCCGCGGAGGAGCTTCTTCATGTTCATGGTGCTAGCAGGCTACCCCGGCAGCGCTGGACACCTGCTGCCTGTTCGCTGAAAGCGGTCAGCCCGACGGCTCCCCCGGCGACCCGTCCGGACCGTACTGCGACATGATGCCGTCGACCGTGGCCGCCGCGCGGCTCGCACTCGCGGTGTACCCGACGACGACCGGGAGGAAGCGATCGGAGGCGAGCGACTGCAGCCGGAGGTCGCGCACGGCGACGACGCTCGCCATCCGCCCCGTCGGTCGCAGCAGCGCGATCTCTCCGAAGCCCTCACCCGGGCCGAGTTCGGCCACGACGCGGCCGTCGCGCAGGACGCTCGCCTCCCCGTCCTCGATCACGTAGTACCGGTCGCCGACGTCGCCCTGCGCGAACACGGTGCGCCCGGCCGGGACCGACACGGGCTCGAGCGCGCGCGCGAGCTGCTCGATCGAGGGCAGCGGCAGCGCGTCGAGCATGGGCACCCGCCGCAGCAGTCCGACCTCCCGGTCGAGCGTCGCGACCGACCGGTCGAGCGCTCGGAGCCGCCACCACGACGCGACCGCGAGCACGGGGCACAGCAGCCCGACCGCGATGAGCGCGGCGTGGATCCCGAGCTGGTCGACGAGCGTCGACGCGACGACCGCCCCGATGCCCACGAACACCGCGACCATGCTCTCGAACACCCCGAACACGCGGGCGAGGACCTCGTCGGGCGCGAGCCGGGCGATCAGCGTGAAGCCCGCGATGTCGATCAGCGCGTTGGCGACGCCGACGAGCGAGAGCAGCAGCAGCGCCGGCCCCTGCTGCGGCACGACGGAGACCAATGCGATCGGCAGGCCCCACAGGGCGACGCCGACGGCGAACCACGCGCCGAGCCGACCGGTGCCGACGAGGAACGAGGACCCGAGCGACCCCAGCACCGCCCCCGCCCCGACCGCGGTCATGAGGGCGCCGACCCCGGGCTCCCCGGTGCCGAGCAGCTCGATCGCGACGACGACCGAGAAGACCGTGAGCGCGCCCCGGGTGAGCGCCTGCGCCCCGGCGAGGCCCAGGATGAGGAGCACGTCGCGGTCCCGCGCGACGGCACGCAGCCCCTCGACCGCCTCCCTGACGAGGTTCGGCCGCCGCGGCGCCGCCGGGCGGGGCGGGGCGTCGTACCGGAGTCCGACGAGGAGGGCGGCCGCGGCGAAGGACGCGGCCGCGGCGACGGCGAAGACGACGTCGACGCCGGTGAACTGGAGCAGCACGGCGGCGAGCAGCGGGCCCACGAGGGTGGCCGCGGAGTCGAGGAGCCCGCGGACCATGTTGGCGCTGGCGAGCTCGTGGCCCGTGCGGCAGAGGGACGGCAGCAGCGCCGAGTGCGCGGGCCGATAGAGGGTGGCCGCGATCGTCGAGACGACGGCGAGCACGTACACGATCGCCGCCGGGCCGGCCATCGCCACGACGACGGCCGTCGCCGCGGTCGCGGCGCCGCGCACGACGGAGACGAGGATGAGCACCCGCTCGCGGCGCCCGCGGTCGGCGATGGGCGAGAGCAGCGGGGCGAGGAGCGCCGACGGCACCATGCGCAGGAGCCCCACGAGTCCGACCGCCGCGGCGCCGCCGTCGCGGTAGGCGACGATGCCGAGGGCGACCGTGAACGCCCACTCCGCGGTCCATGCGCCGAGGAAGCTTAGCTGGGCGCGGCGCAGGTCGCCGTTGCGCCAGTTGCTCGCGAACGCGGCACCGGCGTCGCGCAGCCTCGTGCGACGTGCGCGCTCCCCCATGCGGCGACCCCCCGATCTCCGCGCGGACGCCCGATCAGCTGTACACGTGCGGTGCCAGGATCGCGACGTCGCGCAGGTTGCGATAGGTCTCGGCGTAGTCGAGACCGTAGCCCACGACGAACTGGTTCGGGATGTCGAACCCGAGGTACTTGACGTCGATCTCGACCTTCGCGGCATCCGGCTTGCGCAGGAGGGCGCAGATCTCGATCGACGCCGCACCGCGCGAGGCGAGGTTGCCGAGCAGCCAGCTGAGCGTGAGTCCGGAGTCGATGATGTCCTCGACGATGAGCACGTGGCGCCCCGACAGGTCGGTGTCGAGGTCCTTGAGGATCTTGACGACGCCGGACGACTGGGTGCCGGCGCCGTACGACGAGACGGCCATCCAGTCCATCGTCACGTGGCTGCGGAGCTCGCGCGCGAGGTCCGCCATGACCATGACGGCGCCCTTCAGCACGCCGACGAGCAGGAGGCGCTCACCCTCGTAGTCGGCCTCGATCCGGCGGGCGAGCTCGGCGAGCTTGTCGCGGATCTGCTGCTCCGTCACGAGCACTTCGGTCAGGTCGCCCTCGATCTCGCGCGAATCCATCCTTGCTCCCTCTCACCTCGTGCGGCCGAACGGATGCCACGAGCCTACGCCGTGGCCGGTCAGTGATCGTGCGGCAGCACGGTCGTCGACCCCGTGGTGGAGAGCACGACGTGGGCGCCCGCCCGGGTGGCCCGCACGCCCCCCGGCAGGTCGATCGGTCCCTGCCCGTGCCAGTCGGTCACGAGCCGGGCGACCTCGAGCGTCTGGGTGCGGCTCAGCGACGCCCCGAACTCGCTGGCGACGACGTGGCGGATGATGCGCTGGCGGAGCGCCGCGGGGTTCGCGGCGAGCACCGCGGCCGACACCGCGATGCCCGCCTCGGCCGGCTCGCAGATCTCCTCGATGAACTCGTCGATCTGCTCGTCGAAGGCCCGCTCGTCTTCGCGGAGCTGCTCGGCCGTGCGGGCGAGCGCCTCGGCGACGCCCGGGCCGAGCTCGGCCTCGAGCAGGGGCAGCACCCGTTCGCGCACGCGCACGCGCGCGTACGCGGAATCGAGGTTGTGCGGGTCGTTCCACGGTTCGAGCCCGGCGTCGAGGCAGGCCTGCCGGGTGTCGGCGCGGCGGATGCCGAGCAGGGGCCGGGCGTACCGACCGGACCGGGCGGCCATCCCACCGAGGCTGCCGGAGCCGGATCCGCGGGCCAGCCCGAGCAGCACGGTCTCGGCCTGGTCGTCGAGCGTGTGGCCGAGCAGCACGACCTCGGCGCCGGTCGCGGCCGCGGCGGCGTCCAGCGCGGCGTACCGGGCGGCGCGCGCCGCCCCCTCCGGACCGGCGCCGCCGGGCGCGGCGCCCGCGTCGACGCGTTCGACGAGCACGGGGTCGAGGCCGAGGTCGCGGGCGACGGATGCCGCGGCATCCGCCTGCTCGGACGACCCGGGCTGCAGACCGTGGTCGACGACCACCGCGCCGGCCCGCCACCCCGCACGCGGGGCCTCGAACGCGGCCGCCGCGGCGAGCGCGAGCGAGTCGGGCCCGCCGGAGAGCGCGACGAGCGCGAGCGGGGCGTCGTCGCGGGCGTCGAGCACCGATCGCACCGCGCGTCGCACGTCGGCGATCGGCGGCGTCAGGCGGGGACGGCGCTCCGAGGGCATCACGTAACCTTATTCCGTCGTCCGGGGCCCGTTCGGGTGCGCCCGCGGCGCCGGGCCCGTCGAGGCCCCGAGAACTTCGAGACGCCACCATCCGAAACGAGGAGAGCAGCATGGGCGAGTACGCCGCCGTCATCGAGATCCCCAAGGGGAGCCGCAACAAGTACGAGGTCGACCACGAGACCGGCCGGGTGTTCCTCGACCGCGTGCTCTACACGAACTTCGTGTACCCGACCGACTACGGCTTCTTCGAGAACACGCTCGGCGACGACGGCGACCCGCTCGACGTGCTCGTGCTCACCCAGTACCCGCTCTTCCCCGGCGTCGGCGTGAAGGTCCGCCCCGTCGGCGTCTTCAACATGGTCGACGACGGCGGCGGCGACGCGAAGGTCATCGCGGTGCCCGCTGGCGACCCGCGCTGGGACCACATCCAGGACGTCGACGACGTGCCCGAGTACACCCGCAAGGAGATCGAGCACTTCTTCGAGCACTACAAGGACCTCGAGCCCGGCAAGTGGGTCAAGACCGAGGGCTGGGCGAACGCGGCGGAGGCCGAGTCGCTCATCGCGAAGGCCATCGAGGCCTACCCGGGTCACTGACTCAAGTCGGATGCCGCGGCATCCGCTGCACGCACCGAGGGGGCGAGCCGATCGGCTCGCCCCCTCGTCGTGTTCCCGGCCGCGGTCTCAGCCGAGGTAGACGCCGCGCGCCGACAGGAACGGGATCGGGTTGATGCGGCTCCAGCCGCTGTAGACCTCGAAGTGCAGGTGGCATCCGGTCGACGCACCGGTGGTGCCGCTCGAGGCGATCACCTGGCCGGAGTTCACCCACTGCCCGTAGCCGACGAAGAGGCCGCCCGGGCGGATGTGGGCGTACCCGGTGGAGATGCCGCCGCCGTGGTCGATCTTGATGAAGTTGCCGTAGCTGCCCGACCAGCCGGCGTAGACGACGGTGCCGCTCGCGGCCGCGTAGATCGGGGCGGAGCAGCCGGTCGCGATGTCGACGGCGTAGTGGAACGGGTTCGTGCAGTACCCGCCGGTGCACATGACGGCACGGGGGCCGTAGTACTCGGAGATGTAGCCGTACGCCGGCTTCGACCAGCCTGACGACGCGGTCGATCCTCCGCCGCCACCGCCGGACGACCCGCCGCCACCGCCGCTGCCGGCGGCAGCTGCCGCGGCCGCGGCCGCCGCGGCCGCCTCGCGCCTGCGGCGCTCCTCCTCCTTGCGGCGGCGCTCCTCCTCTTCCTTCCGCTTGCGCTCGCCCTCCTGGTAGGCGGCGGTCGTCTTCGCCTCGGCGTCCTTGAGGAACTTGAGCTGCTGGTCCAGCTCGATCTTCTTCTCCTCGGACTCGGCCAGCGCGGCCTCGGCGGCCGCCTGGGCGGCCTGTGCCGCGGCAAGCGCCTGCTCGGCCGCGATGCGCAGCTTCTCGCGTTCGGCGCGCGCCACCTCGGCCTGGTCGGCGAGCGACTGGGCCGCGTTGCCGGCCTCCTGCGCCTCCTCGTAGATGTCGGCCGTCCGCTCGACGAGCTTCTCCATCGAGCCGAGCTTCGCGAGCAGCTCGTCGGTGCGGGCCGCATCGCCCGCGTCGAAGAGCAGGTTCACCCCGATGTCGGAACCGCCCGTGCGGTAGAGCTGGGCCGCGAGCTGCCCGGCGTTCTTCTCGGCCTCGTCGGCCTTCGCCTGCGCCGCATCGGCCTGCGCCTGGATCTCGTCCGCACGGCGGACCGCGTCGTCGTACTGCTGCTGGGCGACGAAGAGCTCCTCGGTGCGGCGCTCGGCCTCGGCCCGGGCCGCCTCGACGTTCGCCTCGAGCTCGGCGATGAGCCCGATGATCTCGTCGACGGCGGCGGCCGCGGCCTTCGTGTCGGCCTTGGCCTTCTGCACCTCGTCCCACGTCGGGTAGTCGGCCGCCGTCGCGGGCGCGGGGTTCGCCACCACGCCGCCCGTCGCCGCGATCACGAGTGCGAGCGCAGCGGCGAACCCGCGCAGGCGCGTCCCCCAGGCGCCCGGCGCTCGACGTGCTCGATCTCGCGACATCCGTCCCCATCCGCGCGGCCGTACGGCCGCGCTCGTGCTGCCCGACCGGCGGGCAGTGGCCCTGCCACACTAGGAGCCGGTCGGCGCCGGACCGGGCATTTCGGGTGCGCGTGGCGCGACTCCGACCCCTCGTTTTGGAATCTCGCCGACTTCTGCGTATGCTTTCTTCTCGGCGGTCGAGCCCCAGGGCGAGACCGAGATCGGGCCTCACGGCACGGTCGCCCGGCCCCATCGTTTAGCGGCCTAGGACACCGCCCTTTCACGGCGGCAGCACGGGTTCGAATCCCGTTGGGGTCACCCAGCGATGGGTTTACAATTGAACAGCTTCATTACGAGGCCCTGTGGCGCAGTTGGTTAGCGTGCCGCCCTGTCACGGCGGAGGTCGCGGGTTCAAGTCCCGTCAGGGTCGCTCAGGCGACAAGCCCTTTCCCTTTCGAGAGAAGGGGCTTTCTCCTTATCATCGAGGTGTTCCGCACCCCGAGGCTCTGTAGCTCAGTTGGTAGAGCGTTCGACTGAAAATCGAAAGGTCACCGGATCGATGCCGGTCGGAGCCACAATCAGCCCCGCGCTGCTTCGGTAGCGCGGGGCTTCTGCGTTTCCCGCGTGGGCACTGGGATTCCATGCGGATCCATCGCAGGATCGCAGCGGCACCGGAAGATCACACCGTTCGTTTCAGTCGGTCGACGCGGTCCCGGGTACGGAGCGGACGACCGTCGCAGGAGAGCCGATGGCGATCGCGTCGGCCGGGATGTCCTTCGTGACCAGTGCGCCGGCGCCGATGACCGCGTTGTCGCCGACCGTCACTCCGGGCAGGATCGTGACGTTCGCGCCGATCCAGACGTTGCTTCCGAGGACGATGGGTGCGGGGTGCAGGTCGGCTCGGTGTCGCGGGTCGAGGTCGTGGTTGAGGGTCGCGAAGACGGCGTTGTGTCCGATGAGGCAGCCGTCGCCGATGGTGATGCCGCCCTGGTCCTGGAATCGGCATCCGGAGTT
This sequence comes from Agromyces tropicus, assembly GCF_039531345.1. Lineage (NCBI taxonomy): Bacteria > Bacillati > Actinomycetota > Actinomycetes > Micrococcales > Microbacteriaceae > Agromyces > Agromyces tropicus. Next base: position 7,915 of record NZ_BAAAPW010000007.1, on the reverse strand, counting down.
GATGAACACCCGCTTGCCGATCCGGATGCCCTTGCCGAAGTCGGTGGAGAGCGGTGGGAAGACGGTGACGGTGTCATCGACGGGTGCCCCGATCAACTGGCTGAGCAGCTCGCGGACTCGCTCGGGCGGATGGTAGGTGCCGTTGAGTCGGGCGGTGATCTGCAGGGCCTCCTGGCTGGCGTGGTGCATCACCTCATGCAGGGGGGAGCCGCCGGTGATGGTCTGGCCGGCTCGCAGCGCGGCGAGGAGGTCGTCGAGGTCGACGGTCATGGCGACTCCTGTCGTTTCCGCAGTTCGTCGGCGTGCACCGTGGCCGCGCTGCTGGCGAGGAGGATCAGCTTGTCGGCGCTGGGTGTCCCCGACGCGGCGGTGTAGGTGCCGATGGACAGGCCCGGCTCACCGGGCAGCTCGAAGACGTCGTAGTCGAGCTCGATCTCACCGACATCGGGGTGGCGGTAGACCTTGGTGCCCGTGCGGTGCTCATGGACGTCCCGGTCCGCCCAGTCCAGGCGGAACTGCGCGCTGCGGGTGGCGAGTTCCCCGATGAGCGCCGTGAGCTCGGTGTTGAGCGGGTCGCGTCCGGCCTCGTAGCGAAGCATCGCAGCGGTAAGGCTGCAGGCGAGCGGCCAATCGCCGTAGAAGTCGCGGGCGCGCGAATCGAGGAAGATGAAGCGCGCCAGGTTGGGCCGAGGAGTGTTGAAGTGGGGTGCGAACAGCGCCCGGCCGAGCAGGTTGGCGGCGATGAGATCCTGCTGGGCGTTGTAGACCACGGCGGGCACGGTCATGTTGTCGAGCACGCGCTGCACCGACTCGCGCAGCTCGCGCCGCCCCATGCTCGTGGTGCGGGCGCGTGCGGCCGGGGTGGCGGGAGCTCGGCGGGCGAGGTCGTGCAGGTGCGCGCGTTCGACGTCGGTCATCCGTAGCGCGTCGGCGATCGCGTCGAGGACCGATTCGGATGCGCCGTGGATTCGGCCGCGTTCGAGTCGGGTGTAGTAGTCGAGGCTGACGCCGGCGAGCAGAGCGACCTCTTCGCGGCGCAGCCCGGCGACGCGGCGGTCGCCGCCGCCGGGGATGCCGGCCTGTTCCGGTGTGACGGCGGCGCGGCGGGCCATGAGGAAGTCGCGCACTTCGTTCTCGGCGGCCATCATCTCAACCTACGCCTTCCGTGGGTTGCTGCGGCAGCGCTCGGTGGGCACTGCCGCAGCGGGTGGTCAGAGGGTGAGGAGCACCTTGGTGGCGCGGCGCTCGTCCATGGCCCTGTAGCCGTCGGCGGCGTCCTCGAGGGGCAGGGTGAGGTCGAACACCTTCCCGGGGTCGATGGTGCCGTCCCAGATCAGCTGGATCAGGTCGGGAAGGAAGCGGCGCACCGGCGCGGGGCCGCCCTCGGTGTGGATGCCGGCGAAGAACAGCTGGATGCCGGGGATCTGCACCTCGTAGTTCACGCCGACGTACCCCAGGTGGCCGCCGCCACGGGTGGCGCCGACGGCCTGCATGAACGCTTCCTGGGTTCCGACGGCTTCGACCACCGAGTGCGCACCGAGGCCGTTCGTGAGCCCCTTGATCTTCGCGACACCCGCCTCGCCGCGCTCCTCGACGATGTCGGTCGCACCATAGTGACGAGCCAGCGCCTGACGCTCCGGGTGACGGGACATCGCGATGATCCGATCTGCACCCAGCTCCTTCGCCGCGAGGATCGCCATCAGCCCCACTGCGCCGTCGCCGACGACCGCGACCGTCTTGCCGGGGCCGGCATCCGCTGCGACCGCGGCATACCACCCGGTGCCGAGCACGTCGGACGCGGCGAGCAGGTGAGCCACCTGCTTATCGGTGGGCTCGCCCGGGGTCGCAACCAGCGTGCCGTCGGCGTACGGGATGCGCGCCTTCTCCGCCTGCGTGCCGATCTCCGCGACGAACGTGCGGTGCACGCACTGCGACTGGTACCCCGACCGGCAGATCTCGCACGTGTTGTCGGAGATGACGAACGACCCGACGACGAAGTCGCCGACCCTGACGTTCTTCACGTCTGCGCCGACCTCCTCGACCACGCCGACGTATTCGTGTCCCATCGGCGTGCGGTCCACCGGCTCGATACCGCGGTAGGGCCAGAGGTCCGACCCGCAGATGCAGGTCGCCGTCAACCGCACGATCGCGTCGGTCGGATCGACGATCGTCGGGTCCTCCCGCTCCTCGACTCGGACATCACCGGGTGCATACATCACCACTCCACGCATGCGTGGCACTCCTTCACTTGGTGCATTCGGTGCGGCGTGGTCCAGCCGCTGCCGCCGGGCCGGTCACGTTCGACCTGCCCATTCCATGCAACGCGCCGCCGCGAGAATGTGGCAGGCCCTCCCAGACACCCCCAGCCCCGCGGCTCCCGCACGCGGCGTGCGTGGCGACCGGGATGCCGCGATCGGCGCTTCCGGCGAACGGGGAGGGCACCGCGTCCGTCGCGCGAGCACCTCCCCGTCCTGCGTCCGGCATCGTGTGCGACGCCGGTGGCGACGTCCGATGTCACCTCATGGCGCGATGATCAGCCTGGAGATCCTGTCCTCGTGGAGGGTGAACCGGTAGCGCAGGTCGGCGACGCCTCCGGGGAAGTCGCCCTCCAGGCGCGCCAGGACCGTCCATCGGTCGGGACCGTCCTGACGCTGACCGATGAGGGTCGTCGTGTACGTGTACTCCCCGCCGGTCCTGTCGACCCAGGCGCGGATGCCGTCCTGGCCGACGTGGTCGATGCCTTCGTCGGTGACGCGGGCATCCGCCGCGAAGGCCTCGATGATCGACTGCCTCCGACCATCGTCGCCCTGCGCGTCCATGTAGCGGGCGACGACCGGGGGCACCGTCGCGGTGTCGTAGGCGTCGAATGCGTCGGTGTGAGACATGAGTGTCCTCCAGTTCCACCAGTTCCGGTGATCGGTGTGCACGACCCTCCGGGCTGCCGATCGCTGACGACCGTGCCCCTGATTCGTGCACGGGTTCAGGTTCCGGCTTCCCCCGAGGGGAAGGTCAACCCCGCTCGTCCGCTCTCAGTGAACGACCCGGAAGATCGGCCATCCGATCTCGGTGATGCTGTGCGGATCGATGCCGGGGAACCCCTCGAGGTACGTCTCGCGGGCGGGTGCGTCGGTGGCGAGTTCGTGACGCGCGACGTGTTCACCGAGCGCGGCGTAGACCTGCGGGATCGTCCCGTCGGATCCGTCGTGGGTTGCGACGGCGAGCTCGACGGGGGGCAGCTCGACGATCGCTGCATCCGCTTCGATGGCGCGTTCGGCGAATCCGGCCCCGATGGTGAGGAAGACGGTGGCCGTCCCACGCTCGTCAGCGAACAGGTCGTTGGGCCAGATTCCTCCGTATGGACCGGTCGCGGCAGGATCCGTTCGTTCGGCGATGCGCCGGAGCCTCGCGATCGACCGACGGAACCAGTCTCCGAGGTCGCGCAGGTCGATGACCTCGCTGACCGCCACGGCCCGCGTCTCGGGAAGTCTGCGGTGGACGATCTCGACCCGGGACCGCTCGGGAGTGAGCACGTCGCGGAGGTTCTGGACGGCGACCCGCGTGTCGTCGAGTCGTCGTTCCATGTTCAGGAGGTGTCGCGCGAGGAGTTCCGTGCGCGCCGCGACATCCGGGGCGGTCAGCACCTCCCGAATGGAGCTGACGGGGACGTGGAGCTCTCGCAGGGTCTTGACGACGCGGGCGTCCGCGATCTGGTCGGCGGCGTAGAGACGGTAGCCGGTGTGATCGTCGACGAACGCCGGCGTGAGGATGTCATTCCGGTGGTAGAACCGGAGGGCTTTCGCGGTCATCCGGACCGCACGCGAGAAGTCGCCGATGGTCATGAGGGGCCCCTGTCGGAGCCCGAGGCTGTCAGAGTGCACGGTGCGTTCCTCCCACCTCAACGGGCGGCACGTTCGGCGGCGGAGCGGGCGCCTTGCGCCCCGCCCAGTCTCCTGCTGCGGGCAGCTCCACCCGCAACTCGACGGCGAACGGTGCGACGATCATCGGAACTCCTCCGAGTCGACCGGGCCGGCTCGCCTCGTGAGCGAGCCGACCCGCTGCGGTCGGCTGGGCGTCAGCGCCTCGCGCTGCGCTCGGCTGCGGTGATGATGACGTCGGCGACCGCGTCGGCCTGGGTGATGAACAGTGCGTGGCTGCCCGGGACGCTGGTGATGTCGGCGCCGATGCGCGTGGCCATGTGCTGCAGCATGGCCTGGTCGAACGCCTTGTCCTCGGTCGCGATGACGGCCCAGCTCGGCTTGTCGCGCCAGGCGGCCACCGTCACGGGGGTGCCGAACACGGCCATGTCGATGGGCACCTGGCTGTCGGCGAGGAAGGCCGCGTCGGCGTCGCTGAGGTCTGCCGCGAAGCCGGCCCGGAACGCGTCGCGGTTGAGGTAGCCGTACCCGTCATCGCCGACGTCGATGACGAACTCGGGCGTCGGCGCGAACCCCTCGTACTGCTGAGCAGTGGTCTCGCCGGCGTCGGGAGCGAGTGCGGACACGTACACCAGCCCTGCGACCTTGGGGTGGACGCCCGCCTCGGTGATGACGGTGCCTCCCCATGAGTGGCCGACGAGGATCGTCGGCCCGTCCTGGAGGTCGAGTACCCGGTTGGTCGCCGCGACGTCGGCCTCGAGCGAGGTGAGCGGATTCTGCACGATCGAGACCCGGTAACCCCGGGCCGTCAGCGCGTCGGACACGCGGCGCCATCCGGATCCGTCAGCGAAGGCCCCGTGCACGAGGACGACGTTCGTGATCCCTTGTTCGGTGTTCATGGTTCTTCCTTCCAGAGCGTCCGCCCACCCCGGGTGGGTTGCGGTCATGAGGTGATAACACTCGCGATGTGCAATATATTGCATGTCGCGTTGACGAACAAGAGACGGCGTCTCCGACTTGCGCGGCGGCGCAGGAGTGTGGGCAATATATTGCATGCCGATTCCCCAGAGCGTCCCCGGCGTTGACCGGTCGCTGTTGCGTGACGACGTGTACCGCCGGCTGCGGGACGCCATCGTCGACGGCACATTCCTTCCCGGTGAACAGCTGAAGGACGCCGACCTTGCGCAGTGGCTCGGCGTGAGCCGGACGCCGGTTCGGGAAGCCCTCCTCCGTCTCGGCGCGAGCGGGTTGGTGGTGGCGGTGCCGGGACGATCGACGACGGTCAGCGCCATCGACCCGAAGGCGGTCAGGGACGCGCGCGATGTCGTCGCCGCCATGCACGTCCTGGTCGCGCGGGAGATGGCGGGCACCCTGTCCGAAGCCGAGGTGTCCCGGATGCGCGACGCGAACGAGCGCTTCGCTCGAGCCCTGGGCGCAGGCGACACCGACGCCGCGCTCGACGCGGATGAGGCGTTGCACGGCGTCCCGGTATCCGCCCTCGGAAACTGCGCGATCGAGGCGGTCCTCGACCAGTTCGGCCCGGTGGTTCGGCGGGCGGAGCGCGACCGCTTCGCGGCGGGCGGGCAGGCGTCGATCGAACGGCATGAGCGGCTGATCGAGCTCCTGGTCAGCGGTGATGCCGAGCAGGCATCGGAGCTCACCTTCGAGATCTGGCACAGCCTGCCGGCCGAGGGGGCCACGCCCTCAGCGTGAACGCACCCGGGCCTCCGGCGTTCCGCGGCGCTCAGTCGCGATGCGCGGCGCGTGCCCCGGCGAGCTTCTCCAGCATCTCCGTCAGCGCACGGAGCTCGTCCCGGCTGAGCGGTCCGCCGAGTTCCCGGTCGATCGCATCCAGGTAGATCGGGGCGGCCTCGCGGAACCGTCGTCGCCCGTCGTCGGTGATCACGGCGAACGCGCTCCGACCATCGTCGGGGTTCGCCTCGCGCGCCACGAGGCCAGCGCGCGCGAGTTCGTCGACGAGCCGGCTCACCCGGGTGCGACTCAACACGACGCGCTCCGCGAGCTGCCCCATGGTCATCCGGCCGCCGGCCGAGTTGAGCTCCAGCAGCACGTCGTACCACGTGAGGGGCAGCCCGGTCCCCCGCTGGACCTCACGGTCGAAGATCGGGACCAGGCGCGCGTGCGTACGCAGGAGCGCCTCCCAGGCACGTTCGGCATCGCTCGGCATGCTCCCACCATAACTCATTTGCGTGCACGCGCACTCATTTGATAGCGTGCACACGCACATGAATGACGGCGGCGCTCCGCCGCGGATGGGACACCACCATGACCACGCTCCTGCACCTCTCCGCATCGCCCCGCGGCGAGGCATCCGAATCGCTCGCGCTCGCGGCGAGCTTCCTCGACGCCTTCCGTGCCGAGCGCCCTGAGGTCGAGATCCAGACCTGGGACCTCTGGGACGGCTCGCTCCCCTCGTTCGGCCCCGACGGCGCCGGCGCCAAGATGCGGATCTTCGCGGGCGAGACGCCCGTCGGCCCGCAGGAGACGGCATGGCATCGCAGCCGGCTCGCATTCGAGCGCTTCGCGGCCGCGGACGTCTACCTGTTCAGCGTCCCGATGTGGAACCACGGCATCCCGTACATCCTCAAGCAGTTCATCGACGTGGTCAGCCAGCCCGGCACGGTCTTCTCGTTCGACGGCGAACAGGGCTACACCGGCCTGCTCGACGGGAAGCGCGCCGCCATCGTCTACACGAGCGCGGTGTACGGCCCGGAGCGCGGCATCGCATTCGGCAGCGACTTCCAGCAGCCCTACCTCGAGGACTGGCTGCGATGGGCCGGGATCGAGACCGTGGCCTCGGCGGCGTTCCGCCCGAACCTGGCCACGACGGATGCCGCGAGCGGGCGGGTGCGGGCGCACGCCGACGCACGGCGCGCCGCTTCCGCTCTCGCGCGGGTCGAGCTACGGTCCGCGTCGTGCACGCGACTGGGTCTTGACGACCATGCTCTAAACGTTTAGATTGACCAGCACGTGACGAAGACGAAGGAGTCGATGTGAGTCAGCGCGGTGTTGTCGTGGTAGTCGGATCAGTGAACGTGGACCTCGCCTTCGCTCTCGCCGACCTCCCGGCGCCTGGTGAAACGGTGGTGGCTGCGGACGCGCGCGCCGGCCTCGGCGGCAAGGGTGCCAACCAGGCCGTGCGGGCGGCCCGGGCGGGGTTCGATGTCGACGTGCACCTCGTCGCCGCGGTCGGGGCGGACCAAGCCGGCGCCGACGCCCTCTCCTCCCTCCGTCGACACGACGTCGAGACGACGTACGTGACTCGAGTCGCTGGAACGCCCACGGGCCGAGCGTTCGTCTCGGTCGACGGGCGTGGCGAGAACAGCATCGTCCTCGTCCCGGGCGCGAACGCGTCGCTTTCGGCGGCGCAGGTCCGGGACTCGCTGGACGCGATCGCCGGTGGACTCCCCCGCCACCTCGTCGTCGTCTGCCAGGGCGAGGTTCCCGGGCCCGCCATCGACGCGGCCGCCGAGTTCACTGCCGAGCGTGACGCGCGCTTCATCCTCAACCTCGCGCCGGTCACACCGGTCGCGCGCTCGACGCTCCGCGCATCGAACCCGCTCATCGTCAATGAGTCGGAGGCCCAGTCCTTGGCCGACTCCCTGAGCGGGTCCGGGGCACGACCGGTGCCGATCCGGGATGCCGCTGGCATCGTGCACCGCGCCCTCGGCGTCAGCGTCATCGTGACTCGTGGCGCGGCCGGCGTGCAGCTGGTCGACCGGCTCGGGGTCGAGTTCGCGTTCCCCAGCGTGCCCGCCGACCGCATCGTCGATACGACCGGGGCGGGAGATGCGTTCGTCGGGACCCTTGCCGCATCACTCGCCGCGGGCGATTCGACCGCCGAAGCTGTCCAGGCCGCACTCGCTGCCGGAGCCCGCGCCGTGCAGACGCGGGGCGCAGGCGCGGAACTCCTCACGACGGGATCGGTGGCATGAAACTCGAACTCCGAGGAATCACGAAGAAGTTCGGTTCCCTGGTGGCGAACGACCACATCGACCTCACTGTCGAGGCGGGGGAGA
>NZ_BAAAPW010000006.1:0-217672 GCF_039531345.1 Agromyces tropicus | reverse complement strand
ACGCGGCCTACCTCGGCCCGAATCCCGCGATCAACGGCTTCGTGCAGTCGGGAGGCACGTCGCTCCGGATCGTCGCGGGCGCCGTGGGCGGCGGCGCGGGCGCGGGGCGCTGGCACGTGGGCGCGCGGCGGCGCGCGGGTGCGTCCGCGCTCGGAGGGAGTGGGCGGAGCCGTCGCGGCTCCGGAGCGGGCGACGCGGCGCGCGGGGCGCGGCTCAGCCGCGGCGCGGCGTGGACTCGCGGAGGACGACCTCGGTGTGCACGGGGTGCTCGTCGTCGGCGGAGGCCTCGCCGAGCGCGAGCCGGAGGGCGCGGCGTCCCACCTCCTCGAGCGGGATGCGCACGGTCGTCAGCGCGGGGGCGACGTCACGCGCGGTGGGGATGTCGTCGAAGCCGGCGACCGCGACATCCGTGCCGGGGGTGAGGCCGGCGTCGCGGACCGCGGAGAGGGCGCCGACCGCCATCACGTCGTTCGCGGCGAAGACGAGTTCGATGCCGTCGAGTCCGTCCTCGATGAGCCGGGTCATCCCCTCGTACCCGCCGTCGCGGGTGAAGTCGGGTCGCACGATGCGCTCGATCGCACCGCCGCCGGACTCGACGCCGGCCCGGAACCCCGCGAGGCGCTCGTCGGCGGTGCGGATGCCCTCGGCGCCGGTCACCACGGCGAAGCGCCGGTAGCCGAGCCCGACGAGCTCCCGGCCCAGGGCGTCGGCGCCGGCGCGGTTGTCGAGCCGCACGGCCCGGAAGGGCAGGTCGGCGCTGCTGACGAAGGCGACGCGTCCGCCGTTGGACTCGTAGGCGCGCAGTTCGGCGGCGAGCGCGTCGTCGTTCGGGTCGCCCTCGCGGCGCGACGCCGCCAGGATCATCACGCGCGGGCGCTGGCCGCGGAGCGTGCGGACGAGGTCGAGCTCGCGCTCGGGGTCGCGGTCGGTGGCGGCCATCGTCACGATGAGGCGCTCGCGGTCGGCCTCGCGGACCACGCCGGCGGCGATCTGGGAGAAGTACGGGTCGGCGATGTCGGCGACGAGCAGGGCGACCGTCGTGGTGCTGCCACGGGCGACGGCCTGCGCCGAGAGGTTGGGGGAGTAGTTCAGCTTCGCGGCGGCCGCGAGCACGCGCTGGCGGTACTCCTCGTTGACCTTGCGGGTGCTGCCGTTGAGCGACCGGGACGCCGTCGCCAGCGAGACGCCCGCCTCGCGGGCGACGTCGTGCAGGGTCGCGGGTGCGGTGCGGCGGGTGTCGACGGCGTCGTCGGTCATGCGTCCTCCGTGGGTCGTGAGGCTCGGCGTGCGGCCCCGGCGTGCGGCCCTCGCGTGCGTCCCTCGCGGGCGCCCCATGGTACCGCCGCAGCCGACGGATGCCGCGGAGCGATGACGGCCGCGCGTCGCCCCTCATATCGATGCTACCGTAGTGAGATAGCGCTTTCCCAAACGCTCCGGGCGCGGAACGCCCGAGGGCGTGAGCGCCGAGGAAATGGGTCTCCGCACGTCCGGGCCGCTCGGGCGGACGCCGGGCGCCGGACCGCATGACGACGAGGAGCCGCGATGGCGCAGCGCGAACGGTACGGACTCATCGGCACGGGCAGCCGCGCCGGCATGTACATCGGGGCGCTGTCGGGCACCGTGCTCGGTGCGGAGCGCGTGCCCGAGGTCGCCGAGCTCGTCGCCTGGTCCGACGTGAACCCCGGCCGGCTCGACGTGTACGAGCGCGAGGTCCTGGCCGCGGGGCATCCGGCGCCCGCTCGCTACGCCGAGGCCGACCTCGAGCGGATGGTCGCGAGCGAACGGCTCGACCGGGTGATCATCACCACGCCCGACGTGACGCACGCCGGCCTCATCGTCCGCGCGCTGCGCGCGGGCGCCGACGTGGTCGTCGAGAAGCCGCTCACGATCGACGCTGCGAGCGTCCGCCGCATCGGCGAGGCCGTCCGCGAGACCGGCCGTGAGGTCATCACGACGTTCAACTACCGGTACAGCCCCCGCAACTCGACGCTCCGCCGGGTCATCGCCGAGGGCCGCATCGGGGCCGTCACGAGCGTGCACTTCGAGTGGGCGCTCGACACCGTGCACGGAGCGGACTACTTCCGGCGCTGGCACCGCGACAAGTCGAACTCGGGCGGGCTGTTCATCCACAAGGCCTCCCATCACTTCGACCTCGTGAACTGGTGGATCGGGGCCGCGCCCGAGCGCGTGTTCGCGAGCGGCGGGCTCCGCTTCTACGGCGCCCGCAACGCGGCGGCGCGCGGGCTCGGCGGGCGACCGGCCCGCGGCACCGGGGCGGGCGGCGCGGGCGACCCCTTCGCCCTCGACCTGGCGGGCGACGCGCGCCTGAAGGAGCTCTACCTCGACCAGGAGCACCACGACGGCTACCTCCGCGACCGCGACGTCTTCGACGACGGGATCACGATCGAGGACAACGTCGCGGCCCTCGTCGACTACGACTCGGGTGCGACGCTGAGCTACTCGCTCAACGCGCACGCGCCGTGGGAGGGCTACCGGGTCACCGTGAACGGCACGGAGGGGCGCGCCGAGCTCGAGGTCGTCGAGCGCGGCGCCGTGCTCGTCGGCGAGGACGGCCGGGTCGTCGTCGACCCGAGCATGCATCCTGACCACTCCGCGGTCGACGAGGTGCGTCCCGACGGCGAGCGGCTGGTGGTCCAGCGCCACTGGGAGGGCGCCGAGGTCGTTCCCATCCCCGAGGGCATCGGCAGCCACGGGGGCGGCGACGCCTACCTGCTGCGGCACCTGTTCGACCGGATCACGGTCGACGAGCCGCTCGGCCGCGTGGCGGGGTACGCCGACGGCGTGCGCGCCGTCTCGGTCGGCATCGCGGGCAACCGGTCGCTCGAGACCGGCGAGCCGGTGCGCATCGCAGACCTCGACCTCGGCGTCTGAGCGGCCGCCGACCGCCGCGGGCGGGATCGGCGCGCCGACCCGCGAGGCGGGCCTTTCGACCCCACGGATGCCGCGCCGCGCTGCCATCATCGCGACCATGAGCGATCCGACGAGCGCGCCCCCGGGGTGGTACGACGACGGACGGGGCCAGCAGCGCTACTGGGACGGTCAGCAGTGGACCGAGCACACGGCGCCGCTGGAACCGGCGACTCCCGACGGAGCCACGCGCCCGTACGACACCGCCGCGCTCGGCGGCGACCAGGCGGCTGCCGCGGGCCGGCCCGCGGGGTCGCCGTACGCCGACACCACGCCGTTCGCCGGGCTCTCGACGAACGGCCCGGGCGGCACCGGCGCCGCTCCCGCCGGGTATCCGCCGGCCGGACCTCCCGAGCCGCAGACGAACGTGCTCGGCATCGTCGGACTCGTCGTCGCGGCGGTCGGCTTCGTGTTCGCCCTGATCCCGTTCGTGCAGGTCGTCGGCTTCGTGCTCCTGCCGATCGGGTTCGTGCTCTCGCTCATCGCGGTGTTCCTCAAGGGGCGCAAGTGGCCGGCGATCACGGGCCTGGCGCTCTCGGTCCTCGGCGGCATCATCGGGGCGGTCGTCTTCGCCGTCACCGCCCTCGGCATCTTCAACCAGGTCGTCGACTCCGGCGTCCTCGACGAGTTCGACGACGAGGTGTCGCAGTCCCAGGCGCCGCTCGAGAGCGACGAGGCGACCGAGGGCGAGGAGGGCGAGACCGACGGGACGGGCGCCGAGCAGGTGCTCTCCTTCGGCGAGACCATGGTGTGGACGAACGAGGTCACGATGAGCGTGTCCGCGCCGGAGCCGTTCACGCCGTCCGACCTCGCCGCGGGCGCCGACCAGGGCGTGAACCTCGTGTTCACCATCACCATCGTCAACGGCTCCGCCGAGAGTCTGCAGCCGATCGTGCTGACCCGGGTGTCGTCCGACGGCGTCGAGGCGTCGCGGATCCTCGACGTCGGTGCGGAGGGCGGCCAGGTCGGCATCCCGCCGACGACGGCGATCCTGCCGGGCGAGTCCCTCACCTGGCGCGAGGCCTACTCGGTCGCGGACCCCGACTCCATCACGCTGCAGACGGCGCCGTCGTTCCAGTACGAGGACGTGATCTTCACCAACGTGCCGCGGTAGCCGACCGCGCAGCGGGGGTCCGGGCCGTCGCGGTCCGTGCGCCAGGCGCACCGGCGCCGACCGACGTCCCGCGATGGGCGCGACGGATGCCGCGGGGCCGGCGGCCGCTCAGTCGGCGCTGCCGTCGATGGCCGGCGCACCGGCGGGGTAGGCGAGCAGCATCGCGCCGGACGCGACCCACACGACGCCGATCGCGACGATGAGCACCTCGGCGCCGACGCCCGCGGCGAGCCCCGCCACGGCGGCACCGGCGGCGGCCGCCGCGGCGCGCAGGCCCGCGCCGACCGTGAACACCTGGGATCGCAGCTCGGGCGGGCTCTGCTGCTTGCGGATCAGGAGCATCGCGGCCGCGCTCGGCGCGGTGAACAGGCCCGACGCGCCGACCGCGGCGATCGCCCACGCCGGACCGAGGTCGGCCGCGGCGGCGACCGTGCACAGGCCGGTCGCGGCGAAGCCCCACCCCATGACCCACTCGGGCGACCGTCGCGGCGGCCGTCGCGAGTTCCAGAGCGCGCCGAGCAGGCCGCCGATCGCGAACGCCGTGACGATCACGGCGCCCTCGCCGGCGTCGCCGGTCCGCGCGACCGACAGGGCCACGGCGGCGATCGCGAGCCCGCCGGACCCGAACTGGCTGAGCGTGCCGCTCGCGGTGATGACGGCGAGCGGCCGGTGCGTCGCGATGTGCCGGAAGCCGGCGGCGATGGTGCCGAGGAACGACGGGCGCTCGTGCCCGTCCGGGTGCGCGGCGGGGCGCAGCCGCAGGGGCACCGTGGCGACGGCGCCGACGAGGGCGGCGGCCGCCATGGCGAGCGTCGCGATGCGGGCGGAGCCGAGCGCCGCGGCGGCCGCCACCGCCGCAGGGCCCGCGACCGCTCCGAGGTTGTAGGCGAGCGCGTCGATCGCGTACGCCCGGCGCTCCTCGGGGATCGACTCGGTCACGAAGCTCGACAGCCCGCCGAACACGAACGGCGTGACGGTGCCCGCGATGACGAGCGCGATCGCGACCGCCCAGGCCGGCACCGGGCCGAGGAACGCCGCGAACGCGTACGCGGCGGCGATGACGATCCCGGCCCCGGCGATGAGTGCGCCCGGGCGTCTGCTCCGGTCGAGCATGGCGCCCGCGATCGGCGCCGCGACGATGCTCGGCCCGAGCGCGGCGGAGGCGAGCAGGCCTCCGACGGCGACGCCGACGTGCTGTTCGACCGCGAGCACGGGGATCGCGATCGTGATCCCGCCCACGGCCAGCCGCGGCGGGGTCGCGGCGGCGAGGTAGGTCGAGACGCTCACCCGCAGCTCGTGCCGTGTGGTTCGTGCTCGTCGAGCAGCTCGATCGGCGACTCGACCTCTCCGCGCCACGCCTCGACGCCCTCGCGCACGGCGAGTGCCGCCACGACCAGCGCCGCGACCGAATCGGCCCACCACCAGCCGAGCAGCGAGTTGAGGAGCAGGCCGACGAGCACCGTGCCCGACAGGTACACGCAGAGCAGGAGCTGCGTGGCATCCGCCTGCACGCTCCGCGACCCGAGCTCGCGGCCGGTCCGGAACTCGATCCACGCGAGGAGCGGCATCACGACCAGGCTCGCGACGGCGATGCCGATGCCGAGCGGGCTGTGGGCGGCGCGTTCGACGCCCATGAGGGCGAGGATCGCGTCGACCGCCACGTAGGCGGCCAGGGCGAAGAACGCGATCGCGATGGCGCGGACCGTCGGCCGCTCCCAGCGCTCGGGATCGCGCCGCGTGAACTGCCACGCGACGGCCGCGGCGGAGGCGACCTCGATGACGGAGTCGAGCCCGAAGCCGATGAGCGCGGCCGACGACGCCATCGTCCCGGCAGTGAGGGCGACGACCCCCTCGAGCACGTTGTAGCCGATCGTGAACGCGACGATGGCGCGGACGCGGCGATGCAGCACGCGACGGCGGTCGTCGGTCGGCGCCGCGGTCGTCGCATCGCCGCCGCCGCGCTCGGACGACCCGGCGTCCGGGAGGACGCGCGGGGGTGCCGGATCGTGTCCGTCGGAGCGTGGCGCCATGCTGCCGACCGTACCGTGCCGACCGCACCGCGCCGACGTGCCGGCGGTCGGCGACGGCCGTGGCGGGGGAGGACCCGCTCGCGTCGGCGGCCCGCCCGGGGGAGGTGGAACACTGGAGCGATGGGTGACGGTGTAGGCTTGGGATAGCGCTTTCCAGCCTGATGGATCGTCCATGCGACGCGCGACGGCTCGACGACGACCGAAGGAGACCGATGACCGACCTCCGCATCTCCCGTGCCGACGACCGCCTCGTGATCCGGGCCGGCGACGCCGTGCTCGCCGAGTACGTCGTCGCACCCGACCACCCGACCTTCGAGTCGCCACGGCCCTACCTCGACCCGATCCGCACGCTCGGCGGCGAGACGGTCTCGCTGTACCGCCCGCACGACCACGTCTGGCACAAGGGCATCGCCTGGTCGCTCCCCGTCGTCGGCGACGAGAACTTCTGGGGCGGCCCCACCTTCGTGCGCGGCGAGGGCTACGTGCAGCTGCCGAACAACGGCGCCCAGCGCCACGTCGGATTCGAGGTGCCGGATGCCGCAGGCGGCGGCAGCGCAGCCGACGGCGTCGCACGCATCCGGGAACGGCTCGACTGGGTCACCCAGGGCGGGGAGACGGTCTTCGCCGAGGAGCGCACGCTCGCGGCATCCGTGCTCGCGGAGGACGCGTGGCTGCTCGGCTTCGCGACCCGAATGAGGAACGTCGCGGGCCGCGTGATCCCGATCGGCTCGCCCACGACCCGCGGCCGCGAGAACGCGGGCTACGGCGGGTTGTTCTGGCGCGGGCCGCGCTCGTTCACCGGCGGGCGCGTCCTCGCGCCCGGCCACGCGGGCGGCGACGAGCTGCGCGGCACGCGGGCGCCGTGGATGGGCTTCACCGGCCGGCACGACGGGACCGGCAGCGCGTCGACCGTCGTCATGGTCGACGACCCCGCCAACCTGCAGCACCCGCCGCAGTGGTTCGCGCGGAGCGAGGAGTTCGCGTGCCTCTGCCCGGCCCCCTTCTTCAGCGAGGAGCACGAGATCGGGCCGGGCGAGGCGATGTCGCTCCGCTACGGCGTGGTGATCGCCGACGGCGCCGCGGACCCCGAGCGGGCCGCCCGACTCGCCGGCGCCGCCGCCGCGGTGCTCCGCGACCTGCTGGGGGAGTCGTGAGCCTCCCGCCGTTCCCCGGCGCCACCTCGGTGAGCCGCCTCGAGGTGTACGACGCGGTCGCGCCCGACGGTCTCGCGGGCGGCACGCCGCACCTGCACGTCGTCTCCGCCGAGGCATACCTGGTCGTCGGCGGCCGCGGACGGCTGCACACGATCGACGGCGCCGCGACCTTCGCCGAACGCGTGCTCGAACCGGGCGACCTCGTCTGGTTCGACCCGGGCGTCATCCATCGCGCGGTGAACGACGGCGGGCTCGACGTGCGCGTCGTCATGCAGAACGCCGGGCTGCCCGAGGCGGGCGACGCGGTGATGACCTTCCCCGACGACGTGCTGGCGGACCCGGACCGGTACGCGCAGGCCGCCGCCCTGCCCGCCCCCGACGTCGCCGAGGGCGAGCGATTCGCCGCCGCCCACGCCCGCCGCGACCTCGCGGTCGAAGGGTACCTGGCGCTCTTCCGCGCGGACGGCAGCGTCGACGCGGAGCGTCTGGCGAGGCTGCACGCCCGCACCGCGGCACTCGTCGCCCGGCACGTGCCCGAGTGGCGCGGTCGTTGGGAGGCCGGCGCGCTCGCGGCGGCGCACGAGACCGGACGCCGCCTCGACGCGCTCTCGGAGGGGCTCGACCCGGGCCTCGCCGACGCGCGCGCGGCCGAGGCATCCGTCTCGCCCGCCCTCGGCATGTGCGGGCGGCTGCAGCGGTACGACACCGCCGGGCCGCCGCCGGACGCCCCGGACGCCCCGGACGCCCCGGACGCACCAGACGCCACCATCGACCCCGACGGAGGAGACCGATGACCGACCCGACTCCCGGCGCCCTCTCCGGCGCCCGCTCCGGTGCGCCGCTCCGCGCCGCCATCATCGGCACGGGCGCGATCGCCGACGCGCATGCGCAGGCGCTGCGCGCCGCACCCGACGGCGAGCTCGTCGCGGTGATCGACCGCGACCTCGGGCGCGCGCGGGCGTTCGCGGACCGCTGGGGCGGCCCGGCGGTCGCCGACTCGCTCGTCGAGCTGCTGGCCGCGGGCGGCATCGACGTGCTGCACGTCTGCACGCCCCCGGGGGTGCACGCCGAGCAGGCGATCGCCGCGCTCGCCGCGGGCGTGCACGTGATCTGCGAGAAGCCCGCCGCGCTCTCGCTCGACGAGCTCGACGACATGACGGCGGCCGCCGCGCGCAACGACCGGCGCCTGGCCGTCGTCTTCCAGCAGCGCACCGGCACGGCCGCGGCGCACGTGAAGGAGCTCCTCGCCTCGGGCGCGCTCGGCCGACCGCTCGTGGCGACCTGCCAGACCCTCTGGTACCGCGCCCCCGAGTACTTCGCCGTGCCCTGGCGCGGGAAGTGGGCGACCGAGGGCGGCGGGCCGACGCTCGGCCTCGGCATCCACCAGGTCGACCTGCTCGCGTGGCTGCTCGGCGACTGGGCGAGCGTGAACGGGCAGCTCTGGCGGCTCGCGCGCGAGACCGAGATGGAGGACGTGTCGACCGCGACGGTCGCGTTCGCGAACGGGGTCGTCGCCTCCGTCGTCACCAGCGCGCTCTCGCCCCGCGAGACGAGTTCGATCCGCATCGACACCGAGCTCGCGACCGTCACGGTCGACCACCTCTACGGGCACGGCCACGAGCACTGGCGCATCACGCCCGCCCCGGGCGTCGACCCGGCCCTCGTCGACGCGTGGGCGGCGCTGCCTGCTGAGGAGGAGCCGAGCGGGCACGATCCGCTCGTGCGCGACCTCTACCGTGCGCTCGCGACCGGCGCGCCGCTGCCGCCGACCGCGAGCGACCCGGCGCGCTCGTTCGAGATCGTGACGGCGATCTACTCGTCGGCCGCGAGCGGACGGACCGTGACCCCGACGAGCCTGCGCGAGGACGCGGACCGCATGCGCAGCCTCGAGAGCCCCGTCACGGACCTCAGGCGATGACGGCGGCCGCGGCATCCGTCGGCGCCGCCGATCGTGCCGGCCCGGGGGTGCGCCTCCCCGACGACGAGGCGCTGTTCCACGACCCGGTGCACGACGGCGCGACGGATCCGACCGTGACCCGCCACCACCTGACGGGGGAGTGGTGGATGCACTACACGCAGCGCCGCGCCTCGGTCGACGAACCGGGCGTCGCGTGGGTGCACGGCAGCCGCATCGGCGTGGCACGGTCGGCGGACGGCGTGGCGTGGCGGTATGCGGGCACGCTCGACGACCTGCGCCCGGGCGGCGCGGGCGCCGGTTCGGACCGGGTCGAGACGCACTGGGCGCCGGAGGTCGTCTTCGACGGCGAGCGGTACCGCATGTACCTCACCGTGATCGACGGGATCCCGGATCGGTGGGAGGGGCATCCCCGCCGGATCGTCGAGTACGTCAGCGAGGACCTCGAGCGCTGGCGGGCGGTCGGCGACCTCCGGCTGAGCTCGGACCGGGTGATCGACGCGTGCGTCGCGCGCTGCCCCGACGGCCGCTGGCGCATGTGGTTCAAGGACGAGGCGGACGGCTCCACCACCTGGGTCGCCTCGAGCCCCGACCTCGCGCACGACTCCTGGCGCGTCGAGGGCCGGGCGATCGCCGGGCGGCCGCACGAGGGTCCGAACGTCTTCGAGCTCGGCGGGTGGTGGTGGATGCTGGTCGACGAGTGGCGGGGGATGGGCGTGCACCGATCCGACGACGCGATCCACTGGACCCGGCAGGGCGGGCCGGACGACGTCATCCTCGGGGCACCGGGGCGGCGCCGGGGCGACGGGACCTTCGGCCGGCACGGCGACGTCGTCGTCGAGGGCGATCGCGCCACGCTCGTCTACTTCACCCATCCGCACTGGGACGGGTCGGAGCTCGGCGCCGATGCGGGGTCCGACGCCACGTCGGCGGATGCCGCGGCGGCGCGCCGCAGCGCGATCTTCGCGGCACCGCTCGTCGTCCGCGACGGGGTGCTCGAGTGCGATCGGAACGGCCCCGTGCATCTCGGTCCGATCACGCATTGAAACGATTTTCTGCTTCGCATTGACCAATGACGACGTTGGGGCTACATTTGGGGAAGCGCTTTCCCAACTCAGCGCGAGATGCATCAGCAGAGACAGAGACGTTTCCGGGAGGACAACGATGTTCCACATCCGCACCCGCCGCGCGGTACTCGCCGCCGCCGCGGTCACGGCGAGCACGGCCCTCGTGCTCACGGGCTGCTCCGGCAGCTCGGAGCCCGCCGGCACGTTCGATCCCGACGAGGAGGTCACGCTGAACCTCGCCTTCTGGGGCAACGACGTCCGCGCCGACCTCTACGACCAGGCGATCGCCGCGTTCAACGAGGAGTACCCGAACATCACGGTGAACTCGTCGTTCCTCGGGTTCCCCGAGTTCTGGGAGAAGCGCCAGACCGAGGCGGCCGGCGGCGGCCTGCCCGACGTGATGCAGTTCGACTACTCCTACCTTCGGCAGTACTCCCAGAACGGCCTCCTGCTCGACCTGGAGCCCTACCTCGGCAACATCATCGACACCGACCCGCTGAGCGAGAACATCCTCCAGATCGGCGTCGTGAACGGCGAGACCACCGGCATCCCGACCTCCACGAACGCGTGGGGCATGTTCACCAACCCGGTCCTGCTCGAGCAGGCCGGCGTCGACGACTTCGCCGGCGGCAGCTGGGAGGACTACAACGACTGGATGGCCGAGGTCACCGAGGCATCCGGCGGCGCGGTCTACGGCGGCACCGACTGGACCGGCCGCATCCAGAACTTCGAGATCCAGCGGCGTGCCGCGGGCGCGGACCTCTTCACCGACGAGGGCGAGCCGAACTTCACCGAGGAGGACCTCGCGGCCTTCTGGGAGCAGGGCGACTCGATCCGCGAGGACGGCACGGTCATCAGCCAGCAGCAGCTCGAGGAGATCTACCCGGTCTCGGGCTTCGACGCCGCGAAGACCGCGAGCGAGCTGACCTGGGACAACTTCGGCGCCGGCTACCTCGGCAACCTCGGCGAGGACTACACCGAGCTCGGCCTCATCGCCCCGCCGGTCACCGCGGAGGGCGCGAAGGACCTCTACCTCAAGCCCTCGATGCTGCACTCGATCGCCGCGACGACCGACCACCCCGAGGCGGCCGCGACGCTCGTGGACTTCCTCGTGAACAGCCCGGAGGCCGGCGCCATCTTCGGCACCAACCGCGGCCTGCCCGCGTCGGAGACCATGCTCGAGGGCGCCGAGCTCGACCCGCTGGGCGAGCAGATCCGCGCCTACGAGGAGTCGATCAGCGACCGCCTCGGCGACGCCCCGCCCGTGCCGATCGTCGGCTACGGCACCCTCGAGGAGAAGTTCCGCCAGCTCGGCACCGAGCTCGGCTTCGGCACCCTCACCGTGGACGAGGCCGTGAGCCAGTTCTTCGCCGAGATGGACGTCGTCCTCAACCAGTAGGGCGCTCCGGGTCCGGATCGCCAGCGGTCCGGACCCGGGTACCCTCGGGATCGAACGGGAGAGAGACAGTGAGCACCACCCTGACGAGAGCGATCGTCACGGCCGATCGGGAGAAGCGTCCGCGCCTCCTGGGCCGTCGCGGTCCGGACACCCCGACCCGCCACGGGTTGAAGGTCCGCAACCGTCGTGAGACGGCCACGGGGTACACCTTCCTCCTCCCGTGGATGATCGGCTTCCTGGGCCTGACCCTCGGGCCGATGCTGTACTCGCTGTACCTGGCGTTCACGAAGTACAACCTCTTCACCGAACCGCAGTGGATCGGGTTCGACAACTTCGTGCGGATGTTCACCGAGGACCCGCAGTACATCCAGTCGGTGCAGATCACGCTCGTGTACGTGCTGGTCGGCACGCCGATCAAGCTGGCCGCCGCGCTCGCCGTGGCCATGCTGCTGAACTACCGCGACCGCGGGTCGACCTTCTTCCGGTCGTCGTTCTACGCGCCGTCGCTGATCGGCGCGTCGGTGTCGGTCGCGATCGTGTGGCGGGCGATGTTCTCCACCGACGGACCGGTCGACAACACGCTCAGCTTCTTCGGCGTCGACATCGGCGGATGGGTCGGCAACGTGGCCCTGGTGCTGCCGATGATGATCCTGCTCGCGGTGTGGCAGTTCGGCGCCCCCATGGTGATCTTCCTCGCCGGCCTCAAGCAGGTGCCGCGCGAGCTGTACGAGGCGGCCGAGGTCGATGGCGCAGGTCCGATCCGGAAGTTCCGCTCGGTGACCTTCCCGATGCTCTCCTCGGTGATCTTCTTCAACCTGCTGCTCGAGCTCATCAACGCGTTCCAGGTGTTCGCGTCGGCGTACATCATCTCCAACGGGTCCGGCGGGCCCGCGGGCATGACGAACTTCTACACCGTCTACCTCTACAAGCGCGGTTTCGCCGACCTCCAGATGGGCTACGCCGCCGCGATGGCGTGGGTGCTCGTGATCGCGGTCGCCATCATCGCCGCGATCCTGTTCAAGACCCAGAAGTCGTGGGTCCACTACGCGGGAGACAACCGATGACCACCACCTCCACGATCGAGCAGGCCCGCGGCGAGTTCCTCGAGATC
Source organism: Agromyces tropicus (assembly GCF_039531345.1). Lineage (NCBI taxonomy): Bacteria > Bacillati > Actinomycetota > Actinomycetes > Micrococcales > Microbacteriaceae > Agromyces > Agromyces tropicus. The sequence continues at coordinate 204,954 of NZ_BAAAPW010000006.1, read as the reverse complement.
GAGCTCGACCAGCAGCCGACCCCGCCCCGCCGCCGCATCAAGCGGAAGACCGTCAACACGATCATCTGGTTCGTGGTCCTCGCGGCGCTCACCGCGGTCGTGCTCTACCCGCTGGTGTGGCTGTTCATCGCCACGTTCAAGCCGTCCAGCGAGTTCGGCCAGAACCCCGGCCTGATCCCCGACGACCCCACGATCGAGAACTACTTCAAGGTGCTCGAGGGCATCGCGGGCGTGCCGCTGTGGCGGTTCTTCGCGAACTCGCTGTTCATCGCCGTCATGGCCGTGGTCGGCACGCTGTTCTCGTCCGCTCTGGCCGCGTACGCGTTCGCCCGGGTGCAGTTCAAGGGCGTCGGGATCCTCTTCGCCGCGATGATCGGCACGCTGCTGCTGCCGTTCCACGTCGTGATCATCCCGCAGTACATCATGTTCCAGAAGCTCGACATGGTCGACACGTACTGGCCGCTGATCCTGCCGAAGTTCCTCGCGACCGAGGCGTTCTTCGTGTTCCTGATCGTGCAGTTCATCCGCAACATCCCGCGCGACATGGACGAGGCGGCGAGGATCGACGGCGCCGGGCACTGGCGCACGTTCTTCTCGATCATCCTGCCGCTGATCAAGCCCGCCCTCATCACGAGTGCGATCTTCACCTTCATCTGGACCTGGAACGACTTCCTCGGGCCGCTGCTCTACGTCAACAGTCCCGAGCAGTACCCGCTCCCGGTCGCGCTGCGCCTCTACAACGACCAGACCTCCACCTCGGACTACGGAGCCACCGTCGCGGTGTCGTTCCTCGCGCTGCTGCCGATCCTGATCTTCTTCATCGTGTTCCAGCGCTTCCTCGTCGACGGCGTCGCCACCCAGGGACTCAAGGGCTAGGAGTCGAGCGGATGTCGCGAGCGAGCGGTCGCACGGAGCGCGCAGCGCGCCGCGCCGAGCGATCGGGTTCCGGTCCGGTCCGCTCGGGCGGCGCGCCCGCGCGCTTCCCGGGGGCGACGAGCGCGTTCTCGCTGCTCGGCGAGGTGCTCCTCGTCGGCGTGCTCGTGACCCTCGCCTCGATCCCGATCGTGACCCTGCCGGCCGCGCTCGCGGCGGGCGTGCGGCACCTGCGGCGCTACCTGCTCGCGGAGGGATCGCGCCTCGGCGAGTTCTGGGCGGACCTGCGGGCGGGGCTCCTCGGCGGCATCGGCGTGGGCGCGGCATCCGTCGTCGTCGCCCTGGTGCTGCTGCTCGACATCGATCTCGCGACCAGCGGCGCGCTGCCCGGCGGCCCGATCGTGGCGGCGGTGGGATGGCTCGGCCTCGCGGCGATCGCGCTCGTCCTGCTCACGGCGGCCGGGCTCTGGCGACCGCAGCTCGGCTGGCTCGGGGCGCTGCGCGCCGTTCCCCGAGCGGTGGCGGCCGATCCGGTGGGAGCCGCCTACCTGCTCGCCGCGGCGGGGTTCGCCGTGGTGGTGACCTGGCAGCTGTTCCCGCTGCTCGTGGCGGCCCTGGGGTGCGTGGCGCTCGCGATCGTCGCCGTGCCGAACCGGCCGCGTCGTCATCGCCACGGGCTGGGGACGGATCGAGCGGAGCCGCCGCGGACCTGACATCATCCGGCCATGGCGACGTGGCGGAGGCTCGGGGCGATCGGCGGCACGACGATGGCGGCGGTCGCGCTCGCCGGGTGCTCGATGGCGGGGGTCGGCTTCTCCGACCTCGATCGCGCGGTCCGGGCGGGCGATGAGCTGCCGTCGTCGGCGCAGGCGACGCTGCAGGATTCGGTCGACCTGTCCTCCAGCCGCTACGTGGGGGAGGACGGCGACCTCCGGCTGTGGCTGGCCCGCGGCCTGACGCCCGACTCCGTGTGCCTCGTGATGGTCTCACTGAACGGCGAGGCCGGCTCGGGCTGCGGCGGGCCGGGCGGGGTCGCCGTCGGCGGCATGGGCATCGAGGGCGGGGCCGAGCTCGTGGTGCAGCCCGACGGCCTTCCGGTGCCCGCGGGCGCCGTCGTCATCTCGGAGAACGTGCACCGCATCTGACGGGCGCCCGCGCTGCGCGCAGTGCTGCGCGCGTCGCTGCGCGCGCGGGGCCCACCGACGCGCGCCGGGGCCGCCGACGCGCGCCGGGCCCGCCGACGGGCGCCGGGACATCCGTTCGGGAGGAAGTTCCGGCGGTCCGACGGTGTGTCGGCCCGCCCGGGACGGCGTGTCGGCACGGAGTTCCTCCCGAACGGATGTCGCGGGGTGCGGCCGCGGCCACGCGACGTGAGCCGGGGTCTTGACCCATGAATCGTTCCACGCTACAGTGCGGGGAAGCGCTTTCCCAGAAGCGCCACCCAACCCCCACAGCACGGAGGACGACGATGTTCACGAGGACCAGCCGGCGGCACTGGCTCGCCGCCGCGGCGATGACGGGGGCTGCGGCCCTCGCCCTGACCGGTTGCGCGGGCGGCGACGCCGGCGGCGAGTACGACCCCGACGAGGAGGTGACGCTGAACTTCACCTGGTGGGGCAACGACGACCGGGCCGATCGCTACCAGCAGCTGATCGACGCGTTCGAGGAGGAGCACCCGAACATCACGATCGACGGCACCTTCACCGACTTCCCCTCGTACTGGGAGAAGCGCAAGACCGAGGCGGCCGGCGGCGGCCTGCCCGACGTCTGGCAGTTCAGCGACTCCTACCTCCGCGAGTACGCCGAGCCGGGCCTCCTGCTCGACCTCGACACGGTCGCCGAGTACATCGACTTCGACGCGTTCGAGGACTCGCTGAAGCAGACCGGCCAGCTGGAGGGCACCCAGTACTCGCTCCCCACCGGCTACAGCTCGTGGGCCGTGTTCCTGAACGACGGCCTGCTCGAGGAGGCCGGTGTCGAGCCCTACGAGGGCGGCACGACCTACGACGAGTACACCGAGTGGATGGCCGAGGTCACCGAGGCCACAGGCGGCGAGGTCTACGGCGGCACCGACATGACCCAGCGCATCCAGACGTTCGAGAACGTGCTGCGCGCCGAGGGCGACAACCTTTACACCGAGGACGGCGAACTCGGCTTCACCGAGGACCAGCTGCGCGACTTCTGGAACTCGGGCGCCGAGGCGCGCGACGGCGTCGCGATCCCGCAGCAGCAGCTCGAGGAGATCGCCCCGATCTCCGGCTTCGGCTCGAACCGGACGGCGAGCGAGGCGAGCTGGAGCAACTTCCTCGGCGGCTACCTGGCCGACTCCGGCGCCGAGTCCGTGACCCTCGTGGCCCCGCCGCTCGACGTGCCCGGCGGCACGGACCTCTACCGCCAGGCCGGCCTCCAGATGGCGATCTCGGCCGACACCGATCACCCCGAGGCGGCCGCGATGTGGCTCGACTTCGTGGTCAACAGCGAGCAGGCCGGCGAGATCTTCGGCACGACGCTCGGCTTCCCGGCCTCCGAGACCAAGCTCGCCGGCACGACCCTCGAGGGCGTCGACGCGCAGGTGGCCGAGTACCTCGAATCGGTCTCGGACCGCATCGGCGACGCCCCGCCCGTCCCGGTCGTCGGCTACGGCTCGCTCGAGCAGACCTTCTGGGACCTCGGCAAGTCGATCGGCCTCGGCGCGATCTCGGTCGACGACGCGGTGAGCCAGTTCTTCAGCGAGGCGCAGGTCATCCTCGGCTGACCCGATCCGGCCCACGTGGGCGCCGGTTCCCTCGCGGGAGCCGGCGCCCGCGCCATGATCGCACCGAGACCGCGACACCACGAGAGGACGATCCGTGCACTACGGCGCCGACTACAACCCCGAGCAGTGGCCGGAGGAGCTCTGGCCCGACGACGTGGCGCGCATGCGCGAGGCGGGCGTGACCATGGTCAGCCTCGGCATCTTCTCGTGGTCGCGGATCCAGCCGCGCGAGGGCGAGTTCGACTTCGGCTGGCTCGACCGCGTGATCGACCTGCTGCACGAGGGCGGCATCGCCGTCGACCTCGCCACGGCGACCGCGTCGCCGCCGCCGTGGGCGACGGCCGCCTACCCTGAGATGCTGCCGCAGGACGAGGACGGCGCCACGTACTGGCCGGGCAGCCGCCAGCAGTTCGCCCCGTCGTCGCCGGTGTATCGACGGCTCGCGGCCGAGCTGGTCACGGCGCTCGCCGCGCGGTACGCACGGCACCCGGGCGTGGTCATGTGGCACGTGAACAACGAGTACGGATGCCACCTGAACGCCGACTACTCGGACGCCGCGCGCGACGCGTTCCGCCGCTGGCTCGCCGACCGCTACGGCGACGTGCGGGCGCTCAACGAGGCGTGGGGCACCGACTTCTGGTCGCAGCGCTACCAGTCGTTCGACGAGGTGTTCCCGCCGCGCAAGGCGCCGTACTCGCGGAACCCGGGCCAGGAGCTCGACTTCCGCCGGTTCACGAGCGACATGCTCCTCGAGTGCTACCTGATGGAGCGCGCGATCATCCGCGCCGCCGGCGGCACGCAGCCGATCACGACCAACTTCATGGGCGCCTTCAAGCCGGCCGACTACGCGCGGTGGGCCGAGCACATGGACGTCATCAGCGACGACTGCTATCCCGACCCGAACGACCCGGAGTCGTTCCGTGCGGCGGCGTTCCAGCGCGACCTCGTGCGATCGCTGAAGCCCGAGGTGCCGTGGCTGCTCATGGAGCAGTCGACGAACGCGCTGAACTGGCGCCCGTGGAACGCGCCGAAGGCGCCGGGGCAGATGGCCGCGCTCAGCGCGCAGGCGATCGGGCGCGGCGCCGACGGCATCCTCTTCTTCCAGTGGCGCCAGTCCCGGGCGGGTGCGGAGAAGTTCCACTCGGCGATGCTCCCGCACGCCGGGACCGGGACCCGGACCTGGCGCGAGGCGGTGGCGCTCGGCGCGACGCTCTCGGCGCTGCCTGAGCTGCCCGCGGGCGCCCGCGATGCGCGGGTCGCGCTCGTGTTCGACTGGGAGAGCTGGTGGGCCGTGGAGGCCTCCGACCATCCGCAGAACGCACTCGACTACGTCGCCGTGGTCCAGCGCTGGCACCGCGCACTGCACCGCCGGCACGTCCAGGTCGACGTCGTCCCGGCGTCCCGGGTCGGCGAGGGGTACGACCTCGTCATCGCGCCGGCGCTGTACCTGGTGCGCGAGGCGGATGCCGCGGCGCTGACCGCGTTCGTCGAGGGCGGGGGTCACCTGCTGGCGGGGCCGTTCACCGACGTGGTGGACGAACTCGACCGCTTCCGCGACGGCGGGTTCGCGACGCAGCTCGGACCACTCTGCGGGATCCGCATCGAGGACTTCGGCGCCCTGGTGCCGACCGATGCCGCCCCCGACGTGCCGGGCGAGCGCACGGCGCCGTTCGCCGGCGATGCGGGCCTCGCGGGCACCGGCACCCTGCTCGCCGAGGAGATCCACGTGACGGGCGACGCGCGCGTGGAGGCCGCCTTCGCCGACGGGCGGCGCGCCGGCGACCCCGCGCTCACGGTCCGGGGCGTCGGCGAGCTCGGCGGCACCGCCCGGTACCTCGCGACGATCCCCGACGAGGCCGGAACGCAGGCCGTCGTCGACCGACTCCTCGCGACGACCGGGGTGGAGCCGGTCGTCGCGGGGCTGCCCGAGCACGTCGAGGCGGCGCGGCGCGGCTCGCTGCTCACGCTCGTCAACCACGACGGGCCGGTCGTGGAGGTCGAGGTCGCCGGCACCGACGCCGTCACGGGCGAGCGGATCGGGCGCGTGCGGCTCGACGCGTTCGACTGGGCCATGGTGGTCGCCGACTGACGGTCGTACGATGCAGCCGACCGAGGAGGTTCCGATGCGTGCCATCATCCTGAGCGGGGCCGGGCGGTACGCCGACCCGTGGCATCCGTACGCCGAGACGAGCGCCCGATTGGCCGAGATCGTGGCGGAGGCGGGGTTCGACGTCGAGGTCCGCGAGGACGTGGATGCCGCGCTCGCCGCGCTCGACGACGACGTCACGCTGCTCGTCGTCAACGCGGGGGACCCGGACCGCTCGAGCGAGGACGGGTCGCCGCTCCCGGCCGACGCCCCCGCGTCCGCGGTGGACGACGGCCCGCTCGAAGCGGCGCTCGAGCGCGGCATCAGCATCCTCGCGGTGCATGCGGCCGCCTCGAGCCTGCGCGACGTCGACGCGTTCGACCGCGCGATCGGCGGCCGATGGGAGTGGGACCTGTCGTGGCATCCGCCCCTCGGCGAGGCGCACGTGCACCTGGTCGGCAACCACGCCGTCCGCGAGGGACTCGACGACTTCACGCTCGAGGACGAGCGCTACAGCTCGCTGCAGCTGCACGACGTCATCGAGCCGATCGCGGAGCACGAGGAGGACGGCATCCGGCATCCGCTGGTCTGGGCCCGTGAGATCGGGCCGTCGCGTCTCGTCTACGACGCCCTCGGCCACGACACCCGGTCGTACGACTCGCCGGGTCACCGGGCGCTGCTCGCGAACGCGCTCGACTGGCTGCGCCGCGTGCCGGCGCCCACGGCGGCGACGGTGGCCGGCGCGTGAGCGGTCGGGTGGTGTTGGCGCCGGATTCGTTCAAGGGGACGGTGTCGGCGGCGGGTGCGGCGGCGGCGTTGGCGCGGGGGTGGGTGTCGGTGCGGCCGGGGGACGAGGTGGTGCTGCGGCCGATGGCGGATGGCGGTGAGGGCACGTTGGAGGCGTTCGCGTCGGCGGTGCCGGGGGCGGTGAAGGTGCCGGTCGCGGTGACCGGTCCGGACGACCGGCCGGTGGACGCGGTGTGGCTGCGGTTGCCGGGCGGGGTCGGGTTGGTGGAGTTGGCGGCCACGTCGGGGATCACCCTGTTGGATCCGTTGCGGCCGATGCGGGCGCACACGGTCGGGTTCGGGGAGGCGATCGCCGCGGCCCTGGACGCGGGCGCCACCCGGCTGCTGCTCGCGATCGGGGGCAGTTGCTCGACCGATGGCGGGATCGGCGCGTTGAGTGCGCTGGGGGCCGTGTTCGCGGACGCGGCGGGGCGGCCGGTGCCGTCCGGGGCGGACGGGGTCGGGGTGGTGGATCGGGTCGACCTGTCCGGGTTGCGGTCGGTGCCGTCCGGTGGGGCGGAGATCCTCAGCGACGTGTCGAACCCGTTGACCGGGCCGTTCGGGGCGGCGTCGATCTTCGCCCCGCAGAAGGGCGCCACCGCGGGCATGGTGGAGGCCATGGACGCGGGCCTGGGCCGGTACGCTCGCCTGCTGCCGGACGGGGAGGTGCTCGCGGAGGCGCATGGTGCGGGCGCGGCCGGCGGGACCGGGTTCGGGCTGCTGGCGTGGGGGGCGCGGATGTCGGGCGGTGCCGGTGCGGTCGCGGACGCGATCGGCCTGGATGCCGCGCTGGCCGGTGCGGACCTCGTGGTCACGGGTGAGGGCCGGTTCGACGGGCAGTCCGCGGCGGGCAAGGTGCCCACCGAGGTCGCCGCCCGCGCCCGTGCGGCCGGGGTGCCGGTCGCACTCGTCGCGGGCCGGATCGACGCGGACCCGTCCGGGTTCGCCGCCTCGGTCTCGCTCACCGACCTCGCCGGCAGCCCGGATCAGGCGATGACCGACCCCGTCCACTGGCTCGAGACCGCCGGCGCCCACCTCGCACGCAGGCAGGCCTGACGGGCACCGGACCCGTACGCCGGTCCGGTGGCCATCGCGTCGGGCGACGCGGTCAGGTGCGGTGCGGACCCGGGTGCGGCTTCGGCCGGCTCTCGTCGGTACGCGTGTAGTCCCCGTGCTCCTCGGAGGCCTCGTGCACCTCGGGGTGCTCCTCCGTCGAGGTGTAGTCGCCGACCACCGATTCGTCCTCTTCGACGCCGTTCGTGCGTGTGTACTCGCCCTCGACGGTCCGCTTCCGCGGCGCTTGGCCCTCGACCTCGGTGTAGGTGCCCTCGACGTCGTCGGGCTCGTTCCCGCGAACCTCATCGGAATCGGACATCATCATCGATCCTCCTGCCTGTCGGCGGGGCGTCGTCGGACGGCGACGTCCACTCGCCATGCTACGCGCCGACGCCGACCGCCGCAGGGGCGACGGGCGCCCGGGTCTGCACGGCGGTCAGCCGGCGGCCTCGCGCGCCTCGGCGTACCGTCGTCGGATCTCCGGGCGCGTGTCGGTCGGCATCCGGGCGCCGGCGTCGATCGGCCACGTCGGTCGTCGCCCGGAGCGCACCCACGCGGCCTGCCGCGCGGCGCCGTCGGCGACGTACTCGCCGGGGGCCGGCACCACGACCGGGACGTCGAAGACCTGCGTCGCGGCCAACTGCACGGCCGGGTTCTGGGCGGCGCCGCCGATCAGGAGGATCCGCCGCGCCTCGACGCCCTGCGCGCGGACCGCGTCGAGCCCGTCGGCGAGCCCGCAGAGCAGGCCCTCCACGGCGGCCCGCGCGATCGACGGACGGGTCGTGTTCGCGAGCGTGAGGCCGGAGAACGACGCGGTCGCCTCGGGGAGGTTCGGCGTGCGCTCGCCCTCGAAGTAGGGCACGAGCACGGCGCCGGACGCGCCCGGCTCGGCCTCGAGCGCGAGGCGCCCGAGCTCGGCGTGGTCGACGCCGAGCAGCCCGGCGGTCGCGTCGAGCACGCGGGCGGCGTTCAGGGTCGCGATGAGCGGGAGGAAGCGCCCCGTCGCGTCGGCGAAGCCGGCGACCGTGCCCGACGGGTCGGCGACGGGGGAGTCGGTCACGGCGAACACGGTGCCGCTCGTGCCGATCGAGACCACGACGTCGCCGGGCGCCGCGTCGAGGCCCAGTGCCGCCCCCGCGTTGTCGCCCGCGCCGGGGCCGACGAGGATGCCGTCGGGGGTGCGGCCCGCGGCCTCCCCCGGGCCGAGCACGCGTGGCAGGACGGCGTCGTGTCCGAGCGCGCGGACCAGGAGGTCGCGGTCGTAGCCGTCGGCGCCCCAGTACGCGGTGCCGCTCGCATCGGAGCGGTCGGTCGTGAGCTCCTCGAGCACCGGGCCGAGCGGCGACTCGCCGGCCGGTCCGTACCCGCGGAGCCGCCAGGTCAGCCAGTCGTGCGGGAGGGCGACCGCGGCGACGCGGGCCGCGTGCTCGGTCTCGGCGTCGCGCAGCCAGCGCAGCTTCGTCGCGGTGAACGAGGCCACCGGCACGACCCCGGTGCGTCGGGAGTAGGCCTCGGCGCCGACCTCGTCGATCAGGTCGCGCGCGGCCTGCGCGGACCGGGTGTCGTTCCAGAGCAGGGCGTCGCGGATGACGCGGCCGTCGGCGTCGAGGGCGACCATGCCGTGCTGCTGGCCGGCGATCGAGATCGCCTCGACGCCGTCGAACCCGCCCGCATCCGCGAACGCCGTGAGCAGTGCGCCCCACCACGCGGCGGGGTCCACCTCGGTGCCGTCGGGGTGCGACGCGCGACCGGAGCGCACGAGCGCCCCGGTCGCGGCGTCCCGGATCACGACCTTGCACGACTGCGTCGACGAGTCGACGCCGGCGACGAGCGTCATCGCGTTCCGCCGACGCTCAGCGCGCGCCGAGCAGGTGCTCGGTGGCCAGCTGCTGCAGCCGCACGAAGCCGAAGCCCTTGCCGCCGAGGTAGGCCGACGCGTCGAACTCCTCGAACGCCGAGCGGTCGGCGAGCAGGTCGTCGACGCTCTCGCCGTCGCCGAGCGTCGGCTGCGCGAGCTCGGTGACCTTCGCGGCCTCGAGCGCCTCCTGCACCTCGGGGTCGGCGCGGAACGCGGCGGCGCGCTCCTTGAGCAGCAGGTAGGTGCGCATGTTCGCGGCGGCCGAGTCCCAGACGCCCGTCTCGTCCTCGGTGCGGCTCGGCTTGTAGTCGAAGTGGCGCGGGCCGGTGTAGGCCGGGCCGCCGTTCGGCCCGCCGAACTCGAGCAGGTCGACGAGCGCGAAGGCGTTGTGGAGGTCGCCGTGGCCGAACACGAGGTCCTGGTCGTACTTGATGCCGCGCTGGCCGTTGAGGTCGATGTGGAAGAGCTTGTCGTGGTACAGCGCCTGGGCGATGCCGGCGGCGAAGTTGAGGCCCGCCATCTGCTCGTGGCCGACCTCCGGGTTGAGGCCGACGAGCTCGGGGCGCTCGAGGGAGTCGATGAACGCGAGCGCGTGGCCGACCGTCGGCAGCAGGATGTCGCCGCGGGGTTCGTTGGGCTTCGGCTCGATCGCGAAGCGGAGGCCGTAGCCGTGGTCGGTCACGTAGTCGCCGAGCAGGTTCACGGCCTCGCGGTAGCGTTCGAGGGCGCTGCGGATGTCCTTGGCCGAGTCGTACTCGGCGCCCTCGCGGCCGCCCCACATGACGAACGTCTTCGCGCCGAGTTCCGCGGCGAGGTCGAGGTTCCGCAGCACCTTGCGGAGGGCGAAGCGGCGCACGCTGCGGTCGTTCGAGGTGAAGCCGCCGTCCTTGAAGACCGGGGCCGAGAACAGGTTCGTGGTCACCATGGGCACGATGAGGCCGGTGTCGGCGAGCGCGCCCTTCAGGCGGTCGATCTGGGTCTGGCGCTCGGCGTCGGAGGAGCCGAACGCGAACAGGTCGTCGTCGTGGAAGGTGAGGCCATAGGCGCCGAGCTCCGAGAGCTTCTCGACGACGTGCACGACGTCGAGCGCGTTGCGGGTCGGCCCGCCGAACGGGTCGGTGCCGTTGTAGCCGACGGTCCAGAGGCCGAAGGAGAACTTGTCGTCGCGAGTGGGCGCGCTGGCCATGGGGATCCGCCTTTCAGCGTCATCGATGATTTGTTGGCAGTAGAAACATAACCCGTGGAGCGCTCGGCGGCAAGCCGAGGCGTGCCATTTGTTCGCAATTTCCACAAAAGACTTGCGAAACGCTTCGACGACTGCATAGAGTCACGTCCCAGTTCAATCGAAGCGTTTCGGACGATGGAGTCGACATGGCGAAGATCCACGAGGTGGCCAAGGCCGCCGGCGTGAGCATCAGCACCGTGTCGTACGCCCTGAGCGGCAAGCGTCCCATCGCCCCGGACACGCGGCGGCGGATCGAGGAGGCGGCCCGCGAGCTCGACTACCGGCCGAACGCCGGTGCTCGGATGCTTGCGGGGCGGCGCACCCAGATCTTCGCGCTGACCGAGCCGTTCCGCGCCGACACCCACGCGCCGGCCCACATGGCGTTCGTGCTGGCCACCTCGATCGCGGCGCGCCGCTACGAGTACGACGTGCTGCTGCTCACCGAGGAGGAGGCGTCGGCGGGCATGCGCCGGGTCGCCTCGAGCGGACTGGCCGACGCGGTGCTCGTGCTCGACGTCGCCCCCGACGACGAGCGCGTCGCGCTCGCCCGGCGCATCAGCGTGCCGACGGTCTTCATCGGCGTGCCCGACGACCACGAGGGCCTCGTGTGCGTCGACCTCGACTTCGAGGCCGCCGCCGCGCTCGCGGTCGACGGGCTCGCGGAGCTCGGACACCGCTCGCTCGGCTTCATCGGGCACCCGCCCGCCGCCTACGAGCGTTCGAACTTCCCGCCGCGCGTGCGCCGCGGGTTCGAGCAGCGCGCCGACTCGTTCGGACTCGAGCGGGCCGTCGTGCTCCCCGAGGCCGACGGGCCGCGTCGCACCGGCGTGCGACAGGCCGTCCGCGACCTCGTCGAGGGCGGCGCCACCGCCCTCGTGCTGCACTGCGACGACGGCGCGCACGCCGTCGCGCTCGACGAGCTCGCGGCGCTCGACCGCCGCGTGCCCGAGGACGTGTCGGTCGTCTCCGTCGGAGCGACCTTCGACACGACCGCCTTCGTCCCGCCGATCGACTCCGTCCCGCTCGTCCCGAGCGCGTCGTGCGAGCTCGCCGTCGAGCTCGCGATGCGCCTGGTCGACGGCGAGCCGGTCGAGGCGGGCGTCCGCCTGATCGCCCCGACGTCCGTGCCCCACGGCTCGTCCGCCCCACCGCCGCCGGCGAGCTGATCGCCGGGATCCCACTGCCGGGGTATCCGTTCGCATCGAATCGAAGCGCTTCGACGATCCGGAGCCCGTACCGGCAACCGCCACCACGACCAGACCCGACACCCCCACCGCACCATCCACCCCCGCACCACCCACACCAGGAGAGGGAGCAATGAAGCACACCAGGATCCTCACGGCCGCCGCCACGGTCGCGGCCGCCGCGCTCGCCCTGAGCGGCTGCGCCGCCGGCGACTCCGGCGGCGACGAGAACGTCCTCCGCCTCTGGCACTACGAGGGCGCCGACTCGGCCATGGGCATCGCCTGGGCCGAGGCCATCAAGGTCTTCGAGGAGGAGACCGGCGCCACCGTGGAGTTCGAGGAGAAGAGCTTCGAGCAGATCCGCTCGACGGCCAGCCAGGTCCTCAACTCCGACGAGGCACCCGACCTGCTCGAGTACAACAAGGGCAACGCGACCGCGGGCCTCCTCTCGAGCGAGGGCCTGCTCACGCCCCTCGACGACGTCGTCGACGAGTACGGCTGGGGCGACCTGCTCGCGCCGTCGCTGCAGACCACGGCGAAGTACGACGAGGACGGCATCATGGGCTCGGGCAGCTGGTACGGCGTGCCCAACTACGGCGAGTTCGTGCAGGTCTACTACAACAAGGACGCGTTCGCGGAGGCCGGCGTCGAGGTGCCGACCACGCTCGCCGAGTTCGAGGACGTGATGCAGGCCTTCGCCGACGCGGGCACGACGCCGCTCGCCGAGTCCGCCGCCGAGTACCCGCTCGGACAGCTCTGGTACCAGCTCGCCCTGACGCAGGGCGACCGGCAGTTCGTCGAGGACTACCAGCTCTACCAGCACCCCGTCGACTGGTCGGGCGACGAGATCTCGTACGCCACCGAGACCGTGAAGGACTGGGTCGATGCGGGCTACATCTCGACGGATGCCTCCGGCCTCAAGGCCGAGGACGCCGGCGTGAGCTTCATCAGCGGCGACGCCCCGATGTTCTACTCCGGGAGCTGGTGGTACGGGCGCTTCCAGAGCGAGATCACCGACTTCGACTGGGGCACGTTCCTCTTCCCGGCCGCCGACCTCTCGCCGGGCTCCGCGGGCAACATGTGGGTCGTCCCCGAGCGCGCGAAGAACAAGGAGCTCGCCTACGAGTTCATCGACATCACGATGCGGCCCGAGATCCAGGCCCTGCTCGGCAACAACGGCGGCGTGCCCGTCGCCGCCGACGAGGCCGACATCACCGACGAGAAGTCGCAGGAGCTCATCGCGAACTTCAACGCGCTGAACGACATGGACGGCATCTCGTTCTACCCCGACTGGCCCACGCCGACGTTCTACGACGAGCTCAACGCCGGGCTCCAGGAACTCGTGAACGGCACGAAGTCCCCGGTCGAGGTGCAGCAGCAGTTCGGCGAGCAGTACCAGTCGGGCGTCGACGACATCATCGGCTGACCGGCTCGGATGCCGCGGCGAGTGCGTGCGCCGCGGCATCCCCTCCGGGGCGGCCCGCCCGACGGGCCGCCCCACCCCGGATGCCCCATCCCGGAAGGACCTGCACCATGACCGCCCTCGACACCAGGGCCGCGACCGCCCTCGACGTCGCCCCGCCCGCCGACGGCCCGCGCGCCGCCCGGCGCGCCGCCCGCGACCGCGGACGACGTCCCGAGTCCGGCCTCATCCCCGGCGCCCGCCGCGGCACCTACTGGCTCTACCTCGTGCCCGGCCTCGCGCTGCTCGCGGTCATCGTGGTCGTCCCGCTCGTCTGGAACGTGTACCTGACGTTCACGGAGTATCGCGGCATCCGCCCGCCCGAGTGGATCGGACTCGACAACTGGGTCGAGCTCATGGGCGACCGCGTCTTCTGGACGAGCTTCGGCAACTCGATCGCGATGATCCTCGCGATGGTGATCGCGCCGACGATCCTCGGCCTGCTGCTCGCGGCGATGCTCTTCGACCTCATCGGGCGCAAGTTCGGCGGCCGGCTCGCGAGCTTCCTCCGCGCGACGTACTACCTGCCGCAGATCCTGCCGGCCGTGATCGCGGCGATCGTGATCGGCTGGATCCTCCGCCCGCAGAACGGCGCCCTCAACCAGGTGCTCGAGGCCGTCGGGCTCGGCGACCTCGCCCACAACTGGCTGGGCAGCCCCGACACGGCCCTGCCGAGCCTCATGGTCATCATGGTCTGGGTCCAGCTCGGCTACCCGATCGTCATCTTCATGGCCGCGCTGCAGCGGGTCGACCCGGAGCTCTACGAGGCCGCCGAGCTCGACGGGGCGAACTGGTTCCAGCGGTTCCGGGCGATCACGCTCGGCATGATCCGCCCGGAGATCTTCGTCGTCACCCTCACCTGCACGATCGCGGCGCTCAAGGTCTTCGGCCCGGTGTACGCGCTCACGGGCGGCGGCCCCGGCACCGCGACCATCGTGCCGGCGTACTACGCGTACAGCGAGTTCTTCCAGTCGCAGCAGGTCGGCTACGGCGCGACGATCGCGACCGCGCTCACCGTCGTCATCGCGGCCGTGAGCGTGGTGTTCATCCTGGCCCAGCACCGCATGGAGCGGAAGGAGGAGGAGCGATGAGCGCCCTCATCGAGGAACTCGACCCGGACCAGCGGACCGTCTCGGTCCCGGCGGTCGCCCCGGCACGCCGGCGTCGGCAGCGCGGCTCGGGCGCCGGCCCCACGCGACGCACCGCGGGCGACTGGGTCGTGCTCGTCGTCGCGATCGTGCTCGGCGTCTTCATCGCCGTGCCCTTCCTGCTGATCCTCGTCAACTCGTTCAAGTCGCCCGCGGACTACAACACGTCCGGTCCGCTGACGCTCCCCACGGAGCTGTACTTCGACGGCATCGTCGCGTTCTGGGAGCGGGTCGACTTCCCCGAGAAGCTCTGGAACAGCGTGTTCATCTCCGGCCTCGTCGCCGTGTTCGCGGTGCTCATCTCGATGTTCAACGCGTTCGCGCTCGGCATCGGCCGCGTGAAGGGCCGGCTCTGGATCGTCGTGCTCATCCTGCTGGCCAACATGCTGCCGCAGGAGGTGCTGCTCTACCCGCTGTACTTCATGTTCAAGCAGGTCGGCCTGTACGACAGCCAGTGGGCCGTGATCATCATCTTCACCGTCATCCAGTCGGCGTTCGGCACCTACCTGCTCGCCTCGGTGTACGGCACGTTCCCGAAGGAGCTGCTCGAGGCCGCGTCGCTCGACGGCGCGAGCCGCTGGCAGATCCTGTGGCGGGTGGTGTACCCGATCTCGCGGCCGACGTTGTCGGTGCTGGTCATCTTCTTCTTCATCTGGACGTGGAACGAGTTCCTGATCCCGCTCACCTTCCTCGTCTCGAACTCGACGCAGACGGTTCCCGTGGCGATCACGGTGCTCCAGGGCGACCGGCTGATGGACGTCACCACGACGAGCGCGTCGGCCCTGCTCGGCCTCATCCCGACGCTCGTCTTCTTCCTCATCTTCCAGCGCACCCTCACGCGCGGCATCACGGCAGGAGCGGTCAAGTAACCATGAAGTTCACCGATGGGTTCTGGCACGTCCGGCCCGGCGTCGAGGCGCTCTACGCGCAGGAGGCCCGCGACCTCGCGATCGAGCGCGACGTCGACGGCCGCGACGAGCTCGTCGCCTGGGCGCCCACGCGCGTCATCGCCTCGCGCGGCGACACGCTGAACCGGCCGATGCTCACCGTGTCGCTCGCGAGCCTCGCCGAGGGCGTCATCCGCGTGCGCGTCGAGCACCACTGCGGCACGCCGCGCGACGTCGGGTTCGACCTGGCCACGGATGACGCGGACCGCGCGTCGATCTCCGTCGACGACGACGGCGGTGTGGTCGACGCGGGAGCACTGCGTGCTCGCATCCGGCGCGGCGCCCCGTGGGAGCTGTCGTTCGAGGATGCCGCGGGCACGACGCTCACGACCAGCGGGCACAAGTCGGTCGGGTACCTGAAGCTCGCCCCCGGCGCGCCGGTCGCGGCGGAGCCGACGGGTGTGACGGGCATCACGACGACGGGGCTCGCCGAGGCATCCGCCTACCTGCACACCCAGCTCTCGCTGGGTGTCGGCGAACTCGTGTACGGGCTCGGCGAGCGGTTCGGGCCGCTCGTCAAGAACGGCCAGACGGTCGACATCTGGAACGCCGACGGCGGCACGTCGAGCGAGCAGGCGTACAAGAACGTGCCGTTCTACCTCACGAACCGCGGATACGGCGTGCTCGTGAACCACGCCGGCCACGTCTCGTTCGAGGTCGGCTCGGAGGCCGTCGAGCAGGTGCAGTTCTCGGTCGCGGGGGAGTGCCTCGAGTACGTCGTGATCGCGGGCCCGACGCCCGCCGAGGTGCTCGATCGCTACACGCGGCTGACGGGTCGGCCCGCGCGCGTGCCCGACTGGTCGTACGGCCTGTGGCTCTCGACGAGCTTCACGACGGACTACGACGAGGCCACGGTCAACGCCTTCATCGACGGCATGGCCGAGCGCGACATCCCGCTCGAGGTCTTCCACTTCGACTGCTTCTGGATGCGCGAGTTCCACTGGACCGACTTCCAGTGGGACCCGGCGGTCTTCCCCGACCCGGAGGGCATGCTCGCGCGGCTGCACGAGCGCGGGCTGCGGGTGAGCGCCTGGTTGAACCCGTACATCGCGCAGCGCTCGAAGCTGTTCCGCGAGGGCCTCGAGCACGGCTACCTGGTTCGGCGTGCGGACGGCTCGGTGTGGCAGTGGGACCTCTGGCAGGCGGGCATGGCGCTCGTCGACTTCACGAACCCGGACGCGACGCGATGGTTCCAGGAGCACCTGCGCGGCCTCGTCGCCCAGGGCGTCGACGCGATCAAGACGGACTTCGGCGAGCGGATCCCGATCGACGTCGTCTGGCACGACGGCAGCGACCCCGAGGCGATGCACCACCGCTACACCGACCTCTACAACCGCGCCGTGTTCGAGGTGCTCGAGGCGGAGCGAGGCGCGGGCGAGGCGGTGCTGTTCGCCCGGTCGGCGACCGCCGGCGGCCAAGCGATGCCCGTGCACTGGGGCGGCGACAACTCCTCGACGTTCACGTCGATGGCCGAGAGCCTGCGCGGCGGCCTCTCGCTCGCGATGACCGGCTTCGGCTACTGGAGCCACGACATCGGCGGCTTCGAGGGCAGCCCCGATCCGGCGGTGTTCAAGCGGTGGCTCGCGTTCGGCCTGCTCTCGAGCCATTCACGGCTCCACGGGTCGACGAGCTATCGCGTGCCGTGGGCGTTCGACACCGGCGACGAGGCACCAGGGCAGAGCGCCGTCGAGGTCGCGCGCACGTTCGCGACGCTCAAGGCGTCACTGCGGCCGTACCTCGTCGCGGCCGGCGAGGAGGCGCATCGCACCGGCACGCCGATCATGCGGCCGATGCAACTGGCGTTCCCCGACGACCCCGCGGTCGCACACCTCGACCGGCAGTACCTGCTGGGGCCGGACCTGCTCGTCGCGCCCGTGTTCTCGGCGTCCGGCGAGGTCGAGTACTACCTGCCCGGCGGGCGCTGGACGAACTGGTTCACCCGCGAGGTCGTCGAGGGCGGCGGATGGCGCCGCGAGCGCCACGGGTTCGACACCGTGCCGCTGTGGATCCGGGGCGGCGCGCTCGTGCCGGTGGTCGACGCGGACGGGAACGCCGGGGAGGTGCGCGGCTGAGCGCGGCGATGCGCACCGGTGATCGGAAGTTTCGACGCTAGACTTCGAAACATGACTACGGATGCCGCACCCGAGCGCGTGACCCTGGCGGACATCGCCGCCGAGGCCGGGGTGTCGCTCGCGACCATCTCGAAGGTGCTCAACGGCCGGTCCGACGTCGCGGCCGCCACTCGGGCACGGGTCGAGCAGGTGCTCGCCGATCGGGGCTACCGGCGGCGCGGCGGCGGACGCTCCGAGGCGCGCGCCGAGCTCATCGAGCTCGTGTTCCACGAACTCGACCCGATCTGGTCGATGGAGGTCATCGACGGCGTCGAGACCGTGGCCAAGCAGCACGGGCTGAGCGTCGTGCTCACCGTGAGCGGCACCCGGCACTCGCCGGACCCCGACTGGGTCGAGGGCGTCATGCGGCGCCGGCCCGTCGGCGTCGTGCTCGTCTTCAGCGACCTGGCGCCCGAGTACCGCGAGCAGCTGCACGCGCGTGCCATCCCCTTCGTCATCGTCGACCCGGCCGGCGACCCGTCGCCCGACGCGCCCTCGGTCGGCTCGGCGAACTGGTCGGGCGGGCTCGCCGCCACCCGGCACCTCATCGAGCTCGGCCATCGCCGCATCGCGGCGATCACGGGCCCGGAGGACATGATGTGCTCGCTCGCCCGCGTCGACGGCTACCGCTCGGCGATGAACTCGGCCGGGCTGCCGATCGACGAGGAGTGGATCCGCTACGGCGACTTCCACGTCTCCGGCGGCCGCGACCGCGCCCGCGAGCTGCTCGACCGCGACGATCGCCCGACCGCGATCTTCGCGGGGAGCGACATGCAGGCGCTCGGCGTGCTCGAGGCGGCGCGCGAGCGCGGCATCCGCGTGCCCGAGGACCTCTCGGTCGTCGGCTACGACGACATCCCGCTCGCCCGCTGGCTCACGCCGAAGCTCACGACCGTGCACCAGCCGCTGCGTCGCATGGGCGAGGAGGCGGCGCGCCTCGCCATCCGCCTCGCCGAGGAGCCACTCGAGCCCGGTGCGCCGACACCCCGCATGGACCTCGCGACGAGCCTCGTGGAGCGCGACAGCACGGCGGCGCCGGCTGCGACCGCCGCGGCCTAGAGCAGCGACGGCACCGTCGGCGTCACGGGCACGACGATGACCGAGGGCCCGGCGTGCTCGAGCGCGTGCGCGATCGCCGAGCGCACCGCGTCCTCCGAGTCGGCCTCGACGCCACGGCATCCGTAGCCCTTCGCGAGGGAGACGATGTCGAGCCCGGGAATGTCGAGGCCGGGCACGCCCGGCGTCTCCTCGAGCTCCGCGAACGACTTGAGGATCGCGTACTCGCCGTTGCGCGGCACCACGACGATGAGGTGCGCGGCGTGCTGCGCGGCCGTCCAGAGCGCCTGGATGGAGTACTGCAGCGAGCCGTCGCCCATGACGGCGAGGACCGGGCGGTTCCGGCCCGTCGCGTGCTCGGCGAGCGCGATGCCGACGGAGGCCGGCAGGTTCCACCCGAGGCTGCCGGAGGCGAACGTGAAGAAGGTGTCGGGCACCTCGATGGGCCACGCGGCGTGCAGTTCGGCCAGGTTCGACGGCGACTCCTCGACGAGGACGGTGTCGGGCGGCGTCGCGTCGCGCAGGACGCGGAACAGCTGCAGCGGGGTGAGCGCACCCTCTGGAGCCTCCTGCTCGGCCTCCGGCGAGACCGGCGTCGGCGCCATCCGGTGCGGCTGCGTCTCGACCGTCCGGATGGGCGCGGGCCGCGCCTCGATGATCTCGGTCAGGGCCTGCATGGTCAGCAGCGGGTCGCCGAGCAGGCTGTCGCCGACCGGCGCCTTCGCCGTCTCCGCCGGGTCGTCGGAGACGTGCAGGAGCTGCAGGCCGTCGGGCAGGTACTGCCCCGGCACCCACGGGTAGTAGCGGAAGACGGGTGCGCCGATGACGATCGCGACGTCGTGTCCAGCGAGCTGCTCGGAGAGCGGGCCGATCGCGAACGGCAGGCCACCCGCGTACAGCCGGTGATCCTCGGGGAACGGTGCCCGCTCGGAGGCCGGTGCGGCCCAGACGGTCGCGTCGAGTCGCTCGGCCAGCGTGACCGCCTGGTCCCAGCCCTGCTCGCGGGCGATCGACGCGCCCAGGATCAGCGCAGGGTGCTCGGCGGCCGCGAGGCGTCCGGCGAACTCCGCGATGCGGGCGGGGTCGGGCGCGATCCGGTTGGCGACCCGGCGCACCACGGCCGTGCCGTCGGCCGGCTGGTCCCAGTCGTCGAGCGGGATCGAGAGGAAGACCGGGCCCTGCGGCGGCTGCGTCGCGATCGCGTACGCGCGCATGAACGCGGCCGGCACGTCGCCCGCGCGCACGGGCTCGTAACTCCACTTGACCCACGGCTTCGGCAGCACGGACGGCTCGATGTTCGTCAGCCACGGCTCCATGAGCAGCATGTCGCGCGTCTGGTTGCCCGCCGTGACGATGAGCGGCGTGCGGTTCATGAACGCGGTGAGGATGTTCGACATCCCGTTCGAGAGGCCCGCCGACGTGTGCACGTTGACGAGCGTCGGCGTGCGCGTCGCCTGGGCGTACCCGTCGGCCGCACCGACCGCGGCCGCCTCGGCGAGCGTCTGCACGTAGGTGAAGTCGGACGGGAAGTCCTTCAGGAAGGTCTCCTCGGTCGAGCCCGGATTGCCGAACACCGTCGTCAGGCCCAGGTCGCGGAACAGCTGGAACGTCGCTTCTCGTACGGTGACCACGTGCCTCGCCCCCTCGGCTTCCCCCCGGGTGGTCTCGCGCCACACCATGCCAGAGGGGTCGGGATGCCGCAACAGGCCCGGCCGCGGCCCGCTTCCCGCTCGCGGAGCTACCGCACGACGGCGACGAGCACCACGACCAGCACGGCGCAGCCCCCGAGCGCGATCGCCCATCGCGCCCACCACGCCAGGCGCGTCATCCGGCAGCTCGCCTCGGCCACCGCGAGCGCGAGCACCGGCATGAGCACCGGGAAGGCGGGCAGTCCCATCGGTGCCGCCACGGCGTCGTTCGGGCAGAACGGCGCGCCCTCCGAGGCCGCCGCGAGCAGCCAGGTCGCCGCGACGATCACCAGGAGGCCGACGAGCACGCCCACGAGGCGACGATCCAGCGGTCGCCCGCGCGGGAGGAGGCTGCGCCCGATCGACCAGCACGCGACCGCGACGACGGTGAGCGCCGCCGCCGGCCCGACGGAGCCGGCGTCGCCGTACAGTTCTCCGCAGCGGGCGAGCGTGACCGCGGGGGAGACCAGGATCGCGGTGGCGGCGAGCGCGCAGAGCAGGGCCGCGAGGAACGCGAGGACCCCGCGCACCCACGCGATCGGACGGGTCGGTGCCGGCGGCGGAGGCCGTTCGTCGAACCACATCAGCCGCGTCCACCGCCGTTCGCACCGGCGACCAGCCCGGCCTCGTAGGCGATGATCACCGCGTGCACCCGGTCGCGGGCGCCGAGCTTCGCGAGCAGCCGGCCGATGTGCGTCTTCACGGTCGTCTCCGAGATGAACAGGTCGTGGGCGATCTCGCCGTTCGTGCGTCCCTGCGAGACGAGCGCCAGCACGTCGCGCTCTCGGTCGGTGAGCGACGCGACGAGATGCGACGGGGCGGAGGCTGCGGACGGCCTGGGTCGCGTGACGAACGTCTCGATCATCCGCCGGGTGACGCTCGGCGCGAGCAGGGACTCGCCCCCGTGCACCGCGCGCACGCCGGCCACGAGCAGCTCGGCCTGGACGTCCTTCAGCAGGAAGCCGCTGGCACCCGCCTGCAGCGCGTCGTAGACATACTCGTCGAGGTCGAAGGTCGTGAGCATGACGATGCGCACGGCCGTGCCGTGCTCGGCGACGATGCGGCGCGTCGCCTCGATGCCGTCGGTGCGCGGCATCCGCACGTCCATGAGCACGACGTCCGGCGAGAGGTCGCGCACGGCGTCGACCGCCGCGTCCCCGTCGGCGACCTCGCCGACGACCTCGAGGTCGGGCTCGACCTCGAGGATCATGCGGAAGCCGGTGCGCACGAGGGCCTGGTCGTCGACCACGAGCACGCGGACGGCGCGGTCCTCCCCGTCCCGCCCGATCGACGGGTCCGGCGACGCGTCGCCCGCGCTCATGCAGCCTCCCACGGGAGTTCGGCGGTCAGCTCGCAGCCGCCGTCGTCGTGCGGACGCACGAGCAGCGAGCCTCCGTAGAGCGCCACGCGCTCCCGGAGCCCCGCGAGCCCGCTGCCTCCGGAGTCCGGATCCGCACCGGCGGACGACGCCGCGGGACCGGGGCCGTCGTCCCGCACGCGCAGGCGCAGCGCCGACTCGCCGAAGTCGACGTCGACGTGCGCGCGCGTGGCGCCCTCGGCGTGGCGGAGGGCGTTCGTCAGGGCCTCCTGCACGAGTCGGTACGCGGTGACATCGAGCGCGACGGGCAGGTCGCGAGCCTCGCCGGTGACCGACACCGAGACCGGCAGCCCGGCCGCGGTGACGCGTTCGGCGAGCCGGTCGAGGTCGCCCAGGCCCGGCGCCGGCTCGCGCTCCGCGGCCTCGTCGGTGCGCAGCACGCCCACGAGCCGGCGCATCTCGGCGAGGGCGTCGCGGCCGACGGATTCGACGGACGCCAGCGACGTGCGCTCGACCTCCTGCTCGGGCGTGAGGCGGCGCCGCACCGCCGCGGCCTGCACGATCATGACCGAGAGTCCGTGCCCGACGACGTCGTGGAGCTCGCGCGCGATGCGGTTCCGCTCCTCGGCGATCGCGCGCGACTCGCGCTGCGCGATCGCGACTCGACGCTGTTCGCGGGCCTGCACCGTCGCGCGGACGAGCGCGCCGACGAGCCAGGCGATCACCCACGGCGCGAGCCACACGATGGTGTCCAGCCGGTCCGCGAACGTGGCGTTCAGCGGGTCGAACCAGGACCAGCCGAACCAGAGCACCGTGCCGAGCACGACGCCGAGCAACGACCGGGGCATCGACTCCCACCGGCCGACGGTGTAGATCCCGACGAGCGGGGCGAGCAGCACGGCGTTGCCCTCGGGCGAGCCGAAGATCGCGAACTCGACGAGGGAGACGACGATCACGCCGGCGAGCACGCCGAGCGGATGCCCGCGGCGGAACACGAGGAGTCCGGCGGCCAGGCCGAACGCGAGCGAACGCGCCCATTCCGGGCCGACCGCGTTCGTGGTGCCGACGCCCGCCCAGACGTCGAGCTGCACGAGCACGAAGACGGCCGCGGCGACCGCGATGTCGAAGGCCCGGATCCTCGCCTGCACGTGGGGATGCTACGCCTGCGCGAAGGCGGAGAGCATCCTCCCGTGGGAGGACGCGCCGATTCATCCCCTGGTCCACCGTGCCCGTGCCCCGGCACGACGCCGCGGCATCCGCTCCGCCCTACCGTCGGCGGCGACTGCACCGCAGTGCACGACCAGAGAAGGAGATCGACCATGAGCGACCGCACCATGATCGCCGCCCGCGACACCGCCCCCGTGGCGAACGGCCCCGCCGCACCGCCCGCACCGCACGTCGCGTCGCGCACCGCCCGGCTGATCGCCGTCATCGCCTGGGTGATGGCCGCGTTCGGCACGGTGGCCGGGCAGTTGCACGCGCTGAGCCGGGTCGCCGCGCACCCGGAGGACCTCGAGTCGCCCGTCGTGGCCGCCTGGGCGCCGCCCGCGATCGACGTCCTCCGGCCGATCCTCGACTGGGGCGACCCGACGCTCGTCTACTGGACGTACGGCAAGATCTGGCTGCCGGTCGCCCTCGCCTTCGTCGCGGCCGCGATCCTCGCCTACCGCGCGCGCGGTCCGGTCGGCGCGGAGCGCGTCCTGTGGCTGGTGCAGCTCGGCGCCTACGGGGTGCTCGCGCTCGCGCTCGCCGGCGACTACTACACGCCCTGGACCGACACGTTCTTCCTCGTCGGGCTCGCCGCGTTCCTCGTGATCGGCGTGGGCGGCATCCCGCTCGGCATCGTCCTGCTCCGTCGCGGGTTCCGTCCGCGCACGACTGCGTGGCTCCTGGTCGTCATGATCCCGTGGTTCGTGGTCGTCACCGAGGTGACGTCCATGGGCAGCGCGATGCTGCCGCTCATGTGGGGCTGGGCGGTCGCGGCCGAGTCGGTCGCGCGACGGGCGGCCGGGGCGGCCGTCGCCGCGTGAGCGGTCGTCGGCGCGGCCTGCGCGGCCCCTTGCGCAGGCACGCCGGAGCGGGTCGCCTGCGCGGCCGGCTCCGCCGCCGTCAGCCGTCGGCCGACGCGGGCCGGCGTTCCGAATCGACCGGGCCGACCTGGAGGTCGTCGGCGTCGTCGTCGACGCACACCTCCGCGTCGACCGGCGCGACGATAGGCGCGGACGCCCCGGGCAGCACGAGGGCGACCCCGGTCGCCGCGACGGGCAGTCGGCACGGATCGTCACTCGGCCGGGCGGCCGTCCGGGAGATCCGCGCCCAGACGTAGGCGGCCTCGCCCGGTTCGACGGTCACCGCGACTCCCGCCCGACCTCGGGCGTCGGCAGTCGGGGAGCCGTCGAGCCCGTAGCCCACCGTCTCGATCGGGCCGGAGGCGCCGAGGAGCGCGGTATCGGTCGGGAAGCCGGTCAGGGTGCACGCCGACTCGCCGACGTTGGTCAGCGCGAGGTACGCGGTCGTCGGTGCGGCCGGGTCGGCACCCCATTCGACCCGGGCCGTGAAGTGGTCCGGACAGGGTCCGTCCACGGTCGGCGACGGGGCGTCGGCGGACGAGGCGGTCGACGGCGCGGACGGCTCCGACGGTGCGATCCCGAATGTGCAGGCGCTCAGCGTCGCGCCGGCCCAGACCGTGACGATGCCGCCCAGGGCCGCGGATCGGGCTCGTCTCATGTGGCGCATGGTACACACCCGTACGGCTCATGGGAAGGTATCTTCCTCGCGTGCGGAGTGGCTCAGCGCGGCTCGACGCGCAGCGTGGTCCCGGTCGCCGGCCGGCGGATCATGGCGCGGGTCGGGCCGCCGTCGCCGTACTTGGCGAGGTAGGCGGCGTCGACCTCGGCGTCATGCGACGCGTCCGGGACGAAGGCGACGTCGACGGTGCGGCCGTTCCAGCGGATCGCCCCCTCGTGGTGATGCTGAACGCCGCGGTACCACTGCCCGTCCGGGCCCTTGTAGGAGCGCACGTAGAGCGCGCCGTCGACCACCACGTGCCAGATCGTCGTCAGCGTGCGGAGCGAGCCGTCGCCACGTCGTCCCGCCACGCGGATCTCGGAGGCGCGGTCGATCGCGTCGAGGTCGCGGGTGCTCCAGTCGGTCATGCGGAGGTCCTTCCCCTGTCCGGCATCCGCGCCGGCGGGCACGGGATCGCCGTCCTTCACGGTACGCGTGCGCGGGCACGTGAGGGATGCCCTGCGAGGGCACCCCTCACGCGTCAGGCGGCCGGCGCCACCGGGATCGGTCGGGTGTACGGCGGCTCCGGGGCGGGCATCATCGGCGCGGCGAGTGCCCGGTGCACGCGCCATGCCGCGAAGACCGCGACCGCGCTGATCGCGAGGTGCATGATCAGGAACCCGTCGACGAGCCCCGCGCCGAGCAGCACGCCGGCGACGAGCGGGCCCGCTGCGGTGAACGCCGTCTGCAGCGCGGCCATGGCGCCGAGCGTCTGGCCGACCATGCCCTTCGGGGCGAGCGACGCGGTGAGCGGGTTCAGCACCGGGCTGTAGATGGTCTCGCCGACCGCGAAGATGCCGAACGTCGTGACGAAGATCGCCGAGGCGATGCCGGGCGCGAGCTGCGCCGCCGACAGTGCGAGCCAGGCGACGACCCAGATCCCGCCGACGGCCATGAGCAGCACCGGCGCGCTGCGCGTCGCGGTCAGGCGCACCATGACGACCTGGATGGCGACGATCACGAGGCAGTTCACCGCCGCGGCGGTGCCGATCACCGTCGGATCGATGTCGAGCACGGTGATGCCGTAGGCGGGCAGTCCCGACTCGAACTGGGCGTAGAAGCCGAGCGCGAGCGTGATCGTGACGATGGCCGTCCAGCGCAGCGCCGGCGTGGCGAAGATCACGCGCAGGATGCCGCGCGAGCGCGCCTCGACGGCCCGGATGGCGCCGGTGGGGTCGGCTGCGAAGTCCGTCGGCACCGGAGCGCCGCGACCGGCGAGCGCGATGATCGCGGAGGACACGACGAACCCGGCTGCGGCCATGAGGAAGCCGACGTGCAGCCCGTCGGGGCGGTCGAGGTCGACGAGGTGACCCGCGACGAACGCACCGGCGGCCATGCCGAGCGACTCGCCGGTGAACTTGTACGCGAAGACCTTCCGGCGATCGCGGCTGTCGGACCACTGGAGCGCGAGCACCTGCTTGGCCGGCGCGGCCGCCGAGAGCCCGAGTCCGAACACCAGCATGCCGGCCAGGAAGGTGCCGGGGCCGTTCGCGAAGATGAGCGATGCGGCGCCGGCGGCGCCGATGAGCTGCGCCACGACCGCGACGACGACGGGCGGGTGACGGTCGCTCAGCCGCCCGGCGATCGGGGCCGCGACCAGCGCGCCCACCGAGAACAGCGATGCGGCGCCGGCCGCGACGAGTGCGCCCCAGTCCCTCGTGTCGGCCGCGTAGGCGTACTGGTACGGCAGCACGCCGCCCCATCCCAGCGATCCGATGCTCGAGGCGATGACGAGCAGCATCGCGCGCATGGCGCACCCCTTTCCCAGGTCGTGACGGATGCCGCGGACGGACGGTCCGCGACGAGACGACGCCGAGGCCGCAGCGGCTTCGGCGTCGAACACTTCGATGTCGAAATCTTAGCAACCGAAAGACGTGTGCGAGAATTCCCGCATGGCGAAACGCACGCCGAGCGCGGCCGAACAGCACCGCCGGGCCGTCGCGGCCTACGTCGCGGCGGGCGGCGAGGAGTCGGTGCAGCGCGTCATCACGGCCGTGCAGGGCCTGTCGCGCAAGCTCGACCAGTGGTACGCGCGGCAGCTCACCGACCTCGGCATCACCGCGGGCGAGTGGGCGGTCGTCGCGACGCTCGCGAAGGACGGCGGGGCGCTCACGCCGAGCCAGCTCGCCGACCTCACGAACGTCGCGCCGTCGTCGATGACCCACCGCCTCGACAAGCTCGCCGAGCGCGGCTTCATCGACCGCACGCCCGACGCCGAGAACCGCACGCGCATCCTGGTGCGCCTCACGACCGACGGCTGGGAGTTCTTCAGCCTCGCCATCCGCGGGTCGGACGTCGTCGAGTCCGATGTGCTGCAGGACCTCGGCGACGACGAGCGACACGAGCTGGCGCGCATGCTCGAGGTCGTCATCGCACGCCTCGACGACGTCGACGCCTGAGTCGTCGCCCGCGAGGCGTCGCTCGCCGCCGGTCGGGGACCGCGCCCTGCTCGGCGCTCAGACCGGGTCCGGCAGTGCGCCGCCCGAGTCGAGGTGGTCCAGGATCGCCTCGCGCCACGAGGCGAGGGAGGCGGCGTAGCCCGCCTCGAACCGGTCGAGCTCGGCCGCGGCATCCGCCGTCATCGCGGTCAGGTCGTACCCCACGCGCACCCGGCATCCGTCCGCCGCGTCGGACAGCTCGACGTCGACCGTGCCCGCCGTCCAGTCCTGCGCGACGCGCGCGTACCGCACGCGGACCCCGGGTTCGGCAGCGACCACGACCCAGGTCGTCGGGCGACCGGCGTCGTCGTGCGTGCGCCAGACCGTGCCGACCTCGAGGTCGTCGGCACGGTCGACGAAGAACCGCGGCGACCACCCCGGCACCCACAGCTCCTCGCCGCGTGCCGTGAACAGGCGGAACGCCGCTCGCCGCGCGAGCGGCAGGTCGAACGCATCGTGCACGGCGACGCGTCGGAATCCGGTGGGGGTGTCGGTCATGGCGGTCCTCCCGTCACGGCCACGCTACGCCCGGCGCGCGCCGGCCGCCGCCCAGCGCGCACCGAGGCGGCCGGTCGCTCCACACGACCGGCCGCCCCGCCCGGGGGTGCGGGGATCAGCCGCCGACGGATGCCGCGGCGCGGCGCTCGACGACGACCTCGGGATGCAGCCGGCGCCGATGGTCCACCACGCGGGTCGGGCCGACGAGGCGGACCCGGTGCGCGAACGGCAGGTCGCCGCTCGACCGTCCGGCGGAGAGCACGAGCTCGCCGGGCTCGACGACGCGCTCGCCGGAGCGCGCCGTGAACGCCGCCAGGTCGGCCGGAACGGTGACGCGCACCTCCGCGGCCTCGCCCGGGCCGAGGCCGACGCGCGCGAACCCGACCAGCCGCTGCACGGGCCGCACGACCGACGCCACCGGGTCGTGCAGGTAGAGCTGCACGACCTCGGTGCCCGCGCGCCCGCCCGCGTTCCGCACGCGCAGCCGCACGGTGACCGAGCCGTCGGTCGCCACCTCGTCCCGGTCGCCCGTGAAGGACTCCCAATCGAACGTCGCGTACCCGAGCCCGTGGCCGAAGGGGAAGGCCGCGGTCGGGTCGACGTTCGACACGTCGCTCGCGCGGGCGAGCGGCGGGGCGAGGTAGGTCGTCGGCTGCGCGCCCGGCGTCGCGGGGATCGACACCGGCAGCCGCCCGGACGGGTTCACGCGGCCGCCCAGGACGCCCGCGATCGCGCCGGCGCCCTCCTCGCCGGCGAAGAACGCCTGCACGATCGCGGCCGACTCGGCGACCGCCCGGCCGAGGGCGTACGGACGGCCCGCGAGGAGCGCGAGCACCGCGGGGGTCCCGGTGTCGAGCACCGCGTCCACGAGCCCCTGCTGCGCCCCCGGCAGTGCGAGCGACTCGGCGTCGCAGCCCTCGCCGCTCGTGCCCCGGCCGAAGAGGCCGGCCCGGTCTCCCAGCGCGAGCACGACGACGTCGGCCGCCGCGGCGAGTTCGGCCGCCGCCGCGATCCCGTCGGTCTCGCCGCCGTCGACGCTCGTGCCGGCGGCATGGCGCACCTCGCTGCCGGGGAACTCTGCGCGGAGCGCGTCGAGCAGCGTCGGGATGCGGACGCCGATCCGGACGCCGGGATGCTGCGTCACGACGTGCGTCGGGAACGAGTAGCAGCCGAGCATCGCGTACGGGTCGTCGGCGTTCGGCCCGACGACCGCGATGACCGGGGGCGCGCCGAGCGGCAGCGTGCCGTCGTTGCGGACCAGCACGACGGCGCGCTCGGCGAGCTCGCGCGCGAGCGCGCGGTTGCCCGGCGGGTCGAGGTCGATGCGGCCGCGCAGCCGGTCGGCGTGCGTCGCATCGGCGTCCGTCAGGTCGGCGTCCGCCAGGCCGAGTCCCGCCAGCGCGGGCGGCACGGGCGACCAGCCGGAGTCGAGCAGGCCCAGCTCGGCCTTCTGCCGCAGCACCCGCCGCAGCGCGGTGTCGACCAGCTCGACGTCGACGACGCCCGCCTCGACCGCCGCGCGCAGCGGCGCCCCGAACGCCTTGACCGTCGGCAGCTCGACGTCGATGCCCGCCTCGAGCGCCGCGCCCGCGGCATCCGCCCACGTGTCGGCGACGCCGTGCAGCAGCTTGAGGAACGCCACGGCGAAGTAGTCGGCGACGACCGTGCCCTCGAAGCCCCAGGTCTCGCGGAGCACTCCGGTGAGCAGCGACCGGTCGGCCGCCGACGGCACGCCGTCGAGGTCGGTGTACGCGTTCATGACGCTGCGCGCCCCGCCCTCGCGGATCGCCATCTCGAACGGCGGCAGCAGCACGTCGGCGAGCTCGCGGGGGCCGATCGACACCGGGGCGAGGTTGCGGCCGGCACGCGAGGCCGAGTAGCCGACGAAGTGCTTCAGCGTCGCGACGACGCCCGACGACTCGAGCCCGCGCACGTACGCCGTGCCCACCGTCGCGACCAGGTACGGGTCCTCGCCGATCGTCTCCTCGACGCGGCCCCAGCGCGCGTCGCGGACCACGTCGAGCACCGGCGCGAGCCCCTGGTGCACGCCGACCGAGCGGAGGTCGTCGCCGATGCGCCGCGCCATCCGCTCGACGAGCGCCGGATCGAACGTCGCGCCCCACGACAGCGGCACCGGGTACGCGGTCGCACCCCACGCGGCGAAGCCCGCGAGGCACTCCTCGTGCGCCACGGCGGGGATGCCGAACCGGTTCGCGCCCGCGATCCGCCGCTGCATGCGCGCGAGCGAGAGCGCGCCGACCGCCGCGTCGACCGGCGCCGTGCCGAACGGCCGGGTCACCTGGCCGAGCCCCGACGGCAGCAGCGCGTCGAGGTCGACGTCGTCGTTCAGGTCGTGCTGGTGCGGCGCCACGTCGCCGTGGCCGTCGTCGGATGCGCCCACCCACACGCCGTAGAGCTGCGCGAGCTTCTCGTCGAGGGTGAGCTCGGCCACGAGCGCGTCGACGCGCTCGTGGATCGGGCGTGCGGGGTCGCGCCAGGCGGCATCCGCCGTCGGGGCCTGCGGGTCGATCGAGGTCATCCCTTCACCGCCCCCTGCAGGCCGCCGACGATCCGGCGCTCGGCGACGAGGAAGAACGCGAGCGCCGGGATCATCGCGAGCGACGTGTACGCGAGCACCGCGGCCGTGTCCTGCGAGTACTGCGTCGAGAACTGCGTCACTCCGAGCGGCAGCGGCCACAGGTCCTGCGGCAGCGTGCCGGTGCTGATCACGAGCAGCGGCAGGAGGTAGCCGTTCCAGCTCGCGACGAACGCGAGCACGCCGACCGTGACGAGGCCCGGCATCGACAGCGGCAGCAGGATCCGCCAGAAGAACCCGATGCGGCTCGTGCCGTCGATCGACGCCGCCTCCTCGAGCTCGTCGGGGATGGCGCGCAGGAACGGCACCAGGATGATGATCGTCGTCGGCAGCGCGAAGGCGATCGACGGGATGATCACGCCGAGGTACGACCCGTGCAGCCCCAGCGTGCGCAGGAGCAGGGTCAGCGGCAGGGCAGCGACCGTGAGCGGGAACATCAGGCCGGCGGTGAACAGCGTGTAGAGGCCCTGGCGGCCGCGGAAGTCGTACCGGGCGATCACGAACGCGGCCATGATGCCGACGACCACCACGCCCGCCGTCGTGCCGACGGCGAGGATGACGCTCGCGAGCACGTTGCCCCAGAACCGCTGCGAGCCGAGCACGGTGGCCCAGTTCTGCAGCGTCCACGGGTCCGGCAGCCCGGCCGGGTCGGCGTTCAGGTCCGCGGTCGTGCGGAAGCCGCCGAGGAACACGTAGAGCACGGGGCCGATCGCGACGGCCGCGACGACGAGCGCGACCAGGTAGACGAACGGCTGGCCCCAGTCGAACCCGCGCCCCGCGCTGCGGCGCTCGGGCAGGTCGTCCATCGGGCGCCCCGTGGTGATGGAGGTCGTCGCGGACATCAGCGCACTCCTCGGGTGACGGCGCCGGCGAGGTCGCGGCGCAGGGCGAGGCGCTGGTAGACCAGCGCGACGATGAGGGAGATGAAGAAGAGGATGACGGCGATGGCGCTGCCGTAGCCGGGCTGGCCGGCGAACTGGCCCTGCTGCACCATGTACGTCGCCATGGTCTCGGTCGCCATGCCGCGCACGGTCGGCGCGACCGTGACCCAGACCATGTCGAACAGCTGGAGCGCGCCGATCATCGACAGGAACGCCCAGATGCGGATCGTCGGTCCGAGCAGCGGGATCGTGATGTACCGCTGGATCTGCCACCAGCTCGCACCGTCGATCGCGGCGGCCTCGGCGAGCTCCTCGGGCACTCCCTGGAGGCCGGCGAGCATGAGGATGATCGCGAACCCGAGGTACTTCCACGTGAGGATCCAGAAGAGCGTCCACAGCGCGATGGACGGGTCCGCGAGCCAGTTCTGCTGGAGGAACCCGAGCCCGAGCGATTCGAGCATGGCGTTCACGCCGCCCGTGGGCTGGAGCAGGAGCTTCCACGCGAGGCCGGCGATGACCTCGGCGAGCACGTAGGGCACGAAGATCAGGAGGCGCAGCACGGCACGCCCCCGGAGCGGGCGGTTCAACAGCAGCGCGATGCCGATCGCGAGGGGACCCTGGATGAGCAGGGAGGCGATCAGGATGACGAAGTTGTTGCCGATCGCCCGGACGAACTCGGGGCTCTGGAAGGCCCGCTCGTAGTTCGCGAGGCCGATGAACCGGTCGGGGTCGGCCAGGTGCTCCCATCGGAAGGCGGGCGGCAGGTTGTACAGGCTGTACACGGCGGCCAGGATCACGGGCAGGATCACGAAGCCGAGGAAGAGGACGAGGGCGGGGGCCACCAGCAGCACGACTTCGATGCGCTGGCGCGCGGCGCCGGAGCGCGCGCGCCGGGGTGCCGGGGCGGGGGCCGGGCCCGCGTCGATCGCAGGCCCGGCCGGGTTGAGTGTTGCGGTCATGGTCAGAGCGTCGCCGCGGCGTCCTGCATCTTCGTCACGATGTCCTCGGGCGAGCCGGAGCCGCCGAACACGTTCACGATGCCCTCGTTCATGGCGTTGCCGACCGTGGTGCCGAAGGCCGTGTCCAGCCAGAGCTGGACGAACGACGCGGCGGCGAGGCCGTCGGCGACCGCCTTCAGGTTCGGGTCCTCGAGCGAGCTCGTCGCCGCGGGCACGGTGGGGATGCCGGCGCCGCTCGCCGCGAACTTCGCCTGCACGTCCTCGCTCATGATGTACTCGAGCAGCTCGGCGCACTCCGGCGGCGCGTCCGCCGAGCAGCCGAAGCCGTCACCGCCGCCGAGCGCGGCGGTCGGGTCGCCCGCGGAACCGGGGATGCCGGGGAACGGGAACCAGCCGAGGAACTCGGGCACCTGCTGGTCGGGCGTGAGGCCGCCGATGACGCCGGCGTTCCAGTGGCCCATGAGCTCCATCGCGGCCTGGCCGTTGGCGACGAGGCCCGCCGAGCTGCCCGCGCCCTGCTGTGCGGGCGTGCCGAGGAAGCCCTCCTGGAACGGGTCGATGCCGATGAAGGCCTCGAGCTGGTCGCCCGCCTCGACCCAGCAGTCGTCGCTGAAGTCGTAGTCGGTCTCGGCCGCCTGCAGCGTCTCGGGGGAGCACGAGTGCAGCGCGAACTGGTACCACCAGTGGGCTGCGGGCCACTGGTCGCCCGCGCCCACGGCGATCGGGGTGATGCCGGCGTCGCGGAGGGCGCCGACGTCGTCGATGAGCTCGTCGAGCGTCGTCGGAGGGGCGTCGATGCCGGCCTGCTCGAACAGGTCGGTGTTGTACCACATGCCCTCGATGCCGAACGTGAAGGGGATGCCGTAGGTCGCGCCGTCGACCTGCCACGGGTTCACGGTGGCGCCGACGCTCTCGATCGTGTCGGGGATCGCGTCGTCGAGCGGCATGAGGTAGCCGTTCTCGACCTGGTCGCGGAGCTCGCCGCCCGGCCACACCTGGAAGAGGTCCGGCGGGTCTCCGGCCGCGAGCGCGTTCGGGATGAGCGTGCGCTGCAGGTCCTCGTTCTGGTACCCGGTCTGCTCGACGGTCACGCCGGGGTGGGCGTCCTCGAACTCCTGGGCGACCTCCTCCCAGACCGCGGGAAGGGGCCCGGTCGTGGCGTTGTGCCACCACGTGATGGTGACCTCGCCGTCCCCGCTGTCGCCGCCGCCCGCCGAGCAGCCGGTGAGGGAGGCGACCGCGAGCCCGGTCGCCGCGGTGAGCGTGACGAGCCGCGTGGTGCTGCGTCTGTTCATCATTGAACCTCTCGAAAATTTCGACTGAACTGTCGAAAGTGATCTGGACGACATGAATATACGCCCGGACCGATATGCGGTCAAGCGCAACAAATTTGGCGCGGCACGCCCCGCCGACGCCGCGGCGAACCTAGAGTGGACGCCGTGACCGACCGCAGTGGCAGTACCGGCAGCTTCGACGGGGTGCATCGCCGCAACCTCGCGAAGGTCCTCGCACTCGCACACCTCGAGGGGCCGCTCTCCCGCGCGCGCATCACCTCACTCACGGGACTGAACCGCTCGACGGTGGCCTCGCTCGCCGGCGAGCTCATCGAGCTCGGCCTCGTCGAGGAACGGGCGCCCGACCCCACGAACCGCGTCGGCCGCCCGTCGCCCGTCGTCGCCGCGCACCCCGGCGTCGTCGCCGTCGCCGTGAACCCCGAGGTCGACGCGGTCACGATCGCCGCGGTCGGGCTCGGCGGCCGCATCGACGCGCGCGAGCGGATCGAGGTCGACGACCTGGTGACCCCGGAGCAGGCCGCGCTCCTCGTGGCCGACGCGATCGGGCGGTGGCGCGAGCGCGAGCTCGCCCACGCGCGATTCGTCGGCATCGGCGTCGCGGTGCCGGGCCTCGTGCGCGCCTCCGACGGACTCGTGCGCTTCGCGCCGCACCTCGAGTGGCGCGACGTCCCCGTGCGCGCCCACGTCGAGGAGGCGACCGGGCTCCCGGCCTCGATCGGCAACGACGCGAGCCTAGGGGCGATGGCGGAGCACCTGTTCGGCGCCGGCCGCGGCGTCGACGACCTCGTGTACCTCAACGGCGGCGCGAGCGGCATCGGCGGCGGGCTCATCGTGCACGGCGTCGCGGTCGGCGGAGCGAGCGGCTATGCGGGGGAGTTCGGCCAGAACCGCCCGGGCATCGCCTCGGCCGAGGACCGTCGCGCGGGCGGCGGCGTGCTCGAGGACGAGGTCGGCCGGGCCCGGCTGCTCGACGCCGTCGGGCTCCGCTCCGCGGACGAGCCGACGCTGGCAGCCGCGATCCGCGACGCCATCGAGGCGGGCGACCCGGCGATCGCCGCCGAGCTCGACCGGCAGCGCCGGATCCTCGCGACCGCGCTCGCGAACGCCGTGAACGTGCTGAACCCGTCGCTCGTCATCCTGGGCGGCTTCCTCGCCACCCTCGCCGAGCAGGATCCGGAGGCGCTGCGCCGGGCCGTGGCCGAGCAGGCGATGCCGGCCGCGGTCGACGACGTCGAGCTCGTCGTCGCCGCCCTGGGCGAGGACCGGCTCATGATCGGCGCCGCCGAACTCGCCTTCGCGCGACTGCTCGCCGACCCGCTCGCGACGGCCGGCTGACGCCCGCT
The DNA here is from genome assembly GCF_039531345.1 of Agromyces tropicus. Taxonomy (NCBI): domain Bacteria; kingdom Bacillati; phylum Actinomycetota; class Actinomycetes; order Micrococcales; family Microbacteriaceae; genus Agromyces; species Agromyces tropicus. The sequence continues at coordinate 170,604 of NZ_BAAAPW010000006.1, read as the reverse complement.
CGACTGCCCGGCGAGCGCATTCCCGAGACGACGATCACGACCTCGGCTTGCGCCGCCCGGGGGTGGTTCCGCTAGACTCGAACCCTCAATCGAATCGATTCGAGGCCACGACGGCCGAGATCGATCCCGTCGGCGCCCACGAGGGCGCCGTTCCTGTTCGCCCGGCGCCCGACGGCGTGCGCCAGCGCAGCCGCCTCCGCACGACCGCACTCCAGCACGCCTCGGGAACCGCCTATGTCCACCGCCTCCATCCCCATCGTCCGCCCGGACGACTACGCCGCCCCGCGTCACCCGGGCGACCTCCTCAGCCGACGCCAGCGCCTCGTCTACGTCCTCGTCCTCGGCGCCCTCACCGCGCTCGGCCCGTTCACCGTCGACCTCTACCTGCCGGCATTCCCGTCGCTCGAGTCCGAGTTCGGCGTCGGCCCCGCCGCCGTGCAGATCACGCTCACCGGCACCATGATCGGCTTCGGGCTCGGCCAGCTCATCGTCGGCCCGTGGAGCGACAAGGTCGGCCGCCGGCTCCCGCTCATCCTCGCGACGACGCTGCACATCGCGGCATCCGTCGCCGCCGCGCTCGCACCCGACATCGCGTGGCTCGCGTTCTTCCGCCTGATGCAGGGCTTCGGGGCCGCCGCGGGCGGCGTGGTCGCGATGGCCATGGTCCGCGACCTCTTCGGCGGCAAGCCCCTCGTCCGCATGCTCTCGCGCCTGGCGCTCGTCAACGGGCTGGCGCCCGTGCTCGCGCCGGTCATCGGCTCGCAGCTGCTCGCGTTCATGGACTGGCGCGGTGTCTTCTGGGTGCTGGGCGGCTACGGCGTCGTCGTCGTGCTCGCGGTCGCGTTCCTCATCGTCGAGACCCTGCCCGAGTCGCGGCGCCACGTCGCCGGCCACTCGTCGATCCGCGAGCGCTACCGCGCGCTCTTCCGCGACCGCATCTACCTCGGCGCCGCGCTCATCGGCGGCATGACGTTCACCGGGCTCTTCTCGTACCTGACGACGTCGTCGTTCCTGTTCCAGCAGGTCTACGGCTTCAGCGCGCAGGAGTACGGCCTGCTCTTCGCGGTCAACTCCGTCGGCGTGATCATCGGCGTGCAGACCTCGTCGCGGCTCATCCGCGGGCCGATCCCGCCGCAGTACGTGCTCGCCGCCACGACGATCGTGCACGCCGCCATGGCGATCGCGATCATCGTGCTCGACTCGTCGGGCGCCGGCTTCTGGGGCACCGCGATCCCGCTGTGGATCTACATCACCGCGTGCGGCTTCAGCTTCCCGGCCGTCCAGGTGCTCGCGCTCGCCCACCACGGCGCCGAGGCCGGCACGGCCGCGTCGCTGCTCGGCGCGCTGAACTTCGGCCTCGCGGGCGTCATCTCGCCGCTCATCGGCCTGTTCGGCGTCGGGAGCGCGGTCCCCATGGCCGCCTTCATGCTCGGCGCCGCCATCGTCGCGATCACCTCGGTCTGGGCGCTCGTCCGCCCGAGGACCGTGCCGGCGCTCTCGGACTGAGCGACGGCGGATGCCGCGTGGCGCGACGCGCGCGGCATCCGCCTCGCACCGCCGACTGACCGGTCGGACGCGCGGGCTCGCGGCACGCGGCATCCGCTCTCGGCGGCCGTCGGAGGCCGCGACTAGCGTGGCGCCATGAGCGATGCGGAACGCGACGGCGCCGACCCGGACGCCACGGTCGACGGCCGCGGGCCCGTGAGCGCCCCCGACGTCAGCCTCGACCCCGGCATCCGGGCGGAGCGCACGGAGCACGTCGGCCGCTTCGTGCCGTTCGCCGCGGGCATCGCGTCGCTGGTCATCGCGGTCGTCCTGGGCATCGTGATCCTGTTCCGCGCGGGCACCGTGTTCGAGCTCGACGAGGAGTGGGCGGAGGAGATCTTCACGCTCCGGGGGCCGATCGGCGACCTGTTCGCCTACGGAATGAACGCGCTCGGCGGGGGCGTGCTCGGGGTCTTCGTCGTGCCGATCGCGATCGCGGTGATCCTGCTCGCGGTGCGTCGACCGTGGGCGGCGCTGTACTTCATCTCGGCGTCGATCGCGAGCGCGCTCGTCGTGCAGCTGCTCAAGAACCTCTTCGGCCGGGCGCGCCCCGAGGACATGATCGTGATGTCGGACTTCGGCTCGTTCCCCTCGGGCCACGTCGCCAACGCGGCGACGATCGCCGTGACGCTCGGCATCATCGTGCCGCGCGCCTGGGTGTGGTTCTGGGGAGTCGTCTACACGATCCTGATGGCGATCAGCCGCACCTACCTCGGCGCCCACTGGATCACCGACACCATCGGCGGCGCGCTCGTCGGCGCGGGCGCGGCCCTGCTCGTGTGGACGGTCTTCGCGCACCGGCTCGAGCACGAGCGGCTCGCGCGGGCGGCGGCCATCGCCGAGCACAACCGCGCGTTCGCGGCGTCCCACGTGACGCCGCCCGCGGTGCCCCGCGCCTAGACCCGCCGCGCGCCGCCCCTCTGCGCGCCGTTCCGCGCCGCGCCGCGCCGTTCTTCGCCGCGCCGCCCTCGGCGCGCAGCCTCTCGCCGCCCAGTTTCTTCGGGAGGAAGTCCTGTCTCGCCGACGGCGTGTCGGGGGCCGACACGCCGGCCCACCCCGGGAAGTTCCTCCCGAACGGTGCGGTGGGGGCCGGGTAGGGCGGAGCCGGGTAGGGCGGAGCGGGGGAGGGCGCAGCGGGCGGATGCCTCAGCGCGCGAGGCGCGCGGCGGCGAGCTCGATGCGCTGCAGCAGCTCGGCGGCCACGCTCACCGCGATCGCAGCGGGCTCCTTCGAGCGGATGCCGTCGATGCCGATCGGCGTCTCGATGCGCTCGAGCGCGGCCTCGTCGTGCCCGGCCGACGCGAGCTGCCCGCGGAAGCGCGCCCACTTCGAGCGTGAGCCGATCAAGCCGATGGAACCGAGCCCGGGGGTGCGCAGGGCGGCGTCGCAGATCGCGAGGTCCTCGGCGTGGTCGTGCGTCATCACGAGCGCGTGGGCGCCTGCGGGCAGGTCGGCGAGCACGCTCTCGGGCACCGGTGCCAGGTGGACGCGGACGGTCGCGACCGCGTCGGCGAGCGGGCCGGTCTCGCCGGGGGTCCCGAGGCGGTCGGGCCCGAGCATCGCCTCGCGCGAGTCGACGAGGTCGAGGTCGAGCGGATGCCGCGCCAGGACCCGTGCGAGCTCGAGCCCCACATGCCCCAGCCCGAAGATCGCGACGGCCGGCACGACCGGCAGGGGTTCGAGCAGCATCGTGACCTCTCCTCCGCAGCACTGCACGCCGTAGTCCGCGACGGCCCGGTCGCTCAGGGTGAGCGTGAGCAACTCGGGCTCGGCGGCACCGGCCTCGAGCTGCTCGCGCGCCCGCGCGATCGCGGTCTGCTCCAGGTTGCCTCCGCCGACCGTTCCGAACACGGCGTCCGGTGCGACGACCATCTTCGCCCCGCCGTTGCGGGGCGCGTGCCCGCGCACCATGGCCAGCGTGACGAGCACGCCCGGCGTCCGCTCCGCGCGGAGCCGCTGCACCGCGTCGACCCAGTCCACGTGCGTCCCGTCAGCGGTCGACCGATGCGTGCGGGCGCGCGCCCGCGGCATCCGCCGTGGCGCGCGCGGCTGAATCGTCGGCGCGCGGCGCCACGCCCGTCGCGGCATCCGCCGCCGCCCGCGCCGCCTCGATCGCCCAGAACACGGCCTCCGGCGTCGACGGCGCGGCGAGCTCGACCGAGTGCCCGGGCGGCCCGAAGGCCGCGACGGCCTCGCGGATCGCCTCGCGCACGCTGAAGGCGAGCATGAGCGGCGGCTCGCCGACGGCCTTCGAGCCGTAGATCGCGCCGTCCTCGTGCGCGCGCTCGAGGAAGTGCACGTTGAGCTCGTCGGGCAGCTCCGAGAAGCTCGGCAGCTTGTAGGTGCTGGCCGACGGCGTGAGCAGGCGCCCCCGGCCGGGGCCGTCGGTCTCGTCCCAGCGCAGCTCCTCGAGCGTGAGCCAGCCCACGCCCTGCATGAAGGCGCCCTCGACCTGCCCGAGGTCGATGAGCGGCGACAGCGAGTCGCCGACGTCGTGCACGATGTCGACGCGCCGCAGCCGGGTCGCGCCAGTGAAGCCGTCGACCTCGACCTCGCTCGCGGCGACGCCGCAGGCGAAGTACTTGAACGGCGTGCCGGTCATCGTCGAGGGATCCCAGCCGAGCCCCTCGGTCCGGTAGTAGCCGGCGGCGAAGAGCTGCACGCGCTCGGCGTACGCGGTCGCGGCGAGTTCGCCGAAGAGCACGGAGACGTCGGGGTCGCCGCCGTGCACGCGGCCGTCCTCGAACCGCACGTCGGCCTCGTCGACGCCGAGCACGTTCGCGGCGACCGGGCGCAGCCGGGCGATGATCTGGTCGCACGCATGCTTCACGGCCGCGCCGTTGAGGTCGGCGCCCGAGGAGGCCGCGGTCGCCGAGGTGTTCGGCACCTTGTCGGTGCGGGTGGGCGCGAGGCGCACCTGCGCGAGCGGCACGCCGAGCGCGGTCGCCGCGACCTGGAGCATCTTGGTGTGCAGGCCCTGCCCGAGCTCGGTGCCGCCGTGGTTCACGAGGACCGAGCCGTCGCGGTAGACGTGCACGAGCGCGCCGGCCTGGTTGTAGGCGGTGAAGGTGAACGAGATGCCGAACTTCACGGGCGTGATCGCGAGCCCGCGCTTGACGTCCGGGTCGACGGCGTTCTCCGCCGCGATCTCCTCGCGTCGCCGCGCGACGTCGGCCTCGTCGAGCACGCGCGACCACGCGTCGCCGAGGCGCTCGGCGTGCCGCACCTCCATGCCGTACGGGGTCGTCTGCCCCGGTCGGTACAGGTTGCGTTCGCGGAGCTCGGCGGGGTCGATGCCGAGCAGCGGGGCGACGCGGCCGAGGATGTCCTCGATCACGAACATGCCCTGCGGCCCGCCGAAGCCGCGGAACGCGGTCTGCGAGGTGATGTTGGTGCGCGCGATGCGCCCGTGCACCTCGATGTCGGGGATCCAGTAGGCGTTGTCGACGTGGCAGAGCGCGCGCCCGAGCACGGGGTCGGAGAGGTCCAGGCTCCAGCCGCCGTTCGAGGTGAGCGTCGCCTCGAGCCCGAGGATGCGCCCGTCGTCGTCGAAACCGGCGCGCCAGGACGCGTGGAACGGGTGCCGCTTGCCGGTCATGGTCATGTCCTGGGCGCGCGTCAGCCGGAGCCGGACGGGCCGGCCCGTGCGCACGGCGCCGAGGGCTGCCACGGCGGCGAGGCCGTGCGGCTGCATCTCCTTGCCGCCGAACCCGCCGCCGAGGCGCAGCGACTGCACGGTCACGCGGTGGTTCGGCACGCCGAGCACGTGCGCGACGATCTCCTGCGTCTCGGACGGGTGCTGCGTGCTCGACTCGACGAACACCTGCCCCTCGGAGTCGACGTGCGCGAACGACGCGTGCGTCTCGAGGTAGAAGTGCTCCTGGCCGCCGACGACGCTGACGCCCTCGAACACGTGCGGGGCCGAGGCGAGGGCGGATGCCGCGTCGCCGCGCCGCACGGTCGGCGCGATGCCCTGGAACGAGTCCGCTGCGATCGCCTCCTCGACGGTCACGATCGACGGCAGCTCCTCGGCGTCGATGACCACCGCGGCGGCGCCGAGCCGCGCGGCCTCGGCGGTCTCGCCGAGCACCCAGGCGAGCGCGTGCCCGTGGTACTGCGCCTCGTCGGGGAACAGCGGCTCGTCGCCCTTCGCGCCGCCGTCGTTGACGCCCGTCACGTCGTCGGCGGTGAGCACGTGCACGACGCCGGGCACGTCGAGGGCGGGGGCCACGTCGAGCCGCACGCGGGCGTGGGCGTGGGCGGAGGTCACCGGCCAGGCGGTGAGCACGTCGCGACGGGCGGCGGCGAGGTCGTCGGTGTAGACGGCGGTGCCGGTCGCGTGCTGCCGCGCGCTCTCGTGGGCGACGGGCCTTCCGGCGACGGCGCCGGCCGGACGGTCGCTGAGCTCGCTCATGCGGGCACCTCCTCGCGCGCGGTCCGCCGGTGCAGGCGGAGCAGCGACTGCGCGAGCATCGCGGATCGGTACCCCGCGCTCGCACGGTGGTCCGACATCGGCGTGCCCTCGCCGCCGAGCACGGATGCCGCCTCGCGGACGGCGTCGGCGGTCCACTCGCGTCCGACGAGCGCGGCCTCGGTGGCCCGCGCACGGATGGGCGTCGCGGCGACCCCGCCGAGCCCGATGCGGGCGGATGCCACGGTGCCGCGCTCCTCGTCGAGGTCGATCGCGAACGCGACGGCGACGCTGGAGATGTCGTCGTAGCGGCGCTTCGCGACCTTGTGGAACGCGGTCAGGTTGGCGGTCGGCTGCGGGATCCGGATGGTGCGGATCAGCTCGCCCGGTCGGCGGACGGTTTCGCGGTATCCGGTGAAGTAGTCGGCGAGGTCGACCTCGCGCTCGCCGTCGGGTGAGGCGAGCACGAGCCGCGCCTCGAGGGCGAGGAGCGCCGGCGGGGCGTCGCCGATGGGGGAGGCGGTGCCGAGGTTGCCGCCGAGCGTGGCCCGGTTGCGGATGAGCGGCGACGCGAACTGCGGGAACAGCGCGGCGAGCAGCGGGACGCGCCCGGCGAGTCGCTGCTCGACCTCGGTGAGGGTGAGCGCGGCGCCGAGGTCGATCCCCGCGTCGTCCTCCTCGAAGGTGCGGAGTTCGTCGAGCCGGTCGATGGCGACCGTGAGCGGAGCGCGGCGGCCGCGGAGGTTCGCCTCGACGCCCCAGTCGGTGCAGCCGGCGATCGCGACGGCGTCGGACTCGACGTGGAGCAGGGCGAGCGCCTCGTCGAGCGACTCGGGTCGCACGAAGCGTCCGCCGTCGCCCGCGACACGGGTTGGCCTGGGCGCCGGCGCGGGCTCCGCGCGCCGCTCGGCGAGCGGATCGCCATCCGCCGGTGCGACCGCGAGTCCGAGCGCGGCGTCGCGGATCGGCCGGTACCCCGTGCACCGGCAGAGGTTGCCGCTCAGCGCGTGCAGGTCGAAGCCGGCGTCGTCGTGCGCGGCCGGTGCGGCGGCGTCGGCCGCGGGCGTCGCGGCCGCGGCATCCGTGCCGTTGCGCGCCCGGTAGAACTCGGCCGCCATGCTGCAGGCGAAGCCGGGCGTGCAGTAGCCGCACTGCGACCCGCCCGCCTCCGCGAGTGCGGCCTGCACCGGATGCATCCGCTCGGGGGTGCCGAGGCCTTCGGCGGTCACGACCTCCTGGCCGTCGAGCGCCGCGGCGGGAATGAGGCAGGCGTTGACCGCGGTCCAGGCGGTGCCGCCGTCGCCGTCGGGCGTCGCGACCAGCACGGCGCACGCGCCGCACTCACCCTCGGCGCAGCCTTCCTTCGCGCCGGTCAGGCCGAGCGACCTGAGCCAGTCGAGCGCGGTGGTGTGGGCCGCGATGCCCGAGGCATCCCGCGGCCGGCCGTTGACGGTGACGACGATGTCCATGCCTGGCTCCCTCTGTTCCGGAGTCTACGCCGCGCGCAGCCCCGGGTTCCGGTCGCGCTCATGCGCGCGCTCCGGTTCCGACCCGCGCGCTTCTGCGCGAAGATGAGGGCGAGGCCTGGAGCACCACCCCGCGAGGGAGCGGAAGGGAGCGGCAGCCGCATGACCATCGAGATCATCCGAGTCGACGGCGTCACGGACGAGGACATCCTCACCGAGGACGCGCTCGCGTTCGTCGAGGAACTGCACCTCCGGTTCGACGCGCGACGACGCGAACTGCTCGCCGCGCGCGGCGAGCGTCGGAAGCGGATCGCGCAGGGAGAACCGCTCGAGTTCCCAGCTGCGACGCGCGACGTGCGCGAAGCCGAGTGGCGGGTGCCGCCGCCGCCCGAGGCGCTCGCCGACCGACGCGTCGAGATCACCGGGCCGGCCTCGCCGGCGAAGATGGCGATCAACGCGCTGAACTCGGGTGCCCGGGTCTGGCTCGCCGATCTCGAGGACGCGTCGAGTCCGACGTGGGCGAACGTCGTCGGCAGCGTGCGCAACCTCCGCGATGCGGCGCACGGCACGCTCGCCTGGACCTCGCCCGAGGGCAAGGCGTACGCGCTCCGCGACGACGTCCGCCGGCCGACGGTCGTCACGCGCCCCCGCGGATGGCACCTGCCCGAGAAGCACGTGCTCGTCGACGGCGAGCGGGCGTCCGGGTCCCTCGTCGACTTCGGGCTGCACTTCGCGCACACCGCACGCGTGCTGTTCGAGCACGACGCCGGCCCGTACTACTACCTGCCCAAGCTCGAGAGCCATCTCGAGGCGCGCCTCTGGAACGACGTGTTCTCGTTCGCCGAGGAGCGGGTGTCGCTGCCGGCCGGGAGCATCCGCGCGACGGTGCTCATCGAGACGATCCCGGCGGCGTTCGAGATGGACGAGATCCTCTACGAGCTCCGCGACCACGCGTCGGGCCTGAACGCGGGCCGTTGGGACTACCTCTTCAGCATCATCAAGGTGTTCCGCGACGCCGGGCCGGAGTTCATCGTGCCCGACCGGGCCTCGGTGTCGATGACGGCGCCGTTCATGCGCGCCTACACCGAGCTGCTCGTGAAGACCTGCCACCGGCGCGGCGCCGTCGCCATGGGCGGCATGGCCGCGTTCGTGCCGAACCGCGCCGACCCCGAGGCCACCGCGGTCGCGTTCGAGAAGGTGCGGGCCGACAAGACCCGCGAGGCGGGGGACGGGTTCGACGGTTCCTGGGTCGCACACCCCGACCTGGTGCCGGTCTGCCGCGAGGTCTTCGACGACGTGCTCGGCGAGCGTCCGAACCAGATCGACCGGCAGCGGCCGGAGGTCGAGGTCACTGCTGCCGAGCTGCTCGACGTCGCATCGACGGGCGGCGCGGTCACCGAGGCCGGGCTGCGCACGAATCTCTCGGTCGGCGTCGCGTACACGGCCGCGTGGCTCGCCGGCAACGGCGCGGTCGCCCTGCACAGCCTGATGGAGGACGCCGCCACGGCCGAGATCTCGCGCTCCCAGGTCTGGCAGCAGCTGCAGCACGACGTGGTGCTCGCCGACACCGGCCGCACGATGACGCGCGAACTCGTGCGCGAGGTGCTCGACGAGGAGGTCGCGGCGCTCCGGGCCGAGGCTCCGCCGGCCCCCTTCGCGGCCCACTACGAGCCAGCCGCGCGCCTCATGGCCGACCTCGTCCTCGACGACGCGTACGTCGACTTCCTGACGCTGCCCGCCTACGAGCTGCTGGCCTGACCGCCGTGCGGACCTCGCTTCCCGCGTCTGCGCTGGCGTCGATCGATGCCCGCCTGGCGGAGACCGACCGGTTGCTCGCGACCGGGTACCCCGGCGACGACGGCGCGCGGCAGCCGGTGCACACCGTGTACGTGCCGGGCGACACGTTCACGCCGGAGCTGCCGGCGGCGTGGGGGAGCGCGGCGCTCGCCGCGGCCGACGCGGCCGGAGGCGTGGAGGCGTTGGCGGTGGACGTGGGGATCGGCGCCGACGTGGCGGCGGTCGTCGCCCCGCTCGTCGAACGCAAGCTCGCGCACGAGCCCGTCGAGGACCTCCGCATCGACTTCGAGGACGGCTACGGCGACCGCGGCGACGACGTCGAGGACGCCGACGTCGTGCGCGCCGCGGGGCACGTCGCCGACGCGAGCGCGGAGGGCGCGGCACCGCCCTTCCTCGGCATCCGGTTCAAGTCGTTCGAGGCGGCCACGCGAGCCCGCGGCATCCGCACGCTCGACCTGTTCGTGACCGCGCTGGTCGAGCGCGGCGGCCTGCCCGAGGGGCTCGCCCTCACGCTGCCGAAGGTGTCGACGCTCGCCCAGGTCGAGGCGATGGCGGATGCCGCGGCCGCCCTCGAACGCGCGCACGGGCTGCCCGACGGGCGACTCCGGTTCGAGGTGCAGGTCGAGACCCCGCAGCTCGTGCTCGGGGCGGACGGTGTCGCCACCGTCGCCCGCGTCGCGCACGCCGCATCCGGACGCGTCGCTGGCCTGCACTACGGGACGTACGACTACAGCGCCGCCCTCGGCATCGACGCGTCGCAGCAGTCGCTCGAGCACCCGGCCGCCGACCACGCGAAGCAGGTCATGCAGCTCGCGGTGGCGGGCACCGGCATCCGCCTCTCCGACGGGTCGTCGAACGTGCTGCCGGTGGGGGGTCGGGCGGCCGAGGCGTGGCGGCTGCACGCCCGGCTCGTCCGGCGATCGCTCGAGCGCGGGTTCCCGCAGGGCTGGGACCTGCACCCGGCGCAGCTGCCGACCCGGTTCATCGCCACGTACGCCTACTACCGCGACGGCTGGGCCGAGGCGGCGGAGCGCCTGCGGCACGTGCACGAGCGCACCTCGGGCGCCGTGCTCGACGAGCCGGCGACGGTGCGGGCGCTCGCCGGGTTCGTGCACCGGGGCGTGCGGTGCGGCGCGATCACCGTCGACGAGGTCGAGCGCGACACCGGCCTCGACGACGCGGCGCTCGCGATGCTCGCGAGCCCGAGACGTGCATCCGGCTGAGCGGAGGCCGCGGACGCGATCGACGACGACCACGGCCCACGGACGAGGAGGTCCCATGAGCTACTACACCCCGCCGGGCGGCCTGCCCGCGCAGACCGAGTTGCTCAGCGACCGCGCCATCGTGACCGAGGCGTACACCGTGATCCCGAAGGGCGTGCTGCGCGACATCGTCACGAGCAACCTGCCCGGGTTCACCGGGACTCGCGCATGGATCCTCGCCCGGCCGATCGCCGGCTTCGCCACGACGTTCGCGCAGCTCATCGTCGAGGTCGGCCCGGGCGGCGGCGCCGAGCGACCCGAGGCGGAGGCCGGGGTCGAGGGCGTCGTCTTCGTCACGTCCGGTTCGGTGACGCTCGACCTCGACGGCGAGCGGCACGAGCTCGGGCCGGGCGGATACGCGTACCTCGCGGCGGGTGCGCACTGGTCGATCGCGAACGAGGGCGACGAGCCGACGTCGTTCCACTGGATCCGCAAGGCGTACGAGCCCGTCGACGGCGTCCCGGCGCCGTCCTCGTTCGTCACGAGCGACGCGGATGTCGCACCGCAGCCGATGCCCGACACCGACGGGGCCTGGGCGACGACCCGGTTCGTCGACCCGGACGACCTCGCGCACGACATGCACGTGAACATCGTGACCTTCCGGCCCGGCGGGAAGATCCCGTTCGCCGAGACGCACGTCATGGAGCACGGGCTCTTCGTGCTCGAGGGCACGGGCGTCTACCGGCTGAACGGCGACTGGGTCGAGGTCGAGGCGGGCGACTTCATGTGGCTCCGGGCGTTCTGCCCGCAGGCCTGCTACGCCGGCGGGCCCGGGCCGTTCCGCTACCTGCTCTACAAGGACGTGAACCGACAGGTGCGACTGACGGGTCCCGGTGCGGGGGCGGGCGCGTGAGCGTCGACCGTGCCGAGGTCGATGGCGCCGGCGGGAACGCCGGATTCGACCTCGTGCTCGCGGGCGACCGCGTGCTGGTCGACGGCGGGTTCGCGCCGGCCGAGGTCGGCGTGCGCGATGGGCGGATCGTTCGCGTCGCCGGGCCGGGGGAAGGGCTCCGGGGCGCCCGCCACGTGCGGCTCGGCGACGACGAGGTGCTGCTGCCGGGGCTCGTCGACACCCACGTGCACGTCGACGAACCGGGCCGCACCGAGTGGGAGGGGTTCGCCAGCGCGACCCGCGCGGCCGCCGCCGGCGGCGTCACGACGATCATCGACATGCCGCTGAACAGCATCCCGCCGACGACATCGGTCGCGGCCCTCGCGGTGAAGCGCGCCGCGGCCGCCGGGCGCGTGTACGTCGACGTCGGGTTCTGGGGCGGGCTCGTGCCCGGCAACGAGGGCGACCTCCTGCCCCTCGTCGAGGACGGGGTCTTCGGGTTCAAGTGCTTCCTCATCGACTCCGGCGTCCCGGAGTTCCCGCCCGTCGGGGCCGACGAGATGGAACGGGCCATGGCGCTGCTGGCGCGTGCGGGATCGCTCCTCATCGTGCACGCCGAGGACGCCGGGGTGATCGCCGCGGCGCCGCACCCGCACAGCCCCGAGTACGGCGACTTCCTCGCCTCACGGCCCGACGCCGCCGAGGGCACGGCGATCGCGGCCGTGCTCGACGCCGCCCGGCGCACCGGCGCGCGGGCGCACATCCTGCACCTCAGCTCGGCGGAGCCGCTCGACGCGATCGCCCGCGCGCGGGCCGCGGGCGTCCGGATCAGCGTCGAGACGTGCCCGCACTACCTCGCGCTGGCCGCCGAGGACGTGCCGACGGGCGCCACCGCCTTCAAGTGCTGCCCGCCGATCCGGGAGGGTGCGAACCGCGATGCGCTGTGGCGCGGGCTCGAGGAGGGGGTCATCGGGACGATCGTCTCCGACCACTCGCCGGCGCCGGCCGCGATGAAGCTCGCGCCCGACGGCGACTTCGCCACGGCGTGGGGCGGCATCGCCTCGCTCCAGCTCGGGCTCCCGATCGTCTGGACCGAGGCGCGCCACCGCGGCATCCGCCTCGAGCAGGTGGTGGAGTGGATGTCGGCCGCGCCCGCGAGGCTCGTCGGCCTCGACGGGAAGGGCGCGATCGCGCCCGGTGCGGACGCCGACCTGGTGGCCTTCGCGCCGGATGAGGCGTTCACCGTGGATGCCGCGGCGCTCCACCACCGGCACCCGATCACGCCGTACGACGGCCGCGAGCTCGTCGGGGTCGTCAGGTCGACGTGGCTCGCCGGCGTCGAGGTCGACGGCACGTCGCCGCGCGGGCGGCTGCTGCGCGCGGCACGATCGGAGGATGGGGCGGGCGATGGAGCTTGATGCGTTCAACGGTGCCGACCGCGACGCGGCGATCGGCCTGCTGCGGCCGTGCCTCGACGTCGATCGTTGGTGCGCCGAACTCGCCGACGGCCGCCCGTACGACTCGGTCGACGACCTCGCGGCGCGCGCCGAGGTCGTCGCGATGCCGTTCACGCACGCCGAGGTCGAGGGCGCGCTCGCGCACCATCCACGCATCGGCGAGCGACCGTCGGGCCCCGGCGCCGAGGCGGCGATGTCGCGGGCCGAGCAGGCCGGCGTCGATCCGGCCGACGCGCAGGTCGCCGCCGCGCTCGCCGAGGGCAACCGCGCGTACGAGGAGCGGTTCGGCCGCGTCTTCCTCATCCGTGCCGCGGGGCGCTCGTCGCGCGACATCCTCGATGCGCTCACCGAGCGCCTCGCCCACACGCCCGACGACGAGGAGCCCGTGGTCGCGGACCAGCTCCGCCAGATCGCCGTGCTCCGACTGAGGGGACTGTTCGCATGAGCGCCGCCGACCGACCGCCCACCCGCATCACGACCCACGTGCTCGACGCCACGAGCGGCCGCCCCGCCGCAGGCGTCGCCGTCGAACTGTTCGGGCGGTCGTCGCCGCCCGCCGACGCGGACGGGGACGGCTGGCGCCGCCTGGATGCCGCGACGACCGACGCCGACGGCCGGGTCTCGCGCCTCGGCCCCGAGGAGCTGCCCGCCGGCGACTACCGCCTGCGCTTCGACACCGCCGCGTACTTCATCGGCCTCGGCGTCGCGTCGTTCTACCCCGAGGTGGTGCTCACGTTCCACGTCGCCGACGACGGCCGGCACGTGCACGCGCCGCTCCTGCTCAGCCCGTTCGCCTACTCCACCTACCGAGGGAGCTGACCATGTCCGAACCCGCCATCGTGCTCGGCGCCAACCAGTACGGCAAGGCCGAGGTGCGCGTCGTGAAGGTCGCGCGCGAGCGCGCACGTCATGAGATCGACGACCTGAACGTGACCTCGCAGCTGCGCGGCGACTTCGCCGCCGCCCACCTCGTGGGCGACAACGCGCACGTCGTGCCGACCGACACCCAGAAGAACACGATCTTCGCGTTCGCCCGCGACGGCATCGGCTCGCCCGAGGCGTTCCTGCTGCGACTGGCCGATCACTTCGTCTCGTCGTTCGAGTGGGTCACCGGCGGCCGCTGGGCGGCCGAGCGGTTCGCCTGGCAGCGCATCATGGCCGACGGTGCCCCGCACGACCACGCGTTCGTTCGGTCGGGGCACGAGGTGCGCACGGCCGTCGTCGTCGCCGACGGCGCCGAACGGCACGTCATCGCCGGGCTCCGGGACCTCACGGTCATGAAGTCCACCGGCTCGGGCTTCGAGGACTACCCGCACGATCGCTACACGACGCTGGCGGAGACCCACGACCGCATCCTGGCGACGGATGTCTCGGCCCGGTGGCGGTACGCACGCGCCGACGTGGACTTCGACGGCCGGTACGAGAGCGTGCGGGCGCTGCTGCTGGAGGCGTTCGCCGAGGGGTACTCGCCGGGGTTGCAGGCCACGCTCTTCGCCATGGGGCGGCGGGTGCTCGAGGCGCACGACGACATCGCCGAGATCCGGTTCTCGATGCCGAACAACCACCACTTCGTGGTCGACCTCGCGCCGTTCGGGCTCGACAATCCCAACGAGGTGTTCTTCGCGGCCGACCGCCCCTACGGGCTCATCGAGGCCGCCGTCGTCCGCGAGGGCGTGGAGAGCCCGCGCGCGGCCTGGGACGGCATCGCCGGCTTCTGCTGACGCGCCGCGGGCGCCCCGCCCGCCATCGCCGCGGCGCCGGCGCCCCACCCACCGAGCCCCACCCGCCGAGCCCCGGCGCGCGAGCCCCCGCGCGCCATCGTCGGGAGGAACTTCCGGCCACTGGTCGGCGTGTCGCAGGGCGACACGCCGCAGGCCGGTCGAATCCTCCTCCCGTGCGAGCACGGCCGTTCGCAACCGCTCCTCCCGAAGCCATCCGTCGGCCGGCTCCTCCCCGGATCCGACCGACCGGCCCGGGCGCGCGCATAGGATTCGCGAGGATCGCCGCATGCCCGGACTGTTCGACGAGCTCTCCCGACTCGGCCACGTCGCCCGGGCCAGCACCCTGATCGCCGGCGGTGTCGACCGACGGCAGATCTCTCGCGAGGTCGCACGTGGAGCCGTGATCCGGCCTCGGCGTGATTGGATCGCCGCCCCGTCGGCCGACGGCGAGCAGCTCGCGGCGGTTGCCAGCGGCGCAGTGATCGGCTGCGTCTCGGCCCTGCGACGGCTCGGGGTCTGGGCCGGCGAGGACGACGTGCTGCACCTGCATGCACCGCCGTCCGCGGGGCACGTCCGTCCCGCATCGCGGTCCGACCGGGGAGGAGCGCCGAGGGTGTGGCATCCGCTCGCCGCCCACCACCGCCGGCGGGCAGACGGAGTCCGTCCCGCTGTGGAGGGCGCGCCGCGCGTGCACTGGGCGCCCGACCCGGCTCCGGAGCGGGCATTCGACTGGATCGTCTCACCGGAGGCCGCGCTCGCACGCGCGGTGCGATGCCTCCCCGAGGAGCATGCGCGAGCGGCCGTCGACTCGGTCCTGCACGAGCGTGTGCTGACCCGGCTCGGGGTCGACGCCGTCCTGGCGGGCGTCGCGACGACCCGTGTGCTCGTCGACGAGCACACGGGTCGGCTCGAGTCGGGGGTGGAGAGCCTCTTCGTCCGCAGGCTCGTCGATGCGGGCCATTCGGTCAGGCCGCAGGTGCGCTTCCCGAACGTCGGCCGGTTCGACGGACTGATCGATGACGTGGTCCTCTTCGAGATCGACGGACGCGCGCACCACTCGGGTCCGGAGGAGTTCCATCGGGACCGGGATCGAACCCTGGTCGGTCACGCGTTCGGCGTTCCCGTGGTCCGGCCGAGCGCCCGGCACGTGCTCGAGGACTGGCCGACGGTGATCGCGGCCGTCACGCGCGCTGTGGCGGATGCCGCGATCGTCCGCGCCTCGCGCGGCCTGCCCCCGGCGTTCGACTGACTCGGGGTGGCCGTGCCGCATCCTGGCCCGACATGCACCTGTCGCTGCCGTCGACCGGTCTTCGCGGGACTCGTTCGGGAGGAAGAACGCGGGGACACGCCGGCGCGACATCCGCGACGCGCCGCCCAGGAATCGGAAGTTCCTCCCGAAGGCGTCGGAGGCAGGTGCAGCTGCGCGGCCGGCATCCGGTGAATTATCCAATTGGACAATTGTGCGGATGCGGGCTACCGTACCCAGCATGCGAATCCTCCTCATCGGTGCGGGGGGCGTGGGCGATGCCATCGCCAAGATCGCCGCCCGCCGTGACTTCTTCGAGCTCCTCGTCGTCAGCGACTACGACGAGTCCCGCGCCCGTCGCACGGTCGACTGGATCGCCGCGCGGCACGGCGACGACGTGGCGGCGCGCTTCGCCACCGCGCAGGTCGACGCGAGCGACCCCGAGGTCGTGGCATCCGTCGCCCGCGAGCACGGCGCGACCCACGTGATGAACGCCGTCGAGCCCAAGTTCGTGCCGTCGATCTTCCGCGGCGCGCTCGCCGCCGGCGCCGACTACCTCGACATGGCGATGAGCCTGTCGGAGCCGCACCCGACCGACCCGTACGCCGAACCCGGCGTGAAGCTCGGCGACGACCAGTTCGCCCAGGCCGACGACTGGGAGACCGCGGGTCGCCTCGCGCTCGTCGGCATGGGCGTCGAGCCCGGGCTCTCGGACGTGTTCGCGCGCTACGCGGCGGACCACCTGTTCAGCGAGATCGACGAGCTCGGCACGCGCGACGGCGCCAACCTGGTCGTCCGCGATGAGCAGGGCAACGAGATCTTCGCCCCGAGCTTCAGCATCTGGACGACGATCGAGGAGTGCCTGAACCCCCCGGTGGTCTGGGAGCGTGACCGCGGCTGGTTCACGACGCCGCCGTTCAGCGAGCCCGAGGTGTTCGAGTTCCCCGAGGGCATCGGCCCGGTGGAGTGCGTGAACGTCGAGCACGAGGAGGTGCTCCTCATGCCGCGCTGGGTCGACGCGAAGCGCGTGACCTTCAAGTACGGCCTCGGCGACGAGTTCATCAACGTGCTGAGGACGCTGCACCTGCTCGGCCTCGACGCGACGACGCCGATCCGCGTGCGCAGCGCGAACGGCCCGGTCGAGGTCGCACCGCGCGACGTCGTCGCCGCGGCGCTGCCCGACCCCGCCACGATCGGCCCGAAGATGACGGGCAAGACCTGCGCGGGCCTGTGGGTGACCGGTCGCGGCACCGACGGCGAGCCCCGCGAGGTGTACCTGTACCACGTCAGCGACAACGAGTGGACGATGCGGGAGTACGAGGCGCAGTGCGTCGTCTGGCAGACCGCGCTGAACCCGGTCGTCGCGCTCGAGCTGCTCGCCACGGGCGCCTGGTCGGGTCGCGGCGTGCTCGGCCCCGAGGCGTTCGACGCGCAGCCGTTCCTCGAGCTCATGGCGCGCGCGGAGGCCGACGGCGGGTACGGCCAGCCGTGGGGCATGGAGGACCGCCTGGCCCGCTGATGGCGCCCGGGTCGCCCGGTCGGGCCGGCCCGGCCGGCCCCGCGCTATCCGCTCGAGTGCCGTTTCTGCGGTGGAGTGCCGATCCAAACCGGCCTCGATCGCAGAAACGGCACTCGAACGGTGCGGGCTGGTGGCGGGCGCCCGCGCGGCTCGCGCACACGATAGGGTCCGGGTCATGACGGATGCCGCGACCCTCGCCCGCGCGCACGCGCTCGCCGACGAGGAGGACCGACGCGCCGGCGTCGTCACCCGGGAGGCGCGCCCCGACGAGCTCGCGGGCGCGCTGGCGCGGTTCGATGCGACCTGGGGCGCGGGCCGCACGGTCGACCTGGCGTCCCTGAAGGCGATCGCGCACGCGGGCAACACGGTGCTCGTCGCGGTCGCGGTCGCGGCCGCGGCATCCACCGCCCCTGCGGACGACGCGCCGCTCGGTGCCGCGCTCGGCTTCCTCGGCTGGGATGGCGGCCTGCACGTGCACTCGCACATGAACGCCGTCGATCCGGCTGCGCGAGGGCGGGGCATCGGCGTCGCGCTGAAGCTGCGGCAGCGCGCGATCTGCCTCGACCACGGCGTCGACGAGGTGCGCTGGACGTACGACCCACTGATCCGCCGGAACGCCCGCATGAACCTGGTGCGCCTCGGCGCCGAGGTCGCGGCGTACCGCCCGGACTTCTACGGGGAGCTCCGCGACGCGATCTCCGGGGGCGATCGGAGCGATCGGTTCGAGGTGCGCTGGCGCCTCGGGTCCTCCCGCGTGGCGAGGGCCCTCGAGCGGATGCCGCAACCGGCCTGGCACGCCGAGGGCGGCCTGCCGCTCGTGGCCGACTTCGAAGCCGTCCGCGTGGCCGACCGGGAGGCCGCCGCGGCGCTGCGGGAGGCGTCGCGGAGGGCGTTCGCGGCGCTCGCCGACGGCCGCCTCAGGCCCGAGCTGGATGCCGCCGGCGACTACGTCTTCACGCCCGACGACCCGGATCTGGCGCCGGATTCGTCTACAACGTTGTAGAGTTTGGGGCACGAGGGAGGCGGCATGGCAGCGACACTGCACGACGTGGCCAGGCTCGCGGGGGTCTCGATCAAGACGGTCTCGAACGTCATCAACGACTACCCGCACATCCGGCCGGCGACGCGCGAGCGCGTCGAACGCGCGAT
Source organism: Agromyces tropicus (assembly GCF_039531345.1). NCBI lineage: Bacteria > Bacillati > Actinomycetota > Actinomycetes > Micrococcales > Microbacteriaceae > Agromyces > Agromyces tropicus. The sequence continues at coordinate 152,199 of NZ_BAAAPW010000006.1, read as the reverse complement.
CGCCGAGCTCGGCTACACCCCGAACCTGACCGCGAGGAACCTCCGTTCCGGCCGCACCGGCGCGATCGCGCTGGCGGTGCCCGACCTCGGGCTGAGCTACTTCGCCGAGCTCGCGGCATCCGTCATCGAGGCCGCCGAGGCCGCGGGCGTCGTCGTGCTCGTCGAGCAGACCGGCGGCGACCGCGACCGCGAGCTCGAACTGCTGCGCAGCCCCCGGCTCAAGCTGACCGACGGCCTGATCTTCAGCGCCCTCGGCATGGGGCAGGAGGATGCCGCCGCCCTGGACGTGCCCTACCCGCTGGTGCTGCTCGGCGAACGGATCTTCGACGGCCCGACGGACCACGTGACCATGCGCAACGTGGAGGCGGCTCGGGCGGCGACGGAGTACCTGCTGGCGTCGGGACGCCGACGCATCGCGGTGGTCGGTGCGCACGAGGGCGAGGTGATCGGCTCCGCTGGGCTGCGCCTGCGCGGCTACCGCGAGGCGCTCGACGCCGCCGGCATCGCGTTCGACGAGTCGATCATCGCGACGACCACGCTCTGGCATCGCGCCAACGGCGCGAGGGCCATGCGCGAGCTGCTGGCCCGCGACGTGGAGTTCGACGCGGTCTTCGGGCTGAACGACACCCTCGCCCTCGGTGCGATGCGCGTGCTCCAGGAGGCCGGCGTGCGCATCCCCGGCGATGTGGCGGTCGTGGGCTTCGACGACCTCGACGAGGCGGAGTACTCGATCCCGTCGCTCACCACGGTCGATCCCGGTCGGGAATGGATTGCGCAGACGGCGGTGCGCACCCTGCTCGCGAGGATCGCGTCGGGTGACGAGGCGGGGTCGGCGAGCCTGCACCTGGCCGACTTCCGCATCGTGGAGCGGGAGTCCGCACCGGCATGGCCGGCGTCGTCGTCGTCGGACGACCTGGTCGGCTTCGCCGGTCGGTCGTAGCCCGCGACGTTCCGCGCCGATCCGAGGCGGTGCGCACGGTGGTGCGACGTCGCCCGCCGCCCGGATGCCGATCTCCGCTTCGCCCGGGTTCGGAAGCGATTGCGTCATCGCCCTTGACAGCGCACCCGAGAGGGTTCACCATGTCTCTACAACGTTTACTTTACAACGTTGTAGAAAACGACTCGGCGCGGAGTCCCCCTCCGCGGCCGCGCGAATCCATCGCAGCGACAACGGTGTCCACAGCACCGCGAGAGGAAGCACGAAATGAAGACCAAGGTCATCTCCGCAGCCGGCGCCGTCGCCGTCGCGGCGGCCGCGCTCACCGGGTGCAGCACGGGCCCGGCGGCCGACTCCTGCACCAACGAGATCGTCAACCCCGACGCCACCCAGGTGAGCGTCTGGGCCTGGTACCCCGCATTCGAGGGCGTCGTCGACCTCTTCAACCAGACCCACGACGACGTCCAGGTGTGCTGGACCAACGCGGGCCAGGGCAACGACGAGTACACGAAGTTCTCGACCTCGATCGAGTCCGGGTCCGGCGCTCCCGACGTCATCATGCTGGAGGCCGAGGTGCTGTCCAGCTTCACGATCCGGAACGCCCTCGTCGACCTCTCCGAGTACGGCGCCGCCGACGTCGAGGGCGACTACACCGAGGGTGCGTGGAAGGACGTCTCGAGCGGCGACGCGGTCTACGCGATCCCGGTCGACGGCGGCCCGATGGGCATGCTCTACCGCACGGACATCCTCGACCAGTACGGCATCGCCGTGCCCACGACGTGGGAGGAGTTCGCCACGGCCGCGCAGGAGCTGAAGGATGCCGGCGCCCCCGGCGTCCTGGCCGACTTCCCGACCAACGGGCGCGCGTACAACCAGGCGCTCTTCGCCCAGGCCGGATCGGTGCCGTTCGCGTACGACAGTGCCGACCCGCAGTCGATCGGCATCGAGGTCGATGACCAGGGCGCGAAGGACGTGCTCGCGTACTGGAACGACCTGGTGGAGCGGGGTCTGGTGGCCACCGACGACGCGTTCACGGCCGACTACAACACCAAGCTCGTCGACGGCAGCTACGCGATCTACGTCGCCGCGGCCTGGGGCCCCGGCTACCTGCAGGGCCTCGCCGACGCCGACGCCGACGCCGAGTGGAAGGCGGCGCCCGTGCCGCAGTGGGACCCCGCGAACCCCGTCCAGATCAACTGGGGCGGCTCGACCTTCGCGGTGACGAGCCAGGCCGACGACAAGGAGGCCGCGGCGACCGTCGCCAAGGAGATCTTCGGCACCGAGGAGGCATGGAAGATCGGCATCGAGGAGGCCGCCCTGTTCCCGCTGTGGACGCCGATCCTCGAGTCCGACTACTTCCGCGACCTCGAGTACCCGTTCTTCGGTGGGCAGCAGATCAACAAGGACGTGTTCCTCGACGCCGCCGCCGGCTACACCGGATTCACCTTCAGCCCGTTCCAGAACTACGCGTACGACCAGCTCACCGAGCAGCTCTATGCGATGGTGCAGGGCGAGAAGGGCTCCGACCAGGCGCTCGACGACCTGCAGGCGTCGCTCGAGGCGTACGCCACCGAACAGGGCTTCACGCTCCAGTGACGCCCGGCGGGGCCGGCCGCCCGGCCGGCCCCGCACCCGCAGCGCCCGTACGGCGCCCGACCCCGATCGATCCACCTCCGACCCACAACGATGGAGCACCGACGATGACCACCACGACCGTCGCGGCACCGACGCCGCGGGACGTCCGACCTCCGCGCAGGGGCGCGAGCCTCGAACGCAGGCGCCAGCGCATCGGCTGGCTGTTCGTCACCCCCTTCCTCGTGGTCTTCGCGGGATTCCTCGTGTTCCCGCTCGCCTACGCGTTCGGCATGAGCCTGTTCACGTCGACGCTCGCCACCGGGACCCGGTTCACCGGCGCCGCGAACTACGTGAAGGCCTTCACCGATCCGCTCTTCCTCGAGGGCCTGCTCCGCGTGGCCGCGTATGCCCTCGTGATGATCCCCGCGCAGCTCATCGTCGCCCTCGCCGCGGCCCTCGTGCTCGACACGCTCGCGACCCGGCTGTCGCAGCTCTCGCGGCTGCTGATCTTCGCGCCCTACGCCATCCCCGTGGTCATCGGCGCGCTCATGTGGAGCTTCCTCTACAGCCCCCGCTTCGGCCCGGCAGGCACGCTCTTCGACGTCGTCGGGCTTCCGACGCCGGACTTCCTGGCCTCCGACACGGTCTTCGGCAGCCTCGTCAACATCGTCACGTGGCAGTGGTCGGGGTACTACATGATCGTGATCTACGCCGCACTGCGGTCGATCGACCCGGCCATCTACGAGGCCGCGCGGATCGACGGTGCGAACGGCTGGCAGACCGCCCTGCGGATCAAGGTGCCGATGATCTCCTCCTCGATGGTGATGGTCGTCACGTTCGCCCTCATCGGCACGCTGCAGTTCTTCACCGAGCCCGTCGTGCTGCGCAACGTCGCCCAGGGGGCGATCGACGCGGCCTACACGCCCAACATGTACGCGTTCTCCCTGGCCTTCTCGTACAGCCAGTTCAACTACGCCTCGACGATCGCGTTCTCGCTCGGCATCCTCGTCTTCGCCGGCTCGTACGTGTTCCTCTTCCTGACGCGCAAGCAGAGCGGACTCAAGTGATGACCACCGCGATCGGAGCCCGCTCCGCCCCCGACGCCCTGACGACCGTCACGGGCCTGCCCGACCACGCCGACCACAGCGCCGGGCGCTCGCGCCGCCGCGACCGGCGCATCGGCTCGCACGTGTTCCTCGTCATCCTGGCGATCTACTTCCTCGTCCCGATCTGGTGGCTGTTCGTCGCCTCGACCAAGAGCACATCCGGACTGTTCTCGAGCCCCGCGTTCTGGTTCGACGATCCCGCCCAGTTCTTCGCCAACGTGCAGGGCCTGTTCACCCACCAGGGCGGCATCTACTGGCGCTGGCTCGGCAACTCGTTCCTCTACGCCTTCGTGGGCGGCTCGGGGGCCACCGTCCTCGCCATCCTCGCTGGCTACGGCTTCGCGAAGTACCGGTTCCGCGGCCGCGGTGCCGTGTTCGGCGTCATCCTCGGCTCGATCATGGTCCCGCTCACGGCGCTCGTCGTCCCGACGTTCATGCTGCTCAGCCAGTACGGCCTCATCAACACGCCGTGGGCGGTCATCCTGCCGTCGCTGCTCAGCCCGTTCGGGGTCTACCTCATGCGGGTCTACACCCAGGACGCGGTCCCCGACGAGATGCTCGAGGCCGCGCGGATCGATGGGGCGGGAGAGTGGCGCACCTTCTTCCAGGTCGCGCTGCCGCTGCTGAAGCCCGCGATCGTGACGGTGCTCCTGCTCTCCATCGTCGGCACCTGGAACAACTTCTTCCTGCCGCTCGCCGTGCTCACCGATTCGCAGCTGCTGCCGGTGACGGTGGGCCTGAACCGATGGACCGCCCTGTCGAACGCCGGTGCCGGCGGCGAGCAGGTCTGGAACCTCATCACCTCCGGCGCCTTCATCTCGGTGGTGCCGCTCATCCTGTCCTTCCTGTTCCTCCAGCGCTACTGGCAGGGCGGCCTGGCGATCGGGAGCGTCAAGTAGGGCGCCTCGAAGGAATCGGCGGATGCCGCAGCCGCCCCTCCGCATGCACCACGACCACCTCGCACACAGAAAGCACCACATGACCAACGCACGCCTGACCATCGATCCGCACTTCACCGTCGGCGCCATCCGCCGCAACGTCTTCGGCGGCTTCGTCGAGCACCTCGGCCGGCACGTGTACGACGGCATCTACGAGCCCGGTCACCCGACCGCCGACGCCGAGGGCTTCCGGCAGGACGTGATCGAGCTCGTCAGGGAGCTCGGCGTCGCCACCATCCGGTACCCCGGCGGCAACTTCGTCTCCGGCTTCCGCTGGGAGGACTCCGTCGGACCGCGCGAGGAGCGCCCGCGGCGCCTCGACCTGGCATGGCACTCGACCGAGACGAACGAGGTCGGCCTGCACGAGTTCGCGTCGTGGCTCGACAAGGTCGGCAGCGACCTGATGCTCGCCGTGAACCTCGGTACGCGCGGCACGCTCGAGGCCCTCGACCTGCTGGAGTACGCCAACCTGCCGAACGGCACCGCGATCTCGCAGCGCCGCATCGACCACGGCCGCACCGAACCGTTCGGGGTGAAGATGTGGTGCCTCGGCAACGAGATGGACGGCCCGTGGCAGCTCGGCCACCGCTCCGCCGACGACTACGGCAAGATCGCGTCGCAGACCGCGAAGGCGATGCGGCAGCTCGACCCCTCCGTCGAGCTCGTCGTCTGCGGCTCGTCGAGCGCGCACATGCCGACGTTCGGCGAATGGGAACGGGTCGTGCTCACGCACGCGTACGAGGACGTCGACTACATCTCGTGCCATGCGTACTACGAGGAGAAGGACGGCGACCTCGGCAGCTTCCTCGCGTCCGCCGTCGACATGGACGGCTTCATCGAGACCGTGGTGGCGACCGCGGACCACGTGAAGGCGGTGCTCGGGAGCTCGAAGACCATCGACATCTCGTTCGACGAGTGGAACGTCTGGTACATCGAGCGGTTCCACGGCGTCGACAAGATCGAGGGCCTGGACAACTGGCCGGTCGCCCCACGCCTGCTCGAGGACGTCTACTCGGTGGCCGACGCCGTCGTGTTCGGCAACCTGATGATCTCGCTGCTCAAGCACGCCGACCGGGTCACGAGCGCGTCGCTCGCCCAGCTCGTCAACGTGATCGCGCCGATCATGACCGAGCCCGGCGGCCCGGCGTGGCGGCAGACCACGTTCTTCCCGTTCTCGATCACCTCGCGACTGGCCCGGGGCGAGGCCCTCGAGCTCAAGCTCGACGCGCCGACCTACCGGACCGCGACCTACGGTGAGGTGCCGCTCGTCGATGCGGTCGCGACGCACGACGCCGGCACGGGTCGGAGCGCCGTCTTCCTCGTCAACCGCAGCACCGACGAACCCGTCGACCTGACGATCGACCTGGCCGCCCTCGGCGACGTGTCGATCCTCGAGACCCACACGCTCGCGGACGACGACGTGTACGCGAAGAACACGCTCGACGATCCCGAGCGCGTGGCGACCGCACCGAACGGGTCGGCGGCATTCGCGAGCGGCGAGCTCACGATCACGCTCCCGCCGGTGTCGTGGACCGCCATCGCGCTCGGCTGACGTCGCGCGACGCGGCCGCTCGGCCGGTACGGAGGTCCCGCCACGCCGGGCCCGCCGCGCGCTACCGTCGTGGTGGGCGACCGGCGCAGCGCCGAGGCGCCGTGCACGACGACCCGATGGAGGATCGATGACCGACGACGCGCGCACCGACGCCCCGACCCGCACCGCAGCCGCGCCCCGTGTCGAGGCGGTCGAGCTGCACCGCCTCGAGGTGCCGCTCGTGCGGCCGTTCGAGACGTCGTTCGGGCGCGAGACCGCCCGGGAGGTGCTGCTCGTCCACGTCCGCACCGACCGCGGCGACGGCTGGGCCGAATGCGTCGCCGGGCGCGACCCGTTCTACTCCGGCGAGTACGTCGACGGCGCGGCCTCCGTCATCGAGCGGTACCTCGCGCCCGCACTGCTGCGCGCGCCGGCGCCGCACGTCGTCGACGACGGCCACGTGAGCGGCGTGCTCATCGAGGACCCCGCCCACGCGACCGGGATCTGGGTCGACGACCGCGAGCAGGGCGACGCGGCGGGAGGCGGCGTGCCCGGCCGTGCGGCGGCGTCGATCGCGAGCGTGCCGCTCGCGGCATCCGTCGGCCCCGCACTGTCGTTCGTCGCCGGGCACCGGATGGCGAAGGGCGCGCTCGAGGCGGCCGTGCTCGACGCCGAACTGCGGGCGCAGGGACGCTCGATGGGGGAGTGCTTCGGCGCGGTGCGCGACTGGGTCGACTGCGGGGTGTCGGTCGGCATCGCGGCGACCCTCGAGGAGTTGCTCGACGAGGTCACGGGCTACCTCGAGGAGGGCTACAAGCGCATCAAGCTCAAGATCAAGCCCGGATGGGACCTCGTGCCCGTCGCCGCGGTGCGCGAGCTCATCGGGGGCGACGCGCTGCTCCAGGTCGATGCGAACACGGCGTACACGGCCGACGACATCCCCCTGCTCGCGGGGCTCGACCCGTTCGACCTCCTGCTCATCGAGCAGCCCTTCGCGGAGGAGGACCTCGCGACGCACGTGCGCCTGGCCCAGGCCTCGACGACGCCCGTGTGCCTCGACGAGTCGATCCTCGACGTCACGACCGCGGTCGACGCCATCGAGCGCGGCGCGACGAGCATCGTGAACATCAAGCCCGGCCGGATGGGCGGGTTCCTCGAGGCGCTCCGGGTGCACGACGCCTGCCGCGACCGCGACGTGCCGGTGTGGTGCGGCGGCATGCTCGAGACCGGCGTCGGCCGCGCCGCCAACGTCGCGATCGCGGCGCTGCCGGGCTTCCTGCTCCCGGGCGACACCTCGGCGTCGGGCCGCTACTTCGCCGAGGACCTCACCGAGCCGTTCGTGCTCGGCACGGGCGAGCACCGCGGGCAACTCCGGGTGCCGGATGCCGCGGGCACGGGCGTCGAGGTCCGTCAGGAGCTCGTCCACGACTGGGCGGCCGCGCCGCCGGTGACGGTCAGCTCCCGCTGACGCGGGCCTCCTGGGGCCGCTCGGCGAACGCCGGGTACGCGAATCCCGCGATCGCCGAACCCAGGACGCCCCACACGAGGTCGCCGATGGTGTCGCGGTAGTCGACGTAGATGGTCTCGTCGATGAAGTTCTTGCCGAACCACTCGAAGACCTCCCACACGACGGCGAGCCCCGACCCGAACGCCGCGGACAGCAGGACGGCCGCGAGCACGGGCCTCGCCGAGTGCCGGGGGTCGGCGAGCACTCGCGTCCGCACGAGCAGGAGCACGCAGACCACGGCGACGAGCCCGTTCATGAGGAAGTGCATCGGGATGTCCCACCATCGGACCGTCACGTACAGGTCGGTGACGCTGCTCCACACGGCCACGAGCGCGACGACGCCGAAGGTGATGTCGAGCGCCGGCCGGACCCGCAGCGCACGGGGGATCACCATGCCGGCGGCGACGAACGCGAGGCTCACCATGCCGAGCGGGCCCCATCCGATCCCCGCGATGGGGATGCAGGCGAGCGCGATCAGCCGCACCACGTCCGCCGCGATCTCGCCGGGTCCCTCGGCCCGGTGCCGCAGTCCAGCCCAGAATCCCCGCATCAGCCGTCCTCTCGTCGATGGCGCAGCACCGCCTGGACCGGTTCGTGGTCGGATGCCGCGCGTCCCTCGAAGCGCGCCGCGTTGATGCCGGCGCTCGCCACCTCGGCCGGTCCGCCCACGAGGATGAGGTCGATGCGCCGGCCGCCGGGTCGCCGAGGGCCGTAGTTCGAGAACGTGCCCCAGGCGGGCGTGAGCCGCTCCGGGGTCGCCTCCCACGTGTCGTGGAGCAGGGCGTCGCCGGTGAGCCGGCGGTGCACCGCGGATCGTTCGTCCGCGTTGAAGTCGCCCGTCACGACGATCGCGGCCTCGGGTTCGTCGAGCCGCACGTCGCGCGCGATGCGCGCGATCATGAGCGCCGACTGCAGCCGGGACCGGCGGGAGAGGTGGTCGAGGTGCGTGTTGAGCACGTGCAGCCGGGATCCGGTCGCGCGGTCGGTGAACTCGGCGCTCACGAGGGCGCGGCGCGTGAGGTTGCCCCAGGACCGGGAGCCGTGCTCGTCGGGCGTGGCCGAGAGGGCGCGTTGGCGCCATCCGGTGAGCTCGAGGCGATCCGCGTCGTAGTACACGGGGGTCGCCTCGCCGTGGCCGCCGGGGTCGCGCCCGATGCCGACCCAGCGGTGCGACGGGCCGAGGGCCTCGCCGACGACCTCGAGCTGGTCGTCGAGGGCCTCCTGCACGCCGAGCACCGTGGGCCGCTCGGCGGCGAGCAGCCGGCGCAGGAGCGGCCTGCGCGTCGCCCACCGGTCGGGGCTGCCCGGGCGGTTGCGCGGCATGCGTCGCCGGATGTTGAACGACATTACGTGTAGGTCGGGGGCCTCGACGGGGCCGATGAGCGGCTGGTCCGTCATCATGCGGTCAGCGTACGCCCGGCGACGGCGCCGTCGTGGGCCGTTCAGCCCAGAAGGTCGCGCCGTGCCTCCGGGTAGCCGAGCACGTTCGGCGCGGTCGTCGTCGCGGCACGGGAGAACAGGTCGGGCGGGCACCACCCGGTGATCGCGCCGATCGCGAGGAACGTCGCGCACACCCCCGCGGGGATCGCGCACCAGGGGTTGTCGAGCGTCGACATCGCGACGGCGCCGAGGAAGACCGCGACGACGCCCCGGAGCATCCGCTCACCGCGCGTCACCGCGCAGGATCGCGAGGCGAGCGAGCGTGCGAGCCGGTTCACGCCTGCTGCGCGGCGGCGGCCTGCTGCTCGGCGAGCTGGCGGCGCACGTCGTCCATGTCGAGGGCCTTCGTGCCCTCGATGACCTGCTCGAGCTGGGCGGCGTTCAGCGCGCCGGGCTGCGCGAAGACGATGATGCCCTCGCGGAAGACGACGAGCGTCGGGATGGACGTGATGCGGAACCCGGCCGCCAGGGCCTGCTCGGCCTCGGTGTCGACCTTGCCGAAGACGACGTCGGAGTGCTGCTCGGACGCGCGCTCGAAGACGGGGGCGAACATGCGGCAGGGTCCGCACCACTCCGCCCAGAAGTCGAGGAGCAGGATGTCGCTGTCCTTGATGGTCGACTCGATCGTGTCGTGGGTGATGTTCACGGTGGCCATGCCCCGATTCTAGCAGAAGATACCCCTGGGGTATCATCGTCCCCATGCAGACCACGTCCCGCCCCTTCTCCGTCCGTCCTCCGCGGCCCGCACGCCGCCTCCGGAGCGCCCTCGTCGTCTCGGCCGTCGCCGGCGCCCTCGCGCTCGCAGGCTGCGCGTCCACCGAGCCGATCGAGGTCGGCGCCGACACCGTCGTCGTCGACGTCCGAACGCCCGCCGAGTACGCCGCGGGCCACCTCGACGGCGCGGTGAACCTCGACCTGACCTCCGGGCAGCTCGCCGCCGAGATCCCGACCCTCGACGCCGAGGGCGAGTACGTCGTCTACTGCAAGTCGGGCAACCGCTCCGCCCAGGCGACGACCCTCATGGAGGGTGCGGGCCTCGACGTCACCGACGCGGGCTCGATGCAGCAGGCGGCGGATGCCACGGGGCTGCCGATCGTGCAGTGAGCCGGGTCGCCGGGGCTCACGACTCGACCGGGAGCCCGGCAGCCACCTCGCCGATCCGGGCGGCCGACGACGCCCGCTCCGGACGGTCGTCGATCGCGAACCACGTCGACGACAGCGCGCACCAGGCGATGAGCCAGTCGCGCACCCGCCGCGGCGAGAACCCCGTCGCGCGCACCACGACCCCGAACTGGCGGGCCAGCCGCCCGGGGGCGAGCGCCCGCTCGTGCGACGGGTTGCAGAGCAGGTTGCAGACGTCGAACTCCGCGTCGCCGAGCAGTGCCTTCGGGTCGATCGCGAGCCAGCCGCGCTCGCCGAAGTCGAGCACGTTCCCGTGGTGGAGGTCGCCGTGCAGCACGACCGGCGCGCGGCGCTCGTCGAGGCGCCGGCGCGCGAGGTCGGCTCCCGCCCGGTGCACGGGTCCCAGGTCGTCGGCCCGCGCGAACAGCTGCGCGAACCAGGTCTCGAGCCCGACCAGGTCCGGCGGGGCCTCCCGCCCCAGCACCCGATCGGTCTCGGCGTGGATCCGCTCGGCGACGTCGCACAGGATCCGGCTGGCACCGTCGTCGTCGCCCCGCTGCACCATCGCGACGAGGTCGCCCGGTCCGCCGGCGCGCTCGAGGAGGAGCGCGCGCCCGTCGCGCCGCATGACCCGGGCCGCGCCGCGGCCGTCCAGCGCATCCAGCAGCGCCGCCCCGCGCGCCTCCTCCGCCTCGTGCGCGAGCTTGAAGACGGCCGGTCGGCCGTCCTCCGTGCGGACGGGCAGGATCCGGCTCGTGGGCGTCGTCCGGGCCTCGCCGTCCGGCCGCAGGTGCCACTTGGTCAGCCACGCCGCCTCGTCGGCGTGGCCCGGATCGACGGGTCCGAGCAGGCTCATGCGCCCGGCCCGTCTGCGCGGGCAACCGCGGCCTCGCGCGCGTAGGCGCCGGGCGGCACGCCGATGACCGCGCGGAACTCGCGCGTGAAGTGCGCCTGGTCGGCGTACCCGAGCTCGGCGGCCAGTTCCGCCAGGGCGGGCGCGTCGGGCCCGGCGAGCCGATCCGCCGACTCCTGCAGCCGGTAGCGGCGCACGAGCCACTTCGGCGTGAGGCCGAGCTGGTCGCGCACCATGCGCTCGAGCTGCCGCACGCCGACGTCCGCGACCTCGGCGAGCTGATCGACCCGCACGATGGCTCGGTCGCGCTCCGCGGCCGCGATCACCTCCCGGATCCGCCCCGCCTCCTCGTCGAGGACGGGACGACGGGCGCCGAGCCAGGCCTCGAACGCCTCGGCGGCGGCGGCATCCGCGCCGCGTGCGACGAGCGCGTCGACGGCCTTCGCCATCGCCGCAGCGTCGTCGACCGGGACCGACGTGCCCACCAGCCGGCGGGCCTCGACCCCCGTGAGCGCCGAGGCGACGCCGGGCTGCAGCAGCGCGCCGAACGCCTGGCCGCGACCCTCCAACCGACGCGTCGCGAGTCCGACGGACGGCCCGTGCACGCGGGCCGCGCCCTCCTCGACGACGAGGTTCGCCGACGGGTACTCGAGCACGCGCTGCGTCGCCCGGCGGCGCGGCGGCAGGTTCCAGCGGGGGATCCAGTAGTGGCGCACGAGGTCCGCGACGCTCGTCGACGGCACCCGGCGCGTCATCCGCACGGGCACTGCGCCGGAGGGCGGGGCGGTGCCGGCGTCCGCGACCACGCCCGGTTCGCCGGGCCGCGGCGCGAGGACGCCCCGGCTCTGCGGCGAGCCGGCCCGGGACCGCCAGTACGCATCCACGAGCCCAGTATCCCGGCGGGCATGTCGCGTTCGTGCAAGACGGCGGCGGCGCGCCGTCCGTAGCGTCGGCGCCATGGACGACTTCAGCATGACCCTGTACCTCGCGGCAGACCCGGAACGGGTCTGGGCGGCGATCACCGGTGACGAGGGCAACCGTGCCGTGATGTGGGGCAGCGTGCTCCGCGGCACGCTCGCGCCCGGCGAGCGGATCGAGTACGTGGGCCCGGGGGAGGACGGGGACGAGACCGTGCACGTCTACGGCGAGGTGCTCGAGGCGGAGGCGCCGCGCCGGCTGCGCGTCACCGAGCATCCCGGGCCGACGTACCGCGACGACCACGCCGAGCTCACGAGCCGCATGACCTGGGACCTCGAGCCCGCCGGCGACGGCCTCACCCGGCTGACCTTCACGAACGACCGGTGGAGCGACGACAATCCCGCCCGCGGGCACTCGGTCGGCACCTGGCCGCACGTGCTGTCGAGCTGGAAGTCGTGGATCGAGACCGGTCGCGCCCTGCCGTTCCCCGCCTGACCGCGTGGTGGGTCCGTCGCCTAGGATCGGGCCCATGTCGGACGACGCGGTGAGGCGGGCACAGGAGGCGGCCGAGACCGCCGCGGCAGCGGCGGCGGCGCTGCAGGCCGAGGCGGCGGAGGCGGTCCGGCGGGCCGAGGCGGCGGCCGAACTCGCGCGGGTCGCCGCGGCGGCGGCGACGGATGCCGCGGCCGAGCCGCCCGCGACGCCGGGCGGTTCCGCGACACCCGCTGCCGCCGCGACATCCGTCGCACCCTCCGAGCCGGCGCCCGAGGCGCCGCTCGACGCCGACGAGGTCGCGCGCATCCGGGCCGGGTACGCCGTCGAGGGCGCCGCGCTCGAACTCGGCGCGCTCGTCAACGGAGACGTGCTGCCCGACGTCCCGGTGCGCATCCCGATCGCGATGACCAACCGTCACGGACTCGTCGCCGGCGCGACGGGCACGGGCAAGACGCGGACGCTGCAGCTGCTCGCCGAGCAGCTCGCGGCGGCCGGCGTCGCAGTGTTCGCCGCCGACGTCAAGGGCGACCTCTCCGGGCTCGCCACGCCGGGCGCGCCCAGCGAGAAGCTCCTCGCGCGCACGCGCGGCATCGGGCAGGACTGGACGCCGGCGTCGTTCCCGACCGAGTTCTTCTCGCTCGGCGGTGTGGGACGGGGCGTGCCGATCCGCGCCACGATCTCGGGCTTCGGGCCCCTGCTGCTGTCGAAGGTGCTCGGGCTCAACGAGACGCAGGAGTCCAGCCTCGGGCTCGTGTTCCACTACGCCAACGCGAACGGGCTCGCGCTGCTCGACCTCGCCGACCTGCGCGCCGTGCTCACCTACCTCGTGGGCGACGAGGGGAAGGCCGAGCTCGAGGGCCTCGGCGGGCTCTCGAAGGCGACGGTGGGCGTCATCCTCCGCGAGCTCATCGCCTTCGCCGACCAGGGCGCCGACGCCTTCTTCGGCGAACCGGAGATCGACACCGACGTGTTCCTCCGCACGGCCGAGGACGGCCGCGGCGTGATCAGCCTGCTCGAAGTGCCCGGCGTCGCCGACCGGCCCGCGCTCTACTCGACGTTCCTCATGTGGCTCCTCGCCGACCTGTACTCGGGGCTCCCGGAGGTCGGCGACCTCGATCGGCCCAAGCTCGTGTTCTTCTTCGACGAGGCCCACCTGCTGTTCCGCGATGCGTCGAAGGACTTCCTCGCGCAGGTCGTCCAGACCGTCCGGCTCATCCGCTCCAAGGGCATCGGCGTCTTCTTCGTCACGCAGACGCCGAAGGACGTGCCCGGCGACGTGCTCGCGCAACTCGGCTCGCGCGTGCAGCACCAGCTGCGCGCCTTCACGCCGGACGACGCGAAGGCGCTCCGAGCCAGCGTCTCCACCTACCCGAACTCCGGCTACGACCTCGAGGAGACCCTCACGGTGCTCGGCACCGGCGAGGCGATCGTCACCGTCATGAACGAGAAGGGCGCGCCGAGCCCCGTCGCATGGACGCGGCTGCGAGCGCCCCGGGCCTCGATGTCGCCGAGCCCGGATGCCGCGATCGACGCCGCTGTCGCGGCATCCCCGCTCCTCGCCGACTACGGCACCACGGTCGACCGGGAGTCGGCCCACGAGCTGCTGGCGACGCGCATGGCGGATGCCGCGGCGAAGGCCGAGGCGGCGGAGGCCGCCGAGGCGCGGGCGACGGCCGACGCGGAGTTCGAGAAGATGCAGGCGAAGATCCGCGCCGCGGAGGAGAAGGCCGACCGGAAGGCGCGTGCCGAGTACGACCGGATCATGAAGCGGACGTCGTCGCGGTCCCGCTCGGGGTCGCGTTCGAGGTCGTCGGAGCGGTCGCCGCTGGAGCAGGTGCTCGGATCGACGGCGACGCAGCGGGCGATCACCGAGGTGCTGACCGGCCTCTTCGGCATGGCGAAGCGCAAGTGAGCGGCGCCGAGCCGGTGATCCGGCCCTACCGCCCGTCGGACCGCGACGCCGTCGCCGAGGTGTGCCTGCGCACGGCGGCGTCGGGCGCCGACGCGAGCGGGGTGTACCGCGACGACGCGCTCATGCCCGAGGTCTACGCGCTGCCGTACGTCGACTACGCGCCCGACCTGGCGTTCGTGGTCGAGCTCGACGGCCGCGTCGCCGGGTACGTGCTCGGCATCGCCGACACCGCGGACTTCATCGACTGGTACGCCCGTGAGTGGGCGCCGGGCTTCCGCCGCCGCCACCCCGTCGCCGGCCCGCCGACCGAGCACCGGCCGGCGTACACCGAGGCGCAGCTCATCGCCGACGGCGGCGACCCTGAGCGCATGCGCATCCCGGAACTCGACGCCTACCCGGCGCACCTGCACATCGACCTCCTGCCCGAGCTGCAGGGGCGCGGGCTCGGGCGCCGCCTCATCGACACGCTCCGGGCAGCGCTCGCCGCCCGCGGGGTGCCCGCCGTGCACCTCGGGCTCGACGCGGCGAACGTCGGGGCGCGGGAGTTCTACGCCCGGCTCGGCTTCCACGAGCTCGGGTCGAGCCGGCCGGAGGCTCCGAGGCTCGGCATCGCCACGTCCTGACGTCGGGAGCGTCAGCCGCCGATGCGCCGGCCCTCGAACCAGTACAGCAGGTCCGGGTCGGATTCTCGGAGCTCGGACATCGTGACGGGCTCGGTGCGGACGGTCTCGGTCATGTCGAGCGCCTCGGCCACGAGGTCGAGCGAGGCGTCGTCCCAGAACGTGCCCCGCATGCGGAACCGGCATCGGCCGGCCGCGTCGACGGCGAAGAGCTGCTTGACGGTCTCCAGGCTGTCGCCGCGGTAGGTCTCGAGCCGGACGATCTCGGCGAGCTCGCGACGTGCGGTGCTCTGCAGCCGGCCGAGAAATCCGCGCTCGACGATGCCGTGGCGGCTCACCGTGACCTCCGTGCGCTGGTAGCCGAACCACGCGGCGACGCCCAGTGCGGCCAGGAGGAGGGTGATGAGCGCGGTCGCGATGACGGCGGGCGCGCCGAGCGGCGTCATGATCCACGCGAGGGTCGCCAGCACCGGCAGCAGCAGGGCCAGCACCGGGAGCCCGATCGATCGGGTCAGGGTGCGGCGGGGTCTCAGGGTGAGCACCCTGAGACCCCTGCCCCCTGCCTGGCCGGTGCGGGAGTCCCCTGCGTCCCCGATTCCCGTTCTCACCGTTGCCACTGACATCGGAACCATGATGTTCCGACACCGCGGCGGGCGCCATTCGGCATTAAGGAGGACTTGCGGTCGTCGCCGAGGTCGTGCTCAGCCGAGGACCGGGAGCACGGCAGCGCAGAAGTCGTCGGTCCGGCCCGTGGACTCCTTGACGAGGCCGAGGAACTCGAGGAACTCGTCATCCGACGGATCCTCCGGCGTGCCGTTGTGGTCGATGAGCACCTCGTAGCGCACCTGTCCGGGGTTGCGGGCGATCGCCGTCCCCGATTCGTCGAAGATGGTGGTGTTGCCCGTCGCGAGGACGAGGATCGTGAGGGTGCCGTCGCCGTTGTCCGTGATCGCGAGGTCCTTGTCGACCAGCCGGGTCGTCTCGCGCACCACGTCGCCATCCAGGTTCTCGTAGGTCCAGTGCGCCCAGACGTTGGCATGCCAGTACGGTGCGGTGCCGGGCTTCCGAGCATTGAACCGGTACTCGACCTCCTCGACGCCGTTCACTTCGACGGTGACCCCCGCATCGCAGAAGTTCGTGTCGGTGAACGTGGTCTCCACCACGTCGGAGCCGCGGTCGATCGGCTTCGCCGTCGCCGGGACCGACATGACCACGGAGGCCGCGAACCCGATGGCGAGGCCCGTGCCGAGGACACGGCCGACCCTCGACCGCGACATCGTATTCATGATTCCCCCCTCGCTCGCGACGCGTTGCGCCGCGACTCGTGTTCGGGATGGCGGAATCATCCCGCCATCCGCGCGTCACGGCGACGCTCGTTCGGGGGCGGAAACGATCGAACCCCCGGTCGCGTGGACCGGGGGTTCTCGTGGCGGAGGATGGGGGATTCGAACCCCCGAGGGCTTTCACCCAACACGCTTTCCAAGCGTGCGCCATAGGCCACTAGGCGAATCCTCCTGGGACTCCTCACGCACCCGCCAGAGCCCGGTTACCCTTGCTGCGTTTCCGCCCTGGGGGAGTTGGCCTGGATGGCGCCACGTGAGGAGCCTGAGACAGTCTACCCGAGCGAACGAGTGCGTCGAACCGCGAGGTACTCCTCGAACGCCTCACGGCTCGTGCGGCCCGGCGTGTAGCCGAGGTCGCGCTTGAGCCGGGTGTTGTCGAGCACCGGCCGGAACCGCAGGAAGCCGACCCGCTCCGGCCCGTGCACCGTCAGCCGCAGGGCGTGCGCGACGCGCAGCACTCCGGCGAGCACGGCGGGCGGCACGGTGACGGTCGGCTTGCCGAGCGCGTCCGCGATCTCGGTCACCGTGACACGGCCGTCGCCCGCGACGTTGAAGGCGCCGGTGACCTCGCCCGTCGCGCCCGCGACGATGGCGCCGACGACGTCGTCGACCCAGGCGAACACGAACGGGCTGTCCGACCCGGCGATGCGGAGGATGCGGCGGCCGTCCCACAGCGCGGTGATCTGGTTCGCGACGCTCGGCCCGAGGATCGTGCCGATGCGCAGCACCACCTGTCCCAGCTCCGGATGCGTGCGGCGGTACTCCGCGAGCATCTCCTCGACGAGGCGCTTGTGCCGCGAGTAGCTGAACTCGTCGTTGCCCCGGATGGGGTCGTCCTCGGTCAGCCACTCGGGGTTGTCGGCGTGGTACCCGTAGGCGGCGCCCGACGACGAGACGACGATCCGGGTGACGCCCCCGGCGACGGCGGCGTCGAGCACGTTGCGCGTGCCCTCGACGTCGACCCGGTACTCGACCTCCTCGCTCAGCCCGCCGGGGTTCACGATCGCGGCCAGGTGCACGATCGTGTCGATCGAGTGCCGGGCGACGACGGCCGCGACCGCCGCGGCATCCGTCACGTCGCACGGCTCGACGAGCACCCCGTCGGGGACGGATGCCGCGGGCGGCCGCACGTCGCCGGAGACGACGAGCCCGACGGTCGGGTGCGCGGCGAGCGCGCGGACGGCGTTCGAGCCGAGGAACCCGCTGCCGCCCGTGACGAGGACGCGCCTCACGAGGTCGCTCCGGAGCCCGGCGCGCCCGGGCCGGACGATTCGGGAGCGTCCGCCGTGTCGGACGGGTCCGCGGCGCCCGCGGCGTTCGCCTTCGCCTCGCTCGCACGGGTGCGGCGGGCCCAGAGCGTCGCGAGCGTGAGCCCGGCGATGATGTCCCAGATGCCCCACCAGCCGGCGACGATCGCCATGCCGCCGATCCCGCCGAAGAAGGCGAAGACGAGGCCGAGGCCGAGGCCCGCGTTGCGGATGCCGACCTCGAACGTGATCGCCTTCCGGTCGCGCACGCCGAGGCCGCCGAGGCGCGCGCTCGCATAGCCGAGGCCCAACGCGATCGCATCGTGCAGGAACACGGCGAGGAGCACCACGCCGATGTACGCCATGAAGATCGCCCAGTTGCCGACGAGCGCGGCGACGATGAAGCCGACGAGGCCCGCGAGGCTGACCCAGCGCATGGTGGGCTGCACGCGTGCCGCGAAGCGCGGCCACATCGCCCGGATTCCGAGGCCGGCCAGGAACGGCAGTCCGATGATGAGGAAGATGTCGAGCAGCATCTGCCAGCCGTCGAGGCTGACGGCCCGCACGAGCTCGGACGCCTTCGGGTGCAGGCCGCCCCAGAACGCGATGCTGATCGGCAGCACGAAGATGTAGAGCACGTTCGCGACCGCGGTCATCGACACCGAGAGCGCCACGTTGCCGCGGGAACGATAGGTGAGCACCTGCGACACGTTGCCCGGCGGGCACGCGGCCACGAGCAGCATGCCGAGCGCGATCGAGGCCTGTACGTCGAGCAGGAGCGTGAGCCCGAACGTGACCGCCGGAAGCAGCACGATCTGCGCGATGAGGGCGATGACCATCGCCTTCGGCGCCCGCGCGACCGCGCGGAAGTCCGACGGCGCCGTGTCGAGCGCGATGCCGAACATGATGAGGCCCAGCACGATATTCAGCGCCAGCAGCGAGGCGGGCGAGAAGTTCAGGACGACGTCGTCGATGTTCATGTGCGGCTCCCGGTCCGGGCGCCGGCGGGGGCCGCTCCGTCGACGGGGGCGTCGACCGGGACGGATGCCGCAGCGGCGGCGCCCCCCGGTGCGGGCAGGCTGCGCAGCATCCGCTTCATGGTCCGCCGGTAGGCGTCCTTGTTCACGTAGTACGACATCCGGTCGAGGCCGAGGTAGTGGTACCCGCCCGTGAGGTCGGGCCAGGGGCGAGCCGCGGCGTCGCGGAAGCGGGACGCGGCATCCGGCTCGTCCCGTTGGGCCGCGAGGTAGGCGGCGATGAGTTCCGCCTGTTCGTACCGCCCCTGCCAGCCGATGCCGGAGGCTTCGATCATGCCGAGCACGAAGAGGCCGTTGAAGCTCGGCGGGAAGATGTTGAGGTAGAGCTCGGGCGCGGCGCTCGTCCAGTTGAGGTGCTCGCGCGCCACGAACGGGTAGTCGAGCCGGTAGCCGGTCGCGAGGACCACGAGGTCGTAGTCGGCCTCGCTCCCGTCGGCGAAGTGCACGGTGCGCCCGTCGAACCGGTCGATGTCGCGCACGACGCGCAGGTCGCCCTGACCGAGGTGGTTCAGGATGAGGGTGTTCACGATCGGGTGCGACTCGTAGATGCGGTAGTCGGGCTCGGGGAAGCCGAACCGCACGGGGTCGCCCGTGAACGCGCGCAGCACGCGCGTGTCGACGAACTGCTTGATCCGCGCCGGCAGCGGCCGGCCCTGGTTCAGCGTGTCGCTCGGGCGGCCGAAGAGGTAGCGGGGCACGAAGTAGTAGCCGCGGCGCACGGACAGGTCGACGGATGCCGCGTGGTGCACGGCGTCGACGGCGATGTCGCAGCCGGAGTTGCCGGCGCCGATGATGAGCACCCGCTTGCCGTCGAAGACCTTCGGGGACTTGTAGGCGCTCGTGTGCATGACCTCGCCGGTGAACTCGCCGGGGAAGGTCGGCACGTTGGGCTCGGCGAGCGTGCCGTTGGCGAGGACGACGGCCGGGTGCTCGGTCGTGGACGCCGCGCCGTCGGGGCCGATCGCGGTGACGAGCCAACCGCTCGCGCCGGTCGCGTCGCCGTCGACGGGCTCGACGGCGGTGACGCGCGTGTCGAACCGGATGTGCTCGCGCAGGCCGTACGCGTCGGCGTAGGAGCGGAAGTACCGGTGGAGCTCGCGATGGCCGGGGTAGTCGGCCGTCGAGTCCATCGGGAACTCGGCGAACTCGGTCGTCGTGCGCGACGAGATGAGGTGCGCCGACTCGTACATGGTCGAGCGCGGGTTGTCGATGTTCCAGAGGCCGCCGACGTCGGGGCCGGCCTCGAAGACGGTGAAGGGGATGCCGGCGCGGCTGAGCGCGCGGGCGCCGGCGAGGCCGGACGGGCCCGCTCCGATGAGGGCGATGGGGTTCACGCGAGGGTTCCTGTGCGTCGTGGCCGCTCCGTCGGGTTCCGGCGCGGCGCTGGGCTCGAACAGCATAAGCGAACAGCACTCGGGTTCCACAGCGGGCCCGGCGAGGCCGGGCGGGCCCGGGAGCCGCCTCGATAGGCTGGCGGGGTGGCGCACAGCATCTACATCTGCTCCGCCGAGGGGAACACGGGCAAGTCGACGGTCGCTCTCGGGACGCTGGACACGCTGAGCCGACGGGCGACCCGGGTGGGCGTCTTCCGTCCCATCGCGAGGTCGACGCAGGAACGCGACTACGTGCTCGACCTGCTGCTCGCGCACGACGGGGTCATCGACCTCGGCTACGACGAGGCGATCGGCGTCACCTACGAAGACGTGCACTCCGACCCGGACGGCGCGCTCGCGACGATCGTCCGCCGGTTCAAGGCGATCGAATCGCGCTGCGACGTGGTCGTCGTGATCGGCTCCGACTACACCGACGTCGGCAGCCCGACCGAGCTGGCCTACAACGCGCGGATCGCGGCGAACCTCGGCGCACCCGTGCTGCTCGTGATCGGCGGCCGGGTCACGCAGGGGCGCAGCGCGAGCGAACGACTCGGGTACACCGACGCCCGAACCCCCGACGAGCTCGCGCAGGTCACGGAACTCGCGATCGAGGAGCTCGAGCGCGAGCACGCGTCGCTGCTCGGCGTCGTGGCCAACCGTGCGGACCCCGACCGGCTCGACGACATCACGGCGGCGCTGCGCGCCGCGGCGGGCGGGTCGGCCGTGCAGCGCGCCGCCTCCGCGACGGCGGACGACCGCGAGCCGGTCGCCGTCTGGGCGATCCCGGAGGACGCGTACCTCGTCGCGCCGTCGATGCGCACGGTCATGCACGCGGTCGGCGGCTCGCTGTACGCCGGCGACGCCGAGCTGCTCGAGCGCGAGGCGCTCGGCGTGGTGGTCGCCGCCATGTCGATGGAGAACGTCCTCGCGCGCCTGGCCGACGGCGCGGTCGTCGTCGTGCCGGGCGACCGGAGCGAGGTGCTGCTCGGCGTGCTCACGGCCCATGCATCGGCGACCTTCCCGTCCATCTCCGGGATCGTGCTGAACGGGGGGTTCCCCGTCTCCGAGACGGTGGAACGGCTCATCGAGGGCCTGAAGTCGGGGCTGCCGATCGTCCAGACGGAGCTGGCGAGCTACGACACCGCGCTTGCGATCACCCAGACGCGCGGCAAGCTCGCGGCCGAGTCGCAGCGCAAGCGCGACACCGCGCTGTCGCTCTTCGAGAAGCACGTCGACGGATCCGAGCTGCTCGACCGGCTCGACGTCGCCCGGACCGACGTCGTCACGCCCCTGATGTTCGAGTACGGGCTCCTCGCGCGCGCCCGCGAGGCCCGCAAGCACATCGTGCTCCCGGAGGGGTACGACGACCGCATCCTTCGCGCGGCCGCGACGCTGCTCGCGCGCGACGTCGCCGACCTCACGATCCTCGGCGAGGAGATCGAGGTCCGTTCCCGTGCCATCGGCCTGGGCCTCGACCTCTCCCGTGCGACGGTGCTGTCCAACCACGACCACGTGCTCGTCTATCGCTTCGCGGACGAGTACCAGCGCCGCCGCGCGCACAAGGGGGTCACCCTCGAGCGGGCACGCGAGACCGTCCAGGACGTCTCGTACTTCGGCACGATGATGGTCGAGCTCGGCCTCGCCGACGGCATGGTCTCCGGCGCGATGCACACGACGGCGCACACGATCCGGCCCGCGTTCGAGATCATCAAGACCAAGCCCGGGGTCGACGTGGTGTCGAGCGTCTTCCTGATGGCGCTCGCCGACCGCGTGCTCGTCTACGGCGACTGCGCGATCGTGCCCGACCCGACGGCCGAGCAGCTCGCCGACATCGCGATCTCGTCGGCGCTGACCGCCGAGCAGTTCGGCATCGAGCCGCGCGTGGCGATGCTGTCGTACTCGACCGGCGAGTCCGGGTCGGGTGCCGACGTCGAGAAGGTGCGGCGTGCGACCGAGCTCGTGCGCGAGCGGGCGCCCGAGCTGCCCGTCGAGGGGCCGATCCAGTACGACGCGGCCGCCGACGCCGCGGTCGCCCGCACGAAGCTGCCGGGCTCGTCGGTGGCCGGCCGGGCGACGGTGTTCATCTTCCCCGACCTCAACACGGGCAACAACACGTACAAGGCGGTGCAGCGCTCGGCCGGCGCGGTGGCGATCGGGCCGGTGCTGCAGGGCCTGAACAAGCCCGTGAACGACCTCTCGCGCGGCGCGCTCGTGCAGGACATCGTGAACACGGTCGCGATCACGGCGATCCAGGCGGCGTCGTGAGCGTCGTCCTGGTCGTCAACTCGGGCTCGTCGTCGCTGAAGTACCAGCTCGTCGACGTGGGGGCGGGCACGCCGCTCGCGTCCGGGCTCGTCGAGCGCATCGGCGCCGGGCCGGGGCCTGCCGCGCACACGGATGCCGCGGGCCGGACCTCGCGCGACGAGGTCTCGGTGGCCGACCACCACGCCGCCTTCGCATGGATGCTGCAGGCGTTCGCCGAGCACGGCCCGTCGCTCGAGTCGCACGCGCCCGTCGCCGTCGGGCACCGCGTCGTCCAGGGCGGGGCGAGGTTCTTCGAGCCGACCGTCATCACCGAGCTCGTGAAGATCAACATCGACGAGCTCTCGGTGCTCGCGCCGCTGCACAACCCGGCGAACCTCGCCGGCATCGTGGCGGCCGAGCGCGCGTTCCCGTCGGTGCCGCACGTCGCGGTCTTCGACACGGCGTTCCACCAGACGATGCCGCCGGCCGCGTACCTGTATGCGCTCGACCGCGACGTGGCCGAGCGGCACCGCATCCGGCGCTACGGGTTCCACGGCACGTCGCACCGGTACGTCTCGCGTGCCGCGGCGTCCTTCCTCGACCGTCCGGTCGAGGAGCTGAAGCTCATCGTGCTCCACCTCGGCAACGGCGCATCGGCCTGCGCGGTCGACGGCGGCCGTTCGGTCGAGACGAGCATGGGGATGACACCGCTCGAGGGTCTCGCGATGGGCACCCGATCGGGCGACCTCGACCCCGCGATCGTGCTGCACCTCCAGCGCCGCGCGGGCCTCGGGGTCGACGAGGTCGACGACCTGCTGAACAAGCGCAGCGGCATGCTCGGGCTCGGCGGCCACGGCGACATGCGCGACCTGACCGAGGCGGCGGAGGCGGGCGACGAGGCCGCGCGCACGGCCCTCGACGTCTACGCGCACCGCATCCGCTCGTACGTGGGCGCCTACGCGGCGCAGCTCGGACGGGTCGACGCGATCGTGTTCACCGCGGGCGTGGGGGAGAACGCGCCGGGCGTGCGCGCGATGGCGCTGGCCGGCCTGGGGGGCTTCGGCGTCGCGGTCGATCCCGACCGGAACGCGATCCGATCGCGAGCGGCCCGTCGCATCTCGACGGACGATTCGCGCACGGCGGTGCTCGTGGTGCCGACGAACGAGGAGCTCGAGATCGCCCGGCAGACCCTCGAGGTCGTCGGGGCCTGACGTCCGGCGCCGGTCATCCGCCCCGCTCGCCGTCCAGGGCGGCGGAGATCGACAAGAACCATTGCACAAGAACTCTTGTGGATATAGCCTCAGGGCATGAGCGATCCCGGACGACCTCCCGCCGACTCGACGGTCCACCTCCACGACCTCGGTCCCATGCGCGCGCTCGCGCACCCGATGCGCCTGCGCATCCTCGGCATGCTGCGCATGGACGGCCCGGCCACCGTCGGCATGCTCGCCGAGCGCACGGGGGAGGCGCCCGGCGCGGTCAGCTACCACGTCGCCACCCTCGCCAAGCACGGTCTCATCGAGTCCGCGCCGGAGCTCGCGCGCGACCGGCGCGAGCGCTGGTGGCGTGCGGCGCACGAGATGACGTCGTTCGAGAGCGCCGAGTTCCTCGACGACCCGGCGCGGCACGCGGCATCCGAGGCCATGCGGCGAACGGTCCTCGACAGCTACCACGCCGAGCTGCTCGCCGCGCTCGCGGCGGAGTCGACGCTCGAGCGGGAGTGGGTCGAGGCATCCGACTCCTCGGACGGCGCGGCGCAGCTCACGCTCGAGGAGTTCCGCGAGCTCTCGGCCGACCTCGAGGCCGTGCGCGAGAAGTGGTGGGCGCGGGGCCGCGAGCCGCGCGAGGGCACCCGCTCGGTCCGCTGGATCACCCACGTCTTCCCGCGGGGCGAGCGGTGACCGGGGCGACGCCGGACGTCGAGGCGGCGCCCGGGACCCGCCGCCGGCTGCCGCTCGTCGCGCTCTTCGTCGCGCAGCTCTTCTCGCTCGGCGGCAACGCGATCGCTCTCGTTGCCGTGCCGCTCATCGTGCTGCAGCAGACGGGCTCGCCGTTCGCCGCCGGCGTCGCGGGCATCTTCGCGACCGTGCCGCTCGTCATCGGCGGCGCCCTGGGCGGCGTGCTCGTCGACCGGTTCGGCTACCGCGCGTCGAGCATCGCCGCGGACGTCGCCAGCGGCGCGACCGTGCTCGCGATCCCGCTGCTCGACGCGGCGGGGCTGCTCTCGTTCGGCGTGCTGCTCGCCCTCGTCTTCCTCGGGGGCCTCCTCGACCCGCCCGGCGACACCGCGAAGACCGTGCTCATGCCCGAGCTCGCCGCCCTCGCCCGCACCCCGCTCGCCCGCGCGGCCGGCGCGCAGTCCGCCGTGCAGCGGACGGCGACCATGGTCGGGGCCGGCACGGCGGGCGCGCTCGTCGCCCTGGCCGGCCCGATGACGGCGCTGCTCGCGGATGCCGCGGGCTTCGCGGTCTCGGCCCTGCTCATCGCCCTCCTCGTGCCCACCCGTGCCCGGCTCGCGGGGATGGTCTCCGCCGACGTGCTCGACGCCGCCGCCGAGGACGCGGGTCCCTCGACGGCCGCCGAGACCGCGGCCGGATTCGTGGCCGGCATCCGCTTCATCGTGCGCACGCCGCTCGCGCTCGCCGTCGTGCTGCTCGTGACGCTCACGAACGCGATCGACGTGGCCGGCATCATGGTGCTGAAGCCGGTGTACGCATCGCAGGTCCTCGGCGATCCGGCGTCGCTCGGCTTCATGGTCGGCACCTTCGCCGCCGGGGCGCTGACCGGCTCGGCCATCTTCGGCCTCGTCGGCCACCGGGGATCCGGGCGCCTGATGTTCGCCGCCTGCTTCCTGCTCGCCGGCGTGCCGCCCTACGCGGCGATCGCGTTCGGCGCTCCGGCCGGGGTGCTCTTCGCCGTCCTCGCCGGCTCCGGCCTCGCGGCCGGCGCGCTGAACCCGATGATCTCGACGGCGCTCTTCGGCGTCGTCCCCGACGGCATGCGGGCGAGGGTCTTCGGGGCGATGACGTCGGGCGTGGCCGCATCGATGCCGCTCGGCGCGTTCGCCGCGGGCGCCGCCGTCGACGCGTTCGGCCTGGTCCCCGTCGCGGCCGGCGCCGCCGTGCTCTACGCGGTGCTCGGCGCGAGCCCGCTGGTGCTGCGGGCGTTCGACGGGCTGTCGGGCGCGCGGAGCGCCGCTCCCGCCGGGGCCGACCCCGACGCGATCGACGCCCGGTCGCCCGGTGACCCGGCGACCGCAGTCCCGGCGGCCGACCCCCGGCCGTGACCCGGGGTCAGCGCACGAGGCGCGCGCAGTCGATGCAGAGGGTCGCGGTCGGCCGCGCCTCGAGCCGGCCGACCGTGATCTTGGCGCCGCAGCGCTCGCACACGCCGTAGCTGCCGTCCTCGATGCGCGCGAGCGCGCGGTCGACGTCGTCGAGCTCGTGCTCGACGTCGTGGAGCACGGCGGTGCGCTGCGACCACTCCTGGCTCATGGTCGGGCCGTCGGGGTCGTGCTCGTCGTCGACGGAGACGTCCGATCGCGCCTCCCGGACGGCCGTGATGCCCTCGCTCTGCTCCGCGAGGCGTTCCTCAGCCTCACGTCGTTCCTCGAGCAGGAGCTCCTTGAACCGTTCGAGCTGCTCGGCTGTGCGGACCCCCGTCACGTGACCACCTCCGTCGTCGGGCACCGGAGCGGATGGGATGCCGCGGACCGCACCGGTGCGGTCTCCCGATCCTATGCCCGCCCGCCGACGACGCGGCCGGGTCCAACGGCCCGGCGCGCCGCGCAGGACCAGTCGGGGCGGCAGGACGCGCCCGGCCGAGGTGTCGGATGCCGCGACTACCATTGACGCGTGGTCACCGCCCTCTATCGCCGCTACCGGCCCGAGACCTTCGCCGAGATGATCGGCCAGTCGCAGGTCACCGAGCCGCTCATGACCGCCCTGCGCACCGATCGGGTGAACCACGCCTACCTCTTCAGCGGTCCTCGCGGGTGCGGCAAGACGACCTCCGCGCGCATCCTGGCGCGCTGCCTGAACTGCGCCGAGGGTCCGACCGACACGCCCTGCGGCGTGTGCGCGAGCTGCGTCGAGCTCTCGCGCGCGGGCGGCGGCTCGCTCGACGTCGTCGAGATCGACGCCGCGAGCCACAACGGCGTCGACGACGCGCGCGACCTCCGCGAGCGCGCGGTCTTCGCGCCGGCGCGCGATCGCTACAAGATCTTCATCCTCGACGAGGCGCACATGGTGACGCCGCAGGGCTTCAACGCGCTGCTCAAGCTCGTCGAGGAGCCGCCCGAGCACGTGAAGTTCATCTTCGCCACGACCGAGCCCGACAAGGTGCTCGGCACCATCCGCTCGCGCACGCACCACTACCCGTTCCGGCTCGTCCCGCCCGCGCCGATGCTCGACTACGTCCAGAAGCTGTGCGACGAAGAGGGGGTGTCGGTCGAGCCCGGCGTGCTCTCGCTCGTCGTCCGTGCGGGCGGCGGGTCGCCGCGCGACACGCTCTCCCTGCTCGACCAGCTCATCGCGGGGTCCGAGGGGTCGACGGTCGGGTACGAGCGGGCGGTCGCGCTGCTGGGCTACACGCACGGCGCCCTGCTCGACGAGGTCGTCGAGGCGATCGGCGCCGCCGACGCCGCTCGCGCGTTCTCTGCGGTCGACCGCGTGATGCAGACCGGGCAGGACCCGCGGCGCTTCGTCGAGGACCTGCTCGAGCGGCTGCGCGACCTCATCGTCGTGGCCGCGACGAGCGCGGAGGCGGCGGCCGCGGTGCTGCGGGGCGTGCCGGCCGACGAGCTCGCGCGCATGGCGACCCAGGCGTCCGCCTTCGGCGCGGCCGAGCTCTCGCGCGTGGCCGACCTCGTGAACCAGACGCTCACCGAGATGACCGGCGCGACGTCGCCGCGCCTGCACCTCGAGCTCATGCTCGCGCGCGTGCTCGTGCCCTCGAGCGACGAGACCGAGCGCGGAGCGATGGCCCGCGTCGAGCGCCTCGAGCGTCGCGTGGGCGTGACGGATGCCGCGGCCGACGGGGCGGCCGCCCCGTCGGCGGGAGCGGCATCGGCCCCTGGGCGCTCGGCCGCGACGACCCGCCCGGCACCGGCCCCGGCTGCGCGACCGGCGCCGGCGACCGGATCGGCGGCCGCGGCGTCCCCGCCCGCGCCGAGCGCGGCAGGGGTGCCCGAGACCGAGGTCGTGTCTCCCGATGTCGAGCCCGCGACGAAGCCGGCTGCCGCCTCGCCTCGTCCGGCGGCCGACGCGGCGCCGGAGTCGCCGCGGGCGCGCCCGGTCGGTCCGGTCACGGTCGAGCAGGTGCGCGACGCGTGGCCCGAGGTCCTCTCGTCGCTGCAGCGGACGAAGCGCAGCGCGTGGATGGTGGCGTTCACCGCCCAGGTGCTCGAGTACCGCGACGACGACGTGCTGGTGCTCGGCTTCCCGAGCGAGGCCGACATGGGCAACTTCCGCTCCGGCGTGCCGGGGCAGAGCGTGAGCGACCTCCTGCGCACGGCGATCACCGACGTGCTCGGCGTCCGCGTGAAGTTCCTGGGCCGCGTGGCCGGGGGCGGTCCGTCCGGCGGCGGTGACGGCAGCGCGCCCCCACCGGCCTCCGGCGGTGGCGGCCCTGCCCGGGTGACGGCCGACGCGTCCGGCGGGCGAGGTCCCGCGTCGTCCGGTGCCGGTGCCGGTGCCGACGCGGGCACGGGCACGGGCGGCGTCCGCGCCGCCGTGCGGGCGTCCGAGGCCGCCCGCCCCGGCACGGCATCCGCGCCGACCGGGCCGGTCGACTCGTGGGCGACGGTGGCGATCCCGTCCGCCGACCCGACGGCGACCGACCCGACGGCGACCGACGCGACGGCGACCGAGGCGCCGACGGCCGAGCGGAGGAGCGCCACGCGCACGGCCGTGGCCGAGCGGCCCGCGGCATCCGTGCGCAGCCTGCCCGACGACGTGCCGCCGCCAGACGACGCCGATGCCCCGCCGCCCGACGACGAGCCGGACTTCGCGCCGGGACCCGATCCGGTGACGGAGGCGGCCCCGGCCGCCGCCCCGCGCGAGCCGCGCCCCGCGCGAGCAGGCGGCGCCGCTCCGGGCATCCAGCGCTACGGCGAGGCCGTCGTCCGCGACCTGCTGGGGGCGACGTTCCTCGAAGAGGTCGAGGCGCCGCCGCCCGCACGATTCGGGGATCGGGGGTAACGCGTGTACGAGGGCATCGTCCAGGAACTCATCGACGAACTCGGCCGGCTCCCCGGCATCGGGCCGAAGTCGGCGCAGCGCATCGCGTTCCACATCGTGCAGACCGAGCAGTTCGACGTCTCGCGCCTCGCCGAGATCCTCATAGAGGTCCGCGACAAGGTGAAGTTCTGCGAGATCTGCGGCAACGTGGCCGAGCAGTCCACGTGCTCGATCTGCCGGGACCCGCGCCGCGACGCGAGCCTCATCTGCGTCGTGGAGGAGGCGAAGGACGTGGTGGCGATCGAGCGCACCCGCGAGTTCCGCGGGCTGTACCACGTGCTCGGCGGGGCCATCAGCCCGATCGACGGCATCGGGCCCGACGAGCTCCGGATCCGCCAGCTCATGCAGCGTCTCGCCGACGGCAGCGTGACCGAGGTCATCATCGCGACCGACCCGAACCTCGAGGGCGAGGCGACCGCCACGTACCTGAGCCGGCTGCTCACGTCGCTCGAGATCCGCGTCACCCGGCTCGCGTCCGGCCTCCCCGTCGGGGGGGACCTCGAGTACGCCGACGAGGTCACGCTCGGTCGCGCCTTCGAGGGGCGTCGCGTCGTCGGCTGACCCTCCGCGCACGTCGGACGGGCAACCCGTTGACCGTGTCGGCGGCGGCCGATAGAACGGTGGCCATGAGTGCAGGAACCGATTGGGTCGCCGGCTACGTGCGGGCATGGGAGAGCAACGACGCCGACGACATCTCGGCGCTGTTCACCGAGGACGCCGTCTACGAGTTCAGCCCCGACGACCCCGACGCCCTCCGCGGTCGCGAGGCGATCATCGCCGGGTGGCTCGACTCGCGCGACGAGCCGGGGGACTGGGCGTTCGACTGGGAGGTGCTCGACGAGCACGACGACCTCGTGATCGTGCAGGGCCGCACCGACTACCCGGCCTCCAAGCTGTACGACAACCTCTGGGTGATCCGCCTCGCACCCGACGGCCGGGCGTCGCGCTTCACCGAGTGGTACATGGAGCGCGACCGCTAGTCCGGCCCCCGCTCGGCCGCCGCGCGGCTGCTCGTCACATGGCGGGGCGCGTATGCGCGCCGCCGTATGATGGACCTTCCGGCGCCGGGTGCCCGTTTCCCCGGCCCAGACACCCCCGGGAGCGCCCACGTGAGCTTGATCGTGCAGAAATACGGCGGTTCGTCCGTCGCCGACGCGGAGAGCATCAAGCGGGTCGCCAAGCGCATCGTCGAGTCCCGCAAGGCGGGCAACGACGTCGTGGTGGCGGTCTCCGCGATGGGCGACACGACCGACGAGCTCATGGACCTCGCCGACGAGGTGACCCCGATCCAGGCGCCGCGCGAGCTCGACATGCTGCTCTCGTCGGGCGAGCGCATCTCGATGGCCCTGCTCGCGATGGCGATCAAGGCGCTCGGTCACGACGCCCGCTCGTTCACGGGCAGCCAGGCCGGCATGATCACCGATTCGGTGCACGGCGCGGCCCGCATCGTCGACGTCACGCCCGTGCGCCTGCGCGAGGCGCTCGACGAGGGCGCGATCGTGATCGTCGCCGGCTTCCAGGGCTTCAGTCGCGAGTCGCGCGACATCACGACGCTCGGTCGCGGGGGCAGCGACACCACCGCGGTGGCGCTCGCGGCCGCCCTCGACGCCGACGTCTGCGAGATCTACACCGACGTCGACGGCGTGTTCACCTCGGACCCGCGCGTCGTGACACGGGCGCGCAAGCTCGACCGCATCACGAGCGAGGAGATGCTCGAGCTCGCCGGGTCGGGCGCGAAGGTGCTGCACATCCGCGCCGTCGAGTACGCGCGCCGTCACGGCGTCACGCTGCACGTGCGCTCGTCGTTCAACAACAGCGAGGGGACGATCGTCTACGACCCCGAGCGCCTTCCCGAAGGAGAAGCTGTGGAAGAGTCCGTCATCGCCGGTGTGGCGATCGACCTGTCGCAGGTGAAGATCACCGTCGTCGGCGTGCCCGACGTCCCGGGTGCCGCGGCCAAGATCTTCAAGATCGTCGCCGGCACCAACGCGAACGTCGACATGATCGTGCAGAACGTCTCGGCGGCCGCCACCGGCCGCACCGACATCTCGTTCACCGTGCCCAAGTCCGACGGCGAGAAGGCGCTGCAGGCGCTGTCGACCGCGCAGGAGGCGCTCGGGTTCCAGTCGCTGCAGTACGACGACCAGATCGGCAAGCTCTCGCTCGTCGGCGCCGCCATGCGCTCGGCGACCGGGATCTCGGCGCGCCTGTTCGAGGCGCTCTACGAGGCCGGCATCAACATCGAGATGATCTCGACGAGCGAGATCCGCATCTCGGTCGTCACGCGCGCCGACAGCGTGAACGCCGCCGCCCGGGCGGTCCACGCGGCCTTCGACCTCGACGGCGACGACGACGCCGTCGTGTACGCGGGCACGGGTCGCTGAGGCGCCCGCCCACCGATCCTGCCGCTCGACGGGGGAACCCTGCCAAACCGGGCGCATCCGCCCGCACTCGGCCGCGGCGTCGAGCGGACTCCTGAATACTTGATGGATGCCACGAGAGGAAGCACCATGGCACACGGAGTGAACATCGGCGTCGTCGGCGCCACCGGACAGGTCGGCGCGGTCGTGCGCCGCCTCCTCGAGGAGCGCGACTTCCCGGTCGCGTCGATCCGCTACTTCGCCTCGGCGCGGTCGGCCGGCTCGACGCTGCCCTGGAAGGGCGAGGAGATCGTCGTCGAGGACGCCTCGACGGCCGATCCGACGGGGCTCGACCTCGCGATCTTCTCCGCAGGAGCGACGCTCTCGAAGGCGCAGGCGCCGCGGTTCGCCGCCGCGGGCGTCACGGTCATCGACAACTCCAGCGGATGGCGCATGGACCCGGAGGTCCCGCTCGTCGTCAGCGAGGTGAACCCGCACGCCATCGACGAGGCGAAGAAGGGCATCATCGCGAACCCGAACTGCACCACGATGGCCGCGATGCCGGTGCTGAAGGTGCTGCACGACGAGGCCGGCCTCGAGCGGCTCATGGTCTCGACGTACCAGGCGGTGTCGGGTGCGGGGCTCGCCGGCGGCGAGGAGCTGCTGGAGCAGGCGCGCGCCGCCGTCGCGCAGGATGCCATCGGCCTCGTGCACGACGGCGGCGCCGTCACGATGCCGGAGCCCGTGAAGTTCCCGCGGCCCATCGCGTTCGACGTCGTTCCGCTCGCCGGCTCGATCGTCGACGACGGCGACCTCGAGACCGACGAGGAGAAGAAGCTCCGGAACGAGAGCCGCAAGATCCTCGAGCTGCCGGGCCTGCGCGTGGCGGGCACGTGCGTGCGGGTGCCGGTCTTCACCGGCCACTCGCTCTCGATCCACGCCGAGTTCGCCAACGAGATCACGCCCGAGCGCGCGACCGAGCTGCTCGCCGCGGCACCGGGCGTCGAGCTCAGCGACATCCCGACCCCGCTGCAGGCTGCCGGGAACGACCCGAGCTATGTCGGGCGGATCCGCCAGGACCAGTCGGCGCCCGACGGGAAGGGCCTCGTGCTCTTCGTGTCGAACGACAATCTCCGCAAGGGCGCGGCATTGAACGCCGTGCAGATCGCGGAGCTCGTCGCGGCGAAGCTGCCCGCCTCGGTCTGACCCCCGTCACGACGGCCCGTCCCGCGCTGCGGGGCGGGCCGTCGTCGTGTCCGGCCGCAACCACCGTGCGCGCCGACCGCGGAGCGGGGCTCAGCTCCCGAGGTCGCGCCGGGCGGCGACGTCCTGGTGCGCGAGTCGCCGCAGCGCGAGCAGCACCGGTTCGTAGAGCGCCGTGCCGAGCACGGTGTACTCGACCGCCGACCGGGGCTCGCCCGGCATCCGCTCGAGGTCGAACTCCGCGATCTCGTGGGCGCGCAGGCCGTACTCGCGCAGCCGCTCCTCGCTGATGGGCATGCCCGCCGCCTCGGCGGCGGCGAGCGCGGACTCGAGCTGGGCGACGGCGGCGAAGGCCGGGTCGTAGACCTGGCCCAGTGCCTCGAGCGCGGCCCTCGCCCGCGGGTACGGATCGTCGTCCTCCGGGTCGGCCGGCGGCACCTCGGGCGGAAGCGCGCCGACGGCGCTGCCGAGGGTCTCGTACAGGTCGTCGCCGGGATCGTCGACGAGCGCGAGGATGCGCCGGGCCTGCTGCACGCTGAGCCCGACGGGTCCGGTGAGCGCGCGCACGAGCCGGAGGCGTCGGACGTGGGCGTCGTCGTAGTCCGCCTGCGTCGCCGAGGTCGCGACGCCGGGATGGAGGAGCCCCTCCCGGAGGTAGTACTTCACGGTCGCGACCGGCAGCCCGGCCGCGGCGGCGAGGGCGGACATCCGCATCACGGGTTCCCCTCCGAATTGGATACTGCTACTCTCCAGTATTGGAGAGCAACACTATCCAATCACGCCGTACGACTCCGAGGAGCCCGCCATGCCGTCCGCCGTCGACCTCATCCTCATCGGGGCGCTCCTGCTCGCCCTCGTCACCGTCGAGACCGGCGGCTGGTTCCTGACCCGCGTCGTGCGCGGCCACGTGCCGGCCAACGCGCTCCAGCAGGGGTTCTTCCGCGCCGGGCATGCGCATGCCGCAGTGCTGCTCGTGCTGTCCGTCGCGATCCTCGCCGTCCTGCCGTACAGCGCGCTGGAGGGCGGATGGCTCTGGCTCGGCCGCCTCGGCGTCCCGGTCGCCGCGCTGCTCATGCCCGCGGGCTTCTTCCTCTCGGTCACCGGGCGCGACCCCCAGCGGCCGAACCGCCTCATCCTCCTGCTGTGGATCGGAGCCGCCTCGCTCACCGCGGGACTCCTCACGGCGGGCATCGGGCTCATCGCGGGCGGCGTCGGCGCGCTCTGACCCCGCCCGCCCGCCGCCCGCCGCCCGCCCGCCCGCCGCCTGACCGCCGTTCGCCCGGGCGGCGGCCGGCGACGAGTGGGCTGGTCAACGCGTACATCCGACCGCCCATACACTGGAACGCGTGAAATCCGAGGACACCGTCGACGTCGTGCTGATCGGCGGGGGCATCATGAGCGCCACGCTCGGCTCCCTGATCTCGAGGCTGCAGCCCGATTGGAGCATCCGCCTCTACGAGCGCCTCGGCCGCGTCGCCCAGGAGTCCTCGAACCCATGGAACAACGCGGGCACCGGTCACGCCGCGCTCTGCGAGCTCAACTACATGCCCGAGGCGGCCGACGGCAGCGTCAGCGCCGCGAAGGCCGTCTCGATCAACGAGCAGTTCCAGGTCAGCCGCCAGTACTGGGCGCACCTCGTCGAGTCGGGGGCGCTGCCCGAACCGCGGAGCTTCATCAACTCGACGCCGCACATGACGTTCGTGCGCGGCCGGAGCAACATCGACTACCTGAAGAAGCGCGTCGACGTGCTCAAGGGCGAGCCGCTCTTCCAGGGCATGGAGTACTCGGAGGACCTCGACACCATCGCCGAGTGGGCGCCGCTGCTCGCGAAGAAGCGCAACCCGAAGTCGAAGATCGCCGCGACCCGCATCGAGTCGGGCACCGACGTCGACTACGGCGCCCTGACCGTCCAGCTCCTCCGCGACATCCAGTCCCGCGGCGCCGAGATCCGCACCGACCACCAGGTCACCTCGCTCAAGCGGCTGAAGGACGGCACCTGGCGCCTGAAGGTCCGCAACCTCGTCGGCAACACCCCCGAGAGCGTCCGCGCGCGCTTCGTGTTCGTCGGCGCCGGCGGCGGTGCGCTCGCGCTGCTCCAGCACTCGGGCATCCCCGAGATCAAGGGCTACGGCGGCTTCCCCATCTCCGGCCAGTTCCTGCGGACGACCGACCCGAAGATCGTCGCGCAGCACCAGGCCAAGGTCTACGGCAAGGCCGCCGTGGGCGCGCCGCCGATGTCGGTGCCGCACCTCGACACCCGCGTGGTCGACGGAGAGACCTCCCTGCTCTTCGGACCGTACGCCGGGTTCACGCCGAAGTTCCTGAAGACCAGCACGTGGTTCGACCTGCCGTTCTCGATCCGGCTGCACAACATCGTCCCCATGCTGCAGGTCGGCCTGCGCAACTTCGACCTCGTGCGCTACCTCGTCTCCGAGCTGCTCGCCTCCCGGGAGAAGAAGGTGAACGCGCTCCGCGAGTTCATGCCGGCCGCCAAGTCGAAGGACTGGGAGCTCATCACGGCCGGCCAGCGCGTGCAGGTCATGAAGAAGGACCCCGAGAAGGGCGGCGTGCTGCAGTTCGGCACCGAGGTGATCTCGGGCGCCGACGGCAGCATCGCGGGCCTGCTCGGCGCCTCGCCCGGTGCCTCGACGGCGGTGCCGATCATGCTCGAGGTCATGCAGAAGTGCTTCCCCGACCGCATGGACGAGTGGGAGCCGATGATCCGCGAGATGATCCCGTCGTACGGCACGACGCTGTCCCAGGACCCGGATGCGGCGGCGGCCTCGCTCGCGCGCACCGCGGCCGCGCTGCAGCTCACCGCCTGATGGATCGGGGCGGATGCCGCGGCATCCGCCCTTCCCCTCGTGCGCCGTCGTCTGCTACGCTCGACGGCGCTATGAAGTGAGCACATCCCACCGTCCCGCGCCCGAGGCGCCGTCGACACCGGGGTGTGCGTTCCTCGCACTGATCGCGACCGTGCTCGCGCGCGCCCCGACGACGGCAGATGCCCGGCGGGATCCATCACCCGTCCCCGGGCCCCGTCGACCGTCCACGTGCGACGTCGGGCCGGTCCGACGCGTCGTCCGCGCCCATCGGAGCGCGCGGGCGTCCGGCGCGGCCCGGGGACCTCCTCGCGAAGGGATCCTTCCGCATGTCAGTGACCGTCACCCATTCCACCCATCTCCGCGGCGACGGCCTCTCCGTGGCGTTCGGCGACCGCCGCGTCGTCGCCGACCTCGGCCTCGCCGTCGCCCCCGGCCACCGCCTCGGGCTCATCGGCGAGAACGGCGCCGGCAAGTCGACGCTGCTCCGGCTGCTCGCCGGAGCCGAGCTCCCGGGCGCCGTCGTGCAGGGGCGGATCGTCCGCCCGGCGCGCACGGGGCTGCTCCTGCAGGAACTGCCGTTCCGACCCGACGACCGCATCGACGAGGTGCTCGAGGCGGCGATCGCCGAGGTGCGCGCGATCGAGGCCGAACTCGACGACGCGGCCGCTGCGCTCGCCGGCGACGCGTCGGAGGGCAGCCCGCCCGACGTCGCCGCCGAGCGGTACGCGAGGGCCCTCGAGGCCGCCGAACGCGCGGACGTGTGGTCCGTCGATCGGACGCGCGAGGAGCTCCTCGACGGACTCGGCGTCGGCGGACTCGGCCGCGGTCGCCGGATCGGCGAGCTGTCCGGCGGGCAGCGCAGTCGCTTCGCGCTCGCGGCGCTGCTCCTTTCGGCACCCGAGGCGCTCCTGCTCGACGAGCCGACGAACCACCTCGACGACGACGCGGCGACGTTCCTCGAGGACCGCCTGCGCGCGTGGCGCGGCCCAGTGCTGTTCGCCAGCCACGATCGCGAGTTCCTCGATCGCGTCGCGACCGGCCTGCTCGACCTCGACCCCGGCCGGGGCGCCGCGGTCGCGCTCGCGCGTGCGGGTGCGTCCGCACGCGTGCCGGGCGGTCGCGACCGGGCGCTCGCGGCCACCGCCGGCACCGCGTTCGGCGGATCGTTCACCGAGTACCTCGCGGTGCGCGCCGACGAGCGCGAGCGGTGGCGGCATCAGCACGAGGTGGAACAGGCCGAGCTCCGCCGACTGCGACACGCCGTGGCCGACACGGCCCGCACGGTCGCGCACGGCCGGGCGCCGACCGATCGGGACAAGTTCCTGAAGCACTTCAAGCGCGAGAACGTCGAACAGGCGGTCTCGCGTCGCGTGCGGAACGCCGAGGCACGGCTCGCCGAGCTGGAGCGCACCCAGGTCGCGCGACCGCCCGCGCCGCTCGCCTTCACGGGCATCCCTGCGGGGGCGAACGCCCTCCCGGAGGAGTCGGGCATGCTCCTCCACCTGTCGGACGTCTCGGTGCGCGGCCGGCTCGACGTGCCCGCGCTCAGGGTCGCCCCGGGCACGCGGCTGCTCGTGACCGGGGCGAACGGGTCGGGCAAGTCGACCCTCCTCGCCGTCCTCGCCGGGCGCCTCGAGGCGGACGACGGCGTCGTGCACCGCCGGCGCGGGCTCCGGGTCGGCCTCCTCGAGCAGGACGTGCGGTTCGCCGAACCGCACGCCTCGCCGCGCGCGATCTACGAGCGCACGCTGGGGGAGCGTCGCGCCGAGCGGGTCCCGCTCGACGGGCTCGGGCTCTTCGCCGCGCGCGACCTCGACCGCCCCGTCGGGAGCCTCTCCGTCGGCCAGCAGCGCCGCCTCGCGCTCGCGCTGGTGATCGCCGCGCCGCCGCACGTCTTCCTGCTCGACGAGCCGACCAACCACCTCTCGCTCGCGCTCGCGGGCGAGTTGGAGGACGCGCTCGGCGGATTCCCCGGCGCGGTGGTCGTGGCCAGCCACGACCGCTGGCTCCGTCGACGGTGGGCGGGGGAGGAGCTGTCGCTCGGCGTCCGCACGTTCGCCGTGTGAGGTGCGACGGATGCCGCGGGTGCGACGCCGCCCGCGGCATCCGCCGTCACTCCGGTCCCGGCCTGACGGCCGGCGCGGCGCGCGCGGCGAGCACCACCAGCAGCGCGCCGAGCCCGGCGCCGACGGCGTTGGCCACGACGTCGCGCGGGTCGAAGGTGCGCTCCGGCAGGTACCGGTACTGGATGATCTCGGCCGCGAGGCTCACCATCGCGGCGAGGATCGTCGCGGAGACGACGAGGTGGAGGCGCTGCCGCCGGAACCAGCCGGCCCACAGCGCGCCGAAGGGGAGGAACAGGACCGCGTTGAGCGACGACTGGACGAGCGGGTAGCGCACGGAGGCGGGCATGCCCAGGCGTCCGAGGAGGTCGATCGCGCCGTCCACGCGGATCAGGCCGCCCTCGCCGTCGACGTGGACCGGCCAGAAGAGCACGACGCCGAGGCCGATGCCGTAGCCGATCCCGACCACCACGAGCACGACCCGCCGCCATGCGAGCGCGCGCCGCGACGGGCCGTCGGGGGCCGCGCGAGGCGGTCGGCGGTCTGGTTCGGGCGTCCGGGACATCGCCACAGGGTAGCCCGCTCGCATGACGGCGGGATGACCGGCTCCGGGGCGTCGGCTTGCAGTCCGTTCGAACATGTGTTCGAATCACCTCATGCGATGGAACGGCCAGGAGCTCGGCGTCGAGCAGCAGGGCACGCTGCCGGGTCTGGCCCGGCTGAACAACCTCGTGCGCTCGGTGCGGACGCCCGACTTCGCCGGCGTCGTGTTCCACGAGGTGCTCGCGAAGTCGGCCCTCAACCGCGTGCCCGGGCAGTCGTACGTGCCGTTCGGCTGGACGATCAACCCCTACCGCGGGTGCAGCCACGCCTGCGTGTACTGCTTCGCCCGGCCGACCCACGAGTACCTCGACCTCGATCCCGGCGACGACTTCGACCGGCAGCTCATCGTCAAGGTCAACGTCGCCGACGTGCTGCGACGCGAGCTCGCCCGCGCGTCGTGGCGGCACGACCCCGTCGCACTCGGCACGAACACCGATCCCTACCAGCGGGCCGAGGGCAGGTACGCCCTCATGCCGGGCATCATCGAGGCGCTCGCCGGCAGCGGCACCCCGTTCAGCGTGCTGACCAAGGGCACGCTGCTGCGGCGCGACCTGCCGGTGCTCGCCGCCGCGCGCGAGCACGTGCCCGTCGACCTCGCGATGTCGATCGCGGTGTACGACGACGAACTGCAGCGCTCGATCGAGCCCGGCACGCCGAGCACGGCGGCGCGGCTCGCGACGGTGACGGCGGTGCGCGAGGCCGGGTTCGACTGCACGGTGTTCCTCATGCCGGTGCTCCCGTACCTCACCGACACCCGCGCCCACCTCGACGAGGCCCTGCGCCGGATCGCCGAGTCCGGAGCGACGAGCGTCGTGTACTCCGCGCTGCACCTGCGCGGCTCCGTGAAGCCGTGGTTCTTCGCCTGGCTCGCGCGCGAGCACCCCGAGCTCGTGCCGCGGTACCGCGCCATGTTCCCGGGCGCGGCGGCCTACTCGCCGAAGGAGTACCGGGAGTGGCTCGGCGCACGGATCCGGCCGCTGCTCCGCGCCCACCGACTGGAGCGCGGCCGCGAGGACGTGGTGACCGGCGGGGTGCGCTCCTCGGCGGGCGACGCGCGGGCGCGCGACGTGCCCGGACCACGGGGCGCGCGAGCGGTCCCGTCGCGGTCGCGACGGTCGGCGTCGCCCGGGGAGCCCTCCGAGCAGGCGCTGGCGGGACTCGAGGCGGCGGCACCGAGCATGCTGTTCTGAGCACGAAGCGCGATCGACGTGCGACGATCCGCCGACCGGACTGTGCCGGAGCGGGACTCTGCTGAGATAATCCGGCGAGTGCCGTCATCCCCCGGGGCGGCCGGATCGGAGCGCGTATGACCCTCGGCCTGCCCGAGCACCTCGCGCGCGCGTCCCTCAGCCGGGCGCTCTCGAGTGCGGGGCATGCCGCGGCGGCCGTGTGCCTCGCGGCCGCACTCGTGATCGCCCTCGCCTCGGCCGTCGTCGGGCCGGGGCCGGAGGGCGTCCCCGCTCGCGAGCCCGCGGTCATCGCGCTCGTGCTCGTCGCGATGCAGGCCGCACTGCTCGGGCTCGTCGCCTTCCACCCGAGCGTGACGTTGACGCTCGCGTACCTCCTCGGCGGAACGGGCGTGGTGTTCGGGCTGACGGTGCTCGTCATGGCGCCGGGGAACGGGTTCGAGTCGACCAACAACGCACTGCTCGCCATGCCGCGCATCGCGTTGCTGCTCGTCGGCGGCGCCGGGATCGGGTCGAGGATCGCGATCGCCTGGGCCGTGCTCGGCTGGGGCCTCGGCGAGGCGGCCGCACTGCTCGGAGCGGCGGTCGTCGGTGCGCAGTGGGCGCCGAGCACGGCCGCGGCGGCGGCACTCGGCATCGTCGTGGTCGCGCGCGTCTACGACTCGCTCACGCGGAGCGAGGATCGTCGCGAGACGGCGCTGCACCGGGCGAGCCAGCAGACGAGGGAGCTCGTCATCCGCCACGACTACGAACTGCGCGCGATCGCGCGCCTGCACGACACCGCGCTCAGCCACCTCGTCGCCGTCGCCGCCGCCGGGTCGGGTCCCGTCGACGAGCGGCTCCGTGCCGGCATCCGCCACGACCTGACGCTGATCGTGGGACGCGACTGGGCCGCCGAGCACGGCGAGGAGGAGGCGCCGACGGCACGACGCGAGCCGGCCGTGGCCGGCTCCGCGACGCCGGACCCGGCATCCCCGCCCGCGGGGGGCGGGACCTCGGCCTCGGACGGGCTCGGCGGGGCGCTCGAGGTCGCACGGGACGCGGGGCTCACCGTCAACGTGTCGGGCTCGACCGACGCCCTCGGCCGCATCGGGCCGCGTCGCCGCGAGGCGCTCGAGGCGGCCGTCGTCCAGTGCCTCGTGAACGTCGCGCGGCACGCCGGCGTCGACGACGTCGAACTGGCGGTCGGCCCGGCCGACGGCGAGGTCACCGTCGTGATCATGGACAGCGGGCGCGGCTTCGATCCGGAGCGGGTTCCCGACGACCGGATCGGCCTGCGCACCTCGATCCGGGGTCGCATCGAGCAGGAGGGCGGGAGCGCCCGGATCTGGTCCCGGCCGGGGGTCGGCACGACCGTGCTGCTCTCGGTCCCGGAGGGCGGCGCATGAGCGGCACGTTGCGCCTCACCCAGCAGGAGGTCGACCCGATCGGCGGCATCGCCGCCACGCGCCTCGTCCAGATCGGCGCTGCGCTCTCGGTCGCGGTCGCCATCGTCCTCACCGCCTGGCACGGGCCGGAGATCGGGTCGCCGCTCGCCGCCGTCGGGGGCATCCTGCTCGTGGCCGCCGCGGGGGCCGTCGCCGTCGTGTCGGCCCTGCCGAGCCGGGCGCCGTTCACGGTCGACCGACTCTGGTTCACGGTCGGGCTCGCGGTGGGCGGTGCGATCGCCGAGTACGTGAGCACGGTCGGCGCGAACCGCTACCTCTACGACGACTACGGTGCGCTCGTGGTCGGGCTGCTCATCCTCTCCCTGGCGCCGTACTGCACCTGGATCTCGCTGCTCGCCGCGGGCTCGGTCGCTGCGGCGGTGCTCTCGATCCTCGCGGTCGGCTCGGCCGGCACGAGCGCCGTGCACGCGTCGGCAGCGGCGCTCATCGCGGTGAACTCGGTCGCGGTCCTGGCCCTGTCGGCCGCCGCCGCCGCCTACTCGGCGACGATCGTCAACGCGAGCCTCGCCTGGCAGCGGCAGGCGAACGCGACGGCGCTGGAGCGCGACGGCGGACTGCGCGAGGGGATCGTGCGGTCGGTGCAGCAGGGACGGGTGTCGGTGCTCGGGCGCGAGGTCCTGCCGTTCCTCGCCCACGTCATGACGGCCGAGCGCATCGAGGTCGCGGATGCCGACCGTGCGCGCGAGCTCGCCGAGATGCTCCGGCGCGCCCTCAAGGCCGGCATCGAGTCGACCTGGCTCGACGACCTCGCGTCCTCGATCTCCGCGGCTCGCGAGCTTCCGGTCACGGTCCACGACCCGGCCGGCACCGCGTCGCGGCTGCCCGGCGACCAGCGCCCGCCCCTCACGGCGCTGGTGTCCTGGCTCACGACGGCCGAGCGCTCCGCCGCCGTCCGCATCGACGTCCGAGCGATCGACGCCGGCGCCCTGATCTCCGTGCGCGCCGACGTCGCCGGCGCGCCGCCGGCCCGGAGGGAGATCGAGCGCTTCCTCGCCGTGGCCCGCGCCGTGGGCGTGCGCAGCGAGCTCGAGATCTCACGAGAGAATGTCGGTGTGGAGTTCCGCTATGACGCCTGATCCCGACGCGGACGACGTGGTCCGACTCGCGATCCTGGACGATCACGCCCTCATCGTCGACGGCCTCGCGACCTGGATCGCGGAGCACGCGGGCGACCTGCGCGTCGCCATCCGCACGACGCGCTGGCTCGACCTCATCCGGCACCCGGACTTCCCCGTCGACCTCGTGCTCATGGACCTGCAGCTCGGCGACACGGTCTCCATCGAGTCGCGGATCCGCGCATGCCGGGCGGCGGGCGCAGCCGTGGTGGTCGTCACCGCGGTCGACGACGACGCGTCCCGTGCGCGATGCCTCGCGGCGGGTGCGGACGCGTTCGTCTCCAAGACGCGCTCGACCGAGGAGGTCGTCGACCTCGCCCGTCGGGCGCTCCGGGGCGAACGCGGCGCCGGTGTCGCGGCGCCGGCGCAGGAGGACGCCCTCCCCGCCCCGCGCGACGCGGCCCTCAGCGCCGCCGAGCGGCGCGCGGTCGGCCTCTACGCCCAGGGACTCTCGACGGCGCGCGTCGCCGAGGTGATGGAGGTCGGGTACGAGACGGCGAAGACCTACCTCCGTCGCTCGCGCGACAAGTACGCCAAGGCCGGGCGCCCCGCCGGGCGCCGTGCCGAACTGATCCGCCGTGCGGCGGAGGACGGACTGCTCGAGTAGATGGCGAAGCTCTACTTCCGGTACGGCGCGATGAACTCGGGCAAGTCGACCGCGCTGCTGCAGGCCGCGTTCAACTACGAGGAGCGCGGTCATCGCGTGCTGCTGGCCAAGCCCGCGGTCGACACCAAGGGGGACCGCGACATCGTCTCCCGGCTCGGCGTGGTGCGCCAGGTCGACTTCACCATCGCCCCGGACGACCCCGTGCTCGAGGTCTTCCAGCAGCATCGCACCCCCGTCATCGAGGCCCACGGCCGCGACGTCAGCTGCCTGCTCGTCGACGAGGCGCAGTTCCTGACCAGCGAGCAGGTCGACGACCTGCTGCGGATCGCGCTGCTCGACGACATCCCGGTCCTCGCATACGGCATCCGCACCGACTTCCAGACGGTCGCCTTCCGCGGCAGCCGCCGGCTGCTCGAGGTGGCGCACAGCCTGGAGGAGCTGAAGACGATCTGCCGCTGCGGACGCAAGGCGATCTTCAACGGCCGCCGGGTCGACGGGCGCTACACCTTCGACGGCGACCAGGTGGCCATCGACGGCGTCGAGGTGGCCTACGAGTCGCTCTGCGGCGTCTGCTACCTCCAGGAGAGCGGCGGCCATCTCGCCGGCCGCGTCGTCTAGCGTCGCGTCCTGCGCGCCCGACGCGCTGTCCCGCCCGATCGTCCGGGCGGTCGGATCCGGAGTCCGCGCCCCACTTCGGGGGACACTTTCGGAGCAGTCCTCACATAGGGGGACATCCTCGCGTTAGCCTGTGGGTGCCCGTCGGCCCGACGGCGGGCGCACGGGGGCCCGAACCCGATGCGAGTCCGGCGGAGGTGATGCATGACCCTCACGCGGCAATCCACGCAGGCGAGCCCGGCCGAGGTGGTCGCGGAATGGCAGCGCGCGTACACGCGCCGGCTCCTCGTCACCGACCTCATCGTCATCGTCTTCGCGGTCTACGGCTCGCAGTTCATCCGGTTCGGCACGACGGGCACGTCCCTCCGCATCCCCGGCGAGGGCGAGCGGCCCGAGATCCTGATCAGCTACGCCATCGTCTCCGCGATCCTCGCGGCCGGCTGGTTCACCTCCCTCGCCATCTTCGCCACGCGCGACCGCAACATCGTCGGCGCCGGCACGGCGGAGTACCGGCGCATCGCCGACGCCAGCATCAGGGTGTTCGCGATCCTCGCCATCCTGGCCTTCCTGCTCCGCTCCGAGGTCGGTCGCGCCTACGTCCTGGTCGCGCTGCCGTTCGGACTGAGCCTGCTCATCGGGGGGCGCTGGGCGTGGCGCAAGTGGCTGCTGCGGCGACGCGCCGCCGGGACCTTCCTGCATCGGGCGATCCTGATGGGGGAGCGCGGCAAGTCCGCGCACGTGGCCGAGCAGATCCAGCGCGACGGCATCTCCGGCATCCACATCGTCGGCGCGGTGACCGAGCACGGCGAATCGTCGCGTGAGCTCGCCCCGGGCATCCCGGTGCTCGGCGACTACGAGGCGCTGGACCGTGCGCTCCGCGAGGCCCGTGCGGACACCGTCGTCTTCACCGGGGCGGACACGATCGATCCCCGCGGCATGCGCGAGCTCGGCTGGCAGCTCGAGGCGACGTCGACCAACCTGGTGGTCGCCCCCGCGCTGACGGATGTCGCGGGCCCGCGGATCCACGCCCGGCCCGTCGCGGGGCTCCCGCTCATCCAGGTCGACTACCCGGAGTTCGCCGGGCGCAAGTACGCCGCCAAGCGCGCGTTCGACATCGTCGTCTCGGCGATCGCGCTGCTCGTGCTCAGCCCCGTGTTCCTCGCGATCGCGGTCCTCGTCCGCCGCGACAGCTCCGGGCCGGCCTTCTTCGCCCAGGAGCGCGTCGGCCTGAACGGCGAGCGGTTCCACATGCTGAAGTTCCGCTCGATGGTCGTCGACGCCGAGTCGCAGCTGCCCACGCTGCTCGACCGCACCGACGGCAACGGGGTGCTCTTCAAGATGCGGGCCGACCCGCGCGTGACGCGCATCGGCGCCGTGCTGCGCCGGTACAGCCTCGACGAGCTCCCGCAGCTCGTGAACGTCCTGCGCGGCGAGATGTCGCTCGTCGGACCTCGGCCGCCGCTCGCCGCGGAGGTCGAGCGCTACGACGACTGGGCCCGCCGCCGCCTGCTCGTGCGGCCCGGCATCACCGGGCTCTGGCAGACGCAGGGCCGCTCCGACCTGTCGTGGGACGACAGCGTGCGCCTCGACCTGTACTACGTCGAGAACTGGTCGCTCACGGGCGACATCATCATCCTCTACCGCACGTCGCGGGCGGTGCTCCAGGCGCAGGGCGCGTACTGATGCGCGGCGATCTCCCGGCCATCTGCGAATACGATGGCTGGCGTGGGTAGACGAGGGAGCGACCGGCCGAGGAAGCCGCTGATCCGGAGCGCACGACTGTGGGTTCCGGTGACGCTCGGCGTCATCGTGCTGGCCCTCGTCGGCGTCGGGTTCGCCGGCGCCCAGATCGCCGAGCGCGGGTTCGCGGCGAAGGACGAGCTCGAGCAGGCGATCCCACTGGCGAAGCAGGCGCAGCAGCAGGTGCTGGCCGGTGACCAGGAGGCGGCGATCGCGACCGTCGCGGAGCTCCGGACGCACGCGGCGACGGCGCGCGAGCTGACGGACGACCCCACGTGGCGCGCGTTCGAATGGGTGCCCACCGTCGGCGCGAACCTGCAGGCGGTGCGCATCA
Organism: Agromyces tropicus; assembly: GCF_039531345.1. Lineage (NCBI taxonomy): Bacteria > Bacillati > Actinomycetota > Actinomycetes > Micrococcales > Microbacteriaceae > Agromyces > Agromyces tropicus. Next base: position 107,662 of record NZ_BAAAPW010000006.1, on the reverse strand, counting down.
CGGCGGCGTCGGTCGAGGAACTCGTCGACGGCGTCGTCGAGCCCGCGACGACGCTCAGCATCGAGGCACTGAAGCCGGTCGACGGCGCGATCGACCTCGCCGCCCTCACCCAGCTCTCCGACACCGTCGACGGCGTCGCCGACACCATCGGCCACGTGTCGGCCGAGCTCGACACCGTCGACCGCGAGCCACTCATCGGCCCGGTCCGCGACGGCATCGACCAGCTCGACGGCGCGGTGGGCGAACTCGAGCCGATGATCGGCCCGGCCCAGCAGGCGCTCGCCGTCCTGCCGGGCGCGCTCGGCGCCGACGGCCCGCGAAACTACCTCGTGCTGTTCCAGAACGTCGCGGAGGCGCGCGGCACCGGCGGCAACCCGGCCGCGCTGCTCCTCGTGAACGTGACCGACGGCCGCATCAGCATCGGGCGCCAGGCCTCCAGCAGCGACTTCCAGAACGGTCGCGCCGAGCCCATCATCGCGCTCGACCCGCAGACCGAGGCGCTGTACGGCGACAAGATCGGCCGCTACATGATGGACGTCACGCTCACGCCCGACTTCCCGGAGACGTCCGAGCTCATCCGCGCCTTCTGGGCGGAGTCGTTCGGCGACCAGGTCGACGGCGTCGTCTCGTTCGACCCGGTCGCGCTCGGCTACCTGCTCGGCGCCACCGGCCCCGTCCAGCTGCCGACCGGTGAGAAGCTCACGAAGGACAACGCCGCGAGCATGGTGCTCAACGAGGTGTACTCCACGTACTCCGAGCCCGAGGACCAGGACGCGTTCTTCGCGGCGGCCGCGGCATCCGTCTTCAAGGTGCTCACGTCCGGTTCCGGCGACACCGACGCCCTGATCGAGGCGCTGACGCGCGCGATCGACGAGGACCGCCTCATGTACGTGCCGTCCGACGAGGGCGAGGCGGAGTACATCTCCGGGTCCCGCATCACGGGCACGCTGCCGTCCGGCAACGACGACGCGAGCGTCGTGGGCGTCTACGTCAACGACGTCACGCAGGGCAAGATGGACTACTACCTCCAGCTCGACGTCGACGCGTCGACCGACGCCTGCACGGTGGCGGACGGCACGGCACCCACCTTCACGACGACCGCGACGGTCACGAACACGGTCCAACCCGACCAGGTCGACGGGCTGGCGGAGTACGTCGCGACGGGCAAGTACTTCCCGCGCGGCCACATCTCGACGGACCTCGTGTTCTACGGTCCCGTCGGTGCGACGTTCCAGCAGCTGACCGCCGACGGCAAGCCCGTCACGGTGACGCCGCTCGAGCACCTCGGCCGGCCGGCGGTCAAGGTGAACATCCGCAACGTGCCGGCGTCGACCCGCGTCATCGAGGCCACGTTCACCGGAGCCCCGGATGAGGCCTACGGCCCGCTCGCGGTCCGGCACACGCCCCTCGTGCGCACGTCGGAGATCACGGTCGACGCCCCCGGCTGCGACGCCGCGGACTGACGCAGCGGCCTCCGCGCAGGCGGCATCGGACGTCGGCCCCGCGCACTCGTCGGTCCGGCGCGCGCGGCCTCAGGTCGCGTCGACGGTCTCGGTCGGCCGCGGCCGGCGCTCGCCGCGGAACACGATGAAGTGGTACAGCAGGAACCGGACGACGACGACGATCGCGATGCTGCCGAGGTTGACGACGTTCACCGCGAACGGCCCGGCCTCGCGGCCGAGGAACGCCGACGCCGACTCGACGCCCGCCCACACGATCAGGGCGCCGAGCGCCGTGCACGCCGCGTTCACGATGACGAACAGCGTGATCTCCACCGCGCGGGAGTGACCGCCGCGGTCGCGGAACGTCCACTCGCGGTTGCCGAGGTACGCGTTCACGAGGGCGACGAGCGAGGCGGCGATCTTCGCGACCACGATGTCGACGCCGAACACGTAGAACAGCAGGTTGAACACCGCGATCTCGATGAGCGTGCTGATCGCCCCCACCGTGAGGAATCGGGCCCCGAGTCCGGCGAGGCGCCGCCAACGAGCATGCTGCGACATCTCGACTACGCTACTACGCATGCCGGCGTCCCCCGCGTGCGGCGATCGACGTCGGGAGGCCGAGTGCGACTGGATCATCTGGTGGTCGTGATGCCCGCCTACAACGAGGCTGAGGGACTGCCGGGCTTCCTCGCGGAGATCCACGAGCACCTCGCGCCGCTCGCGGAGCGGCTCGAGATCGTCGTCGTCAACGACCGGTCGACGGATGACACCAGCCGCGTGTTGCACGACCTCGCCGCCGACCTGCCCGGCCTGGTCGTGGTCGACGCCGAGGTCAACCGCGGGCACGGCCCGACGGCCCTCGCGGCGTACCGCGCCGGGCTCGAGCGTTCGCCCGACCTCGTGCTGCACGTCGACGGCGACGGCCAGTTCCACGGAGCGGACCTCGCGCGCGTCGTGCGGGCGTCCGGGTCGACCGGGGCCGACGTCGTCCACGGCGTGCGCCGGGGGCGGGAGGACCCGTGGTTCCGTCGCGTCCTCACGGGCGCCGTGGGGCTCGTCGTCGCCGCGGCCGTCGGACGCCGCGTGCCCGACGTGAACACGCCGTTGCGCGCCTATCGGCCGGCGACGCTCACCGCGCTGCTCGAGGGGGTGCCGGCGGACGCACTCGTCCCGCACGTGCACTTCTCGCTCGCAGAGGTGCGCCGCGACGACCTGGTCCGCTACGTCGAGGTCGCGAGCCTTCCGCGACGCGGATCGAACCAGACCGGCACCATGTGGGGCGTCGAGCGTCCGCCGAAGCTCCCGCCGAAGCGCCTGCGGCAGTTCGCGGTCGCGTCGGCGGCGGAACTGTGGCGGGTGTCGCTCCGTCCGGGGGCCGCGCGGTGACCGCCGAGGCGACCGCCGATCGTGCGACGCCGTCGTTCGACGTGCGCCGGACCGCGCTCGGCGTCGCCTGGTGGCTCCTGCTCGCCGCACTCGTCGTCGCGAACCTCGCGGTCGTCGTCCCGGGCATCGCGTCCGTCCGCCTCTGGGAGGACGAGGCACTCAACCTGACCGTCCCGCTCAACCTGGTGCGGGGGCTCGGCTACGCGAGCGACGGCACGCTCTCGGGCAGCACGCTGACGCCGTTCGACGTGCGCATCTCGACGGGACCCGTCATCCTGCTGCCGACCGCCGGCCTGATCGCGCTCGGCGTCGACCCGGTGCTCGCCGGACGACTCGTCGCGACGCTCGGATATGCCGGTCTGCTCGCGGCGCTCGTCCTCGTCGGGCGGCGGCTCGGCGGCCGCTGGGCCGCACTGGTCGCGGCCGCGGTGCCGCTGGCGTTCGAGACCGGCGCGCTGCCGTCCCCGATCCAGACGCCGGCCGACGTCCTGGGCGAGGTGACCGCGGCGGCCTTCCTCGCCGCGGCGCTCCTGTTCGTCCATCGCCGTCCGTGGCTCGCGGGGCTGCTCATCGGGCTCGGCATCCAGGTCAAGTTCATCGCCCTGCTCGCGGTGCCCGCGTTCGCGGTCGCCGTGCTGCTCGACGCCTCCGGTCCGCTCCTGGCGCGTCTGCGGGTGACGGTGCCGCGCGTGCTCGTCGCCGCGCTCGCAGCGGCCGCGCCGACAGTGGTGTTCGAACTGGCGAAGCTCGTGAGCCTCGGCCCCGCCGGGTACTGGGCGAACCTCCGGAACTTCGCCTACTTCCTGCTCTCCGGGGGCCAGCGCGGCTACGAGGTGACGCCGGCCGACAAGGTCGCCACGATGCTCGCCTCCTGGAACCTGCCTCCGGAGCTCGTCGGCCTGCTCGCCGTGCTCCTGCTCGCGGCCGGTGTCGTGATCGCGGTGGTCGCGTGGGGCCGGCTCCGGCGCGCGCCGCGGCTGCTGGCGACTCGGGGCCGCAGCCGCATGGAACTCGCGGAGTTCGGCACCGTCCTCCTCGTCGCGGCCCTGGGGCTGGGGACGTACCTGGCATGGTGGCTGGTCTCACGGCACACCCCCGCGTGGATCCGGCACCCGGCTCCGGGCGTGCTGGCCTTCGCGCCGGTGCTCGCCGCGGGGTTCGTGCCCGCCACCAGGGTCGCCTGGCAGGGCCTGCGCTCGCTCGTCGTGCGCACGCTCGTCGCCGGGCTCGCGCTCGTCGCGGTGGTGGCGCTCGCCTGGTCCGTCGTCGGTCGCGTGGCGACCGTCGGCAGCCGTGCGGGCGTCTCGGGCGAGACGCTGCCCGAGCAGCGAGCGGCGGCCGAGGAGGTCGCCGCACTCGGGCATGACGAGCTCGCCACGTGGTGGGGTGCCGGCGTGAGCCTCGCCGTCCTGTCCGGCGCCCACGCCGGGCTCACGGATGCCGGCGCGGCGACGGCCGACGACCCGACCATCTGGTCCGGGACGCCGCGCATCGAGGACTGCGACGTCGAGCTGACGACCGGCCGATACACGGTCTGCGCCGCACCCCGCTGACCTCGAGACGGCGGCCGGGATGCGAAGATGGCGCATGGCCGATCCCGTCCCGAACGCCGCGCGGCGAGGGCCGCGACGCGTCGACGGCGTCGATGCGGCCAGAGGGCTCGCGCTGATCGGCATGTTCGTCGCCCATGTGGCGCCCGCCGTGGCCGATCCCGACGTCGCCGCCGTGATCGGCTTCGCGGACGAGCGCCCTCGTCTCCTGTTCGCGCTCACGGCGGGCATCGGCCTGGGCCTGCTCACCGGTGGGAGCCGCGTGGTCGTGGACGGCCCGACCCGGGGCCTCCTCCGGCGTCAGATCGCCGTGCGGGCGCTCCTGCTCATCGCCCTCGGCCTCCTCGTGGTCGCGGTGCTGCGCCCACTGGTGTTCGTCATCCTCGACGTCTACGGCGTGGCGTTCCTCGTCATGCTGCCGCTGCTCTTCGTGCCGGCACGGGCGGCCCTCGTCGTCGGTTCCGTCCTGCTCGCGGTCACGCCTGCGATCGCGGAGGTGGCGCAGCGTGACACGGGCCTCACCCGAGGCGGTGGCGGGGTGCTCGGCCTCGTGGCCGACTGGTTCCTGGTCGGCGCCTACCCGGTGATCATCTGGGTGCCGGTGATGCTCGTCGGGCTCGGCCTGGCCCGCCTCGGCGTCGCCCGCGCGAGCACGCTCGCCCCGGCCGCCCTCGCGGCCGCCGTCGTCGCATGCGTGGCGTTGCCGGCCTCCGCGCTCCTCCCCGGCGCGGAGGACGTCGCGAGCAGCCCCGAGGCGACGCTCTGGAGCATCCCCGTCGCGATCTCCTTGGAGACGCTCGGGAACACCGCGATCGGGGTGCTCGTGGTCGCGGCGGCGACCGCCCTCACCGCGCTCGCGGTCCCGCGCGTGCGCCGTGTCGCGAGTGCCGTGCTGTCACCCGTGAGCGCCATGGGCTCGATGCCGCTGACGATCTACACGGGTCATCTCGTCGTCATCGCGAACGCGAAGTACGTGCGCCCGGACGGTGTGGTCAGCGACGACTCGTGGCCGCTGCTCGTCAGCCTGGTCGTGGGGTCGGCGGTGTTCGCGTGGGTCTGGCGGCGCTTCCTCGGCCGTGGACCGCTCGAGCGCGCCTTCCGGTGGGCGAGCGGTCGGAGCCGCGTCGACGAGGCGACGGCGACGGGCGAGCCGGCCGAGCGCGAGGGCGGCCGGCCGTCCTCCTGAAGACGCGTCGAGCCCCCTCCTGATCGGAGGGGGCTCGACGTCCGGGTCGCGTTGCGGCCCGGGTTCCCGGTCGGGGTGACAGGATTTGAACCTGCGACCTCTTCGTCCCGAACGAAGCGCGCTACCAAGCTGCGCCACACCCCGGGGGCCCGAAGGCCTCAACAAGCATAGCCGACATTTCGAGTGCTCCTGACCACCTCCGGGCCGGTGCCGACGGGTCGGCCGCCCCGCGTCAGGGTGTGGGCACGAGCGTCATCAGCGTCGCCTCGGGCGGGCAGGCGAACCGCACCGGCGCCGTGATCGACGTGCCGAGGCCGGCCGACACGTTGAGGAAGGCGGTGCGCAGGCCGTGTCGCCAGATGCTCAGGCCGCTCGCCTGCTCGCGCGGGATGTCGCAGTTGGTCACCAGCGCGCCGAAGCCGGGCACGCAGACCTGACCGCCGTGCGTGTGGCCGGCGACGAGGAGCTGTGCGCCGTGGTTGACGAAGGAGTTGAGCACGCGGCGGTAGGGCGCGTGCGCCACGCCGATCGTGACGCTGCGTCGACCGTGCGGCCCGGAGTCGGCCGGGTCCGGCCAGGTCTCGTCGCCGTACGGGTCGTCGGCCCGGAGGTCGTCGATCGCGGCGGCGACGACCTCGAGCCGGTCGTACCCGCGGTGCGGGTCGTCGACGCCGAAGAACTCGAGGTGGGTCCCGCGGACCTCGAGCGACGCGGCCGCGTTGTCGAGGTCGATCCAGCCGAGGCCGTCGAAGAAGCGGTGGAGCGCGCCGATGTCGAGCCGTTCGGCTCGTGCGACGCGGCCCGACGGCCCGCCGAAGTACCCGAACGGGTTCTTCAGCACGGGACCGAAGTAGTCGTTCGACCCGTTCACGAACACGCCGGGGACGCCCCGGAAGGGCTCGAGCGCGCGTCGCACGCCCTCGAGCCCGCGACGGTGGCCGAGGTTGTCACCGGTGTCGATGACGAGGTCGGGCTGCAGCCGGGCGAGCGCTGCGATCCACTCCTGCTTGTCGCGCTGCCACGGCGCCATGTGCAGGTCGGAGAGGTGCAGCACCCGGATCGGCTCCGCGCCCGGCGGCAGCACCGGGACGTCGACGCGCCGGAGCGTGTAGCGCCGGCGCTCGACGAGTGAGCCGTACGCGAACGCGGCGGCGCCCGCCGCGCCGATCGCCAGGGCGATCCGCGCGACGGGCGGGAGGCCACGACCCATCAGCCGGCCTGGTCGGCGTTGCCGCCGCCGCCGTCGCCGCCCGGAAGGTCGGGGCCGCCGCCGTTCTGCAGCCTGCCGATCGTGATCTGGATGCGCGCACCGGACTTCACGGAGCTGCCGGGCTCCGGCGACTGCGCGATCACGACGCCGTCCTGCGACGGGTCGCTGACGTCCTGCTCCTGCTTGTTCACCTTGAAGCCGGCGTCCTTCAGCGTGCTCTCCGCCTCGTCGGCCGACATGCCGACGACGTCGGGCAGCCCGGCGAGGTTGCCGCGGCTGACCTGGAGGCTGATCACCGCGCCGCGGCCGGCCGTGCCGGACGGCGACTGGGCGCCGATCGTGCCCTTCGGCTGGTCGGAGTCGACGTCGCCGTCCATGCGCCAGCCGAACCCGGCCGTCTCGAGCGCCTGCTGCGCGGCCTCGGGCGAGAGACCGAGCACGTCGGGCACGGAGACCTGCGGCGCGTTCAGCATCGAGGCCTCGGGCTCCGGGAAGGCGTCGCCGCCGTAGCGGGAGTTCGCGACGGACTGGACCCGCGGCCAGATCTGGTGTCGCAGCGAGGCCGCCTGGCCGGCGTCGAAGTACGTGTCGCGGAGGTTGACGTGGCCCGTGACGTTGAACACGCCCACGACGGTCGCGACCTTCGTCGACGCACCGCTCATCCAGGTCGCCTCGGCGTTGTCGGTCGTTCCCGTCTTGCCGATCATCGGCACGTACGGGTCGGTCCGGTAGCCCGAGGGAGCGGCGGTGCCGCCCTGGATCGTCTTCTGCATCGCGTACGCGGTGCCGGCCGCGACCTCGGGGGTGATGGCCTGCTTGCACTCCGACTTCGGCGGCTCCATCTCGGTGCCGTCCTGCTTGGTGATCTTGTCGATCGCGATCGGCGAGCACGACTTGCCGCCGCCCGCGATGCCCGCGAAGGCCGTGGCCATCGACAGCGGCGCGACCTCGTTGGTGCCGAGCACGGCCGAGGGGAACTGCGACAGCGGGTCGTAGTCCGCGCGGTGGACGCCGAGCGCCTCGGCCGTCTTCGCGATGCCGCACAGGTCGAGCTGCTTGGCCATCGCGACGAAACCGGTGTTGTACGAGTTCACGGTGTTCTCGACCGCGGTCCAGTACCCGCCGGGGCTGAAGTCGTCGTTCTTCGGACCCCAGCCGTCGCCGCTCATCGTGCCCTGGCAGCTGTTGTTGAAGCTGCCCCAGTTCTCGCGGAAGCGCGCGTCGACGGCCTCGTTGAGCGCATGGCCCTCCTTGAGCCACTCGGCGAGCGTGAAGACCTTGTAGGTCGAACCCGGCTGGAAGCCGCTCGAGCCGCCGTAGTCGATGTCGGTGTTGTAGTTCACCGCGGTGTAGTTGCTGCCCGACGCGAGCACGTCCGGATCGTCGGAGTAGTCCTTGTTCTGCGCCATGGCGAGGATGCGCCCGGTGCCGACCTCGACGCTGACGACCGTGCCGCCGATGTCGACGCCGTCGGCGACCTTCGGCACGTTGTCGTTGAGGGCGCGGATCGCCTCGTCCTGCACGAACAGGTCGATGCTCGTGTAGATCTGCAGGCCGCCCTGCTGGAGCAGCTTCTTGCCCTCGTTGACGTCGGGCGTCGACGGGTCGTCGAACTTGTTGCGGATCTCCCAGGCGACGTAGTCGCAGAAGAAGGCGTGGCCCTTGGCCGATGCGCAGCCGGTGCTGGGTGGCGAGATGTTCGGAGCGACGGGCTCGGCGATCGCCGTCTCGTACTCCTCCTGCGTGATCTTCTTCTCCTTGTGCATCTGCTCGAGGATGTAGTCGCGACGCACCTTGTTCGCGGCGTAGCCGTTGGCCTCGCCGTTCTCCTCGTCGTCCGGCATGTCGAGCCGGAACTTCTCGGGGTGGTTGACGATCGCGATCAGGCTCGCGGCCTGTGCGAGCGAGATGTCCTGCGCGTTGGTGCCGAAGTAGTACTGCGCGGCCGCCTGCACACCGTAGACCCGTCCGCCGAAGGCCGCGATGTTCAGGTACCCGCGAAGGATGTCGTCCTTCGAGTACTTCTTCTCGAGGGTGATCGCGTAGCGCATCTCCTTGAGCTTGCGCTCGGCGCTCACCTCGGTGGCAGCCTCGTACGCGGCCTGCTTCTCCTCCTCGGTCGTCGCCTCGTTCACGCCGTTGTTGATGAGCACGTTCTTGACGTACTGCTGCGTGATCGACGACCCGCCCTGGGTGTCGCGGCCGAGGACGGTGCTCAGGGCGCCGCGGACGGTGCCCTGGATGTCGACGCCGCCGTGCGAGTAGAACCGCGGGTCCTCACCGGCGACCGCGGCGTCCTTGAGGTACTGCGACATGTAGTCCCACGACACCTCCTCGCGGTTCTCGTCGAAGAAGGACGCGAGCTCGACCCACTCGCCGTTGCCGTTCTTGGCGAGGACGGAGGACTTCTCGGAGAGTTCGCCGATGTCGAGGTACCCGGGGAGGTTCTCGAACATCGTGATGCTGTTGTTCGCGGCCATGCCCGTGACGGCGAGCGCAGGGGTGACGGCGGCGGTGACCAGCACGCCGGCGAGTGCGCTCATGCCGACGAAGCCGAGGACCCCCCCGGCGGCATCGCTCATCGTTCGTTTTTGGGCAGACATAGAGTGGAGCCTAACTGAGGAAGGCTGGCAAAATCCGGCATGCCGCACGGCCGCAGAGCCCACGGCCGGCTCGACCCTCAGGATAGCCGCCCGTTCCGACACCGAGGAGTCGCCATGCCCGCCTGGGAGTACATCACCACCCCGCTGCTGATCCACAACACCGCCGCGATCCTGAACAACTGGGGATCCGAGGGCTGGGAGCTGGTCCAGATCGTCCAGGGGCCGGAGGGCGGGCTCGTCGCCTACCTGAAGCGACCCGTGGGGGAGCAGGCCTCCTCGGCGGCATCCGCCGGCCAGGCCGCGGCCGCGCAGGCCGCCAAGCAGTTCGAGGAGGACGCCTGATGGGCGCCGTCGAGGCCCGGCTCGCCGAGCTCGGGGTCGAGGTGCCCGGCGTCGCCGCGCCCGTCGCGGCCTACGTGCCGGCCGTCGTGACCGGCAACCTCGTGTACACGTCGGGCCAGCTCCCCTTCGTCTCGGGCGCGCTGCCGGCGACCGGCAAGGTCGGCGACGGCCACGGCCTGGTGCCGGCCGACGAGGCGAAGGAGTACGCGCGCCTCTGCGCGCTCAACGCGCTCGCCGCCGTGAAGTCGCAGCTCGGCTCGCTCGACCGGGTGACGCGCATCGTCAAGGTCGTCGGCTTCGTGGCCTCCGACCCCGCCTTCACCGGCCAGCCCGGTGTCGTCAACGGCGCGTCGGAGTTCATCGGCGAGGTCTTCGGCGACGCGGGCGTGCACGCGCGGTCGGCGGTCGGCGTGGCGGTGCTGCCGCTCGACGCGCCCGTCGAGGTGGAGCTGATCGCCGAGTTCGAGTAGCCGACGGCCGGCCGAGCCGGCCTGCACACGCGGATGCCGCGGCGGGAGTCCCGCCGCGGCATCCGTCGTCTCGGCCGGTCAGCGCACCTGGGCGCTGATGATCTGCATGATCGAGGTGTCGGCGAGCGTCGTGGTGTCGCCGACCTCGCGGCCCTCGGCGAGGTCGCGCAGCAGTCGCCGCATGATCTTGCCCGAGCGCGTCTTCGGCAGCTCGTTGACGATGAAGACCTGCCGCGGCCGGGCGATCGCGCCGATCTGCGTCGCCACGTGCCGGCGGAGCTCCTCGCTCGCTTCGGCCGGGTCGGTCACGTGCGCCGCCTGGCTCGACTTCAGGATGACGAAGGCGACGACCGCCTGGCCCGTGGTCTCGTCGGACGCGCCCACGACGGCGGCCTCGGCCGTCCACGGGTGCGCGACGAGCGACGACTCGATCTCGGCGGTCGAGAGCCGGTGGCCCGAGACGTTCATGACGTCGTCGACGCGGCCGAGCAGCCAGATGTCGCCGTCCTCGTCGCGGCGTGCGCCGTCGCCGGCGAAGTACTTGTCGCCGAACTTCTCCCAGTACGTCTCCTTGAAGCGCTCCGGATCGCCCCAGATTCCGCGCAGCATCGACGGCCACGGCTCGGTGACGACGAGCAGGCCGCCGCCCTCGCCCTCGACCTCCACGCCGTCGTCGTCGAGGATGTCGATCGAGATGCCGGGGACCGGCACCTGCGCCGAGCCCGGCTTGAGGTCGGTCACGCCCGGCAGCGCCGAGATCATGATCGCGCCCGTCTCGGTCTGCCACCACGTGTCGACCACGGGGATCGAGCCTCCACCGATGACGTGGCGGTACCAGATCCACGCCTCCGGGTTGATCGGCTCGCCCACCGAGCCCAGCAGGCGCAGCGTGCGGAGGTCGAACTCGTGCGGGATCTGCCGACCGAGCTTCATGAACGAGCGGATGGCGGTCGGCGCCGTGTACAGGATCGTGACGCCGTACTTCTCGACGATCTCCCACCAGCGGCCGGGGTGCGGCGTGTCGGGGGTGCCCTCGTAGATCACCTGGGTCGCGCCGTTGGCGAGCGGCCCGTAGACCACGTAGGAGTGCCCGGTGATCCAGCCCACGTCGGCGGTGCACCAGTAGACGTCGCGCTCCGGGTGGAGGTCGAACACGTTGCGATGCGTGAACGCCGCCTGCGTGAGGTAGCCGCCGGAGGTGTGCAGGATGCCCTTCGGCTTCCCGGTGGTGCCCGAGGTGTAGAGGATGAACAGCGGGTGCTCGGCCTCGAACGCCTGCGCCTCGTGCTCGGGGGAGGCGGTCGCCACCGTCTCGTGCCACCACAGGTCGCGGGCGTCGTCCCACTCGACCTCGTTCTCGCCGCGCTTGACGACGAGGACGTGCCGGACCGATCCGGCGGTCTTGCCGAGCGCCTCGTCGACCACGGGCTTCAGCGGGAAGACGCGCCCCTTGCGGTACCCGCCGTCGGCCGTGATGACGACGGATGCCTCGGCGTCGTCGATGCGGGACGCGAGGCTGTCGGCGCTGAAGCCGCCGAAGACCACCGAGTGGATGGCGCCGAGGCGCGCGACCGCGAGCATCGAGACGATGGCCTCGGGGATCATCGGCAGGTAGATGGCGACGCGGTCGCCGGAGCGGACGCCGAGGTCGGCGAGGGCGTTCGCGGCGCGCTTGACCTCCTCGGTGAGCTCGGCGTACGTGATGTCGCGGGAGTCGCCCGGCTCGCCCTCCCAGTGGAGCGCGACGCGGTCGCCGAGGCCGGCCTCGACGTGGCGGTCGAGGCAGTTCACGGCGACGTTGAGCTCGCCGTCGTCGAACCACTTCGCGAACGGCGGGTTCGACCAGTCGAGCGTGCGGGTGAAGGGCTTCTCCCAGTGGAGCAGCGTGCGGGCCTGGTCGGCCCAGAATGCGAGCCGGTCGGCACGAGCGGCGTCGTAGAGGCCGTGGTCGGCGACGGCCTGGGCGGCGAACTCGGGACTCGGGCGGAAGCGCCGGATCTCCTCGAGCGCGTGATCGATCTGCGCGTTCATAGTGGTGCGATCGCTCCTTCGCGAAGTGGTGGATGACGGGTCGCCTGCCCCACACAGCACCCTAGCGTCCGCGGCCGTCGATGTCGTCGCGTGTGTCCTCGGGCGTCCGTCGGGGCCGGGCCGCGCGTGTCGTTCGCGGAGGGGGCCGCGCGGGCGTACGCTGGGCCCCGGCGCGTCGCAGCGCCGACCGGAGCCGGGGGATTCGCCGGGACGATCGTCACCGCCCCCGACCACGGAAACCGTGGTCGATGCTCCGCTTCGCGTTCGATTTCAGTGGATGTCCGACGCCGAACTGGAGGATCTCGCAGAGATTTCTGTACGTCGGCACAAATGAGGACAAAAAGTACTTGCGCATGGATCTCCAGCCCATACACTGGGTACCGCCCGAACGAATCCGATTCGAGGCCTGCAGCGCTCGCGATTCCCCCCAATCCGCGCGCTGCCGAGGCGGCACCTGTTCCCCCCAATGGGTACCGCCCCCTTCTTTTTAACCGGCAGTCCGAGACGGATGCCACGGCACGAGCCCTCCTCCACAACGACGTGGGGGAGGGCTCGCCGCATTCGCGGGGCCTGCGCGTCCGTCCCGCCACGACCGCGCGCCTAGCGTCGTCGGCATGCCCGCACCCTTCGTCGCCGTCCCGTCCTGGGAGGCCGAGGCGGCGCTCGAATGGGCGCCGCCGGACGAGCCGCCGTCGCGCGCCGTCGGCGGGGCGGCCGGCCCGCACGCAGGGCGCGCCGCCGGGTCGGCCGCGGTGCCCGACGTCCCCGCGGACGCCGCGCGGAACGATGCGGAGGTGTCCGACGCGGTCGACGCGCTCGGTCCGCTCGGTCCCTTCGCCGCAGACGCGCGCGTCACCGACCTCTTCGTCAACGGCGACCGGGGGCTGTGGGTGGACCGCGGTGCGGGCGCCGAGCGTGAGCCGGCGTGGCGCGCGACCGAACCGGAGGTCAGGGCGCTGGCCGTACGGCTCGTCGCGCGCGGCGGGCGCCACGTCGATGAGGCGACGCCCGCCGTCGACGTCCGGCTGGGCCGCGGTATCCGGGTGCACGCGGCGATCCCGCCGGTCTCCACCACCGGCACGCTGCTGTCGATCCGGCTCCCGCGCGCGGCCGGGGTGCCGCTGTCCGCACTCGCTGCGGGCGGGATGCTCGATGCGACGACCGAGGAGCGGTTGCGGGCCGCCGTCCTCGAACGGCGCAACCTGCTGGTGACCGGCGCGGGGGGCACGGGCAAGACCACGCTGCTCGCGGCCCTCCTCGGCGAGGCGCCGCCGACCGACCGGATCGTGCTCCTCGAGGACGTCTCGGAGCTTCGGCCGGACCATCCGCACGTCGTCGCCCTCGAGGCGCGCCAGGCGAACCTCGAGGGCACCGGGCGCATCGGCCTCGACCGGCTGCTGAGGGAAGCGCTCCGGATGCGACCCGACCGCCTCGTCGTCGGCGAGTGCCGTGGGCCGGAACTGCGCGAACTGCTCGCCGCGCTGAACACGGGCCACGACGGCGGTGCGGGCACGCTGCACGCCAACTCGCTCGCCGACGTCCCCGCGCGGCTCGAGGCGCTGGGGGCGGCAGCGGGCATGCGGCCCGACGCGGTCGCGCGGCAGGCGGCCAGCGCCTTCGACCTCGTCGTCCACCTCGAACGCGTCGACGGGCGCCGACGGGTCGCGGGCATCGGTCGGTTCCGGGTGGAGCGCGACCGCCTGGAGGTCGAGCCGTGCTGACGGCGACGGCGCGTCCGCGCGACCTGGTCGGTGCGCTCGGTCACCGGCTCCGTCGGGCGGACCCGGCCGCGCCCCTCGACCACGTCGCCGCCACCTCGGAACGTCTCGCCGCGCTGCTCGCCGCGGGCCTCGCGCCGGCCGCCGCCTGGGCGGCGCTGCGCGAGGCGCCCGGTGCGGACGATCCCGAACCGGACCCGGCGATGCGTGCGGTCGTCGCCGCCGCCGCGGACGCGGCGGCCGCAGGAGCCTCCGTCGCCGACGCGATCGAGGCGGCCCGCGGCGACGCCCCCTCTTGGTCGGTCCTCGCGGCGGCCTGGGCGGTGGCGGATGCCGCGGGGGCGCCGCTCGCCCGGACGCTGGTCGTCCTCGCCGTCGCGCTGCGCGACGAGGCGCAGCTGCGCCGCGACGCCGCCGCGATGCTCGCCGGACCGGCGGCCTCGGCTCGGCTCGTGGCCGCGCTCCCCGTCATCGCGGTGGTCTTCGGCATGCTGCTCGGCTTCGACACCATCGGGGTGCTGCTCGGCGGTCCGGTCGGCCTCGCCTGCCTGGTGGGCGGCGGCGGCCTGCTCTGGCTCGGTGCCGGCTGGAGTCGGGCACTCGTGCGGCGGGCGTCGGCCGCGCCGCCCGCCGCCGGGCTGCGGCTCGAGCTGCTCTCGGTCGCGCTCTCGAGCGGCGCGTCGCCGGACCGGGCGCGCGAGATGGTCGCCGAGGGCCTCCAGCGGCACCTGCCCGAACTCGCGGCGTCCGACCCCGCCTCGCCCGTCGTCGCGCTGGCGGAACGGGCGGGGGCACCGGTGTCGGACCTGCTCCGAGCGGAGGCCGCGCGCATGCGCGGCACCGCGAGGTCCGAGGGAGCGGCGAGGGCCGCGGCGCTGGGCGTGCGGCTCATGATCCCGCTGGGCTGCTGCGTCCTGCCGGCGTTCGTCCTGCTCGGGGTCGCGCCGCTCATGATCTCCGTCGTCACGGGCACCCTCGGCGGTGCCGCGTGACGGCCCACGACTCGTGCCGCCCATCGCCGCTCCGGCGGCTCCGAGAAGGAGGTATCCCATGATCCACGCCCGTCCCACCACCGAGCTGAGGCACGGCCGGCTCCGCCGCGCGATCGTGCGCCGCGTCCGATCCGTCGCGCGGGAGCGCGGCGCCGCGACCGCGGAGTACGCCGTGGCGACCATGGCGGCCGTCGGCTTCGCAGGGCTTCTCGTCGTGATCCTGCGCGGCGACGAGGTGCGCGGCATCCTGACCGACCTCGTGCGGAATGCGCTCACGGTCGGCTGAGGACGAGCGGGGCAGCGTGACGGCGGAGTTCGCCGTCGCGCTGCCCGCGGTCGCGCTCGTGCTCGCGATCGCCCTGGCATCGATCCACCTCGCCGCCGTGCAGGTCCGCCTGGCTGACGCGGCCGCCGATGCGGCGCGGGCGCTGGGGCGGGGCGAGGCCGAGGGCGTCGCCGCCGACCTCGCCGCGCGCAACGCGCCGGGAGCCCGACTGTCGACGAGCGTGGAGGACCCGTTCGTGTGCGCGACGGTCAGCGGCCGCGGCGCGGGGATCCTCGCGGCCGTGGAACTCCGCATGGAGTCGTGCGCGCTCCGGGGCGGGCGATGACCCTGGGGGATCGGGTCGGCGTCGGCGGGCGCGGGCGACGGCGTCCCTGCCCATGCGCGGAGGACGGCGCCGCCAGCGTCGTGGCCGTGTCGTTCGTCGGCGTGGTCGTCGCGCTGGCCGCGGCGGTGGTCGTCGTGCTCCTCGCGTCCCTGGCCTCGCAGTCGGCGGCGCACGCGGCCGACGCCGCCGCGCTCGCCGCGGCGGATGCGGTCTCCGGGGCCGTGCCCGGGGAGCCGTGCGCGCTGGCCGCCGAGGTCGCGAGCCGCAACGGTGCTCGGCTCGCCACGTGCGAGGTCACCGGAGCAGACGCGCTCGTGTCGGTCGTCGTCGACCGCGGCGCCATCTCCGCGACCGCGGCGTCGCGCGCCGGTCCGGCCGGGTGAGGCGCGGATCGCTCCTCGCTCCGGCGGCGTCGCGCCTCGGGTCAGGCACGCGCCGCGACGTAGTCGACGAGCGACTGGACGGTCGTGAGGCTCGCGTAGTCCTCCTCCTGCGCCGCGACGCCGGTCGACGCCGCGAGCAGCTCGAGCAGGCGGAGGAAGTCCAGCGAGTCGAGTTCGAGGTCCTGTCGGAGGCGCGCGCCCGGGTCGAGGTCCTCCGCCTCGACGTCGGGCGCGACCTCCCGCAGTGCCTGGAGCACCGCCGAACGGGCATCGGTCTCGTTCACAGTTCCTCCGGCTTCTGCAGCAGTTCGTCGACGAGCGCGAGGAACCGGCCGCCGCGCAGGCCGTCGCTCACGCGGTGGTCCGCGGAGAGCGTCGCCGTGACGACCGGGCGCACGCCGAGGAGCCCCTCGATCGCCCAGGGACGCTCGACGACGCGCCCGAATCCGACCAGCGCGACCTGTGGCGCGTAGATGACGCCGAACACCGATTCGACGCCGAGGTCGCCGAGGTTCGTCACGGTGATCGTCGGGTCGCTCATCTCGGTGCGCCGGAGCCGTCCGGCACGGGCTCGCGCGACGACGTCGCGCAGTGCCGACATGAGCTCGCCCGGGGCGAGCCGCTCGGCGTCGTGGATCGCGGGGGCGACGAGTCCGCCGCCCCGGAGCGCGACCGCGACGCCGAGGTGCACCGCGTCGCTCGGACGGAACGCGCCGTCGACGAAGAGTCCGTTCATCTCGGGCACCTGCTTCGCGGCCCGCGCGCTCGCCGCGAGGAGCAGGGCGGCGGGGACGAGTCGCTCGGCGAGCGGCAGGTCGGCGTTCTCGTCCCGCATCCACTCCAGGGCGCTGGAGAGGTCGATCGTCGTGCTCAGGTAGTAGTGCGGGATCTCGCGCTTCGACCGCGCCATGAGCGATCCGATCGCGCGACGGAGGCTCGCGGTCCGCTCGGCGGCGCGTGCGCGCTCGCCGCGTACGTCGGCGCCGTCGCCACCGGCGGTCGGAGCGGGCACGGCGCCGGCCGGCCGCTCCTCGAGTCGCCCTTCCGCGGCCCGTCGCACGTCGTCCCCGATGACCGCGCCGTCCGGACCGGTGCCGGTGAGGCGCGCGAGGTCGACCCCGAGCTCGTCCGCGAGGCGCCGGGCGCGAGGCGACGATCGGGGCGGTCGGGCCGCGGCCGGCTCCGGCGGCGCCGAGGACCGAGGCCCGGCCGACGCCGCGGCTTCGACGTCGGCGCGGGTGACGGCCCCAGCGGGACCGGTGCCGTCGATGTGGTCGACGTCGACATCCAATCGGTGCGCGAGGTGCCGGATCGGCGGGGGCACGGCGCGCTCGGCCGCGGCCGTCGCCGCGGCGCCGTCGGGCGAGGCGACGTCCGGCGGCGTCGCGATCGGTGTCGCGGGCGGCCCGGCGGGGACGTCCGCCGGGGTCCCGGTCACCCTGGCGATCGGCGTCCCGACCGGAACGGTCTGGCCGAGCTCGACGAGGTACTCGGCGAGCACGCCCTCCTCGAACGACTCGATCTCCATCACGGTCTTCTCGGTGTCGACCTCGGCGATGAGGTCGCCCCGGTGCACGTAGTCCCCGGGCCGCACGAGCCACTCGACGACCTTGCCGCGCTCCATGTCGGCCCCGAGCGAGGGCATGCGCAGGTCAGGCACCCGCACCCACCGCCTCGCGTGCCGCCTCGGCCACGCGCGCGACCGACGGCAGCGCCGCCTCCTCGAGGTGGCGCGCGTACGGGATCGGGACCTCGAGGCTGCAGACGCGTCCGACCGGCGCGTCGAGGTCGAAGAACGCCGATTCCGTGATGCGTGCGCTGACCTCGGCCGAGAGGCTGCCGCTGCGCCATCCCTCGTCGACGACGACGGCCCGGTGCGTCTTCGCGACCGTCGCCCGGATCGCGGCATCGTCCAGCGGCCGCAGGGAGCGCAGGTCGAGCACCTCGGCGTCGATCCCGTCGGCGGCGAGGGCCTCGGCGGCGTCGAGCGCGGTCGACAGCGTGCCGCCGTACGTGATGAGCGAGAGGTCCGCGCCCGCGCGCCGCACGACGGCGCGGTCGATGTCGACGGCCCCGGCGTCGTCGGCCAGGTCGCCCTCGACGTTGTACAGCGATCCGTGCTCGAAGATCAGCACGGGATCCGGGTCCTCGAGTGCGGTCCACAGCATGCCGCGGGCGTCCTCGAGCGTCGCCGGCGCGAGGATCCGCAGGCCCGGGATATGCGCCAGCCAGCCCTCGAGGCTGTGCGAGTGCTGGGCGGCGAGCTGGCGGCCGCCGCCCGTGGTCATGCGGATCACGAGCGGCACGTTGAACTGCCCGCCGGACATGTGCAGCAGCGTGGCGGCGTTGTTCACGATCTGGTCGAGCGCGAGCAGGCTGAAGTTGACCGTCATGACCTCGACGATCGGCCGCATGCCGCCGAGCGCCGCGCCGATGCCGGCGCCGACGAACGCGGCCTCCGAGAGCGGGGTGTCGCGGATGCGGCGCGGGCCGAACTCCTCGAGCAGCCCGAGGCTCACGGCGAACCCGCCGCCGTAGCGCCCGACGTCCTCGCCCATCAGGAACACGCGCTCGTCGCGTTGCATCGCCTCGCGCATCGCCGCGCGCATCGCCTCGCGGTACGTCGTCCTCATGCGCCCGCTCCCGCCCGTTCGGAGGTGACGAACCGCGTGAGCTCCGAGATCGGCTCGAGCGTCCCGGCCTCGGCGAACGCGATCGCGTCGTCGATCTCCGCCTCGACCTCGTCCGCGATCCTCGCGCGCTGTTCGGCGTCGATGCGGCCGCTCGCCTCGAGCGCCTCGCCGAGGAGGCGGATCGGATCGCGCTCCATCCACTGCTCGACCTCGGCCTTGTCGCGGTAGCGCTCGGGGTCGAACATCGAATGGGCGCGGAAGCGGTACGTGCGCAGCTCCAGGAAGTGCGGCCCACCGCCGGCGCGGACGCCCGAGGCCGCACGTCTCGCGGCCTCCTCGACGGCGAGCACGTCCATGCCGTCGACGGCCCAGGAGGGGATCTCGTACGAGGCGGCCTTGAGCGCGAGGTCGACCTGCGACTCGGAGCGCTCGAGTGCGGTCCCCATGGCGTACAGGTTGTTCTCGCAGCAGAACAGCACCGGGAGGTCCCAGAGCGCCGCGAGGTTCATGCTCTCGTGGAACTCGCCCTCGGCGATGGCCCCCTCGCCGAAGAAGCAGGCGGTCACCCGCTCCCGCCCGGCGAGCTTGTCGGCCAGGGCGAGGCCGACCGCGAGTGGGAGGCCGCCGGCGACGATCGCGTTCCCGCCGTAGAAGCGGCTCGCCGCGTCGAACAGGTGCATGGACCCGCCCCGACCGCGGCAGCAGCCCTCCGCGCGGCCGAACATCTCGGCCATGATTGCGCGCGCCGAAACGCCGCGGAGCAGCGCATGGCCGTGCTCGCGATACGTCGCGACGACGGCGTCGTCGGGCCCCAGCACCGACATCACCCCGGCGGCGACGGCCTCCTCGCCGATGTAGACGTGCAGGAAGCCGCGGATCTTGGTCGCCGAGTACAGCTCGACGCAGCGCTCCTCGAGTCGGCGGACGCGCATCATCTGCCGCAGCAGGTCGACCGCCCGCTCCGGCTGCGCCTCGATCGCCCTCGCGCGTTCCTCGTCGTTCATCGTCCCGCCTCCAACGTGGAGGTGTCGCCCTCCGGCAGCCCCAGTTCGCGCGCCTTCAGCAGGCGGC
The DNA here is from genome assembly GCF_039531345.1 of Agromyces tropicus. Classification (NCBI taxonomy): domain Bacteria; kingdom Bacillati; phylum Actinomycetota; class Actinomycetes; order Micrococcales; family Microbacteriaceae; genus Agromyces; species Agromyces tropicus. The sequence goes on along the minus strand of NZ_BAAAPW010000006.1, from coordinate 88,031 downwards.
GCAGGATCTTGCCGCTGCGCGTCTTGGGCAGCGAGGCGGCGAAGTCGAGTCGCCGCGGGGCGACGGCGGATCCGAGCCGCTTGCGGGCGAATCCGATGAGGTCGAGCCGGAGCTCGTCGGATGCCTCGCGGCCGGGCTTCAGCTCGACGAACGCCTTCACGACCTCGCCGGCGACGGGGTCGGGCACGCCGATGACGGCGGCCTCGGCGACCGCCTCGTGCTCCATGAGGCAGCTCTCGACCTCGAACGGGCCGATGAGGTGGCCGGAGGACTTGATCACGTCGTCGCCGCGGCCGACGAACCAGAAGTACCCGTCGGCGTCGCGCCGGGCCAGGTCGCCGGTCAGGTACCAGCCGCCGGCGAAGCACTTCCGGTAGCGCTCGTCCTCGTCGAGGTAGCCGCGGAACATCGAGGGCCAGCCCGGCCGGAGCGCGAGCTCGCCCGTGGCATCCGTCTCGCACAGCACCGCCTCGCCGTCGCGGACGACCGGGGCGCCCGCCTCGTCGCGGGCCACGACGGCGGCATCGATGCCCGGGAGCGGGCGGCCCATCGAACCCGGCCGGATGTCCATCGCCGGGTAGTTGGAGATCATGATCCCCCCGGTCTCGGTCTGCCACCAGTTGTCGTGCACCGGCAGGCCGAGGGTCTCCCGCCCCCACACCACGACCTCGGGGTTGAGCGGCTCACCGACGCTCGCGACGAATCGGAGTGCGGAGAGGTCGTGGCCGGCGGCGCGGTCGGCCCCGGCCTTCATGAGCATGCGAAGGGCGGTCGGCGCCGTGTACCAGACGGTGACCCGCTGGTCGCCGAGGATGCGGTACCAGCGCTCGACGTCCATCTCCTCCTCGTCGACCACGACGGTGACGCCGTGCACGAGCGGCGCGATGATGCCGTAGGAGGTGCCGGTGACCCAGCCGGGGTCGGCGGTGCACCAGTACACGTCGTCGGGGTGGAGGTCGAGCGCGTACCGCCCGGTCGCGAAGTGGGCGGCGACCGCGTCGTGGACGTGGATCGCGCCCTTCGGGCGGCCGGTGGTGCCGCTCGTGAAGTGCAGCAGGGCCATGTCCTCGCGGTCCGTCGGCGCCGTGGGCGCGGTGGTCGGCGCGCGCTCGAGCAGCGCCGCGAGGTCGAGCGTCCCGGGTTCCGGGTCGCCGTCGGCGTCGACCAGCAGCACGTGCCGGAGCGAGGGGAGCTCGTCCCGGATCGGGGCGACCTTGCGGCGGTACAGGGCCCGAGTGGTGACGAGCACGCGGCCCGAACCGATCCGGAACCTCTGTCGGACGGGCTCGGGGCCGAACGCCGAGAAGAGCGGGCAGAAGACCGCGCCGTGCTTCAGCGTGCCGAGTGCGGCGGCGTAGAGCATCGGCATCCGCCCGAGGAGGGAGTACACGCGCTCGCCGCGTCCGACGCCGAGTCCGGCGAGCACGTTCGCGAATCGCGCGATCTCGGCGGCCAGGTCCCGGTAGGTCAGCGACCGCGTCGAGCCGTCGGCCCTGACGAAGCGCAGGGCCACGCGGTCCGCTCGCTCGCCCGCGGCGTGGCGGTCGACGGCCTCGTGCGCGATGTTGACGCCGCCGTCGGGCAGGCCGTCGAGTTCGGCCCGCGCCTCGTCCCAGTCGAACCGGGCGCGTTCCCCCTCGTAGTCCACGAGGTTCGGTCGCGGTCTGAGCGCCGCGACCTCCTTCACGATGGGTGCCCATCGGACCGGTGACGTCGTCGTCCCCTCCATGGGCCGAGCGTAGGCACGGGTCCGACGAGCGAGGTGGGGCCTTCGTCCCCCGGACGGCGGGACGGCCTACCGGTCGAGTGCGGCCTCCAGGGTCGGTCGGCACCGTCGGGCGGTACTGGTCGGCGTCGCCACCGACGGCGTCAATGTATACACGAAGCTGCCGGAAGGCGAGGGATCATCCAAAATCCGCAGAATCGTGGTCCTTCGTTGCGATCTCGGTGCAGTCCGTGTATACATGACTCGTCGCCGATGCGGTCAAGGAGGGATGCCATGCGAGCCGGAGAACGGGCGTACGACACCCTCCGCACCGAGATCCTCGACGGCGTGCTCGAGCCCGGCAGCGTGTTGCAGGAGGTCGAGCAGTCGGTCCGCCTCGGCGTGAGCCGGACCCCGGTGCGCGAGGCGCTGCGCCGGCTCATCGCCGACGGGCTCGTCGCCGCATCCGGCCGCGGCACCGTCGTCACCGCGATCTCGCGCAACGACATCGTGTCGCTCTACGAGCTCCGCGAAGCGCTCGAGGCCCGGGCCGCCGGGCTCGCGGCGCAGCGCCGCGACGCGGCCGACTTCGCCGGGATCCGCGAGCGACTGCTCGAGGCCCCGAGCCTGTTGGCGGAGGGCGAGGCCGGGCTGGTCCGGTACTTCGCGATCGTCGACGACCTCGACGACGCGATCGAGGCGGCCGCCGACAACGCGTTCCTCGGCGCAGCGCTGCGCAGTGTCCAGCTGCACTCCGCCCGCATCCGCCGGCTCTCGCGCCACAACCACGAGCGCCTGAGGGCCGCAGCCGGCGAGCACCTCCTGATCGTCGACGCGATCCTCGCGGGCGATGCGGAGCTCGCCTCCCACGCGACGCACGTGCACCTCCACATGAGCCTCACGAACGCCCTCGCGACCGTCCCGGCCGACGAGGCCGCCCCGACCGCCGATCCCGTCCCGACCGCCGATCCCGTCCCGACCGCCGATCCCGTCCCGACCGCCGATCCCGCCGGGGGCCCGCGCGTCGCCTGACCTGCGGCGGACGACCGCGATCGCGCGCCCAGCACGACCTCCCGAGACCATCGAACGAAAGGCACGAAGTGCAGCTCCACCACGTGCGCATGCACCGCAGCGAGGAGAACCTCGCCCGACCCGACCAGCTCGCCTGGAAGATCGCCGAGGTCGCCGCCGACCCCGTCGAGGTGACCGACGAGGTCGCCGAGATGGTCGTCAACCGCGTCATCGACAACGCCGCCGTCGCCGCGGCATCCCTCACCCGCGGGCCGATCATCGCCGCCCGCTCGCAGGCCACCGCGCACCCGGTGTCGGTCGGGGGCGAGGGTGCGACCGTGTTCGGGCTCGAGCCGGCACGCCGCACGAGCCCGGAGTGGGCGGCGTGGGCGAACGGTGTCGCGGTCCGCGAACTCGACTTCCACGACACGTTCCTCGCGGCCGAGTACTCGCACCCGGGCGACAACATCCCCGCGATCGTCGCGGTCGCGCAGCACCTCGCGTCGCAGCGCGGCCTCACGGGCCGCGAGGTCGTGCGCGGCATCGCGACGGGCTACGAGATCCAGGTCGACCTCGTGAAGGCCATCTCGCTGCACAGGCACAAGATCGACCACGTCGCGCACCTCGGCCCCTCCGCGGCCGCGGGCATCGGCACGCTCCTCGGCCTCGACCGGGAGACGATCTTCCAGGCCGTCGGGCAGGCCCTGCACACCACCACCGCGACCCGGCAGTCCCGCAAGGGCGAGATCTCCACGTGGAAGGCCCACGCCCCCGCCTTCGCCGGGAAGATGGCCGTCGAGGCGGTGGACCGCGCGATGCGCGGGCAGACGAGCCCGGTCCCGATCTACGAGGGCGAGGACGGCGTCATCGCCTGGCTCCTCGACGGGCCTGATGCCGCGTACGAGGTGCCCCTGCCCGAGACGGGCGAGGCCAAGCGCGCCATCCTCGACACCTACACGAAGGAGCACTCGGCGGAGTACCAGGCGCAGGCGTGGATCGACCTCGCGCGCAAGCTCCACCGCGAGCACCCGGAGCTCGCGGCCGGTCCGTCGCGCATCGCGAGCGTCGTCATCCACACCTCGCACCACACCCACTACGTGATCGGCTCCGGGGCGAACGACCCGCAGAAGTACGACCCCACGGCCTCGCGCGAGACGCTGGACCACTCGATCCCGTACATCTTCACCGTCGCGCTGCAGGACGGCGCCTGGCACCACGTCGACTCGTACGCCCCGGAGCGGGCGGGGCGGCCCGACACCGTCGAGCTGTGGCGCAAGGTCACCACGGTCGAGGACCCGGAGTGGACGCGTCGCTACCACTCGCTCGACATCGCCGAGAAGGCGTTCGGCGGCCGCGTCGTCATCACGCTCGACGACGGCACCGAGGTCGTCGACGAGATCGCCGTCGCCGACGCCCACCCGCTGGGCGCCCGGCCGTTCGGACGCGAGCAGTACGTGGAGAAGTTCCGCACGCTCGCCGACGGCGTGCTCGAGGCGGCCGAGATCGAGCGGTTCCTCGACCTCGCCCAGCGGCTCCCGCGGCTCGGCCCCGACGAGCTCGGCCTGCTCACCATCGTCGCCGCCCCCGGCGTGCTCGCCCAGTCCGAGACGCCCCGCGGCATCTTCTAGGAGGACCCATGCTCTACGCCCAGACCACCCCGGCCGACAAGCGCGCCGGCTTCCGCGAGCGCCTCGGGGGCGGCGAACTGCTCCGTTTCCCGGGCGCGTTCAACCCGCTCTCCGCCCGGCTCATCGAGCGCAAGGGCTTCGACGGCGTCTACATCTCGGGCGCCGTGCTCTCCGCCGACCTCGGCCTGCCCGACATCGGCCTGACGACCCTCACCGAGGTGGCCGGCCGTGCGAAGCAGATCGCGCGGATGACGGAGCTGCCCGCGATCGTCGACGCCGACACCGGCTTCGGCGAGCCGATGAACGTCGCGCGGACCGTGCAGGAGATGGAGGACGCCGGCCTCGCGGGCCTGCACATCGAGGACCAGGTCAACCCGAAGCGCTGCGGCCACCTCGACGGCAAGCAGGTCGTCGACGAGCACACCGCGCTCCAGCGCATCCGCGCCGCGGTCGACGCCCGGCGCGACCCGAACTTCCTGATCATGGCGCGTACGGACATCGCGGCCGTGGACGGGCTCGACGCCGCGATCGACCGCGCGAAGGCGCTCGTCGACGCGGGCGCCGACGCGATCTTCCCCGAGGCGATGCGCTCGCTCGAGGAGTTCGCGGCCATGCGCGCCGCCGTCGACGTGCCGCTGCTGGCGAACATGACCGAGTTCGGCAAGAGCGAGCTGTTCACCGTGCAGCAGCTCGCCGACGTCGGGATGAACCTCGTGATCTGGCCGGTCTCGCTCCTGCGCCTGGCGATGGGTGCGGCCGAGCGCGGCCTCGACGAGCTGACGGATGCCGGTGCCCTCACCGACCTGCTCCCGCAGATGCAGCACCGCGCCGACCTCTACGAGCTCATCGACTACGAGGGCTACAACCACTTCGACACCTCCATCTTCAACTTCACCGTCGCGCGCTGAGGCGCGACCCGAGAGGAGACCGACATGACCGACACCACCCTCGCGCCGCCGCCCGCGCCCGAGATCCGCAAGGGCCTTGCCGGCGTCGTGGTCGACACGACGGCGATCTCGAAGGTCAATCCGGAGACGAACTCGCTGCTGTACCGGGGGTACCCGGTGCAGGAGCTCGCGGCGACCAAGCGCTTCGAGGAGGTCGCCTACCTGCTCTGGCACGGCGAACTCCCCGACACGGAGCAGCTCGCCGCCTTCCGCGCGGAGGAACGCGCCGGACGGGCGCTGCAGCCGAACGTGAAGGCGGCGATCGACCTGCTGCCGACGACGGCGCACCCGATGGACGTCGTCCGGACGGCCGTCAGCGTCATCGGCGCCTCCGACCCGACGACCGACGACGCGAGCCGCGAGGCGAACCTGGCCAAGTCGACGGCGCTCTTCGCCGCGATGCCCGCGATCGTGGCCTACGACCAGCGTCGCCGCCGGGGGCAGGACCTCGTGCCGCCGCGCGACGACCTCGACTACTCCGCGAACTTCCTCCACATGTCGTTCGGCGAGGTGCCCGACCAGGTCGTCGTCGACGCGTTCGACGTCTCGATGATCCTGTACGCCGAGCACTCGTTCAACGCGTCGACCTTCACCGCGCGGGTCATCACCTCGACGCTCTCGGACCTGTACTCGGCCGTGACCGGAGCGATCGGCGCGCTCAAGGGTCCGCTGCACGGCGGCGCGAACGAGGCGGTCATGCGGATCTTCGACGAGATCGGGGACGCGTCGAACGTGGTGCCGTGGCTCGACGACGCCCTCGCCGGCAAGCGGAAGATCATGGGCTTCGGCCACCGGGTGTACAAGAACGGCGACTCGCGCGTGCCGACCATGAAGGCCTCGCTCGACACGCTCGTGGCGCACTACGACCGGCCCGACCTCGCCGAGCTCTACGACGCGCTCTCGGATGAGTTCGTCGAGCGCAAGGGCATCCACCCGAACCTGGACTACCCGTCGGGACCGGCGTACCACCTCATGGGGTACGACACCGAGACGTTCACGCCGCTCTTCGTCGCGTCGCGGGTGACGGGCTGGACGGCGCACATCATCGAGCAGGCCGCGGCGAACGCGCTCATCCGGCCGCTGTCCCACTACGACGGCGTCGGCGAGCGGCACGTGTAGGCGAGCGAACGCGCACACGACGACGGCGCCGTCGCGGATCGCGACGGCGCCGTCGAGCGCCGGGCGGGGCGGACCGTGACGAGCCGCCGCCCTGCCCTGCGCGTCCTCAGTCGAAGACGGTCTCGATGAAGCGGTACTCGACCGCGGACGGACGGTCGTCGCCCGGCGCGTCGAATTCGAGCCCGGCTCCGCGGGAGTAGACGTAGTGCTTGCCGCCGTCTCCGGGGAAGCTGATCCTCGGCTGCGGATCGCCGGAGTCGAGGAACCCGGTCGAGACCGTCTTCCCCTCGAGTGGCCCGTCGATGAGCTTGGCGGTGTAGGTGCCCGATGACGTGTCCATGCCGTCATTCTCCACCCGTCCTCCGCAACCGCAAGGGCCTGACGTCCCGGCGCGTCCGGAGTCACGGTGGGTATCCTCTCGGCCGGTATGTGTATGGTGTGCCTTGTCGGCGGTCACCCAGCCGACCGATAGGCACACCGCTCGGGGGCGCGGCGACGTTGTGCGTTTCTCGTTCCCGAATCAAGCAAGAGGAGTCCGGTGTCTGGCGCGAAGAAGCTCGTGATCGTGGAGTCGCCGACCAAGATGAAGTCGATCGCCCAGTACCTCGGCGACGGCTACGAGGTGCTCTCGTCGGTCGGCCACATCCGCGACCTCGTCGAGCCGAAGAACCTGCCGCCCGAGCTCAAGAAGGGTTCGCTCGGCAAGTTCTCCGTCGACGTCGAGAACGGGTTCGAGCCGTACTACGTCGTCTCCGACGCCAAGAAGAAGACGGTCGCCGAGCTCAAGCGGGCGCTCAAGGACGCCGACGAACTCCTGCTCGCCACCGATGAGGACCGCGAGGGCGAGGCCATCGCGTGGCACCTGCTGCAGGAGCTCAAGCCCAAGGTGCCCGTGCGCCGAATGGTCTTCCACGAGATCACGAAGGACGCGATCCTCAAGGCGAAGGACCAGACGCGCGAGCTCGACACCGCGCTCGTCGACGCCCAGGAGACCCGCCGCATCCTCGACCGCCTCTACGGCTACGAGGTCTCGCCCGTGCTCTGGCGCAAGGTCGGCCCCGGCCTGTCGGCCGGACGCGTGCAGTCCGCCGCGACCCGGCTCGTGGTCGACCGCGAGCGCGAGCGCCTCGCGTTCGTCGCGGCCTCGTACTGGGACCTGATCGGCCGCTTCACCAAGGAGGCGTCGTCGTTCGAGGCCCGTCTCGTGCGCGTCGGGGGCGAGCGCATCGCGACCGGTCGCGACTTCGACGACGCCGGGCGGCTCAAGGGCAAGGCCGTCGTGCTCGACGAGGCGACCGCGCACGCGCTCGCCGAGGCCGTGCGCGACGACGCCGTGCCGCGCCGCGTCTCCCGCGTCGAGTCCAAGCCCTACTCGCGCCGGCCGGCGGCGCCGTTCACCACCTCCACCCTGCAGCAGGAGTCGGCGCGGAAGCTCCGGCTCTCCGCCCGCGACACCATGCGCGTCGCGCAGTCGCTGTACGAGAACGGGTACATCACCTATATGCGCACCGACTCGGTGTCGCTGTCGCAGCAGGCCGTGCAGGCCGCCCGCACCCAGGCCGTGAAGCTGTACGGCGCCGACAGCGTCCCCGAGAAGCCGCGCGCCTACTCCGGCAAGTCGAAGAACGCGCAGGAGGCGCACGAGGCCATCCGTCCGTCGGGCGAGGTGTTCCGCACCCCCTCCGAGCTGCAGAGCGTGCTCCGCGGCACGGAGTTCAAGCTCTACGACCTGATCTGGAAGCGCACCGTCGCCTCGCAGATGGCCGACGCGAAGGGCCAGACCGCCACGGTCACGATCGAGGTCGGACCGACCGCGACGGACGCCGCCGCGCCGGAGTCGCCGACGGCCCCGGTCGCCGGCACCACGGCCGAGTTCACCGCCAGCGGCACGGTCATCACGTTCCGCGGCTTCCTCGCCGCCTATGAGGAGAGCCGCGACGAGGAGCGCAACGTCGACGAGGCGCCGGGCGAGGCGAAGCTCCCGCAGCTCGCCGAGGGCGAGGCCGTCGGGCTCGCCGAGCTCGAGGCGAAGGGCCACGAGACGAGCCCGCCGCCGCGCTACACCGAGGCGAGCCTCGTCAAGCGACTCGAGGAGCTCGGCATCGGCCGGCCGTCGACGTTCGCCTCGATCATCTCGACGATCCTCGACCGCGGGTACGTGACGCAGCGCGGGCAGGCCCTCGTCCCGAGCTGGGTCGCCTTCTCCGTCGTGCGGCTGCTCGAGGAGCACTTCGGCGACCTGGTCGAGTACGACTTCACCGCCGAGATGGAGGACGACCTCGACCGCATCGCGTCCGGCGAGGCCGACCGCGTCGACTGGCTCAACGAGTTCTACTTCGGCAGCGACCGTCACAAGGGGCTGCGACAGGTGGTCGACAACCTGGGCGACATCGACGCGCGCGAGATCAACTCGATCGAGATCACGCCCGGCGTGACACTGCGCATCGGCCGCTACGGTCCGTACCTCGAGGTCGCCGACGCCGAGGCCGCGGCCGATGCGACGCCGCGTCGCGTGAACCTGCCCGACGGGCTCGCGCCCGACGAGCTCACCGCCGAGAAGGCGCAGGAGCTCATCGACGCACCCGTCCAGGGCGACCGCGTGCTCGGCCTGAACCCCGACTCCGGCAAGCAGGTCGTCGTGAAGGACGGCCGGTTCGGCCCGTACGTCACCGAGCTCGAGCCGGAACCCGAGTCGGCCGAGGCATCCGTCGACCCGGCGACCGGCGAGGTCGTCGAATCGCAGAACCAGCCGGTGAAGGCGGCGAAGCGCGGCGCGAAGAAGGCCGCGGCGCCCAAGCCGCGCACCGCATCGTTGTTCAAGAGCATGCAGCCGGAGGAGGTCGACCTCGCGACGGCCCTGAAGCTGCTCGACCTGCCGCGCATCGTCGGCCTCGACGCCGAGTCGGGCGAAGAGATCACCGCGCAGAACGGCCGCTACGGCCCGTACCTGAAGAAGGGCGCCGACACGCGGACGCTGCCGAGCGAGGACGCGATCTTCGACATCGACCTCGCCGGAGCGCAGGAACTCTTCGCCCAGCCCAAGTACGGCGCGCGCCGGCAGTCGAGCGCGCTCAAGGAGTTCGCCGAGGATCCGGTGAGCGGCAAGCCGATCAAGGTCAAGGACGGCCGGTTCGGCCCGTACGTGACCGACGGCACGACGAATGCGACGATCCCGCGCGGCGAGTCGGTGGAAGACATCACCTTCGAGCGCGCCGTCGAGCTGCTGCAGGTCAAGCGCGACAAGGGCCCGGCGGCGCCGCGCGCGAAGCGCGGCGCGGCGAAGTCGACCTCGACGAAGCGCACGAGCACGCGCACGGCGAAGAAGAGCTCGTGACGCGCGGCCTGTTCGTCACCCTCGAGGGCGGCGACGGATCGGGCAAGTCGACTCAGGCGGAACTGCTGGAGCAGTGGCTCGTCGCGCGCGGGCGCACCGTCGTCCGCACCCGTGAGCCCGGCGGGACCGACGTCGGCCTCGAGGTGCGCGAGATCGTCCTCCACCACCGCGGCCACGTCGCACCTCGGGCCGAGGCGCTGCTGTACGCGGCGGACCGGGCGCACCACGTCGCCACCGTCGTGCGCCCGGCACTCGCCCGCGGCGAGGTCGTCGTGCAGGACCGCTACATCGACTCGTCGGTCGCCTACCAGGGCGCCGGGCGGGTGCTCGACGCGGAGGAGGTGCGCGGCATCTCCGACTGGGCGACCGAGGGACTCGTCCCCGACCTCACGATCCTGCTCGACCTGCCGTGGGAGGTCGCGCGGCGGCGCCTCGACGGCGCGCGCACGCGCTACGACCGCCTCGAGGCCGAGGCCGGCGAGTTCCACGGTCGGGTGCGCGACGCCTACCTCGCGCTCGCCGCGGCCGAGCCGGCGCGCTTCCTCGTCGTCGATGCGACGCTGCCCATGGACGGGATCGCCGAGCGGATCCGGGAGCGGATCGCGGCGATCGCGTGAGCCCGGCTTCCGTGCGCACTCACAGCCCCGTGTCCGCCGCCGACGATAGCGTGTGACGGTGACCGTCTGGAGTGACCTGACCGGCCAGGACGCCGCGATCGACGTGCTGCGTGCTGCTGCTGCCGCCGCCGCCGACTCCCGCGGCTCGTCCGACATGACGCACTCGTGGCTGCTGACCGGGCCGCCCGGTTCCGGGCGGTCGAACCTCGCCTACGCGTTCGCCGAGGCGCTCCTCTCGGGCGATCCGGATGGCGACGACTCGGTGCACGCACAGGTGATGGCGCGCAGCCACCCGGACCTGCACGTCCTCGCCACGGAGGGCGTCATCATCAAGGTGGCCGACGTCCGGAAGATCGTCGAGCGCTCGCACTACGCCCCGTCGGTCGGCCACCACCGCGTGATCGTCGTCGAGGACGCCGACCGCATGACCGAGCAGACCTCGAACGTGCTGCTCAAGGAACTCGAGGAGCCGCCCGAGCGCACGGTCTGGATCCTGTGCGCGCCGAGCGAGGCCGACCTGATCCCGACGATCCGCTCACGCGTGCGGTCGGTGCGGCTCCAGGTGCCGGGGGTCTCGGCGGTGGCCGACCTGCTCGTGCGCCGCGACGGCGTCGAGCCCGAACTGGCGGTGCGCGCCGCGCGCGAGGCGCAGAGCCACATCGGGATGGCGCACCGGCTCGCGACGAGCCCCGAGGCCCGAGAGCGGCGCGACGAGACCCTGCGGCTCGCGCTCGGCGTGCGCTCGACGCCGACCGCGGTGATGACCGCGGCCCGCATGCTCGAGATCGCCGGTGACGACGCGAAGGCGATCACCGAGCTGCGCGACGCGGAGGAGCGCGAGCACGCGCTGCGCTCCCTGGGCGTCGCGCCGGGGCAGGCGGTCCCCGCGGCACTGCGCTCCCAGATCCGCGCCCTCGAGGAGGACCAGAAGCGTCGCGCGACGCGCAGCCTCCGCGACGGCATCGACCGCATCCTCGTCGACCTCGCCTCGCTCTTCCGCGACATCCTCGTCACCCAGCTCGGCGCGCAGGTCGACCTCGTCAACCTGGAGGTCGCCGACCACATCGCCCGCGCCGCGGCAGCCGCGACGCCGGCGCAGACGCTCGCCACGCTCGACGCCATCCAGGAGGCCCGCATCCGCATCGACGCCAACGTCCAGCCCGCGCTCGCCCTCGAGGCGATGCTCGTCTCGGCGATCCGCCGGCCCGAGCCCGCACCCCGGGGAGCACGGGCATGAGCCGGGTCCGGCGCGCGAGCGCGCTCGTCGCGACCCTTGCCGCGGCGACGCTGCTGTTCACCGGATGCGGGGTGCCGTCGTTCCTCGGCGGTCCGCCCGACCGCTCGGAGCCCACCGGCGAATCGGTCGCGCCCGAGCTCGAGCCGTTCTACGCGCAGGTGCTCGAGTGGCGGTCGTGCGGCGACCTGCAGTGCTCCACCGCGACCGCTCCGCTCGACTGGAGCGATCCCGCGGCCGGCGAGATCGAGCTCGCGCTCGTGCGCCAGCCGGCGACGGGCGAGAAGATCGGCTCCCTCCTCGTGAACCCCGGCGGTCCCGGAGGATCGGGCTTCGACTTCATCGCCGAGTCGATCGACTACGCCGTCGGCCCCCGGCTCCAGCAACGGTTCGACGTGGTCGGCTTCGACCCGCGCGGCGTCGGACGATCCACACCCGTTCGCTGCCTCGACGCCGCGGGGATGGACGACTTCCTCTACTCCGTCGTGCCGGCCGAGCGCGGCAGCGACGAGTGGATCGGCGACGTCACGGAGGCCAACCGCGAGTTCGGGCAGGCGTGCGCCGACGAGACCGGCGATCTGCTCGCCAACGTCGACACCGTCAGCGCGGCGCGCGACCTCGACCTGCTCCGTGCGATCCTCGGCGACACCGAGCTGAACTACCTCGGCTACTCGTACGGCACCTTCCTGGGCGCCACGTACGCCGGGCTCTACCCGGAGAAGGTCGGGCGTCTCGTCCTCGACGGCGCCATCGACCCGGCCGCGTCGAACCAGGAGGTCAACGTCGCCCAGGCGGTCGGCTTCGAGGACGCACTGCGCGCCTACCTCGAGGACTGCCTCGCCGGCGCGGACTGCCCGTTCTCGGGTTCGGTCGACGACGCGGTCGACGAGGTCTCCCGCCTGATCGCGTCGGTCGAGCAGAGTCCGCTGCGCGCCTCGGACGGTCGGATGGTCGGTGCCGACACGCTCGTCACCGCGATCATCTTCCCGCTCTACAGCGCTGACACGTGGACCTACCTCAGCGACATGTTCGAGTCCGTCATGTTCGGCGAGGCCGACACCGCGCTCGCCTTCGCCGACCTCTACAACGGCCGCGAGCAGGACGGCAGCTACGGCGACAACTCCACCGAGGCGTTCCGTGCGGTCAACTGCCTCGACTACACGTACGACGACGACGTGGACCTCATGCGGGCGAACGCGGCGGAGCTCGCGGAGGCGGCGCCCGTCATCGGCCCCTACTTCGGCTACGGCGACATCGGCTGCGCGCAGTGGCCGTACGCGGCGCGGGCCGAGCGCGCCGCCATCACGGCCGACGGGGCGAACCCGATCATGGTGATCGGCACGACCGGCGACCCGGCGACGCCGTACCAGTGGGCCGAGGCTCTCGCCGACCAGCTCGACTCCGGCGTCCTCGTCAGCTACGACGGCGAGGGCCACACGGCCTACCGCAAGTCGAACGCGTGCATCGACGACACCGTCGAGGACTTCCTCGTCGACGGCACCGTGCCGGCATCCGACCCGCAGTGCTGACCGGGGGCGGGGAGTGGTCATGAGCACTCAGAAAACCCGCTAACATGGTCTCTCGTGCCGTACGGTGCGCAACGCAACGGATGCCACGCCGCCTTAGCTCAGTCGGCAGAGCGATTCACTCGTAATGAATAGGTCGAGGGTTCGATTCCCTCAGGCGGCTCCACCACGAAGGCCCCCTCCGGCGGAGGGGGCCTTCGGCGTCTCCGTATCCGGGCCTCAGCGCTCGCGGAGGTGTCGCCGTTCGGTCATTCGGCGGCCGTGACCGGTTGCCACGATGCGGTCGGGCCCCACGGCACGCCGTCTCCGACGGCGCGGACGGCCAGATCGGCCCGGCCGGTGCCGTCCGCGGCGACGGTGAACCAGGTTCGGTCGTCGTGGGCGACCAGGAATCGGCCGTCCGGTGACCAGGAGTCCGCGACGGCGTTCTCGGCGATCCGGAGCGCGTCGGCGCCGTCGATGTCGGCAATCCAGACGTCGGTCAGGATATCGCCGTCACCGTCCAGCTCGTATCCCGTGTGATACGCGAGGTGGCGACCGTCGGAGGACAGCATCGGCTGAGCCCCGTCAGCGATGACGGTGCGCCGGCGGCCGTCCGGGACGGTGATCAGGTCGATCGTCGCCGGCTCCCATCGTTCGCTGGGGCCTGCCCCGAAGATCATGCCCTCGTTGACCAGTACCGCCGACGAGTCCGCCGCCCAGTCGACGCTGAGGGGCCATGACGGCGCCTCGGACAGCACGATCCATCCGTCGCGGCTGAGGGGTGCGGTGAGGGAGGTCTCGTCCAGCGAGTCGCTGGGAACCACCACCGTCGCGCGTCGGGACCCGGGTCGTTCCTCGGCGAGCGTGAGCCAACGTCCGTCAGGCGACCAGCCCAGGACGGAGATCTCCGGCGCGACCTCGACGGTCCGTGCGTTCGCCACGTCCACGAGGACCGACCCGACGGTGTCGTGGCCGCCGCATCCGCCGATCCCGCAGGAGCTCCGGTCGACGATGAGCGCTGTCCCACCCGGTGCCCACGCGATCGCGTCCGGCACCATCGATCCGTCGAAGCCGGGCTCGGGGCCGGGGAACGTGTGGCCGATGTCGAGCGAGAACATCGTCGCGCCCGACGTCCCGTCGGCGACGACGAGCTCGCACAGCGTCGCGCAGGACGCCGCGTACGCGACACCGCGGGTGCGGATCAGCTGCTCCGAGAGCTCGCGGTCCGGCGGATCCGACCGGATGTACGCGAGGCGGCTGCCGTCCGGCGACCACGAGGGCGCGTACTCGTCCAGCTCGGGTGTCGAGGTCAGCTGCCGCGGCACCGTGTCGCCGGTCGGGAGGACGTAGATGTCGGTCCGAGCTCCTGCCGCCGAGGTGCCCACGATGGCCAGGGTCCCGTTCCGTCCGATCGGCGTCGCCGCCGCGGCCGGCCGGCCGCTGAGACTGACGGAGGACTCGGAGCCGCCGGGGAGTCCGGACGGACGGAGGAGCCCGAGTGCGAGCGCGATGGCTCCGGCCGCCGCGGCGGTCCACACCGCCGCGATCAGGACGCGACGGCGCCCGGTGCGACGCCACGCCTCCTCGATGAGAGCTCGTGCGCCCCCGGCGGGCGCGGAACGGATCGGCCGTGGCCGGGATTCCGGCTCGTGCTCGATCTTCGGCGGATCGGGCCGCTGGGGCGGCGGTGCGACGTCGGGCGGACGGGATGGGGTGGAGACCGACATGAGCGTCCCCTTGCTGGCTATGGCGCTAATATGAGTAGCACCATGCTACTCCCCATGATCGATCATGGGAACCCGCTCGATGCGCCTGAGGACGTCAGGGCGGTCCGCTTGAGCCGAGCTCGGGTCGGGTCTGACGCAGGTCCGGCCTCGAGCGCCGCCCGCGCCGGGACGATCCGCGTCCGGTCAACCGGTGCGGTCGCCCGGCCGCACGAGCCCGGACTCGTAGGCGAGGATCGCGATCTGCACGCGGTCGTGCGCGCCGAGCTTCGAGAGCAGGCGCGACACGTAGGTCTTCACGGTCGACTCGCTGAGGAAGAGCGTCGATCCGATCTCGGCGTTCGACCTGCCCCGTGCCACCAGCCGGACGATCTCGACCTCCCGATCCGTGAGCTCGACGCCGGGAGGCAGTGCCGAGTCGGGGGAGGGGGCCGAGGCGAAGCGTTCGAGCAGGCGCGCGGTCAGCGTCGGCGCGAGCATCGCCTCGCCCCGCGCGACGACGCCGACGGCGTGCACGAGATCCGCGGGCGGCACGTCCTTGAGCAGGAACCCCGACGCCCCCGCACGGACGGCGGCGAACACGACGTCGTCGAGGTCGAACGTCGTGAGCGCGAGCACGCGACGCGAGGCGTCGTCCTCGAGGATGCGCCTCGTCGCCTCGATGCCGTCCATGACGGGCATGCGGATGTCCATCAGCACGACGTCGGGGTCCAGCTCGGCGGCGGCCGCGACGCCCGCTGCGCCGTCGCCGGCCTCTCCCACGACCCGGAGGCCGGCGCGCTCGAGGATGAGCCGGAACCCGACGCGGACGAGCTCCTGGTCGTCGACGAGCAGGACGCGGGTCGGGGCCGATGCGGTCATGACCCCGCCCCGGTCGGGAACGACGCATGCACGCGCCATCCGCTCGGCTCCGGCCCCGGCCCCGGCCCCGCCTCGAGCGTGCCGCCGTAGAGCGAGACACGCTCGCGCATCCCGATGAGCCCGTGTCCGGCGGGGCGCACGGCGCCGGCGGTGTCGCCGTCGTCGGACACCGTGATGTCGACGCGGTCGGCGCTGCGATCGATCCGCACGGATGCCGAGGCCGCCCCTGCGTGCCGCCGCACGTTGGTCAGCGCCTCCTGCACGACCCGGTACACGGCGAGCTGACGACCGGCCGACAGGTCGCTCGTGTCGTCCATCCGGAAGTCCACGGCGAGCCCGGCGCCACGCGCCTGCTCGATCAGCTCGGGGATGCGGGCGATGCCGGGCTGCGGCGAGAGCGATCCGTGGTCGTCCTCGCGCAGCAGCTCGACGACCCGGCGCACCTCGGCCAGGGCGTCGGTGCCCGTCGTCCGGATCGCCTCCAGCGCCTTCCGGGCGGCGACGGCGTCGACGTCGACGACCTCGGACGCCGCCCCCGCCTGCACGACCATGACGCTGACGGAGTGCCCGAGGATGTCGTGCAGCTCGCGGGCGATCCGCGCGCGTTCCTCCGCGACGGCGCGGAGGGCGGCCTCGCGGGCGTCGGCCTCCGCGGCGGTGGCTCGCACGGCGGCATCCACCGCCCGTCGCTCGGAGACCCGCATGCCGATGCCGATGAGGAAGACGGTGAGGAGCACACCCCAGTGGAAGAACACCTCGCTCGGCCCCTGGAGCTCGGGCACGAAGAGGTCGGCGAGGATGACGGACGCGAACACCGAACCGCAGACGGTCGCCGAGACCCGGACGCCGCCGTGGCGCGCGCCCGAGTAGAGCGCGATCGCGAGCGGGAGGAACCCTCCGAAGAACAGCACCTGGGTGTCACCGCCCGTCGCGACGAAGCACGCGACCCACGTCAGCGGGACGCCGACCAGGGCCAGCGGGACGAGCCGGCGCAGGGCCAGGAGGATTGCGCAGGCGAGGATGGCGACCGTGCTCAGCACCGGGGAACCGGCACCCTGCACGGACTCGAACGGCATCCACACCTCGGCGAGGCCGAGCGCCGCGACGAGGGCGGCGACGGCGACGTCCTGGGCGAGATGCCAGCGCGCGCGGCGGTCCACGACCGCAGGCTAGCGGTCCGCATGCCGCCGGGGGAATCACCGTCGGGTGATCGGCGCGTCGACTCCGGATGATCGGGACGGGCTCGGGGAGGGATGCCGCCGACGTCGCGGCGCCCGTAGCGTCCTGCCGTCGCCGCGGAAGGGCCGCGGCCGAACGAGGGGAATCCACCCATGTCCACGTCCAGTGCACTGCCGTCCGTCCGACGAGCGCTCGTCGCCGGATCGCTCGTCGTCGCCATCGCCACCGCGGTCGTGGGGATCCTGCTCCACCCCGCGTTCCCCGAGGAGCCGAGCGAGTACGTCGAGCTCCTCGCCGGTTCGGCCACCGCGGCGATCGGGCTCCAGCTCTTCCTCTGGTCGCAGGTGTTCTGGGCGGTCGGCCTGATCGGGCTCGCGCACGCCGCGAGTCACCGCTCGCCCGTGCTCGGCACGCTCGGCGCGCTGTTCAGCGGCCTCGGTGCCTTCGGCCACGCCGCGTTCGGCGGCGCGAGCCTCGTCACGCTCGGCATGGCCCGGTATGCCGTGGAATCGGGCGACGTCGACGCCGCTCAGGCCGCGCTCGGCGCGACCCAGGGCGGGGACTTCGTCCCGTTCCTGCTCGCGGGTCTCGGCGGCACGGTGCTCGGCGTCGTCCTGATCGCAGTCGCCCTGCTGCGCTCCGCCGTCGCGCCGCGATGGGTGGCGATCGCGCTGCTGGCCTGGACCGTGGTCGAGTTCGTGCTGCCGAACTTCCTCGACGGTGCGTGGGTCACGTACACGTCGCTGGTGCTCGGCCTGGTCGCCTTCACGGGCGCCGCGGTGGCGGTGCTGCGCGGCGGATCGGGCGCGTGGACGACGGTGCTCGAGTCCAGGGTCGCGCGAACGCCTGGACCGGCATCCGTCCCGACCGACGCGACGGCCTGATCGCTCGGCGCCCGTGAACGCGGGTGCAGTGAGGTGCTCCGATCCCGCATGCGGAGGGCCCGGTCACCCGGGCCCTCCGTTCGCCGCGATGCGGCTACTGGAGCGGGACCTCCCGGATCGCCGCGGCGTACGCGAGGTACCCCGTGGCGTTCGGGTGGAAGCTGGTCGAGAGGCTCAACCAGTTCCGGTCATTGATCCACGGATCCGAGCTGCCGATGCCGTGGCCGTCGAAGTCATCCTCGACGTCGACGAAGACGCCGCCGTTCACCTCGACGACCCCTTGGATGCGGTCGTTCAGCGCGACCGTCTCGTCATTGACCTCGTCGGCCCAGGCGTACTTCGGGTTCACGCCGCTGCCGTTCTCCCAGAACAGCAGCGGGTAGCCGGCGACGATGACCTTCGCGTCGGGTGCGCGCTGCCGCAGGGTCGTGACGACCAGGGCGATGTCGTCCGCGAACTCCTGCGAGTCCACGATCGCCGCGCCGGCCGCGATCTTCGACGCGCACGACGAGGTCACGAACACGAAGCAGTTCTGCATGACGTCGGCGAAGCCGACATCGTTGCCGCCGACCGTCACGGTGATCACCTTCGCGGTCGTCGGCACGGATGCCGCCTGCGCGATCACGTCGGAAGTGTCGGCGCCCGAGCACGCGGGGAAGGCGACCAGTACCTTGTCGGCGTCGCCGTCGAGCAGCTTCGGGTAGCTCTTCGAGCTGCGATAGCAGGTGGTGTCGAGGTAGCTCCCCCCACCGGCGCCCGCGGCGAACGAGTCTCCGACCGCGGCGTACTCGAGCTCGGTCGAGCCGCCGCCGCCGCTGCCGCCGCCACCGCCGTTCCCGCCGCCGCCTCCGGGCTTGCCGGGCTTGTCGGGTTTGGCCGCGGAGACCGCCGCATGGGCGGCATCCGCGGGACCGGTGAGCGTCGAGCCGAGCAGCAGGCCGAGCGCGGCGAGCACTGCGGCGGCGACGAGCGCGGCGCGCCGCGCAGGGAAGGACGGGCCTGCGGCGTCGAGCCGCATGTTCGAGGTCATCTCCGGACCTCAGCCGATCGCCACGAGGATCGCGTCGCGGTAGACG
Source organism: Agromyces tropicus (assembly GCF_039531345.1). Taxonomy (NCBI): domain Bacteria; kingdom Bacillati; phylum Actinomycetota; class Actinomycetes; order Micrococcales; family Microbacteriaceae; genus Agromyces; species Agromyces tropicus. Next base: position 69,204 of record NZ_BAAAPW010000006.1, on the reverse strand, counting down.
CCCTGGCCGGTCGTGGTCGGGTGCAGGAAGGTCAGCGCGTCGAACTGATCGCTGCCGAGCCACGGGTCGACGTCGCCGACCTGGTGGCCGAGGTAGGCGAGGGTCAGGCTCGTGTAGTGGACGTTCGCACCGGCGCCGGCGGCGCCGGTGGCCGCGGCGGCGATCTGCGCATCCAACGCGGCGGTCGCGGCATTGACCGTGTCGGTCAGCGTGCTCCATCCCGCCACGAACGGGATCGGGTAGTCGGTCACGACGATGCGCGCGTTCGGTGCACGCTCGGCGATGGCCAGCAGCAGCCCGCCGAGCTCCTGGCCGATGACGCCGGAGGCCAGCAGTTGCTGGGCCTCGGCGACCGCGGTCGCGCACGCGAACGACTCGGGGTCGGGTGCGCACACCGCGAACACCTCGCCGGCGCCGAGGTCGTTGCCGCCGACCGTCAGCGTCACGAGCGTCGTGCCGCGGTTGACCTGCGAGAGCTGGGTGGATGCGACATCCGAGATCGTCGCGCCGCTGCACGCGGGCTGCCGCAGCAGGTTGATACGCGGCACGGCGTCGAGCAGCACGGGATAGGCGGCATCCGATCGCAGGCATGCGTCGAGCGGGATGCCGGCGCCCTGCCCGGCGGCATAGGAGTCACCGAGGGCGACGTAGCGCTGGATCGGGTCGGGTTGTGCGGCGGTGGCGGGTGCGGTGGCGCCGAAGAGCATGGCGACGAGGGCGACGATGGCCCCGGCGGTCGAGCCGACGATGCGGCTCCTTCGGTTCGAACGTGCCGACATGGCCGCACCGTAGCGCCGAATGCGCGGATGCCGCAGTCCCCGAACGGGTGTCATCTGGACCGTGCTCTCCGGAACGCGGGCCCATCGGGCGCCGATCGACGAGCGCGGCGCGCCGATAGGCTGGCGCGCATGACGGCACGACTCCGATGGGGCATCCTCGCGACCGGCGGCATCGCCCGCCTCTTCACCTCCGACCTCGTGGACAACGGCTTCGACGTCCGAGCCGTGGGCTCGCGCTCGATCGACTCGGCTCGGGCCTTCGCCGCCGACTTCGGCATCCCGACCGCGTACGGCAGCTACGCCGAGCTGTACGCCGACCCGGAGGTCGACGTGATCTACGTCGCCACGCCGCATCCGTGGCACGCCGAGACGGCGATCGCCGCGATCGAGGCCGGCAAGCACGTGCTCATCGAGAAGCCGATCACGCTCACGCAGGGCGAGGCGCGGCTCGTCGCCGACGCCGCTCGCGATCGCGGCGTCCTCGCGCTCGAGGCGATGTGGACCCGATACCTGCCGCACATGGTGCGGCTCCGGGAGCTCATCGCGGAGGGGGCACTCGGCGAGGTGCGCTCGATGCAGGCCGACCACACCCAGAAGCTCTCCGACGACCCGGCCCACCGGCTCAACGCGCTCGAACTCGGCGGAGGCGCCCTGCTCGACCTCGGCATCTACCCGATCTCGTTCGCGTGGGACCTCTTCGGCGAGCCGGCGGTCATCCAGTCGACCGCCGTGTTCAAGCCCACCGGAGCAGACGCCGGGATCGCGGTCCAGCTCGGCTACGCCGACGGTCGGATCGCCTCGACCTTCTCCGCCAGCGACGCCCGTGGGCCCAACCGCGCCGTCGTGATGGGGACGGACGCGCGCGCCGAGCTCGACGGCGTCTGGTACACCCCGACGACGCTCCGACTCGTCGGCCACGACGACGTCGTGATCGAGGAGTTCCGCGCCGACGTGAACGGGCGGGGCATGCACTACCAGGCCGAGGCGCTCGAACGGCTCGTTTCCGAGGGCCGGGTCGACGGCGGCGACGTGCTCTCGACCGCGGAGTCGGTCGCGATCATGGGCACGCTCGACCGGGTGCGTCGCGAGATCGGCCTGCGGTACCCCGGCGAGGCCTGAGCGGGCCGGGCGACCGTCGCCATGCCGACCGGCACGCCGGTGGCCGACCTCGCTCGGCGGCTCGTCGCGATCGACGCGACGAACCCGTCCCTCGTCGACGGCGGGGCGGGTGAGCGCGAACTCGCGGGGGTCGTCGCGGACTGGCTCGCGGACCGCGGCCTCGAGGTGCGGGTCATCGGGACCGACCCGGCACGCCCCAGCGTCCTCGCGCGACGCCGTGGCACGGGCGGCGGGCGGACGCTGCTCCTCGCCGGGCACCTCGACACCGTCGGCGGCGCCGGGATGAGGGAGGACGCGCCCGCCGCCGTCGAGTCCGGGCGCATCTCCGGGCGCGGCGCGTACGACATGGCCGGGGGGCTCGCGGCGGCGATGGTCGCGGTCGCGGCGGCGCCCGCCGAGCTCACCGGCGACGTCGTCCTCGCCTTCGCCGCCGACGAGGAGTACGGCTCGCTCGGCATGGAGGAACTCCTCGCCGAGGTCGACTCGGACGCGTCGCGCCCCGATCGTCCCGAGCGACGCCCCGACGGCGCCGTCGTGCTCGAGCCGACCGACCTCGAGGTGACGCTCGCGCACCGCGGCTTCGCCTGGTACCGCGTCGAGTACGAGGGCCTCGCCGCGCACGGCTCGCAGCCCGAGCTGGGTGTCGACGCGATCGATCGCGCCCTGGACGGCCTCATCGCGCTGCGAGCACTCGGCGGGCAGCTCGCGGCTCGGCCGCGGCATCCACTGCTCGGCACCGGAAGCGTGCGGGTCGCGACCATCGAGGGCGGCACGGATGCCGCGACCGTCGCCGATCGCTGCGTGCTCGTCGTCGAGCGACGCACCCTCCCCGGCGAGCCCGACCCGGGAGCCGAGCTCGACCGCGTGCTCGCCCCCTCGTCGCCCGCTCGGGTCGTCCCGCTCGTCTCGCGCCCCGCGATGTCGGCCGAGGCGGACGCTGCGATCTCCCGGACGGTCGTCGCCGCGCTGGAGGAGGTCACCGGCCGGCCGGCCGTGCTCCGTGGAGACCCGTGGTGGACCGACGCGGGACTGATCCAGGACGCCGGCATCCCGGTGGTGCTCCTCGGCCCGGCCGGCGGCGGTGCCCACGCCGACGAGGAATGGGTCGACATCGCGTCGCTCGAGACGCTCGCCGCGGTGCTCGGCCGCGTCATCCGGGGGTTCTGCGGCGGCGACCCCGCGACGCGACCCTCGGACTGACGGGCACGCGGGACCCGATTGGCGAGCTCGCCGCGAGGCCCCGCACTCGGGTCCCGCTCGGGCGGCCTTCGTAGAATGCCCCGATGAGCGACGAGACGGATGCCCCGGGCGCGGAGTCCGAGCCCGGGCGACCCGACGCTGCGGCCGGCTCCGCCGACCCCGCTGCGCCGGAGCCCGGCCGACGCCGCGGCATCCGCTCGCTGATCGCCGAGCATCGGGTGCTCGCTGCGGTCGCGGGCGTGGCCGCCGTCGCGCTGCTCGGCACCGCCGTCGCGTTCGCGGCGACCATGCCGGGCGGCGACCCGGTGCCGACCCCGTCGCCGACGCCCACGCCGACCGCGACGCCCACGCCCACTCCGACGCCCACGCCGACCCCGACGCCGGAGCCGGTCGCCCGTGAGCGGACGTGCTCGGTCGCCGCCCTCGCCGCGGACCCGCGGCTGGCGCAGTTCCAGGCGCAGGTGATGAACGCGGCCACCGGCGAGATCCTCTACGACCGCGGGGGGCTGACGGCCTCGCGCACGGCGAGCGTCATGAAGGTGCTGACGACCGCCGCCGCGCTCGCGGTGTTCGAGCCGGACCACCGATTCGCGACGACGGTCGTGAAGGGCGCCGAACCGGGATCGGCCGTGCTCGTCGGCGGCGGCGACCTCACCCTGTCGCGCACCGCGAGCGGGAACGACACGGTCTACCCGGGCGCGGCCCACCTGGACGACCTCGCGCGGCAGGTGCGCGACGCGTGGAACGCCGATCCGTCGAACCCGCCGCTCACGAAGCTGGTGCTCGACGCGTCGTACTTCGGCGGCGAGACGTGGCACGCGAGCTGGGCGCCCACCGAGCGCGACCTCGGGTACATGCCCGAGATCACCGCGCTCATGGTCGACGGCGATCGCGCGGATCCGTACGCGAACACGTCGGCCCGCGGGTACGACGCGGTCGGGCGCGCCGGCGATGCGTTCGCCGCCGAGCTCGGCGGGATCGCGACGATCGAGCGCGGCACGGCCCCCGACGGGGCGACCGAGCTCGGCCGGGTCTGGTCGCCGACGGTGGCCCAGCTCGTCGACAAGGCGCTCATCGTCTCCGACAACACGGTCGCCGAGATGCTCGCGCGCCAGGTCGCGATCGAGCTCGGCACGGGCAACACGTTCGAGGCGATCGATCCCGCGATCCGCGAGGCGCTCGCGGCCTACGGCGTCGCGCGCGGCGGCATCCGCGTCGTCGACGGATCCGGGCTCTCGCCCGACAACACCGTGCCGCCCGCGTACCTCACCCGGATCTTCGCGAAGGTCGAGGCGCGGGAGGGGAACCTGGGCGTGCTCCGCGACGGGCTCCCGGTCGCGGGCCAGCGCGGCTCGCTCTCGTACGCCGATCGCTTCGCGGGCGACAACGCGGTCGCCGACGGCGCGGTCTTCGCGAAGACCGGCTGGATCGACACCGGGTACACGCTCGCCGGGATCATCCACGCGCAGGACGGCACGACGCTGACCTTCGCGATCTACGCGCTCGGCGACGTGACCGAGGGGGCGAAGCAGGCGATCGACACCCTGACCGCGGGCTTCTACCGCTGCGGCGACGACCTCTCGAACGAGTGACCGAGGGCCCGCGCGACCGAACCGGATCCGGGACAGAATGGAGGCGGCGGGATGAGACGGCCCGCCCCCAGACCCGAGGAGCGAAGGAGCCGGTCATGAGTCGGGCCCTGTTCATCATCGACGTCCAGAACGACTTCACCGAGGGCGGCGCGCTCGGCGTCGACGGCGGTGCCGCCGTGGCCGCGGGCATCACCGCGTACCTCGCCGAGCACGCCGACCGGTACGACCTCGTCGTGGCCTCGCGGGACTGGCACAACCCGGATGACGACAACGGCGGGCACTTCGCGACCGACGCCGAGCCCGACTTCGTGACGACGTGGCCGAAGCACTGCATGGCCGGGACGGAGGGCGCCGAGTACCACCCGGCGCTCGACACGGACCGGATCGACCTCCACATCCGCAAGGGCCAGGGGGTCCCGGCCTACTCGATCTTCGAGGGCACCGACGACGAGGGCGCCTCGATCGCCGAGCTCCTCGACCGGCACGGCATCACCGAGGTGGATGTCGCGGGGATCGCGACCGACTACTGCGTCCGCGCGAGCGCGCTCGACGCGATCGAGCACGGCCGGCACGTCCGCGTGCTCGAGGACCTCGTCGCCGGCGTCGCCGCCGAGACCTCGGAGGCCGCGATCGCGGAGCTCGGGCACGCCGGCGCGGCCATCGTCGACTCGTCGGAGCTGCCGCCGGGCGAGGTGGTCGAGGCCGAAGCGGATGTCGCGGCGGACGAGCCCGAGGCGGACCAGGCCGAGGCGGACCAGGCGTGATGCCGCGGGAGTCGTCGGCCCCCGTCCTGCACGCGGAATCGCCCGACGGCGTGCTGATCGCCTACCGCGTGCACGGCGACGACGCCGAGTCCGGGCGGCCGCCCGTGCTGCTCGTCCACGGCTTCGCCTCGGACTCGTCGATCACGTGGGACGGCACCGGATGGGTGCGCGCCCTCGTCGAGTCGGGTCGTCGCGTGATCACGGCCGACCTGCGCGGCCACGGAGCGAGCGACAAGCCCGTGACGGTCGACGCCTACGCTCCCGACCGGCTCGGCGCCGACCTGCTCGCGGTGCTCGACTCCGCCGGCGCAGCGCGCTGCGACGCGATCGGCTACTCGCTCGGCAATCGCGTCGTCTCCGCGCTCTGCGAGCTCGCGCCGGACCGGGTCCGGCGCGTCGTCATCGGCGGGGCGGGGCCGACCGAGCTGTTCGCCACGTGGGACGTCGCCGGCATCCGCGCGTACCTCGTCGACGACGTCGCGCCGCGCAATCCGGTCATCGCCCAGGTGCTCGGTCCAGCCATCCGCGCCGGCGCCGATCGCGAGGCGCTGCTCGCCTGCGTCGGCGGGGTCTCGGGTGCACCGCTCGCGATCCCGGGCGACATCCCGGTGCTGTTCGTCGCGGGCGAGGAGGACCCGGTGCCCGCCGGCGTGCAGCAGCTCGCGCTCGACTGGGAGAGCGATCTCGTGACGATCCCGGGCCGCGACCACGTCTCCACGCTCACGTCGCGCACCTTCAAGGACGCGGCGATCGACTTCCTGGCCTGAGCGGCCCCGTCGCGCCCTCGTCGCGCCGCGCCCCACGTCGACGGCCCGCCGCGCCGCGGCGCCGGGCCGTCCTCAGGCGCCGACGGCGCGCGACCGGACCGCGCTCGGCGGCTCGCCGAACTCGGCGCGGAACGCGCGGCTGAAGTGCGCGGCATCCGCGAAGCCCCAGCGTGCGGCGACCCGGGCGACCGGTCGGCCCGCCGCGAGCGGATCGGCGAGCTCGCGTCGGCAGCGGTCGAGTCGGCGCGAGCGGATCCAGCTCGACACCGTCAGGCCCTCCTCGTGGAAGATCGCGTGCAGGTGCCGCGTGGAGATGTAGTGCGCCGACGCGATCGCGGCGGGCGACAGGTCGGGGTCGCCGAGTCGTGCGTCGGCCCACGCCTGCACCCGGCGCAGCATCGCCCGGTGCGGTCGATCGGCGTCGCGCGCGACATCGAGCTCGCGGGCGTAGAGCGTGGTGACGAGGTCGACCGCGTTGCGGGCGAGCCGGCAGCCGATGGGTCCGCGGAGCTGGTCGAGGTCGCCGGAGAGCTCGCCGAGGAAGCGGGCGACCACGCGCGCGAGGCCGTGGTCGCCGTCGATGGTCGCCGCGGTCATGCCCCGGACGGCGTCGGTCGGCAGCTCGAGCATGCGGTGGGGGACCATGAGCACGAGGGTGCTGAAGGCCTCCTCGAAGACGAGCGTGTAGGGCGCGTCGGTGTCGTAGATCGTCAGGTCGCCCGGGCGGAGCACGGCCTCGCGGCGGTCCTGGATGAGCAGCCCGGTCCCGGAGAGCTGGAGGCCGAGCTTGAAGCAGCGGTGCTCGGAGCGGGCGACCAGTTCGGGGGTCCGGTGGATCTCGTGGCCGGCGGCCGTCACGACCGAGAGGTGCACGTCGTCGCCCTCCGCGGCGCGGATCTCACCGCGGAACTCGTCCGGGTGATCGGAACGCACCCGCAGGGGCACGAACGCGCGGGAGACGAGGGCGCTGAACTCCGCGAAGTCCAGCGGCAGCTCCGACGTGTCGACGGCGGGGGCGGGGGAGGATCCTTGGGGCACTGGGATGCACCTCGTCTCTCGGGGATGGACGTCGATGTCCGGGTCGGGAGGAAACTCTACGCTCGTTGAGTGAAATTCGACAGGGGGAGCCTGCGGTCCCGGACAACGGACGTACGCTCAGGGACAAGCCCGCTGCGGCCGGCGCACGGAACCATGGGCCGGAACCGGGCGACGCCGCGGTGGCGCGCCCTTCCGTCGAACAAGGGATCCCCAGACATGACCTCAACGACGACGTCGACGCCTGCGGCGACCGATGGGCTCAGCCATCGGCGCCTCGGCGTGCCATCCGTCACCCTCATGATCATCGCGGCCTCGGCGCCGCTCACCGTCGTCGCGGGCGGCGTGACCACGACCTTCGCCGTGACCGGCGTGATCGGCGTGCCGGTCGGCTTCATCGTGCTCGCCGCCGCCCTCGCGGTGTTCGCCGTCGGCTACGCCGCGATGAGCCGCTACGTCACGAACGCCGGCGCGTTCTACGCCTACATCGCCCAGGGCATCGGACGGCCCTTCGGCGTCGGCGCCTCGCTGGTGGCGCTCGTCGCCTACAACGCCATGCAGGTCGGCATCTACGGCCTCTTCGGGTTCCAGATGTCGATGTTCCTCGAGGCGAAGTTCGGCATCACCACGCCGTGGTGGCTCTGGATCTTCGCCTGCATCGCCGTGGTCGCCGCGCTCGGCGTGAACCGCGTCGACCTCTCGGCGAAGGTGCTCGGCACGCTCGTGGCCCTCGAGTTCGCGGCCGTGCTCGTGTTCGACCTCGTCTCGTTCGCCGTGGCGCCCGAGGGCGTGAGCACCGCGGGCCTCCAGCCCGCCGAGTTCCTCGTGCCGGGCGTCGGCGCCGTGCTCTCGTTCGGCGTCGCCGCGTTCATGGGCTTCGAGTCGGCGGCGATCTACGGCGAGGAGTCGAAGGACCCCAAGCGCACGGTCGCGCGTGCGACCTACTCGGCCGTCGCGATCATCGGCGTCTTCTACGCGTTCAGCGCGTGGGCGTTCACGGTGGGCATCGGGCCCTCGCAGATCGTCGAGGCATCGGCCGCCTACGGTCCCGACCTGATGTTCGTGTTCATGGGCGAGCACGCGCCGGTCATCGTGAGCGACCTCATGCAGGTGCTCTTCCTCACGAGCCTGTTCGCCGCACTCCAGTCCTTCCACAACGCGGTCGCGCGCTACCTCTTCTCGCTCGGGCGCGAGGGCGTGCTGCACCGGGGCCTGGGGGCGGTCCGCGCCCGCTCGCGTGCGCCATGGGCGGGCTCGGTCGCGCAGAGCGCGATCGCGATCGTGGTGACGCTCGGGTTCGTCGTCGCGGGCGAGGTCATGGGGCTCAGGGCCGACTTCGCGCCGGTGGAGTTCCTCTATCCCGTGCTCACGATGTTCACCTGGCTCACGAACACGGGCGCGATGGGGCTCGTGCTGCTGATGGGCATCATCGCGATCGCGGTCATCGGGTTCTTCCGTCGCGACCGGCGAGGGCTCGGCGCCTGGCAGACGCTCGTCGCGCCGGCGATCTCGGTCGTCGTCCTCTTCGCCGTGTTCGTGCTCATCCTCGCGAACTTCAACGTGCTGCTCGGCCAGGCCGAGACCACCGCGGTCACGTTCGTGCTGCCCGCGCTGCTCATCGTCCCGGGCATCGCCGGCGTCGTGTGGGGCATCGCGATCCGTCGCAGGAACCCCGAGCTCTACGCGCGCATCGGGCACGGCATCGAGGAGGCGGAGGCCGCCGCCGTCTCGGGCGAGCCGCACCGCGGCATCTAGCCCCCGCGCGCGGTCACGAGAGCGGGAGCGGCCATGGCGGCGAGCATGACGGTCATGCTCGCCGCCGCGGCGCCGTGGCCGAGGCGCTCGGTTCCGGTGCGGATCGCGTGGACGCTCACCCAGGCGCCGAGGACGAGCACGGGGAGCACGATGACGAGGTGGGCCGCCGCGAGCGGAAGCGCGTGCGCGTGGGTCGCCGCCACCGAGCCGCCTCCGTGGTCCGCGCCGACCAGCAGCCAGCCGGTCGCGATCAGGGCGAGACCATGGTGGAGGTCGGCGAGCGGGAGGTCGGGTGCGCGGTCGGGCGAGTCGCGGCGATGCCGGTCCCGGCGCGCCCGGACCCCGATCGCGAGGCCCGCGATCACGAGGACGACCGCCCAGGCGAGCGGGGACACCGCGTGTGTGAACAATGCGTCGAGCATCGCGGCGAGCATGGCGACGGTCGTGGCGGCGTCGAGCGCGCGGACGCCGCGTCCGCGCGCGAACGTCGCCCCGGTGCCGGCCACGGCCCCGGCGAGCATGACCCCGTGCGCGAATTCGCCCATCCGTCGTCCCCGAATCTTCCCTGTTCCGGTGAGTGGGGCTATATTACTCAACAAACGTAGAGAAAAACGAGGTGCAGCATGACGACGATGTCGACCACCCACCAGATCCGGCAGGAGCCCGCCACCGGGCCGAGCGCCGCCGCAGACCCCATGCGCGGCCTGTCCGCTGACGAGATCGACCTCACGCGCGACGTCCTCGGCGACGCGGGCCTGCTGACCGAGCAGACGCGCTTCGTCTACGTCGGGCTCGACGAGCCCGCGAAGCCCGACGTCCTCGCCGGCGTCGAGCTCCCGCGCGTCGCACGCGTGCTCCTGCTCGACCGGGCCACCGGCGCGTCCTCCGACGTCCGGGTCTCGATCAGCGACCGGTCGATCCTCCGCCGCGACGAGATCGACGGCGCGAACGGGCAGGTCCCCATCCTCGACGTCGAGTTCGAGGCGATCTACGACCTGCTGGGCGCCGAGCCCGAGTGGCACGAGGCCCTCGCCGAGCGGGGCATCACGCACGAGCAGGTCGCGCTCGCCCCGCTCTCCGCGGGGGAGTACGGGTTCGAGGCCGAGCGGGGGCGCCGCGTCATCCGCGTGCTCGCCTTCATGCGGCACGACGAGCAGGACCACTGCTGGGCGCACCCCATCGACGGCCTCTGCGCCTACGTCGACATGATCGAGGGTCACATGTTCGAGCTCGTCGACCACAAGGTCTACGACATCCCCGCCGAGTCGGGGAACTTCGACGACCCCGAGGTGCAGGGCGCGCCGCTCGACACCCTCAAGCCGATCAGCATCACCCAGCCCGAGGGGCCGAGCTTCACCGTCGAGGAGGACCGGGTGAGCTGGGCGAACTGGCGCTTCTCGCTCGCGTTCGACGCGCGCGAGGGGCTCGTGCTCCGCCGCATCCGCTACGTCGACGCCGACCAGGGCGGCGCCGAGCGCGACATCGTGTACCGCGCCTCGATCGCCGAGATGGTCGTGCCCTACGGCGATCCGTCGCCCGCCCGGTTCTGGCAGAACTACTTCGACACCGGCGAGTACGTCTTCGGCCGCTACGCGAACTCGCTCCAGCTCGGCTGCGACTGCCTCGGCGAGATCCGCTACTTCGACGCCACGATCGCCGACGAGTTCGGCCACCCCCGCGTCATCCCGAACGCGATCTGCATGCACGAGGAGGACTACGGGACCCTCTGGAAGCACACCGACATCTACACGGGGTCGAACGAGGTGCGCCGCCAGCGGCGCCTCGTGATCAGCTTCTTCACCACGGTCGGAAACTACGACTACGGCTTCTACTGGTACCTCTACCTCGACGGCACGATCGAGTGCGAGGCGAAGCTCACCGGCGTGCTGTTCTCCTCGGCGTACGACCCGGAGGCGGGCGACCACGCCAGCGAGGTCGCGCCCGGGCTCGGGGCGCCCTACCACCAGCACCTGTTCAGCGCGCGGCTCGACATGATGGTCGACGGCGTCGCGAACGCGGTCGACGAGGTCGACGCGGTGCGCGTGCCGATGGGGGAGGGCAACCCGTACGGCAACGCCTTCACGAAGCGCACGACGCGCCTGCGCACCGAGGCCGAGGGCGCGCGCGACGCCGACCCCCTCGCCGGCCGTGCCTGGCACATCGTCAACACCGAGCAGCAGAACCGGCTCGGTCGCCCCGTCGCCTACGAGCTGCTCGCGCAGGGCTCGCCGACGCTGCTCGCCGACTCGGAGTCGGTGATCGCGAAGCGCGCCGGATTCACCCGCAAGCACCTCTGGGTGACCCGCTACGACCAGGACGAGCGCTACCCGGCGGGCGACCTCGTGAACCAGAACCCGGGCGGCGACGGCCTCCCGCGCTACACCGAGGCCGACCGCTCGATCGACGGCGAGGACATCGTGCTCTGGCACACCTTCGGGCCCACGCACTTCCCGCGCGTGGAGGACTGGCCGGTCATGCCCGTGGACTACGCGAAGTTCACCCTGAAGCCCTACGGCTTCTTCGGCCGGAACCCCACCCTCAACGTGCCCTCGTCCGAAGCGATGGGCATGGCGTGCCACACGGATGCCGCGGCCGGCGGATGCCACTGCGAGGCGGGCGAGTGCACGTGCTCGGGGCACGGGCACGGGGCCTGACGGCCGGGCGATCGCATCGAGGCGGGCGGATGTCGCGGGGCGCGGCATCCGCCCGTCGCCCACGACACGGGATGTCGGGCCGGCTGCCGGCAGCGCTAGATTCGGGGCATCCCGAGGCAGAGGAGCGCTCATGGGAACCGTCGTCATGTACGGCTCGGTGTCGGTGGACGGCTTCATCGCGGACGAGCACGACCAGCCCGGGCCCCTCTTCGACTGGCTGACCAGCGGTGACGTCCCGTTGGACGACAGCGGCGTGCTGCGCGTGTCGAAGACGTCCTTCGACTACGTCAGGCCGTACTGGGACCGGATCGGGGCGACCGTCGTCGGCCGCCACGTCTTCGACCTGACCGACGGCTGGGACGGGACGCCGCCCGGCGGCGTCGACCACGTGGTCGTCGTGACCCATCGCCCGGAACCCCGGGGATGGGACCCGGGTGCGCCGTTCCACTTCGTCGACGGGGTCGAGGCGGCCGTGGCCGCGGCGCAGGAACTGGCGGGTGAGCGCATCGTCGAGGTCGCGGCCGGCGACGTCGGCGGCCAGGCGCTCGCCGCGGGCCTGGTCGACGAGGTGCGCATGGACGTCGCACCCGTCGTGCTCGGTTCCGGCAAGCGCTACTTCGGGTCGGTCCACGCGCAGCACCTCTTGGAGGACCCTGACGAGGTGATCCGGGGCGACCGCGTGCTCCACCTGCGCTATCGGGTGCGCCGCTGACCGGACGGGCGCGATGACGCACGCCGACGTTGCTCCGGCCCACGGCACGCGGAGTGCTAGTCGGCAGGTGGGCGGCGCAGGCGCTTGACGTCGGTGCGCCGCTTCTTCGCCTGCAGGCGCCGCTCCTCGGCGCCGCGGGTCGGTCTCGTCGGTCGCCGCGGCGGCGACGGCGGACGCAGCGCGTCCGCCACGAGTGCGGCGAGCCGTGCGCGCGCCGCGTCCCGGTTGCGCAACTGGGAGCGGTGCTCGGATGCGGTGATCGTCAGGGCCCCGTCGACCATGCGGCCGCCCAGGCGGTCGAGGAGTCGATCCCGCTGGGCCTCCGAGAGCACGGCCGAGTCCTCGACGCTCCACACGAGTTCCGCTCGGGAGTCGGCCGTGTTCACCCCCTGCCCGCCGGGACCGGACGACCGGGAGAACCGCCAGGACAGCTCGGACTCGGGGATCGTGAGCCGTGCGTCGACTCGGAGGCCGGGACGGTGGGGCGCGGGCATGCCTCCATCATCCTCGCGCGTTCGAGCAGCGCGAAGACGGATCGGGAACGGTCACCGCAGCAGGTCGAGGTACCCGTCGAGCAGTCGGGTCAGCCGGTCGGCCGCCGCGCTCGCCGGCGCCACGACGGCGATCACCTGCACGCCGTCGAGCATGGCCATGAAGTGGTCGACGACCACGGGGATGTCGATGTCGTCGCGGATCTCGCCGAGGCGCTTCGCATCGGCGAGGTGCCCGCCGATCTCGACGCGCCACTGGTCCATGGTGCGCTCGTGCAGCGCGAGCAGCTCGGGTTCGTTGGCCGCGTACTCCCAGAACGGGATGACGATGCGCGCCTCGAGGATCCGCTCCCCGTCGAGCGGGAAGATCTGCAGCATGAGCTCGCGAAGCGCCGCCATGCCCTCGAGGTCGGCGCGCACGGCCGCGAAGCGCTCGTTCGTGGCGGCGAACACGTGCTCGAACGTCGCGCCGATCAGCTCCTCCTTGTTGCGGAAGTACGGGAAGAGCCCGCCGTTCGCGACCCCGGACGCCTTGGCGATCTCGCGCATCGTGGTGGCGCGGAAGCCCTTCTCCGCGATGAGGCGCCAGGTCGCGTGCACGATCTCGAGGCGGCGCGCGTCGTGGTCGACGATCTTCGGCATGGTCCCCTCTCGCGACGCCGCGGCGTCGGGGTCAACGATACGCGCCGCGACGCGCCCATCCGCGGCGCGGCGCGGCGTCGCGCTCGGCGCGACCCGGCCGCGGCGCGACCTCGCACGAGGAGGGCCGGGAGCGCGATCGCGTTCCCGGCCCGTACCCGCGGACGCCGCGCAGGTCAGCCGTTGACGACCTGCGGCACGCCGAGCGCCTTGAGACCCTCGACGCCGAACTCGAGCCCGTAGCCGGACTGCTTCGCGCCGCCGAACGGCGCCATCGGGTGCACCGCCCCGTGCGCGTTGATCCACACCGTGCCCGCCTCGAGGCGCACGGCGATACGGCGCGCCTCGTCGCGGTCGGTCGACCACACCGAGGCACCGAGCCCGACCTCGACCCCGTTCGCCATGGCGATCGCCTCGTCGAGGTCGCGGTAGCGGATGATCGGCAGCGCCGGGCCGAACTGCTCCTCCTGCACGAGCGGCGCGGCGTCGTCGATGTCGGCCACGAGCGTCGTCGGGTAGAAGTTGCCCGGGCGCGTGCGGTCCGGGTCGCCGCCGAGCAGCACCCGGGCGCCGTCGGCCTTCGCCGACTCCACCAGGCGGTCGACGATGTCGAACTGCCGCCGGTTCTGCAGCGGGCCGAGCACGTTCGCCTCGTCGAGCCCGACGCCCATGGGCATCGCGCGCGCGACGTCGACGAGGGCTTCGCAGACGTCGTCGTAGACGTCCTCGTGCACGTAGAGGCGCTTCAGCGCCGCGCAGGTCTGGCCCGTGTTGATGAACGCGCCCCAGAACACGCCATCGGCGATCGCCCTCGGGTCGACGTCGGGCAGCACGATCCCGGCGTCGTTGCCGCCGAGCTCGAGCGTGAGGCGCTTCACCGTGTCGGCCGAGCTGCGGATGATCGCCTTGCCGGTCGCGGTGGACCCGGTGAACATCACCTTCCCGATCGACGGGTGCGACGCCAGCGCCGCACCGACGTCGCGACCGCCCGAGACGATCTCGACGACGCCCTCCGGCAGCACCCGGTTGATGACCTCGATGAGCGCGAGCACGCTGAGCGGCGTGTACTCCGACGGCTTCACGACGACCGTGTTGCCCATGCGGAGCGCCGGCGCGACCTGCCAGACGGTGATCATCTGCGGCCAGTTCCACGGCCCGATCGCGCCGACGACGCCGATCGGCCGGTAGTGGAGCTCGGCGCGCGTCTCGCCGTCGTCGACGACGACCTCGGCCTCGAGCGGGGTCGCGGCGGCGGCCCGCATCCACCCGGATGCCGCGCCCACCTCGAATCGCGCATTGGGACCGTTCAGCGGCTTGCCCTGCTCACGCGACAGCACACGCGCCAGGGCCTCCGCCTCGGCGTCGATGGCGTCGGCGGCGAGCAGCAGCAGTTCGCTCCGGCGCTCGTGGCCGAGTGCGGCCCACGCCGGCTGCGCGGCCTCGGCACGGGCGATCGCCCGGTCGAGGTCGTCGACGCCGTGCACGGGCGCGTGGCCGACGACGGCCCCGGTCGCCGGGTCGAGGATCTCCCGCCGGTCGCCGGCCTGCGGCGTGATCTCGGCGAGCAGATCGGCGTGCGTCTCCTCGAGGACTGGGGTCGGGCTGTCCATGGCACCTCCACGTTGAGTCGGGGTTCCACGGTAGGCAGCAGCCCGAACCGCGCCGTTGCCCGTACGCGCGCACCGGTTGGACGTGCGTGCACGACGCACGTCCGCGCCGGGTCGGGACTAGGGTGTCAGGGTGTCCAGTCGTCCCAGTGGATTCGAGTCGAGCGGGTACTGGTACGAGCCCGAGGGCTCCCGGATCGGCAGCGTCGACGTCCTCAACCTGCTCCGCCGCTACCGCGCGGCCGACCAGGAGATGCGTCGGCGCACGCGCGACTCGATGGGCATGGGCGAGACCGACCTGCTCGCGCTGCGGTACGTGCTGAAGTCCGAGCGCGAGGGCGAGGTGCTCACGCCGGGGCACCTCGCGAAGCTGCTCGGCATCTCGTCGGCGTCGACCACCGTGCTGATCGACCGGCTGGAGCGATCCGGACATCTCACGCGACGCCCGCATCCGTCGGACCGGCGATCGCTCGTGGTCGCCAGCACGACGGACAGCGACGACGAGGTGCGCGCCACGCTCGGGCGCATGCACCGGGCGATGATCGACGTGGCCGACGGGCTCGACCAGCGCGAGCTCGACGTGGTCGCCCGCTTCCTGGCCGGCATGATCGACGCGCTCGAGCTCGTGGAGGAGCACCACGAGCACGGCCACGACGCGCACGGCGGGCGGGCGGCCGCCGCCTCCGCGCCGGACACGGCGCCTGCACACGACGACGCCGCCCGGCACGACGAGCGTGCGGGCGGCGACGGGACGGCCTCGTCGGAGGCCTGACCGCCGGGTCGCGGGTGCGACCCGGCTCGGTGGATCAGACGCTCCGGTTGCCGGTGAGCATGCGCACGAGCCAGACGATGACCGCGAGCACGAGCAGGACGATGCCCACCCAGAGCAGGAAGTTCAGCGACTGCACGAAGCCGCCGGTGAACAGCAGGATGATGGCGATGATGCCGACGATGATGAGCAGGGTGTTCACTGAAGTGCCTTTCTGATGGGCGATGACGCCGTGCGGCGCACGGCGGGTCGGGAACCTTCGGGCCCCGGGGAGCTGCAGCTCCCCGGGGTCGTCCCCCCGGTCGTGATCGCCCGCGAAGCGGTCGTTCCCTGGTCCGCGATCACGCTTCAACCATGGCGCTCCGCGGCCGTCGGCGCCAGCCATTCCGGAGACGCCGCGAATGCGCTAATGTTCGCGCGCCCGAGCGGTGCCGGCGTCGCGCCCGAGCGTGCTTGCGGCGCGGCGCCTCAGAGCGTGTGGCCGAGCTTGAAGCCCTTCTCCTCGTCGCCCTTCCGCGTGTACGAGAACCCGTCCGCGCCGATCGTGACGGCCATCTCGGAGTCGTCGGTGCGGGTGACGACGGGCTGCGGCTCGCCGTCGAGGTCGAGCACGAGCGACGCCTCGGTGTACCAGGACGGCACCACGGGGTTGCCCCACCAGTCGCGGCGCTGGTTGTCGTGCACGTCCCACGTGACGACGGGGTTGTCGGGGTCGCCCGTGTAGTAGTCCTGCGTGTAGATCTCGACGCGGTGGCCGTCGGGGTCGCGCAGGTACAGGTAGAAGGCGTTCGAGACGCCATGGCGGCCCGGGCCGCGCTCGATCGCGTCCGACATGCGGAGGGCGCCGAGCTTGTCGCAGATGGCGAGGATGTTGTGCTTCTCGTGCGTCGAGAACGCGACGTGGTGCATGCGCGGCCCGTCGCCGCCGGTCATGGCGGTGTCGTGCACGGTGGGCTTGCGGCGCATCCAGGCGGCGTAGACGGTGCCGGCCTCGTCCTGGATGTCCTCGGTGACGCGGAAGCCGAGGTCCTGCATGAACGCGACCGCGCGCGGCACGTCGGGCGTGACCTGGTTGAAGTGGTCGAGGCGCACGAGGGCGCCGGGCGTGTAGAGGTCGTAGCGCCAGGCGAGGCGCTCGACGTGCTCGACGTCGTGGAAGAACTCGTACGGGAAGCCGAGCGGGTCCTCGACGCGCACGGACTCGCCGATGCCCTTCGTCCAGCCCTCGCTGCGGCGCTCGACGCGGCATCCGAGCTCCGTGTAGAACGCGACGGCCTTGTCGAGGTCCTCGGGCGTGCGCACGCGGTAGCTGAACGCGGCGACGGCCGCGACCGGGCCCTTGCGGAGCACGAGGTTGTGGTGGATGAACTCCTCGAGCGAGCGGAGGTAGACGGTCTGCTCGTCCTCCTCGGTCACGGTGAGCCCGAGGACCTCGACGTAGAAGTTGCGGCTGGCCTCGAGGTCGGTGACCACGAGCTCCATGTACGCGCAGCGCAGGATGTCGGGTGCGGGCGCCGAGGGCGTCGGGATCGCGTTCCCGGAGTGGATCGGCGCCTCCTGGGAGACGTAGAAGCCCGAGGAGGTGAGGGTCATGCCATCACGGTGCGATGAGGGGGTGCGGTTGGTCATGTCAGCGTCCTTGCGTGAGATGGTCGGTGGGATGGCGCGTCAGCGCGGATCGGGGTCGTCCAGGTCGGTCTCGTGGTGCTCCTGCTTGCCGAACGTGGGGTTGTGCACGGCGCCGAGCGTGATGTGCACCGCCTGCTGGTCGGTGTAGAAGTCGATCGAGCGGTAGCCGCCCTCGTGGCCGAGGCCGGAGGCCTTGACGCCGCCGAACGGGGTGCGGAGGTCGCGCACGTTGTTCGAGTTCAGCCAGACCATGCCGGCCTCGACGGCCTGGGCGAAGTTGTGGGCCCGCTTGAGGTCATTGGTCCAGATGTAGGCGGCGAGGCCGTACTTCACGCCGTTGGCGAGCTCGAGCGCCTCCTCCTCGCCGTCGAACGGGGTGATCGCGACGACCGGTCCGAAGATCTCCTCCTGGAAGATCCGGGCGTCCTTCGGCACGTCGGCGAACACGGTCGGAGCGACGTAGTTCCCCGTGGGGAAGCCCTCCGGCCGCCCGCCTCCGGCGACGAGCCGGCCCTCGCCCTTGCCGAGCTCGACGTAGCTCATGACCTTGTCGTAGTGCTCGGGGTGCACGAGCGCGCCGACCTCCGTCCTCGGGTCGTGCGGGTCGCCGACCACGACGCGCTTCGCCTGGGCCGCGTACTTCTCGACGAACTGGTCGTAGACGGCGCGCTCGACGAGGATGCGGCTGCCGGCGGTGCAGCGCTCGCCGTTGAGCGAGAACACGCCGAAGATGGTCGCGTCGACGGCGGCGTCGAGGTCGGCGTCGGCGAAGACCACGGCGGGGCTCTTGCCGCCGAGCTCCATCGACAGGCCCTTGAGGAACGGCGCGGCGTTGCCGAAGATGATCTGCCCGGTGCGGCTCTCGCCCGTGAACGAGATGAGCGGCACGTCGGGGTGCTTCACGAGCGCGTCGCCGGCCTCCTCGCCGAGCCCGTTGACGAGGTTGAACACGCCCTGCGGCAGGCCCGCCTCCTCGAAGATCTCGGCCCACAGGCTCGCCGAGAGCGGCGTGAACTCGGCGGGCTTCAGCACGACGGTGTTGCCCGTCGCGATCGCGGGCGCGAGCTTCCACGACTCGAGCATGAACGGCGTGTTCCATGGGGTGATGAGCCCGGCGACGCCGATCGGCTTGCGGTTGACGTAGTTCACCTGGCGACCGGGCACCTTGTAGGTGTCGTCGGCCTGCGCGACGATCAGGTCCGCGAAGAACCGGAAGTTCTCCGCAGCGCGGCGGGCCTGGCCGAGCGCCTGGGTGATGGGCAGGCCGGTGTCGAAGGTCTCCAGCTCGGCCAGGCGCGCGTCGCGCGCCTCGACGAGGTCGGCGATGCGGTGCAGCACGCGCGAGCGCTCGCGCGGCAGCATCCGCGGCCACGGGCCCTCGGTGAACGCGCGGCGTGCGGCGGCGACGGCGAGGTCGATGTCGGCCTGCTGGCCGGCGGCGGCCTGGACGTACGTCTCGTTCGAGACCGGGTCGAGCACGTCGAACGTCTCGCCGCCCACCGAGTCGACGGATTCGCCGTCGATGTAGTGGCGGATGCGGTCGGGCAGGCCCTCGGGGATGTAGTGGCTCATCTGGCGGTTTCCTTCCGGAGTGGTGCTGGTCGGGCGGCGCGCGTCGTCGGTCGCCGCGGTCAGGTGGTCGCGGACGCCGGCACTGCGGTCGACGGCGGCTTGTGCGTTGCTTGGTAGGCGAGCACCGCGTCGAGCGTCGCGGTGCGGTGGCTGCGGGCGGCGAGCTCCACCTCGAGTGCGTCGGCGCCCTCGGCGATGAGCTCGACGATGCGCTCGTGCTCCTCGACGGAGGCCCGCGCGCGGCCGGGCACGAAGCTGAACGACGAGTCGCGGAGCACGCGCATGCGGTTCCAGCCGCGGTGGACGAGGTCGAGCACGTGGGGGTTCGGGCACCCCTCGAACAGGACGGAGTGGAACTCGAGGTTCAGCTCGGTGAATCGATGCGGGTCGAAGTCGTCGAGCGTGCGGCGCATCTCGGCGTTGACGGCGCGCGCCCGGTCGAGCTGCTCCGGCGTGAGGTACGGCGCGGCGATGGCGGTCGCGTAGCCCTCGACGAGCGCGAGCGTCTGCATGGTGTGCAGGTACTCGGTCTCCTTGATGAGGGCGACCTGCGCGCCGACGTTGCGCTCGAACGTCACGAGCCCCTCGGCCTCGAGCCGGCGGATGGCCTCGCGGACGGGTACCACGGAGACGTCGAGCTCGGCGGCGATCTGCGCGAGCACGAGGCGGTAGCCGGGCACGTAGCGCCCGTCGTCGATGCGCTCGCGGATGAACCGGTAGGCGCGCTGCGACTTGCTCTCGGCGCTCATTCCTCCTCCTCGGCCGTCGTCGGCGCACGGCCCGCCGAACCGTCGTCGCCCGCCGCCTCTGCGGCCGCGCGTTCGCGCTCGTACTGCTCGCGCCACGTGCGATCCATGGGGAAGAGCCCGTCGACCGGCCGGCCCTCGGCGACGCGCTCGGCGACCCAGGCGTCCGCGGCGTCCTGCTCGGCGGCCTCGGCGACCACCTCGGCGACGAGGTGCGGGGGGATGACGATCACGCCGTCGCCGTCGCCGACGATCACGTCTCCGGGCTGCACCGCGGTGCCGCCGCAGGCGATCGTCACGTCGGTCTCCCATGGCACGTGCCGGCGGCCGAGCACGCTCGGGTGCGGCCCCTGCGAGAACACGGGGATGCCGATCTCGGCGACCGCGTCGAAGTCGCGGACGCCGCCGTCGGTGACGATGCCGGCCGCGCCGCGCACCTTCGCCCGCAGCGCGAGCACGTCGCCGACCGTGCCGGTGCCGCGCTCGCCGCGGGCGTCGACCACGAGCACCTCGCCTTCGCCGACGGTGTCGAACGCGCGCTTCTGCGCGTTGTACCCGCCGCCGTGCGAGGCGAAGAGGTCGGGCCGGGCGGGGATGAAGCGGAGCGTGCGGGCGCGACCGACGATGCGGTCGCCGGGGTGGTTCGCGACGACGCCCTCGATGAAGACGTCGTGGTACCCGCGCTTGCGGAGCGCGACCGAGAGCGTCGCCACGGCGACCGAGGAGAGCTGCGCGCGCAGGTCGTCGGTGAGCTCGAACGGCGGCTCGGCGGCATCCGTCGGGTCGTCCGCACGGGGGCCGTCGAGCGGCGTGGCCCGGCCCGCGGCGACCGCGCTCGCGTGCGCCTCCGCCGAGCCCCAGGCCTCGATGCGCTGGAGGTCGTCGACGGCGGGGCGCGAGCCGTGCTCGCCGAAGGCGACGTCGCCGTCGGTGACCGTGGTGACGAGACGGCCCGTCGACGGCGCACCGGGCGCCGTCGGGGCGTCGACCTCGACCTCGACGACGTCGCCCGGGACCACGACGGTCGACCCGGCGGGGGTGCCCGTGAGGATGACGTCGCCGGTCTCGAGGGTGAAGTGCTGCGAGAGGTCGGCGACCAGTCGGCCGAAGTCGAAGAGGAGCGTGTCGGAGGTGTCCTCCTGCACGAGCTCGCCGTTGACCCAGGTGCGGACACGCCAGTCGCCCTGGCCGATGCCGTCGACCGGGATCGCGACGGGGCCGAGCGGCGTGAAGCCGTCGCCGCCCTTCGAGCGGACGTTGGATCCCTTGTCGGCGGCGCGGAGGTCGTAGAGGCCGAGGTCGTTCGCAGCGGTCACGGCCGCGACGTGCGACCAGCCATCGGCGGGGGAGACGTGCCGTGCGGGCTCGCCGATCACGAGCGCGATCTCGCCTTCGAAGGCGAGCAGTTCGGTGCCGGCGGGCCGCTCGACCGTGCCGCCCGACTCGCCGAGCGAGCTCTGCGGCTTCAGGAAGTAGCTCGGCTGTGCAGGCGTACGGCCGCGCTGGGCGGCGCGCGACGGGTAGTTGAGGTGCACGGCGATGATCTTGCCGGGCGTGGCGATGGCGGTCATGGACTCCCTCGTCTCAGATATCTGAAATCATATACGATCGTGACGCCGCTGGCAACGGTCGGATGCCGCGGTGCGTCAGTAGCTCGCCCGCTCCGTGCCGGACGGCCCGATGAACCGATCGGCGAGCGCCTCCGAGGCGCGCGCGAGCAGCGCGACATCCGCCCCGACCGCGACGAACGAGGCGCCGGCCTCGAGGTACCGCTCGGCGTCGGTCGGTACGAACGCGTTGACGCCGACCGGGATGCCGGCCGCCAGGCCGGCGCGGATCGCCGTGAGCACCGCGCCGACGACCTCGGGGTGCGACTGCTGCCCCAGGTGCCCCATCGAGGCGGCGAGGTCCGCGGGGCCCACGAACAGGCCGTCGACGCCGGCGGTCGCGGCGATCCCGTCGACGGCGTCGACCGCGGCGGCGGACTCGATCTGCACGAAGAGGCTGACGGTCGACGACGCGGTCGCGAGGTAGTCGTCGACGCGGTTCCAGCGCGACGCGCGCGCCAGCGACGAACCGACGCCGCGCACGCCCGCGGTGGGGTAGCGCACGGCTCGGACGAGTTCGGCGGCCTGTGCCGCCGAGTCGACCATCGGGACGAGCAGGTTCTGCACGCCGAGGTCCAGGACCTGCTTGATGACCACGGTGTCGCCGATCGGCACGCGGACCACGGGGGCGACGGGATATGCGGCGACCGCCTGCAGCTGCGCCAGGATCGACTCGAGGCCGTTGGGCGAGTGCTCGCCGTCGATGAGGACCCAGTCGAGGCCGCTGCCCGCGGCGATCTCCGCGACGAGCGGGCTGCCCGAGCACACCCACATGCCGACCTGCGGGCGATCGGACTCGTCGATGCGGGCCGCGAACGTCGGCGGCAGGGTCAGGCGAACCGGCATGAGATGCTCCCGAGGTCGTGGTAGTCGGCGTGCACGGTGTCGCCGCGCTCGACCCACATGGGCCGCGTGAAGCTGCCGGCGAGGACGATCTGGCCGGCGTCGAGCGACTGCCCGTGCTGGGCGAGCTTGTTCGCGAGCCAGGCGACGCCCATCGCGGGGTGCCCGAGCACCGCGCCCGCGACGCCGGACTCCTCGATGGTCTCGTTGCGCGAGAGCAGTGCGCCGACCCATCGGAGGTCGACCTCGTCGACCTTCACCGGGCGCCCGCCGATGACCATCGCGCCCATCGCGGCGTTGTCGCTGATGGTGTCGACGATGGTGCGGCCCTCGAGCTCGATGTGCGAGTTCAGCACCTCGAGCGCGGGCACGACGTACTCGGTCGCGCGCAGCACGTCGAAGATCGTCGCATCGGGTCCCTCGAGCGGAGAGCCCAGCACGAAGGCGAGCTCGACCTCGATCCGGACGTTCGAGAACCGGTCGTACTCGATGGTCGCCCCCGACTCGTAGACCATGTCGTCGAGGATCACTCCGTAGTCGGGCTCGGTGATTCCGGTCGCGACCTGCATGACCTTCGACGTGAGGCCGATCTTGCGGCCGACCAGCCGGGCGCCCGCGGCCATCCGACGTTCCGCCCACTCGCGCTGCACGGCGTACGCGTCCTCGACGGTCATGCCGGGGTTGCGGGCGGTGAGCAGGGGCACGGTCGTGCGGTCGCGGTCGGCGGCGACGAGCTCGTCGGCGATCTCCCGGATGCGTGACGGATCTGGCACGTGATCTCCACTTCGTCGTGAGCGTCACCCGCGATGGTATCGAAGGGCGGGGGAGCGTCGTATCCGTAATCATATACGATCCAGCGGACGCCGCGGCAGGCTGCGAGTCGGATGCCGAGTCAGTCGACGGTCGGGGAGTTCACCCGGAGGATCTCCTCCTGGTACGGCGCGGCGATCGCGTTCGAGACGCGGCAGTCGAGCAGGAGGAACCGGCGATCGTCGACCGGCTCGGCGCCCCACGCCGCGAGTCGGTCGAGGTCGGCGAGGTCGCGCACGACGACGCCCTCGGCGCCCAGCGCCGTCGCGAGTCCGGCGAAGTCGGCCTCGGGGATCCGCATCGGGCCGTCCGCGAGGCCCATCCGGCCGTACACGTGCACCTCGGCGCCGTAGACCGCGTCGTTCCACACGACCGCGATGCCGCGACCCCCTGCCGTCCGGACCGCCGTCTCGAGGTCGGCGATGGCCATGAGCCCGCCGCCGTCGCCCGTCGTCAGCACGATCGTCGCCTCCGGCTGCGCCGCCGCGGCGCCGGCCACGCTCGGGAAGCCCAGCCCGATCGACTGGAACGCGGTGCCGACCATCATCATCCGCTCCGGGGACGCCACGGGCCAGTACATGTTCGCCCACCCGATGAAGTGGCCGCCGTCCGAGACCACCACGCGGTCCTCGGGCAGCAGATCGGCGAGCCGGGCCGCGACGCTGCGCGGGTCGAGCCGCCCGTCGTCCGCCACCACGCCGACGCCCTCCTCGTGCGCGCACAGTGCGGAGACGTCGACCGACTCGCGCCACCCCGACGGCTCGGCGCCGAGCGCAGCGAGTTCGTCGAGGAGGGCCCGCGCGACGAGCGCCGCGTCGCCGCGCACGTACGCGCCGACGTGCGGATGCGTCGCGGCGGGTGCGACGTCGACCTGGGCGATGCGGGTGCCGGGCGCGAAGAGCGCGCCGAAGCGCATCGTGAACTGGTTGAGCGACGCGCCGAAGACGACGACGACGTCCGCCTCGCGGACCGCGGCCATCGCCGCGTCGGCGCCGAAGCCGCCGGTCACGCCGAGGTCGTGGCGGACGTCCGGGAACAGCCCGCGTCCGAGCGCCGTCGTGGCGGTGATCGCGCCGGTGGCGTCGGCGAGTTCGCCCAGCACGTCGCCGGCACCCGCGAGCCAGGCGCCGCGTCCCGCGAGCAGGAGCGGTCGCTCGGCCGAAGCGAGGCTCCGTGCCACGGCCCGGATCGTCTCGGCGGCGAACGGTCCGAGCGGTTCGAGCGGGGTCGGCAGCGCAGGTGCCGGCGCCTCCGGCACGGGACCGGCCTCGACCGAGGCGACGTCGTACGGGATCGCGAGCACCGTCGGCACCCGGTACGCCAGGGCGTGCTCGATCGCGATGACCGTCGTGGCCGCGGCATCCGCGCGCCCGACCGTGTACGTGCGAGCCCCGACCGCCGACGCGAGCGCGATCTGGTCGACGCCCCACGGGCGCGGGCCGGAGGTCGGCTCGTCGCCGACGACGAGCACGAGCGGCACCTGCGCCTGCACGGCCTCGGCCAGCGCCGTCAGGGTGTTCGTGAAGCCGGCGCCGTACGTCGCGGTGGCGGCGGCGAGGCGGTTCGAGGCGCGGAAGTGCGCGTCGGCGGCGACCACGCCGCCGACCTCGTGGCGCACGGCCGTGAAGGTCGCGTCGGTCGTGCGTTCGAGCGCGTCGAGGAACCAGGCGTTGCCGTTGCCCATGACGCCGAAGACGTGGTCGACGTGGGCGGCGAGGGTGCGGGCGACGTGCGCGGAGACGGTGGGCATGGCGGAGCCTTTCGAGACGGTGACGGATGGGAGGTTCCGTATGTGCCTCGCGGGCCGGCCGTCGGGCCGGACGCTTCGCGCCCATTTTCCGAGCGCCGGCGCCGCTCGTCGATCGCGTGCGACCGGGCGCCTGGACGGTGCGAGTATAGCCCGCGACGGCGCCGTCATCGGTGTCGCGCATGCGGCAGGATGGCTCGGGTGAAGACCATCCAGCTGCGCCGGTACACGCTCGTCGACGGAGAGTACGACGCCTTCGTGGCGTGGTGGAACGAGTGGATGCCGCGCGTGCGCCCGGCCGCCGGGTTCGCGATCGAGTTCGCGTACGGCATCCGCGAGTCGAACCAGTTCGTCTGGGCCGTCAGTGCGCCCGGTGACGCCGACGCGTTCGGGGCGCTCGAGGCGGAGTACCTCGCGTCCGCGGCACGCGCCGAGGCGTTCGACGGCGTGCCGCAGCGCATCGCGGTCTACGACATCGCGCTCGTGGACGACATCGCCGCCTGAGCCGCCGTCCGGCTCGCCGTCGCGGCAGTCGGCACTCCCGTCACGTGACGTCGTGTACAGCGGGTGCCCAGCCGTGCGCCGGATATCATCGGGGCATCCCCTTGGACAACCCCGTGGTCGACGCTGCCCACCCGCGCGCGACCCGCACAGGCCGACGTGGTCCGCCCCGCGGCCGAGAGGAAGAGTCGTGAGCCACGAGTTCGACGCCCGCCGTGAGGATTGGATCGCCCGAGAGGAGCTCGCCGAGCGCATGATCCCGCTCATCGGCGGGTTGTACCGCCGGCACGGGGTCGTCACCTCGATCCACGGCCGGCGGCTCATCAACCGCTCCGCCGTCGAGCTGCTGAAGGCGCACCGCTTCGCCCGGCAGGCCGGAGACGTCGAGCTCGACCTGGCCGACACCATGCGCGTGCTCGAGGCCCTCGCCGAGATCGCGCCGAGCCCGGCCTCGATCGACGTCGCGCGCCTCGTCTCCCGGTTCCACGCGGCCCCCGAGGGCACCGACCTGGTCGACTTCCTCCGCGCCGAGCTCGCGCCCGTCCTCGTCGACGCCGGCGAGCCCGCGCCGACCGGCGCCGACGTCGTGCTCTACGGCTTCGGCCGCATCGGGCGCCTGCTCGCCCGCATCCTGATCGCGCACGCCGGCGGCGGCCAGGGCCTGCGCCTGCGCGCCATCGTCGTGCGCAAGGGCAGCGAGAACGACCTCGCCAAGCGCGCGAGCCTGCTCCGCCGCGACTCGGTGCACGGCCCGTTCCAGGGCACGATCACGGTCGACGAGGAGGCGAACACGATCCTCGCCAACGGCACCCTGATCCAGGTGATCTACTCCGACGACCCGGGCACGATCGACTACACGGCGTACGGCATCGACGACGCGATCGTCGTCGACAACACGGGCCGCTGGCGCGACGAGGCGGGCCTCGCGCGCCACCTCGAGTCGACGGGCGTCTCGCGCGTGCTGCTCACGGCCCCCGGCAAGGGCGCGATCAAGAACATCGTCCACGGCATCAACCACGCCGACATCGAGGCGGGCGACCGCATCCTCTCCGCGGCGTCGTGCACGACCAACGCCATCACGCCCGTGCTCGCCGCGATCGACGAGGCCTACGGCGTCGCCCGCGGCCACGTCGAGACCGTGCACTCGTTCACGAACGACCAGAACCTCATCGACAACTTCCACAAGGGCGACCGTCGCGGCCGCTCCGCCGTGCTCAACATGGTCATCGCGGAGACCGGTGCCGCGAAGGCCGTGTCGAAGGCGCTCCCGCAGCTCGAGGGCAAGCTCACCGGCAGCGCCATCCGCGTGCCCACGCCCGACGTCTCGCTCGCGATCCTGAACCTGCAGCTCGAGCGCCCGACCGACAAGGCGACGCTGAACGCGTACCTCCGGAAGGTCTCGCTCACCTCGCCGCTGCGTCAGCAGGTCGACTACATCGAGTCGGCCGAGGTCGTCTCGACCGACTTCGTCGGCAACCACCGCGCGGGCATCGTCGACGGCCTGGCCACGATCGCCGACGGCACCGATGTCGTGCTCTACGTCTGGTACGACAACGAGTACGGCTACTCGTGCCAGGTGGTGCGCGTCATCGAGGCGATGGCCGGCACGCATCCGGTCGTGCTGCCGGAGCGCGAGCCCGTGCGCATCGAGCAGGTCGCTCCGGCGGCCGTGCCGGAGGTCGCCGAGGTCGGCTGACCCCGCGCATCAGGCGCCCGCGACCGGCCGGTCGCGGCATCCGGACCCACCGAACGGATGGCGCGGCCGGCCGTTCGCCGTCCGCGGCCGTGCCGCCGGCCCGCGCGGGCGGACCTAGGCTGGAGGCATGAGCACCGAAGCCGTCATCGTCGACGTCGTCCGCACCCCGGTGGGGCGCGGCAAGCCCGGGGGGATGCTGAGCGGCGTCCATCCGGTGGACCTGCTCGCGGGGGTGCTCACCGCGATCGTCGACCGCAACGACCTCGATCCGGGCATCATCGACGACGTCATCGGCGGGTGCGTCAGCCAGATCGGCGAGCAGTCGTACAACGTCACCCGGAACGCCGTGCTCGCGGCCGGATTCCCCGAGCACGTGCCGGGCACGAGCATCGACCGCCAGTGCGGGTCGAGCCAGCAGGCCGCGACCTTCGCGGCGCAGGCGATCCTCGCCGGCCAGGCCGACATCATCATCGCCTGCGGCGTCGAGTCGATGAGCCGGGTGCCGCTCGGCTCGAGCGCGGCGGGCGCCGACCCGTTCGGCACCCGCGTGCACGCCAGGTACCCCGAGGGGCTCGTGAGCCAGGGCGTCTCCGCGGAGCTGATCGCGCAGAAGTGGGGTCTCTCCCGGGAGGACCTCGACACCTTCGCCGCGCGCTCGCACGACCTCGCCGCGGCGGCGGGGGAGTCGGGCGCGTTCGCCACCGAGCTCGTCCCCGTCGCGGGCGTGGACCGGCTGGTCGACGAGACCGTCCGACCCGGCACCTCCGTCGAGTCGCTCGCCGGCCTCAACCCGGCGTTCCGCACCGACCGGCTGGCCGAGCGCTTCCCCGAGGTCGAGTGGCGGATCACCCCCGGCAATTCGTCGCCCCTCACCGACGGCGCCTCGGCCGCGCTCATCATGAGCGCCGAGGCCGCCGAGCGGCTCGGGCTCGAGCCGCGCGCCCGGTTCCGCGCCTTCTCGGTCGTCGGCAGCGACCCGCTCTTCATGCTCACGGGCGTCATCCCGGCCACCGCGAAGGTGCTCGAACGTGCCGGGCTCGGCCACGACGACATCGATGCCTACGAGGTGAACGAGGCGTTCGCCTCCGTCCCGCTCGCCTGGCTGGCGGAGACGGGCGCCGACCCCGAGAGGCTGAACCCCAGGGGCGGGGCGATCGCGCTCGGCCATGCGCTCGGCTCGAGCGGCACCCGGCTGCTGACGACCCTCGTCAACCACCTCGAGGCGACCGACGGGCGCTACGGCCTGCAGACGATGTGCGAGGGCGGCGGCATGGCCAACGCCTACGTCGTCGAGCGGGTCTGACCTCCCCGGCGGACGCGCCGCGGGCGCCGGTTGCCGGTCTCCTCGCGCTCGGCGTCGACGCACCGCAGCGCACCCTGAACGAACCGAAGGAAGGAACCACATGGAACTCACCGGAGCATCCGCGATCGTCACGGGCGGCGCGTCCGGGCTGGGGCGTGCGACGGCGCAGGCCCTCGTCGACGGCGGCGCGCAGGTCGTCCTCGTCGACCTGCCCGGTCCGCGCGGCGAGCAGGCCGCGGCCGAGCTCGGGCCGCACGCCCGGTTCGTGCCCGCCGACGTGGCCGACGAGGCGCAGGTCGCGCAGGCGGTCGCCGCGGCATCCGCCCTGGCCCCGCTCCGCGTCGCGGTCAACTGCGCCGGCATCGTGACCGCGAACCGGACGGTCGGCCGCGAAGGCCCCGCGCCGCTCGACGCGTTCGAGCGCACCATCCGGGTGAACCTCATCGGCACGTTCAACGTGCTCCGGCTCGCCGCGGCGGCCATGGCCGCGACGGAGCCGGTGCAGGCCGGCGTCGCCGGCGGGCCTGCGACGCTCGAGCGCGGCGTCATCGTGAACACCGCGTCCGTCGCCGCGTTCGACGGCCAGATCGGCCAGGCGGCCTACTCGGCGTCGAAGGCCGGCGTCGCCGGCATGACGCTGCCGATCGCGCGCGACCTGTCGAAGCTGCTCGTCCGCGTCGTCACGATCGCACCGGGCATCTTCGAGACGCCGATGATGGCCGGCATGCCCGACGACGTGCGCACCTCGCTCGAGCAGCAGGTGCCCCATCCGTCGCGCCTCGGCCACCCCGCGGAGTACGCGGCGCTCGTCCGCTCGATCGTCGCGAACCCGATGCTGAACGGCGAGACGATCCGCCTCGACGGCGGCATCCGCATGCAGCCGAAGTAGTCCGCTCAGATGCGGCCGATCGCGAGCGCGGAGCCGCCGCGGCCCTTCACCGTCTTGACCACGCCGTCGATCACGTCCCACACCGTGACCGCGACGAACACGACGACGATGATCGCCGTGACGGTGCCGCCGGCGTCGCCCCACGGCCAGCCGATCTCGGCGAGGTACTCCGGGTTCACCAGTCGGCCCGTCGCGAAGAGCCACAGCGCAGGGACCGCGAACGCGAGGTTGAGCAGCAGGTTCGCGACCACGAGCCACCAGTTCCATCCCCACGCGTAGATCGCCGCGGCGAAGAGGACCTCGAGCGCGAGCAGCACGAGGAACCACGGGATCCAGAACGACCACAGGTCGGGGTTCAGGAACGGGATCGGCTCGCCGGCCTCGTCGACGAACGGCGAGGCGGTCTGCTGCCAGACGATCAGTCCCGCGAAGATCGACAGGAACACCACCGAGGCGATGAGGTCGCCGAGTCGACCGGCGCGCGCCTGGTCGCGCACCTGCGGCAAGTGGTCGGGGGTCCACGTCGGCGCGGGCGTCGATCGGGGCGAGCGCTCGATCAGCGCGAACACGAGCGTGGGCCAGAAGGCGAGCTGGATGGCGAGCGGGATGGCGGTGCCGAGCACGCTCGCGAAGACCTGCGCGACGTCGGCGCCGCCGAGCACCTGCGCGAGCACGATCGCGACCAGCGCGATCGGGAGCACGACGGCGAACAGGGTCGTGACGAGCCGCTTCCACGTGAGGTAGTAGCGCGGCCCGATGAGCTGGAGCGGGCGGTCGACGTACGTCGCCGCGAGCGCGGCCGGATCGCCGAGCTCGACG
This sequence comes from Agromyces tropicus, assembly GCF_039531345.1. Classification (NCBI taxonomy): domain Bacteria; kingdom Bacillati; phylum Actinomycetota; class Actinomycetes; order Micrococcales; family Microbacteriaceae; genus Agromyces; species Agromyces tropicus. The sequence continues at coordinate 39,159 of NZ_BAAAPW010000006.1, read as the reverse complement.
AGCGCGGCCCGCTCGGCGTCGGTCGTCGCCGCGCCGGCCCCGCGGCGGGCGTCGACCTCGTCGCCGATGCGCTCCCGGAGTTCGCGCGCGAACTCCTCCCGCTGGGCCTCCGGCAGGGTGCGCGCGGCCGCCCAGACGTATCGGTCGGTGAGCGTGGGCGTCGTCGTGGTCATCGTTCGTCTCCCGAGGTGAGCCGGGCGAGGGCCCGGTCGATGTTCTTCCAATCGGCGGTGAGGACGCCGGCGAGCTGCTCGCCGGCGGGGCTCGTGCGGTAGAACTTGCGCGGCCGCGCCTCGTCGGTGTTCCACTCGCTCGTCAGCAGTCCCTGCTTCTCGAGGCGCCGGAGCAGGGGATAGAGCGTGTTCGCGTCGACCGTGATGCCGATGCGGTCGAGCGACTCGAGCAGGGCGTAGCCGTAGTCGGGCTCGCGCAGTCGCACGAGGCAGCCGAGCACGACCGTGCCGCGCCGCAGCTCCTGCAGGTGGCCGGCAGTCGTGTCATCCATGCTCATGTCACGCACTGTACTGTGCCTCGCACAGTATTGCAACCACCACTGCCGCCGTACCGCCGCCAGTCGCTCTTCTCAGGAGGCGATGGCGGATCCGCGCGGTTGCTCAGGAGGAAACGCCGTCGACCGACACGACCCGCCGGATAACTCCTGAGAAGCGCAGCAGTTGGGGGCTACTCGCCGGCGTGGGCCTCGAGGAACTCGTAGACCTCGGCGTCGTCGACGCCGGGGAAGGTGCCCGACGGCAGCGGCGAGAGCACGTGCGCGTGGAGTCGCGCGCTCGGCCATGCCTGGCCCGACCACCGTTCCGCGAGCCCGTCGGGCGCGCGACGGCAGCACGACTCGTCGGGGCAGTGCGAGACCGCGCGCAGGGTCGTCTCGCGGCCGCGGAACCACTTGGCCTGGTTGAACGGCACGCCGACCGTGATCGAGAACTCCGCGGCATCCGTCCGGCCGGTCTGGGTCGCGCACCAGAACGTGCCGACGGGCGTGTCCGTGTACTGGTAGTTCTCGGTCGTGCGGTTCGTCTGCTCGAACGACGTGCGCGCGCTCCACTTCTTGCACACCCACTGGCCCTCGATGGAGCCGGTCACGTCCTTCGGCAACGGCAGGTCGTCGTTCTCGTAGCCCTTCAGCAGCGCGCCGTCGCCGTTGACCCGCAGGAAGTGCACGGTCATGTCGAGCTGGCTCGTGGCGAGGTTCGTGAACCGCAGCGCCGCGGCCTCGTGCGTCACGCCGAAGGCGTCGCGGAAGTCCTCGATCGCGAGGCGCTTGTCCTTCTTCGCGTCCTGCAGGAACGCGACGGATGCCTCCTGCGGCATCAGGCACGCGGCGGCGAAGTAGTTGATCTCGAGCCGCTGCCAGAGGAACTCGTCGTAGCTCGCGGGCGGCTCGTGCCCGAGCAGCCGGTGGGCCATGGCCTGGAGCGCCATGGAGCGGAGGCCGTGGCCCCCGGGGATCGAGGCCGGCGGCAGGTAGATCCGCCCGTTGGCGAGGTCGGTGATCGACCGTGTCGAGTCGGGAAGGTCGCTGACGTAGATGAGCTGGAAGCCGAGCCGTTCGGCCATGACGCTGACCTCGCGATGCGTCAGCGCGCCCTGGCGATGGCCGGACGCCCGCACCTGCTCCTCGGCGAGCCGCTCGATCTCGGGGAGGTAGTTGTCCCGGGCGCGCATGCGCTCGCGGAGCTCGGTGTTGGCGCGCCGCGCCTCCTCGGGCGTCGCGATGGCCTCGCTGGCGCGACGCTGCAGCTCGTGGTGCAGGCCGACGATCGCCTCGAGCGACTCGTCGCCCATGCCGCGGGTCGGCTTGATGTGGGGGAGTCCGAGTGCCGCGTACAGCGGGCTCGACTGCGCGCGCCCGAGTTCGAGCTCGAGCTCGGCGCGCCGGCTCGGCGCCTCGCGCGAGAGCAGGTCGGCCAGGTCCACGTCGAGGGCGGCGGCGATGCCGTCGAGGGTCGAGAGCTTCGGCTCCCGCTTGCCGTTCTCGATGAGCGACAGCTGGCTCCCCGCGAGCCCGATCCGGTCGCCGAGCTGGTCGAGCGTGAGGCCCAGTTCGGTGCGGTAGTGGCGGATGCGGTGGCCGAGGGTTGCGAGGTCGGGACTGCCGAGCTTCATGGCTTCAGAATATCGAAAGATCGCAAATTCTTAACACGCGTATCGGCCGAATGGTCGTCCGGTCTTCACGCAGACTGGAATCACGCCACCGGACCTCGGGGCACTCCAGACTCCTCGAAAGGATGACGATGACCATCTCCGACTTCTCGGTCAGCGCCTCCGGATCCGCCTCGGACGCGGAGGACCGTCCCCGCGGCACGACCGACCCGGCGCTGCGCGCCTGGGTCGCCGAGATCGCCGCCCTGACGCAGCCCGACGACATCGTCTGGTGCGACGGGTCGAAGCACGAGGCCGACATGCTGACCAAGCAGCTGCTCGCCGAGGGCAAGCTGATCAAGCTCAACCCCGAGTGGCGTCCCAACAGCTACCTCGCCCGCACCGACCCGTCGGACGTCGCGCGCGTCGAGGACCGCACCTTCATCTGCTCGACCTACGAGGAGGACGCCGGGCCCACGAACAACTGGCGCGACCCGCACGCGATGCGCGAGGAGCTCAACGGGGTCTTCGCCGGCTCGATGAAGGGCCGCACGATGTACGTCGTGCCGTTCTCGATGGGCCCGCTCGGCGGTGACATCAGCCAGCTCGGCGTCGAGATCACCGACTCGGAGTACGTCGTGCTCTCGATGGGCATCATGACCCGCATGGGCGACCAGGTGTACCGCCTGATCGAGGCCGGCGAGCCGTGGGTGCGCACCATCCACTCCCTCGGCTACCCGCTGGTCGACGGCGTCGGCCACCGCCGCGACGACGTCGAGTGGCCCTGCAACGACACGAAGTACATCGTCCAGTTCCCCGACTCGCGCGAGATCTGGTCGTACGGATCGGGCTACGGCGGCAACGCGCTGCTCGCCAAGAAGGCGTTCGCCCTGCGCATCGCGAGCGTCATGGCCCGCGACGAGGGCTGGCTCGCCGAGCACATGCTCCTCATCAAGGTCACCTCGCCCGCGGGCAAGGTCTACCATGTCGCCGCGGCGTTCCCGTCGGCGTGCGGCAAGACGAACCTCGCGATGCTGCGGCCCACGATCCCCGGCTGGAAGGTCGAGACGATCGGCGACGACATCGCCTGGATGCGCCCCGGCGAGGACGGCCGCCTCTACGCGATCAACCCCGAGGCCGGGTTCTTCGGCGTCGCGCCGGGTACGGGCGAGTCGACCAACCCGACCGCGGTGCAGACGCTGTGGGGCAACACGATCTTCACGAACGTCGCGCTGCGCCCCGACGGCGACGTCTGGTGGGAGGGGCTCACCGACACGCCGCCGGCCGAGCTCACCGACTGGCAGGGCAACCACTGGACGCCGGCGTCCGACCGGCCCGCCGCGCACCCGAACTCGCGATTCACGGTCGCCGCGGCGCAGTGCCCGTCGATCTCGGACGACTGGGACGCGCACGACGGCGTGCCCGTCGACGCGATCCTGTTCGGCGGTCGCCGCGCGACCAACGTTCCGCTCGTCGCCGAGGCGCGCTCGTGGAAGCACGGCGTCTTCATGGGTGCCACGATCTCGTCGGAGCAGACCGCCGCGGCCGAGGGCACGGTCGGCGAGCTCCGCCGCGACCCGTTCGCGATGCTCCCGTTCTGCGGGTACAACATGGCGGACTACTGGGGCCACTGGGTCAAGATGGGCCGCGTCCTCGGCGAGCACGCGCCGAAGATCTTCCAGGTCAACTGGTTCCGCAAGGGCCACGACGGCAAGTTCCTCTGGCCGGGCTTCGGCGAGAACTCGCGCGTGATCGAGTGGGTCGTCGGCCGCATCGAGGGCACCGCCGACGCCGACGAGACGCCGATCGGCATGCTGCCCGCCGACGGCTCGCTCGACCTCGACGGCATCGAGGTCTCGGACGACGCGCTCCAGCAGCTCTTCGAGGTCGACCCGACGACGTGGCTCGCCGAGTGCGACCTCACCGAGGAGTACTTCGCCCAGTTCGGCGACCGCGTCCCCGCGGCGCTCAAGGCCGAGCTGTCCAGCCTCCGCTACCACCTGCAGCAGCAGGTGTCGTAGCGGGATCCCCGCCGGTCGTCGCTCAGGGGTGGGCGACGACCGGCGGTGACGCGCGCGGGGGTGCGCAGGCGACGGATGCCGCGGCCGCGACGTGCACGGGAAGGCGCGTCGCGGCCGCGGCATCCGTCGCCGCCTTCGTCGGCGCGTCAGCCGATCTGGCCGCGGATCTCGCCGCTCGGAATGTCGCCGGGCAGTCCCGTGATCGGGTCGACGCCGTCGAACGTGTGGACGTTGACGTAGGCGTTCCCGGCCCGGATCTCGTCGACGAGCGCGCTGAGCGGCTCGCCCGCGAGCGCGCCGCGGAGGTCGTCGGCGGTGATCGTCCCGGTCGCGAGCACGCCGCTCGTGGGCCCGGCGCCGGGTGCGACCGGGCCGTACAGGAAGACCACGATCGGACCGTTCACCCCGGCGGGAGCCAGGTGGATGTGCGACGCGATGGGATTCTCGAGGTTCGCGACGATGAGCCGGTAGTCCAGCTCCGAGCCGTCGGCCGAGAGCCGGAAGACGGCTTGACCTCGCGCGAGCGATGCGTTCGCGGGCACCTCCTGGCTCGCGCTGAGCGGCGCGGTGAAGGTGGTGTCCTCGCCGGCCTGGGCGGCCACGGGTGCGAGTGACGCGGCCACGGCCAGCGTCATGGCGGACAGGATGCGGATGGCGTGCATGATCGGACCCCCTGGGCGGTCGTCGACCGGCCCCGTCGTCGGCCGATGCCCGCATTCTCGTCCGTGCCCGTGGGCGCCGGAAGCCCCCGTTGCGGGGCGTCCGGGCGCCCCGGGTCGCCGCCACGCGCGCGGCATCCTCGGCGCATCGCCGGCTCGGGGCTACCGTGGCGGCGGGAGGACGCATGGACTTCGGGCCGTTCATCGAGCGCACCGGTGAGGTGATCGACCTGCTGGGGGTCGTCGCCATCGTGCTGGGCGTCCTCGTCGCCGTGGTCGACGCGGGCATGCGGCGGCTCCGGCAGGCGGGGCCCGTCTACGCGCGGTTCCGCCGCGTCCTCGGCCGTGGCATCCTCATCGGACTCGAACTGCTCGTGGCCGCCGACATCATCAGGACGGTCGCCGTCGAGCCGACGCTCGAATCGGTGTCGGTGCTGGCGCTCATCGTCGTCATCCGGACGTTCCTCAGCTGGTCGCTCGAGGTCGAGATCTCCGGCCGGTGGCCGTGGCAGAAGGCGCGGGCCGGCGCTGTCGACGAGGGTTCGCCACGAGTGCCCGCCGCCACGGGCGGCGATTGATCGGGGCAGGATCCCGTGGTGCTCGCGGACGTTGTCGGGCGCCGGGCGCCGGAGTAGCGTGCGGTCATGGAGTGGATGTGGATCGTGATCGGGATCCTCGCCGCCCTGGTCGCCCTGGGACTCGCACTCGCCGTGCGGATTCGCCGCGACCGCTCGGCCGGGACCGAAGGCCCGGACCTCTGGGACGACGCCGAGGCGCAGCGACGCCGCGACGACCCCGAGATCCGCGAATGGGACCACGGCGGGCCGCTCTGACGTCGCGTGGTGGACCGGGCTCAGCCGCCGAGTGACCAGACGGCCGCGACCGTCCGTGCCGCCCGTCCCTCGGGCGGTCGCAGGTCGACCAGCGCCGCCTGGGGGAGACGGAGGACGCGGCCGGGTTCGACGGGGTCGTGCACCCCGTCGGAGACGTGCGGCCGGTAGTCGAGTCGCGCGCGGGCGACGTCGATGTCGGCGTCGCGGAGCGCGCCCAGCAGGCGGGTGCGCATCGCACCGAGCGGCCCGCGGTCGCGCAGCAGGGTGACCGGCACGTCGTGGCGGCGGCCGAACCACGCCCGCCCGACGGCGTCGGCGCTGATGGTGCGGCGCCCGTGGAGTTCCGGACCGATCACGTCGACGACCCAGTCGGCGTCGTGCTCGGTCTCGAAGGGTTCGATGACCGTGACGTGGAGGGGCCACGCGGCGACCGGGAAGCTGCCGCCGACCTCGAGGGGCTCCAGCGGCAGCACCACGGCGAAGCGTCCCATGCGGCGAGCGTACGCCGCACGGGACGCCCCGTCAGCCGGGCGCGCATCCGCGCCCGCTCGGTCAGATCCCGGCCTCGCCGAAGAGGTCGAGCAGCGCGTCGGGGGCGAACCGGACCTCGATGGACCCCGTCGGACCCCCCGAGGCGGCGCCGACCCACAGGCTCGACCCCTCGTGCAGCCGCATCCAGCCGTCGCGGAAGACGACGTCGGCGCCGACGACGACGCCGATCACGGGCGCCTCACCGGCCCGGACCGCGATCGATCCTTCGATGTCCTGCTCCGCCCGGGCGTCGACGTCCTCGCGTGCCGTGACGCCGACGAGCGGGCGCACGGGGGTGCCGAAGCCGGGTGCGTCGAACGGGCTGCCCTCGGCGGCGTCCGGGACGACGCCGACGTGCACGCTGGTGGACACGAGCGCGGTCTCGGCGCGGCCGTCGAGCACGAGCCGGCTGCCGACGCGGAACCGGTAGAACACGCGGCCGTCGGCGGGGGCCGCCGGCAGCACGACGGCACTGACCCAGTTGCGCGTCCAGGCGAGCGCGTCGCCGTCGCGGCTCGGCGGGTCGTACAGGCTCGCCGTGATCCGCACGGCACCGTCGGTGCGGGTCGCCGCGGCGCGCAGGGAGCTGTGCCGCTCGCCGGCGGGCGTGATCGAGCGCGCCTGCTCGAACGCGGGCAGGCGCTGGGTGTCCCATTCGCGGAGCCACGCCTGGAGTCGGGCGCGGAGCGCGTCGAAGCTGGGCTCCGGCGAGGCCGTCGACTCGTCGTCGGCGGCGGGTGCGTCGAGCACCGCCGCGAGGTCGCGCACGGTGGTCGCGCCGCGCGCGGCGGTCCTGGGGGCGTCGAGCAAGGTCATGATGTCCTCCGTCGGGATGGCGCGTTCGCGCCGTGATGGAGGTCACGTTACGAATGCCCCGGGGCCGGCGGCATCCGCGCAGGCCCCGGGCCGGGGTGGGGGTGAGCCCTGAATCCGGGCCGACGTCGGTCCGGGACCGCGCCGACGCTCGACGGCTCAGACGAGCAGCTGGTGCTCGGCGAGCTCGCGGTACAGCGGCACGGTCTCGACGAGCTCGCCGTGCGTGCCCTCGCCGACCACCCGACCGTCCTCGACCACGACGATGCGGTCGGAGTCGACGACGGTGGAGAGCCGGTGCGCGATCACGATGAGCGTGCGGCCGGCGGCCACGGCGTCGATGGCCTCGCGCATCATCCGCTCGTTGACTCCGTCGAGGGACGAGGTGGACTCGTCGAGCAGGAGGATCGGGGGCGCAGCGAGCAGCGCACGGGCGATGGCGAGCCGCTGGCGCTCGCCGCCCGAGAGCATGATGCCGTTCTCGCCGACCTGCGCGTCGAGCCCGGCGGGGTCGCGCTCGAGGACACCGCCGAGGTTCACCGCCTGGAGTACATGCTCGCACTCCGCGTCGGTCGCATCAGGACTGCCGAGCCGCAGGTTGTCGCGGATCGTGCCGGCGAGCACCGGTGCGTCCTGCTCGACGTAGCCGACCTGGGCGCGCAGCTCGGTGCGGTCGAGCGAGCGGAGGTCGAGGCCGCCCATGCGGACGGTGCCCACGCTCGGGTCGTAGAAGCGCTCGATGAGTGCGAGGATCGTCGACTTCCCGGCGCCCGAGGGGCCGACGAGCGCGATGCGCTGCCCGCGCGGCACCTGGAAGGAGACGCCGCGGAGCACGGGCTGGCGGTCGGTCACGTCAGGCTCGGGCAGGTGCTCGTCGGGGGAGTCGTTGCCCGCGTCGGCCGGGTCGGACGGGCGGGTGAGCGCGTACGCGAAGTGCACGTCGTCGAACTCGATGGCCGCGGCACCGGGGAGCAGTCCTTCGTTGGCGGGGCCGACCATGACGGCACGCGCCGCGAGCTGCCGGTCGTGCGCGTCCTCGTCGGGGAGGTCGAGCACCTCCTGGATGCGGCCGAGCGCGCCGAGTGCCTGGTTGACGGAGGTGATGGCGCCGAAGGCCTGGCCGAGGGGCAGGATCATCATGAAGAGGAACATCAGGAACGCGACGAGGTTCGCGATCGTGATGGCGCCGGAGGCGACGCGGAACCCGCCGACGCCGAGGACGACGAGGAACGACACCTGCATGGCGACCCCGGCGATGGGCACGATGAGCGCCGAGATCCGGGCCACCCGCACGCCCATCTCCCATGCGCCGACGGCCTCGCGCTCGACGTCGCGCAGTTCGCGCTCGGTGGCGCCGGCGGCGCGGATGGTGCGCACGGAGGTGATCGCGCGCTCGACCGACGCGGCGACGTCGCCGACCTTCGCCTGCGCCGCCTGCGAGGCCTCGCGCACCCGGCCGGACATGAGCGTGACGGTCACGACGGCGACCGCGATGACGAGCACGGTGAGACCGAGCAGGACGGGGTCGAGGATCAGCATCGCGATGAGTGCGCCGACGAACGTGACCGCGCCGCCGACCGCCTCGACGAGGCCCTGGGTGAGCACCGCGCGGAGCATGGTGGTGTCGCTGCCGACCCGGGACACCAGGTCGCCGGTGCGACGCGTGTCGAACTCGGAGATCGGCAGGTGCAGCAGCTTCGCGATCAGGCGGCGCCGGCTCGAGAGCACGATGCCCTCGCCGGTGCGCTGCAGCAGGTAGTGCTGATAGCCGGTGATCAGGGCGCTCGCGACGACGAGGGCGACGAGCAGCCAGACGACCCCGCCGAGCGCGTCGCCCGCCTCGACGACGTTGATGACGCGGCCGACGAGCAGCGGCTGGGCGAGGTTCGCGAGGGCGCCGACGACCGAGAGCGCCGCGACGCCGATCAGCACCGGGCGGTGCTCGAAGAGGAAGGGCAGCAGCTGCCGGAAGGTCGCGCGGGGCCCGGTCGGTGCGTCCCCGCGTCGCCCGAACAGGCTGCGGCGGCCGGCTCGCGGTGCGTCGTCGCCGTCGGTGCCTCGCCGCCCGGATGCGTCGCGTCGGCCGGGCAGCGGGATGCTCCCGGTTCGGGCGGCGCGTGCGGCGGCGCGCTCGGCGGCGCGTGCGGCGGAACGGGTGCCGGGTGTGGTCTCGGTGTCGCTCATGATCTTCCTTCGCGGCGCGCGTCGGCGGCATCCGTCGTCGGGGGTTCGCGGGCCGCATTGCAGCATACGTGGGCGGGCTGGGAGTTCAGGCCCGGCCGTACTTCTTGTGGACAGCCTGGCGGCTCACGTCGAGGGCGAGCGCGATGAGCTGCCAGCTCGATCCGGCGGCGCGGGCGCGTCGCACGGCGACGGCCTCGGCCCGGTCGAGCTCCCGCGTGAGGTCCGTGCGTGCGGCGCGGATCCGGCGGAGTGCGCGGTACGGGTCGTCGCCGTCGGCGGCGGCGATGGCCGTGCGGAGGGTCGTGTCGTCCATGCCGTCAACCGTAGTTGACAGTTCGCCGAACGTCAACCGGAGTTGACGCGGTCGGCGCCCGGGACGGTGATGACGGATGCCGCCAGCGCATGGCCCGCGAGGCAGCACCCCTCGACGTCCGCGCCGCCGAGCGCGGCCGCGATCCAGCCCGCGGCGAACGCATCGCCCGCCCCGGTCAGGTCCCGGACCTCGGCGACCGGTGCCACGGGCACGTGCGCGGCGAGCTCGCCGCCGTCGAAGACCTCCGTCGGCGCCGGTCCGTGCTTGACGACCACCCGGCCCGCGATCCGGGAGGCGTCCGCGCCGCCGGCATCGACGCCGAGCCGTCGTGCCTCCGTCTCGTCGGCGAACAGCACGTCGGGCCGCAGCGCCGAGATCCAGGCGCGGATCCGTTCCACGCCGAGTCCGTCGATGAGACCCGCCGACGACGCGTCCACCGACACCGCCGCGCCGGCGGTGCGTGCCAGCTGCACGAGGCGGCGCACCTCGCTGCGCATCGGTTCGTGCTCGAACGCGTAGCTCGGCACGTGCAGCCACGCGACGCCGTCGAGCCACGCGGGTTCGACGGCGTCGAGGTCGGCGGCCGCCGCGCGGTCGGGGAACATCGTGCGCTCGCCGTCGGGACCGACGACGAGCACCACGGCGCCCGTCCGCCCCTGCCGCTGCACTCGGACGTCGACGCCGCGCGCCTCGAGTGCCGAGGCCAGTGCGAGGCCGGCGCCGTCGTCGCCGACGCGGCCGATGAACCGCGTGGGCACGAGCGCCGCGGCGTGCGCCGCGACGTTGGCCGCACTGCCGCCGCGCGACCGGAACACCTGCGCCGCGGAATCCGTCGCCGCTCGGATCGGCTCGGTCGCCCAGACGACGATGTCCTCGAGGAGGTCGCCGACCACGACGAGGAGGCCGGACTCAGCCCGCGAGTTCACGCGCGATCTCCGCCCCGAGGCGCGCATTGCCGCGGTACACCGCGAGGTTCGCCTCGAGGCTGCGACCGCCGGTCGCCCGCTGGACGTGGTCGAGGAGGAACGGCGTCGTGTCGTGACCGGTGACGCCCGCGGCATCCGCTGCGGCCAACGCCTCGGCGAGGACCCGCGTGTGGACCTCGGGGTCGAGCTGGTCGGATCCATCGACCGGATTGGCGACGAGCACCGCCGAGGCGAGGCCGAGGGCATCGCGGCTGCGCGCGACCGCGGCGGCCTCCGCGGCCGACTCGACGCGTGCGGGCACCGGGAAACCCGAGTCGGCGACGTAGAAACCGGGGAAGCGATCGGTCCGGTGGCCGACCACGGTGATGCCGAGCGTCTCGAGGCGCTCGAGCGTCGCGCCCACGTCGAGGATCGACTTCACCCCGGCGCTCACGACCACGATCGGGGTCGCGGCCAGCGCCGGCAGGTCGGCCGATTCGTCGAAGGTCTCGCTCGCGCCGCGGTGCACCCCGCCCAGCCCGCCCGTCGAGAACACGCGGATGCCGGCCCGGTGCGCCAGCCACGCGGTCGCCGCGACCGTCGTGCCTGCGTCGAGGCCGGCGGCGCGCGCCACCGGCAGGTCGCGCGTGCTCGCCTTGACCACGTCGCCGGCGGTGCACAGCCGCTCGATCGCGCGCTCGTCGAGGCCGACGGTCGCGAGGCCGCCGACCACCCCGATCGTCGCCGGCTCGACCCCGGCCTCGCGCACCAGCGCCTCGGTCTCGAGCCCGACCTCCAGGTTGCGGGGGCTCGGCAGGCCGTGCGTGAGGATGGTCGACTCGAGCGCCAGCACCGGGCGCCCCGCATCGACGGCGTCGCGCACGCGGTCCGCGACGCGCAGGGCGGGGGAGCGGTCGGGGTGCATGCGCCTCATCGTATGCCGGGGCGGCCCGCGCGACGGATCACGACCTCCGTCGGCCGGAGACGGATGCCGCGCGCCCGCGCGTCACGGATCGTCGCCGATTTCGGCCTCCCCTCGCCGTCCCGTAAGGTAAGCCTTACCTTCCGTCGGATCGACGGACCCGCCCCCCTCGAACCGGACACGTGCCATGCCCATGCTGCTGACCAGGACCGAGCCCGCGCTCGATCTGCTCGGCGGCGACCCCGCCGCGCCGGCGATCGTGACGCCCTCGACGCGGATCGACCACGGCGAACTCCGCGACCGGATCGACGAGCGTCGCCGTGCGCTCGGGGACGGCCGCCGACTGGTCTTCCTCGCGGGCGGCAACACGGTCGAGGCGATCGTCACCTACCTCGCGGCGCTCGCCGCCGGCCACCCCGTGCTGCTCCTGCCCGAGGGCATCGACGGCACGGCACTCGATGCGGTGGTCGACCGCTACGCCCCGGACGTCGTCGTCCGGGCCGACCGCGCCGGGTACGAGCTCGCGGAGCGCGCCGCCGGATCGACGCACGCCTTCCACCCCGAGCTGGCCGTGCTCGCGAGCACCTCGGGCTCGACGGGCTCGCCGAAGCTCGTCCGGCTCTCCCGGACGAACATGACCGCGAACGCGCGGAGCATCGCCGGATACCTCGGACTCACGCCGGACGACCGGGCCGCGACCACGCTGCCGCTCGGCTACTGCTACGGGCTGTCCGTCGTCAACAGCCACCTCGTTGCGGGAGGCAGCCTCCTGCTCACCGACCGGTCCGTCGTCGAACCGGCGTTCTGGGACGAGTTCGCGGCGCTCGGCGCGACCTCGTTCGCGGGCGTCCCGTACACGTACGAACTGCTCGAGACCTCGGACTTCGCACGCCGCGACCTGCCCGATCTCCGCTACGTGACGCAGGCCGGCGGACGGCTCGCGCCCGACCGGGTCCGCACGCTCGCGCGCCTCGGGCGCGAGCGAGGCTTCGACCTGTACGTCATGTACGGCCAGACCGAGGCGACCGCCCGGATGGCGTACCTTCCCCCCGAGCTCGCCGAGTCCGCCGCGGGTGCGATCGGCGTGCCGATCCCGGGTGGAGCGCTCCGCATCGACGAGGCCGTCGGCGGGGCGCCGGGCGAGGGCGAACTCGTGTACTCGGGTCCGAACGTGATGATGGGCTACGCCGAGACCCCGGCCGACCTCGCGCGCGGCCCCGAACTCGACGAACTGCGCACGGGCGACCTCGCCCGGCGCCGCGATGACGGCCTGGTCGAGATCACGGGCCGGCTCAGCCGGTTCGCGAAGAGCTTCGGCCTGCGCCTCGACCTCGACCGGATCGAGCAGGTGCTCGCCGCGGACGGGCTCGAGGCGCGCGCGGTCGCGCCCGACGAGCGGCTCGCGGTCTTCGTCCGGCACGAGCGGCTCGTCGAGCGGGCACGCGAGGCGGTCCGGAGCGCCACCGGCCTGCCGCCCCACGCCTACGACGTGCACGCGCTCGCCGAGTTCCCCCGCACCGCGAACGGCAAGCCCGACCACGCGGCGCTGCGCACGCACGCGACGCTGCTCCGGTCGGACGGGACGACCCGGGTCGAGCCGGCGACCGCCGAGCGCGGCGTCGCCGACGCGCGACCCGGACCGACGCCGGGAGCCACGGCCCCGGAGCTCCGGGACCTCTACGCCGAGCTCCTCGGCCGGCCCGATGCGACCGAGGAGGACACCTTCTCCTCGCTCGACGGCGACTCGCTGAACTACGTCGAGCTCGCCCTGCGCCTCGAGGAGCGCATCGGTGCACTGCCGACCGACTGGCCGAGCCGCAGCATCCGGGTGCTCGCCGCGTCGGCGACGCGCTCCATGTCCGCCCCCGGCGGCGGCTCCGAGGCGTCCGGCGCCCCTCCCGCCCGCGGGACCGCGCCGACGCCGGGCCCGGCGGCCCCGGGTGCCGCAGCGCGTCCCCGCCGCATCGCGCGGCTCGAGACGTCCGTCGTGCTGCGCGCGGTCGCGATCGTGCTGGTCGTCGCGACCCATGCCGACGTCGTGCAGCTGAAGGGCGGCGCCCACCTGCTGCTCGCGGTCGCCGGCTTCAACCTCGCGAGGTTCCGATTCTCGACCCCTGCCCCGACCCGGGCCGGGCTCCCCGCGGACGGCCGGGCGCGCGTGCGCGGCCTGCTCCGCAGCGCTGCGCTGATCGCAGTGCCGGCGGTGCTCTGGATCGGCGGCGTCGCGCTCATCGCCCGCACCTACGACCCCGCCACGGTGCTGCTCTCGAACTGGCTCGTGCCGGGCGCCACGGCCTGGAGCGAGCAGTGGCAGTTCTGGTTCCTCGAGGCCCTCGTCTGGTCGATCGTCGGCCTCGCGGTGCTCTTCGCCCTGCCGGGGGTCGCTCGGCTCGAGCAGCGGTTCCCCTATGCGTTCGCGCTGGCCGTGCTCGGCATCGCCCTCGTCGTGCGGTACGTCGTCTCGGGCGGGATCACGCCCTCCTCGCCGATGCGCTACGCGCTGCCCGCGATCGCGTGGCTCATCGCGCTCGGCTGGCTCGTCGCCCGGTCGACGAGCGCGCCGCGCCGGGTCGCCGCGAGCGCGATCGCGCTGGCGACCGTGCCGGGGTTCTTCGGCGACCCGGTCCGTGAGGGCATCGTCCTCGGCGGCCTCGCCCTGCTCATCTGGGCCACGAGCCTGCCGGTCCCGGTCCTGCTGACCGGTGCGCTCGGCACCCTGGCCTCCGCCTCGATGTTCGTCTACCTGACGCACTGGCAGATCTACCCGCCGATCGAGGAGCTCTCACCGCCCCTCGCGATCGTCGCGTCGTTCGCCCTCGGCCTGACCGCATGGTGGGCGTGGGGACGGGCGACGCGGTGGGCCGGTGCCCGCCGTCGGCGTCGTGGGGCCCACGACCCGGAGCCGCTGCCGCACCGCTGATCGTCCGCCCCGTAGTATGGGCGCGAACTCCGACCGACGCGTGGGAGGCGGGATGGCGGGCACCGTGAGCGAGCAGCGCGAGCCGGTCGCGCCCGCCGTCGGATCACTGGCGCGCGGCTACCTCCGCCGTCGGCGACGTGCGGACCTGATCGAGGGCATCGGCTGGTTCTCCACCGTGCTCGTCCTCGCCCTGTTCCTGGCCGACGGCGGAGCGTCGTACTTCTCGAATCCGCGCGACCTCCCGACCGGGCTCGGGATCGTCGCGGGGCTCGTGGGGAGCAACGCGGTGCTGATTATGCTGCTGCTCGTCGCTCGCATTCCGCTGCTCGACCACGCCTTCGGCACCGACCGCACGCTCGCCGCGCACCGATGGATCGGAAGGCCCGCGCTCGTCCTCCTGCTCGCGCACGCCGCCCTCCTGATATGGGGCTACGGACTCGTGCTCGGCACGGACCCGCTCGCCCAGGGCCTGGCGATGCTCACGTCGATGCGGGACCTGCCGCAGGCCTTCGCCGCCCTCGCCGCGTTCATCCTGGTCGTGGTCACCTCGCTCGTGATCGTGCGGCGCGTCGTGGCGCACGAGTTCTGGTACGCCGTCCACCTCGTCGCGTACGCGGCCGTGCTCCTGGCCCTTCCGCACCAGTTCTCGCAGGGAGGACTCTTCGCCGAGGGGACGTGGGCGCGCTGGTACTGGCTCGCGCTGACGGTCGGGGTGCTCGGCGCAGTCCTCGTGTTCCGCGTCGTGATCCCGCTCCTGCGGAATGCGCGGCACCGGCTGCGCGTGGCCGAGGTCGTCGTGGAGGCGCCCGGGGTCGCCTCCGTGATCATGACGGGTCGGAGGCTCGACCGGATCCACGGACGCGGTGGCCAGTACTCGATCTGGCGGTTCTGGTCGCCCGGACTGCGTTGGGAGGGGCACCCGTACTCCCTCTCCGCCGCGCCCGACGGGCGCTCCTTCCGGATCACGGTGCGCGACCTGGGCGACGACAGCCGACGCGTCCTCTCGCTCGATCCAGGGACGCGCGTGTACTTCGAGGGGCCCTACGGCGTGTTCACCACGGCCACCCGCACGAGCCCGGATGCCGTGCTCATGGGTGCCGGCATCGGGATCACGCCGGTCCGCGCGCTCGCCGAGGCGATGGTGCGCGTCGCCCGGAAGGTGACGATCATCCTCCGAGCGAACGAGGAAGGCCAGCTCTACCTGCGCGCCGAGTTCGACGCGCTCCGCATGCACCCGTCGGTTCGCGTGATCGAGGTCGTCGGTCCACCGGCCACCCGCGTCCGGAGCTGGCTTCCGGACTCGATGGCCGATGCCTCGCTGGCCACGATCGTTCCCGACCTGCCGGACGCCGACGTGTACGTCTGCGGCCCGGCGACCTGGACCGACCTCGTCATCGCCGATGCCCGTTCGGCGGGACTCCGGGGGCGTCAGGTCCACAGCGAGCGGTTCGACTGGTGATGCGACGGTCGAGCGCAGTGATCCTCGTCTCCGCGTCGACGGTGACCCTGGGCGCGGGCTGGCTGCTCGGCAGCGGGGAGGCGTTCCCACGCGGTGACGCGCCGACCGTCGCGCCGACGGCGACGCCCGGTCGGAGTGCGGACGAGACCGGCTCGGCGACCTCGGACCCGAGCGAGCCGCCGGGTCCGGTCGTGGTCGACGGAGCGATCGTCGACACGAAGTACGGCACGGTCCAGGTCCAGGTCGTCATCGAGGCCGACGTCATCGTGGACGTCGTCGCCCTGAAGCTCACCGACTCGAGCGAGACGTCGGTCGAGGTGAGCGCGCGGGCGGCACCGATCCTCCGGGAGGAGATCCTCGCCGCGCAGTCGTCCGTCGTCGAGAACGTCTCGGGCGCCACGTACACCTCGGAGGCGTACCGGACGTCGGTGCAGGCCGCGCTCGACGCCGTCGGCTTCGAGGGATAGCCGCGTCATGGCCGTCCACGTGTTCGACGCGATGGGGACGACGGTGAGCATCCGGACGGTCGACGACTCCACGGTGCCGGGCGCCGGCCTCGCGCGGACGCTCGACGAGGTGCGCGCGTGCTTCGAACGGCTGGAGCAGGCCTGCAGCCTCTATCGGCCGGACTCCGAGCTGTCCCGCGTCGCCCGCGGCGAGCTGTCGGTCCGGGATGCGAGCCGCGTCGTCCGCGACGCCTACGCGGCTGCGCTCGACTGGCGCACGCGCACGATGGGGACGTTCACCCCGCACCGGCCGGACGGGGTCGTCGACCTCTCCGGGCTCGTGAAGGCCGAGGCGATCGCCGGGGCCGGCGATGTCCTGCGGTCGGCCGGCATCTCGTCGTTCGCGGTGAACGCCGGCGGTGACGTGCTCACCTCCGGTGCGCCGGGGGGCGGATACTGGACGACCGGGATCAGCGACCCGGCGGATCGGACGCGCCTGCTCGCCGGCGTCCGGTCCGGTCCGGCACCGGGCGCCGTGGCGACGTCGGGGTCCAGCGAGCGCGGGGCGCACATCTGGACCGCCCCGGCGCCGCCGGAAGGGCGGAGGCCGGCCGACGTGGTCGTCCAGGCCACGGTCCTCGCGGACGACATCGTCACCGCGGACGTGCTGGCCACCGCGATCGTCGCGGGAGGACGCGCGGCACTCGACCACGCCACCGACACCGCGCCGATCGGGGTCCTCGCCGTATTCGCCGACGGCGACCTGGCTGCGAACGCGCGCCTCCGTCGCCGGATCGTGCGCTGAGCGCCTCGATCGGCGTCAGCCGCGAAGGCGCTCCAGCAGGCGGGCCGTGACGATCGCGGCCTCCGTGGCCTCCCGGCCCTTGTCCTCCTTCGAGCCCGGCAGGCCGGCCCGGTCGAGGCCCTGCTGCTCGTCGTCGAGGGTCAGCACGCCGAAGCCGACCGGCCTGCCGGTGTCGAGCGCGACCCGCGTCAGCCCGTCGGTGGCGGCCGACGAGACGTACTCGAAGTGCGGCGTGCCGCCGCGGATGATGACGCCGAGCGCCACGACCGCGTCGGCGCCCGCCTCGAGCGCGGCCTTCGCGGCGACCGGGAGCTCGAAGCTGCCCGGCACGCGCACGAGCTCGTAGTCGGCGCCCGACGCGTCGAGGGTGCGCGTCGCACCCGCGATCAGGCCGTTCGTGATCTCGTCGTGCCAGCTGCCGGCGACGACGACGATCCGCAGCCCGCGGCCGTCGACGTCGAGTTCGGGGGATCCGGCTCCGCTCATGATGCGTGTCCTCTCAGGAGTTCGTCCGCGGCAGCGTCGTTCAGCTGCGCGTCGTCGATGGAATGGCCCATGCGGGTCCGCTTGGTCTCGAGGTAGCCCGCGTTCGCGGAGCCCACGCCCACCACGAGCGGCACGCGCGCGGCGACCCGGATGCCGTGGGCCTCGAGCTGGTGCACCTTCTCGGGGTTGTTCGTCAGCAGCCGCACGCGCGCGATGCCCAGGTCGTCGAGGATCGCGCTCGCCGCGGTGTAGTCGCGGGCGTCGATCGGCAGGCCGAGCGCGAGGTTCGCGTCGAGCGTGTCGAGGCCGTCCTCCTGGAGCCGGTAGGCGCGCAGCTTGTTGATCAGGCCGATGCCGCGACCCTCGTGCCCGCGCAGGTAGACCACGACGCCGCCGTGCTCGGCGATCGTCGCGAGCGCGGTGTCGAGCTGGGGCCCGCACTCGCACTTCAGCGAGCCCAGGGCCTCGCCCGTGAGGCACTCCGAGTGCACCCGCGCGATCGCGCCGGCGGGGTCGGACGCCGGGTCGCCGGCGATGATCGCCACGTGGTCGGCCCCCGTGTTCCGGTCGCGGTAGGCACGCACCCGGAACGTGCCGTGCACGGTCGGCAGGTCGGTCTCGACCTCGAACTGCACGCGCGGCGACTCCTCGATCGCCGCCGGCGCCTCGCCCGCGGCGAGGTCCTGCCGGCCGTGCCGCTCGAGCAGCCACTCGGTGAGCGCCGCGACCGTCGTGACCGGCAGCCCCTCCCGCTCGCCGAGCTCGATCAGCCCGGGCAGGCGCAGCATCTCGCCGTCGTCGGCGACGAGCTCGCCGATCACGCCGACGGGCGCGAGCCCGGCGAGGCGCATCAGGTCGACCGCGGCTTCGGTGTGGCCGGCGCGCTCGCGCACGCCGCCGTCGACCGCGCGCAGCGGGAGGACGTGCCCCGGCCGGATGAGCCGGTCCGGCGTCGCGTCCGGGTCCGCGAGCACGCGCAGCGTGTGGGCGCGGTCGGACGCCGAGATGCCCGTGGACGTGCGATCCGAGGCATCCACCGACACCGTGTACGCGGTGCCGCGTGCATCCTCGTTGCGCGCGACCATGAGCGGCAGGCCGAGCCGGTCGGCGAAGGCGTTCGGCATCGGCGCGCAGAGGTAGCCGCTGGTGTGGCGGACCATCCACGCGATCCACTCCTGGGTCGCGAACTCGGCCGCCATGATGGCGTCGCCCTCGTTCTCGCGCGCCTCGTCGTCCGCGACGATCACGGGCTTGCCCGCGCGGAGCGCGTCGAGGACCTCGGGGATCGTGGCCAGGCTCATCGGTCGCCCCCCGATCCCGCGGGCGCCGCGTCGCCGGCGCTCGCCTCCCGGGCCGAACCGCGGGGCTCGGCGAGCGACGAGGGCAGCGCGTGGTGCGCGTCCAGGCGCAGCATCCGCTGCACGTGGCGGGCGAGCACGTCGGTCTCGAGGTTCACGCGATCGCCGGGCTCCAGCGTGCCGAGCGTGGTCGCGGCGAGCGTCTCCGGGATGAGCGAGACCTCGAACCACGAGCCGTCGGGCTCGTCGCCGAGCCCGCTCACGGTGAGCGAGACGCCGTCGACCGCGATCGAGCCCTTGTCGACGACCAGCGCCGCGAGCGGGGCCGGCAGCGAGAACCGCACGACGCTCCACGCCTCGCCGGGCGTGACCTGGAGCACCTCGGCCGTGCCGTCGACGTGCCCCTGCACGATGTGGCCGCCGAGGCGGTCGCCGACGAGCGCGGCGCGCTCGAGGTTCACGCGCCGGCCCTCGGCGACGGAGTCGAGCGTCGACATCGCGAGCGTCTGCGCCATGACGTCGGCGCTGAACGACTCCGCGTCGGCGTCGACGACGGTCAGGCACACGCCCGAGACCGCGATCGAGTCCCCGTGGCGGACGCCGTCGACGACTTCGGGGCCGCGGACGGTCACGCGCACCACGTCGGCGCGCGGCTCGACGCGGGTGACCTCGCCGAGCTCCTCGATGATTCCGGTGAACATGTCAGACCCTCTCTCGGGTGTCGGTCTCGGGGTGCGACGGACGGGCGACGACGAGCAGGTCGTCGCCGAGTCGCACCACCTCGGTGAAGTGCAGTCGGAGCGTGTCGGCGATGGTGGCGACGCCGAGGTCGCCGACGGCGGTGCGCGGGCCGCCGACCAGGGCGGGCGCGAGGTAGACGAGCAGGTCGTCGACGATGCCTGCGGCGAGGAAGGCGGTGGCGAGCGTCGGGCCGCCCTCGACGAAGAGGGACCGGATGCCGCGGCGCTGGAGTTCCTCGAGGTCGGCCGCGAGGTCCGCGCCGGGCAGGGTCACGGCCTCGTGCGGATGCCGCAGCACCGCCGCGTCCGGGGGGAGCGGCCGTCGCCCGAACACCACGGGCACGGGCTGGTCGTCGAGGAGCGCGCCGTCGGCGTCGCGCGCCGTGAGCGCGGGATCGTCGGCGAGCACGGTGCCCGTGCCCACGGCGATCGCATCGGCCGTGGCACGGCGCCGGTGCACGTCGGCCCTCGCGTGCTCGCCGGTGATCCAGCGGCTGGTTCCGTCGGCCGCGGCGACGCGTCCGTCGAGGCTCGACGCCCACTTCACGGTCACGCGCGGGCGTCGCTCGCGGGCCGCGAACAGCCAGTCCTCGAGGAACGCCTCGACCTCGTCGGCGAGCACGCCCGGCTCGACCTCGACGCCCGCATCCCGGAGCGTCCGGGCACCGCCGGCGGAGTGCCGGCCGGGGTCGTCGACCGCGTAGACGACGCGGGCGATCCCGGCGTCGACGAGCGCGGCGGCGCACGGTCCCGTGCGGCCGGTGTGGTTGCACGGCTCGAGGGTCACGACGGCGGTCGCGCCGCGCGCCGCACCCGGCTCGAGCTTCGCGAGCGCGTCGACCTCCGCATGCGCCGTCCCGGCTCCGCGATGCCATCCCTCGGCGAGCACGTCGCCGTCGGGGGAGAGGATCACGCAGCCGACGCGCGGGTTGACGCCCTTCGCCGGTCCTCGCTCGGCCAAGCCGAGCGCCCGGCGCATCGCCGCGGCGTCCGTCGCCGCTCGCGTGGCCGTGGTCATCGCCAGTCGCCTGCCTTCCAGGCTCCGGGGCGTCCCGGCAGCGCCGGATCCGTCGACCGCGCGCGAGCGCCGCCGACCCGTGCTGCCTCCCATCCGGACTTTCACCGTCGGTACCGGAGTTCCACCGGTTCAACCGTCCGCGCGCGACCGGACGGTCACGCGCTCGCGGCTCGCGGACTTTCACCGCCGGTTCGGACTTGCACCGACCCCGGAGCACGTTGTGTGTCGATTCTAGGTCAACGCGCCGGGGCCGCCGGTATTCCCGACGTCCGGCGTCGGCTCAGCGGCAGCCGCCCGCCGCGGCGATCTGGGCGTCCGTGGGACGTCCGTACGCCTCGATGCCCGACCCGGGCAGGTCGTAGCCCATCGAGATCGCCCAGGCCGTCGCCCACGTCTCGTGGTCGCCGTCGAAGCCGGCGTCGGAGAAGATCGTGGCGCATGCCTCGCGCAGCACCTGCACGTGCCCGACCTCGTGCACGACGACCGCCTTGGCGTTCTCGTCCCACGAGAAGGCGTCCTCGATGCTGTAGGTGAGCGTGATGAGGCCCCAGCCGTCGCCCTCGGGCATGAACTCGGCGGTGCCGGCGTAGTAGGCGTCGCTCGGGAATCCACCCGCCTCGTACGCCCATACGACGTCGAAGGGGACGTCGAAGGAGATCGAGCGGGCGAAGTCCTCGATCTCGGCGCGGACCGGATGCTCACCGCGCCGGGCGAGCTCGGCCTCGTGCGACGCGTGCATGCCCGCGACCGCGTCGGACAGGTCGGCGAAGCGGCCCGTGCTGCCGGACGACACGGTGGGGGACTGCCGGAGGGCGTCGATCGCCTGCTCCACCGCGAGCCGGGACCGGTGCGTCGCCGACGGGTTCGCCTCCATCGCGGCGAGGGCGAGCTCCTCGGTGCCGGCGACCAGCGCCTCCGACGCGTCGGCGATCGCGAGGTTCGACTCGGCGACGCGCTCGCGAGCGAGCGCGTACCGTTCCGCGGCGAGCTCGCGCGACGGGATGAGCTCGAGCAGTTCGACGGCATCGGCGTAGCGCTCCCAGGCGGGGGCGAGCCCGTCCGGGTCGCCGAGGTCCGCGATCCCCGGGCTCGCCGGTCGCTCGTCGAGCACGCCTCGCGCCGCGTCGAGCTGCGCCTCGAGGTCGGCGAGGTCGTCCGGGTCGACGAGGTCGCCGACCGCCATCTCGACCAGGGCGTCGCCCCGGCGGATCGCGCTCTCGCCCCGCTCGGCGGTCTCGCGGTACGACGTGGCCGCCTCGTCGAAGGCGCCGTCGGCCGCGGCCCAGGACGGCCACAGCTCGGCGTGCACCGCCGTCGCGACGACCTGGTGGCCGATCGCCCAGGCCGCGATGACCGCGGCGATCGCGGCCGCCGCGGCGACGCCCGCACGGCCCGGTCGACGTGCCTGCGCCGGATCCGCGGCCGCCGGCACGGCCACCGGCACGGCGTCCGGTGGCGTCGGTTCCGGAGCCGGAACGGCGTCGGGTCGGGCCGCGTTCGGGTCGGCCTCGGCGTCGTGGTGCATGGCGTCCTCTCGGCGTTCGGCCGTCGGGGCCGCCTGCCCACGCTACCCGGGCGCCGCGTCCCCGCGGATCACGATTCCGTCGCGGTCCGCCGGGACGGGGGTGGGCACGTGGCCCGAGCGGCGTCAGCTCGCCGGGACGTCCTCGACGAGCCGGCGCGCCGTGCCCTCGTCGACGATCAGGTCGGTGATCAGGCCGGCGGCCAGCGCGCCCTCGAGTCCGGGGAGCTTCGCCCGCCCGCTCACCACGCAGATGCGCCGCGGCGCCCGGCGCAGCGTCGCGAAGTCGGGGCCGGTCGCGCGCTCGTTGAGCGCGATGCCGTCGGTCGAGCCGTCTTCGCGGTAGAAGACGGTGGCGACGTCGCCGACGACGCCGTCGCGGCTGAGCGCGTCGTAGTCGGCGCGCTCGAGGTAGCCGCCCTGGTACACGTGGCTCGGGACCTCCGCGAACGGCGAGCCGATGCCGAAGATCGCCACGTCCATCGACGCCTGCAGGTCGAGGAGGCGTCGCGTGCTCCGCTCGCGCCAGAACGCCTGCTTCGTCGCCGGGTCGTCGAAGAACGCCGGCACCGGGAACTGCTGCACGCGCGCCCCGAACGCGTCGCCGAACCTCCTGAGCAGTTCGGAGGCGTAGAGGATGCCGGTCGTGCGCAGGTTGCCCGCGCCGTTCAGCTGCACGATCTCGGAGTTGTGGGTCGCCTTGGGCGCGAGGTGGCGGCTCATGGCGCTCATGGTCGAGCCCCAGGCGACGCCGATCGTCTGGTTGGAGTCGATGAACCGGCTGAGAATCCGTGCAGCCGAGAGCGCGACGCGCTCCAGCCGGTCGACGTCGCTCGCGTGATCGGGCACGGGCACGACGTGCGCGGCGACCTCGTGGCGCTCGAGGATCTCCTGCTCCAGGCGGCTCGGCAGGTCGAGCGGCGAGTGGATCGAGATCTCGACGAGCCCGGTCGCGCGGGCATGGCTGAGCAGGCGCGACACCGAGGATCGCGACGTGTGCAGTTCCTTGGCGATGGCGTCCATCGTGAGGTCCTGCAGGTAGTACAGGTGCGCCGCGCGCAGCGCGTCGCGGGTCTTCCCCGACGGGAGGTCGTCGCCCCGCGTCGGCCCCGAGGCATCCGTCACGACCATGCGATCTCCCTCTGCACGTTTGTTCAACTGGCTTGCAAGCTTGTTCATCGCTGCCACGATGTATTCATCCACAGCCGGGACGCCCACGCAACCCCGGCGTGACCAGCTCGAAAGGACAGCGATGTCGCCCACCACGTCGCCGACGACGAACCGCTCCACGCCCGCCGCGGGCCCCCGCCCCGAGGTCGCCGCCCTGCGCGCCCGCCCGACCGCCGAGGTCGTGATCATCGGCGGCGGCATCAACGGGATCGCGACCTTCCGCGACCTCGCCCTCCAGGGCGTCGACGTCGTGCTCGTCGAGCGCGACGACTTCGTCTCTGGCGCATCGGCCGCCTCGAGCCACATGATCCACGGCGGCATCCGCTACCTCGAGAACGGCGAGTTCCGCCTCGTGCAGGAGTCCGTGCAGGAGCGCAACGGGCTCATCCGGATCGCGCCGCACTACGTCAAGCCGCTGGAGACGACCGTCCCGATCTTCTCGACCTTCTCGGGCATCCTCTCGGCGCCGCTGCGCTTCCTCACCCACCGGCAGGGCGCGCCCTCGGAGCGCGGCGCCGCGCTCATCAAGGCCGGGCTGACGATCTACGACGCGTTCTCGCGCGACGGCGGATCGGCGCCGCGCCACCGCTTCCTCGGTGCGAAGAAGTCGCTCGCCGAGCTTCCCGCGCTGAACCCCGACCTGAAGTACACGGCGACGTACTACGACGCGAGCATGCACGACCCCGAGCGGCTCGCGCTCGACGTGCTCTTCGACGGGCTCGACGCCGGCGAGCACGCCCGTGCCGCCAACCGGCTCGAGGCCGTGGGGATGGGCGCCCGCGGCGTGCGCGTGCGCGACGGCGTGACGGGCGAGGAGTTCGACCTCGCCGCCGACGTGGTCGTCAACACCTCCGGGCCGTGGACGGACCTCACCAACGCGCAGCTCGGCCGCGACACCCGGTTCATGGGGGGCACGAAGGGCTCGCACATCGTGCTCGACAACGACGAGCTGCTCGAGGCCACCGGCGGCCGCGAGATCTTCTTCGAGCACTCCGACGGCCGCATCGTGCTGATCTACCCGCTCAAGGGCCGCGTGATGGTGGGCACGACCGACCTCGAGCACGACATGCGGGAGCCCGCGGTGTGCACCGAGGAGGAGGTCGACTACTTCTTCGACCTCGTCGCGCACGTTTTCCCAAGCGTGCGCGTCGACCGCTCGCAGATCGTCTTCCGCTTCTCCGGCGTCCGCCCCCTGCCGCGCCACGACGACACCCAGCCCGGCTTCGTCAGCCGCGACTACCGCATCGAGCGCGCGGAGGTCGCCGAACGTCCCGGCACGACCGTGCTGAGCCTCGTCGGCGGCAAGTGGACCACCTTCCGCGCCCTCGCCGAGCACCTCTCGGACGAGGTGCTCGGGCTCGTCGGCCGCGACCGGGTCCACTCCACGAAGGGCCTCGCGATCGGCGGCGGGGCCGGGTTCCCGACGACGGATGCCGCGCGGCTCGTGTGGGTCGTCGGCCACGGCGACGGCGTGGGCCGCGAGCGTGCCGAGCAGCTGCTCGACCGGTACGGCACGCGTGCCGATCAGGTGATCCGCGCCCTCGAGGACGCCGCGGAGACGCCGCTCGCGAACGCGCCCGCCTACTCGCGGGAGGAGATCGCCTGGCTCGCCGCGAACGAGCGCGTCGTCCACCTCGTGGACGTGCTGCTGCGGCGCACCAGCCTCGCCTTCACGGGGGCGGTGACGGCGCCGCTCCTCGAGGAGCTGGCGGCCGTGGTCGGCGACGTCCTCGGCTGGGACGCGCAGTCCCGGCGCGCCGAGGTCCGGCTCGCCCGCGAGGTGCTCGCGGAGCGCCACGGCGTCGCGCTCGACGAGCTCGCGGCGCAGTGAAATCTGCACGGATGTGCACGCGGAACCCCCGCTGACCGGCGGATTCCGCGGGTACGTTTCATCGGGGCCGCCCTGACGCGGCCCCGAACGGCGGCCCGCCCCCGGGCCCGCCCGATCTACCCAGAAAGGTCAACGTGGACAATCTCGGAGTGCTGTTCCTCTCGGAACTGGTCGGCACCGCCATGCTCGTGCTGCTCGGCTGCGGCGTCGTCGCGAACGTCGCCCTGGCGAAGAACAAGGGCTACAACGGCGGCTTCCTCATGGTCAACATCGGCTGGGGCCTCGCGGTCTTCGCCGGCGTCGTCGTGGCCTACGCCTCGGGCGCGCACCTGAACCCCGCCGTCACGCTCGGCCTCGTCGCGAACGGCGCGACCGAGTTCGGCAACGCGGCCGCCGGCACGACCGTCCCGGTCGACGCCCTGTCGGTGCTCACCTACCTCGGCGCGCAGCTCATCGGCGCCTTCCTCGGCGCGGTCGTCGTCTGGCTCGGCTACAAGCAGCACTTCGACGCCGAGCCCGAGTCGGCGACCAAGCTGGGCGTGTTCTCGACCGGCCCGGCCATCCGCTCGTACGGCTGGAACCTCGTGACCGAGATCATCGGAACGTTCGTGCTCGTCTTCGTCGTCATCGGCTTCGGCCGCAACGGCGACGCCTCGGGCCTCGCCGCACTGGGCGCGCTGCCCGTCGCCCTCCTGGTCATCGGCATCGGCGCCTCCCTCGGCGGCCCGACCGGCTACGCGATCAACCCGGCCCGCGACCTGGGTCCGCGCATCGCGCACGCCGTGCTCCCCATCAGCGGCAAGGGCGGCAGCGACTGGTCCTACTCGTGGGTCCCGGTCGTCGGCCCGATCATCGGCGGCGTGCTCGCCGGCCTCGCCGCGATCCCGCTCCTGCCGCTGCTCGGCTGAGCCCCGGCATCCCACCACATCCCATCCATCACTGACAGCAACGGAGTTCTCAGATGGCTGACTACGTCCTCGCGATCGACCAGGGCACGACCTCGTCGCGCGCGATCATCTTCGACAAGCACGGCTCGATCGTCTCCACCGGGCAGCTCGAGCACGAGCAGATCTTCCCCAAGGCCGGCTGGGTCGAGCACGACCCCAAGGAGATCTGGGCCAACACCCGCGAGGTGATCGGCCAGGCGCTCGGCAAGGCCGACCTGACCCGACACGACATCGCCGCGGTGGGCATCACCAACCAGCGCGAGACGGCCGTCGTCTGGGACCGCACGACCGGCGAGCCCGTCTACAACGCGATCGTCTGGCAGGACACCCGCACGCAGGACATCGTCGACCGCCTCGCGGCCGACGGCGGGGTCGAGCGCTTCAAGGCGAAGGTCGGACTGCCGCTCGCGACCTACTTCTCCGGCACCAAGATCGTGTGGATCCTCGAGAACGTGCCCGGCGCCCGTGAGAAGGCCGAGGCCGGCGACCTGATCTTCGGCACGACCGACACGTGGGTGCTCTGGAACCTCACCGGCGGCGTCGACGGCGGCGTGCATGCGACGGATGTCACCAACGCCAGCCGCACCCTGTTCATGGACCTCGAGACCCTGCAGTGGGACGACGAGATCCTCGGGATCTTCGGCGTGCCGCGCTCGATGCTCCCCGCGATCAAGTCCTCCTCCGAGGTCTACGGCACCGTCGAGTCCTCGAGCCTGCTCCGCGAGACGCCCATCGCGGGCATCCTCGGCGACCAGCAGGCCGCCACCTTCGGCCAGGCGGCGTTCGACGCCGGCGAGGCGAAGAACACCTACGGCACGGGCAACTTCCTGATCTTCAACACGGGCGAGGAGATCGTCCACTCGAAGAACGGCCTGCTCACGACCGTCGGCTACAAGCTCGGCGACCAGCCCGTGCACTACGCCCTCGAGGGCTCGATCGCGGTGACCGGATCGCTCGTGCAGTGGCTGCGCGACAACCTCGGCATCATCTCCTCGGCCCCGGAGGTCGAGGAGCTCGCGAAGACCGTCGAGGACAACGGCGGCGCGTACTTCGTGCCCGCCTTCTCGGGGCTCTTCGCCCCGTACTGGCGTCCCGACGCGCGCGGCGCGCTCGTGGGCCTGACCCGCTACGTGAACAAGGGGCACATCGCGCGGGCGGCACTCGAGGCGATCGCGTTCCAGACGCGCGACGTGGTGGAAGCCGTGAACGCCGACGCGGGGATCGACCTCACCGAGCTCCGCGTCGACGGCGGCGCGACCGCCAACGACACGCTGCTGCAGTTCCAGGCCGACATCCTCGGCGTGCCCGTGGTCCGCCCGGTCGTCGCCGAGACGACCGCGCTCGGCGCCGCCTACGCGGCCGGCCTCGCGGTCGGCTTCTGGGCGGACCTCGACGACCTCGCCAAGAACTGGCAGGAGGACCGTCGCTGGGAGCCCTCGATGGACGAGGCCGAGCAGGGGCGCCTCGTGCGCAACTGGAAGAAGGCCGTCACGAAGACCCTGGACTGGGTCGACGAGGACGTCCGCTGAGGCGGACGCGAGTCCGCCGACGCGATGCTCGCCTCAGGGTGAGCGGATGACACGGGCCGGGGTGCACGGGAAGGCACCCCGGCCCGTCGTCGTCCCGCGGTGCGACCTCAGGCGAGCCGGTCGGCGAGCAGCGGGGCCAGCTCGGCCAGCGTTCGGATCTCGACGACGCCCGCGGCCGCCGCATCCGTCGCCTCCGGCTCCGCCGGCCGCTCGCCCGACCGGTTGAGCCACACGCCGACGAGTCCGGCCTCGGCCGCCCCGATGGCGTCGGTGCGGAGCCGATCGCCGACGTACGCCGCGCCCGAGACCGCGCCGCCGGCGGCGAACCGCGACAGCGCGACCTCGAAGATCCGTCGGTCCGGCTTGGTCACGCCCTCCGCGCCGGACGCGACGAGGTGCTCGATCCGCCCGGGATGGCCGACCTCGAGCCCCAGGCGCACGAGCTTGGCCAGCTGGAAGTCGTGCTCGCCGTTCGTGATGATGCCGAACCGCACGCCCGGCAGGGCGCGCTCGAGCGCGTCGAGCGCGGGCCCGACGTCGTCGTGGAGGCTCCACGACTCGCGGTACCGCTCGAAGTAGCGGGCGAACCAGGCACCGGCGGCCTCGTCGTCGATCCGGTCGCCGTGCGCGTGGGCGAACTCGGACGCGCGGGCCCGACGCTGGCCCTCGAAGGTCAGCTCGCCGGCGAGGTAGGCGTGGTAGTGCCGTTCCTCGAGCTCGTGCCACAGCCGCTGCGCGGCGGCCTCCTCGGCCGCGTAGCCGCGCTCGCGCAGGTGCAGCACGATGCCGGTGGCGACCGCCTCGCGATGCGCCATGAGGGTGTCGTCGAGGTCGAACAGCACCACCGGACGCCCGGCGCCAGGGCCCTCGAGCGCGCCCGGACCGCCGGGTGCGCTCGTGTCGTGCGCGCCGTGCGTCACCGACGGCGGAGGAAGCCGACGCGGTCGTACGCGGTCGCGAGGGTGCGCTCGGCGCGCTCCGATGCCTTGTCGGCGCCGATCGCGAGCAGTCGGTCGAGCTCGGCCGGGTCCTCCATGAGCTCGAGCGTGCGCTCCCGGATCGGGGCGACCCGGTCGACCACCACCTCCGCGAGGTCCTTCTTGAGGTCGCCGTAGCCCTTGCCGTCGTACTCGGCCTCGAGCTCGGGGATCGTGCGACCCGTCACGGTCGCGTAGATGTCGAGCAGGTTCGCGATGCCGGGCTTCGCCTGCGGGTCGTAGCGGACCTCGCGCTCGGTGTCGGTGACGGCGCTGCGGATGCGCTTCGCGATCACCTTGGGGTCGTCCATCAGGTTGATCAGGCCGTTGGGGCTCGCCGCCGACTTCGACATCTTCGCCGTCGGCTCCTGCAGGTCGTAGATGCGGGCCGACTCCTTCGGGATCATCGCCTCCGGCACGACGAACGTGTCGCCGTACCGCGAGTTGAACCGGCCGGCGAGGTCCCGGGTCAGCTCGAGGTGCTGCCGCTGGTCGTCGCCGACGGGCACCAGGTGCGTGCCGTAGAGCAGGATGTCGGCGGCCATCAGCACGGGATAGGTGAAGAGGCCCACCGTGGTCGACTCGGCGCCGAAGCGCGAGGACTTGTCCTTGAACTGCGTCATGCGGCTGGCCTCGCCGAAGCCGGTGAGAGTGCCGAGCACCCACGCGAGCTCGGCGTGCGCCGGCACCTGCGACTGCACGAACAACGTCGACCGCTCGGGGTCGACCCCCGCCGCGAGGTACTGCGCGGCCGTGCGACGCGTGGCCTCCCGCATGGCCTCGGGCTCCTGCGGAACCGTGATCGCGTGCAGGTCGACGACGCAGTAGATCGGGTCGTGGTCGTCCTGCAGTGCGACCCAGTTCACCAGGGCGCCGAGGTAGTTGCCGAGGTGGAGCGAGTCGCCCGACGGCTGCATGCCGGAGAAGACGACGGGGCGTGCGGTGTTCATCGTGGTGTGGGGGTCCTTCGGTCTCAGATGGCGTAGTCGACGACGACGGGGGCGTGGTCGGACCATCGCTCGTCGTACGCGTCCGCGCGGTCCACGGCGTACCCGACCATCGCATCGGCCAGGCCGGACGTGGCGAGCTGGTAGTCGATGCGCCACCCGGTGTCGTTGTCGAACGCCTTGCCGCGCCACGACCACCAGGTGTACGGGCCGGGGACCTCGCCGGCGGAGCGGCGTCCGAGGTCGACCCAGCCGAACCCGGCCCCGGCGTTGTAGCCCTCCTCGCCCTCGGCGCCCATGAAACGGTCGAAGTAGGCGCGCTCCTCGGGGAGGAAGCCGGCGCGCTTGACGTTGCCCTTCCAGTTCTTGATGTCGAGGGTGCGGTGGCCGACGTTCAGGTCGCCGACGACGACCGCCAGTTCGTGCGTGGCGAGCTCCGACATCCGTTCGCTCATCGCGTCGAGGAAGCGGTACTTCTCGACCTGCTTCGGCGTCTCGGCCTCGCCCGAGGGGACGTAGCAGCTCACGACCGTGACGATGCGCTCGCCGACCTCGTAGTCGGCCTCGAGCCAGCGGCCGGCGGTGTCGTGGTCCTCGGCGCCGAGCTCGACGCGATGGATGCGGGCGCCGGCACGGCTCGCGATCGCGACGCCGGCGCGGCCCTTCGCGGTCGCCGGCTCGTGGAGGATGCTCCACTCGTCGCCGAGCAGCCCGGCGAGGTCGTCGGTCGAGGCCCGCACCTCCTGCAGCGCGAGGATGTCGACGTCGCGCGCGGTGAGCCAGTCGCCCATGCCGCGGCGGAACGCCGCCCGGATCCCGTTCACGTTGGCACTGACGATCCTGAGCGGGGAGGCGGATGGCATGCCTACGATCCTAGGCGAGCCCGCCGACGTCGCCGTCCGCGCGGGCGCCTCCGGTCAGCGGCCCGAACCGTCGCTCGAGACGCTGCGGGCATCGGTGCGTCCGCCGTTGCGCGACCCGTTCATCCAGGAGCGCGAGCGGGGCGGCGGCGGGGGCGGCGCGGATGCCTGCACGAGGTCCAGGTCGCGTCGCGCGCGGGCCAGGCGCCGGGCCGCCGACACGCGTGCGTACCAGGGCGCGGTCTCGGCCGCGCGGGTCGCGTCGCGCACCCGGACGCGCGCCGCGGTCAGGAGCGCCTCGTACTCCCGCTGCCGGCGCTCGGCCTCGAGCTGCGCCGCGGTGACCCGTCGCATGGACTCGTTCCGGTCGGCGGCCTCGACCGCGATCCACGCCGCCGCGACGAGGATGATGATGCTCGCGATCCGGAACCACAGCAGCAGCGCGACGATGACGGTGAACGTCGCGAGCAGCGGGTTCCCGCCCGCCCAGGAGAGCACCCAGCCGCCGATGAGCTGGAGCACGCTGAGCGCCGCCGAGCCGAGCAGCGACCCCGTCCACATCCGTCGCCACGGCACCTGGGCACCCGACAGGAACCGGAACATGACCGCGAGGGCGAGCGTGTCGATGACGAAGACGACGATGAGGGCGCCGAACTGCAGCCCCGCCTTGACGCCCGGCGACTCCGCCGTGAGATCGAACCCGAGCAGGCTGAACACCCAGTCGAGGAACCCGGTCGCGACGATGGACAGGACGGCCGCGATGAGGATGGCGAGGCCGAACATGAACGCCGCGGCGAAGTCCCTGGCCTTGAGGTAGAGGTACGCGCGGTCGTCCTTGGGCAGCCCGAAGATGCTCCGCACCGCCATGCGCGAGTACGTCACCCAGCCGATCGCCGTCCAGATCAGGCCGCCGAGGGCGACGGCGCCCGTCCATCCGAACAGGCTCGTGCTCGCGGTCGCCGCCTCCTGCAGCGCCTCCGGTGTGATGATCCCTTCAGGGCCGACGAGACCCGGTGCGTACGTGTTGATCAACAGGTACAGGGCGTTCAGCGTGTCCTCGTCGTTGAAGAGCCAGATGCCGGCGACGGCGAACACGATGTAGATCGCCGCGAACACCGCGAACAGCGACTGGTAGCTCATGCCGGCGGTGAGCAGGAACCCGTTCCGGGCGAGGAAGTGCCGCCAGACCCGCACCGGGAACAGGCCCATGGTCCACTGGGTGAGCTGCTCGACGCGCGAGATCGGCTCGTCGAAGCGCTCGAGGATCGGCACGCTCGCGGCTTCGATCCGATCCCTGACCTCGCGGACCCGGTCGCCGGACGACGTGGCCGAGGCGGGCACGGCGCCGACGGCGTCCGCACCGGCCGGCACGCCGCCGTCCGGTCGCGCGGAACCGCCGCCGCGTCCCCGTCCGCGATCGCTCACACGATCACCCTAGCGAGCGGATGCCGCGGGCTCGCCCCGCCACGACGCCGCCGAGCACGCGCCCGCCGCCGCCCGCCGGGTTCGTCGCCGCCCGTGACCGGACGACGGAGGGGCCGGTGCGATCCCGCACCGGCCCCTCCGTTCCACGGCGCCGCCCCGTCAGGGCTTGCCGCGCATGATCGCCTGCTTGACCTCGGCGATCGCCTTGGTCACCTCGATGCCGCGGGGGCATGCGTCGGTGCAGTTGAAGGTCGTGCGGCAGCGCCACACGCCCTCCTTGTCGTTGAGGATGTCGAGGCGCACCTTCGCCTCGTCGTCGCGCGAGTCGAAGATGAAGCGGTGCGCGTTGACAATCGCCGCCGGGCCGAAGTACTGGCCGTCGGTCCAGAACACCGGGCAGGACGAGGTGCACGCGGCGCACAGGATGCACTTGGTCGTGTCGTCGAAGCGAGCGCGCTCGGCGACCGACTGGACGCGCTCCTTGCCCGCGCTCGGCGCCGAGCCGGCCTGCAGGAACGGCTGCACCTCGCGGTAGCTCGCGAAGAAGGGCTCCATGTCGACGACGAGGTCCTTCTCGAGCGGCAGGCCCTTGATCGCCTCGACGTAGATCGGCTTCGTGATGTCGAGGTCCTTGATCAGGGTCTTGCACGCGAGCCGGTTGCGGCCGTTGATGCGCATCGCGTCGGAGCCGCAGATGCCGTGCGCGCAGGAGCGACGGAAGGTCAGCGAACCGTCCTGCTCCCACTTGATCTTGTGCAGGGCGTCCAGCACGCGGTCGGTCGCGTACATCTCGACGTCGAAGTCCTGCCAGCGCGGCTCCGTGTCGACGTCCGGGTCGAAGCGGCGGATCAGGAAGGTGACCGTGAACGACTGGATCGCGGCATCCGTGGACGTGGTCTCGAGCGTGGCGGTCGTCACGTCAGTACTTCCTCTCCATGGGCTGGTAACGGGTGATGGTCACCGGCTTCCAGTCGAGCCGGATGTGGTCGGAGGCGACCGACGAGTGCGCGTCCCCGGACAGGTAGGCCATCGTGTGCTGCATGAACTTCTCGTCGTCGCGGTTCGGGAAGTCGTCGCGCATGTGGCCGCCGCGGCTCTCCTCGCGGTTGCGGGCGGAGGCGACGACGACCTCGGCGAGGTCGAGCAGGAAGCCGAGCTCGACCGCCTCGAGCAGGTCGGTGTTGAACCGCTTGCCCTTGTCCTGCACCGCGATGTTCCGGTAGCGGTCCCGGAGTCCGGCGATGACCTCGGCGACGTGGTCGAGCGACTCGCTCGTGCGGAACACCTGCGCGCCCTTGTCCATCTCGTCCTGCAGCTCCTTGCGGATCGCGGCGATGCGCTCGGTGCCGTCCGCGTCGCGGAGGGTCTCGAGCAGGCCGCGGACGCCGGCGGCCGGGTCCTCGGGGAGCGGCGTGAAGTCGACGCCCGAGTTGACGTACTCGACCGCGTTGCGCCCGGCCCGCTTGCCGAACACGTTGATGTCGAGCAGCGAGTTGGTGCCGAGGCGGTTGGAGCCGTGCACCGAGACGCACGCGCACTCGCCGGCGGCGTAGAGGCCGGGCACGACGGTCGTGTTGTCGCTCAGGACCTCGGCCTTGACGTTCGTGGGGATGCCGCCCATCGCGTAGTGGGCGGTCGGCATGACGGGCACGGGCTCGTACACCGGGTCGACGCCGAGGTACGTGCGGGCGAACTCGGTGATGTCGGGGAGCTTGGTCTCGAGCACCTCCGCGCCGAGGTGCGTGCAGTCCAGCAGCACGTAGTCCTTGTTCGGGCCGGCGCCGCGGCCCTCGGCGACCTCCTGGACCATGCAGCGGGCGACGATGTCGCGCGGCGCGAGGTCCTTGATCGTGGGGGCGTAGCGCTCCATGAACCGCTCGCCCGACGCGTTGCGGAGGATCGCGCCCTCGCCTCGCGCACCCTCGGTGAGGAGGATGCCGAGTCCGGCGAGGCCGGTCGGGTGGAACTGGAAGAACTCCATGTCCTCGAGCGGCAGGCCCTTGCGCCAGACGATGCCGACGCCGTCGCCCGTGAGCGTGTGCGCGTTCGAGGTGGTCTTGTAGATCTTCCCGAAGCCGCCGGTCGCGAAGATCACGGCCTTCGCCTGGAAGACGTGGAGCTCGCCGGTGGCGAGCTCGTAGGCGACGACGCCCGAGGGCTTCTGGACGCCGTCGACGTCGGTCATCACGAGGTCGAGCGCGTAGTACTCGTTGTAGAACTCGATGCCGAGCTTGACGCAGTTCTGGAACAGCGTCTGGAGGATCATGTGGCCCGTGCGGTCGGCCGCGTAGCACGCGCGTCGCACCGGCGCCTTGCCGTGGTCGCGCGTGTGGCCGCCGAAGCGGCGCTGGTCGATCTTGCCCTCCGGCGTCCGGTTGAAGGGCAGGCCCATGTTCTCGAGGTCGATGACCGCGTCGATGGCCTCCTTCGCGAGGATCTCGGCGGCGTCCTGGTCGACGAGGTAGTCGCCGCCCTTGATGGTGTCGAAGGTGTGCCACTCCCAGCTGTCCTCCTCGACGTTGGCGAGTGCGGCGGCCATGCCGCCCTGCGCCGCACCCGTGTGGGAGCGCGTCGGGTACAGCTTCGAGATGACGGCGGTCTTCGCACCGGGCCCGGCCTCGATGGCCGCGCGCATGCCGGCGCCGCCCGCGCCGACGATGACGATGTCGTACTGGTGGTAGTGGACGCCGTCGACGACCGTCGTCTCGACGTGGTTCTCGCTGGTCACGTGTCTCCTATGCGGCGGGGCAGAACGAGGGAAGCAGCTCGGCGGGCGAGCCTGCGGGGCACGGGTCGAAGGTGAAGACCACCAGGGTGCCGAGCACGAGGAGGACGACGGCTGCGACGAGCAGCGCGCCCTTCAGGATGCGCTGGACGGCGCCCGGGCTGGTGTAGTCGTTGACGATCGTGCGCATGCCGTTCGCGCCGTGGATCAGGGCGAGCCACAGCATGAGCACGTCCCACCACTGCCAGAACGGGTCGGCCCACTTGCCGCCCACGAAGCCGAAGTCGATGGCCTTGACGCCCTCGCCGACCATCAGGTTGACGAACAGGTGGCCGAAGACGAGCACGACGAGCGCGACGCCCGACGCGCGCATGTAGATCCAGCCCCACTTCTCGAGGTTGCGGCCGCGGCGGGGCGCCGGGCGGGCGGGGGTGCGCGGGGATTCGATGACGGTCATCTCGGCGCTCCTAGTGGCTGAAGACGTTCATGAGGTGCCGCGGCACGAAGGCGAGCATGGTCACGACCCAGAGGGCGATGACGATCCAGAACAGCAGCTTCTGGTTGCGCGTCGCCCACGACCAGAAGTCCACGAGGATGACGCGCAGGCCGTTGAACGCGTGGAACACGATCGCGCCGACGAGAGCCACCTCGCCGAGGCCCATGATCGGCGTCTGGTACGTGCCGATGACGGCGTTGTACGCCTCGGGGCTCACGCGCACGAGTGCGGTGTCCAGGATGTGCACGAGGAGGAAGAAGAAGATCGCGACCCCGGTGATCCGGTGCAGCACCCACGACCACATGCCCTCGCGGCCGCGATACAGCGTGCCGCCCGGCTTCTGACTCGCCGGCTTCTCGGATGCGATCGGGGTCCGTGTCGTCGTAGCTGACATGGACGTCCCTCCTGGCGGTGTGCGTCGCCCGTCTGCGGGCATGACGGGACCGATGGCCCGGAAGCGAGTCTAGTCCCGACGCGGAGGTGGTCCGTTCGCCACCGTGGAGCGTGCAGGCCCCGCCGTTATCCTGACTGGATGCGAAAGGCCCCCATCGACCGCTTCTACAGCGTGATCCCCGCCGGCGGCGTGGGATCGCGGCTGTGGCCGCTCTCGCGGGCGGACGCCCCGAAGTTCCTGCACGACCTCACCGGTTCGGGCCAGACGCTGCTCCGCGACACGTGGGACCGGCTGGCGCCGCTCTCCGGCGAGCAGCGGATCATGGTCGTCACCGGCCGGGCGCACCGCGCGGCCGTCGAGGCGCAGCTGCCGGAGCTCGCGGACGAGAACGTCGTGCTCGAGAGCGAGCCGCGCGACTCGACCGCGGCGATCGCGCTCGCGGCGGCCATCCTCGAGCGACGCGAGCCGGGCGTGATCATCGGCTCGTTCGCCGCCGACCACGTCATCTCGGGCTCGCGCCTGTTCCGCGACGCGGTGTCGGCGGCCGTCGCGGCGGCCGATGCCGGCTACATCGCCACGATCGGCATCACGCCGACGGAGCCCGCCGTGGGCTTCGGGTACATCGAGTGCGGCGACCCGCTGGAGGTCGACGGCGCCGACCACGTCACCGCGGTCTCGAGCTTCGTCGAGAAGCCCGACCTCGAGACCGCCCGCGGCTACGTCGAGGGCGGCCGGCACCTGTGGAACGCCGGCATGTTCATCGCGCGGGCGGACCGGCTGCTCGAGGAGCTCGCGCTGACGAAGCCCGACCTGCACGCCGGCCTCGTCGAGCTCGCCGAGGCGTGGGACGACCCGGAGCGGCGCGGTCCGGCGGTCGACCGCATCTGGCCGACGCTCGAGAAGATCGCGATCGACTACTCGGTCGCCGAGCCGGCGGCGGCGCGCGGTCGCCTCGCCGTCGTCCGCGGCCACTTCCAGTGGGACGACGTCGGCGACTTCGCCTCCCTGGCCAAGCTCAACACCTCGGGCGGCGGCGGCGAGCTCGCGATCCTCGGCGAGCACGCCCGCGTCCTCGCCGACGCGTCCAGCGGGATCGTCGTGAGCCGCGCCGACCGCGTCATCAGCCTGATCGGCGTGAAGGATATCGTCGTCGTGGACACGCCCGACGCGCTGCTGGTCACCACGAGCGAGCACGCGCAGCGGGTGAAGGCGGTCGTCGACGCCCTGCGCCTCGGCGGATCGAACGACGTGCTCTAGGCACGCGGGAAGGCGGGGCGGATGTCACTGCGGAGGATCGTCGCGTTCGGAGCCGGCCTGGTGGCGGCATCCGTCGCGCTCGCGGGCTGCGCGCCCGCCCCGGAGGAGGGCGCGGGCGCGGAGGACGCGGGCTGCGTCCGGATGGTCACGAACTCCGGCGGCCTCGAGGACCGATCGTTCAACCAGTCCAGCTGGGAGGGCCTGCAGCAGGCCGAGGACGAGTACGGCGTCGACGCCCAGGCGCTCGTGTCGACGAGCGAGACCGACCTCGCGCCGAACGTCCGCCAGGCCGTCGACTCCGGCTGCCCGCTCGTCGTCACGGTGGGCTGGGAGCTCGCGGAGTCGACGCTCGCCGAGGCCGAGGCGAATCCGGACGTGTCGTTCGCCATCGTCGACGAGACGGTCGAGGCCGACAACGTCAAGCCGGTGGTCTTCGACACCGCGCAGGCGTCGTTCCTCGCCGGCTACCTCGCGGCCGGCGTCTCCGAGACGGGCGTGGTCGCCACGTTCGGCGGCGGCAACCAGCCGCCCGTGACGCTGTTCATGGACGGGTTCGTCGACGGCGTCGCGCGGTACAACGAGGTGCACGGCACCGACGTGCGGGCGCTCGGCTGGAGCAAGGAGACCCAGGACGGCTCCTTCACGGGCGACTTCGAGGACATCAACAAGGGCAAGGTGCTCACCGAGGGCTTCATCGACCAGGGCGCCGATGTCATCCTCCCGGTGGCCGGGCAGGTCGGCGAGGGCGCCGCGGCCGCGGCGGTCGAGCACGGCGGCACGTCGGTGATCTGGGTGGACAGCGACGGCTACGAGACCCTGCCCGCGGAGTTCCGGCCGGTCATCCTGACGAGCGTCCTGAAGAACACGCAGCAGGCCATGGTCGAGATCGTCGGCGACGTGGTCGACGACGCCTTCACGAACGAGCCCTACGTCGGCACGCTCGAGAACGGCGGTGTCGAGATCGCGCCGTACCACGACCTCGAGGCGCTCGTGACGCCCGACCTGCAGGGCGAGATCGAGGGACTGCGCCAGGCGATCATCTCGGGCGAGCTGGTCATCGAGTCGCCCTCCGCGCCCTGACGCGTCCCCCGCTCGGGGGAGGCGCCGACCTGCTCATATGAGCAGAATGTCGCGGCTTCATAACCTTTGCCCGATGGCGGTCGAGCGGCCGATGGCGCGGGTCGAAACATTGGGTAACGTGACCACACGGTCCCCGAGATCGTTCGGGGCGGCAGTCTTTTTTGGAGGACACTGTGACGTTCACGTTCAAGAAGGCCGCGTTCGGCGGCCTCGCGACGATCGGCGCGGTCGCGCTGATGGCGGGTTGCGCATCGGCGCCCGAGGAGTCGGGTGGCGACAGCGGCGGCGAGGCGCTCGACTACCTGCCCTGCATGGTCTCCGACGCGGGCGGCTTCGACGACAAGTCGTTCAACCAGCTCGGTGCCGAGGGCCTCGACCGTGCCGCCGACGAGCTCGGCGTCGAGGCCAAGAAGGTCGAGTCGCAGGCCGAGACCGACTACGCGTCGAACCTGCAGAGCCTCGTCGACCAGGGCTGCGACACGATCGTGACGGTCGGCTTCCTGCTCGCGCCCGCCGCACTCGAGTCGGCGACCGCGAACCCCGACCTCGAGTACGTCTCGATCGACGACACCGTCGACCAGGACTTCAACGGCGAGACCGACGCGCCGAACATCAAGCCGATCATCTTCGACACCGCCCAGGCCGCGTTCCTCGTGGGCTACCTGTCGGCGGGCGTCAGCGAGACCGGTTCGGTCGGCACCTACGGCGGCCTGAACATCCCGACCGTGTCGATCTTCATGGACGGCTTCGCCCAGGGCGTCGACTACTACAACGAGGAGAACGGCACGGACGTCAAGGTCCTCGGCTGGGACCGCGAGGCGCAGGACGGCTCGTTCACCGGCGGCTTCGAGGCGAACGACACCGCTCGCCAGGTCGCGCAGGGCCTCATCGACCAGAACATCGACATCCTGCTGCCCGTCGGCGGCCCGATCTACCAGTCGGGTGCCGCGGCGATCCGCGACTCGGGTCGTGACATCAAGCTGATCGGCGTGGACGCCGACGTGTACGAGACCGACCCGTCGGTCGGCGACCTCCTCCTCACCTCGATCCTCAAGGGCATCGACGTGGGTGTCGAGGACGCCATCGTCTCGGCCGGCAACGGCGAGTTCGATCCGTCGCCCTTCGTCGGGACGCTCGAGAACGAGGGCGTCGGCGTCGCACCGTTCCACGACTTCGAGGACGCGGTTCCGGCCGACCTGTCGTCGAAGCTCGACGAGCTCAAGCAGATGATCATCGACGGCGACATCACCGTCGAGTCCTACCTGGCTCAGTAACGCCTTCCACACGAGGGGAGGCCGGTCCCGGACCGGCCTCCCCTCGTGCATTTCCGGCGGGCCCGCGTGCGGCGTACGACGGATCTGCGCATCTTCGTCAACATCTGAGCAGCCCGGAACGCTCATCGGCGCACTTCGGCGCACGACCGCTGCGAAGCCGGGCTCGATCACTAGGATCGGTGGCATGAAACTCGAACTCCGAGGAATCACGAAGAAGTTCGGTTCCCTGGTGGCGAACGACCACATCGACCTCACTGTCGAGGCGGGGGAGA
>NZ_BAAAPW010000005.1:0-413058 GCF_039531345.1 Agromyces tropicus | reverse complement strand
AGCGGTTCCTTGAACAGCTCCACTTCACAACCGGAGGTCTTCGCCTTTCAGCAGATCAGGGCCGTGTCCCGAAACAACGTCCTTGGACATCACAGCTAGAACGAGGGAATGCGCGCCAGCGACGGGAACGAGGCAAGTGTGCGACAGACGGCCAGTCCTCGGAAATCCGATGGTCGGCGGCGCGGCATCCGCCTAGGAGTGTGTGTGTGTTTATCCGACACCCGCACGATTCGTACGCCTTGAGGTGTCGAACTCGCGAGGCATAGTCCCGCTCGGCGGCAAGGGGAACTGCCCGATGCGGGCATCGGCCCCTCCGGACTACCGTTAGAATGTGTCCGCTCCTGCGACCGACGCGACTGACGCACGAGCCGCTCACGCCGACGGCGTGGAGCGCCTGCTGGCGAGCTATCGGGCACTGCCCGCGACGGCGACGGTGCGGCTGGCGAAGCCGACGTCGAACCTGTTCCGGTCGCGCGACCGGGTCGAGGTCCGGGGCCTGGACACGTCGGGGCTGACGCAGGTCATCGCGGTCGATGCGGAGGCGCGGACGGCCGACGTGGCCGGCATGTGCACGTACGAGGATCTCGTCGCGGCGACGCTGCCGCACGGGTTGGCGCCGCTGGTGGTGCCGCAGTTGAAGACCATCACGCTCGGCGGCGCGGTGACGGGTCTCGGGATCGAGTCGACGTCGTTCCGCAGCGGGCTGCCGCACGAGTCGGTGCTCGAGCTCGACATCCTCACCGGCGAGGGCGAGGTCGTGACCGCGTCGCCGACGGAGCACGCCGACCTGTTCCGCGCGTTCCCGAACTCGTACGGCACGCTCGGCTACGCCGTGCGCCTGCGCATCGAGCTCGAGCCGGTCGAGCCGTTCGTCGCGCTCACGCACCTGCGATTCCACGCCATCCCCGACCTGATTGCCGCGATGGACCGCATCGTCGACACCGGCGCCCTCGACGACGGCACCTGCGTCGACTACCTCGACGGGGTCGTCTTCAGCACCGACGAGAGCTACCTCTGCGCGGGCGTGCAGACCGCGGCATCCGGCCCGACCAGCGACTACACCGGGCAGCGCATCTTCTACCGCTCCATCCAGCACGCGGACGGCGCGACGCACGACCGGCTCACCATCCACGACTACCTGTGGCGGTGGGACACCGACTGGTTCTGGTGCTCGCAGGCGTTCGGCGCGCAGCATCCGCTCATTCGTCGATTCTGGCCGCGGCGCTACCGGCGCAGCAGCGCGTACTGGAAGCTCATGAAGCTCGAACGGCGGTACGACATCGGAAACCGCATCGAGCGGTTCCGCGGCCGGCCGCCGCGTGAGCGCGTCATCCAGGACGTCGAGATCCCGATCGAGCGGACCGCGGAGTTCCTCGACTGGTTCCTCGCCGAGGTGCCGATCGAGCCGATCTGGCTGTGCCCGCTGCGACCGCGCGACGACAGCGACTGGCGGCTGTACCCGCTCGAGCCGCACCGCACCTACGTGAACGTCGGCTTCTGGTCGACCGTGCCGGTCGGCGCGACCGAGGGGGCGACGAACCGGCTGATCGAGCACAAGGTGAGCGAACTCGACGGGCACAAGTCGCTGTACTCCGACGCCTATTACCCGCGCGACGAGTTCGACGCGCTCTACGGCGGCGACGCCTACCGCGCCGCGAAGCGGCGGTACGACCCCGGCTCACGGCTCCTCGACCTCTACGCGAAGGCGGTGCAACGACGATGACGACGTTCAAGGAGCGCGGGCCCGAGTCGGCGGCGGATGCCACGAAGACCGATGCCTCGCTGGCGGATGCCAAGACGGCGGATGCCTCGGGCAGGCTCACCCTCGCCGAGATCCTGGAGCTCGTCGCCGGCGGGCAACTCCCGCTGCGGTTCACCGCCTACGACGGCAGCTCGGCGGGCCCGCCCGAGGCCCCGCTCGGCATCGAACTGAAGACGCCGCGCGGCACGAC
Organism: Agromyces tropicus; assembly: GCF_039531345.1. Classification (NCBI taxonomy): domain Bacteria; kingdom Bacillati; phylum Actinomycetota; class Actinomycetes; order Micrococcales; family Microbacteriaceae; genus Agromyces; species Agromyces tropicus. Next base: position 411,106 of record NZ_BAAAPW010000005.1, on the reverse strand, counting down.
CTACCTCGCCACAGGTCGCGGCGACCTCGGCCTCGCGCGCGCCTACATCGCCGGCGACCTCGAGATCCACGGCGTGCACCCCGGCGACCCCTACGAGCTGCTCCGCGCCCTCGCCGACGAACTGGTGTTCCGGATGCCGCCGCCACGGGCGATCGCGCAGATCCTCCGTTCGATCGGCGTCGAGCACCTGCGGCCGATCGCGCCGCCGCCGGGGGAGGCGCCGCCCCGGTGGCGTCGGGTTGCCACCGGTCGCCGTCACAGCAAGGCGCGGGACGCCGAGGCCATCCACCACCACTACGACGTGTCGAACACCTTCTACGAATGGGTGCTCGGGCCGTCGATGACCTACACCTGCGCGTGCTACCCGCGCCCCGAGGCATCCCTCGACGAAGCCCAGGAGAACAAGTACCGGCTCGTCTTCGAGAAGCTGCGGCTGACGGCCGGCGACCGGCTGCTCGACGTCGGCTGCGGATGGGGCGGCATGGTGCGCTACGCGGCGCGCCGCGGCATCCGTGTCGTCGGCGTGACGCTGTCGGAGCAGCAAGCGACGTGGGCGCAGCGCGCGATCGCCGAGGAGGGCCTGGGCGAGCTCGCCGAGGTGCGCCACGGCGACTACCGCGACATCGCCGACTCCGGGTTCGGCGCGGTGTCGTCGATCGGGCTGCTCGAGCACATCGGGGTGCGCAACTACGCGAAGTACTTCCGCTTCCTGCAGTCGCGGCTGCGAACCGGCGGGCTGCTGCTCAACCACTGCATCACCCGCCCCGATAACCGGTCCGAACCGTCGACGCACGGCTTCATCGACCGCTACGTCTTCCCCGACGGCGAGCTCACCGGGTCCGGGCGCATCATCACCGAAGCGCAGGATGTCGGTCTCGAGGTGCTGCACGAGGAGAACCTGCGCCCGCACTACGCGCTGACGCTGCGCGACTGGTGCGCCAACCTCGTCGAGCACTGGGACGAGGCGGTCGACGAGGTCGGCCTGCCCACCGCGAAGGTGTGGGGGCTCTACATGGCCGGCTCGCGGCTGCAGTTCGAGCGCGGCGGCATCCAGCTGCACCAAGTGCTGGCGGTGAAGCCGGACGACCGCGGGGGAGTGGGCGAGCTGCCGCTGCGGCCGTGGTGGACGGCGTAGGGCGGGTCGCCAGTCGCCTCAGGCCTCGCGCTCGACAGGTGCCTGCAGCTCGGTCACCCAGTCGGGGCCGGGCTCGTGCCCGTCGGCCACGAGGTAGACCTCGCGAGTGGGGCCGGTGATCCGGTACCCCTCGGCGACGAGGCCGTCCATCAGCGTGCTCCACGACTGCCCGATGCCGGTCATGTCGCCGCGGTGGATCAACGTGGCCATCGTCGCGACGGCGGGCAGCGTCACGACGTCGTAGCCCGCGCCCGGCTGCGGTTCGGGCTCGGCCGTGTAGGACACGTGCACGGCGAGGTCGTCGCTGCCCTCGACCGGTTCGTACCAGAAGATGCCCGGCCCGATGAGCGGCCGGCCGACGGAGGTCAGCGCGTCGTCGAGCCGGGTGATCGCGGGGCCCACGACGGGACCGACGTTCTCGGGGCCCATCCCGTGCGCGACCGTGCTGGTCGCGTAGACGGTGACGGGCTCGACGGTGCGGTATTCGATGGTGTCGTTCATGGTCTCTGTTCCTTCGAGGAGTCGGAGTCGCCGCTCCAGCCGCGCGAGCCGTGCGGTGTCGTCGGCGACGGATGCCGCGAGGTCGGCGCGACGCTCGGCCAGAGCGTCGTGCAGACCGCCGACCTCGTCGCCGGCGAGCGCCACCGCGATGCGGTCGAGGCCGATCCCGTAGCCGCGCAGTTCGACGATCCGCAGCAACCGCTGCAGCTGGGCACTCGAGTACCGGCGGTACCCGCTGTGCTCGTCGACGTGCGCCGGCTCGAGCAGCCCGATCGCGTCGTAATGGCGCAGCATCCGCACGCTCACGCGTCCGAAGGCGGCGAATTCTCCGATGGTGTACATGGTGGAGACCACGTTCGACCATGACACAGTGTGAGGGTCAAGCGACAGCGTCGGCCGAGGCGTCAGCGACGCACGAGGTACGCCTCGATGCGGTCGAACGCGCCGACCCAGGCCTGCGACGCGAAGAAGTCGCGGATCTCGGGCGTCGGGAAGCCCGACTGCACGACGCTCATGAGGGTGCCGCCGTCGACGGGCTCGAAGGTGACGACGATGTGCGTGGTCATCGTCTGGCCGCTCGGGTCGCTGCCGGTCGATTCGGTGACGAGGCGGTGCGGGCGATCGATCTCGAGGAACACCTGCTCCTCGCGGAAGAGCGTGTCGCGGTCGGGCCCCCACACGGCGACCTGCCGGCCGCCGACGCGCAGGTCGGCCTCGATCTCGACGATGCCCGGCTCCTCGTCGAGGATCGAGAACCAGATCTTCTGCTGCTCGGCGTCGGTGTAGGCGTCGAAGACCTCCTCGGGTGTCGCGGGGAGCGTGCGCGACGCGCGGAGCTCGAGGGTCTCGGTGGTGGTGTCGGCGGCGGTGCCGCCCGTGTGCTCGGTCATGTTGCGCCCTTGTCGGTGTCGTTGTGGGTGTCGTTCCGCGTGCCATTGCGGAGGGTGAAGTAGGCCTCGAGACCGTCGAGACGGCGCTCCCAGAGGCGCTGGTAGAAGGAGATCCACGCCATGGCGTCGTCCAATCGCTCGGCGCCCAGCCGGCACTGCCGGGTGCGTCCGACCTTCTCAGTGGTGGCGAGCCCCGCGTCGACGAGCACGTCGACGTGCTTGCGGATGCCGGTGAGGGTCATCCCCGCAGACTCGGCCAGTTCGCTGATCGTGGCGGGCCCGTCGCCGAGTCGCACCAGGATGTCGCGTCGGGTGGCGTCGGCGAGGGCGGCGAACGCCCGGTCGAGCACCTCATGTTGAACCATGCGGTTCAGTGTAGATCACTGAACCGAGAAGTTCAATATCGCGGATCGGGGCGACCCGTCAGCGGTCGGGTGCGGTCCAGTCGAGGAGACGAGCGTGCGCGCGGCGATCTCCGCCAGGCGGTCGAGCGCCGGCGGATCCGGCTTCTGCGACGCTCCGGCCCGCCAGGAAACGGCGATCTCGAAGGCGCGGCGCTGCATCGCCCGGACCGCGTCGAGGACGCCCGGGTCGACCTCGCTCGGTTCGCGTCCGGGCCCGACCATCCACGTGTCGCTGCGCCGGGCCGTCGAGCTCGCGCGGGACGCGCTCGATGCCGGCGACGGGCAGTCTCACCGGTGCTCGTCGGCTCGCGACCGCCGCGACGTCATCCCTCGACGGACGCGGCGCGAGACCGTTCGAGGAGGAACTCGCGCTCCGACGCGTTCCCGGCCAGGCGTGCGGCACGGGCGAACTCCGCGGCGGCCTCCTCGCGGCGGCCGACCCGTTCGAGCAGGTCGCCGCGCACACTCGGCACCAGGTGGTAGCCCGAGAGCGCCGGATGCTCGACCAGTTGGTCGGCGAGTGCGAGTCCCGCTTCCGGGCCGAACGCGCGACCGAGCGCGACCGCCCGGTTCAGCTCGACGACCGGCGATCCGGTCCGGCGGGCGAGCTGCTCGTAGAGCGCGGCGATGCGTGGCCAGTCCGTCTCCTCGGGCGTCGCCGCCCTGGCATGACAGGCCGCGATCTCGGCCTGCAGCGCATACGGGCCGGGCGCCTCGCCCGCGAGCCGTTCCGCTTCGGCCAGTGCGGCGAGTCCGCGACGGATGCGCCCGGCGTCCCAGCGCGCGCGATCCTGGTCGTCGAGGAGCACCGGCCGGCCCTCGGGCCCAGCCCGAGCCGCGAGCCGTGATGCCTGCAGTTCCATGAGCGCCGAGAGGCCGTGCACCTCCGCGTCGTCGGGGACGAGCGCGGTCAGGATGCGGCCGAGGCGGAGCGCCTCGTCGCAGAGCGGGGGCCGCATCCATTCCGCGCCCTCGGTCGCCGAGTAGCCCTCGTTGAAGAGCAGGTACACGACGCCGAGGACGGCAGTGAGCCGCTCGGCGCGCTCGGCGCCGCCGGGCTCCTCGATCACCGCGTCGACCTCGGTGAGCGTGCGCTTCGCCCGCACGATCCGCTGCGCGATCCGAGCCTCGGAACCGAGGAAGGCGCGCGCGATCTCGCGCGTCGAGAGGCCCGCGACGAGCTTCAGCGTCAACGTCGTCTGCGCCTCCGTGGTGAGGGCCGGGTGGCAGCAGATGAACATGAGTCGCAGCACGTCGTCCTCGACGTGGTCGACCGCGTCGGCCGGGTCGGCGGCGAGCGAACCCTCGAGGTCGCGGGCGAGGGCGGCGCTCGCGCCATCCTGCCGGGCAGCTCGGCGGAAGCCGTCCATCACGCGCCGCTTCGCGATCGTCATGAGCCAGGCGGCCGGATTCGCGGGGATCCCGGTCGCGGGCCACTGCGCCAGGGCGGCGACCGCAGCCTCCTGCGCGGCTTCCTCGGCGGCGCCGACGTCACCCAAGATGCGGACGAGCGCGCCGATCAGCCTCGCTGATTCGAACCGCCAGACGGCGTCGACCGCGGCTCGGACGTCGCCCTCCGCCTCCACGGTGACCAGTATCCACCCGGCGGGCCGGTGGCTACCCGGCGATCTGCCGGATCTCGCAGCTCCCCTCCCATCCGGGCGCGTGCTCGAGGTGGATCGCCATCAGCCGGCGGCCGAGCTCGACGGCCTCGTCGCGCGAGCGCACCTCGATGATCGCGTAGCCGCCGACGAGCTCCTTCGATTCGGCGAACGGCCCATCGACATGGCTGATCCGGCCGTCGGCGAGCGAGACGATCGCGCCCGCGGCGCTCGGCAGCAGGCCGCCGAGTTCGACGAGCGTTCCGTTGCGGCGACCCTCCTGCTCGAACTCCGCCATCGCGGCGTACACCTCCTGCGGGGCGGGTGCGGACCGCTCGTCGTTCTTCAGCATGCACATGAACTGCATGGGAGTGCTCCTTCGTTCAGTCGGTTCCGGCGGGCGATGCGCCGCCGTCACTCTCACGTCGCCGTCGGGCTCGCGATCTCGACATCGGTCCCGGAGAAATTCTGTCGACGGGATGTCGAGAACGCGAGCCCGACGGCGACGTGCAGGTGAACGACCGAACACGAACTCGACGGAAAGGCGATCATGTCCACGTCCACCACCACCCCGACCCGGCCACGGCCGGGCACCGACGCGTCCACCCGGACGCTGCTCCGCGCCGGCCTCATCGCCGGACCGATCTTCATGCTCACCGCGACCGTGCAGGTGCTCGTGCGCGACGGCTTCGACCTCGCCCGGCATCCGATCAGCCTGCTGGCCGTCGGACCAGGCGGCTGGGTGCAGATCGCGAACTTCATCCTCGCCGGCCTCCTCGGCATCGCCTTCGCCGTCGGGGTGGCGCGCGCCGTCCCGACCGGGGCGTCAAGCCGCTGGGCCCCGATCCTCCTCGGCCTCTTCGGGGTCGGGCTCGTGATCGGCGGCGCCTTCCCCGCGGATGGCGCGTTCGGCTTCCCGGCGGGCGCGCCCGATGGCATCCCCGCCACGACGAGCTTCCACGCGAAGGTGCACGCCGTGGCACCGCCACTGGCGTTCCTCTCCCTCATCGCGGCGTGCTTCGTCGTCGCCCGGCGCCTCGGGCGCGACGGGCACCGAGCCGCGGCGGCGTGGACCCGGGCCCTGGCGATCGTGTGCTTCGTGCTCTCGGTCCCGTTCGGTCCGGGTGCGAGCGTGCGCCTGTTCGTCGCGATCGGGCTGGCCTTCGCCTGGCAGGTGTGGTTCGCGTGGCGACTGCTCACCGAGCGACGGGCGGCATGAGACGGGCGATTCGAGGGGCTTCGTTCGCCGCCCGGTCGCGCCGTCCGCCTCAGCCGCGGCTCAGCGCCACCCGAGCGCCGGCGCGACGTGCGTCAGGAGCGACTCGAGCACGTGCGCGTTGTAGTCGACGCCGAGCTGGTTCGGCACGGTGAGCAGCAGGGTGTCGGCGGCGGCGATGGCCTCGTCGTCGCGCAGCTGCTCGATGAGCGCATCGGGCTCGGCGGCGTAGCTGCGACCGAAGACGGCGCGGAAGTCGTCGATCACGCCGAACTGGTCGGACTCGTCGCGCTGGCCGCCGCCGAAGTAGGCGCGGTCCATGTCGTTGACGATCGCGAAGATCGAGCGGCTCACCGAGACCCGCGGCTCGCGCTCGTGGCCGGCCTCGGCCCAGGCGGCGCGGTACGCCTCGATCTGCTTGCGCTGCTGTACGTGGAAGGGCTCGCCCGACTCGTCCTCCTTGAGGGTCGAGCTCATGAGGTTCATGCCCTGCTCGGCCGCCCACACGGCGGTCGAGTCGGAGCCGGCGCCCCACCAGATGCGGTCGCGCAGGCCGGGCGACTGCGGCTGGATGCCGAGCGGCCCCGGGTGCGGGTTCGCGAACATGGGCCGCGGATTGGGCTCGGCGAACCGTGCGCCGTCGATGACCTTGAGGAACACCCCGGTGTTGTTGCGGGCGACGTCGGCCATCGTCGAGCCCTCGGGCGCCTCGTAACCGAAGTAGCGGTACCCGTCGATGACCTGCTCGGGTGATCCGCGCGAGACGCCGAGCTGCAGGCGACCGCCCGCGATGAGGTCGGCGGCGGCGGCATCCTCGGCCATGTAGAGCGGGTTCTCGTAGCGCATGTCGATCACGCCCGTGCCGAGCTCGATGCGACTCGTCTTCGCACCCGCCGCCGCGAGCAGGGGGAACGGGCTCGCGAGCTGGTTCGCGTAGTGGTGCACGCGGAAGTACGCGCCGTCGGCCCCCACCTCTTCCGCCGCGACCGCCAGGTCGATCGACTGCAGCAGCACGTCCGACGCCGATCGCGTCTGCGAGCCGGGGGAGTTCGACCAGTGGCCGAACGAGAGGAAACCGATGCGCTTCATACAGGGGTCCAACGTCTGGGGCGGCGCGGCATTCCGGGAGGCGGTCGGGATCAGAGCCCCCAGTAGTACGCGGCCGCCGAGCCGAGCGAGTTGTACGCCACAGCCTTGACGGTGACGTACGGTCTCGGCCCGTTCTCGAACCCGCACCGCATCGGAACGCTGACCGTGCCGACCGCTCCCCGTCCGGAGGCGAGCAGCGTGAACCCGCCTGTCGCCTGGACGTTGGCGTCGGTGTAGGCGTACAGGATGTCGACCGTGTTGCCCTCGCGCGCCTCCCAGCTCATTTCGAACGGAACGACCTGACCGTTCGCATCGTCGCCGCACTCGCCGCGCGGGGCGGGCAGCATCCCGATGATGCCCGGGGGATACAGGTCCTGGGTCGAGCCGCCGCCGGAGGGCGTGTCGCCGTCCGACCCGTCGCCGGCACCTCCGTCGCCGCCGCTCCAGTCATCCGTCTCCGTCTCGGCTTCCGCCTCAGCCTTCGCCGCGACTTCGGCCGCGGCCTTCCCGGCCTTCTGCGCGGCGATGACGGTGTCGGAGGCACCCTTCACACGGGTGAGCGCCTCGACGACGTCGTCGGCGGCCGCGAGGCGCGCGACGGCATCCGCGAGCGCATCCCGGGAATCGCCGGCGAGCGGACTCGCGGCGATCAGCTTCTCGGCCCGGTCCTTCGCGCTCGCGACGAGCTCGCCGAGGGCGTCGGCGACGGCGTCCATGGCCGACGCGATCTCGTCGACCTCGCCGTCGGCCGTGGCGAACGACAGGTCGACGCGAGCGGCGTCGAACGCCGCCGCCACGTCCGGATGCACGGCGTCGGCGAGTGCGGCAGTGAGTCCGGCGTAATCGGCGTTGAGTCGAGCCGCATCCGCTGCCGCCCGGGCGAGGGACTCGGCGTCTGCCGCGGCCTGCTTGGCCGCCGCTTCGGCCTCGAGGGCCAGCTGCCGGTTCCGATCGTCGAGGGCGACGGCCGCCACCGGGATCGAGACCGCGCCGAGCACGATGAGCACGCTGGCTGCGACGCTCGCGACTCTCGCCCACGTCGGCAGGGCCATGAATCGACCCACGACCTGCGCGCGGGGTGATTCGGGTCGGCCCGAGGCGTCGTCGCCGGAGCCCGTCATGCGGGAGGAGCTGCGGCGTCCGTCGCGCGCGGTGCGACCATCTGCTCCGGGCGCTGCAGGATGCCTCGTGTGATGCCGCGGACGACCATCCACGCCAGCGGCGCGGCTGCCAGGAGGAGGGCCTCGCCGAGGAGGCTGCCCCACATGCTCGAGCGGAAGTGCTCGAGGGTCTCGGCGGAGATGTAGACGCGGTTCGAGAACGACACGACGACGTTGCTGCCCAGCCAGAGCCCCCACCACGCCATCTGCCACGACGGCCGCGAAAGGCCGACCGCTCGCCAGAGGTCGGAGATGTTCTGGTATGGGAACCAGAGGTTGACGACCGGGATGAACCATGATGAAGCGTGTCGGCCGGGCGAGCGTCGTGTGCGCCCGGTGACCTGCTTGGCGGCCCGGTACTGCCAGATCGCCCAGAGCACGCCGGTCACGATGATGGCGATTCCAGAGAGGCCGTTCACTACGGCCGACACCTGGTCGTAGGCCCAGATCGAGTCGATGGCCGCGTCGTCTCCACTGAGGTAGGCCGTGATGGCGCCGATGCCGAACGCCTCCGTGGCGATGATGACTGCGGAGAGGGCGCCGCAGACGATCAGGAGCACCTGGGTCGCCGACGCGAGCTTGGTGAGTTTCTGCATCGCCACTGCCGCGGGCTGCCCGCCCGGTGCGGGAGGTGCCGGCGGGGCCGACGGCACGGCCGGTGCCGAGGGGGTGTCCGAGGCCGCCTGCAGGGCGGCATCCGGCGGCGGCGGAGGGGTCGTCGTCATTGGTGTGGCTTCCTCGGGTAGGGGCGTCGAGGGGTCCGTGATCCGGACAGTCCTCCACGGTCGGGTCGCGAGTCACTGTAGCGATCCGTCGACGCCGTCATGATCACGATTGGGACACGCGTCTCCACGCTGCGGCGCATGGGGCCGCCGGGGGCTCGTGCGCCGGCGCACGCTCCGACTCCGACAAGTGGGACGATCGTCCCAGTGGTGTTACGCTCCCGAGCGTGATGACGCACCCCGGCCGGATCCTGCGCGTCGGGATCGCCGCACTGATCCTGCTCGCGCTGGGCGCCGGGATCGCCGTCGCCCTGACCGACGCCCTCGGCATCCGCTCGGAGCCCGCGGACGTGCCCGTCGAGACCGCCGCGGTCGCCGAGCCGGTCGAGTTCGCGGCGCCGCCGGAGTTCGCGAGAGCCGACGTGCCCGACGGTGCGCGCATGCTCGCGGCGCTCGAGGAGCTCGACGACGCGGTCGCGGATGCGCCCCGCACCGAGGGGAGGGCGACGCTGTCGGTCCGGGTCGAGGCCTCGGTCGGCGATGCACCGGACGCCGACACGACGGCCGGCGCGGACGGCGACGAGACCTACCGCCTCGAGGGCACGCGTGCCGCCCTCACCGTCATCGGGCGCACCGAGGCGGGCGCCATCCGTGGGGTCTACGACCTCGCCTCCGCGGTGCGGGACGGCCGGCCGGTCGACGAGCGCGCGGGGGAGACGGTGACCTCGCGCCTCGGCTTCCGGATGGCCGACCTCGGCGCGGTCGGCGTCGCCGTCGACGAGGCGGCCCACTCGGCGGGCACTGACTACTCCCACAACTCCCGCGCCTTCGAGGACGTGATCATCGCCGACGCGCCCTACATCGACGAGGTCGCGCTCGCCGAGGCGCGGACCGAGTTCGACGCCTACGTCGATCACCTGCTCGCCGAGGGGTACACCGCGATCACCGTACCGGGCCTGCTCGAGTACCTGACCTTCTCGGATGTCGGCGACGGGACCGAGGTCTACGCGCCCGACGACGAGCACGTCGCCCGTGCCATCGCCATGCGGAACGCGTTCGGGTCGATGTGGGCGTCGGCCCACGCCGCAGGACTGGACGTGTACCTCCGCACCGACATGCTCGTCGTCACGACGCCGCTCGAGCAGTACCTGCAGGACCGGTTCGGGGGGTTCGCGACCGACGACCCCGAGTTCTGGGAGGTGTACGCGGCCGGGCTCGACGAGCTCTACCGCGAGATGCCGTACGTCGACGGCGTGCTCATCCGCATCGGCGAGGCCGGCCAGGTCTACGACCTGCCCGAGTGGGACTACCGCAGCACGCTCGCGGTGACGACCGTCGACGCGGTGCGCACGATGCTCGAGACGCTGCTCGCGCAGGCCGAACGCGCCGATCGCGAGCTCATCTTCCGCACCTGGAGCGTCGGCGTCGGCGCGGTCGGCGACATGCACACCAACGCCGACTCGTACCACGCGGTGCTCGACGGCATCGACTCGGATCGCCTCATCGTCTCGACGAAGTACTCGCTCGGCGACTTCTACAGCCACCTGCCGATCAACGACACGCTCGAGGTCGGCGACCAGCGCCGCATCATCGAGTTCCAGTCGCGCCGCGAGTTCGAGAACTTCGGCGCGTTCCCGAACGACCTCGGGCCGCTCTACGCGCAGGTGTTCGAACGGCTCCTCGCCGCGAACCCGAACATCGAGGGCATCTGGACGTGGACGCAGGACGGCGGGCCGTGGCGCGCCGGTCCGCTCTCACTCGAGCTGAAGGCCGGCTTCTGGCAGCTCGCCGAGCTGAACACCGAGCTCGCCGTGCGGCTCGCGCGCGACCCCTCGCTCGACCCGGCGACGATCACCGCCGACTGGGCGCGCCGCTGGTTCTCGGACGACCCCGCGACCGTGCAGGCGATCGGCGAGGCGATGGCCGACTCGCGCGAGGCGATCACCGACGGGCTCTACATCGGTCCGTTCGCCGACCGGAGGGTGTTCGCAATCGGGCTCGAACCGCCGCCCATGATGTGGATCTTCGAATGGGACATCCCCACCGGCGACAGCGCCTCGCTCGACGTGATCTACGCGATCTCGCGCGAGCGGCTCGACGAGGCGATCGGCGGCGGCGAACGCGCGCTCGAGGCCGTCGAGCGGATGCGCGACTCGATCGCCGCGACGGATGCCGCGACCTGGCACGACCCGTCGATGCGCGAGGAGTTCCTCGACGCACTCGACTACGAGGCGGACACGCTCGGCATGCTCGCCGACTACCGGATGATGGTCCTCCGCAACGCCGAGTGGCACGACACCGTGTCGGCGCAGGCCCGCGCCGACTGGGAGGTGGCGCGCACCGCGTTCCGGGCGTCGGCCGCCGAGCACGAGGCCGAGTACGGCGGCGACCCGTACCATCCGGCGTTCAACCTCGAAGCGGCCCGGCTCGGCGCCGAGCGCGCGGAACGCGACCCCGCGATGGGCTGGTCGGCCCTCGCCCTGCTCGTGCTGGTCGCGGGATGGATCGGCTACGGGATCGCGGCACGCGCCGAGCGCGTGCGGCGGCTGCCGCTGGCATCCGTCGCGCGCGCGATGTGGGTGGCGGGGACCCGACCGTGGCGTGCGTCGGAGGTCGCGCGCGACCTCGGGCCGGGCCAACGGGTCGCGCTCGTCGCGGTGCCGGCGGTGGCGCTCGCCGTCAGCCGCGGCATCCTCACCTGGTTCGCCGCACCCGCCCACCTGGTCGCGACGCTCGGCGCCTGGCTCGTGTTCGCGGTCGTGCTCGTCGTGATCGTGCGCGCGCTGCGCGCGCCGTGGCCGGCGGTCGTCGCTGCGGTCGGCGGTGCGGCCCTGCTCCGCGTCGCGCTGCTCGCGGCGGTGCTCGTGCCATCCGGCCCCGGCGGCTACTGGTTCGGGTTCTGGACCGACGAGGTGCAGCGGAGCGCGTACGTCGTCGTCTCGTTCGCGCTGTTCGGCTGGGTGCTGGTGGCCGCAGCATGGTCGGTCGCCGGTTCGCTCGGTGTCCGACGCGCGATCGGCGCGGTCGTCGCGGCGTCGGGCGCGGCGATCGCCGTCATCGCCGGGCTCGTCGCCGCCATCGGGCTCGAGGCGGCGCTCACCACCTGGAACGACCAGATGGCGCTGCTGCCGTGGGGGCTCTCGCGGATCCTCGGGATCACCGTGTACCTCGACATCCCCCAGGACACGGCGCTGTGGCTCGCGGTGATCGGCGTGGTCGTCACCGGGTGCGGGGTCGTGGCCGCGACCGTGCCACGCGCCCGTCGCCGGATGGCGTGAGGGTGGGCCGTCACGCGCCCACGAGCACCGTGACGATGGTCGCGCCGTGCACCGCGGCGATTCCGAGGTTGCTCAGCACGACCGGGTTCCGGAACGCGTGCCGCACCGTGACGGCGGTCCCGACCTTGTAGACGACCTGGATCGCCAGGAGGCCGAGCACCGCGCCCTCGACCAGCCGGGGCTCGACGTCGAGCAGTACGGCGATCAGGAGCGTGGCGCTTGCCAGGAGGATCGCCGCGTAGACGCTGCGCAGGATCTCGCGCGCGGGACTCCGCTCGCCGAATACGCCGTCGACCCGGCGACCGCCGAGCTGGAGGGCGGTCAGGACGGGGACGAGCACGATGATGTTGAGCGTGAGCGAGACGACGATCACGGGTCCGCCCCGCTGACCGAGCGAATGATGTCAGTTCGTGTCATGACCCGACGCTACGCTGATGTCATCTTGTGACACAAGAGGGTGCGGGTCCGTTCACAGGATCGGGCTCGGTTGAGCCCGGGCACCGCCCGGTCACCTCGCGGTCGTCGCGTCGAGGATGGTGCGCAGTGACGGCAGCGCGGCCCGGATCCGCTCGTCGAGGGGGGTGGGGTCGGCCGAGGCGTCGGCGATCCAGGCGTGGAGTTGGCGTCGGAAGACCGCGAAGCCGATCGCCGCGAGCAGGCTCGCGTCGTCGGCGCGGAATCCCCGCGCCGTGAGGGCGGACGAGATGGCCGCCTCCCAGCGGGCCTGCTTGGCCAGTTCGCGACCGGAGAGCGCGACATCGGTGTCGATGATCGCCTGGCGTCGGCGGAGCAGGTCGTGGGCCGGCTGCATCCGCTCGGCCAGCGCGACGAGTGCCCGCTCCATGAGCGTGCCGGCATCGACCGGCCCGCTCGGCTCGGCGATGGTCTCGAGGAGCGCCGGGAGGAGCAGGTCGTCGTCCGCGAAGAGCACCTCCTCCTTGTCCTGGAACTGCCGGAAGAAGGTGCGCGCCGTCACGCCCGCACGGTCGGCGATCTGGTCGATCGTGACGGCGCCGTAGCCGTGCTCGGTGAACAGGTCGAGTGCGGCGGTCGCGAGACGTTCGCGCGAGTCGGCGGGCCAACGGGGCATGCGCATATCGTAGCCAACCCTTGTGTCAGGATCTGACATCAGTCATGATGCACTCATGACAGTTCATGACATCAAATCGTCCACGGTCGTGCTGACCGGCCCCACCCGGGGGATCGGGTCCGCGATGCTCGATCGACTACTCGAGCATCCCGCGCACCCGAACCTGATCCTGCTCGGACGGGATCCGTTCGCCCTCGAGGGCGCGGTCGGTCGAGCGCACGCCGCCGGCGTCGACGCCCGCGCCATCCGCCTCGACCTCGCCGACCTGCGCACCGTGGACGCCGCACTCGACGAGCTCCGCGGACTGGTCGAACGAGGGGAGGTGTCCGCGCCGGAGGCGGTCATGCTCAACGCCGGCGCGCAGTTCGGCGACCGGCGCGGCACGAGCGTGCAGGGCGTGGAGCAGACGTTCGCCGTGAACGTGGTGGCCCAGCACGTGCTCGTCCGAGGGATGCTTCCACTGCTCGCGCCCGGATCGCACCTCGTGCTCATGGGCTCGAGCACCCACCGCGGCCGCCTGCAGTCGTTCGGACTGCTGCCGTCGCCGCGCCCCGCACCGCCCGCCGAGCTCGCGCAGGTCGACCGTTCCGAGGCCGGTGCGACACGACAGGCCGGAGGTCGCGCCTACTCCGACAGCAAGCTCGCGCTCGTCACGCTCTCGCACGCCTGGGCGCGTCGCGCTGCGGCGGCCGGGCACCGCCTCAACACGTACGACCCCGGGCTCGTGCCGGGCACGGGACTGACGCGCACCCTCCCGGACTTCGCGTTCTGGGGTTGGGAGCACGTCATGCCCGCCATGGCGATCCTCCCCAAGGCGTCGACGCCCCGCGCGACCGCGCGCCACGCGATCGACCTGCTGCTCGGCGATCGGCACCCCGGTCTCCACGGCTGCTACGTCGAGCTCGGGCGCGTCACCCTGGCGGCCGAGCCGACCTTCGACCTCGCCCGTCAGGAGGCGCTGTTCGCGTGGATGGAGCACCGGTTCCCGGTCGCGGCACCGCGGGCCGATTCGGTCCGCTCGGTGGGAACCGCCTAGTCCGCCAGCAGGAGGATCCGTCGGGCGACCTCCTCGGAGTCGCCGGGTGCGTTCCACAGCACGATGGCGGCGGTGCCCGCCTCCCGGTCGATGAGCAGCGCCGACGAGTAGCCACCGGTCCGCGCGTCATGCCAGGCCAGGGTTCGGGCCGGTCGCTCTTCGATGACCCACAGGTAGCCCAGCGAGCTGTCCGAGTCCAGGCGCAGGTGGGGGTCGAGGGCGGCGCTGTCGGAGAACCGGCCGTCGATGATGGCGCGCGCCAGGGCGGTGAGATCCGCGGCGGACCCGGCGACTCCACCTGTCGGCGCGTAGTCGCCGTACGTCCACGGGTCGACGGGGATTCCGGCGAGCGTGTAGCCGGGCTCCAGCGTCGACGGCACGTCCGCGCGCGTCGCGACCACCACCGAGTCATCCATGCCTGCCGGCTCGAGCACCCGCTCGCGAAGGAGCTCGGGGTACGTCTCGCCCGACGCGGCCGAGAGTGCGGCGCCCAGCAATGCGGGGCCGACGTTGCCGTAGTCCGGTTCGGGTGCGGACGGCACCTCGAGCCCCGTCACGAAGTCCACCAGGGCACCCGGCGCATCCGGGTAGGGGTCGGCGTCGTCGGACTCGGTCGGAGTGGGCGGCAGGCCTGAATGGTGCGTCGCGAGCTGCTCGAGCGTCGTCGCCGCGGCATCCGACGAACCGAGGTCGAGATGGGCGCCGACCGGGTCGTCGGGAGCCACCTCGCCGCGCTCGATCGAGTCGGCCATGAGCAGGCCGAGCAGCAGCTTGCTGATCGACCCGAACTCGAACATCGTGGTGTCGTCGGCGTGCACGAAGGCGGATCGGACGGAGTCGCCGTCGACCAGCACGGCGGCCGCCCGGTCGACGTCGTCGCCGAACGTGCGTCCCAGCGATTCGACCAGTTCGGGGTCCCCTGTCGCACCCGCGCTCGCCGACGCTGCGGCGTCCGTCTCCGGCGACGTGACCGCCGCACCATCCCCGATCGTGCATCCCGAGCACCACAGCAGGGTCGCCGCGGTCGCCGCGACCATCCCCGTGCTCCGTGCCGCGACGGCCGGCCGTCGTCCCTCCGACTCACGCATGATCCGTCCCCCCAGACCGTTCCCGCATGACCGCGTGGCGCGCCATGCGCCAGCGGATGCCGGGTCGACGACACCGTCGTCCACGGCCTGATCGACCCGGATTCGAGTCCGTTCACCCGTCCCGGACGGGACGGCTCGCGGGTCCGGGCGACGTACCGCCGCGGACATGTGTGTCGCTCGGTGGGAGGCGTTGGAACGTCCGGACGTCGAGCGAGCGCGGGGCTGCGCCACGCCACGCGTGGCACGGGATCATGCTACTCCCGCGAGCGGTGGCGGATCACGCCACGTCGGGTTGCGTATCCCGCCGCGCCGGCGCCCGGGGAAGGTCGGGGCCGGACCGCCGACCTACTCGAGCTGGTCGGTGTCGGTGTCGGTGTCGGTGTCGGTGGCGGCGTCGGTGGACTGGTCGATGACGTAGAACACCGAACCGCCCGGCTCGCGATACTCGGCCAGGTAGCCGCCGGGGATCGCCGCAGGTGCGGAGAGGACCTCGAGCGTCGCCGGGCGTTCCGCGTCGTACGCGAGCACGCTGTCGACGACGAACATCGGCCCGGTCCTCGCCTCGGGATCCTGGTCGAGCATGACCTGGATGCCGCCATCCGGATCGACCACGGCCGCGGTCGTGGCACCCTCGCGCCAGAGTTCGCTCCAGCCCAGCTCGTCGCGGTAGAACGCGAGCGACGCCGCCAGGTCGGTGGTCGGGATGTACAGGATCTCGAATCGCACGATGCTCGCCTTCCCCCGTGAGCGTAACGTGATTACGCAGAGCATAATGCAATAATGCTGGCGTGCGCCAGTGGATGCCGATCTCGACCTCGCCGAAGGGCCGCCTCGCGCTCGCCGCAGTCCGCGCGTTCGGCGCGCGACCGTTCGCCGAAGTGCCGGTCGTCGAGCTCGCCGCCGACGCCGGTGTCACGACGGGCGCCCTCTACCACCACTTCGGCAGCAAGTTGGGGCTCTATGCGTTCGTCCGCGCCGACGTCGAGCGCCGGCTCCTCGATCGTGTCGAAGGAGCCCTCGCCGGTTCGGCCGAGGTCGACGACCTGATCCGTGCGCTCGCCGTCGGCTTCGACTTCGTGGTCCGCGATGACGTCATCCACCTGCTCGACGCACCACCGCCCGTGGAGTCCGGGCCGGATGCGCTCGCCGAGGTCATCGCCGAGCAGTTCGTGCCGCGCTCCGACGCGCTCGGAGCGATGCTCGCCGCGGCATGGCGTGCCGCGGTGCGCGAGGTCGGCGCGGGCGCCGACGCCGAGCAGATGCGCTCGGCGCTGCTGTCCTTGAGCGTGCGGACCTGAGACCCGCTCGGCCGATCGCCGCGAGTGCGTCACGGCCTCAGGCGACCGCGCGCGCGATCCTCGCGCGGGGTCGGGTCAGTCCGCGACCGGTTCCTTCGGCGGGTTGAACATGAACTCGATGCGGATGCCGTTGTCCTCCTCGACGAACGACGCGTAGTAGCGGTCGTTGAAGCGGGGGTAGTGCTTCGGGTCGCGGACGGCCGTCCACCCTGCCTCCATCGCGATCGCGTGCAGGCGGTCGACCTCGTCGCGCGAGTCGACGGCGAACGCGAGGTGCTGCCAGCCGACCCGGCCGTGCCGGTGCGGGCCCGTGCCGGGCTCGCGGGCCGGCAGGAGAACCAGTTCTTCGTGGCCCTTGTACCAGGACACCCCGCTGTCGGCGTCGAGCCGCGTGCAGCCGAGGGCGGTCATGACGGGGTCGAACTGGGCGATGGAACGCGGGAGGTCCTCGACGCTGATGCCGAGGTGATCGAAGAGGGCCATCCGGTCAGACTAGCGAGACGGCCCGACACGGCCGGATCGCGGACGCCGCAGCGGAGACCCGCGCCAGTAGACTCGCCCCACTGAGCGGCGTGGCGGCCGCGCTGAGCGCACCGGGGGTTGTGTTCGTGGGTGACGACGTCGGGACGACGGCTTCGCGTCCGGTCGCGTCGCGCCCGGCGGAGTCCGCCGGGTCGTCGCCGAGGGCGCCGGCTCCGTGGCATCCGCGCGCCTGGTCGTGGGTGATGATCGCGACCTGGGCGTTCTGCATCCTGATCACGGCGACGCTGCTCTGGAGCCCGTACGTCGCGTTCGGGTTCCCGAACCGGTCGCTGCACCTCGTGCTCGACTCGATCGACGGCTTCGTCGCGCTGCTCGTGGCGTACCTCCTCTACAACCGCTTCGTGCGGCGCCGCCGGTTGCAGGACTGGCTGCTCTGCGAGGCCCTCGTGCTGCTCGGCATCGCCGGACTCATCGTCACGTACCTGGTCGAGGATGTCGCCGGCATCCGCGACGGACGCCTGAACGTCTGGGTGCCTCTGACCGTGCGCGTCATCGGGGCGGTCCTGGTGCTCGCCGCCGCACTCGCCGGCGACCGGATCGGCCCGCGGCGTCTCCGTCACTGGTCGCTCGCCGCGCCGGTGCTCCTGATCGTCGTCGTCGCCGCGGCAGGGTGGGCCGCGTCGGGAGTGCTGCCGGTCGCGCTGGGCGAGGACTTCTCCGCGCACTCGGCGGTGGCGCCCGTCCTCGCCGGGCACCCGCTGCTGCTCGTCGGGCAGGCGATCGCCGCATGCTCGTTCCTCGTCGCCTCGATCCTCGTGGCGCGGCAGGTGACCCGCCGGAACGACGAACTCCTCCGCTGGCTCGCGCCGGCCGCGACGCTCGCCGGATTCGCGCGCCTGAACTACCTGCTGTACCCGTCGCTCTACACCGACTGGCTGTACACGGGCGACGTGCTGCGCACCGCGAGCTACGTCCTGCTGCTGGTCGGCGCGCTGCGCGAGCTGCGCCTCTACTGGATCGCGCAGACGCAGGTCGCGGTCGTCGAGGACCGCCGCCGGCTCGCGCGCGAACTGCACGACGGCGTGATGCAGGAGCTCGCGTACATCCGCGTCGAGTCGGCGATGCTGCCCGACGAGACCGCGTCGAAGCAGCAGATCACGGATGCCGCGGTGCGCGCGCTCCACGAGGCGAGATCCGCCGTGAACGCACTCGGCAGCGTCGACGACGAGCCGCTCGGCTACGTGCTGCACCGTGCCGCACGTGAGCTCACGGCTCGCTACGACGTGCGCCTCGAGGTCGACGTCGACGACTCGATCGCGGTCGACGGCGACCAGCGGCACGCGCTCGTGCGCATCATGCGCGAGGCAGTCGTCAACGCGGTGCGGCACGGCGGCGCTCGACTCGTCCGGGTGCGCCTCGTCGCGACCGACGGCGAACGGCGGCTCACGATCGCGGACGACGGCACGGGGTTCGAGGTCGACGCGGGTGCGGCGTCGGGCGGGTACGGCCTCGTGAGCATGCGCGACCGGGCGAAGGGCCTGCCCGGGTCGATCCGGATCGAGTCCGCGCCGGGCGGGGGAAGCACGGTGACGGTGACGTGGTAGCCGAGGAGATCAGCGTCGTGCTCGCCGACGACCACGCGGCGATGCGATCCGTCGTGCGCCGGGGGCTCGAGTCGGGCGGATGCCGCGTGGTCGGCGAAGGCGCCACCGCCGACGAGGCCCTCGAGCTCGTGACCGAGCACCGGCCCGACGTGGCGCTGCTCGACATCCACATGCCCGGCAACGGCATCCGCGCCGCCGAGGCGATCAGCCGCGCCGTGCCGACGACCGCGATCGTCATGCTCACCCAGTCGCGGGACGACGACGACCTGTTCGACTCCCTGCGGGCCGGGGCGGCCGGCTACCTGCTGAAGGATGCCGCGCCGCCGTCGCTCGCCGACACGCTCCGCGGCGTCCTGGCCGGCGAGGCGGCGATGCCGCCGGCGCTCGTGGCGCGGATCCTCGACGAGTTCCGCGGGCCGGCGCGGCGCCGGTTCGGGCGGGGCTCCGCCGCGGCATCCAAGCTGAGCACCCGCGAGTGGGAGGTCATGGACCTGCTGCGGCGCGGGGGCAGTACCGACGACGTCGCGGCCCGGCTGTACCTGTCGCCGACGACGGTGCGGGTGCACGTGTCATCCGTCCTGCGGAAGCTGTCCGTGACCGACCGGGCCAGCGCATTCCGGCTCCTCGAGGAGTGACGACGCGAAAGGCCCCGGAATGATGTCCGGGGCCCCTCGGTCTCGGGGGAGGAGTGGTGCGGCCTACTTGAGCATGAAGCCCGCCGTGATGGTCGAGCCGTCATCGGTGGTCATCGTGACCGTGTAGCAGGCGCCGGGCTTCTTCGGGGTCGCCCAGTTCTGGATGAACTGGCCGCCCGTCGTGTCGTACCGCAGCGAGGTGCCGCCGGTGGTGGTGAACTCGATGGCATCCGTCAGGGCGTCGGCGCCGGGGCACATCGTGGGCGTCGCGGTGAAGCGGTCGACCACCGAGACGTCGGTGAGCTCCGTGTCGCCGGCGAACACCTCGAACTTCAGCGGGACCGTGCTGCCGCCCTTCACCGTGTTCCAGGTGCGACCCATGTCGACCGGGGCCGTGAAGCCTGCGAGCGTCCAGTTCAGGACCGTGTACGAGAGGGTCGCCACCGCCACGTTGCCCGCGACGTCCTTCGCCGTCGCGGTGAGGGTGTGCGGCCCGACGGCCGTGCTGTACCCGGTGACGTCGCACGAGGCGAGACCCGACGTGGCGTCGGAGGCGTCGCACGCCGGGACGGCCGGCACCGCGCCGAAGTAGTACGACGAGCCGAACGAGCCTGCGAACCCGACCGTCGGCTTCGTCAGGTCGACCTTGAGGGCGGGGACCGTGTCGGTCGTGGTGTTGCCCGCCCAGTCGACCGCAGTGCCCGTCACCGACGTGCCCGCGGTCTCGAACACCGTGGTGTCCGGCCCGCACGACTGGATGCCGGACCCGCCGTCGGCGCACGTGAACGTCACGCTCACCGGGGTGGTGTACCAGTTCGCGTTGCCGTTCGGCGCGGCGGGGGAGAGCAGGTGGCCGATGGTCGGCGCGATCGTGTCGACGACGGTGTACTCCACCGATGCCGTGTCGGCAGCGAGTCCGCCGCTGTCGGTGTGGTTGCAGGTGGCAGTCTGCGTGCCGACGTTGTGCACCAGGGTGTCCGAGAGGGCCGCAGGGAACGAGCTCGGGCCGTCCTCGAGGTCGGTCACGGCGCACGTCGCCGTCGGGACCGCGCCGGCCTCGTAGGTCCCGGCCGAGACGCCCTGCACCGAGACGGTCGGCTTGGTGTTGGTCGGCGCGGTCACCGTGATCGGGATCGCCACCTGTCGCTTGTAGTCGCCGCCGGTGTTCGTTGCCGCGTTGAGGTCGACCGTCACGGTGCCGCTCACGGCGGTGCTGCTCGCGGTGAACGCTACTGGAAATGCCGTTCCACACGACGTGATCTTAAGCGGGTTGGGCGACGCCGTGATGCCTGCGGGAGTGATCACGTCGAGCCAGAGGGTCTCGTTGGCGTCGATGTTGCAACCGTCGTCACCATCCCCGCCGGTGTGCACGACGAAGATGCCTGCGCTCTTCGACGTCGAACTCCCGGCCTGCAACTCCAGCGGGGCTGCGGCGGTGGTCGAGATGGTGTCCTGGATGTTGTCGGCGTGCGCCACCAGGGCGCTGCCGAACACCGCGGCGGCGGTGAGGATGGCGGCGGCGGCGGTCGTGCCGGCGCGCGTCAGGCTTCGTTTCATGGGTGGTTCCGCTCTCTGGGTCCGTCCGGCAGGCCCATGCCGGGACGGCCGTCCGTTCGACGCTAGGGAGGGCCGGAAGGGCGGGGAAGTCGTCGCGCGTTCAAATCCCTGAACATGGACCCGAACGGGGGGTGCGCCGGTGGGCCATGCTGGGATCATGGCGATCTCTGGCACCGATCTCATCCATCTCCGCCGCTCGGTCGACCTCGCGCGGGAGGCGCTCGACGCCGGCGACGGTCCGTTCGGGTCGGTGCTCGTCGACGCCGCCGGCGTCGAGCGGTTCGCGGACCGCAACCGGGAGGAGGCGACGGGGGATGCCACGCGGCATCCGGAGTTCGAGATCGCCCGGTGGGCGGCGACCAACCTGACCGCCGACGAGCGCGCGACGGCCACGGTGTACACGTCGGGGGAGCACTGCCCGATGTGCTCGGCGGCGCACGCCTGGGTCGGCCTCGGCCGGATCGTGTACGCGGCCTCGGCGGAGCTGATCGCGGGGTGGCGGCGCGACCTCGGCGCATCGCCGGCGGCGGTCAGCGTGCTGCCGATCGGCGTGGTCGCGCCCGGCCTGCCGATCGAGGGGCCGGTCCACGAGCTCGTTCCCGAGGTTCGGGCGCTCATCGAGCGGGCGGTCCGCTCGTCCTAGGCCGCGGCGTCAGCCCGCCGAGGGGGTGCCGAAGTACACCGGCTGCGAGTTCAGGTAGAAGCGCACGCTCCACAGGCCGTGGTCGGCGTCCGTGCTCGGGATCGGGATGATCACGTTGCCGGTGCCCGATTCGCCCGGCTCGAGCCCCCCGATCGCCTCGATCGTGTCCGGCATGTTGATCCACGGCTTCTCCACCACCTGCAAGCCCGGCGTGACGTACTCGAACGTCATCTGCACGGCCGGCGTCGCGCGCAGCGAGCCCAGGTTGGTGAACGTGACCGGCACGGACGCGTACTGCTCGCCGGGCTCGAGGTCCGAGAACGGGTAGGCGGCCTCGACCTCGGCGGTCGCGTCGAGGTTCGGAGTTCCGAGGCTCACCTCCCAGCCCTGGTGCATCGAGTCGCGCGGGTCGGTGTCGTACTGCACGGTGGACCCGAGCGGGGCCGGGTCCTCGGGGCTCAGCCCGAGCCCGCCGTCGGCCGGCACCGAGGAGTCGGGTTCGAAGACGAGCGGCTCGGGCCCGACGATGTACGTGGAGCCGCCGGCGTCCCGGATGGCCTCGACCCAGCCCGTGAAGGGAGCCGCGTACGTGGCGACCAGGAGCACCGACAGGGCGAGCGCCACGACGGAGAGCGGCACGCCGATGATCGCGGTGACCTTCGCCCTGCCGCGCCGGAGCAGGGCGACGACGCCGAGCACGATGCCGACGAGCCCGACCAGGACTCCGAGCATGTTCAGGATCGGGATCACGGCGAGCAGGAGCGCGACGCCGCCGAGCACGAGCGATGCGATCCCGAGTCCGTTCGTCCGCGACGGCGACGGCGACGGCGATGGCGCCACCGGAGCACCGATCGGCTCCCGGGAGGCGGAAGCCGGCGTCGTCGGCAGACCGGGCGCGGTCCGGGCCTGCGCAGGATCCGGCGGGGCGACCGATCCCCATGCGGGCGACACCGGCGGCGGGGGTGGAGCGGGCGGCGCTTCGGGCGGGGGGAACGAGGTCGGCTCGGGCACGTGGACACTCTCTCAGATCGGCTCAGCCGGACGCGCTCCTGACCTGAGCGACCGCCATGACCGCTGCCTTTGGAGCTATTCGACAGCGATCAGCTCATTCCATCGAGATTTCCTCAATATCAGCGCCAGACTTCGGACGGACGGGCGCCGCGATCCAGTACAACGACCTCAGCCCGAAGTGATTCGCATCGAAACTGGGGGGTCTCATGCGTTGGTTCAGGTTCAGGGTCGCCGCCGCGATGATCGCGGCGTCCGGCGTCGTCGCCGGGCTGCTCGTCAACATCGATCGCGCGATGCGCGAGGGCCAGGATCGCAGCGACGTACTGGCGAACTACTTCAGCATGTTCACGATCGTGTCGTCGATCCTCAGCGTGTTCGTGCTGGTCACGGCCGCGCGATGGATGCGGCGGCATCCGGGAACGTCGCCCGAACCCGTCGGCATCGCGATGGCCATCGCCGCGGTCACCGGACCGGTGATCCTGCTCGGCATCGTGTTCAACGTGCTGCTCCGCGGCGATCCGCCCGCGATCGCCGCCACCGACCCGGGCTGGGTCGC
Source organism: Agromyces tropicus (assembly GCF_039531345.1). Classification (NCBI taxonomy): domain Bacteria; kingdom Bacillati; phylum Actinomycetota; class Actinomycetes; order Micrococcales; family Microbacteriaceae; genus Agromyces; species Agromyces tropicus. Next base: position 388,109 of record NZ_BAAAPW010000005.1, on the reverse strand, counting down.
GTTCCTGGACTCGTGGGCCACCGAGACGCTCCACGTCGCCCTGCCGGTCTACTTCGTGCTCGACTTGCTGTTCGCCGACCGGCGCCGCGCACTGCCGTGGTCGTCGCTGCTCGTGATCATCGGCTATCCGCTCGTCTGGACGACGTACACGATGATCCGCGGGGAACGCGTCGTCGCTCCCGACGGCAGCGCGCCCTGGTGGTACCCGTACGGGTTCCTCGACCCGCACACGGCCGGCTACGGGTCGGCGTTCGCCTACATCGGCGGCATCCTCGTCGCGTTCGTGCTGCTCGGGATCGCCATCATCGGCATCGGGCGCGTTCGCGCGCGCCACGCCGCTCCCGATGACACGTCGACGCCGCCACCGCCGATGAGCCGCCTGGCGATCTGATCGCGCGGCGTCGCGCACCACACCCACCCGCGTCGAGAGCAGGGAACCGAACCATGTCGAACGCAGATGCCCCGCCGGCCGCCACGCGAACGGATGCCGGCCCGGTCCGTCCTCGCGCCGTCACCGTCGCCTTCTGGCTCTGGTGGCCCCAGCTGGTCTTCCAGGCCCAGGTCGTCGCGAATCTCGCGCTCGGCACCGTGCTCGCGGCGTTCATCGGCGGGCCGGCGTGGGACATCCTGATCTACGCGGTGCCGATCGGCATTCCGCTCGCGGTGGTGACGGTCCTCGAGGCGAGGCAGCTCTTCCGCCTCCGCGGCGGCAGCCGTCGCGCCCGCGTGATCCTCGCGGTCCTCGCGGCGGTCGCCGTCGTATGCATGATCGGATACGACCTCTCCCTGGTCCAGGTGTATTCGCCGGGCTCGGGCACGATCGCCTCGCAGCAGGGCGGACTCGCATCGCTCGCCCCGGTGATCGCCCGGGACGCCGTCGTGGTCGCCGCCACGGTGACCGCGACCGTCCTCACCTTCACCCCGTCCGCGACGGCGTTCTTCGCCCGTGATCGCGGTGCGGATGGCCGGGACTGAGCCGAGCGGTATCGTCGCGGGCATGGATCTCCAGTTGCAGGGTCGTGTCGTGCTCGTGGTCGGCGGGGCGGGCTACATCGGCTCCGCGATCGTCTCCCGCCTGCGCGAGGAGGGCGCTGAGGTCATCGCGGCGTCGCGTCGCGACACCGCCGACCTGGTGATCGACGGCGGCGACGACGCCTCCGTCGCCGCCGGGTTCGCCCGGCTCATGGAGGACCACGGGCGGCTGGATGCGCTCGTCGTGACGGCGGCGCCGTCGGCGCGGACCCTCGACCAGTCGATGAACTCGGACCCCGCCCAGGTGCTGGAGGGGGTCGACCGGAAGGCGATGACCTTCCTGCGCCTCGCGAACGCGGCGCTCGGGCCGATGCGGGAGGCCGGGTTCGGCCGGATCGTCGGCATCAGCGGTCAGAACGCCCTGCTCACCGGCAACGTCACGGGATCGGTGCGCAATGCCGCGCTGACGATCGCGGCCAAGGGCCTCGCCGATGCGGCGGCCGGCACAGGGGTCACCGTGAACGTCGTGAGTCCGGGCCTGGTGACGGACACGCCGTCGAGCGAGGTCCAGCTCGCCCACGGCGGCGAGTCCAGTCCGGAGCAGATCGCCGACCTCGTCGCGTTCCTGGTTTCTCCGCGTGCCGCCGCCATCTCCGGCGAGGTGATCAACATCGGACACCGCGTGCTCGGCGTGACCCACCTCTGACTGCACGCCGCGGGCGCGACTACTCCACGAGCTTGCCCACCGTCGACACCTCGCGCTCCATGAGCGCCGCGATCTCGTCCGGGATCGGCGGGATCGACTCGCACGTCACGCCGGTCGACGGCGACCAGACGAGGTTGACCTGCAGGGCGGCATCCGCCTCGGGGAAGTCGGAGCGGTTGTGGCATCCGCGGGTCTCGCGTCGTTCGAGCGCGGCCTCGAGGGTGGCGCGCGCGGCCATCGCCGCCGACTTCAGGTCGAAGGCGTGCGCGAGGTCCTGGTAGCCGGCGAGGTCGGGGTGCACGCCGATGTCGGCCATGCGGGCCTCGATCGCGTCGAGTTCGGCGAGGCCGGCGAGCAGGCCGGCTTCGTCGCGGACGACGCCGGCGTGCTCGGTCATGGTGTCGCGGATGGCGCGCTGCAGCGCGCGGACGTTCTCCGCGCCATCCGCTGCCAGCAGGTCGTCGATCTCGGTGCGGGCGGCCTCGACCGCGGATGCCGAGCGCCGCTGCGCGTCGAGCCCGCGCGAGTAGGCCGCGGCGGCCTGCCCGACGATGCGGCCGAAGACGAGCAGCTCGATGAGCGAGTTGCCGCCGAGCCGGTTCGCGCCGTGAAGGCCCGAGGAGGCCTCGCCGATGGCGTACAGCCCCGGGACATCCGTGCCGTGGTCGTCGGGACGCACCCAGACGCCGCCCATCGAGTAGTGCGCGGTGGGCGCGATCTCGATCGGCTCCCTGGTGATGTCGCGCATCTGCAGCTCGAGCATGGTCTGGTAGACGCGGGGGAGGCGCCGCATGATCGTCTCGCGCGGCAGGTGCGAGACATCCAGCCAGACACCGCCGTTCGGCGTGCCGCGACCTTCCTTGATCTCGGTGTACGCGGCCAGGGCGACGCGGTCGCGCGTCGAGAGCTCCATCCGCTCGGGGTCGTACTTGGCCATGAAGCGCTCGCCGAGGGCGTTGGTGAGGATGCCGCCCTCGCCGCGCGCCGCCTCGCTGATGAGCGTGCCGGCCGCGTTCTCGGGCTCGAGGATGCCGGAGGGGTGGAACTGCACGAGCTCGGGGTCGCGCACGCGACCGCCGGCCTCGACGGCGAGGCGCCACGAGTCGCCCGTGTTCTCGTCGCGACGCGAGGAGGTGCGGCGCCAGATGCGGTTGTGGCCGCCGGCGGCGAGGATGACGGCGTCGGCGTGGATGAGGTAGCGCGTGCCGTCCTCGAGGTCGAAGCCGTAGGCGCCGAAGACCGCGCCGTCGTCGTTCACGAGGATGCGCGTGACGTAGACGGTGTCGAGGATCGGCACGCCGAGCTGCGCGGCGCGGTTGACGAGCGTGCGCTGGATCTCGAGGCCCGTGTAGTCGCCCGCGAACGCCGTGCGGCGGAAGGTGTGCGCCCCGAAGAAGCGCTGCGAGATGCGGCCGTCCTCCTCGCGGGCGAACGGCATGCCGTAGCGCTCGAGGTCCTGGATGCCGCGAGCGGCGCCCTTCGTGACGGTCTCGACCGTGCGCGGGTCGGCCAGGAGGTAGCTCTCCTTCAGGGTGTCGGCGGCGTGCTGCTGCCAGCTGTCGTCGGCGTCCATGGTGCCGAGTGCGGCGTTGATGCCGCCCGCCGCGAGCGAGGTGTGCGCGTCGGACTTCGCGCGCTTGCCGAGCGCGAGCACGTCGACGCCGGCCTCGGCGAGCTCGATCGCGGCGCGCAGTCCCGATCCGCCCGTGCCGATGACGAGGACGGTCGTGGAGAACTGGCGTTCCGGAGCTGGGGTGAATGCAGGCATGCGAACCACGCTAGGTCGGCCGGTTGCATCCGTCCAATGCATCTCCAGCGTCGTAACGATGCACGTAGGCTATTGATATGAACCTCGAGCAACTCCGGTCGTTCGTCGAGGTCGCGCGGTTCGGCAACTTCACCCGCGCCGCCGAGGAGCTCTACCTCGCGCAACCGTCGCTCAGCCGCCAGATCGCCGCGCTCGAGCAGGACCTCGGCGCCGAGCTCTTCCACCGGGCCCGCGGCGGCTCGACGCTCACGGTCGCCGGGGAGTCGCTGCTGCCGCTCGCCCGGCGCATGCTCGCCGACGCCGAGTCGGTGCGACGCGAGCTCGCCGAACTGGCGGGCCTCGAGCGCGGTCGCGTGCGACTCGGCGCGACGCCGACCCTCTGCATCAGCCTCGTCGCCGAGGTGCTGAGCACCTTCCACGCCGAGCACCCGGCCATCGAGCTCCACCTCTCGGAGCAGGGCTCGCGGGCACTCCTCGACCAGCTGGCCGGCGGCGAACTCGACCTCGCGCTCGTGACCACGACGGATGCCACGGCCCCCGGCCGGTTCACCGTGACGCCGCTGCTCGTCGAGGAGCTCGTCGTCGTATCATCCGCTGCCGCCCCGCCGGTCACGTCGCGCGCGACGATCTCGCTCGCCGAGGTCGCTCGCCTTCCGCAGGTCGTCTTCAGCTCGACCTACGACCTGCGGGCGGCGACGGATGCCGCGTTCCGCGCGGCCACGCTCGAACCCGAGGTCGTGCTCGAGGGCGCCGAGATGGACGCGGTGCTGCGGTTCGTCGAGCGCGGGCTCGGCGTCGCAATCGTGCCCGCCCTCGTGCTCATCGACCGCCCCGGGCTGCGCGCGGTGCGTCTCGCCGAGCGCGCGCTCGACCGCACGATCAGCCTGGCGCGGCCGGCGGACGTCGCACCGACCGCGGCCGTGGAGGTCATGCGACGCACGATCGCGGCGGAGGCGACGGCGTTCGCTGCGCGGGCGGGGGAGACGATGCGGGTGGCTCAGGCGGGCGACGCGGTCGGCGACGCATGACCGAACCGGGGATCACATGCCCGGGATCTCGAGCGCCTCGAGCACCTCGATCGTGCCGGTCTTCAGGTGCGGGTGGCCGTCCATGAGCGCGACGGCGGCATCGGCATCCGCTGCCTCGACGATCGAGTAGCCGGCGACGTCCGACGACGACGCAGACGCGCCCGACGGGGCCACGGTGCGGCCGTTGCCGACCGGCGAGCCGAAGTCGGTCAGTGCGCCGCCGACCTTGCCGGCCCAGGCCATCCACTCCTGCATCTCAGCCTGGCCCTCCTCGGGCGACTGCTGCATCTGCTCTTCCGCACTCACGTCGGCCCGGTACAGCACGAGGTACTTCGCCATCTCATCTTCCCCTTCGACAGGAGGGCGGCACCGGTGCCATGACGAGCCCGGGCGCGCGCCATCGAGGCCGACCGTACTCCGGTGACCGCGATGCCGCAGCACCGGCCGCTCGGCGTAACCCCCTTGACATCCGATCGCCGCGCTTGACACTGTAGAACGGTCAACAAAGTGTAGATCGATCTACGATCGATGCCTTCGAGGAAGAGGGAAATCCACCATGAAGTTGCCCATCACCCCACGACGCGTGCGTGGCAGTGAAACGAATCAATCCCACACGTCGGAGGCGCCGCCGAGGTCGGCTCGCCGGCGCCGCGGTGCGGTGGCGGCACTCGCGGCATCCGCGCTCGCCGTTCCCGTGCTCTTCACGGTCGCCGCTCCGGCGGCCGCCGACGAGGTCGACTGCGCGGCCGTGGCGTGGATGGACACGTCGCTCAGCGCCGAGCAGCGCGCGAACGCGCTGCTGGACGCGAGCAGCCAGCACCAGAAGTACCGCTGGCTCGCGGAGCAGCCGGCGAACGACCCGACCCGCACGACGTGGAACCCCGCGTTCAACGGCGAGGACCCGGTCGTGTACCCCGCACAGCTGCCCTGCACGCCGGTCGTGGTCTATGCCAACGGACCCGACGGCGTGTACCTCTCGGCCGGCACGACCGCATGGCCGGGCCCGATCGCCGTCGCGGCGACGTGGAACCTCGAGCTCGGCGAGGAGAAGGCGATCGCGCACGGCAGCGAGTCGTTCGACAAGCGGAGCGCCGTCATCCTCGGACCGGGCATCGCCTCGGGCCGGACCCCGCTCTCGGGCCGTGGCTCGGAGTACTTCGGCGAGGACCCCGTGCTGTCGGGCCTCATGGCCGCCGCCAACGTGCGCGGACTCGAGGACGGCAACCCCGACAAGCCGGTGATCGCCAACCTCAAGCACTACGTCGCGAACGAGCAGGAGGAGGCGCGGCAGTCGAGCTCGTCCAACATGGACGAGCGCACGTTCAAGCAGATCTACGACCTCCCGTACGAGATCGCCGTCCGCAACAGCGACCCGGGCAGCCTCATGTGCTCGTACAACCAGGTCAACGGCGTCTACGCGTGCGAGAACGACATGCTCACGACGAGCCTCCGTCAGGACTACCCCTTCGAGGGCTACGTCATGAGCGACTTCGGCTCGGTGCACTCGACCGCGCCGTCGCTGAACGCCGGGCTCGACCAGGAGCTGAACCGGCCGCGCTGGTTCAGCCCGGCTCGACTGGATGCCGCGCTCGCGGCGGGTGAGATCACCCAGGAGCGCATCGACGAGGCGGCCTTCCGAGTCGTGCACTCGTACATCGCGGGCGGGCTCTTCGACCACCCGGTGCCCGCGACTCCGGTCGCGAACGTGTCGACCCCCGAGCACAAGGCGCTCGCCAAGGAGATCGCCGAACAGGGCACGGTGCTCCTGAAGAACGACGGCGTGCTCCCCTTCGCGGAAGGCGACCTCACCGTCGCCGTGATCGGCCAGACCGCGTCCACCGAACCGACCGACGGCGTCAGCGCCGAGACCGGCTGCGCGTGGGACTTCCCGTTCGGACCCGGTGGGACCGTGCTGAACTGCGACGCGCTCGTCGACCCGCTCACCGCGCTCACCGAGCGCGTCGGCGAGGCCGGCGGATCCGTGGTCTTCGACGACGGCGCCGACCCGGCGCAGGCAGCGGATGTCGCGGCCGCCGCCGATGTCGCGATCGTCTTCGGCCACTACACGATGGGCGAGAGCCAGGACCTGCCCGACCTGCGACTCGACGGCAACGGCGACGAGCTGATCGAGGCCGTGGCCGCATCGGCGCCGAAGACGGTCGCGGTGCTCAACGCGGGCTCGGCCGTCGAGATGCCGTGGATCGACGACGTCGACGCCGTGTTCCACGCCTGGCACTCGGGTGAGCAGTTCGGCCCGGCGCTCGCCGAGCTCGTGTACGGCGACGTGAACCCGTCGGGCAAGCTCCCGATGACGTTCCCGGTCTCCGTCGAGGACACGCCGACGGCGCAGTCCGAGGCGCAGTACCCGGGCATCGCCGATGCCGATGGCACCCTCCAGGTCGACTACAGCGAGGGCCTGAAAGTCGGCTACCGCTGGTACGAGGCCGAGGAGATCGAGCCGCTGTTCGAGTTCGGTCACGGCCTCAGCTACACGGAGTTCGCGTACGACAAGGTCAGTGTCACGCCGAAGTCGACCTCGGGCGACAAGGAGATCCGCGTGCGGTTCCGCCTCACCAACACCGGTGACGTCGCGGGCACCGAGGTCGCGCAGGTCTACCTCGAGCTGCCGAGCTCGACCGGCGAGCCCTCGAAGCGCCTCATCGGGTGGGAGCGCGTGACGCTCGAGCCCGGCGAGCACCGCAACGTGCAGGTGACGCTGTCCGCCGACGACCTCGCCGACATGCACCTGCTCGAGTACTGGGACACCGCGGCCGGCGACTGGGCCACCGCGCCCGGCACCTACGAGGTGACCGTCGGCGGATCGGTCGACGCGGATGCCGCGGCCTCCTTCGCCGTGAAGTAGCCACGACGAACGCCGGGTGGGCGGGATCGAGTCTCCCGCCCACCCGGCTTCGGCGTGCACGGCCGGATCACCGACCAGGCGTCATCCAGCGCCTCGACGAACGAAGTGCCGGTGCGGCGGAAGCCGCACCGGCACTGCTCTGCGCGGGGTGAGGACCCGAGGCGACGGAGGCGTCAGCCGGCCGCCGCGCTCGTCTCGATCGACGGGACCTCCGCGACGCGGACGGCGGTCGCCGTGATGCGGTGGCGGCCGGGGCCGAGCCGGTCCGACACGAGGGCCTCGCCGTCGACGGTGACCTCCGACGCATCCGTGAGCGGCAGGTCGAGCACCGCCTCGGCGCCGTACGGGACCTCGAGGTCGATCGCGAGGTCGCCGTCGCTCAGCGTCCAGTCGATCGCGACGGGCCCGAGCCGCGACTCGATCGAGGCGCGAGCCCACGGGATTGACGCGGTCGGGCGCGGCGACACGACGATGCGACGATACCCCGGTCGCTCGGGCGTCGGGGCGATGCCCGCGACGTACCGGTAGATCCAGTCGACGACGGCGCCGTACGCGTAGTGGTTGAACGAGATCATCCCCGAGCTGTCGCCGGTGGCCATCTCGCCGGAGTGGATGCTGCCGTCGGGCCCGATCGCGTCCCAGCGCTCCCAGACCGTGGTCGCGCCCATCTCCACCTGGTAGAGCCACGACGGCGGGGCCTGGCGGAGGAGCATGAGGTACGCCTCATCGACGTGACCCGTGTGCACGAGCGCGAACAGCACGAGCGGGGTGCCGAGGAAGCCGGTCGCGATGCGGCCGTGCTCGGCGCGCACGTTCCGGGCGAGGGACTCGCCGATGCGCTCGCGGTCTGCGGCGGGCGCGAGGTCGAACTCGAGCGCGATCGCCGCGCCGGTCTGCGTCTCGACGGCGGCCTCGCCCCACTCCGCCCAGGTCGCCGCCGCGACCCGATCGGCGAGGCGCTCGGCGAGGTCGGCGCGCGCGGGGTCGCCGACGACGCGCTCGGCGTCCGCCAGCAGGCGGGCGCTCCGGGAGAAGAACGCGTTCGCGACGAAGTCCGATGAGACCTTGGCCTTCCACGGCTGGTCGCCCGGCGCATCCGGGTCGAGCCAGTCGCCGAACTGGAACTCGGTCGGCAGCAGCCCTCGCTCGCCGGCTCGTCGCTCGAGGCTGTCGACGAACCGACGCATGGAGTCGAGCTGGCGGACGAGGATCTCCTCGCTCCCGTACGACTCGTAGACGGCCCACGGCACGATGGTCGCGGCATCCGCCCAGCCGGCCCGGCCCATCACGCTGTGCGCACCGCCGTCGGCCGGGAACTGGTCGCGGGTGAGGATGTTCGGTACGACCGCGGCGACGGCGCCGTCGGTGTCCTGGTCGAGTTCCACGTCGCGCATCCAGCTCTGCCAGAACGACTCGACGTCGAACAGGGTGGAAGCGGTGGGCGCGAACGCCTGCGCGTCGCCGGTCCAGCCGAGACGCTCGTCGCGCTGGGGGCAGTCCGTCGGCAGGGAGACGAAGTTGTCGCGCTGCGACCACGCGACGTTCGAGTGGAGGAGCCCGAGGCGCGGGTCGGCGCACTCGAAGGTCGAGCGCGGTCGGTCGGCGCTCGAGATCGCGACGGCGGTCGCGGCGACGACCTCCGCACCCGCGACGTCGGCGTACTGGAAGCCGTGGAAGGTGAACAGCGGCTCGAGGACGCTCTCGCCGTCGTGCGCGAGCACGTAGGTGTCCGATGCGCGGGCGGTGCGGAGCGCGGCGGTGTGCAGCGTGCCGTCGACCTCGAGCACTTCGGCGTGGCGCACGACGACGTGGTCGCCCGCGTCGCCCCGGACCGTCAGCCGGAGCCATCCTGCGATGTTCTGGCCGAGGTCGAGGAAGACGTGCCCACCGCGCGGCTGCACCTCGACCGCCCATTCGCCCACGGTCCGGACGCCGGTCGTGATCCGGGGCTCGACGACGGAGGTGTCGACGTCGACCTCCTGCGCCGGCGCCCACCCTGCATCGTCGAAGCCGGGCCGGTCCCACCCGGTCGGGTCGGCGGCGAGGTCGATGTCGACACCGTCGTAGAGGCTCGCCATGCGGACGGCCCCCACGGATCGCCGCCAGTCCGGACCGCTGGCGACGCGCACGTGGGTGCCGTCGGCGCAGTCGACGTCGAGCTGCACGAGCGCCGCCGTCTCCGGCCCGTAGTGCTCGACCTCGTCCTCCCAGCCCAGCCGGCCGCGGTACCAGCCGTCGCCGAGGAGCGTTCCGAGCGCGTTCTCGCCCGCGGTGAGCGAGGAGGTGACGTCCCAGGTGCCGAGGACGATGCGCTCGTCGTACGCGGTCCAGCCGGGAGCCAGGTGCTCGCCGAGCACGCTCGCGCCGTTGATCCGGACTTCGCCGACGCCCCAGAACGTGGCGCGGAGTCGGGCGCGGACGGGCTCCGCCGGAAGGTGGAACGCGGTACGCAGGAGCGTGACGGGGTCGTCCACGCGACCCGGCCCGCCGATGGGCAGACCGGTGAGTTCGGCCGGGTCCACCGCCGCCTCGACCGCCTTCTCGTCACTCCAGTCCGACCAGCCGTCGCGGGTGGCGATCCGCACGGCGTAGCGCCGCTCGGCGCCCGGAGCCACGTCGCCGCCGGGCGCGGGGATGCCGATCGAGTCGTCGGATTCGACGGCCTCGGACGTGCCGTCGGCGTCGCCCGCCCAGCGGACCTGGAAGCCGAGTTGCGGTGCGCCGCCCTGTGCGCGCCAGGACAGCCGGATGCCACGCCCGGGGACGCCGAGGAGGCCGTCCGGGTACTGGGTGCGAACCGAGTGCACGCGCGCGTTCGCGTCGGTGAGGTCGAACGGTGGCAGCGTCGGAGACATCGACGTCCTTCCGGGGGAGCGGCCGGCTGGGCCGGAGATGGATCGTTGAGCTATCCGGCGGGGACGGCGCGGGTCGAGCCGCGCGCCTTCAGGGCCGGAGTGACCGAGAAGTGCGTCGGTTCCGTCCGTGCGTCGCGGATGCGCTCGAGCAGCAGGCGGATGGCGCGGTCGCCCATCTCGACACCCGACTGGTCGATGGTCGTGAGCGAGATCGCGGGGTGGCTGGCGATGTCGACGTCGTCGTAGCCGACCACCGAGACGTCCGCCGGCGACAGGCCGGCCTCGCCGACCGCGCGGAGCGCACCGAGCGCCAGCTCGTCGTTGCCAGCGAAGATCGCGGTGGGCCGGTCGTCGCCGAGCAGGGAGAGCACGTCGAGCCGCGCGGCATCCTCGGTCATGCCGGTCCGGACGACGCGGATCTCGTCCTCGAGACCGGCCGAACGCATGCCGGCGAGGTACCCGTCGAGCCGGATGGCGTGCGGCGTGCCCGAGCCGGGCTCGGTCACGTCCTCGCTCCGGGTGAGGTGCGCGATCCGGCGGTGGCCGAGCTCGAACAGGTGGGTCATCGCCAGACGCGTGCCCTCGGCGTCGTCGCCGGTCACCGTGTCGTAGTGCTCGGAGCGATCGTGCCGACCGATCATCACGACCGGCATGCGCGCGCCGAGCCGCTCGAGCCATTCGGTCGAGACGAGCGGTGAGATGGCGATGATGCCGTCGACCTGCCGGTCGGCGAGCGCACCGAGCGCGCGGATGCCCTCGTCGCCGTTCTCGTCGGCGGGCGCGATGATGAGCTGGTAGCCCGTGCCCTGCAATGCGGTCGTGGCGCCGGCGACGATCTTCGTGAAGAACGGGTTGCCGATGTGCGGCAGCTCGATCCCGAGGGTGAAGCTCGAGCCGCGCATCGCGCGGGCGGCGACGCGTGGCCGGTAGTCGAGCGCCTCGATGGCGGCGTTCACGCGCTCGCGCATCGCCGGACTCACACCGTAGGCGTTGCGGATGACCTTCGAGACCGCAGCGCGGGAGACCCCCGCCTGCCGCGCGACATCCTCGATGGTCGCCGCCCTCGCGTCGGTCATCCCGCCCTCCTCTCGCGTCGTCGTCAGGAGCGAACTCGTTGTCACTGTACACGTTCCCGCCGAAAACGGTAGATCGATCTACGCCTAGGGCGGTCTGATGTAGACCGATTTACGTCACGAGTGTGTAGATCGGTTGACAAACGCTCGGCACGCTCCTAACGTGGCAGGCGCCACAGCACCGAGAACTTCGGCGCACCCGACAGCGCAGTTGCTTTACATGGAGGTAAAGAAGATGGTCCCCCGTACGACGCGACGCTCGATCGTCGCCCTGGGCGCAGGCGGTCTCGCCCTGTCGCTCGCATTGGCCGGCTGCAGCGCCGGCGACTCCGAGTCCGACGGCGGAGCGGTCGAGCTCTCGTTCCTCGTCGACAACGGCGAGTCGACGGTCGCCACGGCCGAGGCCCTCGCGGATGCCTTCCACGAGGAGAACCCCGACATCACGATCACCGTCGAGACCCGCCCCCAGGGTGCCGACGGCGACAACGTCGTGAAGACCCGCCTCGCCACAGGCGAGATGGCCGACCTGTTCCAGTACAACTCGGGCTCGCTCCTCCAGGCGCTGAATCCCGACCAGACGCTCGTGAACATCGCCGACGAGGCGTACGTCGACAAGCTCGACGAGAACTTCATCAAGAGCGTCGCGACCGACGACGGCGTCTACGGCGTGCCGATGGGCCAGTCGATGGCCGGCGCGATGCTCTACAACAAGGACATCTACGCCGACCTGGGGCTCGAGATCCCCGAGAGCTGGGACGAGTTCATCGCCAACAGCGAGGCGATCAAGGAGGCCGGCGTGGCCGCCCCGATCGTGCAGACCTACGGCGACACCTGGACCTCGCAGCTCTTCGTGCTCGGCGACTTCAACAACGTCCTCGCGGAGGACCCGGACTGGGCCGAGAAGTACACGAACAACCAGGCGAAGTACGTCGACCAGCCGGCCTTCGCGGGCTTCGAGCACCTGCAGGCGGCCTACGACGCCGGGCTCTTCAACGAGGACTTCGCCTCCGCGACCTACGCCGACGGCGTCTCGATGGTCGCCACCGGCGAGGGCGCCCACTACCCGATGCTGACGTTCGCGGCCTCCCAGCTCGCGACCACGAACCCCGAGGCCGCCGACACCGTCGGCTCCTTCCCGATCCCCGGCGACGACGCCTCGACGTTCGGCCTGACCGTCTGGATGCCGACCTACACGGTCTTCGTCCCGCAGTCGACCGAGGGTGCGAAGCTCGACGCCGCCAAGCAGTTCCTCGAGTTCCTCACGACGCCCGAGGCCTGCGACATCGAGTCCGAGGCCAACGCCCCGCAGGGTCCGTTCGTCGTCGAGGGCTGCAGCCTGCCGGACGACGTGCCGGCGATGGTCTCCGACCTCCAGCCGTACTTCGACGACGGCAAGACCAACCTCGCGCTCGAGTTCCTCTCGCCCATCAAGGGACCGGCCCTCGAGCAGATCACCGTCGCCGTGGGCTCCGGCATCACCTCGGCGGCTGACGGCGCATCGCAGTACGACGAGGATGTGAAGAAGCAGGCCCAGCAGCTCGGCATCGAGGGCTGGTAAGCCGTACCACCGCACTGCGGGGCCGGGCCGCCCGCCCGGCCCCGCAGCCATACCCGGGAGACACCATGACCACCGTGACGGCCGCAGGCCGCACCGCGACGGGATCGGACGCGACGTCGCCTCCGACGACCCGCAAGCGGAAGCCCATGAAGAGCCCCTACCCCAGCTGGTTCTTCATCCCCGCCGGCGTCTTCTACGTCGTGCTGTTCCTCATCCCGACGATCGCGTCGTTCTACTTCTCGCTGACGCGGTGGACGCTCTTCGATGTCGAATTCATCGGGTTCGACAACTTCGTCCGGTTCTTCCAGGAGCCGCAGCTCGTCACGGGCTTCGTCAACACCTTCATCTACGCGTTCCTGACCTCCGGCGCGAAGGTCGTCCTCGGCCTCCTGTTCGGCGTCCTGCTCAGCTCGCAGATCATCGGGCGCGGGTTCCTCCGCGCCACCATCTTCTTTCCCGTGCTCGTCAGCACGATCGGCGTCGGCATCCTCTTCAAGGTGCTGATGGACCCGTTCGACGGTCCGATCAACCAGACGCTCGCCGTGGTCGGCATCCAGGGTCCGGCGTGGTTGACCGATCCGTCGATCGCCCTGCTCTCCGTGGCGCTGGTCGACATCTGGAAGGGGGTCGGACTCGCGACGCTCATCTACATCGCCGGCATGGTCGCGATCCCGCAGGAGTACTTCGAAGCCGCGAAGGTCGACGGTGCAGGCGCCTGGAACAACTTCCGTCACATCACGCTGCCGCTGCTCCGGCCCGCGACGGTCACTGTCGTGCTGCTCTCGCTCATCGGCGGACTGCGCTCGTTCGACCTCATCTGGGCGATGACCGGCGGCGGCCCCGGCTTCACGAGCGACGTGCTCGCGTCGGTGATCTACAAGCAGTACCAAGCCGGGTTCTTCGGCCTCTCCACCGCGGGCAACGTCGTGCTCTTCGTCGTCGTCGCCGCGATCATCTTCCCGCTCTCGTGGTGGCTCAACCGCAAGGAGGCCGACCAATGAGAAGCGTCGCCTGGAAATGGGGCGGCGGCTCGGTCGCCATCCTCGTCGCGATCGTCGTCTTCATCGTGCCGTTCCTCTTCATCGTCTTCACGGCCGGCAAGACGCAGGCCGAGGCGTCGTTCCTCCAGTTCAGCTGGCCGACCGAGTGGGTGTTCTTCGAGAACCTCGCCACCGTGCTGCAGAACCGGGACTGGCTGCTCGTCCGCGCCTTCGTCAACAGCACGCTCCTCACCGTCGGCGCCGTCGCGATCATGGTCGTCCTCGGCGCCATGGTCGGCTACGTGCTGCAGCGGCGGAAGTCGCGGTGGAACCCGCTGGTGAACTCGCTCGTGCTCGCCGGCCTCATCATCCCGCCGGCCGTCGTGCCGACGATCTGGGTGCTGCAGGGCCTCGGCCTGTTCAAGACGCTCGTCGGACTCATCGCGGTCCACGTCGCGTTCGGGCTCTCGTTCTGCATCCTGCTGTTCCGGGCCTTCGTCGCGACCATCCCACGCGAACTCGACGAAGCGGCGATCATCGACGGCGCCGGACCGGTGAAGCTGTTCTTCCGGGTGGTGTTCCCGCTGCTGCGGTCGGTCATCGTGACCGTCATCGTCGTGCAGGCCGTCTTCGTGTTCAACGACTTCACGTACGCGCTGTACTTCCTGCCGGGCGATGACAACGCGACGGTCCAGCTGACGACGTTCAACTACATCTCGCAGTCGGTGAGCTCGTTCAACCTGCTCTTCGCCGACGTCCTGCTCATCACGATCCCGCCCCTGATCATGTACATCTTCTTCCAGCGCCAGATCGTCGCCGGCATGACCTCCGGCGCCGTGAAGGGCTGAGGGATGCCGCAGCAGCCGCCGCGGTCGGCGGCCGAGGTGCGGCGCTGGGTCCGCGCTCGTTCGCCGCAGCCGTTCGACGACGCCGACGTGGTCCCCCGCGAATCGCATCGGCGCTGGGCGTACGGCCCGGACCAGTACGAGCTCGCCCTCCTCGGCCGCCTCGTGGACGAGGGCTTCGCCGCCAACCGCCACGTGCACTACCCGCGCAACCACGGAAGGCCGCTGCCGAGGGCGCGCTTCCGCGCGATCGCGACCGGCCGAGGCCGGGTGACGGTGCGGATCGTCGGCCGATTCGAGGTGTCGATGCGCACGGATGCCGGGCGGTCGGCCGACGTCGCGGACGGCGCCGACTCGGACGCGGTGATCGATCTCCCCGGCCCGGGAGCCGTCGTCGAGTTCGACGTGACCGCGCGGCCGGGCGAGGTCCCGGCGGTCGGCGTGCCGGTGGACGCGCTGCTCGGCCGGTGGGCCGCCGGCCTCCGGGGTGGGCCATGGCGGTCGATCGACCTCCGCGCCGGAGGTGACCGGCCGCCCCACCTCGATCCGCCCGGTCGCGTCGAGGTCGTCGCCTCCCGGATGCCAGGGGGTTTCTACGACCTCGGCGCCCCGATCCTCGGGACGCCGCGGTTCCCGCCCGGCGCCGAGCCCGAGGTCGGCAGCGGCGAGAGCCCCGCCGAGGCCCGTGCCGATGAGGCGGATCGCGAGACCCGCCACGACGTCATCCGCACCGCGGAGGGCTGGGCCACGCGGCATCCGCTCGGCTTCAGGTACCTGACGGTCGCGACGGGCGAGGCCCCCGAGCTGGTCCGGGTCGACGCCGACATCGCCCCGCTCGCCCGGCCCGGCGCCTTCGCATGCTCCGACGACCGCCTCACCCGCATCTGGGCGTCGGCGCAGTACACGCTCCGCGCCTGCGACCAGGGCCTCATGGTCGACGGGATCAAGCGGGACCGGATGCCGTGGGCCGGCGACCAGGCGCTCAGCACGCTCGCGAACGCGTTCGCATTGGGAGACGGGGGCGTGGTGGCCGACGGGCTGGTCGCCCTCGGGCGACCCGATCACGGCTACGTCAACGGCATCGCGGACTACTCGCTCTGGTGGGTCGTCAACGCCGACCTCTACGTGCGGTACTTCGGCGACCTCGCGTTCGCCGCGCGCGAGGCGGATCACGTCGATGCCTTCGTCGCCGACCTCGCGCGCTTCGCCGACGATCGCGGGATCTTCCGCCCGAAGGCTCAGCGCGGCGGCTTCGTCGACTCCGGACCGGGCTCGGTCTTCCTCGACTGGGGGCTCGCGATCGAGGACGGCCGCGACCCGGTCGCGCTGCAGATGCTCTGGAGCTGGGCACTGCGCAGCGCGGCACGGCTGCTCGGGCGGGTCGATCACCGGGGCGGCGCTCGCTGGGCGGCGCTCGCCGACCGGGTCGAGGCGACCGTCCGGTCCGACGGATGGCTCCAGGCCACCGATCGCTGGGCGGACTACCTCGGAGCGGATGCCGCGAGCGCGTCACCGGCGCCGTACGCCAACTTCCTCGCGGTACTCGCGGGCCTCCACCCGGACGGCGTGCCCGACGGGGTCTCGTCCTCCATCCGGACCGGGACCGCAGGGACACCGTTCATGACCGCGTTCCGGCTGCGCGCGAGACTCGCCGCCGGGGAGCACGAGGCCGTCCTGGATGAGATCTCACGGCGCTGGGGAGCGATGCTCGACATCGGGCCGGGCACGTTCTGGGAGGAGATGCCGACCGGCGGCGACGACCTGGCGATGTACGGGCGGCCCTTCGGTCGCAGCCTCTGCCACGCCTGGGCGGCCGGCCCCGCCGCACTCCTCCCGGAGGCGGTGCTCGGCCTCCGGCCGCTCGACGACGGGTGGGCCCGCTTCGAGGTCGAGCCGCGCCTCGGCGGGCTTTCGTGGGCGTCCGCGGTCGTCCCGGGGCCCGCAGGAGACGTCGTGGTGCACACGGACGCCGAACGGGTGCGGGTCGAGGTGCCCGCCGGCGCCGCGCTCGTTCGAGGCGGGCGCACCGAGGTCGGACCCGCGGTGGCGGAGTGGGCGATTCCCGGGTCGGTCGCCTCGGTGGCGGCCGGATCGCTGTAGCGCCGGGGGAGCCTCCGGCCGCTCGGCCGCCCGACGGCCGCCGGATCGCGGTAGGTTACGGGCGTGGCGTCCGCATCGCAGCGAGGCACCGGATGACGGGGTTCGCGTTGCCGACTCCGGGCATCGTGCTCGGCATCGCCTCCCTCGTGCTGAAGGAGGGCGCCACGATCGACGGGGCGCTCGCGGTCGTCCGCGCGGCCGTCGACGCCGGCGCGGCCGCCATCGACACGGCCCGGGCCTACGCCACCGTCGACGACGATGCGGCGGGGGAGCGGATCGCGCAGGCGGCCCGAATGCAGTCGCCGGGCATCCCGATCATCACCAAGGCCGGGCACTTCCGGCTCGGCCGGGCCGCCTGGGATTCCGACACGAGTGCGGAGCGCGTGCGGGCCGACGCGCTGCGCAGCCGCGAGGTGCTCGGCAGCCCGCCGTCGCTGCTGCTCCTGCACCGGACCGATCGGGTGGACGATCTCGACGCATCCGTCCGCGAGCTCGCGGCGCTCCGCGAGGAAGGCATCGTGCGGGCGATCGGCCTGTCGAACGCGACGGGCGAGCAGCTCGACCGTGCCCGCTCGATCACGCCGCTCGACGCCGTCGAGAACCGGTTCGCGCTCGGCATCGACGAGGCGACCGAGTACCGCTACTGCCGTGACGCCGGCATCCCGTTCCTCGCGTACGCGCCGTTCGGCGGGCCGAAGGCGGACCCGCTCGCGACGCATGTGCCCCACGTCGCCGCGATCGCACTCGATCGGGGCGTCTCGGTGCATCGCGCCGCGCTCGCGGCGATGCTCGACGCGATGCCCGGCGCGTGGCCGGTGGTCGGCTCGACGCGCATCGACTCGGTCATCGACTCGCTCGCGGCGGTCGACCTGACGGTCGACGACGAACTGCGTGCGGCGTTCGCCGGCGACCTCCGGGCGCGCGGCGTCGCCGTCTAGCGCGGACGGAGGTCAGGCCCTAGGCTACGGACGCAGCAGCACCTTGCCGACCCGGCCGGCCGTCGTGCTCGCGTCGACGGCATCCGCGATGTCGTCGAGCGCGTACGTACCGGCGACCGGCAGGGTGAGCTCACCCGCGAGGACGTGTCCCATGAGCCGGCCGAACAGCATCGACCTGGTGTCGGCGTCCATGTCGCGGCTCACGCGGCTGCCCCAGAACCCCCGGACAGTGAGCTGCCTGAAGATCACGTCGCCGGACGGGATGCGCATGTCGGGCGACTGCATCGCGCCGAACACCACGAGGGTGCCCTCTTCGGCGAGCAGCGACACCACGTCGGCCGACGCGTCGCCGCCGACGGAGTCGACGCCGGCGACGATCGGCGCGTCGCCGGTGAGCGCGGCGACCTCGTCGCGCCATCCGTCCGCGTCGGTGGACACTACGTTCGAGATGCCCTGCTCGCGGAGTTCGGCGACGCCCTCGGCGCGCCGGACGAGCCCGATGACGTTGATCCCGCGCGCCGCACCGATCTGCGCGACCATGCGGCCCACCGCGCCGTTGGCGGCGTTCTGCACCATCCAGTCGCCGGGCTTCAGGTCGAGCGAGTGCAGCAGGCTGACCGCACTGAACGGCATCGAGACGAGCTGCGCGGCCGCCTCGTCGGGCAGTCCGTCCGGAACCGGGATGAGCCCCGCCGCGCCGGCGACGAAGTACTCGGCCCAGACGCCGAAGGTGCCGCCGGTGACCACGCGCTGGCCGACCTGGAGCCCGGTCACGCCGTCGCCCAGGGCGTCCACGACGCCCACGGCCTCGGTGCCCGCGGCGGCGGGAAGCTCGGGCTGGTAGCCGTACGTCCCGCGCACGGTCCACAGGTCGTGGTTGTGGATCGTCGCGAGCAGGGTGCGGACGCGGACCTGTCCCGGCCCGGGCTCGGGCAGCGGACGCTCCTCGACCGCGAGCACGGTCTCCGGGGCGCCGAAGGTGGAGTGGATGAGGGCGCGCATGATGCGGCTCCTTTCGTTTCGCGTTCGTCGGCCCGCCGACGGCGGGCGAGGTCTGATGAGCCGGCTCAGCCGCCGGCGGGAGAGGTCGTGTCGGGCGCGGGCGCGGGCGCGGGCGCGGATGCCGCGGCCGCGTGCATCGACGCCGTGACACCCTGCAGCGTGCGGATGAGCGATTCCGCATCGCCCTCGCGCACACCGGCCGCCTCGGCGATCCGGGCGGGGAGGTGCGCCAGCTCGGCGCGCAGCGCGGTGCCGCGCTCGCCGATGGCGACGGTGACCACGCGCTCGTCGTGCGCGCTCCGGGACCGGACCACCAGCCCGGACTGCTCCATGCGGCGCAGCAGCGGCGAGAGCGTGCCCGAGTCGAGCTGCAGCAGGTCGCCGAGCGAGCTGACGGTCTGCTCGCCCTCGCGCCAGAGCGCGACGAGCACGAGGTACTGCGGGTACGTGAGACCCCACGGCTCGAGCAGCGTGCGGTACAGCTGCGTCGTCGCCCGGGAGGCGGCGTACAGCGAGAAGCACACCATCTCGTCCGTCACGACCATGGAGAAGAGGATGGCACACAATTGAATTGTGCACAACTCAATGACGCGTCGAGGCCGTGACGCGTCGCGCGCCGGTATCGGCGCGCGCGGGGATCGAGGGCATGATGCGAGGTATGCCGGAACCGACGTCGCGCGATCGCGCCGTGCCCAACCTGCCCTCGCGCGACCTCGACGCCACCGAGGCCTTCTACGGCGGGCTCGGATTCGAGCGCGCCTTCCGAGACGAGGGATGGATGATCCTCCGACGCGGCGAGGTCGCACTCGAGTTCTTCCCGTTTCCCGGGCTCGATCCCGCGACGAGCTCGCATCGCTGCACGATCCGGGTCGCCGACGTCGACGAGCTCGCCTCGGCGGTCGCCGCAGCCGGCGTTCCCGTCCGCGAGACCGGCTTCCCGCGGCTCCACGAGGTGCGCCTGCAGGACTGGGGGCTCCGTGCCGGACACCTGCTCGACCCGGACGGCAACCTGCTCACGCTGATCGAGGAGCCCGGCACCTGACCCGCTCGTGATCGGCCGCGTCAGCCGGCATCCGTTCGCATGCCCGTCGACCCGAGCACGCGCTCGACCGTGAGCTCCAGCACCACGCGCTGGGGATTCGGGCGCGGCTGCCGGTACCGGGCCGCGTACAGCTCGACGGCGAACGCGACCGACTCCGGATCCGTCAGGACGCGGACCGGACCCTCGAAGCTGATCCAGCGTGCGCCGTCGACGGTGTTCACGCTCGCGCGCCCGCTGCGCTCCGCGTTGACGAACTTCTGCGAACCGCCGCTGCCGATCACGCGGACGACCCCGTCGAGGTAGGTGATGCCGACGGGCACCGAGTGGATCCGGCCGGACCGGTCGAGCGTCGAGAGGGTCGCGAGATGGCGTTCGGCCAGGAACGCGCGCGCCGCATCGGTGATCACGGTCGCACTCCTCGTAGGGGATCGGCGGGCATCGGGGCGCGCACCAGTCTGCCATCCGCACGACACCGGACATCCGGCACCTTCCCAGCCTCCGCGCTCCGCCGCGCGGCTAGTCTGGGCGAGCGGGTGTGGCCGACGAGCTCCTCGGACTCGGTGGTGCCGACCCGCAGGGTGCGGACCGGTCCGCACCCGAGCGGGGTGGGTGACGGATGTCCTGGGACGACGACGATGCGTATGGGGGTCGCCCTCGCGATCCCGATCGCCGCCTGTCCTGGCGGGGGGTCGCCCTGCAGGTCGCCGGCTACGTCGGTCTCGTCGCGGCCGTCGTCGCGCTGGTGATCGGCGCGGTCTTCGGCGTGACGATGCTCGGCGTCGCGACCAACCCCGAGGGATTCGCCGCGCCGTCGGCGCAGGGACGAGGTGCTCCGCTGCCTCCCGTGACGTCCGCCGCAGACGACGAGGGCGGATCGTCGGGCGAGGCGGGTTCGTCGTCGACGGACTCCACGGCCGCGAGCGGCTCGGAACTCGCCCCGATGGTGGAGCCCGAACCCGAGTCCGAGCCGGTCCCGGATCCCACGCCGCACGTCGACGCCGACTGGCTGTCGACCGTGGCTGCGGCGACCGGCATCCCGGAGCGGGCGCTCTCGGCGTATGCGCTCGCGCACGTCGTCATCGCGGCCGAGAGACCGGAGTGCGGCATCGACTGGACGACGGTCGCGGCGATCGGTGCGGTCGAGTCCGGTCACGGCAGCCACGGCGGCGCGGAGCTCGACGGGAACGGCGTAGCCCGGCCGACGATCGTCGGCCCCGCGCTCGACGGGAACGGCGTCGCGGCGATCCACGACACCGACGACGGCCTGCTCGACGGCGACAGCACCTGGGACCGCGCGGTCGGACCGATGCAGTTCATCCCGTCCACCTGGGACATGTGGGGGAGCGACGCCTCCGGCGACGGCATCGCCGACCCGAGCCAGATCGACGACGCCGCGCTCGCCGCAGCACGGTACCTGTGCGCGTCCGGCCCGATGACGAGCGCCGAGGGGTGGCGCGGAGCCGTCTACTCGTACAACCACGACAGCGACTACGTCGACAAGGTGGCGGGGATCGCGAGCGGGTACCTCGCGGCGTTGGGCTGAGGCTGCGCCGGGGTGGGCGGGCCCGGGGGCCATGCGCTCAGACTGGTCCGTTCCGACCGCCGTCGGTAGGCTCAGGGCAGTGCTGTGTCGCATGGCACAGCCGCCCCGAAGACAGGCCGATGTCGAACGAACTCAGCGTCACGCCGATCGCGCAGCCGCCGAGCCTGCGCGAGCGGGTCGAGGCGGCCCTCGCCTCCGCCATCCGGTCCGGCGAGATGAAGCCCGGCGAGCTGTTCTCGGCGCCCACGCTCGCGGCCCGCTTCGACGTGTCGGCCACTCCCGTCCGCGAGGCGATGCTCAACCTCGAGAAGCAGGGCTTCGTCGAGATCGTGCGGAACAAGGGGTTCCGCGTCACGCGCGTGAGCGACCGGGACCTGCAGGACCTCGTCGAGGTGCGGCAGCTGCTCGAGCCGCCGGTCGCCCGGCTCGTCGCGGGCCGGATCCCGGCGGAGGAGTACCCGCGCCTGCGGTCGCTCGCAGGCCGGATCGTCGACGGCGCGGCGCGGGGGAGCCTGGCGGACTACCTCGAGGCGGATGCCGAGTTCCATCGGGCGGTGACCGACTTCACCGGCAATCCGCGGCTGAGCGCCGTCGTCAGCGACCTGCGCGCCCAGACCCGGCTCCCCGGGCTCGCGGACCTCATCGCGACCGAGGAGCTCTCGGCGTCGGCGAACGAGCACCTCGAACTGCTCGAACTGCTCGAGGCGGGCGACGGCGAGGCGGCGGAGGAGCTGATGCGCCGTCACCTGGCGCACGTGATCGGCTGGTGGGCGGGTCGGCCCGAGGACGGCTGACGGACGTCGCCGTCCCCGCCGTCCTCCGATGCGGATGTCGCCCGAACGGGCGGGTCCCGGCATTCCCTCCGATAGAAATGTGTGACATAGTACTGCCACGCCATCGCCGATAGAGAGGGTGCGGATGAGTCGGATCGCCGTGATCGGTGCGGGGGTCATCGGCGCCGCGACGGCGCGCGAGCTCGCCCGCGCCGGACACGACGTCACGGTGCTCGACCGGGCGGCGCCCGCGGCGGGCACGTCCGGTCGCGGCGAGGGGAACATCCTGCTGAGCGACAAGGCGCCGGGTGCAGAGCTCGAGCTGGCCCAGCTCTCGCGCCGCCGCTGGTCGGCGCTCGCCCACGAATTGCGCGAGGAGCTCGGCGACCGGTTCCCGGCGATCGAGTTCGAGCCGAAGGGCGGACTGGTCGTCTCGACCACGGACGCAGGCGCGGCCCCGCTGCTCGACTTCGCCCGCGTCCAGCGCGAGGCCGGCGTGCACGCACAGGTCGTCACCGCCGCCGAGGCGCACGCCCTCGAGCCGCACCTCACGGCGGCCGTCACGGCGGCCGTCCACTATCCCGACGACGCGCAGGTGCAGCCCGTGATCGCGACCGAGGCGCTGCTCGCCTCAGCCCGTCGCGCAGGAGCCCGCGTCGAGACCGGGGTCGAGGTGGTCGGAGCGCTGCGCGACTCGGGCGGCGCGATCGCGGGCGTGGCCGTGCGCTCCGCGGTCGGCGGCGAGCGCCGCCTTCCGGCGGACCTCGTCGTGAACGCCGCGGGGCCCTGGGCGGCGGAGACCGGGCGCGTGCTCGGCGCATCCGTTCCCGTGCGACCCCGGCGCGGCATGGTCCTCGTCACGACGCGGATGCCGCACCGCGTGCGGCACAAGGTGTACGACGCCGACTACGTCGGCGCCGTCGGCTCGTCGTCGGCGGACCTGCAGACGAGCAGCGTCGTCGAGTCGACCGCCTCGGGCACCGTGCTCATCGGCTCCTCGCGCGAGCAGGTCGGGTTCCGCGACGAGTTCCGCGCGGCGATCGTCGGAGAACTCGCGCGAAAGGCGATCCTGCTCTTCCCCTTCCTGGCCGGTGCGTCGGTCATGCGCAGCTACAGCGGCTTCCGGCCGTACCTGCCCGACCACCTGCCGGTCATCGGCGAGGACCCCAGGTGCCCGGGCCTCTGGCACGCCGTCGGCCACGAGGGCGCCGGCATCGGGCTGGCGCCCGGCACGGCGGCGATCCTCTCCGCGCTCATCGCGGGGACCGCGACGCCCATCGACGCCGCACCGTTCGCCGTCGCGCGCCCCGGGCTCGCGCCGTACCTCGCGGAGGACGCCCGATGACCGCCGGCATGCCCAGGCGCCGCGGTGTCGTCCCCGCGGACTCGAGCACGCGCATCGAGATCCACCTCGACGGGCAGCCGATCGGCGGCACGGCGGGCCAGACGCTCGCCGGCGTCCTGATCGCCGCGGGCCGACCCTCCTGGCGGCGCAGCTCGGGCCGCGATGAGCCGCGAGGGATGTTCTGCGGCATCGGGGTCTGCTTCGACTGCATCGCCGAGGTGAACGGCGAGCGCGACGTGCGGCTCTGCCGGCGGCGCGCCGTCGACGGCGATCGGGTCGTCACCCAGCACGACGCGTTGCCGACACCGGTGCGCGACGAGCCCGGGGCGACGGATGCCGGCGGCGCCGACGCGGCGCGCGAGGAGACGCCGTGAGCCGCGGCATCCTGGTCATCGGCGCCGGGCCCGCGGGTCTCGCGGCGACCGAGGCCGCGCTCGACGCGGGCGCCCGGGTCACGCTCGTGGACGGCGCCGACCTCACGGGCGGCCAGTACTGGCGCCACCCGCCCGCGGAGCGGGGCGACGCGCGTGAGGCACGAGGGCACCACGGATGGACGCGCTACCTCGCGCTGCACGAGCGCGTCGAGGGCGACCCGCGCTGCGACGTGCGGCTGGGCGCGCAGGTCTGGGCGATCGAGCCCGACCCGGTGTCGCCGTGCGGGCTCGCCGTGCACCTCGCGACCGGCCGGGTCGACGCCGTCGGCGCACGCATGGAACGCCTCCGCCCCGACGCCCTCGTGCTCGCCACCGGCGCTCATGATCGCACGCTCCCGTTCCCGGGATGGCAGCTGCCCGGGGTGTTCACGGGCGGCGCCGCGCAGGCCCTGGCGAAGGGCGAGCGCGTGCGGGTCGGCGACCGGGTCGTCATCGCCGGTGCCGGCCCGTTCCTGCTGCCGGTCGCCGTCTCGGTCGCCGGCACGGGGGCGAGGGTCCTCGCCGTGGCCGAGGCGAGCGCGGTCGGCCGGATCGCTCGCGGCTGGTCCGCCCGGCCGTGGCGGCTGCTCCGCACCGCGTCCAAGGCCGGCGAACTGCTCGGGTACGTCGGCGCGTTCCTCCGGCACCGGATTCCGTACCGCACCGGCACCGTCGTGATCGCGGCGCACGGCACCGACCGCGTCGAGGCGGTCACGCTCGCCCGGCTCGACGCCGACTGGCGCCCGCGGCCGGGCACGGAGCGCCGCATCGCGGTCGACGCCGTCTGCGTCACGCACGACTTCACCCCGCGGCTCGAGCTCGCGATCGCCGCGGGGTGCACGGTCGACACGCGCCGCTTCGTCGTCGTCGACGACCGGCAGGAGACGACCGTGCCGGGCGTGTACGCGGCCGGCGAGATCACGGGGATCGGCGGCGTCGACCTCGCGCTCGCCGAGGGCGCGATCGCCGGGGCGGCGGCGGCCGGAGCCGAACCCGACCGCGCCGCCGTGCGGCGGCGGGCCGCGTTCACCGGGTTCGCCGCGCGCATCCCCGCGGCCCACGGCATCCGCCCGGGTTGGCGGGACTGGCTCGACGACGACACGCTCGTCTGCCGCTGCGAGGAGGTCGGGGTCGGCCGGCTCCGAGCGACCGCCGCGGAGACCGACGGCGCGGGCCTCCGATCCCTCAAGCTCACCACGCGCGCGGGCCTCGGCGCCTGCCAGGGCCGCGTGTGCGGCCGCACCGTCGAGGAGCTGCTGCTCGACGCGTCGGGAGCCGACCGCTTCCCGGACTTGGCGGGCACCGACCGGCGGCCGATCGCGGTGCCGCAGCGGCTCGGCGACCTGGCCGCGATCGTCCGCGAAGCCGACGACCGCGAGCAGGCCGACCTCGAACCCCACGACCCCCCAGAGACCTCCGGAAAGGACACCTGACATGGAACCCAAGAGCATCCTCGGCGGCGTGATCGTCGCCACCGCCCTGCCGTACAGGGAGGACGCGAGCGCCCCCGCGGGCCTCGCCGTCGACTACGACCGCTTCGCCGAGCACTGCGACTGGCTCGTCGCGAACGGCTGCGACGGCGTCGGGCCGAACGGCTCGCTCGGCGAGTACTCGTCGCTCACCGACGACGAGCGGCGCCGCGTCATCCAGGTCGCCGTCGAGGCCGTCGGCGACCGCGGCATCGTCGTGGCCGGCGTGCACGGACCCGGATGGCACCAGGCGAAGCACTGGGCCGAACTCGCCGCAGAGGACGGCGCGAAGGGCGTGCTCTCGCTGCCCCCGACGATGTACCGGGCGAGCCGGTCGCAGGTCGTCGAGCACTACTCGCGCATCGCCGAGGTCGGCCTGCCGATCATGGCCTACAACAACCCCATCGACACCAAGGTCGACCTCGTGCCCGACCTCGTCGCCGAGCTCGCGCAGATCGACCAGGTCGTCGCGATCAAGGAGTTCTCGGGCGATGTGCGGCGCGCGTTCGAGATCGCCGAGCGCTGCGACATCGACGTCATCGCCGGCGCCGATGACGTCGTGTTCGAACTGTTGCTCGACGGCGCGGTCGGCTGGTTCGCCGGCTTCCCGAACGCGTTCCCCGCCGAGTCGGTCGAGATCTACGACCTCGTGCGGGCGGGCCGCATCGACGAGGCTCGCGACCTGTACCGCGACCTCGTCGCGATCTTCCGGTGGGACTCGCGCACCGAGTTCGTGCAGGCGATCAAGCTGAGCATGGAGATGGTCGGGCGCTACGGCGGCCCGTGCCGCCCGCCCCGCGGGCCGCTCACCGCGGAGCACGAGGCCGCCGTGCGCGCCGACATGCAGCGCGCGATCGACGCGCTCGCGAACCGCCGCTCGGTGCCGGCCTGACATGCGGTCCTCGCGGCTCTACACGGCGGTCGACTCGCACACCGAGGGCATGCCGACGCGCGTCGTGACCGGCGGCATCGGCGTCATCCCCGGGGCGACCATGAACGAGCGCCGGCTGCACTTCATCGAGCACCTCGACCACATCCGGAAGCTCCTCGTGAACGAGCCGCGCGGGCACGCCGCGATGAGCGGCGCCATCCTGCAGCCGCCCACGAGACCGGATGCCGACTACGGCGTGCTCTACATCGAGGTCTCGGGCTGCCTGCCGATGTGCGGGCACGGCACCATCGGCGTCGCGACCGTGCTCGTCGAGACCGGCATGGTCGAGGTCGTGGAGCCGGTCACCGAGATCCGGCTCGACACCCCGGCCGGCCTCGTCATCGCGCGCGTCGCCGTGAGCGACGGGCACGCCGACTCCGTCACGATCGAGAACGTGCCGTCGTACCCGGTGCGCCTGGATGCCGAGATCGAGGTGCCGGGGCTCGGCACGGTGCCGTACAGCCTCGCCTTCGGCGGAAACTTCTACGCCATGGTCGACCTCGACGCCGTCGGACTGCCGTTCGACCGCGACCGGCAGCAGGACATCCTCGACGCCGGGCTCGCGATCATGGCGGCCGTCAACGAGCAGGCGCCGCCGTCGCATCCGGAGATCGAGGGCGTCGACCACTGCCACCACGTCGAGTTCATCGCCCCGGGCTCCGACGCCGTGCATTCCAGGCACGCCATGGCCATCCACCCGGGCTGGTTCGACCGGTCGCCCTGCGGGACGGGGACCTCGGCGCGGATGGCCGAGCTCTGGGCGCGCGGCGAGCTGCCGCTCGACCGCGACTTCCGCAACGAGTCGTTCATCGGCTCGAGCTTCACCGGTCGGCTCGTCCGCGAGACCGAGGTCGCCGGCATTCCCGCCGTGGTCCCGACCATCACGGGCCGGGCCTGGGTCACCGGCATCGGGCAGTACCTGCTCGACCCGACGGACCCGTTCCCCGAGGGCTTCGAGTTCTGACGCGGAGGGCGCCGCACCACCTGGACATCTCCCATTCGCACGTCGAGGGGGGACGACGCACGTCGACGCATGCGTGAGCTGCGAGTTGACGCTCGTATCATGTTCGGTCATTCTTACAGCAGCGCCGATCCTCGGCGGAGCACACCAATGACGGGAGCCTCAGACATGACGATCCGGATCGGCCTCATCGGGTACGGCGTCGGTGGACAGCTGTTCCACGCGCCGTACATCACTGCGTCGGAACGCTGCGAGCTGGTCGGCATCGTGGCACGGTCGGCCGCGCGCGTCGCCGCTGCCCGTCGGGATCACCCCGAGGTCCCGGTCTTCTCCGGCATGGGCGAGCTGATCGACGCCGGTGCCGACCTGGTCGTGATCTCGACGCCCCCCGAGACCCGTCAGGCACTGGTGCTCGAGGCGATCGGTCGAGGCGTCCACGTCGTCGCCGACAAGCCCTTCGCCCCCTCCGCGTCGGCGGGACAGGAGCTCGCCGACGCCGCCGCAGCCCGCGGGGTGATCCTGAACGTCTTCCACAACCGCCGGTTCGACACCGATGTCGTCACGGCCCGCTCGGTGATCGCGTCCGGTGAACTCGGTCGGATCACGAGGCTCGACCTGCGGTGCGACCAGGAGGATGCATCGACGCTGGAGGGCGGACCGGGCGGCGGCCTGCTCCGCGACATGGGAAGCCACGTCATCGACCAGGCCCTCGACCTGCTGGGTCCCGCCCGCGCGGTCTCGGCGCAGATGGACTGGCTCGAGCTGCCTGCCGGCCCGACCGACACCGGATTCGTCATCACCGTCCTCCATCGCAGCGGTGCGCATTCGCACATCTCCGCCAGCAAGATCAATCACCTGTCGTCGCGCGAGCTTCGGGTGCACGGGGAGCTCGGGTCCTACGTCTCCGACTACACCGATGTGCAGTTCGAGGCGGTGCGGAGCGGGCGACGTCCGGAAGGGGCGCGGACCGATTGGGGATACGAGACCGAGTCGCGGTGGGGCACGCTCTCGACGAGCGACGGAACGCGACCCATCCCGTCGCTGCAGGGTGACTACGCGCTGTTCTACGACCGGATCGCGGCGGCCGTCGAGGGCGACGGGCAGGAGCCGGTTCCCGCCCTCGAGGGGGTAGCGGTCCTCCGCGTGCTCGACGCGGCACGACTCAGCGCCGCCGAGGATCGCACCGTCATCCTCTGAGAGCATCGGGCCGGACCATCCCGTCCCGACCGCGGCACGGGAGAGACCTCCGGGACGATGCGAGCGCGACACTCGCATCGTCCCGGAGGTCCTCGCCGCCGCGGTCGACGCCGGTGGGACGCGGGTTCCCGCTATTCCTTGACGGCGCCCTGGGTCATGCCTCGGATCACGTGACCCTGCAGCAGGACGTACGTCACGACGACGGGGACCGCGACGATGACCGCGGCCGCAGCCAGGAGGGGGACGTCGGAGACGTACTTCCCGACGAATGCGCCGAGTCCGGCCGGTGCCGTCTTCGAGGCGGGATCCTGGAGGATCACGAGGGCGATCAGGAACTCGTTCCAGCTCCAGATGAAGAAGAGGATCACGATGGTCATGACGCTTGGCCAGGAGATCGGGAAGAGCACCTTCCACAGCACCTGCCAGGGCCGCGCCCCGTCGATCTGCGCCGCCTCGACCAGGCTCGGCGGAGTCTGCGAGAACGCGACACGCATCCAGAACGTGCCGAAGGAGACGTAGAGCCCGATCTCGGGGAGTGCGACGCCCCACATCGTGTTCGTCAGGTTCAATGCGCGCAGCGTGTAGTAGAGCGGGACGATGATGCCTTCGAACGGGAGGATCAGCCCGATGAGCAGCGCCGCGAAGATGAACTCCTTGCCCCGGAACTTCATGGTCGCGAAGGCGTAGCCGCTCAGGACCGAGAGGAAGACCGCGATCACGACCACCGGCAGCGCGATCATGACGCTGTTGGAGAGGAGCACGTTGAACGCGCCGGTGTTCCAGGCGTCGACGTAGTTGGACCACTGCGGGTCGGCAGGCCAGCTCAGGCCGGCGACGGGGATGCCCCGCGGCTGCAGCGAGACCGCCAGGATGCTGTAGAGCGGAACGAGCACCAGGAAGGCGCCCAGTCCGAGGATCGTGTACTTGGCGACGACACCGGACACCCCCGCGCGCCGGACCGACCGGAACCGGCGCGACGGCGGGCGCGAAGTGACGATCGCCTCGGTGTCCGGCGCGACCTCCGGACGTTCGGTGAGAATGCTCATTGTCTGGTCCTAAAGAGTCGAGCCATGCCGAGCCCCACGATCACGATCAGCAGGACGAGGACGATGGCGATGGCTGCTGCGGAACCGACCTGTCCGTCGACGAACGCCAGCCGGTAGATCTCGAGCGCGGGAACCGTCGTCGAGGTGCCGGGGCCGCCTCGCGTCGTCATGTAGACGACGTCGAAGCTCTTCAGGCCGCCGATCACGGTGATCGTCAGCGCCACCCCGAGTTCCGGCTTCACGCCCGGCAGCGTGACCGCGAAGAACTCGCGGATCGGTCCCGATCCGTCGATCTTCGCCGCGTCGTACAGTCCCGGGTCGATCCGGGAGATGCCCGCGAGGAACAGGATCATGCAGAATCCGGCCGTGAGCCAGGTCCCCACGAGCCCGACTGCGTACAGCGCCCAGTCGAAGTCGCCGAGCCATGGCCTGGCGAGCGAGTCGAGGCCGATCGCGCGCAGCGTCTCGTTGATCGGGCCGTCGAGGTTGTACATCCACCGCCACGCCATCCCGGTGACCGTCAGTGCGATCACCTGCGGGAGGAAGAGGACCGTCCGGAAGAACCCGAGGCCCCGCAGCCGGCTCGAGGACAGCATGCTCGCCGTGATCAGGCCGAGGCACACGGGGATGAGTGCGAAGAAGACGATGAGGATGAGGGAGTGGTAGAGCGCCGACTGGACGCGCGGGCTCGACAGCTGCGTCACGTAGTTCTGGAGCCCGACCCACACCGGGGTTCCGATCCCGCTCCACCGGTGGAGCGAGTACCACACCGTCTGGAGGAGCGGGAACGCTACGAAGAGCAGCGAGGCTGAGAGAGCTGGAAGAACGTAGAGATACGCCAACCTGTTGTTCTTGACTTTCGATCTCGTGTTCATTCCACCTGCACCCAGCCTCGCTGCTCGTCGTCGGTCGTCGTGCGTTCTATCGCGCGGCGCCGTAGAACTCCTCCCAGTTCTGCTGCAGGCTCTCGACGAAGGCCTCCGGCTCCATCCGGTTCGCGAGCACCTCCTGCAGGTTCGGCATCTCGATGCTCTGGAACGACGGGGTCGCCCATCCGAGGTGGTAGGTCATGCCGTCGACGTCACTGAGCGTCTGCCAGGCGGCGAGCAGCTCCTCGTCCGCCGGGAGGTCGCTCACCACGGAGTCGGCACCGAGCAGCGGGACGAAGCCGCCGTCCCACAGGACCTGGGCCTTGTCCTCCTGGGCGATGAAGTCCAGGAAGTTGGCTGCGACATCCGGGTTCTCGGACATCGACGAGATGCAGTACGGCTTCTCGGTGGCGCCGTTCGCCTGCGGGTCGTCGGCCGCGTTCTCACGCGGGAACAGCGTGAAGCCCAGGTTGTCGCCCATCGCCTCGCTGTAGGTCCCGTGCACGTAGTTGCCGTCGAGGGCGAAGACGCCCTCGCCGCCGGTGAACAGCGCGTACCCGTCGGCTCGGCTCGTGCCCTCGACGCCGTCGTAGAAGTACCCCTGGTTGCCCCAGTCCTGGTACTGCTCGACCGACTCGATCGCCTTGTCCGTCACGAGGTCGGTGCCTTCCTTGCCCTGGACGAACTCGCGCTGGATCTGCTTGTCCTCGTAGCCGGAGAGCACCTGCTCCCAGACGTTCTTCCCGGGGTCGCCGTCGAGGTTGCCGAACATGAGTCCGGTCTCGCCGGCCTCCTTGGCCGTGTCGAGTGCGGCCGTGAATTCGTCGATGGTCTCGAAGTCCGTGTCGATGCCGAGCTCCTCGACCTTCTCCCGGTTGTAGTAGAGACCGGTGAGCTGCCCGGCGAACGGGAGGCCGTAGAGCTGCCCGGCTCCGAGGCTGCGGCCGTCGTCCGACATCCGCGACGGTCCGAGGAAGCCCTCCGCGATCCGGTCCGACCAGCCGTACAGCTCGTCGTACGGCTCGAGCGAGATGATCAGGCCGGCCTCGACGAGCGGACCCATGTAGTTGCCCTGGCTGCACTCGATGAGGTCGGGGGCGTCCTGCTCGCTCATCCTCAGCTTGAACGTGTCGCTGAACGCCGCGCTCTCGGTGTACTCGAGGTTGATCGTGACGTTCGGATGGAGTTCCTCGTACTCGTCGATCAGGTTCTGGAGCGCTTCCTGGGCCGGGCCGATCTGAACGGTCCACAGGGACAGCTCCACCGGGTCGGTGGGGATCTCGGTCGATGCCGGCTCGTTGGATGCGGTGTTCTGCTGCCCGCCGGTGCAGGCGGCGAGTGAGACCGCAAGCCCGGCGGATGCCACGAGCGCGACGGCTCGCCGGCCGCCGAGTCGCAGGCGGGTGGGGCGCGTATCGGGGACAGGATTGTGATTCATAGGAGCTTCCTTGCTGCTATGGCCGGGCCCGAGTCACGGGCTCGGCGCTTCATGTATCACTGCTTGATGTTCCGAGGCCGTGGGGACGCCCTCGTCACTCCTGATCCTACTATGTAATGACATATCGTCAATAGGTGGTTGCAAGATCGGTCGATTCGCGGGTCACTTGTCGACCAGCGTGATCTCGAACGAGTACAGGTCGGGTGAGTAGCAGTGCTGCCCGAACTCCACGGCCCGACCCGAACTGTCGAAGGCGGTCCGCGCCATCGTGAGCAGGGCCGCCCCCTTCGGGAGTTGGAGGAGGCGGCTCTCGGTCGCGGTGGCCGTGCGCGCGCCGATGCGCTGCTTGGCCACGCGCATCGTGACGCCGCGCGCGCGCATCAGCTGGTAGAGGCCGCGCTGCTCCAGGTCGTCGACGGTGAGATCGGCGAAGTCGCCCGGAAGGGTGTTGTCGAGGAGGGCGATCGGAACGCCGTCCGCGCTGCGGAGGCGGCGGACATGCAGCACCGTGTCGCCCTCGGTGATCCCCAGCGAATCCGCGACGGCCTGATCCGCCTCGCCGATCTCATAGGAGATCACCTTCGTCGTCGGCTTCTGGCCGGTCCGGCCGAGGTCGTCGTAGAGGCTCGTGAGCTCCACGTTCCGCGTGACCTGCCCGTGCACGACCTGCGTGCCGATCCCGCGCCGTCGCACCAGGAGGCCCTTGTCGACGAGTTCCTGGATCGCGCGGCGCACCGTCGGGCGGGAGAGTCCGAAGCGCTGGCCGAGCGAGATCTCGTTCTCGAGGCGCGAGCCCGCCGGCAGCTGGCCGTCCTGGATGGCCTGCTCGAGCTTGGTCGAGACCTGGAAGTACAGCGGGACCGGACTCGACCGATCGATGTCGATGAAGAAGTCGCCCGGTAGCAGCGTTTCGGCCTGTGCCATGTCCCACCCCATGCCATCAGCGGATGTTTGTTCGGACAATACTACAGCATTCGCTTCATGTCAGGTGCGAAACGAGACATTTGTGAACTAACATACGAATGTCCGAACAAAAAGGAGTTGTCATGAATCCGACGGCCACGACGACGACGACGCGCGTGCCGCCCCTTCGCGATGCGGTCGAGCGGTTCCCGACCGTCCTCTGGAACGACTCGGCAGACCCGGACGAGCTCGCTCGATCCATCGAGTTCGGCGCGGTCGGCGCGACGTGCAACCCGGTCATCGCCCTCGCGGCGATCACCGCACACCTCGACGTCTGGGGCCCGAGGATCGCCGCACTCGCGGAGCGGTTCCCGTCTGCGAGCGAGTCCGAACTCGGATGGAAGGTGGTCGAGGAGCTCTCCGTCCGGGCGGCCGAGCTGCTGGAGCCGGCGTTCCGCGAGTCCGGAGGCCGCAACGGACGGCTCTCGGTGCAGACCGACCCGAGGCTGCATCGTGACGCCGAGGCGCTCGTCGAGCAGGCCGTCCGGTTCAGTCGCCTCGCCGAGAACATCATCGTCAAGATCCCCGCGACGTCGGTCGGGATCCGGGCGATCGAGGAGGCCGTCTACCGCGGCGTCAGCATCAACGTGACGGTCTCGTTCACCGTTCCGCAGGCGATCGCCGCTGCGCAGGCCATCGAGCGCGGACTGGACCGACGTTCCGCGGATGGCCTGCCGGACCACGAGTTCGGTTCGGTCGTCACGATCATGGGCGGCCGCCTCGACGATTGGCTGAAGGCGTGGGCCGCCAAGCAGCGGATCCTCATCGATCCGGGTGCCTTCGAATGGGCCGGCGTCGCCGCGCTCAAGCGTGCCCATGGGATCTTCGTCGAGCGCGGCTACCGGTCGCGGATCCTGTCCGCCGCGTTCCGCAATCACATGCACTGGTCGGAGCTCCAGGGAGGCGACCTGGTCGTCTCGCCGCCGTTCGACTGGCAGGCGCGCATCAACGAGAACGACCTCCGCGCCGAGGACCGGATCTCCGTCCCCGTGGACCCGCGCATCGTCGAGCTCCTGCTCGAGAAGGTGCCGGAGTTCCGCCGCGCATACGAGCCCGACGGCCTGAGCGTCGAGGAGTTCGACACGTTCGGGGCGACCGTCCGCACGCTCCGGCAGTTCCTCGAGGCCGACGAGCAGCTCGACCGGGTCGTCCGCGACATCCTTCTGCCGCCGCTCTAGGGGGCGATCGGGTGCGGGAATGCAGCGCGGCATGAACGACGGCGACGTGGAGCGCACCGGCGGCCGTGGCGTGGAGCGCGTCCGCGAGTCGTTCGACCGCGTGGCACCTGCGAGCACCAGTGAAGTTCGACCACGCGAAGGGGTGGACGTTCTCCACCGACGCGACGTGGTGGATCAGGCAGGCGATCACGAGGGCGATGGCCGATCAGGCGCGGACGATCAGGATCCCGGTGCACCTGGTCGAGGTCATGAACACGCTCGCGGCCGTGCAACGGCGGATGCTCCAGGACCAGATCAAGTCGAAGGCGCTCGCCGAGCTCCGTCATCCCTCGCGTTCGGAGCCGCTTCGCGAGTACCTCGAGTGAGGTGCGCCCCGTCAGGATGCCGTCCGCGACGCGGAGACGACCATCGGGCGGAGATGCACTCCCCGCCCGATGGTCGCCCCATGGATCGGCCCGTGATACGGGCTGGCCGATCCGAACTCACTTCATGTGCGGCATCAGCCTTTCCACGAAGTCGAGCGTCTCGTTGATGCCGAGCTCGTCGTGGATGATGATCCGGCTCATCCCGCCTCGTTCCTCGCGCTCCTTCAGCGTGTCGGCGATGTGCGCGGGGGAGCCGAACAGCAGGTAGGGGTTGTCGAGCAGCGACTGGCTCGGGATGTGGCCCCAGTGCTCGCAGAGATCTTCCTGGGCGCGGTCGATGTTCTTCTTCGAGCCGTCGACCCATCGCAGGACGAACGCCGAGGCGGTGATGTCCCGCTCCGGCCGGCCGACCTCGCTCGCAGCCTGCCGTGCGACGCCGAGCCGCTCGGCAACGTCGTCGATCGTGGTCATCGCGCGCCGACGGACGTCGTTGTAGTGCTTCTCCTCGGTGCCCTTGCCGCGCATCGCGCCGCGCTTCGGCGTGCCGTGGATGTCGACGATGTCGCAGTAGCGGCCGGCCATCTGCATGATCCGGTCGGAACCGCCGCCGATCGCGAGCTTCGGCTTCGTCCCGAGCGGCGGCACCGGTGCGAGCGGCAGGTTCACCGCCTTGCGGTACTCGCCCTCGAAGTTCGCGAATCCGTTGTTGTAGAGCTGGGTCGCGACCTGCAGGGTCTCCTCGAGTCGATCCAATCGCTTCGACAGTGGATCCATGTCGATGCCCAGCGCCTTGAACTCCTCGGTGCTCCAGCCGGCGCCGATGCCCGCCGTCACGCGGTCGCCGCTCGCCAGGACGGCGAGCTGTGAGTACTGGCGGAACAGCAATCCGGGGTTGAACCAATCGGAGTTGAGGATTCCGGTCATGAGCTCGAGCCGGTCCGAGATGCCGGCGACCGCGGCGAGCACGGTGAGCGGGTCGCTGAGTCGCCACTCCGCATACTGCCGCGGAGCATGGAAGCTGTGGAACACGTGATCGAACATGTTCACGCCGTCGGCGCCGGAGTCCTCGATGCGCTTCACGAGATTGCGCAGGTCTCGTGCGCTCCGCGACGAGGTGAACCTCGTGATCGAGACGAATACCTTCATGGCCTTCCCTTTCATATGGATTGCTCTGCTCTGAGATCCAGAAGCCTGGGGTGCGACGGCGAGGCGTGCGGATCGGACTCCGTCCGCCCGGACGAGGTACGCCGCGATTCGAGTCTACGGGGCTTGGCAGGCCTGTCAAGTTAATGTCCGGACATATGGCGGAAATGATTCCGCTGGGTCGGGAGCGGACACGGATGGCCACGGTTCGATCGGAGCCCGGTCGTCGTCATGTTCGTCGCAGGTCATTGACGCGTCGAGGCCGACACGGTTTCATGTGAAGTCAATCGTACAAAGATCGAAGACGATCTCGAGTGAGAAGAGGAAACGAATGACCGACTTCGCCGACCAGGCACTCCTGGATGATCTGGAGTCCGCCCCGATCGCCGCGTTCGAGTCGCTGACCAACGAGGACGCCGTGGCGCTCGGCCTCGCGGCCGTGGACCTCATCAGGGAGCGATCGCTGAACCTCGCCGTCGACGTGGTCCTGCATGGCGACCTCGTGTTCCGGGCGAAGCTCGGCAGTACGGGACCGGACAACGACCCGTGGCTCGCCGGGAAGGCCGCCACCGCCCGCACGTACGCGGCGCCTTCGCTCCTCGTCCGGCTCCGGCACGAGGCAGAGGGGGCGCCGTTCGAGGAACGCGCCGTCGACGGGGTGACGCTCCGCGCGGCGGGGGGTTCGGTACCCCTGTACGTCGCGGACGAGCTGGTCGGAACCCTCACCCTGTCCGGCGAGCCGGACACGGTGGATCACGCCACGGCCGTCGCGGCGCTCGACGTGTTCACCGCGGCGCGCCGCTGACGCGATCGATCGCCCCGTGACGGGGTGGCGCGGATCCGACCGCACCCCAGCCCGATGAGGACTGCGGAGCGGCCCACGCGGAACGCGTCACCCCGTCGGCGCTCATCCGACCTCGTTTCAGCCGACCTCGGTGAGGTCGGCGCGATCCGCGGAGAACGCCGGGAGCACCTCGCGGCCGAGGTACTCGACCTGCGCCACGTCCTGCAGATCCATCAACTGGAAGTAGACCCGCTCCGCGCCGAGCGCGCGGAATCGTTCCACCCGCTCGATCACGACGGCGGCGTCCCCGATGAGCGACGCGCCATTCCGCAGGTCCTCGGGCGTCTCGCCCGTTTCGGCGGCGCGGCAGGCCAGCTCGTCCTCGGTCTCGCCGACGACGGTCGTGATGCCGGCCGACAACTTCAACGTCCCCGGGTCTCGACCGATCCGCTCGCAGGCGGCGCGGACATGGGCGAACTGGCGGGCGACGACGTCATCGGGCTGGTTGCCGATGTTGTACTCGGTGGCGAACCGGGCGGCGAGTTCCGGTGTGCGGCGAGTACCCGGGCCACCGATGATCAGCGGCACGGAGTCCTGCGCCGGCTTCGGCAGTGCCGGCGCTTCCGAGAGCGAGTAATGGCGTCCATCGAAGGAGTACGTGCGCCCGACCGGCGTGCGCCAGAGTCCGGTGATGACCTCCAGTTGCTCCTCGAACCGATCGAACCGCCGCACGGGGAACGGGATGCCGTATGCGCGGTGCTCGCCTTCGAACCATCCGGTGCCGATCCCGAGCTCGACCCGACCGCCGGACATCGCGTCGACCTGCGCGACCTGGATCGCCAGGATCGAGGGGACGCGATGGGTGGCGGAGGTCATGAGCGTGCCGAGTCGGATCCGCTTCGTCTCGCGGGCGAGCCCCGCGAGCGTCGTCCACGCGTCGGTGGGTCCGGGCAGCGGGTCGCCGGGATCGTTCCGCATGTAGTGGTCCGAGCGGAAGAAGCCGGTGAATCCGAGGGCCTCGGCGCTGCGGGCGAGCTCGAGCTGGTCGTCGTAGGTGGCGCCCTGCTGCGGCTCGGTGGTGATGCAGAATTCCATGTCTCGAACCTTCCTTCCGAACGGAGCGTCAGCGAGGCGCACCGGCGCCTCCACGCTCGCCGAGTCGGGCTTCGATGCACCGACGCGGAGGAAGCCGGCCGAACGTCGCGACGACGCTCCTAATGAGAGTATGTTATGACAATACTGCACGTGCGCGCCGACGGGGGAGCGCGATGCCGTGGGACGGTCGGCCCCCCAACCCCATCCGTCGGGGAACGCGTCGGCGTGCTCGACCACTCAGGGAGACACCATGGCGAAGATCTCGATG
The DNA here is from genome assembly GCF_039531345.1 of Agromyces tropicus. NCBI lineage: Bacteria > Bacillati > Actinomycetota > Actinomycetes > Micrococcales > Microbacteriaceae > Agromyces > Agromyces tropicus. The sequence continues at coordinate 350,598 of NZ_BAAAPW010000005.1, read as the reverse complement.
AACTCCACCGCGGCCTTCTTCGGCACCACCCTCCGTGACGTCCAGGTCGCGAGGGCTGCGGGCTACGACGCAGTCGAGCTGCAGACTCCGAAGCTGTTCCGGTTCCTCGACGCCGGATACTCGGCCGAGGACCTGCTCCCGGCACTGGACGGCTTCCCGGTCTCCGGCGTGGGCGCGATCCAGGAGGCCCCAGAGGAGCAGTTCCGGCGGGATGCGACGCGCCTGTCCGAGGCGGCGAGCGCGCTGGGTGCGCCCTACGTGCAGATGTGCACGGGGCCGGTCGACGAGGAGGTCGTGAAGGCGTTCCGGGCCGGGACGCTGGCGGCCGACGATCCGCGCTATCGGGGCGCCCTCGGGCTCTCTGAGCGGGACACCCTCGACCAGACCGCGCGCAACGTCGCGCTCGCGGCCGACATCGCCGCGGACCACGGCGTGGGGATCTACCTCGAACCGCTGGGCTTGGTCCCCGGTGAACCGCGTGTCGCAGGCGCTGCAGGTCCTCGATCGGATCGATCGACCGAACGTCAAGCTGTGCGTCGACTTTAGCACTTCTGGGTGTCCGGTGACACGCCGGAGGATGTCGCGAGCCTGCCGGCCGACCTCATCGCCGCGGTGCACGTCTGCGACGGGCTCGCCGTCCCACCCGGTGAGGTCCCCGACCAGCCCGGTTCACGCAATGTCTGGATCGGGGGAGGCCTCATCCCGTTGCAGGAGTGGGTCGATGCGTGCAGGTCGACCGGCTTCGACGGGTACTACTGTCCGGAGATCTTCAGCCGGAAGATCGCCCAGCTCGACGACACGACGGTCGCGGCAACCCTTCGGAACACGATCGCCTTCCTGCTTGCATGAGGCGTCGGGCGCGCTGGGGCGGGCGCGGACGCACTACTTCGCGACGAGCGTCGTCTCGAATCCGTAGAGGTCCGGTCGGTAGCAGTGATGGCCGAACTCGACGGCGCGACCCGTGTTGTCGTAGGCGACGCGTTCCATCGTGAGCACGGGTCCGCCCTTGTCGATGCCGAGGAGGCGGCTCTCATCGCGCTGAGCGCGACGCGCACCGATCTTCTGCTGCGCGATCCGGATCCCCACGCCGCGGCTCCGGAGGATCTGGTACAGGCCGCGCGCTTCGAGGTTCTCGGGGGAGATGTCCGCGAACTCCGGGGGGAGGTAGTTCTCGAGCACGGCGACGGGCACGTCGTCGGTGCTCCGCAGCCTCCGCAGATACAGCACGTCGGCACCCGCCGGCAGGCCGAGCATGTTCGCCACGAGGTCGGTCGCGGGGATGACCGCGTGCTTGATGACCGTCGTGCTCGGTTCCTTGTCGGAATTCCGAAGATCGTCGTAGAGGCTCGTGAGTTCGACCTGTCGGGTCACCTGGCCCTGGATGACCTGCGTGCCGATGCCCCGACGGCGGACGAGGAGCCCCTTGTCGACGAGTTCCTGGATGGCGCGCCGGATGGTGGGCCGCGACAACCCGAGGCGCTGCCCGATGGCGATCTCGTTCTCGAGTCGCGAGCCCGGCGGGATCGCGCCCGATCGGATCGCCGCTTCGAGTCGGCTGGACACCTGGAAGTACAGGGGGACGGGGCCGTTGCGGTCCAGGTCGAGGAAGAGCTCGTCCGGCCAGACCATCTCTTCGCTCGCCATGCCGTCCTTCCGAGGTTCCGGTGCGGCGGTCATCGCCGTGCCTGTCGGTACGACATTATTTCATCCGCACCTCCCAGGCCGCCCCCCAGGCGGCGCGTCCGCGACGGAATCGCGAAGGACGGCGGCGGGATCGGCCGAGGTGTGCGGGATGCAGTTCGAATGTCTTTACAAGATCGTCCGATGGGCATTAGCGTGATGGCTTCGCATGCTGACGGCGGCGCGGACTCCGAGAACCGGTCCGGCCGCCGTCAGTTGCGTCGTCCCCGACCCCGGCTCGTCGAGTCGACCCTCACCTCTCGGAGCATCGATGCACGACATCCAGCGATTCCCCGCAGGGGCCCTCGTCCTCCTCGCCGCGGGGCTCTTCGTCGCCTCGACGAGCGAGTTCCTCCCCGTCGCGCTGCTCTCGACGATCGCCGAGGACCTCGGCGTGGGTGTCGGCGCGGTCGGGCAGCTGGTGACGGTCTTCGCGATCTCGCTCGTCGTGTTCAGCATTCCGCTCGCGTCTGCGACGCGGTTCCTGCCGCCGAAGCTGGTCCTCCTGGGTTCCATGGCCGGCATCGCGTGCTCCGCGATCCTCTCCGGATCCGCACCCGACTTCACCGTGCTGCTCATCGCGCGGGTGATCGGAGGGGCCATGCACGCCCTGTGCGCCGCGACGACCGTCGCGATGATGAGCTCGATCGTGCGGAAGGAGCACATGGGCCGTGCGGTGGCGATCACCACGGCCGGGGGGACGCTGACCTTCATCCTCGGCATCCCCGGGAGTGCGGCGCTCGGCGACCTCCTCGGGTGGCGCGCCGCCTTCCTCCTCTCGGCCGCCTCGCTCCTTGCCGTCGCGGCGGTCCTCGCGCGGCTGCTGCCCGCGATCGGCCCGTCGGTCGATGGCGACTCCCGCCCCGCGGCCCCCAGCTCGCGGGTCGGCTGGACGTGGTGGCTCCGTGACCCCGAGCTCCAGGTGCTCTTCGCGGTCAGCCTGCTCGCAGTGACCTCGATGGCCGGTCACTTCGCGCTCTACACGTACGTGAACCCGTGGATGACCCGAGCACTGGGGATCGCCGACCATTCGCTGCCCATCGTGCTGTTCATCTTCGGTGCCGCCTCCGGCCTCGGGCTGCTCATCGCCACGCCCCTCGCCGATCTCGCTCCCAGACGCGTCTTCGTCGCGTGCGCCGCACTCGTCGGCGTGGCCGTCGGCGCCCTTGCCATGGTCCCGGCGTCGACGGTCGTCGTGGTGCTCGCGATCGCCGTCTGGGGATTCGCCCAGGGCGGCATCCCCGGCATCCTCCAGGCCAAGCTCATGCGCACGGCCTCGCCGAGGAACCGGCACCTCGCCGGCGCCCTGCAGGCCATGGGAGGGAACGTCGGCGTCGCCCTGGGCAGCGTCGTCGGCGCACTGGTCGCCGGGTGGCAGGGGATCGCCGCGCTCCCATGGCTCCTCGTGAGTTGCTACGTGGCGATCCTGCTCGTGGTCGTCGTCGACGGCGCGACGTCGGCCAGACGAGGGCCCGCCGCGGAGTCGCCGGGCTGATCGACGAGGCCGCGTGGGCTCGTCCTCGGCTCAGGTCCACGCCGCCTCCGGCGCCGTCGAGAGCACGCCCGCGGTCCGGGGTCCGACGCCGCGTCGCCGGGCGGCCTCGAGATCGCGGCGGGTGTCCACATCGAATCGGAGCGTCGACCCCGGCTCGGTCGGCAGGTCGACATGGCCGAGTGCGAGGTGTCGCAGGTACGAATGACGGCCGTACGAACTGCGCCACTCGACATCGGCTCGGGCCGTGAGCAGGGTGGTACCGGACGTCGTGGCATCGGCGACGATGCCACGCTCGACGCGGATCGCGGCACGGAGCGCCCTCGCGAGGTCACGCGGTGCCAGGGAGGGGAGGTCGGCCAGCAGGGCGGCCCGATGGCAGCTCCTGCCGGCGACCTCGGCACCGCGGTCGACGGCCGCGATGAGTGCGGGCTCCGCCCCGTCTGCGGTCCGACCCGGCCGCGGATGCACGTCGATCAACAGCGGGTCCACGAATCGAGCCACCGAGGCCGCCTCCGAGGCGACGTCGACATCCTCCGTGACGACGATGATCCGATCGACGGCCGGACATCGTGAGACCGCCTCGATCGTGTCGACCGCCATCGCGCGGGACAGCGCTGCCCGGACCGGAACGGTCGTGCCGAGCCGGGTCTTCCCGAGGCTCGGCGGCTTCACCGGCATGATGACGGTCCAGTCCGGACTCGGGCGGCCCACCGGTCCCTCGCCGAGACGCGCAGTGATCGAGGGGGGACTCATCCGCCCCATCGCGTGCGCAGCCTGGGCAGGATCTCGTTCCCGTAGAGCCGGAGGAAGCGTTCCTGGTCGTGTCCGGGCCCGTGGAAGACGAGATGACGGAATCCGAGGTCGAGGTACTGCCCGATGCGATCGACGTGTTCGTCGGGATCGTCCGACACGATGAACCGCGACGCCGCCCGTTCGATCGGCAGCGCGTCGGCCAGACGCTGCATCTGGATCGGGTCGTCGACTTCGCGCTTCTCCTCCGCGCTGAGCGCGAGCGGGGCCCAGAACCGGGTGTCGTCCAGTGCACGGTGGCGGTCCGGATCGAACGAGACCTTGACCTCCATGAGCGTGTCGACGTCATCCGCTGAGCGACCGGCCCGCTCGATGCCGTCATGGAGCGCCGGGAGCAGGGTGTCGGTGTAGAGCGAGGGGTCCTTGCCAGACGTCGTGATGTATCCGTCCGCGATGCGTCCGGCGAGCCGTGTCGCCGCCGGGCCGGACGCGCCGATGTAGATCGGGACTCGCTGGTCCGCCGAGGGGCGATCGTAGATCGTCGCGGCGTGGGCGCGGTAGTACTGGCCTTCGAAGTCGACCCGCTCGTCCGCCCACAGCGCCTCGATGTACTGGATGGACTCCTTGAGCCGGGCGAATCGCTCCTTCATCTCCGGCCACTCCGCGCCGATCGTCACCTCGTTGAGCGCCTCGCCGGTGCCGACGCCCAGCACGACGCGGCCCGGGTACAGGACACCGAGCGTCGCGAACGCCTGGGCGATGACGGCGGGATGGTAGCGGAACAGGGGAGTCAGCACCGAGGTGCCCATGATGATGCGGGACGTCCGCTGCCCCAGCGCACCGAGCCAGGGAAGCGACGCGGGGGCATGACCGCCGTCGTGCACCCACGGTTGGAGGTGATCCGACACGAAGACGGAGTCGAATCCCATCTCCTCCGCGAGCACGGAGAAGTCGAGCAGCTGCGCCGGCGCGAACTGTTCGGCGGAGGCCTTGTATCCGAACCTGATTGGTGGGGTGCTCATCTGCTTCCTCTCGAGTGAGCGCGGGTCAGGGAGGCGATGTCCGCCCGAGCGAGTCGCTCGCGGAACATCTGGACGGTGCCCGGCCAGAGCAGCGTCAGTCGCCCGCTCCGATCGTCCACGTACCAGTTCCGGCATCCGCCGGTGATCCAGGGAGTCGGCGCCGACCGGTCTTCGATCTCGGCCGTGTAGGCGAGTTCCTGCTCGAGGTCGACCTCGACCGACGCGCCGGGAGCGCGATCGCGAGCCGCGAGGCACCGGACGACGAACTCGGCCTGCTCCTCCATCATCAGGACCGCGGAATTGTGGCCGAGAGACGCGTTCGGTCCGTTCAGGATGTAGAGGTCGGGGAAGCCCGAGACGAGGGTCGAGGCGAACGAGCGCATCCCCGTGGCCCAGTGGTCGTCGAGCGTCGTGCCATCGCTGCCGCGAACGAGTTGCGCGTACGGCTGTCGCGTGGTCTCGAAACCCGTGGCGAGCACGATCGCGTCCGCTTCGTGTCGAGTTCCGCCGGCGGCGACCAGGGTGCGGCCGCGGATGGCGTGGAGCGCCGTGGGCTCGAGGGCGACCTCGCCGGAATCGAGGGCGGGGTAGAAGTCGTCGGAGAGGAGGACCCGCTTGCAGCCGAAGGCGTAGTCGGGCGTGAGGTCCCTGCGGAGGTCCGGATCGGACACCTGCGCGGCCAGGTGGGCGAGCGCGATCTCGCGGGCCGCTCGCGCCGCGATCGCCTCGCCCGAACGGGCGGCGTAGCGTGCTTCACCCTCGAGGAAGAGCGATTGGCGGAGCTGCGCGATGGCTCCCGGGTCCGAGGCGAACGCCGCTCGCTCGCCCGCGTGGTACGCGCGATCCCCGCGGGGCATGATCCACGCCGGCGTCCGCTGGAAGAGCGTCACGTGCGCGCCGCGGCGGACCAGCTCGGGGACGAGCTGCACCGCGCTCGCACCCGTTCCGACGACGGCCATCCGCGTGCCCCGTACCTGAGCGGAGTGATCCCAACGAGCGGAGTGGAAGATGGGACCCGGGAAGGTCTCCAGGCCGTCGATCGCGGGCACCCGCGGCTCGCTCAGCCGTCCACACGCCAGGATCAGGCTGTCGGCCGTGATCCGGCGCGGAGCGGCACCGCCGACATCCAGCTGCCAGACTCCCTCCGCGCGCGCTGCACCGATCAGCGGAGAACGGAGTGCGAGGTGGTCGTGCAGGCCCTCGTCGCGCACGACGCGCCGAAGGTACGCCTGGATCTCGGGACCGCGGGCGTAGACACGCTCCCACGCGGGATTCGGATGGTTGGCGAAGCAGTAGAGGTGCGACGGCACGTCGCACGCGATCCCGGGGTAGGTGTTCTCCCGCCAGGTCCCGCCGATGTCCGCGCCCCGTTCGAGGATCGCGAACGACTCCCGTCCCTCACGGCGGAGGCGCATCGCCATGGCGATGCCCGCGAAGCCGGCGCCCACGATCGCGACCTCGACGTGGTTCACCGCAGGGCCGCCTTCCGTGCCGTCGGCGGCTCGCCGTAGTCCGTCGTCCGCTGCCGGAGAGGTCGGAACAGCTTCCGGGCGATGACCCGGGCGTCGTGGACCTGCATCTCACGGCCGAACTCGACGCCGGCCCTCGGCAGCACGCGACCGTCGAAGAGGGTTCCGCCGAGGTCGTCCGCACCGCACCTGAGGAGCTCTGCGGCCTCGTCGAATCCGACGCGTGTCCACGGCACCTGGATGTGCGCGATGCTCCCGACGAGCATGAGGCGGGACACGGCGAACATCGCCCGATGCTCGTCGATCAGCGCCCGACCCGGGACCAGTCGACCACCGCCTCCCGGGAGCGGGATCGGAACGAGCTCGGTGAATCCTCGGCCGCCGGCGGCGATCGCCTGAGCCTGCATCTGCGCGAGGCGGCGCAGGTGCGAGATGCGTTGGTCGGCGGTCTCGACGTGACCGTAGAAGATGACGGAAGAGGTCCGGAAGCCCAGTCGATGCGCACCGGCGACGATCTCGCTCCACCGCTCGATCGGAAGGTCGTCGGGTGCGATGCGCTCGCGGATCCGCTCGTCGAGGATCTTCACGCCCGTCCCGGGCAACGTGTCCACACCGGCATTGCGGAGCGCCACGAGCGCGCCCTCGAGGTCCAGGCCCGTTCGGACCGCGAAATCCGCGATGTCGTTCGGGCGGTAGGCGTGGAGGTGCAGCATCGGCTCGGCGCGCTTGATCTCATGCGCGATCTCGAGATATCCGGCAGGGTCCTCCTCCTGGCCCAGCGCACCCTGGACGCAGATCTCGGTTGCGCCGAGGTCGGAGGCGTCGTGGGCGATCGCCGCCACGTCGGAGAGCCGGAACGCTCCGTCCACGTCCGAGGACTCGGGTCCCAGACCGGAGGACGTCAGGTTCCGATTGACCACGAAACTGACCGCCTCGCCGACGGTGTACCGTCGGACGTCGTCGGCGGCCCGCGCCAGCGCATCGAGTCCGTCGCCGTCCGCACGAAGGAGTGTCGACCACTCCTCGTCGTCCACGGATTCAGGCTCGGCGACGGCCCGATCGACGAGGCGACGGAGCGCCTGCGCGGGTGCGCCGGCGCCGGTGCGAACCGCCGCACGGGGGGTCGGCGAGTCCGCGGTCCGCTCGGACCGGCGTCCATGAGCGGGATGCAGCGGGCTTCCGTCGGCCGCGAGCCTCGCGAGCCCGGTGTTCGGATCGGCGAGTCGCTGCACCGCATCGTGCAGGCGCTCGTCGATCCATTCCGACGACGCGCGGACGAACTCCGGCTGCGCGGTGAGCCGCTCGCGCAGCGTGTATCCGGTCTCCGCCGTCACGGCGGCCAGTTCGCCGAGATGCGGCCACGGGCGCTCGGGGTTGACGTGATCCGCAGTGAGCGGCGACACACCGCCCCAGTCGTCCGCACCCGCGCGGATCAGGAGGCGGACGTCGTCCGGATCGGTCAGGTTGGGCGGGACCTGGATGCGCATGTCGGGGCCGAGGACCAGTCGTGCGACGGCGATCGCGGCGAGGTACTCCTGCGTGGCCGCATCGGGGACGTCCCGCATCGCGGTGTGCGGCTTGGCGCGGAAGTTCTGGATGATGACCTCCTGCACGTGGCCGTGCCGGGCGTGGGCGTCGCGGATGGCGATCAACGATTCGGCTCGATCGCGGATCGTCTCGCCGATGCCGACGAGGATGCCGGTCGTGAACGGGATCTTCCTGCGGCCCGCCTCCTCGATGACCCCGAGCCGCACGGCCGGGTCCTTGTCCGGGGAGCCGTAGTGGACCTGGCCGCGCCGTTCGAACAGGTCGCGTGACGTCGTCTCGAGCATCATGCCCATCGAGGGTGCGACCCTGCGCAGTCGCGCGAGCTCGTCGGCGCTCATGACACCCGGATTCGCGTGCGCGAGCATGCCCGTCTCCGCGGTGACGAGCTCCGCCATCGCGGCGACGTAGTCGATGGTCGATGCGTATCCGTGGTCGTCCAGCCACGCGCGAGCCTCCGGCCATCGGTCCTCGGGACGGTCCCCGAGTGTGAGGAGCGCCTCCTTGCAGCCGAGTGCGGCACCCTGGGCCGCCACCGCGAGCACCTGGTCGGGTGACATGTACGCCGGCCGGTGCTTCTTCGCGAGCTGGGCGGGCGTGTCGACGAAGACGCAGTAGTGGCACCGGTCCCTGCAGAGCGTCGTGAGCGGGATGAACACCTTGCGGGAGTAGGTGACCGACTTCGAACGGCCTGCGGCGACGAGACCCTCGTCGCGGCAACGGGCGGCGCGAGCGAGCAGCTCGTCGAGTTCGCGACCCCGTGCGGAGAGCAGGCGTTCGGCTTCGTCCACGGCGAGGTGGGCGTGTACGCGCGATGACATCATTGTTCGGCCTACGGGTATTTGTGCGGACATTAGAACGTAAGAACTGAGTATACGTCCGGCGATCATGCGGCTGTCAAGCACTCGGGACAGGCGTCCGCGTCCCTTGACCTGGGTATTAGTACACACATTAGAATGTATCGACAATATGCGCATCGACGCGCTCGTCTCGTGGGGAGAGGGACCTCATGACATCCTCGACCGGTTCCGGACCGCACCGCGGAGCGGCGGTCCGGTCCAGCGATCTCCTCCTCGACCTCGACCGGGGCGGTCCGATGCCGATCTATCGACAGATCGCCCGACGACTCGAGGATGCGATCCGCTCGGCGACGCTCCTCCCCGGCGCGCTCCTCGAGGACGACGTGCACCTCAGTCGTCGGCTGGGACTGTCCAGGGCGACGGTCAGGCGCGCCATCCACCTGCTCGTCGACCAAGGGCTCGTGCGGCGGCAGCGCGGCGTCGGCACCGTGGTGGCCCACTGCACGGTCGCCCGCAGCATCGAGGTCGCGAGCCTGTACGACGACCTCGAGCGATCGGGGCGTGCGCCGGCGACCATGATCCTCTCGACCGAGATCTGCAAGGCGGATGCCACGATCGCCGTCGCGCTCGGCGTGGACGCCGGGAGCCGCATCCTCCGCATCAGACGCCTTCGCACGGCGGACCGCATCCCCATCGCGATCCTCGACAACGCCCTCCCGGCGAGGTTCGTCGACCTCGACCTGGGGGCCCTGGCCAGGCGGGGACTCTACGACCTGCTCCGCGGTCGTGGAGTCGAGGTCCACGAGACGAGGCAGCGGATCGGCGCGCGGACGGCGACGTCGACGGAGACCGAGTACCTCGGCGTGCCGCACGGGAGCGCGGTGCTCGCCCTCGAGCGCGCGGCGTTCGATCATGTCGGCGAGCCGATCGAATTCGGCCGCGTCTGCTACCGCCCCGACATCATGTCGTTCGAGATGACGCTCGCCGAGTGGTGACCGTCTTCCGCCCGAGACGAGCGAGGCGGTGGCCGGACGAGTCCGGCCACCGCCTCCGTGCTCCCGCGAGGATCAGCGACGCATCCTGGCGGGAATCAGCTTCGAGAACATCCCACGGACCTGGGGGCTCCCGATCAGCAGCGCGCCCAGGATGATCGCGCCGTACGTCGCGTCGATCCAGAACGACGGAACCGCGGACAGCACCAGGATGTTCTGGATCATGCCGAGCAGCAGCACGCCGGTCGCCGCTCCGATGATCGTGCCCTTCCCGCCGTCCAGGCTGATGCCGCCGATGACCGCCGCCGCGAACACCGTGAAGATGATGTTGTTGCCCTGGCTCGAGGTGACCGCCGCGATCCGCGCGGAGAGCATCAGGCCGGCGAAGGCCGCGACGACGCCGGAGAAGATGAACAGGCCGATGGTCATGCGGAGCGTGTTGATGCCCGCGGCCCTCGCCGCCTCCTTGTTGCCGCCCATCGCGTAGATCCTGCGCCCGGTCGGGGCGAAGCGCATGAAGACCGCGGCGATGGCGACGACGAGCACGAGGATCAGGACATCGACGGGGATGCCCAGGACGTTCGCGAACCCCAGCGCGGCCACGGCCGGCGGGAGGTCGGTGAACGTCTGGCCGCCGGAGATCCCGAGCGTGAAGCCCTGCAGGAGGATCAGCATCGCCAGCGTGACGATGAAGGCGTTCATGCCGAGCCGCCCGACCAGGAGCCCGTTCACGAGGCCGACGATGGCGCCGAGCACGAGCGCCGAGAGGATGGCGAGCCAGGGGTTCGAGACCACGCCGACGCCACCGTCGGTCGTGTAGAGCCAGACCATCAGCATCGGCGCCAGGCCGATCACCGACTGGGCTGACAGGTCGAAGTACCCGCCGATGAGCACGATGCTCTGCGCGACCACGGCCACGCCGAGCACGGCGGAGACGCTCAGGATGTTCGAGACGATGTTGTTCGGTGTCGCGAAGTTGGGGACGAACACGGCGCCGACGATGAACACGATCACGATGACCGGGATCAGCGCGAGGTCGCGGAGGATCTGACGCCACCGGCTGACCGGCTTCGGCGCGGCGGGGACCGTTTCGACGGTCTTCGTGAGGGCTGAGTAGGACATCATGACTCCGTTGTCTCGGGGTTCTCGAACGCGCCCTGGCTTTCGCCGAGGTCGCCTTGCACGGCGGCGGCGAGCACGTGCTCGGTCCACGGAGCCTCCAGCTCGCCGATGAGTCGGCCCCGGTACATGATCAGGACGCGGCTGCAGGGCTCGAACTCCGACTCGTCCGTCGAGACGATCAGGCACGCCGTTCGATCGGATGCGACGCGAGCCGCGATCGACTCGACGATCGATGCCTTCGCGGAGACGTCGACGCCGGCCGTGGGGTTCGCGAGCACGAGCACGTCCGGCTTCGACGCGAACGCCCGGGCGAGCGCCACCTTCTGCTGGTTGCCCCCGCTCAACTCCTTGGTGTACTGGTCGAACGAGGACTGCTTGATCTCCCAGGCACTCGAGAGATCCGCGTAGACGGCGCGCCGGGCCGACGGCCTGATCAGTCCGATCCGACTCGTGAGGCGGTTGAGGACGCTGATCGTGGCGTTCTCCTCGTTCGCCATCTCCGGAACGAATCCGCTCGCGTGCCGGTCCTCCGGAAGGAAGCCGATCCCGGCCCTGATGGCCCGCATCACGTCGCCTCGCGGCACCGGACGTCCTCGGACGCTGATGGCGCCCTGGTCGTACCGATCCAGGCCCGCGATCGCGCGAGCCGCCTCGAAGAGGCCCGAGCCCTCCAGCCCGACGAGTCCCACGCATTCGCCCGGCCTGATCTCGACGGAGAAGTCGGTGACCACGTCGTCGATCCCGAGACGCGAGACGGAGAGGATCGGGGCATCATCCGGGTCGGCCGGCTCGAGCGCCGGGACCTGGCTCTCACGTGCGGCCGCCTCCTCGCCGACCATCGCGTCGACGAGGTCCGGAACGCGCAGGCCCTCCAGCGAATCGGTCATCACGACGCGGCCGTCCCGGACGATCGTCACGGTCCGGCAGACCTCGAAGACCTCCTCGAGGTAGTGCGAGACGTAGATGATCGTGATGCCCTGTCGAGTGAGCTCGCTCATCCGATGGAAGAGCGTGCGGGTCGCATCCCCGTCGAGCCCGGCAGTGGGCTCGTCGAGGAGGAGGATGCGGGCGCCCGTGCCGAGCGCACGGCAGACCTCGACGATCTTCCGCTGCAACGGCTCGAGGTCTTCGACCAGGGCGTCGACGATGTCCTCGGCGCCCCATTCATCGAGGAGCGACCGGGCCTTCTCGCGCGCGGCCTTCCAGTCCACGAGGCCGGCCCGGTTCTTCGGGTAGGCGTCCAGGACGATGTTCTCCGCAGCCGTGAGATAGGGGACGAGCGTGCTCTTCTGGTACACGCAGGCGACCCGCTGGTCCGACCGCAGGCCGTCCTCCTCGCCGGCGGGGAAGGCGAGCGTGCCCTCCTCCGGCGTGAGGAGGCCGGTCACGACCGAGATGAGGGTGGACTTGCCCGCGCCGTTCCTGCCGAGCAGGGCTCGCACCTCACCCTCGGCCACCTCCATGCTGACGGAGTCGAGCGCGAGCGTGGTCCCGAATCGCTTCGTGATCCCCTCAAGGCGCAGCGCGGTCCGCTGCGTCTCCGGCCGCCCCTCGACGGTGGTCATTTCGCGTTCCCCCAGAGGATGTCGTCGTCCACGTTCTCGCTCGTGACGAGCGGAGCGGGGAGGAGGTCGGCCAGGCCGGTCTCGACCTCGATGATCTCGCTGTCGTGGTCGGTGGGCCCGGCTTGGAAGGTCTCGCCCGCGGCCGCCGCGATGGCGTACTTCACGGCCCACTCGCCGTAGAGGTTCGCCGGCTGCGAGACGGTCGCGTCCTGGTACCCGTCGCGGATGAGCTGCAGCGCATCGGGGGCGCCGTCGATGCCGACGAGCGTGATGTGGCCGTCCTCGCCGGTCGCGACCCAGCGGTCGAGCGAGGTCAGGACCTTCTGGACGCCCGGGATGAAGTAGTCGCTGGCCATGAAGATGCCGTCGACGTCCTGGGTGCTCACGACGGTCTGGACCGCGTCGGTCGCTCGGTCCATCTGCCAGTCGGTCGGCTTCTGCACCACGGTGATGTCGGGGAAGTTCTCCGCCATGCACTCCGAGAACCCGGTCGACCGGTCGAGGCCGTTGGCGGAGCTCAGTTCGCCCTGGAGCTCGAGCACCGTGCCGCTGCCCTCGAGCAGGCGGCCCATCTCCTCACAGCCCGTCCGTCCCATGCCCTCGTTGTCGGCACGGACCACCATCGCGACCTCGCCGCCACCGGGCGCCTGGTCGATCGAGATGACGGGGACGTTCTGCTGGTTCGCCTTGGTGATCGACGGCACGATCGCCTTCGCGTCGACCGGCGCCACGATGATGGCGCTCGGCGACTGCGTGAGCGTCGTCTGGATGTCCGTGGTCTGCTTGGCCGGGTCGGAGTCCGCGTTGGTGGGCGACATGATCGACGCGCCCTCCTCGTCGGCGAACTGCTCGGCGTAGTCGATCATGGCGAGCTGGAACGGGTCGGTCAGCTTCGCGACCGACATGCCGATGACGACGTCACCGTCTCCGTCCGAGCCGGAGGTCTGGCCGGTCGACGCGCACCCGGCCATCCCGATGCTGAGCAGCGCAGCGCTGCCGAGCACCGCGCCTCGCATCATCTGCTGTGACTTGCGAACTGGACTCACGTTGTCCTCTTCTCGGTTGGGGAGCCACTTCGCTCCATGACGACCAGTATCACCACGCCTTGTTCATATGTCAAGACATTGTCACACGGTCGAGTGATGATCACTGATCAGGTGCTTCACGGCCTCCGGCGACGAACGCATCGCGCTGAACGCCTCGTCCGCGTCAGCGACTGGAACGACCCCGCTGATCAGGGCGCTGACATCGACGCGCCCACGGGCGAGGAGCTCGATCGCGTCCCGGAACTCGCTGACGTAGATGAAGCTGCCGCGGATCGTGATCTCCTTGAAGAGGAGGTCGGCCGCATCGAATTCCGGTGGCCGACGGGAGTATCCGGTCACCGTCAGTACGCCGCGCGGCGCCAGTGCCTTCACCGCCTCGCCGACCAGTTGCGGCACGCCGGAGCATTCGAAGGCGAATCGGGGAGCGACCGCCGGGTCGGCGAAGGCCTCGCCGACCGGCGTGGAGTACGGATCCACCACGTCGGTGGCGCCCTGCGCCAGGGCCTTCTCCCGACGCGTCGGATTCGGCTCGATCACCGTGATCCTCGACGCGCCGGCCGCGCGGAGCACCGACGTGACCAGCAGGCCGATGGGGCCGCCGCCGAAGACGACGGCCTGCTCGCCGACCGGGATCCCGGAGTTGCGGACCGTCCGCAGCGCGACGGCGAGTGGTTCGACGAGCGCGCCGGCCGCGAGGTCGACCTGTTCGGGGAGTCGGTGCAGCGTCTGCGCGCGCACCGCAGCGTACGGGGCGAGTCCGCCGTCGCGAGCGAGGCCCACGACGGTGTCCCAGAGGTTCGCGCAGAGGTTCACCTCGCCGCGGACGCACGCCGCACAGCGTCCGCAGACGTCGCCGTTGGGGTTGACGACGACGCGGTCGCCCGCGCTGAAGCCCTCGACGTCTCGTCCCGTCCCGACGACCGTCCCGGAGAACTCGTGTCCCATGACGACGCCGACCCGGAAGTCCGGCTCGCCGGCGTGGAGGTCGCTCCCGCAGATCCCGCAGTACTCCACGCGGAGGAGGACCTCGTCGGCGGCCGGAACCGGCTCGGGCCGTTCCTCGACCCGCTCCCCGTCCGCGCCGAAGACGACGGCGAGCATCAGTTGTTCTCCTCGAGCCCCATCGGCCACGGGCGCTCCGCCACCGGGGGTCGGAGGGCCAGGAGGTCGGCGAGGAGGTCCTCGTCGATCGGCGTGTCGGCCGCGCGGATCGCCGACTGCAGGTGGCGCGACTTGCCGGCGCCGACGACCGTCGTCGCCGTCCCGGCCCGCTGGATGGCGTACTGGTTCGCGACGAACGCGATGTCGGTGCCCCGCTCGGACGCGAGCTCGACCATTGCCGCCGCGGCGCGCTGGACCGCCTCGGGGGCGGGGTGGTCGATCTCGATCTTCGAGCCGCCCGGCGTCAGCAGGCCCAGTGAGACCGCTGCGGCGTTCATGAGCCCGACGCCGCGCTCCTCGGCGATGGGCAGCAGGACCGTCCGGATGGAGTCGTCGAGGAGCGTGCCCTTGGCGTACGTGAGCACGACGTCCACATCCGTCTCCTCCATCACGCGGGAGAAGGTCTTGAGGGGGTATCCGGTCATGCCGATGAATCGGCACTTGCCCTCCTCCTTGAGCCGCACGAGTTCGTCGTAGGCATCGGTCAGCACCGGCCCGAGCGGGACGAACTCGATGTCGTGCAGTTGGAGGATGTCGACGTGGTCCGTCCTCAGGAGGCGCAGGCTCTCCTCGAGGCTCCGTCGGATGCGCGAGGGTGAGAAGTCGAAGTCCGAGAACCCGTATCGTCCGGCCTTCGTGGCGAGGACGACCTTGTCCCGTCGACCGTCGGTCAGGGCCTTCCCGAGTCGCTCCTCCGCGCTTCCGTAGTACGGGGAGGTGTCGATGAGGTTGATGCCGCTGTCCACGGCCTCATGGACGAGTCGGATGCCGTCGGATTCGTCGAGCGGTCCGAACAGCTCGCCCAGCGAGCCGGTTCCGAAGGCGACGGCCGAGACGTCCAGCCCGGTCGCGCCGAGACGGCGGAATTCCATGGTGCTCCTCCTTGAGTTCCCGGACGATGGCGGGTGCCGAGATGGACAATCACCGGCCGTCCGTTATTTGACAGGACAATAGGTCTTTTATAGCATCCGAGTATCAGGAGCCGCCAACGGCCACTGCCGGACCGGACAGGTCCCCGTTTCAAAGGAGAACACCCATGGCATCGAGTCTCGGCGTCGCAGTCATCGGCGCTGGCATGGCCGGGAAGGCCCACGCGGCGGCCTATCGGATGGCATCGGCCCTCTACGAGCCCGTGCTGCCCGAGATCCGTCTCGTCTCGATCGGGGACGTGAACCCCGAGTTCGGACGCGCGGCCGCGCGGCGGTTCGGCTATCAGCGCCACGACAGCTCATGGCAGGCGATCGCCGAAGCCGACGACATCGACGTGGTGAGTGTGGTCATCGCCAATTCCCTCCACCGGGAGGTCGTCGAAGGGCTCCTCGCAGCCGGCAAGCACGTCCTCTGCGAGAAGCCGCTGAGCGACACCCTCGCGGACGCGCGCGCGATGGCACAGGCGGCGCACGAGGCCGACACGATCGCGCGGATCGGCTTCAGCTTCCGTCGTGCACCCGGAATCGCCTTCATCCGCCAGCTCGTCCAGTCCGGAGAGCTCGGAGAGGTGCTCCACTTCAGCGGCCGGTACTGGGCCGACTACGCGAGCAACCCCAACGGGCCGATCAGCTGGCGCTACAAGGGCGGTCCGGGATCCGGCGCGCTCGCGGACATCGGGAGCCACCTGGCCTACGTCGCCGAGTTCGTGTGCGGCGATGTCGAGTCGGTGAGCGGCGGACGACTGAGCACGGCCATCACGAAGCGGCCCAAGCCGCTCGG
Organism: Agromyces tropicus; assembly: GCF_039531345.1. Lineage (NCBI taxonomy): Bacteria > Bacillati > Actinomycetota > Actinomycetes > Micrococcales > Microbacteriaceae > Agromyces > Agromyces tropicus. The sequence goes on along the minus strand of NZ_BAAAPW010000005.1, from coordinate 334,241 downwards.
TGCAACGCTCGGGCACACGCAGGTCGCCGTCAGCGACGAGTTCGAGGCGGTCGAGAACGACGACTACGCCGCATTCTCCGCGACGTTCGAGCACGGTGTCGGAGCGCTCGAGGTGTCGCGGGTCGCGGCCGGTCACCCGACGAGCCTCATCTTCGAGGTCTTCTGCTCCAAGGGCGCCGCCCGTTGGGACCAGCGGTACCCCGCCCAGATCGAGCTCATGCTCAACGAGGGCCCCGCCGCGACCAACGGCTACCGGCAGATCCAGCTCGGTCCGGACCACCCCTACCTCGCAGGCGGCCTGCCCATGGACGCCCCCGGCGTGAGCTTCGGCCAGAACGAGCTCTTCCTGCACCAGGCGCGCGCGTTCCTCGAGGAGGTCGCCGGCGTGCCCGAGTCGGAGTCGCTGCCGCGATGCGCCAGCTTCGACGAGGGCGTCCACAACATGGAGTTCCTGGCCGCCGTCGTCGAGTCGGCCCAGGCCGGCGGCGCGTCGGTCGACGTCCGCACGGAGGTCTTCGCATGAGACTCGGCGTCTACAACGCGATCCTGCACGACCGCTCGCTCCCGGAGGCGATCGAGGTCGTCGCCGGCCTCGGCCTCACCGGAATCGAACTCAACTCGGGCGGGTTCCTTCCGTCGGTGCACATCCCCACGTTCGACGACATCCTCGAGTCGGATGCCGCGCGTGACGACTTCCTCGGCCTGTTCGAGGGAACCGGGGTCGGCGTCGCGGGCCTGAACGCGAACGGAAACCCCATGCACCCCAATCCGACGATCGGGGACGCGCACGCCGAGGACGTCCGGCGGAGCATCCGTCTCGCGAGTCGCCTCGGGCAGCACCGCGTGGTCACCATGTCGGGACTCCCCGGCGGTGAGCCCGGGTCGACCCGGCCGAACTGGATCGTCAACGCCTGGAACAGCGGAGCGCTGGACGTGCTCGACTACCAGTGGACGATCGCGGCCGACTTCTGGCGCGAGATCGACCGCCTGGCCCGCGATCACGACGTGAAGGTCGCCCTCGAGCTGCACCCGCAGAACCTCGTCTTCAACTCGCGGGACATCCGGAAGCTCGTCGACCTGGCGGGTTCCACGAACCTCGGCGTCGAACTCGACGCCTCGCACCTGTTCTGGCAGCAGATGGATCCGGTCGCGGTCGTCCGCGACCTCGGTCCGCTCGTCGTCCACGCTGCGGCGAAGGACGTGAGGGTCAATCCCGAGCATGCGGCCCTCTACGGCGTGCTCGACAACGGCTTCCGGAGGCTCTCGCCGGAGGAGCCCAGGGTCAACCTGGGCGGCGACGAGTGGGCGAACGAGTGGCCCAAGGACTCGGCATGGGACTTCGTCGCGCTCGGCAAGGGTCACGACGTGGACTACTGGACGGAGTTCCTGACGGCACTGCACGAGGTCGACCCCGACATGCTCGTGAACATCGAGCACGAGGACGTCTCGCTCGGACGCATCGAGGGCCTCGAGGTGGCATCCGCCGTCCTGCTCGAGGCGGACTCCCGCCTCCAGGCCGCGCTCGAGCCGGTACGGACGAGCTGAGTGCGCGTGCCCATGAGCACCGCAACTCACGGGCACGCCGCCGCGCAGGTCGTCCGGGGTGTCGGCGGTGGCCGTCTGACGCCACGTCGCGCCGCGGCCACCCTCGGCGCGATCGCCTTCGCGTATGCCGTCGTGATGGCGGGGACCACCCTCCCGACGAGCCTGTATCCCGCCCTGCAACGGGCATTCGGGCTCAGCACGGCGGCGTCGACGCAGCTCTTCGCAATCTATGCGGTGACCGTGCTCGCGGGGCTGATCGCCTTCGGCTCGATCTCGGATCGTGTCGGTCGGCGACCGGTCCTCTACCTGGGCCTGTCCGCCGCGATCGCGAGCGGGATCCTCTACGCGACGGCGAGCTCGATCCCCCTCCTCTTCGTCGCCCGGGCGATGTCCGGTGTCAGCGCGGCACTCGTCACCGGGACCGCGACGGCGTTCCTCGTGGACAGTGCGTCCCGGCCGCGGTTGGGCGCGTCGGTGGCGAGCGCGGCGAACATGCTCGGGCTCGGGCTCGGGCCGATCCTCGCGGCGGTCGTCGCCGCTCGGTTCCCGGAGCAGGTCGTGTCGGCGCCGTTCGTGGTGCACGCCGGGCTGAGCGCGATCGCATGCCTCGCGCTGCTCGCGGCGGCGGAGCGGCCGAGGCGTCTCCACCGTCGACGGTTCGAGATCCTCCTTCCGGCGGTTCCGCGGTCGGCGTTGCCCCGATTCCTCCGCGCGTCCGCCGCATCCGTCGGTTTCGTCATCATGGGGGCGTGCACGGCGATCTCGGCGATCCTGCTCACGGCGGTGAACGGCCGACCGGACATCATCGTCGTCGGCGCGGTCGGTTCGACGATCTTCCTGGCCACTGCGGCCGGCCAGCTCGTCGGAGCACGATCCGGGGCTCGGTGGCGTGAGCTGGGGTTCCTCGCCATCGTCTTGGGACTCGTCGGAATCGGCTCGGCGGCGCTGGTGCCGCCGTCGCTCTCGATCGCGGTGCTCGTGGGCGGACTCTCGCTGGCCGGTGTCGGGCACGGCGTGCTCTTCCCGCGGGCGCTCGCACTCACCATCGCCGACGTCGCGCCCGATCGACGTGCCCGGGCGAGCGCCGCATACTGGTGCGTCGCCTACGCCTTCACGGCGGTGGGAGCCGTCGCCGTGGGAGGACTCTGCGCGCTGTGGGGTGAGCGCACCGGGGTCCCCGTCTACGCCGGAGCGATGCTCGTCGTGTCGACCGCCGCCGGCATCGCGACACGAGGACTCCGGGCCGAGGCCGGCTGATCAGGCCGCTCGCTGCACCCCTTCCGGTCGCTGCGTCGTCTCAGGCGCGAGGAGCGACCCACTCCCCGGTCCGGTCGCTCTCGACGGCGGCCTCGAGGACCGCCAGGGTCGAGATCGCACCGGCGATCGGGACGGGCAGTGTGGACCCGTCGCGGAGGGCATCGATCGTGCCGCGGTAGAAGGCGCTCCAGTCGCCGCGTTCCCGGCTCACCGCGGCCCGCGTGCCATCGGTGCGATGCAGGACTCCCGCTCGATCCGGCGGCTCGACACCCCATGCGGAGTCCCGTGGGGACAGGCCCGCCAGCGTGTGCTCGGTCTGCACGTCGAGCCCGTCGAGCACGAGCGTGCCCTCGGAACCCGTCAGCCGGAAGCGCGGGTACTCCGCAGCCTGCGTGCAGCTGGCGGTCACGCGGGTCCGCAGCCCCGACCGATGCTCGAGGACGAGCAGGTAGCCCGTCTCGAGAGGGAGCCCGGACGCCCGGTCGATCACGGCGAGCACGCGCGAGACCGGTCCGAACACCTCACGCAGCTGGTCCACGAGATGGCTTCCGACGTCGAGCAGGTGCCCGCCCCCGCTCGACCGTTCCGCGGCCCACGGCTCCCAGCGCTCCAGGTTCGAATCGCAGCCGCGGACCTCGCCGACGAGACCATCCTCGACGGCGCGGGCGAGCGTGAGGGCTTCGGAGTCCCATCTCCGGTTGTGGAACACCGTGAGGGGGACATCGCGGGCGGCGGCGTACTCCGCGAGGGCGATCCCCTCGTCGAGCGTCGAGGCGAAGGGCTTGTCGCTGACGACGGCGACGCCCGCGTCGAGCAGTTCGCGCACGACCGGGCCCCGCGCCTCCGGCGGGATCGAGACGCTCACGAGGTCCACGCCGCCGGCGATGAGCTCGGTCACCGAGTCGAGCGCAGGCGGTGCTGCGGCGCCGAGATCGTCGGCCAGCTCCGACCGCCGCGCCCGAGACCGCGTGACGACGCCGGTGAAACTCACGCCCACGAGCGCCGCGATGAGCGGTGCATGGAAGCGACGCCCGCCGAAGCCGTACCCGACGAGACCGATCCTCATGCGCGCGCGGATCCGATGAGGGAGCGGAGGCGCTCGAGCTGGAACCGCGAGACCTGATCGGCGGCCTCGTCCTCTGCGAAGACGTTCGAGACGATCAGGGCGTCATCCCGGTCGAGGTAGCCCGTCGTCGAGAGCACTGCGAACAGCTCGGTCCAGTCGACGTCCCCGTCCCCGATGCGCAGGTGCTGGTGCACCCGGGCGGTGTTGCCCGGCGGGTTCGAGATGTACCGCAATCCGTGCGAGCGCGTGTGGTCGAAGGTGTCGGCGGCGTAGACCGCGCCGAGGCGGTCGCCGAGCTCGGGGATGAGCGAGGTCGCCCGGTCGCCGTAGTGGAAGGTGTGCGATGCCACGTACACGAACCCGACCGACGCCGAGTTCAGTCCGCGCAGAACGCGCCAGGCCTCCAGCCCGTCCTCGACGAAGTCGTCGGGATGCGGGTCGACGTTCAGGCGGAGGCCCTCCTGCTCGATGCGCGGAAGGATCGTCTCCATCGAGCGGTAGAACGCATCCTCCGAATCCTCCGATCGCTCGGGACGCCCGCTGAACTCCGTGTTGATCACCGGGACCCCCAGTTCCACGGCGAGCTCGATCACCCGCAGGAAGTTCCGTACGGCGGCGATGCGCTGCGGCTCGTCGGGCCACGAGATCCGGTGCACGGGGAGGATGGCGGGGATCCGGACGCCGGCGTCGGCGGCCCGTTTCTTCAGCGCCGCGACCAGCGCGTCATCCGCCTTGGGGTGCCGGAAGAACGGCGTGAAATCGACGTGCGGCGTCAACTGCATGGCGTCGTAGCCGAGTCGGGCCGCGACGTCGGGGAACTCGAGCAGCCCGTGGTCGTGGTGGAAGGGCGTGGGGTCCAATGCGATCGTGACCATCTGGTCGTCTCCGTTTCGGTTCAGGCGTAGAACGAGGGTCGGTCGGGGAGTTCGACGGGGATCACGCCGCCGGCGAGGGCTTCGACCCCGGCCTCGCAGGCGACGGCGACGCGGTAGCCGTCCCAGGCGTTCGGCCCATCGATCGTGCCGTGTGCCACGGCGTCGACCCAGCGCTGGATCTGGGCGTCGTACGCCGCCGCGAACCGAGTGGTGAAGCTCCGATTCTCGGCGATCGAGAACGTGCCGGCGCGCCAGGTCTGCAGTCCCGAGGGCTGCCCGATACGAGCGATCGACGACTCGAAGACGGCCTCCGTCGTCACCTGGTAGCCGAATCCGACGCTCACGTTCATCTCGACGTCGACGAACACACCGCTCGCGAGCTCCATGAGTACGAGGATCGGTTCGTCCAGGTGCTCGGGAGACCGGGGATTGCGCCGGGGATGCTTCACCTCGATCGAGCGGATGTCGCTGCCCGCGAGCCAGGGCACGACATCGAACTCGTGGACGACCGAATCGTCGATGAGCATCTGCTGCGTGTAGGTCGCCGGTACGCTCGGGTTGCGGTGCACGCAACGGAGCATGAGGAGCTCGCCGGCCTCACCGGAGTCGATGAGCCGCTTGAGCTCCTGGTACTCGGTGTCGAACCGGCGCATGAATCCCACCTGGATGTGCGGGCGGTCGAGTTCCTGCTCGGCCTCGAGCACGCGCCGGGCCGACTGCGAATCGGGCGTCAGGGGCTTCTCGCACAGGATCGGCAGGCCGGCCGCGAGTGCCGGCATCAGGACGGGCTCGTGGAATCGACCGGGCGTGGCGATGAGGACCGCGTCGACCGCCGAGGCGTCGATGGCATCCTCGATGTCGGCGAACGCACGCGAGCCGGGCGCCGCGGCGGTCGCGGCCTCTGCGCGTGCGGCGTCCGGCTCGACCACGGCCGAGACGACGGCGCCGCTGATCCGATGCGTGATGCGCGCGACGTGGTCGGCGCCCATGAGTCCGGCGCCGACGACGCCGATGCGGAGATCGGTACTGCTCATGGTGGAGGTTCCTTCGGTGGTCGGGCCCGGGGCCATGCGCCGCGGATCGCGCGTGACGGGTTCAGCTGACACGGACGGCTCCCGTCGAGGCGAAGATGTGCTCGCGCGTGCGTTCGGCGATCGGGAACGGGTGATCGACGGGGCAGCCGTACATGTCCTGCTCGACGATGCCGAAGATGTCCGGGTCGATCCGGGCGACTCGCTCGATGATGGGCGCGAGGGGCGGGACGCCGAGTGGAGGTTCGACCATGATCCCGTCGGCCACTGCGCCGGCGAACGGCACATCGCCCTTGAGCACGTCGCAGAGCAGGTCGGGGTCGACCTGCTTGAGGTGCAGGTACCCGATCCGCTCGGGGAAGGCCTCGATGAGTCGCAGGCTGTCCCCGCCGTAGTAGGCGAAGTGGCCGGTGTCGAGGCAGAGGTTCGCGTACGCGGGATCCGTCTCGTGCAGGAAGCGCTCGACCTCGCGATAGGTGCCCACGTGGCTGTCGGCGTGCGAGTGGAACTGCTGCCGGACGCCGAACTCCTCGAGCAGTGCCCTGCCGAGCCGATCGTGACCGGCGGCCAGACGCCCCCACTGCTCGGCGTCGAGCGTGCGCGGTTCCAGTACCTCGTGCGTCGCGTCGCTGCGCCACAGGTCGGGGATGACCACGAGGTGCTCCGCGCCGAGCGCGGAGGCGAGTCCCGCGACGGCGAGCGCCTGGTCCCACGCGCGCCGCCACTGGTCGTCCCCCCTGTGGAACCCTGTGAACACGGTGCCCGCGGCGAGCCTCAACCCGCGTGAGGCGAGCTCGTCGGAGAGATGCTCCGGATCGGTCGGCAGATAGCCGTACGGTCCGAGCTCGATCCACGTGTAGCCCGAGGCGGCGGCCTCGTCGAGGAACCGATGCCACGGCACCTGCTCCGGGTCGTCGGCGAACCATACGCCCCATGAGTCGGGTGCGGTGCCGATGCGGATCCCGTCGACCACGTCGTCTCTCCTCTCCGTCCGTCCGCACGACGTCATGCGGACCTGTCCGGTCATCCGAGCAGCGGTCGCTGCTTCGCCTTGTCGACGAGGTACTCGCGGTACGCCTCGCGCGTAACCTCGATCTCGGCCTCGGGGGCCACGGGTACGTCCCACCAGCCCTCGCCGTCGGGTGCGTACACGAGCGGGTCGGACTCGAGGTGGATCACGGTCGACCGGTCCGACGCCTTGGCGGTCGCGATCGCGGCCTGCAGGTCGCGGATGGCGTCCGGTCCGGGCTCGACCTCGATGACGTCGACGCCGTACGAGCGCGCGTTCGCGGCGAGGTCGACGGGGAGGATCTCGTCGCCCTGGAAGTTGCGGGCGCCCTCGTCGTACGCGCGGTACCAGGTGCCGAACCGGTCGGATCCGACGGATTCCGAAAGGTGCCCGATCGACGCGTAGCCGTGGTTCTGCACGATGATCACGATGACCTTGAGGCGCTCGGCCACCGCGGTCACCAGCTCGGTGTGCAGCATGAGGTACGAGCCGTCGCCCACCATCACGATGACGTCGCGCTCCGGCGCGCCGCGACGTACGCCGAGACCACCCGCGATCTCATACCCCATGCACGAGAACGCGTACTCGACGTGGTAGCCGAGCGGGTCTCGGACGCGCCAGAGCTTGTGCAGATCGCCGGGGAGCGATCCCGCGGCCTGCACGATCACGTCGGTCGGGTCGCTCGCCGCCTGGACCGCACCGATGATCTCGGGCTGCCCTGGGCGGTCGAGGCCCGATGGCGCGAACGCCGCGTCGACCGCGGCATCCCATTCCCGGTTCTCCTGCTCGATGCGCTCCGCGTACGCGGGGTCCACACGGAGGTCCGCCAGGTCGGAGGCGAGCGCGTCAAGCGCCTCGCGCGCATCCGCGATCACGGGCAGCTGCGAGCCGTGCTTGTACGCGTCGAAGCCCGCGATGTTGACGTTGACGAACCGGACGTCCGGGTCCTGGAAGACCGTGCGGCTCGCGGTCGTGAAGTCGCTGTACCGCGTGCCGATGCCGATGACGAGGTCGGCCTCCGCGGCGAGCCGGTTCGCTGCGCTCGTGCCGGTCGCGCCGATGCCACCGAGATACTGCGGGTGATCCCAGGGCAGCGACCCGCCACCGGCCTGGGACGTGCCGACGGGGATGCCGGTCGTCTCGACGAAGCGCCGCAGCACGTCCTCGGCGCCCGAGTAGATCACGCCGCCTCCGGCGACGATGATCGGGCGCTTCGCGGAACGGATGGCCGCGACCGCGCGCTCGAGCGGTCCTCGCTCGGGCACCGGTCGACGGAGGTGCCACTCCCGCTCCTGCAGGAACTCGAGCGGCACGTCGAGGACCTCGGCCTGCACGTCCTCGGGCAAGGCGATCGTCACGGCGCCCGTCTCCGCCGGATCCGTGAGCACGCGCATCGCGGCCAGCGCGATCGAATAGAGCTGCTCCGGCCGCTGCACGCGGTCGAAGAACCGCGAGAGCGGGCGGAACGCGTCGGTCACCTGGATGCCGATGTCGTGTGGGAGCTCGAGCTGCTGCAGCACCGGGTCGGCCACGCGCGTCGCGAACGTGTCGCTCGGCAGCAGCAATGCCGGCATCCGGTTGCTCGTGGCGAGGGCGGCGCCGGTGAGCAGGTTCGCTGCGCCGGGGCCGACCGAGGCGGCCGAGGCGAACGTGCTGCGGCGACGGTGCATGCGCGCGTAGCCGACGGACTGGTGGACCATCGCCTGCTCGTTGCGGGCCTGATGATAGGGCATGAGGTCGGGCTCAAGCTCGTTCGCCTGACGGAGCGCCTGCCCGATGCCGGCGACGTTGCCGTGGCCGAAGATGCCGAAGATGCCCGGGATGGTGCGCTCCCGGATGTCGCCGTCGACGGTCCACTGACGGGCGAGGAACTCGACGAGGGCCTGCGCCACCGTCATCCGCTTGGTCTCCACGGTCGTCATCGTCCTTCCTGGTCGGGCGTGTAGGGCAGCCGGGCGTCGAACTGCTGGGCGTCCCAGCTCGATCGCACCCACGCGTGGGCGGGGTCGTCGCTGATGCGCCACTCGCGCTCGGCGTCCGGTCCCGCCATCACGTTGAGGTAGTAGAGGTCGTAGCCGGGCGCCGCGACCGCGGGCCCGTGGTAGCCGAACGGCACGAGGGCGACGTCCCCCGTGCGCACGATGGCGTTGATGTCGATGTCGCCCGCGGGCGAGGTGTACGTCGCGAACAGGCCGAACGGGTCGGCGTCGGCGGGGGCGTCGAGGCCGCGGGCGACCTCGGACTCGAAGTAGTAGATCTCCTCGAGCCGCGACTCGTGGCCGGGCACGTGCGTGTCGTGCTTGTGCGCGGGGTACGACGACCAGTTCTCGGATGGCGTGATCACCTCGCAGACGATGAGCTTGTCGGCGACGAGGTTGCCGGGCGTGCCGAAGTTGTGCACCTGGCGGCTCGACCGCCCCGCCCCGCGCAATTCGACGGCGACGTCGTCCTTCGCGACGACCTGAAGCGGATGCCGCGCGGTCGCCGGCGCCTCGGCGACGGCGACGCGCCCCCGCCCGGTGAGCACGGCGGCGGTGTCGACCGGGAGGTACGCGACATCCGTCGGCCCGTCGAACACCGACGCGCGGCCCTCGAGCTCGACCGTGCCCGACCCGTCGGGCGAGGTCCACGCGATCTCGCACGAGCCCGCGAGCGGCACGACGATCCGCTCTACCCCGGCGACGGGGAGCTCACGCGAGCCCCCGTCGCCGAGGTCGGCCACGCGCAGGCCGGTGTGCGCCCAGCCGGGGAGCGTGGCGTCGACCACGCTCTCCCAGCCGTCGCGGGTGAAGCCGCCGCGGGGGCGGAACCAGGGGCTCTGCTCGGGCATCGCCGGGATCACTCCTTCGTGAGGCAGCGCGCGCGGTGCGCCGCCGGTTCGATCGTCTCGCGTCAGTCGTTCTTCGGGAACCCGAGGTTGATGCCGCCGTGGGTCGCCGGGTCGAGCCAGCGCGACGTGATGGCCTTCTGCCGGGTGAAGAAGTCGAAGCCCTGGATGCCGTACGCCTTCGAGTCGCCGAACAGCGAGTCCTTCCAGCCGCCGAAGGAGAAGTACGCGACCGGCACGGGGATCGGCACGTTGACGCCGATCATCCCGACCTGGATCTCGTTCTGGAAACGGCGGGCCGCTCCTCCGTCGTTGGTGAAGATCGCGGTGCCGTTGCCGAAGGCGCCGGAATTGATGAGCTCGACGCCCTCTTCGAAGCCGTCGACCCGGACGATCGAGAGCACCGGTCCGAAGATCTCCTCCGTGTACGCGCGACTCGTCGTGGGGACCCGGTCGAGCAGGGTGGGGCCGAGCCAGAACCCGTCCGCGGCGCCGTCGACGTCGATGCCGCGCCCGTCGACGACGACCGTCGCGCCGTCCTCGGCCGCGACGTCGATGTAGGACGCGACCTTGTCGCGGTGCTGGGCGGTGACGAGCGGGCCCATGTCGGGCTCGCGTCGCCCGTCGCCGACGCGCAGCCTGCCGATCCGCTCGGTGATCTTCTCGATGAGCTCGTCGGCGACGGGCTCGACGGCGAGCACGACGCTGATCGCCATGCAGCGCTCGCCGGCCGAGCCGAACCCCGAGTTGATGGCCTGGTCGGCGACGAGGTCGAGGTCGGCGTCGGGGAGCACCAGCATGTGGTTCTTCGCGCCGCCGAGTGCCTGGACCCGCTTGCCGTGCTTCGCCGCGGTCTCGTAGATGTACTTCGCGATCGGCGTGGACCCGACGAACGAGATCGACTGCACCTCGGGGTGGGTGAGCAGGCCGTCGACGGCGAGCTTGTCGCCCTGCAGCACCGTGAAGACGCCGTCGGGGAGGCCGGCCTCCTTCCAGAGCTCCGCCATCCAGATGGACGCCGACGGGTCCTTCTCGCTCGGCTTCAGCACGACGGAGTTGCCGGCGGCGATCGCGATGGGGAAGAACCACATCGGCACCATCGCGGGGAAGTTGAAGGGGCTGACGATGCCGACGACGCCGAGCGGCTGCTTCGTCGAGTAGACGTCGATGCCGGTCGAGACGTTCTCGGAGTAGTCGCCCTTCAGGATGTGCGGGAAGCCCGTTGCGAGCTCGACGACCTCCAGGCCGCGCTGCACCTCGCCGAGCGCGTCGCTCACCACCTTGCCGTGTTCGCTCGTGATCAGCTCGGCGAGCTCGTGCTTGCGCTCGTTGAGCAGTTCGCGGAAGCGGAAGACCACCGACTGGCGCTTCGTCATCGACGTCTTCGCCCATGCCGGGAAGGCGCGCGCCGCGGACGAGATGGCGGTCTCGATCTCCGACTCGTCGGCGAGGGCGACGACCTTCGTCTGTCGGCCGATCGCCGGGTCGAACACCGGTGCGGTGCGCCCGCTTCGCGACGCGTGCAGGGTTCCGTCGATCCAGTGGCCGACGACGGGCAGGTCGCCTTGCTCGACGAACGGGTCGGCGACGGGCAGGTTCTCGGTGGCGTGGCTCATGCGTACTCTCGACTTTCTGATCGGTCAGGCTGGTGCGGGGCGTGGACGAGGTCGGCCGCGGTGTCGACCGCAGCCGCGACGTCCCCGTCCGGCGGATAGATGAGGGTGCGGCCCACGACGAGGCCGCGTACGCCGGGCAGGAGGAGCGCGCGCTCCCACGCCGCGTACGTCGCATCGGGGTCGGTGGCGCGGTCGCCACCGAGCAGGAGGGTCGGCAGGGTCGTCGCGGCCATGACGCGCTCCATGTCGTCGACGACGGGCAGCTTCATCCACGTGTACGCGGAGCTGTCTCCCAGGCCGGCGGCGATCGCCACGGAGGTGATGACCGAATCCGCGTCGAGGACGTTGGTCGCGACGCCGTCGACCCACCGGCTCATGAAGGGCTCGAGCATGATCGGGATACGCGCCTCGGCAGCCTCGGAGACGGCGCGCGCGTTGGACTGCAGGGTGTCGGCGGTGCCGGGGTCCGCGAGGTTCACCCGGAGCAGCGTCTTGGCGAAGTCGAGTCCGTCGCGAACGATCGAAGGGATGTCGTAGGCGGTGAAGCGGTCGTCGTACTCGAACGTCGCCCCACGGAGTCCGCCGCGGTTCATCGATCCGACGACGACCTTGCCGTCGAGTGCGCCGAGCAGCGCGAGGTCATCGATGATGTCGGGCGTGCCGAGGACGCCGTCGACTCCGGGGCGCGACAGGGCCAGCGCGAGACGGTCGAGCAGGTCGTAGCGATCGGCCATCGCCAGTCCCTCGTCGCCGACGCCGAGCGCCCCGCGGGCGGGATGGTCCGCGGCGACGATGAAGAGGCGACCCGCGTCGGACAGCAGCGGCCGCCGGCGGCGTGCGGCGTGCGCCTCGGCGATCCGGTGCGGCTCGTGCGCGCGGATGTCGCGCAGCTCGTCGAATCGCGCGGTGGCGAGGAACCGCTCAGTGCGTGACATGGGTGGCTCCCTCGAGGGCGGCCTCGACCTCGGCGGCCGTGGGCATGGCGGTGGAGCACTCGCGACGTGACGCGACGATCGCCCCGGCGACGTTCGCGAACCGCAGGACCCGCTCGATGTCCCAGCCCTCGAGCAGGCCGTGGCACAGTGCCCCGCCGAAGCCGTCGCCGGCGCCGAGGCCGTTGACGACCTCGACGGGGAACGGCGCGACCTCGACGGTCTCGTCCCGGGTCTTGGCCAGGACGCCCTTCGGCCCCTGCTTCACGATCGCGAGCTCGACGCCGTGGTCGAGCAGCGCGTCGGCCGCACGCTGGGGGTCGGTCTCGCCGACGGCGACCTCGCACTCCTCGCGGTTGCCGACCGCGACCGTCACGTGCGGGAGGGCCCGCTGGACCTCCCGGGTCGCATCCGCAGGGGAGTGCCAGAACATCGGACGGTAGTCGAGGTCGAGCACCGTGTGCCGTCGGCGGTTGCGCGCCGTCCATGCGACGTGGTGGGCGGTGCGGCTGGGCTCCTCCGAGAGTCCGGTGACCGTCGCCCAGAAGAGGCCGGCGTTGTGGATCGCGTCGAGGTCGAGCGACTTCGCCGTCACGGCGAGGTCGGGAGCCTTGGGCTTGCGGTAGAAGTAGAGCGGGAAGTCGTCCGGCGGGAAGATCTCGCAGAACGTGACCGGAGTGAGCAGGTCGTGCTCGACGCCCACGAAGCGGTCGGAGACGCCGAGACGCACCAACTCGCGGCGGACGAACCGGCCGAACGGGTCGTCCCCGGTGCGGGTGATGACGGCCGTGGGGTGCCCATGGCGCGCTGCGGCGACGGCGACGTTGGTGGCGCTGCCGCCGAGGTACTTGCCGAACGTCTCGACGTCCTCGAGGCCGACTCCGTCCTGGAGCGGATAGATGTCGACGCCGACGCGGCCCATGGTGATCACGTCGAAGGTCTGAGTCGTGGTGTTCATACGCCGGTGTAGAACTCTCTCGATCGGGCGGAGCGGATGGTCGGTGCGATCATGTTACCTATGTCCTAACAAGATGACAATATGTAATGACGATCAGTCGAGCGCCGGAGGGTCGATCGGAGCCGGGATGCGGTCTCTGTCGTAGGTGATCTCGGTGTGACCGTGCGGGACGGGGTCGCCGTCGGCGTCCAGGTTCACGAACACGATCCGCTCGATCGTGAGGATGCTCCTCCGCGTGATCATGTTCCGCGCCTCGGCTCGCAGCGTCAGCGATGTGCGACCGAACGCGGTCGCGACGAGGCCCAGCTCGATCAGGTCGCCTTGACGGGCCGAGCTGACGAAGTCGATCTCGGACATGTACTTCGTGACGACGCGGCCGTTCCCGAGTTGAAGGACCGCGTACACCACCGCCTCCTCGTCGATCCAACGGAGGAGGCTCCCCCCGAAGAGCGTGCCGTTCCCGTTGAGGTCCTCCGGGCGCACCCACTTCCTCGTGTAGAAGTTCATCGATGGACCGGTCATGTAAGGACATTAGCACATTACGTGAGCGCACCTCGAGGCCACACGCCGGCGGCCCGCGTCAGCCCCCGCCCGCGGCGGCGAGGTCCGCGGCGCGCAGGGTGCGGGCGTAGTCCTCCTTGAGCACCGCGAGGTGGAACCAGGCCTCCGTGTGGCTGACGCCCGGCAGGGCGCGGATGCGCTCGAGGCTCGCGGAGAGAGCGCCCGCCGACGGCTCGACCAGCGTCATGATCAGGTCGAAGCGGCCGAGCGAGCGTGCGGCGAAGTCGATGCCGCGCCAGGCGCGGATCGCGTCGAGCACGGTGTCGTCGTCGCCCGCGAGGTTCAGGCCCACGCCGAGCGAGAGCTGCCGCTGGGCGAGCCCGCGCGCCTCGACGGCGCTGATCTTGATGACGCCGCCGTCGACGAGCCGGTCGACCCGGGTCGCGACCGCCGACGGCGAGAGGCGCACGGCCTCGCCGAGCGCCCGGAAGCTCGCGCGGCCGTCGCGCTGCAGCTGTTCGATGAGCGCGGCGTCGGTCGCGTCGATCCGGACCCCGCCGCGGTAGTCCGAGACGAAGAAGCCCTTGATCACGGTCGAGTAGATGAGGGTGTTGATGTCGACGACGCGGGGCAGGGCCCGGATCTCGGCCAGCAGGTCGTGCAGCGCCGGCATCGAGGCGACGCGGATCTCGGTGACGAGGTCGTGCACGCCGCCGACCGCGGAGACGAGCACCGTCTCGTCGAGGCCGCGAAGGTGATCGGCGACCGGACCGGTCGGGCCCTCCGTCCGGATCGACACGTGGGCCAGCACGTGCTGCCCGAGGAACTGCGGATCGACCGCCGCCACGACGCGGACCGTGCCGTCCGAGCGCATGGCGCGCAGGCGCGCCGATACCGCGGCGCGCGACTGCCCAAGCTCGGCGGCCAAGTCGTGGATGCTCGCCCGCCCGTCGTCCTGGAGGGCGCGGATGAGCTCGGCGTCGAAGTTCACCACCGTCGGCCCGATTCGCCGAGATACCGGGGAACGCTCGCTGCGCGTGACATATCGCCAGCGTAGACGACCGGGAAGAGGACGCAAGACCGAGAAATGCGTGAAGTCGATGACAGAACACCGGTGAACGCGGGGCCTCACTGGAGTTCCGTGCTTGCCGCCGGACCTGCGCGCTCGTAGCATCCAACGCGTCGCCCCGCCCAGCGGGGATCCCCGACCGGCACCTCCCCTTCCATCCCCTCCGACCCGCAAAGGAGCGGTTCATGACCACAACGCACAGCAGGGCCAGGCGAGCCGGCTTCGCGGCCTTCGTCGGCACCACGATCGAGTGGTACGACTTCTACGTCTACGCCACCGCCGCGGCGCTCGTCTTCGGCCCCCTGTTCTTCCCGAGCGACGACCCGCTCGCCGAGACCGCCGCCGCGTTCGCCACGTTCGCCATCGCCTTCCTCGTGCGTCCCTTCGGCGGCATCCTCTTCGGGCACATCGGCGACAAGCTCGGCCGCCGCGTCTCGCTCGTCATCACCCTGCTGCTCATGGGCGCCGCCACGGTGCTCGTCGGCTGCCTCCCGACCTACGAGACCATCGGCGTCATGGCGCCGATCCTGCTCATCCTGCTGCGGGCGCTCCAGGGCCTCGCGGTCGGCGGCGAGTGGGGCGGCGCGGTGCTCATGAGCGTCGAGCACGCGCCCGAGAAGTCGAAGACGTTCTACGGCGGCTTCACGCAGCTCGGCAACCCCGCCGGCGCGCTGCTCGCCTCGGGCGTCTTCGCGATCATGACGCGCTTCGGCGACGACTTCATCATCAACGGCGGATGGCGCATCCCGTTCCTGCTCTCGATCGTCCTCATCGGCGTCGGCCTCTGGGTCCGGTACCGGGTCGAGGAGTCGCCCGTGTTCGAGCAGAAGATCGAGGGCCGGAAGCAGTCGATGCCGCTCGCCTTCGCCCTCCGCAACAACTGGAAGCCGATCCTCCTCGGCATCGGCCTGCTGCCGATCTCGACCGGCGGCTACTACCTCGCCACGACCTTCGCCACCGCGTACGCCACGGGCGAGCCGATCTCGATCAACGCGCAGGTCATCCTCGACGCGATGACGATCGCCTCCTTCATCGAGTTCGTCGTGACCCTGCCGGTCGCCTGGCTGGGCGACAAGTGGGGCCGGAAGAACATCATGTACCTCGGCCTCGCGACCTCGGTGCTGACGTTCGCGCCGTTCATGCTGATCCTGCCCGGCCGCGTCGAGCCGCTCATCTTCCTGTTCGCCTCGCTCGTGCGCATCGCGATGAGCGCCACGTACGCGCCGATCGCCGCGATCCTTGCGCAGATGTTCCGGCCCCAGGCCCGCTACACCTCGATCGCGCTCTCGTACGGCGTCGGCGCGGCGATCTGGGCCGGGTTCTCGCCCTGGTTCGCGACGCAGCTCATCGCCTGGACGGGCGACATCTGGTCGGTCATCGCGATGTTCACCGGCATGGCCGTGCTCGCCGCGATCTGCACCAGGCTCGCGCCGCAGCACTCCGACGAGGCGCCCGCGACGGCGTCGTTCACCGCCCGCACCGACACCACGGGGATCCGCCAGCCATGAGGAAACTCGCCGCCTTCGACCGGCCCGAGCAGGCCGCCCCCCGGCTCATCACGGCCCGTGCCATCCACACCGTCGACCTCGCGTCGACGACGGTGACGGCCATGCTCCTCGACCGCGGGCGCATCCTCGCGATCGGCTCGGCAGCGGACTGCGCGCAGGCCGCCGCCGATGCCGGGCTGGAGCCGGAGCGCATCGACCTCGGCGACGCGGTCGTGGTGCCCGGATTCGTCGACGCGCACGCGCACCCGCTCATGTACGGGCAGATGATGACGTGGGTCGACTGCGGGCCGGCGAAGGCGGCGAGCATCCCCGAGATCGTGGCACTGCTGCGGGATGCCGTAGCCGACCTGCCCGCCGGTCGCCCGGTGCGCGGCTACGGCTACGAGCACCGCAACCTCGCCGAGCAGCGGCATCCCACCCGGTTCGAGCTCGACGAGGTCGCCACCGACCGCGAGGTGTACCTCATGAACGCATCGGGCCACGGCGGCGTCGTGAACTCCACCACGTTCGAGGTCAACGGCGTCGACCGCGAGACGCCGAACCCTCCCGGGGGCGAGTTCTTCCGTGACGCCGACGGCGAGCTCACGGGCGAGCTGTCGGATGCCGCGTGCAACATCCTCACCGGCGTCCACGGCGTGGACGTCGGGCACCACGGGCCGAACTTCCACCTCGCCGACGAGCCCGAGGAGCACCTGCGCCAGCTCGACGTCGCGACGCAGCGGTTCCTCGCCGGCGGCGTCACGACGATCGGCGACGCCCAGGTCTCGCGACGCGAGTTCGACATGTACCTCCGGCTCGCCGAGGCCGGCCGGCTCGAGCTGCGGGTCTCGATGTACCTGCTCTCGCACCTGCTCGACGACGCGCTCGAGATGGGCCTCGTCGGCCAGTTCGGCAACGCCCACCTCAGCTTCGCGGGCATCAAGTTCTACGCCGACGGCACGCTCGGCGGCTGGACGGCGTACTTCCCCGACGGCTACGTGGGCGACCCCTGCCGCACCGGGCAGCTCTACCACGAGCCCGCCGACTACGCCGAGCTGATCCGGAAGGCGCACGCCGCCGGCCTGCAGACCGCGACGCACGCCCAGTCGCCGACCGCGATCGAGATGGTCGTCTCGGCGATCGAGGCGGCGCTCGCAGAGCGGCCCGACGACGATGCGCGTCACCGCATCGAGCACTGCGGCCTGCCGACGGGCGAGCAGATCGAGCGGATGGCGGCAGCCGGCATCCGCCCGGTGAACCAGCCGCAGCACTACTACAACTGGGGCGAGGGCGTCGAGGACGCGATCGGCACCCCGGGCGAGCGGTTCAACCCGCTCGGCGAGTTCGAGCGGGCCGGCGTGCCCATGACGATCTCGTCGGACGCACCCGTCGCCGACCCGATCCCGCTCGAGGCCGTCCAGGCAGCCGTGACCCGGGTGACGCGCCGCGGCAACTCGCTGGGCCCCGGCGACCTGCGGATCTCGGCGCTCGCCGCACTGCGTGCGCACACCTACGAGGGGGCTGTCTCGCTCGGGCGCGAGGACGACCTCGGCTCGCTGGAGGTCGGCAAGTACGCCGACTTCGCGGTGCTCGCCGACGATCCGCTGACGATCGAACCGGAGCGGATCGCCGGAATCCGCGTCCTGCAGACCTGGGTCGGCGGGGAACCGCGCCACGTGCTGGCCGACGCGCCGACAGCCGCGCCGAAGGAGGCGGTCCCGGCATGAGCGAGACGATGGCGATCATGGACGATGCACGCGACACGGCCGAGCGGTACGCCGACACGGCCGGCCGGGCGGTCCTCGAGACCATCCGCGCCTACGGCGTGACGACGATCTTCGGCATCCCGGGCACGCACAACCTGGAGTTCTACCGGCCGCTCGCCGACCTCGGCATCCGCGCGGTCACGAACCGGCACGAGCAGGGGTCGGGCTACGGCGCGGACGGCTGGGCGCAGCAGACCAGACTCCCGGGCGTGGTGATCACGACCTCGGGGCCCGGGCTGCAGAACGCGATGAGCGCCATCGGCACGGCGTTCTGCGAGTCGCGGCCGCTCATCGTGCTGTCGCCGGGCGTGCCGCTCGGCGACGAGTTCCGCGACGTCGGCACGCTGCATGAGACGAAGGACGCCTCGGCCATGGTCGCCGCCATCGCCGAGTGGTCCCGACGCGTGACGACCGCCGCCGAGGCCGTCGAGGCCGTGCACGACGCGTTCGAGCTGTTCCGCACCGGGCGTCCGCGTCCGGTGCACATCGAGATCCCGCTCGACGTCCTCGAGGCGCCGGCGGGCGTCTCCGCCGACGCGCGAGCCGCGCGCCCGGCTCCCGTTCCGGACCGCGGGGATGCCGCGGCCGTGCGCGCGGCCGCCGAGCTGCTCGCCGCAGCGCAGTCGCCCGTCATCGTCGCCGGCGGCGGGGCCACCCGCGCCGCACGCCAGGTCACCGAGCTCGCCGAGCGACTCGGCGCCCCCGTGCTGACCACGCTCAACGGCAAGGGGACGCTCGACGAGCACCACCCGCTCTCGCTCGGCTCGAACCTGCGGTTGGAGACGGCCCGCGCGCTCGCCGAGGCCGCCGACGTGCTCGTCGTGCTCGGCTCCAAGCTCGGCGAGGCCGAGCTCTGGGCGCCCGCGCTCGAGGCCCGCGGACGGGTCGTGCGCGTCGACCGCTCCGCCGCCCAGCTCGACAAGAACCTCGCTGCGACCGTCGGCATCGTGGGGGACTGCGCCCCCGTGGTCGAGGACCTGCTCGCCATGCTCCCCGCCGACGATCGGCCCGCACCCGACCTCGCCGCACTCCGCGGCGCGATCGCCGACGAGATCCGAGCCACGGCGCCCGACGACGTCGCGCTCGCCGAGCGCATCGCCCACGCGCTGCCCGACGACGCGATCGTCGCCGGCGACTCGTCGCAGATCGTCTACCTGGCACTCGCGAACGTGCTGCGCCGGTCGCGGCCGCACTCGCTGCTCTACACCCCGACCTACGCGACCCTCGGCTACGGCCTGCCGGCTGCGATCGGCGCGCGCGTCGCCGCCCCGGACCGCCCGGTGGTCGCCGTGCTCGGCGACGGCGCCCTCATGTTCGCCGTCAACGAGCTGATGACCGCGGTCGAGCAGCGCCTCGACCTGACCGTCGTGTGCGTCGACAACGGCGGCTACGCCGAGATCAAGCAGAACGAGCTCGATCGCGGCATCCGCCCCGTCGGGGTCGACCTCGTCCAGCCCGACTGGGCCGCGCTCGCCACCGCCTTCGGCGCCGTCGGGCGTCGCGTCGACGATGTCGACGCGCTCGGCGACGCGATCCGCGACGCGATTTCCGCGGGCGGAGTGCAGCTCGTGCACGTCCGCCAGCCGCGCACGTGATCGCGGGCCCGCCGTCGAACGACCCCAGCACCTCGAAAGGAACACCGATGCCGACCTCGAACCCCGAGCACACGGATGCCGCGGGCACGGCGCCCGTCGGCCCCGTCGACGCGAGCCGCGTCCCGCGCTTCGCGGGCATCGCCACCTTCGCGCGCCTGCCGCGCCTGGAGGACGTGCCGCGAGCCGACATCGCGGTCGTCGGCGTGCCGTTCGACAGCGGGGTGAGCTACCGGCCCGGAGCCCGCTTCGGCCCCGCGCACGTGCGCGAGGCGTCGCGCCTGCTGCGGCCGTACAACCCCGCGCAGGACGTCTCGCCGTTCGCGACCCAGCAGGTCGCGGATGCCGGCGACCTCGCCGTCAATCCGTTCAGCATCGACGAGGCCGTCGTCGAGATCGAGCACGCGGCGCGCGGCCTCCGCGAGCGCGCCGACCGGCTCGTCGTGATCGGCGGCGACCACACGATCGCGCTGCCGCTGCTCCGCACGGTGCACGAGGCGCACGGTCCCGTCGCGGTCCTCCACTTCGATGCGCACCTCGACACCTGGGACACGTACTTCGGCGCCCCGGTGACGCACGGCACCCCCTTCCGCCGGGCCTCGGAGGAAGGGCTCATCGACCTCACCGCGAGCATGCACGTCGGAACGCGCGGGCCGCTCTACGGCGTCGAGGACCTCGCGGACGACGAGCGCCTCGGCTTCGCGATCGTGACGAGCGAGGACGTCGAGGAGCACGGCGTCGCCGCGGCGATCGAGCGCATCCGTGCGCGCATCGGCGACGCCCCGTTGTACATCTCGATCGATATCGACGTGCTCGACCCGGCGCATGCGCCCGGCACCGGCACCCCGGAGGCAGGCGGGCTGACGAGCCGGGAGCTGCTGCGGATCCTCCGCGCCCTCTCCGACAAGCGCATCGTCGGCGCCGACGTCGTCGAGGTCGCACCCGCGTACGACCACGCGCAGCTGACCGCCGTCGCGGCATCCCACGTCGCCTACGAGCTCATCAGCGCGATGGCGCCGCGCGGCTGAGTCGGAATCGCAGGGCGGGGCGCGGCGATGCCGCGCCCCGCTTCGGCATGCGCAACACCATCCGGAAAGCGGATCATTGCGTTCCGAGTAACGCGTTGGACAGATGATTCGAACCCCCATAGCGTGAATCGCGTCCCCCAGGCCGCAGACCAATGGAGGTTGCGTGACCAGCACTGCCGCGCCGCCGATCCCCACGGCGGAACCCCGCCCCATCGCTCCGGAACCCGCCGGGCGAGCGCGTCGACCTCGGCGCCGGAGCCCCGGGTTCGGCATCCTCGCACTGCTCCCGTTCGTGCTCTTCGGGCTCGTGTTCGCGGTCTACCCGCTCGCGCAGGTCATCCGCATGGCGTTCTCCGACGTCGCCATCCGGGGCGGCGTCTTCCAATGGGACGCCGCCGGGCTCGAGAACTTCGCCGCCGTCGTCGAGGACCCGGTCGCGCTCCGCTCGATCGGGAACACCGTGCTCTTCGTGGTACTCACCGTCGTCGTGTCGCTGTTCGTCGGCCTCGCCCTCGCACTGCTCGTCGACCGAGCGGTGGCCATGCTCCCGCTCGCGCGGAACGTGCTGATCTGGCCTGCCGTGATCGCCCCTGTGGTCGTCTCGCTCATGTGGCTGCTGCTGCTCAGCCCGACCGCGGGCGGACTCAACAAGCTGCTGCTGAACCTCGGCCTCCCCACGCAGGGGTGGCTCGGCGACGGACCCACTGCGATGGCGGCCGTCGTGATCGTCGACGTCTGGCACTGGACGCCGGTCGTCTTCCTCTTCCTCTACACCGCGCTGCAGGGCGTCGACGCGTCCACCCTCGAGGCCGCACGGGTCGACGGTGCGGGGGAGTGGCGGGTCATCCGCCACGTGGTGCTGCCCGCCCTGCGACCCGCCGTCGTGGCGGTCGTCGTGGTCCGCGTGATCATGGGCGTCAAGGCGTTCGACGAGATGTACCTGCTCACCGCCGGTGGCCCCAACTTCGCCACCACCCTCGTCACGCAGCACATCAAGACCCTCTTCTTCGACCACCTCGCGTTCGGCGAGGCGGCGGCCTTCTCGCTCCTCGTGGTCGTCCTGACCGCGGGCGTGGTCGGCATGATCCTGTTCCTCCGAGCGAAGGCGAACCGATGAGCACGACCACCGCTGCTGGCCCCGACGTCCGCCGGAACCGCTTCTGGGTCGAGGCGACCGTCGTCGCGGTCCTCGTCGTCGCTGTGGTCCCGATCGCCTGGACTCTGCTCCTCTCGTTCCTCCCCAACCGCGCGATCGTGTCGTCGCAATGGCAGTGGCCGTTCTGGCTGGGCAACTACGAGCGGGTGCTGCGCGACGGGGTGTTCGTCGCGCAGATCGCGAACAGCGTCGCGATCGTCGTCGGCACGGTGCTCATCTGCCTCGTGGTCGGGTCCCTCGCCGGGTACGCCATCAGCCGGCTCCGCCCGCCTCGCTGGATCGTCGTCCCGGCGCTCATCATCGCCGGCTTCGTGCCGCTGATCCCGCCGATGACGCTCGTCCCGGGTCTGTACGTGCTGCTCGCGCAGCTCGGCGTCCTCGGCAGCGTCTGGGGGCTGATCCTCGTCAACGCGTTCCTCCAGTTGCCCTTCGCAGCCCTGCTGATGTCGTCGTACTTCTCGGCGGTGCCCGAGGAGCTCCGGGAAGCCGGGCTCATGGACGGCGCGTCCGAGTGGCGGGTGTTCCTGCACGTCATGGTCCCGGTGGTCCGCCCCGGGCTGGCTGCCGTCGGCGTCTTCAGCGGAATCATGGCGTGGAACGAGTTCCAGATGGGCCTCACGCTCACCTCCGGCGGCGCGACCGCACCGGTGACGGTCGGCATCGCCGGCCTCCTCCAGCCGTTCGCCGTGACCTGGGGCGAACTCTCGGCGGCGGGAACGCTCGCCGCCGTCCCGATCATCCTCATGGCCGTCTTCGCCAACCGCCAGATCGTGGCGGGCCTCACCTCCGGCGCCGTCAAGGGCTAGTCCCGCGGCGCCCAACCCGAAATGGAGCACACGATGAAGAAGTCCCAGCTCACCATCGCCGTCGGCGGCCTCGCCGCCGCAGCCCTCGCACTCAGCGGATGCTCGGGCGCCGCCGCGGGCGGTGCACTCGGATCCGGCGACCGGCTCGTCGTGATCACGAGTCAGGCGCCCTGGAACCCCGCCTACGACGCCGTCGTCGCGGCCTACGAGGAGGCCACCGGCGTGGACGTGGAACTCCGGCCGTTCCCGAACCCCGAGGTCAAGACCCAGATCCTCAACGACGCGCAGAACGGCAGCCACGCCTTCGACGTCTACCAGGTCAACGAGGTCGACCTGGCCCAGCTCAACGACGCGGGCATCCTCATGCCGTTCACGGACGCAGACCCCGACTTCGAGCTCGATCCCGAGATCTTCACGTACGACGACGTGACGAACTGGGACGCCGACGCCCGCGCGTTCGGACCCGGCGGCGAGGTCACGAGCGTGCCGCTCATGGGCAACCTCCAGATCATGATGTACCGCACCGACGTCTTCGACGACCTCGGCCTCGAGCCGGCCACGACCTGGGACGGCGTCGTGGAGAATGCGCAGGCGGTCGTCGATTCCGGCGAGGCGCGATACGGATACGTCCAGCGGTACCAGGGCGTCCCGGGCGCCCCCGGCGTGACGTACGACTTCGCCGGCATCCTCTACGGACTCGGCGGGAGCTTCTTCGTCGAGCCGGGCGTCGACTGGACGCCTGCCTTCGACTCACCCGAAGCCATCCGCGCCGCGGAGGTGTTCCACGAACTCGCCCAGCTCGGACCGGCCGACCCCAAGGCCGTCGGCCAGGCGGAAGCGATCGCGGCGATGCAGGGCGGCGACGCCGCGCAGCTCGACGTCGTCGCCGCGGCCGCGAGCAGCATGAACGACGAGGCCAGCTCGAACGTCGCCGGCGTGGTCGGCTTCGCACCCCTGCCCGGCGGCGTCTCGGCGACGGGCCTCTGGAACCTCGGCCTCCCCGCCGACCTCCCCGAGGATCGCCGGGAGCTCGCGCTCGGCTTCATCGAGTGGGTCACCTCCGAGGAGGGCATGGAGGTGTTCGCGGAGAACGGCGGCATCCCGACGCGCGCCGACGCCTACGACGCCCCCGGTCTCAGCCCCGAGGCGAGCACCTACCTCGACGTGGTCGCGGAGTCCGCGCCCACGGCGGTCGGCCCGTTCCGGTTCACCTTCGGCTCCGACTTCCTCACCGCCACCGAGACGGTGCTGCCCGAGATCGCCGCCGGCGACCTCGGCGCCGAGGAGGGCATGAAGCGCCTGCAGGAGGAGCTCACGCAGGTGGTCGCCGACGCCGGCTACCCGATGGGCGGATGACGACCGCGAGCACCTGCGAACCGACCCCGAGCGACCACCCGACGGACCGCCTCCCATGACCGGAAGAACCCCCATGCCGACACGACCGGACATCTTCATCATCCACGGCCACGACCTGGGCGACTGGCTCTCCTGCTATTCGATGGCCTCGATCCCCAGCCCGAACCTGCACGCCCTCGCCGAGCGGAGCGTGGTCTTCGACGCCGCGTTCGCTGCCGCGCCGCTGTGCACGCCCGCCCGTTCGGCCCTGTTCACGGGCCTGCTGCCGCACCAGAACGGGCTGATGGGCCTGACACACGACGGATGGCGGTACGCGCCGGGCGTGCGGACGCTGCCGGAGCACCTCCGGCCGCTCGGCTACCGCAGCGTCCTGATCGGACTCCAGCACGAGGACTTCGACGCCCGGGCGCTCGGCTACGACGAGGTCCACGGCCTCGGCTTCCTCCCGCGCGCGATGGAGGTCGCGCGCCGCGTCGAATGGTGGTGCGACCAGCCACGGGACGACGCGCCGACGCTCGTGACGATCGGCATGTGGGAGGTGCACCGTCCGTGGCCGAGGGAGGACTACCGCCGCGCCGAGCCGGCCGACGTCGACGTGCCGCCGTACCTCCCCGACAACGCGGCCACCCGTGACGACATCGCCGACTTCCACGGCGCGATCCGGCAGATGGACGAGGCGGTCGGAATGATCCTCGACGCCATCGACGGGTCCGACCGGGGCCGGGAGGCGATGATCATCTTCACGACCGACCACGGGGTCGCCTTCCCGCGGGCGAAGAGCACCCTGTACGACTCGGGCGTGAAGGTCGCCTTCATCGTGCGCCCGCCCGCGCATCTCGACGTGTCGCCGGGGCGGCGCAGCGACCTGGTCAGCCACCTCGACATCGTGCCGACCCTCATCGAGCTGGCCGGAGGGACCCCATCCGCCCCGCTCGAGGGGAGGAGCTTCCTGCCCCTGCTCGCCCACGGCGACACGGGCGCGGATCGGCGGCTCGTGCTCGAGAAGAGCTTCCACGATCGCTACGACCCGATCCGCGCCGTCCGGACCCGCTCGGCGAAGTACATCCGGAACTTCCAGGACGACGTCCGGCTGCCGCTCCCGATCGACCTCGAGGAGAGTTCCACGCGGTCGGGCATGGGCGACTGGCCGAACGAGCCGCGACCGCCCGAGGAGCTCTACGACCTCGATCGCGACCCGTGGGAACTGGAGAACCTCGCCGCCGACGTCGAGTACGACGTGCTGCGGGAGGACCTGGCGCGCGCCCTCGACGCGGACATGCGGCGCACCGAGGACCCGCTCGTCCGCGGCGCGATCCCGTCGCCGGACGTGCCCTCGCGGGCGTGAGCGGCGTGCGGGACTAGGTTGGCGTCATGGAGCTGTCCTGGGCGCGGTCGTTCGTCGCCGTCCACGAGCTCGGCGGCTTCGGCGTCGCGGCGAGGAGCCTGCATCGCTCGCAGTCGCGGGTGAGCGAGCACGTCGCCTCCCTCGAGACGATGCTCGGCGAGCAGCTCTTCTTCCGCGACGTCCATCCACCGGCGCTCACGCCGGCAGGGGAGGCCTTCCTCCCGCATGCGCGAGCGGCGATCGCGGAGTGGCAGGCCGCGCTCGCCGCCGTCGCGGCCAGGCAGGGCGAGGTGCGCGGCGAGGTCAGCGTCGGGAGCGTCCCCAGCGTGAGCGCCGTCTTCATCGCACCGCTGATCGCGAAGTTCCGCGCCGAGCACCCGGAGGTCGCGTTCGAGGTGCACGAGGGGCCGAACAGCTGGCTGGCCGAGGCGCTCGCGCACCGGACGATCGAGATCAGCATCAGCCCGATCGTGGAGGAGCGGCGCGCGGGCATCGGGCGGCGGGCGTTGCTCACCGACCCGTTCCGCGTCGTCGTGCCGAAGGACCATCCCCTTGCGGGTCGCGAGGTGATCGAGGCGACCGACCTCGCGGGACACCCGGTCATCACCACCGGCGAGGCGGGGCTCGACGCACGGATCGGCGGCGAATTCCGCCGCATGCTGGACGGGACCGAGATCGACGTCGAGCGGAGCCTCGCGGTGACGCAGCCGACCTCCGTCTTCGCGCTCGTCCGCGAGGGGCTCGGGATCGGGATCCTCGGCTCGCTCGCCGTGCGCATCGTGCACGACGACGACACCGTCGTGCGCCCGCTCGAGGCGCCGCATGCCTCGCGGCGCATCGCCGTGCACTGGGCGCTCACCCGCCGGTTGTCGCCGGCGACGCTCACGTTCCTGGACGCGCTCGACGAGCTCGTGGCGGGCGACATCGTGGACGGCTCGCTGCTCCCGGCTGAGCAGAACGGCACCAGCTGAGGCGTCGCAGCCTGGTGCTGAGCCGCGGCCCGTCGGCGCCGCCACGCAGGGCCTCCTGAAAAGCGCGCAGGGCCTCCTGAGAACAAGGACGGAAACGCCGTGGATTCGCGTCCTCCGTTTCAGGAGCACGACGAAGCGCCGCCCGGACCGAGATCGGTCCGGGCGACGCCTCGGTGGGACGGGGCTACTCGCCGGCGTGCAGGCGCTCCCGGTCGTCCTCGAGCAGCGCGTCCTCGCCCTCGGTGCCCTCGGCGATGACCCGGTCCTCCTGCACCGACATGCGGAGCCGACGACGGAACGCCCGGGTCATCACGAGCAGTGCGACGAAGCCGACGGCGAGCCAGATCAGGCCGTAGGTCATCGCGTCGGCGCTCACGTTGAGCCAGAGCACCACCGTCAGCACGACGCCGATCGCCGGGAGCACGATGTTGCGGAGGACCTGCCGACCGGTCTTCACCTCGCGACGGCGGACGGCGAAGTGGAGGATGACCGCGAGGTTGACGACCGTGAATGCGATCAGCGCGCCGAAGTTGATCATCGAGAAGATGAAGTCGAGGTCGGCGATGGCCGCGCCGAGCGACACGACGCCGACGAGCACGACCGCGACGGCCGGGGTGCGGAACCTCGGGTGCACGTACGACAGGCGCCGCGCGAGCGGGCCGTCGCCGTTGCGGCCCATGACGTAGATCATCCGCGAGACGCTGGCGTGCGACGAGAGGCTCGACGCCGCCGCCGCGGCGATGGCCGCCGACACGAAGAAGATCTGGAAGAGCATGCCGCCGACCGAGTACGCGATCTCGGGCAGTGCGGTGCCCTCGGTGAAGCCCTCGGTGACCGGGAACAGCGACTGGGCGAACCATCCGGCGGTGAAGAAGATGACGCCGCCGATGAGGAGCGACAGCACGATCGCCTTCGGCACGGTGTTCGCGTCCTTCGCCTCCTCGGTGTACATCGTGATCGCATCGAACCCGATGAAGGAGAAGCAGACGATCGTCGCGGCGCTGATGACCGTCGCGATCTGCACGTTGGCGTGGTACAGCGGCTCGATGCTGAACGCGGTGCCGTTGCCCGCGCCCTGCTGCAGCGCGCCGAACGCGAGGAGCACGAAGATCGCCATGAGCACGACCTGGAACACGACGAGTGTGCCGTTCACGCGCGACGTCGACGAGATGCTCCACAGGTTGAGCATCGTGATGAGGGCGACGTAGCCGACCACCCAGATCCATCCGGGCACGTCGGGGAAGAAGGACTCGAGGTACTGGCGCACGAGGAGCGCGTTCACGAGGGGCAGCAGCAGGTAGTCGAGGAGCGCCGTCCATCCGACGAGGAAGCCGGCGTTCGGGTGGATCGTCTCGGACGCGTACGTGTACGCGGAACCGGCCGACGGGTAGACGCGCGTCATGCGGCCGTAGCTGATCGCGGTGAACAGCATCACCACGAGGGCGAACGTGTAGGCGAGCGGCACGACGCCGCCGCTCTCGTCCGACACGTAGCCGAACGTGTCGAACACGGTCATCGGCGTCATGTAGCCGAGGCCGAGGCCGACGATGGCCCAGAGGCCGAGCGAGCGCCGCAGCTTCGTCCGGGGGGCCGTGATGGGGGAGGTGGTCATGGTGGTTCCTGTCGTCGCCATTGATCGAGCGGGGGTGACCCTACGCGAGCGGCGGTCGCGCGGGAGTCGCCACGATGGCGACGACGGATGGCGCCGCTCGACGCGCCGTCCATCGTCGCGGCCGCACGGAGGGTCGGGGCGTGGCGGCGCGTGAGAGACTTCCGCGATGACCGCTGATCTCGAGCTCGCCCGGATCGATGGCGGCACGGTCCGGCTCCACGATGCGCGCCGCGGGATCCGCTGGAGCGTGGACCTCGAGCCGTTCGAGATCGGCGTGTACCCGGTGACGCAGGAGCAACTGGCAGAGCTGCTGGGGGAGACCGCGACGCACCCCCGACGCCCCGCGACCGAGGTGAGCTGGCTGCGCGCCATCCGCTTCTGCAACGCCGCCTCCGAGTGGGAGGGCCTCGATTCGGCGTACTCGTTCGACGGCGAGCAGGTGGCCTGGCACGTCGACGCCGACGGGTACCGGCTGCCGACCGAGGCCGAATGGGAGTTCGCCTGCCGGGCGGGTTCGCACGGCCCCCACTACGGTCCGCTTCCCGAGGTCGCGTGGACGAGCGCCGACGGGGTTCGCACCCCGCAGGAGGTCGGCGCGAAGCTGCCGAACCTGAATGGCCTCTTCGACACGCTCGGCAACGTCTGGGAGTGGTGCTGGGACCTCCTCGACCCCGCCCGCTACGACGAGTACCGGGTGTTCCGCGGCGGCGGCTTCGCCGACGACGCCTGGAGCGTCCGGGCGTCGGTCCGGCGCGGCGGCGCCCCGCGCATGCACCATGAGGACGTCGGCTTCCGGGTCGCCCGCGACGGGTTCGATGCGACGGATGCCGCGCAGGGCTGGTCGGCGCAGGCCGACCTGGAGCGTGCGGCGATCGACGGGCCGCTCCCGCCGGGGTGGACGCCCCGGCGGTGAGCCGGCGGCCGGGCGCGGCCGCGGCGGCCTACGGCAACTGCATCGCGGTGTCGCCGAGGACGACGGCGGCGACCGCGAGGATCGCGCCGGCGGCGACGACGAGTCCTGCCATGACGAGCAGCAGCGCCGTGCCGAACAGCGTGGCCTTCGATTCGCCCAGGGGTCGTCGGGGATTCGGCTTCGAGGGAGTGGAGGTCATCGCTGATCCTTCGGCTCGACGGTGCGGTGCTCGGTCGTTCCGATCATCGCAGACGGCTCGCCGGACGGCGTGCCGCTACGCCAGCGGATCCAGCCCCGTCGCCTCGACCGAGACCTCCCACAGGCGCTCGGCCGAGGGCACATCGATGGCCCACTCCTTGACGCCGCCCGTGCGCAGGTCCGCGTGGTCCGGCGGCACGACGCCCTTCAGCGAGCAGTCCTCGCAGTAGACGCCGCCGCGGGTGATCAGCTCGGGCGCGGTCGCGGCCCAGAGACCCGTCGACGCGCCCTCGGCGGGCGTCTTGAAGAGCGGGTTCGGGTTGCCCTCCTCGTCGATCCACTGCCGGGCCAGCAGTTCCTCGCGCGGCATGTGGCGCTGCAGGTCGGTCATGATGCCGCCCGGGTGGGCCGAGTAGGCGTGGATGCCGCGGGCACCGCCGCGCGCGTCGAGCCCGACGGCGAAGAGGGCGTTCGCCGTCTTGGACTGGCCGTACGCGATCCAGGGGTCGTACGGCGTCGTCTCGAAGTCGAGGTCGTCGAACCGCACGGGCGACCGGTAGTGGGCCGTCGACGAGTACGAGACGACGCGCGCACCGTCCACGAGCAGGTCGGCGACCCCGCCGACGAGCGCGAAGTGGCCGAGGTGGTTGGTGCCGAACTGCCACTCCCAGCCCTGCGGCGTCCGCTGGTGCGGCGACGCCATGACGCCAGCGACGTTGATCACGAGGTCGATCGGCGTGCCGTCCTCGCGCACGGACGCGGTGAGGGCGGCGACGGAGTCGAGGTCGCCCAGGTCCATCGGCCGGACCTCGACGCCGAGGACGTCCGCGAGCGCGGCGGATGCGGCATCCGTGCGCCGCGCCGGCACGAGCACCGACACGCCGGCGTCGGCCAGCGCCTTCACGGTCTCGAGGCCGAGACCCGAGTACCCGCCGGTGACGATGGCGCGCTTGCCGGCGAGGTCGTGCCCGGCGATGACCTCGGCCGCGCTCGTCCGGTATCCGAACGCGGTTTCGAGCGGTTGCTGGCGGGCGATCATGTCCTGCGTGGTGACCATGCTCCCGACGGTACGATCTCGAGTGCGCTCGAAGTCAAGGAGACATCATGGCCATCGAGCAGTCCGCGCCGGCACCCGTCTACCGCATCGGCGAACTGGCCGCCCTCACGGGCATGAGCGTCCACACGCTCCGCTGGTACGAGGCTCGGGGACTCTTCCCCGCCGACATCCCTCGGACCTCGACCGGACGTCGCGTCTACGGCGAACAGGCGATCGGGTGGCTCCGCCTCCTCGCCCGGCTGCGCGACTCGGGCATGCCGGTCTCCGAGATCTCCAAGTACGCCGAGCTCGTGCGCGCCGGCGACGGCAACGAGCACGAGCGCGTCGAGCTCATGGAGGCGCACGCGCGCTCCCTCGACGAGCAGATCGATCGGCTCCTGGCCTCTCGCGAGGTCATCCGCACCAAGATCCGTGCATACCGGCACCTGCTGGCCGAGCGCGGCATCGACGTGCCCGGCGCGGAGGCCGGTGCCGGCGTCGGCGACGGACGCGACTGACGCCGGTTCCCTGCGCGGTCCGACCCGCCGTGCCGCGTGGGATCACGAGACGCAGCCGGTTCAGTCCGCGATCGGTTCCCAGACCAGTTCCGCGACGTCGAGCACGAGCGTCGTGGCGGAGTCCGGTCCGTCCGGTGCCGTGCGCACCTCGCCCACGCACACGCACACGACGTCGTTCAGCCGGCGCAGTCGCTCGTCGTCGCTCAGGTGCAGGACCGTGCCCACGACCTGCCGTCGACCGATGGGATGAGCCCGGCCGTACCCGTGGCACTCGAACATGACGCTCGCCCCGTCGTCCGTCTCGATCACGCCCCGCATCTCGGGCTGGAACGGACCCTCCATCGTCCGGCGCAGCGGGGCGTTCGAACCGCGGAACCGCCCGGTGACGGCCCCCTCCGCCGTCCCCTCGGCGAGGAAGAAGTACTGCAGCCATCCGCCCTCGAGCTCGACCCCCCATTCCTCGGGGTAGGTGAAGCGAAGTCGGTACAGCGGTTCCAGTCGCATTCCGTCCGCCCTTCCGCGCGGCTCGCGAGGGCCGGGTCCGTTCCGCCGGCCGCGCCTGCCATGACCGTACCGGGGAGGATCCCGCTCGGGCCAGCATCCGTCGACGTACTGCGATCGCAGTACGCGAAGATCGGGCGAGCGGAGGATTCGCCGACGGCGCGAAGCGCGTTGACTCGAGGCACGGTCGCCACCACCGGCGGCCGACCCGCCGAGAGGAGCCCGATGCCCACCCCCGTCCTCCGCGCCGTCGACCTGCACCGGTCGTACGGTCGCGGCCCGACCCGTTTCGACGCCCTCAAGGGGGTGGACGTCGAGGTGCACGCCGGCGAGGCGCTCGCGATCGTCGGCAAGTCCGGCTCCGGCAAGTCGACGCTCATGCACCTGCTCGCGCTGCTCGACCGGCCGACCTCCGGCCACGTCGACCTCAACGGTGCGGCGGCCGACCGGCTCCGCGGGCGCGAGCTCAACCGGGTCCGCAACCGCACCTTCGGATTCGTGTTCCAGCAGTTCTTCCTCACGCCGAGCGCGACCGTGCTCGAGAACGTCATCCTGCCGCTGAAGATCGCGGGCGTCGGTCGGACCGAGCGCAAGCGGCGCGGCATGGCCGTGCTCGAGCAGCTCGACCTCGCCGACAAGGCGAGGAACAGGGCCCGCGACCTCTCCGGCGGGCAGAAGCAGCGCGTGGTCATCGCGCGCGCCCTCGTCAACGACCCGCAGGTGATCTTCGCCGACGAGCCGACCGGCAACCTCGACACCGCGACGGGTGCCGCGGTCGAGGACCTCCTCTTCGGCCTGAACCGCGAGCGCGGCATCACGCTCGTCGTCGTGACGCACGACGACGACCTGGCCGCGCGCTGCGACCGCCGCATCACCGTGCGCGACGGGCGGATCGAGGCATCCGATCCCGCGGCCGAGGGCCGCACCGGTTCCGACTCCGGCGACGCCGGCCGCACCGCCGAGGAGTTGGCCGCATGAGGGCCGTCGACGTCGTCGGCTCGGCCGTCGCGAACACGTTCCGCTCCAGGACCCGTACCGTCCTCACGGTGCTGGCGATCTTCATCGGCGCCTTCACGCTCACGATCACCACGGGCCTCGGCACCGGCATCAACCGCTACATCGACCAGACCGTCGCCGAGATCGGTGCCGAGGACGTCATGACCGTCGCGCACCAGGTCGAGGAGACGACCGACGACGGCCCGCGCGAGTACGACCCCGATGCCGTCGCGGCCTCCGGGCTCGGGGCCGACGGACCGGTCGGCGGCGCGACCATCGACCCGATCACCGACGACGACCTCGCGACCATCGCGGCGATCGACAGCGTCGAGTCGGTCGAGCCGCTCAAGCAGGTCGCGGTCGACTGGGTCGAGGCCGACGGCGGCACGCGGTACGAGATCTCCGTCGGCTCGTTCATCCCGGGCATGGAGGTCGTGCTCGCCTCCGGCGAGCAGCCCGACGCGGCCGCCGACGACCCGCAGGTCGTCATCCCGGTCGACTTCGTCGAGCCGCTCGGGTTCGACTCGCAGTCGCAGGCGATCGGGAGCGACGTCGTGTTCGGGCTGACGGATGCCACGGGCACCGAGCAGACGGTCACGGCCGAGGTCGTCGGGGTGTCCGAGGCCGGCCTCGTCGGGGCGGGCAGCAGCGCCTCGCCGAACACCGCGCTCACCGACGCGCTCGCCGCGGCGCAGCAGACGGGTTCGACCGGCCAGGCCGCCCTCTCCGGCTCGGCCGTCGTGCGGTTCGATCCGGCAGCCGGGGCCACGGCCACGCAGGACCTGAAGGACGAGCTCGCCGACGCCGGGTTCACGGCCACCACCGTCGAGGACCAGATCGGCGCCTTCAAGGCCGTGATCGACGGCATCGTGCTCGTGCTCAACGCCTTCGCGGTGATCGCCCTGCTGGCCGCCGGGTTCGGCATCGTGAACACGCTGCTCATGTCGGTGCAGGAGCGCACGCGCGAGATCGGCCTCATGAAGGCCATGGGCATGGGCTCCGGCCGCGTCTTCGGGCTGTTCAGCACCGAGGCGACCTTCATCGGCTTCCTCGGCTCGGCCGTCGGCGTGCTCCTCGGCATGGCGGCCGGCACGGCGGTCGGCAACGCCCTGGCGACGACCATGTTCGCCGACCTGCCCGGGCTCACGCTCATCGCGTTCGACCCCGTCTCCGTGGCGTCCATCGTCGTGCTCGTGATGGCGATCGCGTTCCTCGCGGGCACGATCCCTGCCGGTCGGGCGGCCAGGCAGGACCCCATCGAGTCGCTCCGGTACGAGTAGGAGCGGCACGGTGGATGAGCGGGCGGGTCCGGGCATGGGGGTGCCCGGCCCGCCCGCGACGACGCGGATGCGCGAGGATCGAGGCATGACCGACCGCATCCCCGAGCCGCCCGGGCCGCACCGGGTCCTGCCCGGATGGCTGCGGGACGTCATCGTCGTGGTCGTCGCGATCGCGGCCGCGTGCGCGCCCTACCGCGGTCCGTCGCCGGAGTTCCTGGCCGTCGAGGCGCCCGGGGCGTTCGTCCTGGCGCTCGCGCAGGCGCCGATCCTGCTGCTCCGGCGCCGGTTCCCGCTCGTCGCCTACCTGCTCGTCTGGGGGTTGATGGCCGCCGGCACCCTCGTCGTCGGCAGCGCGCTCCCGTTCGTCGTGCCCGCCGCCATCGCGGCGTTCTCACTCGCGAACCGGGCACGGCGTCGCACGGTGCTCGTCACGGTGCTCGGGTCGATCGTCGCGCTCATCGGCGTCGAGCTCGTCGCCGGTGCCGGCGCCGGATTCGACCCGCGGCTCATCCCGGTCCCGGCGCTCATCGCCTTCGCCGCCGCGGCGGGGGATGCCTCGCGCTCGCGCCGCGCGTACGTCGCCGCGCTGGCCGAGCGCGCGGAGCGGGCCGAGGCGACCCGCGAGTCGGAGGCGCGGCGCCGGGTGGCCGAGGAGCGGCTGCGCATCGCGCGCGACCTGCACGACGCGGTCGCCCACCAGATGGCCGTCATCAACCTGCAGTCCGCCGTCGCGGAGCGCGCCGTCGCCGAGGGCCGTGAGGCGGACCTGCCGCGCGCACGGGAGTCGATGGCGGCCGCGGCCCGGGCCGCGCGCGAGGTGCTCGGCGAGATCGGCGACCTGCTCTCCACGCTGCGGACCGAATCGGACGGCGACGCGCCGTCGGTCCCGCCCGCAGGACTGGCGGACCTCGATCGACTCGTCGCCGACGTCGCACTCGGCGGGCTCCGGGTCACCGTGCGCCGCGAGGTCGCCGCCGACGCCGGTGAGGTCCCGCCCGCCGTCGACCGCGCCGCGTACCTGGTGCTGCGCGAGGCGCTGACGAACGCGAGCAAGCACGGTGACGACGGGCGGGCGCACGTGCTCCTCGAGCACGGTCCCGACCGGCTCGCGATCACCGTGTCCAACGCGGCGCGGCCGGGTGCGCCCGCCGACGTCGACGTGGCCGGCGGCCCGGGCGGGCACGGGCTGCTCGGACTCGGCGAGCGGGTGGCCGCGGTCCGCGGCACGCTGCGGACCGGCGCGGAGGCCGGGGTCCACCGGCTTCGCGCCGAGTTCCCCGTCGGGCCCCGAATGACGCCCGAGCCGACGGATGACGCGAAGCCGGAGCTCCGCCCATGACGACCCGGGTCCTCGTGGTCGACGACCAGCCCCTGATCCGGCAGGCGGTCGGCGCGCTCCTCGGCGCGGAGCCGACGCTCGACGTGGTCGGCGAAGCGGCCGACGGCGACGAGGCGCTCGCCCTCGTGCGCGAGCTGCGCCCCGACGTGGTGCTCATGGACATCCGGATGCCGGGGCTCGACGGCATCGAGGCGACGCGCCGCATCGGCGTGGACCCCGAGCTCGCGGAGGTCCGAGTGCTGATCCTGACGACGTTCGAGGAGGACGAGAACGTCGTGCGCGCCCTGCACGCCGGCGCCTCGGGCTTCATCGGCAAGGGGACCGACCCCGACGCGCTCGTCGAGGCGGTGCGGACGGTGCATGCGGGGGAGTCGCTGCTGTCGCCATCCGCCACCCGCGTGCTCATCGAGCGGTACGTCCGGTCGGGGCCGATGCCGGCACCGTCGGCCGACTCCGCGCTCGGGGCCGCGCTGGCGACCCTGACCGACCGAGAGCGCGAGGTGCTCGTGCTCGTCGCCGGCGGCCTCTCGAACGACGATCTCGCCGAGCGCCTCGTCATCTCGCGGCACACCGCCAAGACGCACGTGAACCGGGTGATGGCCAAGCTCGGCGCGCACGACCGCGCGCAACTCGTCATCGCCGCCTACGAGGCGGGACTGGTGCGGCCCGGCGGCTCGGCGTGAACGCACCGCGCCCGTGAGGTGGGGCGCGGGCCGTCAGCTCGCGCGGAGCCCGGTGATGCGGATGACGGTCTCGGGCAGCCCGTCGTCGGTCGTCTCGGCGTCGCTCGTCATGCTCGTGCCGGACACGTCGTAGTGGCGGGCGAGCCGGTTCCGGATGGCCGCCTCGTCGCCCTCGGGGCCGATGTCCCTCGGGTGGACGACGAGCACGTCGACGACCTTCCCGGTGTCGTCGCTCACCTGGACGGACCAGCCGGAGCCCTGTGCGGTGTCACTCAGATGCGGCCGCGCGAGGCCGCTCAGCGTTGCTTCCCCCATGAGGCGATGCTACGTGCGGGGCGCCGTGCGCGACAGGCCCGTGCATGGCTCGGTCGTGGCTCAGCGCGACGTGTCGCCGCCGGCGTCCGTTCGACCGTCGCCCTTCGGCGTGAACGCCGAGCCGATGCCCTTGAGCGCCTCGGTGAGCTCGCTCGGCACGATCCAGAGCTTGTTCGACGCGCCCTCGGCCAGCTGCGGGAGCACCTGCAGGTACTGGTAGCCGAGCAGCTTCGGGTCGGGGTCGCCCCTGTGGATGGCGTCGAAGACGGTCAGGATCGCCTCGGCCTCGCCCTGGGCGCGCAGCACGGCCGCCTTCGCGTCGCCCTCGGCCTGCAGGATCGCCGCCTGCCGCTGCCCCTCGGCGGTCAGGATCGCGGACTGCTTGGTGCCCTCGGCGGTCAGGATCGCGGCGCGGCGGTCGCGCTCGGCGCGCATCTGCTTCTCCATCGAGTCCTGGATCGTGTGCGGCGGGTCGATGGCCTTCAATTCCACGCGGGAGACGCGGATGCCCCACTTGCCGGTGGCCTCGTCGAGCACGATGCGCAGCTGGCTGTTGATGTTGTCGCGGCTGGTCAGCGTCTCTTCGAGGTTCAGTCCGCCGACGACGTTGCGGAGCGTGGTGGTGGTGAGCTGCTCGACGGCGCCGAGGTAGTTGTTGATCTCGTACGTGGCGGCGCGGGCGTCGGTGACCTGGAAGTAGACGACGGTGTCGATCGAGACGACCAGGTTGTCCTCGGTGATCACCGGCTGCGGCGGGAACGAGACGACCTGTTCGCGCATGTCGACCAGCGGCTTCACGCGGTCGATGAAGGGCACGAGGATGTTCAGGCCGGGCGTGAGCGTCTTGTGGTAGCGGCCGAGCCGCTCGACGATGCCCGCGTAGGCCTGCGGGATGATTCGGATCGCCCGGATGAGCACCACCAGGACGAAGATCCCGATGACGACCAGCAGGACGATGATGAAGATCTGGCCGATGAACCCGTCGATGCTGATCATGCGCGTCGCTCCTCGTCGGATGGGCCGGACGTCTCCGGCGGGGTGGTGGTCGGCGGCCCGACGACGACGGTCGCGCCGTCGACCCTGACGACGCGGACGGACTCGCCGGTGTCGAGGACGGCATCGCCCGAGCCGGGCTCGAGCCGCGCCGTCCACGTCTCGCCGTTGGCGAGCTTCACGAGGCCGCCGCCGGCCCCGACGGGTGCGGCCACCCTGCCGGTCATGCCGTCGAGCGCGGCGATGTTGCTCGGCGTCAGGTCGGCCCCGCGCCGCATCGTGCGCAGCATCAGCGGGCGGATCGTGAGCAGGAGCAGGACCGAGACGACGGCGGCCGTGAGGAACTGCGCCCACCAGGGCCAGCCGAGCAGCTCGGTGCCGAGGCCGGCGACGGCCCCGAAGGCCAGCATGAGGAACGTGAACTCGAGCGTGAGCAGCTCGATGATCACGAACACGAAGATCATGATGAGCCACACGACCCAGACGTACTGGGTGAGGTCCACCATCGGAATCGCCCCCTGCCTCGAACCTAGCACCGGCGGAGGTGCCCGGGGCCTGGGGCGGGCGTCACTCCGGGGCGGTCGCGGCGCGGGCGGCCCCGGCGGCGCGGGCGACCCACTTCGGTTCCTCGCCGTACCGCTGGAACGGCACGAGTCGCCCGGCCGCGCTCTCCTCGATCAGTTGCGCGAGCCGGCGTTCGCGCGTCGCCTCCTGCTTCGCCGTGAGCACCCAATGCACGACCTGTCGCCGATAGCCCGCCGTCGCGGCCTCCCAGAAGGCGGATGCCGCGGCATCCGCCGCGAGTCGCGCCGCGAACTCCGGTGGCAGCGCCAGCTCGGGGTTCTCGTGCGAGTAGATCGCCGACCGATCCTCGCGGCGCCGCTCGAACGCGGCGGTGCCGGCGGGATGCATGCGCCCCTCGGCCGTGAGCCGCTCGACGAGCGCGATGTTCACGGCCGACCAGGTGCTCGCCGCCTTGCGCGGCGTCCATCGCTGGCGTCGGGTGTCCTCGTCGATGCGCTGGGCGACCGAGTCGATCCATCCGAAGCACAGCGCCTCGGGCACCGCCTCCTCCCAGGTCAGGCCGCGATCGGCGACGTGCTTCTTGTTCAGGCCCATCCACAACTCGGTCGCCGTCTCGTGGTTCGCCTCGAGCCACGCGCGGAACTCCTCCGGGCCCGAGAAGAAGAGGGCGGGTCGTTCGGGCGTGCCGCCCGGCGTGCCGATCGGCTCGGTCATGCGCGCTCGTTCGCCCGGAGCTCGACGATCGCCGCGGCGATCCGCGAGATCAGTTCGTCGGGGAGCGGTGCCGAGTGCGGGAAGGTCACCGAGTCGGCGCCGGACCGGCGGGGCGCGACCTCGGACTCCAGCGGCTCGGGCAGCGTGGGGACCGGGTAGAGGCCGATGTGCCGCTTCCACCCCGCGAAGTGCAGTGCGTACCGGCCGCCGAGCATGACCGCGGCGATCCCGTACCGCACCCGTTCCTCGGGCTCGGGCACCTCGGCGACGATGGCCGCCCGTACCCGGCGCAGCCGCTCCGCCACGTCGTCGGGGAAGATCGCGATGTACTCGTCGACGGTCGTCGTCATGCCCGCATCCTCCCGCGTTCAGCCGACCAGCTGCTGGAGGATCGTCGGGTCCGTGATCCGTTCGTCGCGTGCGAGCAGCACGACCTTGGCGACGATCTCGGCGGTGCGCGGATCGTCGTCGGCGAACGGCAGGAAGATCCGGCCGCGGTGCTGCGCGCCCACCGGCACGATGCACACGGCGTTGCCCGGCACCCGGTGCACGATCCCCGAGCCGAGGTGGATCGTATAGGTGCCGAGCGTCCCCTTCACCCGCGCATGATGCCCGCCCACCTCGACGTTGCGCAGGCCGAGCAGGTCGGCCGTCTCGTCGACGAGCCGTGCTCGCATCTCCACCGTGGACTCGGACGCCTCCGGATCGACCCCGCTCGCGTGCGCGACGGACACGACGAGATCGAGATCGCGCATCGCCTCGGAGAACACGCGACCGGGGACGTCCTCGAGTCGCATCGGGTCCCACATGCCGGGCCTGCTGAAGGTCACGTCCGTGATGGTCGCGTCCTCGACATCCGTCGGCGAGCCCCATCCGTCGAGCAGGCGGCACCACACCGTCACCTTCTCCCGGTGGAAGGTACGGGAGAAGCCCAGCTCGACGTCCGACACCCACCCGCGCGACCGGAGGATCCCGCCCGCCTGTCGCACCTGCACCTGATGGCCGCCGTAGCGCCGTGACGTGGTTCCTGCGTCGTCGCGCTCGCCGGCGCTCGGCGTGTACAGCTCGCGGAACGCCTGCTTGAACGGCTGGGTGATCCCGTCGGCCATCAGCCGGTGCTGGAAGTCGGGCCACTCCCCGGAGGCGAGCAGGTCGAGCGGGTGCGCGATCCGGGCGCCCTCGCCGAGGGGGCGCGGCGAGCCGTCCGGTCCGGTCATGACGGCCGGTTCGGCCGAGGCGAAGCCGGCGACGCCCTCGGCGTCCACGAGCACGAGGGATCGAAGCATCGGCGCCATGACCGGGTGGGCGAGCA
The DNA here is from genome assembly GCF_039531345.1 of Agromyces tropicus. Lineage (NCBI taxonomy): Bacteria > Bacillati > Actinomycetota > Actinomycetes > Micrococcales > Microbacteriaceae > Agromyces > Agromyces tropicus. Next base: position 295,113 of record NZ_BAAAPW010000005.1, on the reverse strand, counting down.
GCGTCCCGAGCTCGGCCGGCTCGAACGCGTCGCCCAGGATGCAGGCCTCCTCGAGGGATGCGCGCATCCGGGTCGCCTGCGTCCTCAGCCTCGTCGCGCGGTCGCGCAGCGCGGCGATCTCCGGGTGCTTCCGGCTGGCCGCGGGGATCGACGCCAGCCGCCTCCCGGCACGCGCGACGCCGACCGATGGCGACCCGTGCTCGTCGAGGGCCAACGTGACTGCGAGGTCTCCGTCCCGAGCGGTGACGGGGCCTGATGCGAGGTCGGCGACGGCCTCGGCCTCCATCGCCCAGACCAGTCGCTGCGGGTCGCGGTACCCCGCCGTGCGAGCGAGGTTCTCCATGCCGACGGCGACCGCGGTGGTCTCCGATGCGCGCCGCTGCGAGCCGGACGTGCGGTCGGATGCCACGAAGCCGCGCAGCAGTTCGTACCGGGCGAGCAGCGTCGCGCGTCGGTCCCCCGGGAGCGGCAGGAGCCCCAGCGCGCGGACCGCATCCTGGTTGCGCTTCGAGCGGATGCGCTCGAGCAGCTCCGACTCCTCGACCGCGCCGACGAGGGCGTTCGCGAAGAGTCTCGCCCGTGTGTGGCCACCCGCGGTGGACGCGTACTTCGCGGCCGCCAGCACCCGTCGGAACCGGTCCGCACCGATCTCCTCGTGCATGCGCCGGAACCATGCGACGTCCGCGGCGCCGCGGACGAGGTCTGCGGCGTCGAGCGGCGTGCGCTGGCTCACCTCGGACTGCCAGGCGGCCCGGATCTCCTGGTCGACGGTCCAGTTCTCGTCCTTGGTGTGCGCACGGACCCACCACACGGCCGACGCGTAGCCCGGCCAACCCAGGTGGCCCTCGATGAGCGTCGCCCACTGCGGCGAGTAGACGCCGATCTCGACGACGCGCTGCTCGGCGATCGCCGCCTGCTCCACGAGCCGGCCGAACGACGCCGGAGTGTCCTCGGGCGCAGGCTGGTGGATCCTGATCAGGTGCGAGAGCGCGCTCTCGCGGGATTCCGTCCACGCGTATCCGCGCGTGAGCGGTCGCGACCCGAGCGACTCGACGACCCGGACGAGGCTCTCGGCTCCGTACGCCGAACGGAACGCCGCCGCCGTGTTCGAGAACGGCGTGGGCAGGTCGCCCCGCCGCCGTTCGTGCTCGATCACGGCACGACGGACGTCTTCCACGACCTGCTGCGTCAGATCGCCCGTCGCCCACGGCTCCGGCCGGAGGCGAGTGAGTTCGCGTGCGACCGCGGCGTCGTCGCCGCGCCCGTACCCCCACATCGGCGACCGGACCGGGGGCAGCAGGATCGCGTCGACGAGGTCGGCGCGGGTGGCGACGCCGCGCTCGAACGCCGTGACGACGATCGGCGGCGCGGGTCGGAGGCGGTACGGCTGGTCGGGGACGCGCACCGAGGCCCCCGCCTCGCGACCCCATCGGTTCGGCTCCGCGACCTCGACCGTCTCCCCCTTCCATGTGTCGAACGTGCCCTCGGGCTCGTCGAGGTACCGGGCGGTGCGCCACCATCTCGCGACCTGGTCGTCCGTCAGCGCGGCCAGGTCGACCAACCGGTGGAGTTCCTCGAACAGTGCGCCGAAGAACGCCCGCCGCCCGTCGGTCTGTTCGATCCCGCCCCAGGCGTTCGAGGTGACCTCCACGCCCCTGCGAGCCATGACCTCCGCTGGGCCCAGCAGGGAGCGCGGCGGCACGGCGGCGGCCGCGGCATCGAGCATGTCCAGGACCGGGTCGGCCCAGCTCGGTCGCCACGCGTGCTCGGCGAGTCGGGCGATGAGGTTCATCCGGAGCTGGATGCGCCGATCGACGCCTCCGGGCTCCTCGACGAATCCGAGGACCTCGCGGTTCACCCGGTCGACCCAGCCGCCGTAGCCGAGGCCCCGCAGGTGCAGCAGTGCGAGTTCGATCCCGCCATCGGTGAGGCGGCCCGAGATCCGCTCCCACCATGGCTCGAGCAGGTCGGCGAGCGGCAGTCTCCCGTCGGCGGCCGGGGAGAGCCAACCGACGTTGGCGAGCATCTCCACCCCGTGGTAGGTCTGCACCTCGGTGTCGGCGTGCTCGTCGATCCAGGCGGCGAGCGACGTGAGGACGAGCCGGCACCCGTCGTGGTAGCGGGTGAACGATCCGGTCGGTGGACTCGCCGGGCGGATCGCGGCGGTGCGCTCGTCCGGACCGTAGGCGAGCGCCGCCGGGATCGCCGTGACGCCGGGGACGGAATCGCCGTCCGCTCCGGCGCCGGCTGCCGCCTGCAGTTCGGTCGCCGCACGCCGCTGGTCGGGCGTGCCGGACCTCAGGCGGGCGATCGTTCCGGCGAGCCGCTCGGGCGACTGGGCGGCCAGCAGCCGCAGCGCCGTGGTCCGGACGTCGGCCGACTTCCGCGCCAGGGCGTCCTCGAGTCGTCCCGCCTCGTCGTCGGTGAGGCCGACGAGCCCGCTCACCGCCTCCTGGGCGACCCCTCGCACCTGCGACGAACGGTCGTCCAGCAGGCTGAAGAGCACGGCGCGGTGCGAGACCGGGTCCGCCGCGTACTTCCGAGCGGCCTGGGAGCGGCCGGACGCCGTGGCGGCCTCGAGGACCGTGGCGTCCAGCGCCTCCGCCGGCGTATGCGACACGATCACGTCGGCGGCCTGTGCGGACCCGACCTTCTCGATGCGTTCGCCGAGGAGTCCGGTCTGCACGTCGCGGCTCCGGCCCAGCGACTGCACGCGCTCGAGCAGGGCGGAGCGGACCTCTGGATCGAGGTCCGGCGAGGCCTCCTTCGAGCTCCAGTGCTGCACCGGCCAGGCGGCAGCGGCGGCCGCGTATACGGGAAGGGACTCGTCTCGCAGCGCCGACGCGAGCGCCTCGCCGGCGAGCGGCAGTGCGAGGTCGGCGAGCAGGCGGGCGGCGGCGAGCCGGGCGCGCTCGTCCGGGCTTCGAAGCACGTCGGCGGCGACGGGAATCGCCCCCGGCGCGTCCCGGACGGCGAGCGACCAGAGCCCGAGGTAGGCGTCGGCGGGATCCCCCGCGACCAGTTCGGCCGCCGTTGCCGGACGATCCAGGCGGTGACGGATGCCGTGCAGCGCCGCCGCGACGACCTTCGACTGACGCACCTCGAACGTCTCGCCCACCCAGACCCCGGCAGCGCGGACCGTGCCGGCGAATCGCGTGAGGTCGTGCTCGAGGACGACGTCGATGATCCGCGCGAACGCGTCGGGATGCGCCAGGTCGGCCGCCTCGAGGATGCTCTGCCGCAGGCCCTCCGCGCGACCGGCGTTCCGGAGCAGGCCCGCGACCTGCTCCCAGTCGCTCGATTCGCCGCTCGCCAGCAGCGCCACCAGGCCCTGGCGCGTGGGCCCTGAGATGGGATGCCGCGCGTGGGCGCTCTCGATCAGGGTGGTTCGCACCCCGTCGTCGCCGTCGTCCATCGCGGCGGCGAGGACCGGTCCGAGTGGGACGTGGTCGCCGAAGTGCAGGAGCCACGCGGCGTGCCAGGCGAGCGGCCGGGGGTACGCGACGGCGTGCGGCAGCAGCTGCGCGAGGATCGTGAATCGCGCCTGGCCGGAGTCGACGGGGTCGGGCGACCGGAACGCGCGCCTGGTCCACCCGACCTGGTATGGCGAATTCCGCGCCCAGCTCCACCAGCGGGCGAGTGCCGCGCCGAGTTCGGGGGTGATCGCGCGGAACGCCCTGGTGCGCTTCGCCAGGTCCATCGCGTCGAGCTCGGCGATGAGGTCATGGGGCGCCTGCTCGTGCCGGTCGACCGCATCCACCACGCGCCGGCTCACGGCCGGCGCACGCCGCCGACCCCTCAGGGTCAGGCCCGTCCGGAAGTCGATCGGCACGCGGATCGCCGCCAGCTCCTGTTGCGCCTGGGCTCCGGGGATCACGATCATGCACCCGCGAGGGCGACGAGGCGGACGATCCGGAGGGTCGACTCGGGCGAGATCTCCAGCACGTCGTCGAGTCGGTCGACCTGCCGGCCGTCGAGGAAGACGTAGTACAGGCCGTCCTCGAAGGCCTCGAGGGCGCGGGCGCGGGCGAGATCGGGCGACGGGGCCCTCGGTGCGGTTCGCCGTTCACTCCCGTACCGGCCCGACTCGGCCCCCTCGGCGAGGTCGGACGGCGTCAGGATGCGAAGCACGCGACGCTCGCCGCGACGACGTTCGTGCACGGCGAGTTCGTGGTCCACCAGCATGACGAGCAGGTCGCGCAGCGAGACCCGTTCCGCCGGGACGTCGACGACGTGCTCCTCGACCCCGGTGCGGCTGCCGACGACGTTGGTCTGGACGATCACGCGCTCACTCTGGCACGCGGGTCGGACATCGCGCGAGCATGGTCTCGGGGCGGACGCGATGCCCGTCCCGGACGCCCGAGGAGGACCACGTGGATGCCATCGACCTGCGCCGCACGTACCAGGACCTGACCACCGCGCACGTGGCCGACGCGCTGCTCCGACTCGGCATCCCGATCCGGCAGGCCCCGCCGGAGGTCCGACCGATCCGGGCGGGAACGCACCTCGTCGGGCGTGCATGCCCCGCGCGGCATGCTGGGAGCGTGGACGTGTTCCTGGAGGCGTTCGAGCATGCCGAGCGGGGCGACGTGCTCGTGGTCGACGACGACGGTCGCCGTGACGAGGCCTGCGTCGGCGATCTCGTCGCGCTCGAGGCCCGCGAGGCCGGCCTCGCCGGGATCGTGATCTGGGGGCTGCATCGCGACTCGCGCGACCTGCGGGAGATCGCGATCCCGCTCTTCAGCGAGGGAACGCTGGCCGGTGGGCCGCAGCGACTCGACGAGCAGGCCGCGGACGCCCTCACCCGGGCCCGCGTCGGCGACGTCGACGTCACGCGTGACGACGTGGTGTTCGGCGACGACGACGGCGTGCTGTTCCTCCCGGCCGACCTGGCGGACGAGATCGCCTCGGTCGCGGCCGGCATCCGCGACGTCGAACGGCGCCAGGCATCGCAGATCAGAATGGGCACGAGCCTGCGCGAGCAGCTCCGCTTCGCGGAGTACCTCGCGGCGCGCGACCGCGACGGCACGACCTTCCGGCAGCACCTCCGCGCGATCGGCGGGGCGATCGAGGAGTAGCGCGGCGGTCGATCGGACGGGCCGGCCCCCTCCGACCCCGCGATCAGGGGGCGACGAGGTAGCCCTGGAGCTTGCGCTCGACGTCGGCCGAGACGGCGCCGGTGCCGCCGAGGATGACGATGTGCCGGGGCTGCAGGCGCTTGAGTTCCTGGTCGACGACGGCCGGGATCGAGTTCGGCGCGACCAGCAGCACGGAGACGCCGTGGATCTGGGCGGCCGGCGTGGCCGTGAGCGCATCGGGGTACGCCAGTCCGGACGCGACGTACGCGATGCCGGCGGGCCATTGCGCCCGCTGCTTCGAGACCTCGACGGCCGTGGCGAAGCGGTCCTTGCCGGCGATGCGCGTCACGGACTCGCTGGCGTAGGAGCGGAGCGTGGACTCGACCGCCGAGGAGACCGCGCCCGTGCCGCCGACGATGATGATGTGCTTCGGCTTGCGCTGCCGCAGGTGCTCCTTGACCACTTCCGGCACGGCGTAGCGCGAGGTGAGCAGCAACGGGGCGTAATCCCGGCCGGCGAGCGAGCCCGCTGCGAGCGCGTCGGGGAACCCCTGGCCGGACGCGATGTAGACGCGGTCGGTGGACGTGGGGACACTGAGGAACATCTGGACCGCGGTGTCGTAGCGGTCGCGGCCGCCGACGCGCATGACCGAGGTCTCCGCATACCCCTCGAGCTGACGGAACACGCGGTCCGACACGGAGGCCGTTCCGCCCAGGACGACGATATCGTCCGGGTCGAGGCGCTTGAGCTCCGCCGCCACCACGGCAGGGATGGAGTCGGGCCGGACCAGGAGCACCGGGTACGGCACGACGGTGCCGGACGCGTCCGCCGCTCCGGCGAGCGCATCCGGGAAGTCCAGTCCCGACGCCACGTACACTCGGCAGGTCCCGGCGTCGAAGTGCCGCTTCGAGATCGCCACGGCGGTGGCGAAGCGGTCGGCGCCCGAGATGCGCTCGACGGTGCCGGAGAGCGTGCGCGGATGCTTGTCGCAGAAACGCTCCGCCTGCGCCTCCTCGGCGGGGGCGGCGGTGAGGGCGCCGATGCCGACCACGAGGGCCAGTCCGGTGGCGAGCAGTCTCAGGGCATGGCGTCGTCGCACGTGCATCCGATCTGGTGGGGACGCGGTGGGACGCGCCGGGTTCGGGTCGTTCGGGTCGCGCGGAAGGGGCGCGTGCTGCGGATGCTAGCAGCGGCATGCGACTCGAAGGCGGCGGCCGGATGACGCAGCGGTCTCGATCCGGCAACGAACGACGTCGCGGGCCCGAGGGCCGCGATCGCTCGAACGGCCGGGCGGGTCGCGCGCGCCGATCGTCCGCCGGGCGAGGCGCAGATCATCCAATCTGTCCCGTCTACTTTTGCCATCGTTGACGCGAAAGTTGCCACCCGATAGACAGAGCCCACGCTCGACCCCGGCCGACACCCGCGGGCCGAGCGATCCGGATGGGGGCCGGGTGATCCCGCGATCCTCCGAACCGGTGCAGGCTCCACCACTGGGTCACCGCAACGAGGGGGAAGACACCGATGTCCACGATGAGACGCAGGGTGCTCGGAGGGTCGGCGGCGTTCGCCGCGCTCGCCGGGCTCGTCCTGACCAGCATGACGCCCATCAGTCCGGCCAGCGGCACCGAGCCGCTGCCGGAACTCGTCCGCGACGCCGGTGACGACGTCGCCGTCGTCGAGGTGATCGTCGCCGACTCCGCCGAGCTCGACCGGCTGGTCGACACCGGCGTCGACCTCGACCACGCCGCGCACGCCAATCCGGACGGCACGATCACCGCGCACGCCGTGGTGAGCGACGGCGAGGCCGACGCCCTGCGCGCCCGCGGCTTCGCGGTCGGGACGTCGCTGCACGACGAGGACGACACCGGGGCCGTGCTCGCCGAGCGCGACGCGACCATCGCCGATGCGGTCGCCGCGAACGCCGAGTTCGCCGAGGCGGCCGAGGCCGGCGACGTCTCGGACGTGAAGATCATCCGCGCCGACTACTACACGTCGTTCGGGGTCGGCTACCTCTCCGTCGAGGCGAAGTGGGCCGACGGCCAGACGAACTCCGCGCAGCTCACCGTCGAGCGCGACAGCGGCCCCGGCACCGAGATCGGTTCCGGCGGCACGCAGAACATCAGCCGGTTCGTCGACGCGGGCGTCTACCTCTACCACCGCGGCGCGGCCGTCGTCGAGACGCGCCCCGACACCATCCGGATCACGAGCCCGAGCGGCGACACCGCCACCGCGACGGTCGCCGACTGGCTCCCGATCGAGGGCGACGGCGCGTTCGGCCCCAACTACCAGTCCGACTTCATCACCTCGTACCTCACGCCGACCGAGCTCTACGACCGGGTCGCGGCGCTCGCCGCGGAGTTCCCGCAGCTCGCCGAGATCGTCGAACTGCCGTACGAGACCAACGGCTACCGGCGCCTCGCGCAGGCGCTGTTCGGGTCCTCGAGCTCGAACCGGGTCGGCATCGACTCGGTCGCCTGGGGCCACGAGGGCGGCAACGACCTGAGCGTCGCGCTCGTCGACCCGGGTGCAGCGGATGCCGCCCTCGGCGTCTCCGTCGCCGGCGACGACATCACGGTGTCGCTCGCGACCGATGCGTCCGGCGCGATCACGAGCACTGCGGCGCAGGTCGTCGCGGCGATCAACGCCTCGCCCGAGGCATCCGCCCTCGTCACCGCCTACACCTATCGCGGCAACACCGGTTCGGGGATCGTCTCGGCGGCCGCGGCCGACCTCGCCGACGGGCTCTCCGCACCCGAGAGCGTGTCGCGCGACCCGCACCCCGTGTACGCGATCCGCATCGGCAAGACCCGCGACGGGTCGAAGCCCGGCGTCCTCGCGTACGCGCAGGAGCACGCTCGCGAGTGGGTGCCGCCGCTCGTGACGATCGAGACGGCGGAGCGGCTGCTGCGCAACTCCGCGCAGGACGCCGAGACGAAGAAGCTCGTGAACGCGCTCGACATCTGGATCGTCCCGTCGGTGAACCCCGACGGCGGCCACTACTCGTTCTACGACTTCAACTCGCAGCGGAAGAACATGACCAACCACTGCGAGCCGACCGGCAGCATCGACGCGAACGCGCGCAACAGCTGGGGCGTCGACAACAACCGCAACTACGACACGTACAGCCTGTTCGACGGGTACAACGGCGCGTCGACCTCGTGCACGAGCAGCACGTACGCCGGCCCGTCCGAGCTCAGCGAGCCGGAGAGCAGCAACATCGACTGGATCGCCGGGGCCAACCCCAACATCCGCTTCGCGATGAACCTGCACAGCTCGGGCAACTACTTCATGTGGTCGCCGGGCGCGTACATCACGCCGGGCCGGATCTCGGCGCCGCGGCCGAGCCTCGAGGAGGAGTCGTACTTCTGGGGCGCCTCCGCACGGATCCTGAGCGAGATCAAGCGGTACCGGGGGATGTCGGTGACGCCGGCGCGCACGGGCCCGATCGCCGACGTGCTCTACTCGGCGGCCGGCAACTCGGGCGACCTGCTCTGGTACAAGTACGGGATCTACGCCTGGAACTTCGAGGTCGGCACGACGTTCCAGCCTCCCTTCGAGAACGAGAACCCGATGGGCGCCTCGGCGCACGCCGAGTCGCAGGAGTTCGCGAACGGCCTCGTCGAGCTGATGCGCGTCGCACGCGACTTCGACACCGATGAGAAGCGTCCGTCGAGCAAGGTCGTCGTCGAGGCGAGCGCCGAGTCGGGCATGGTCGACGTGAGGTTCGACACCTCGGAGCCCGCGGCCGTGTTCTACACCCTCGACGGGTCGAAGCCGACGTACGCGTCGACGATGTACGCGTCGGCCGGGGTGCGCGAGGGCGCCGAGACGATCACGGTGCCCGCCGGCACCACGATCAACTGGTTCTCGGTCGACTCGGCCGGCAACGTCGAGAAGAACTACAAGCCCGACGGCAGCGGGACCAACTTCAGCACGGCGACGGCGAACCTGCCGGGCTGAGCCTGCCACCCGAACCGGCCGCGGCCGCGGCGTCCGAACGGATGCCCCGCCCGCGGTCGTCGGCGGGCGAACCGCGCGGTCCGACGCCACTACGCTCGACGGGTGAAGGTCTCAGCCGTCGTCCCCGTCCACGACGGCGAGGAGTACCTCGCCGAGTGCCTCGAATCTCTGCGATCGCAGACCATCGATCCGGAGGCGATGGAGGTCATCGTGGTCGACGACGGGTCGACCGACGGCACGCTCGCGCTCGCGCGTCGGTTCGCCGCGTCGGACGGGCGGTTCCGGGTGATCGCACGACCGGCGAGCGGATCGGCCGCAGCGCCGCGCAACGCCGGAATCGAGGCGGCACGGGGCGAGTACCTCATGTTCGTCGACGCGGACGACGTCCTGGCGCCCGAGACCCTGGAGCGCCTGTCCGGACTCGGCGACCGATCGGGGTCGGACGTGATCCTGGGCCGCATGGCCAGCTTCGACGGACCCGAGCGCCCGGTGCCGACCCGGATGTTCGACCGCGACCACGTCGCCGAGTCCGCGATCGAATCCGGCGCGTACGAGACGCTCGGGCCGTGGAAGATGTTCCGGCGCAGCACGGTCGAGCGGCTGGGGCTCCGCTTCCCGACCGGGTTCCGGATCGGCGAGGACCGCCCATTCGTGATGGGGGCGTACCTCGGCGGCGGGACCGTGTCGATCGCGTCGGACCAGGTCTACTACCGCCTGCGGTCGCGCCGCGACGGCGGCAACACGGTCACGATCGGGCAGTCGCCCGCGGAGTACCTGGAGGGCAACCTCGCGCTCGTCGACGTCGTCGTGCGCGCGGGACTCGCGGATCGCGCGGATCAGGACCTGCTGGTCGCCCGCCCGATGCTCGGACGCGGGGGCATCGTGCGGTCGTTCGGCCGGGACTACCTCGCCCTTCCCGACGGGGAGCGCGAAGCCCTCGTCCGTCGGGCCCGTGAGGGGATCCGCTCGGCGTACGGGCCCGCGCTGCGGGCGAAGGCCCGGCCGGCGGTGCGGGTCCTGCTCGACGCGATCTCGGCGGGCGACGGGCCGACGGTGGACGCCGTCGCCCGGGTCGTCGCCGACGGCGGCCCGCTGCCCGTCGTCCCCGGAGACGTGGACTTCGAATTCCGAGGCGCCGGACGCGGCTACGGAGACCTCGGGCTCCGAGCGGGCACGACGCTCGAGGGCCTGGATGTCGATCGTCGACGCATCGTCACCACGCTGCGCGTCGAGGTGCCGGGGCTCGACGCGGTGCCGGACGACGTCCGAGCGGTGTGGGTGCACCGGCGGTCGAAGGCGGAGGTGCCGACGCGGACGGTCACCACGTTCGCCGGCGCCGAGGCGCGCGCGACGTCGACCCTCGACATCCGTCGTCTCGACGCGGATGCGGACTGGGACCTGTTCTGCGTCGTGCGGTGGCGCGGCGTGCATCGTCGCCTGCGGGTCGGCGCGCGCCGATCCGGGGACGTCGGTGCAGACGTGCGGACGAGGAGGGTGCTGCGCCGCGTGTGGTCCGCCTACTTCACGCCGTACGGCAACCTGTCGATCGACGTCGGGCACCGCGGCGAATGCGCGGGGCTTCCGGCCGTGCAGCGGGCGTAGGGTGGCCGCATGACGGACACGACCATGCCGGCGGCGATCCAGGCGTTCGTCGACTCGACGAACGCGGGCGACTCCGAGGGCTTCGTGGCGGCGTTCACCGAGGACGCGTACCTCAACGACTGGGGCCGCGAGTTCCACGGCCGCGACGGCGTCGCGAGCTGGAACGAGACCGACAACATCGGGAAGCAGGCGCACTTCGACGTGCACGGCGTGCGGGCGGGGCGGATGCCGGAGCAGTACCTCGTGACGCTGACCGTCACGGGCAACGGCTACAACGGCCCGGGCACCTTCACGTTCGACCTCCGCGACGGCCTGATCGCGCGGTTCCTGATCGCGTAGCTTCGCGGTCGGCTTGCACCTCACGGCGCGATGACGCACACTGCACCCATGACCAGTGAGGCCGACGAACAGCAGGCCGTCGAGCACGTCGTCGATCGCCTGCGAGAGCGCTTCCCCTCCGTCGTCGACGACCGCATCCGCGCGGTCGTCGACGAGGAGCACCACCGGTTCGACGGCCGCCCGGTCCGCGACTTCGTCCCCGTCCTCGTCGAGCGTGCGGCGCGCAAGCGCCTGGACGCCGAGGCCGAGCACGTCGACGTCGCGCCGGATGCCGCGGCGCTCGCCGCTGCGGACGAGGTGCGCCGCGCGGACGGCGCCGAGGTCGACCCGATGGAAGTCGCACGGCGCGCCGACGCCGACGGCGGCGACTTCCTCTTCGGCGACCTCGGGGGCCGAGCGTCCTGACCCGCCTCCGCGGCCCGACGTACGATGGCAGGACCACGCCCGAACGGCCGACGGGAGGCGTCATGGTCCAGGTCCGCGTCCTCGGGATCGCGCTCGACGCGGCCCGTCAGCACATCGTCCTCCTGAAGCCGCTCGGCGACGAGGAGGGCGAGGGCCGGGTGCTGCCGATCTGGATCGGCGAGCAGGAGGCGACGTCCATCCTGATCGCGCTCGGCGGCGATCACGCGCCCCGACCGCTCACGCACGACCTCATGGTGACGCTGCTCGAGACGGTCGACGCGCGCATCGAGCGCATCGAGGTGACCCGCATCGAGGAGGGGACCTTCTACGGCCTCCTCACGCTCGTGACCCCGACCGGTCCGCTCGTGCTGGACTGCCGGCCCTCGGATGCGATCGGGCTCGCCGTGCGGGTCGAGGCCGCCCTGTACGTCGCCGACGCGGTGATGGACGAGGCGGGCATCCCGGCGGAGATGGTCGAGCACCACGACAGCGGCGACGAGGAGAAGCTCGAGGAGTTCAAGAAGTTCCTCGAGGACGTCGACCCGGAGGACTTCCAGGGCTGACCGGCCGCGGGCGCGGGCACGGGCACCGGCCGGAGCTCACCGCTCGACGAGCGCCTCGACGAGGCCGGCGAGCAGGGCGGTCCTCGGGACGATCGCGTCCAGGCGGACGTACTCGCCCGCCGCGTGCGCGTCGCCGCCGACCGCGCCGAGGCCGTCGAGCGTGGGGACCCCGATCGCCGCCGTGAAGTTGCCGTCGGACGCCCCGCCGACGGACACCTCGCGCAGGTCGGGCAGCCCCTCGCGGCGGGCGACCTGCTGGGCGATCGCGAAGAGGCCCGCGGCCTGGCCCGGCTCCATGGGCGGCCGATCCGGCCCGCCGATGACCGTGACCGTGCAGTCGGCATCGCCGGGGGAGAGGTGCCGCATCGCCCGATCGACGCGATCCTGTTCGGCGGCCGTCCAGGCGCGGACATCGACCTCCAGCGTGGCCCGGTCGGGCACGGTGTTCCGAGAGGTGCCGCCGCTCACGAGCGTCGGGGTCACGGTGGTCGCGCCGAACTCGTTCAGGGCGGCGACCGCGAGGATCTGGGTGGCGAGCTCCACCGTGGCGTTCGCACCCTTGCGCGGTTCGACGCCCGCGTGGGCGGCGCGCCCGGCGACCTCGACGGTGTAGCGCGACGTGCCCTTCCGTCCGGTCTTGATCGCCGCACCCGACGCGCTGCCCTCCAGCACGAGCACCGCCGCACACTCTCGCGCCTCCGCCTCGATCAGCGGTCTCGAGTCCAGCGAGCCGAGCTCCTCGTCGCCCGTGAGGAGGAAGGTCACTCCGTCGAGGTCGACGCCGAGCCCGACGAGCATCGCAAGGGCGTGGAACCCCTGCGCGATCCCGACCTTCATGTCGACGCACCCGGGTCCGCGAACCAGGCCGTCGACGACCGACCAGGGCCGGGCGGCGAGCGTGCCGAGCGGGAAGACCGTGTCGTGGTGTCCGACCAGCAGCAGCCGCGGCCGGCCGCGGCCGAACCGGAAGCGCACGTGCGTGGCCTCGCCCGTGACCACGATGTCGCCGGTGACGCCGATCGTCTCCGAGCCGATGGCGGCGACCACCTCCGCGCTGCGGGCCACGGCGGCGCGGTCGCTGCTCGGCGACTCGCAGCCGATCAGCTCGCGGCTGTCGTCCAGGACCGATGCGAGGCGACGCGTCGCGAGGCTCGTCAACCGGCCCCGATCACCGTCCGCCGCCGTCGTCATCCCGGAGCACCCTCGCTTCGCCACCGTTCGACGCGATGCTACGCCCCGGACGCGGCCACCGTGCGCCCGCGGCTCCGGGGCGCGGCAGAATGGCGGCATGGACGCCGCCTTCCCCGCACTGACCGAGATGCCCGCGCCGCAGTTCGTGATGTCGGGGGAGGGGCGACGCATCGCGACCTACCTCTGGGGCGACGAGGACGCGCCCACCGTGCTCTGCGTGCACGGGTTCGCCTCGAGCTGCCGCGACAACTGGGTGAGCACGGGGTGGGTGCGCGACCTGCTGCGCGCGGGCTTCCGGGTGCTCGGCGTCGACCAGCGCGGGCACGGGGCGAGCGACACGCCCCACGAGGCATCCGCCTATGCCATGGACGCGTTCGTCGGCGACCTGGTCACCGTCCTCGACACGTACCTCATCGACACCGTCCGGTACGCCGGCTACTCGCTCGGCGCGCGCGTCGGCTGGCAGTTCGCCGTCCAGGTGCCCGAGCGCGTCGAGCGCGCGGTGCTCGGCGGCATCCCCGACGGGCGGCCGCTCGCGCGCATGCAGATCGAGCAGGCGCGCGCGTGGGCCGAGCACGGCACCCCGGTCGAGGACCCGGTCACCCGCAACTACGTGACCCTCGCCGAGCGCGTCGCCGGCAACGACCTGCTGGCGCTCGTCGCGCTCGCCGAGGGGATGCGGCTGGGCGACGCCGACCCGGACCCCGCGAGCCCCCCGCCGCAGCCCATCCTCTTCGCGACCGGCACGGAGGACGCGATCATCGAGCAGTCGCGGGCGCTCGCGGCGGCGACGCCGCAGGGCTCGTTCCTGGAGATCCCCGGCCGGCACCACTTCAATGCGCCCGGATCGCGCGAGTTCCGGCGGGACGCGATCGCGTTCCTCGGCCGCTGACGTCGACGGAGGCCTCAGCCCTCCGTCTCGAAGTACAGGTGGGTGTGCAGCCGGCACCGCGGGTTGAACGCGGCGCCGCACTCGGGGCAGGCGTCCACCTCGAGGTAGGTCGCGATCGGCAGCTCGGCGCCGCAGGCGCCGCACAGGACGGCGCGCGTGCCGCGCTCGGCGACCGGCCACTGCGATGCCGGGTGTCCCGCGGCCTCCTCGTGGCAGAGGTGGCACGGGTAGTACTCGCCGCAGCAGGCGAAGCGGATCGCGACGATGTCGACCTCGGTGCGGTAGTGCACGCAGCGCGTCTCGTCGTCGACGACCGCGCCCAGGACGCGCGGCCGAGCGGTGGGGACGTCGTGCGGCATGCCGACCATCCTCGCACCGCTCCGTCGCCGACGGGTGCTCAGTGGAAGACGAGGATCGGCAGCAGCACGAACGCCGACCAGAACGCGGCGGCGACGAGCACGGTGCCGGTCGCGGCGACGAGCGCGAGCCCCCACGGCCGGACGCGCAGCGCGCCGAACGCCAGCACGAGCGCGCCGACCGCGAGCTCGATCGACCACCACACCGGGCTCGTCGTCTCGGCGACGACCGTGAGCCCGTAGACCCCCTCGCCCACGAGGATGCCCGCGAGCACGGCCGTCCCGAGCGCCAACCGCCTGCCGCGCCGCCGGAGCGCGTGCGCGGCCGTGCCCACGACCGGCCCCGCCACGAGGCCCACCACGGCCCACGTCGAGGGGTCGAACGGCAGGTCGCGCCAGCCCGAGACCACGGCGTAGCCCAGCGTCAGGGCGACGAACGCCACGGCACCCTGCACGGCCGCCTCCGGGTAGCCGCGGGCGAGCACGACGACGAGGATCGCGGTCGGGATCGTCCAGCCTCCGGCGGAGTTCGCCAGCGACGCGGTCTCGGCCGGCAGGAGGAGCTGACCCCACGAGGTCAGCCCGCCGAGCACGAGGGCGACGGTCGCGACGAGCACCACGCGACGAGCGGCCGCGATCGCACGATCGCGCCGACCTGCCTCGACCACCCCCGGCGCCGGTGCGGACGCGTCCGCCGGGGCCTCTGGCGCGGGACCGGTTCGTGGTGCCATGCGAGGCACGCTAGCCCCGTTCGCTGACCGCCGCGTCATCCGCTCGGGCGATCCCCATCCGACGAGCGGCGGGTTCGCAGGGGATCCGCAGCCGGGCGGCCCCGTCAGCGCCTACCGTCGGAGGTATGGGTGCAGCGCGCGGCGAGCGCGGTCGATGGCGTCCCGTGCGGCGGCGCCGCGCGGAACCCCCGTCGTGGGTCCGGGCGCTCGCCGAGGGCGAGGACGCCGGGTTCTTCGGACCGGGCAGCGCCGTCTGGGCGGTGAACGGCGCGCTGCCGACGCTCGTCGCCGGCATCCGGGCACTGCTGCTGCAGACCCTGCACCCGGGGGCCATGGCGGGCGTCCACGACCACTCCCGGTACCGGGAGGACCCGCTCGGCCGGCTCGACGGGACCGTCCGCTGGGTCGCGACCACCACGTTCGGCGATCGTCGTGCCGCGACCGCGGCGTGCGCGATGGTCACCCGCCTGCACGATCGCGTCACCGGCACCTACCTCGACGTGCGCGGCGACGTCCGCCAGTACGCCGCGAACGACCCCGAACTGCTGCGCTGGGTGCACGATGCCTTCACCGAGGCGTTCATCGGCGCGCACGAGCACTGGGGCGGGCCGATCCCCGGCGGCCCCGACGCGTACGTGCGCGAATGGGCCGAGGTCGGCCGGCTCATGGGCGTCGCGGACCCGCCGACGACCGTCGCCGGCCTGCGCGCCGAGCTCGATGCGTTCCTCGTCGACGCGAAGCCCGACGAACGCGTGGCCGAGGCGGTGCGCTTCATCCGCCGCCCTGGGCTGCCGGGGCTCACGGGCGCCGTCTACCCGATCCTGTTCGGCGGGGCCGTGGCGTCGCTCGACCCGCACGAGCGAGAGTTGCTCGGCCTGCGCCGACCGTGGTGGCCGGCGGTCACGCTCACGCGCGTCGTGCTCGCGGTCGGCGTCCGGATCCTCGGTCGGCGATCGCCGAGCGAGCAGCACGCGCGGGCGCGCCTGGCACGGCTCGCCGGCGAGTCCGAGACGGCGTCCAGGCCGTAGGCCGGGCCGGTATCCCGGACCGGAGCCCCGCCCGCGCGGAGCGCACCCGCGTGCTGCGGGTCAGCCCCGCCGGTCGTGCTGCGTCGGATCGCCGCCGGGCTCGACCATCGCGCCGAACTCCTCGGCGGCGAGCGTCGCGATGACCCCGGTGTCGACGCCCTCGTCCTCGGCCTCCTGCTGGGCGGCTCCCGCCCCGACCGGGACGGGCACGCTCGGACCGCCCGGCGCGGCGCCTGCGGCCGCCTCGCTCGCGGCCCGCGCGTCCGCCGCCTCCTGCATCGCCGACTTGGCGCGCAGCGGCGGGGTGCGGAAGAACAGCGACAGCGCGAACGCGATGAGCACCACCACGAGCGCGACCCGGTACACCTGCACGGCCGACTCGTTGAAGCCGACGAGGAACGGCTTCGCGAGCCGCGGGTCGGCGCCCGTGAGGAACGACGTGTCGTCGAGCGCGTCGCCACCGACCGAGCCGTCGCCGTCCTGCATGTCGTCGAGGGCATGCTGCACCTGCGGGGAGATCTGGTCGACCACCTGCTGCCGCGTCGCCTCGTCGGAGAGGTCGACCTGTGGCGGCAGGTTCTGCGTGATCGGCTCGACGATCGGCGTGTAGATGGTCGCCATGATCTCGGCGTTGGCCGGGGCCTCGGCGACCGTGGGGTCGAGCGCCGCGTCGAGCGCGTCGTCGAGGGTCGCCTCGTCGGCCAGCGATCCCGTGATGTTCGCCGGCATGAGGGTGAACAGCAGCGAGAGCAGCACGGCGGTGCCCGCGGTGCCGCCGATCTGGCGGAAGAACGTCGACGCGCTCGTGGCCACGCCCATGTCGCGCAGCCCGACCGAGTTCTGGCTCGCGATCGTGAGCGTCTGCATGAGCTGGCCGAGGCCGAGGCCGATGAGCAGCATCGCGCCGGCCATCACCCAGTACGACGAGTCGTACTGCAGCGTCGTGAGGTCGAGGAAGCCGCCGGCCATGAGGGCCGTGCCGAGGATCGGGAAGATCCGGTAGTGCCCGGTGCGGGCGATGATCTGCCCGCTCAGGATCGACGCGATCATGAGGCCGAGGATCATCGGCAGCATCTGGAAGCCGCTCTCGGTCGGGGTCGAGCCGAACACGAGCTGCAGGTACAGCGGGATCGTGAGCATCGCGCCGAACATGCCGAACCCCACGAACACGCCGATGACCGTCGCCATCGAGAAGGTGCCGGAGCGGAAGAGCTTCAGCGGGATGATCGCGTCGTCGCCCATCGCACGCTCGATGAGCACGAACGCGACGAGCCCGACCACGCCGATCGTGTAGCACGCGATGGCGAGCGCGCTCGTCCAGCCCCACTCGCGGCCCTCCTCGGCGACGAGCAGCAGCGGCACGAGGCCGACGATGATGGCGCTCGCGCCCCACCAGTCGATCCGCACGCTGGGGTGGGCGTGGCGCGGCAGGTGCAGGAAGCGCAGCACGATCGCGAGCGCCACGATGCCGATCGGCACGTTGACGAGGAACACCCAGCGCCAGCCGGCGATCCAGAGGATCTGGTCGGTGCCCGCGAACAGGCCGCCGACGAGCGGTCCGATGAGGCTCGAGATGCCGAACACCGCGAGGAAGTACCCCTGGTACCTGGCCCGCTCGCGCGGGGCGAGCATGTCGCCCATGATCGCGAGGGGCATCGACATCAGGCCGCCGGCGCCGAGCCCCTGGATCGCGCGGAACGCGGCGAGCTCGAGCATCGACGTCGAGAAGCTCGCGAGCAGCGAGCCGACCATGAAGATGACGATGGCCGCGATGAACAGCGGCCGCCGGCCGAAGATGTCGGAGAGCTTGCCGTAGATCGGCGTCGAGATCGTCGACAGGATCAGGTACGCGGTCGTCACCCACGCCTGCTGGCTCAGTCCGTTGAGGTCGTCGCCGATGGTGCGGATCGCGGTGCCGACGACCGTCTGGTCGAGGGCCGAGAGGAACATGCCCGCCATCAGGCCGAAGATCACGAAGAGGATCTGCCTGTGCGACATCAGCGGCGTGGAGGCCGGAGCTGGATTCGTCATGACACGGTGCATCGTAGACCCGTTCGGGGACATCCCTGTTGCCGCGGCGCAGCGGGGTGGCTACCGTCGGCCGTGAACGGCAGCATCCTGCGATCAGCGCTGCGAGGGAGGCGCGCGATGCTCTCCACCAACAACGTCCCGGCGGTCGGGGCACCGGATCGGCGCCGGCTCCGGGCGTTCGCCTTCGACCCGATGAGCTCTCGGCTCAGCGGCCAGTTCCTCACGATCGACATCGCGTTCGAGACCGGCCTGCAGCCGGGACCCGACGGCGAGCTCGTGCAGGTGGTCGACTACGACGCGACGCGGCGGTGCTGGTACCAGCCCGTCGACCTCGACGACCCTCCGGTGCTCGCGCAGGACGGGCTGCGCCCGTCCGAGAGCGACCCGCGCTCGCACCAGCAGGTCGTCTACGCGATCACGATGAGCGTGATCGAGCGGTTCCAGCGATTCACGGGACGGCGCTTCCGGTGGCGCGGCGACGAACGGCTCCGGCTCGTGCCCCACGCGTTCTACGGGCGCAACGCGTACTTCGACCCCGACCGCCGGGCCGTGCTGTTCGGCTACTACCGCGCCGACGATTCCGACACGCAGGCGAACCTGCCGCACCAGCTCATGTTCACGTGCCTCTCGGTCGACATCGTCGCCCACGAGGTCACGCACGCGATCGTGCATCGCATGCGTCCCCTGTTCACCATCGCGACGAACTCCGACGTCTACGCGTTCCACGAGGCGTTCGCCGACCTCGTCGCCCTGTTCCACCACTTCCTCTTCCGCGACGTCGTCGAGGACTTCGTCGCGGCGTCGCGCAGCGAACTCGCGGATGCCGCGGCGCTCCTGTCGCTCGCCGACGAGTTCGGGCGGTCGACCGGCCGCGGCGGGCCGCTGCGCTCCGCGGTGGGCTCGGCACCGGACGCGGCCGCGTTCGAGGCGACGCGCGAGCCGCACCGGCGCGGCGCGATCTTCGTCGCCGCGGTGTTCGACGCGTACCTCGCCACGTACAAGTCGCAGATCGCCGACCTGCGCCGTCTCGCGACCGGCGGGTCGGGGGTGCTCGGCGACGGCGAGCTCTCGCCCGACCTGGTGCGCCGCATCGCGGCGGAGGCGACGCGCAACGCCGACCGGCTCCTCGGCATGGTCGTCCGCGGCTTCGACTACCTGCCGCCCGTGGACGTCACGTTCGGCGACGTCGTGCGCGCCGTCATCACCGCCGACCGCGACCTCTTCCCCGACGACGCCATCCACCTGCGCGGCCACCTCGTCGAGTCGCTGCGCCGCCGGGGCATCTTCCCGCCCGGCGTCGTCTCGCTCGCCGACCAGGCGCTGCTGTGGCGCCGGCCCTCGCGAGCGCTCAACCTCACCGAGGGCGACGCCCCGGTGGACCTCGGGCAGCTCATCCTCGACTCGACGATCAAGCTCGACGCGTCCGCCACGACGCAGGAGGCCGCCGGCCTCGCGGCGCGGGAGCGGTCGAAGCCCGTGTTCTCGCAGACCGCCGACTGGGCACGGGCGCACGCCCTCGAACTCGGCCTGGATCCGGAGGCGCCCGGGTTCCGCGTGCTCGGCATGCACGTCGGCTACCAGAGCGGGGCCGACGGCCAGCCGCATCCCAGGATCTTCATCCAGCTCGTGCAGCGCCGCGAGGACCTCGAGATCGGCGCTGACCGCGACACGCGCACGCGGCTCTACGCCGGCTGCACGGTGATCGCGCACGTCGACGGCAGCGTCAGCTGGATCGTGCCGAAGCCGCTGCCGCTCACGAGGCCGGAGCTGCTCGACGACCTCCCGGAGCCGGCCCGCACGCGGGCCCGCGAGCAGCACCGGGCGGGGGAGCGGCGGCTCCGCGGCATCCGCGAGTGGTTCGGCGAGGTGGAGGACGAGGACCCGCTGGCGATCTGGCTCGACGAGCCCGCGGTCTCGCGCCTCACCTTCGCGAGCCTGCACACGCCGGAGGAGGACTGAGATGTCCGACGCCACCGTGACGATCCGGATGTACAACCCCGGGTTCGGCGACTGCTTCCTCGTCACGGTCGCCGACGGGACGGCCACGTGGCGCATGCTCCTCGACTGCGGGGTGCACAGCCACGGTCGGGCCCCGGTCGGCGACGGGACGCGACCCATCGGCGACGTCGTCGCCGCCGTCATCGCCCAGCTCGCCGAGGAGAGCCCGGACGGTCGGCCGCGTCTCGACGTGGTGGCCGCGACGCATCGCCACTCCGACCACGTCTCCGGCTTCGCCGACGACGCGTGGGCCGAGGTCGAGGTGGGCGAGGTCTGGCTGCCGTTCGTCGAGGATGGGCGCGACGCCGACGCGACCGCGATCCGCCACGGCCTCGTCGAGTCCGCGACCGCACTCGAGCGGATGGCCGCGCTCGCCGCCGACGGGCGCCCGCTCGAGTCCTGGCGCCCCGAGCTCGCGCTCGCGATGGAGTTCGCCGTGAACTCCGGCCCGAACCTCGAGGCCGCCGCGCGGCTCGTCGACGGCGGGTTCGCGGGCGGTGCCGACGCGCACGCGGTGCGGTTCCTGCCCGACCGGCACCAGGAGCGCAACCGCGTGGCGCTGCCGATCGACGGGGCGGCGATGCACGTGCTCGGTCCCTCGCGCGACCCCGAGCAGCTGAAGCGCATGGATCCGCCGTCCGCCGTCCGCTGGCTCGAGGAGGCGGCGGGGCAGCTCGACGGCGGCGACGCGCGGAGCGACATCTTCGACCCGATGTACGCGGTCCCCGATGACGAGGTGGGTGAACGGGTGCCGATCGCCCTCGTTCGCGCGCGCGACGCGATGCGGCTCAGCGGCCTCGCGCTCGACGAGGCCGCCCTGCTCCGGGCGGCGTCGATCCTCGAGCGGTCGGTGAACAACACGAGCCTCTTCCTCGTGCTCGACGTGCGCGGCACGCGGTTCGTGTTCGTCGGGGACTCGCAGTACGGCGCCTGGCAGCACGTGCTCGACGACCCCCATGCGGCCGAGCTGGTCACCGGTGCGGCGTTCTACAAGGTCGGCCACCACGGGTCGCACAACGCGACGCCCAGGCCCGTCGCCGCCGAACTGGTGCGGTCCGGCGGCGTCGCGATGGTGCCCGTGGGCACGGTCGAGCGCTGGAAGGACTCGATCCCGGAGTCGGCGATCCTCGACACGCTGCGCGACGGCGGCGCCCGCGTCATCCGCGCCGACGACCCCGAGGCCGGGGCCGGCGGCGGCGATCGCGACCTCGCGTTCCGGGTCGGGCCCGACGGGCTGTGGAGCGAGGTGCGGTTCACCGTCGCGTGAGGGGTCCGCCGCGGCGCCGAGCCGGGCGGGGACCCGTCAGGCGCCCTCCTCCTCGAGTCCCCAGAACGCGCCCGAGAGGCCGACCCCGGCGAAGTACGCGCGCGCCTCCGACGGCTCGCGCCGCACGTACGGCGAGTCCAGCCGGCCGTCGTACCAGTGCGCCGCCAGCCGCCAGAGCGTCGCGAGGTCGAAGACCGAGCCCCGCGCGTTGCCCGTGGCGGCGAGCCAGTCCTCGATGCAGCGCTCGTCGCAGAAGATCCGCTGGTTGGCGCACGTGTGCACCACGTCGTCCCAGATGTGCGCCGTCGGGACGAGGAAGTGCGCCAGCCCCCCGCCCTCGGGCGGACCGTCGACGTCGACCACGTAGGCGTGCGGCGTGCCGCACGCCGGGCACGTCGTCGCCACGAGCACCTCGTCGACGCCGGGCACGAGGTTCGGGATCGCGAACGAGTCCCAGGCGCACCCGCCCCACCACAGGGTGCGGTCGCCCATGACCGAGAACCCGAGGTTGATGCTCGCGAACGGGTGGGCCATCACGATCCGGCCGTCGTCGTCGAGGACCACGTGGCGCAGTGCGGCCAGCGTCGCCATGGCGCGGTCGACGGCGTCGCCGTCGAGGCCCGTCGACTCGGCGATCGCCGACCGCGAGGGCGCGCGGCCCTCGTCGGCGAAGCCCCGGTAGACCGCCAGGCGCACGCGCTCGGCCTCGCCGGCGTGCTCGTCGTCCGTCGCGTCGCCACCCATGCGCGGCAGGCTACGCCGTCCGGACCTCCCGACGCGGCCCCCGAACGGGTCGTGGGACCGACGTCCTCCGCTGAGGCCGCGGGTCGTGCCTAGCATCGGGGCGGATGCCGGGCCGGCCGGTCCGGGTCCGGTGGAGGGACGCCATGAAGATCGTCGTCGTCGGTGGGGTCGCGGGCGGAGCCTCGGTGGCGGCGCGGGCGCGCCGCCTGGACGAGTTCGCCGAGATCGTGGTGCTGGAACGCGGCGACTACGTGTCGTTCGCGAACTGCGGGCTGCCGTACCACATCGGCGAGGTCATCGCCGATCGCAGCCGGCTGCTGCTGCAGACGCCGGAGAGCCTGCACGAGACGCTCGCCATCGACGTGCGCGTGGGGTCGGAGGTGATCGCGCTCGACCGTTCTGCGAAGACGGTCACGGTGCGCGAGGCCGCGACCGGACGCGAGTACGTCGAACCCTACGACCGGCTCGCGCTGTGCCCGGGCGCCGACCCGCTGCGCCCGCCGCTCCCGGGCATCGACCTGCCCGGGATCCACGTCCTCCGCAACGTCACCGACATGGACGAGATCAAGGCGCAGCTCGACGAGGCGCTCGCGGCCGCGGCATCCGCCCCGGGCCGGACGGGCGGCGGCGTCCGGGCCGTGGTCATCGGCGCCGGGTACATCGGCGTGGAGATGGCCGAGAACCTGCAGCACCGGGGTGCCGCGGTCACGATCGTCGAGCTGGCCGACCAGATCCTGCCGCCGCTCGACACGGAGGTGTCCGTGCCGGTCGAGCAGCACCTGCGCAGCCGCGGCGTCGAGCTGTTCCTCTCCACCGGCGCGGCCGCGTTCGCGGAGCGCCCGGGCGGCGGCCTCACGGTCGAACTCACGAACACGCGGTTCATCGACGCGGACCTCGTGATCCTGTCCGCGGGCGTGCGGCCGAACGTCGGGCTCGCCGCGGACGCCGGGCTCGAGCTCGGCCCGCGCGGCGGCATCCGCGTCGACACGCACATGCGCACGTCGGACCCCTCGATCTGGGCGGCCGGCGACGCCGTCGAGACCGCCCACACCGTGCTGCCGGGATCGTGGATCACCCCGCTCGCGGGGCCGGCCAACCGCGAGGCGCGCGTCGTCGCGGAGAACATCTGCGGGCGCGACACCGAGTACCGCTCGACCCAGGGCACGTCGATCGTCAAGGTCTTCGACATGGTCGCCGGCGGCACCGGGGCGACGGAGCGGCAGCTCGTCGCCGAGGGCGTCGAGCACCGCACGGTGCACCTGCACCCCTCGGGGCACGCCGGCTACTACCCGGGGACCGCCCAGATGCACCTGAAGCTGCTGTTCGCCCCCGGCGACGGGCGGGTGCTCGGGGCGCAGGTCGCCGGCTTCGACGGCGTCGACAAGCGCCTCGACGTGCTCGCGACGGTGATCCGGATGGGCGGCACCGTGTACGACCTCGAGGAGCTCGAGCTCGCGTACGCGCCGCCGTTCGGCTCGGCGAAGGACCCGGTGAACATGGCGGGCTTCGTCGCGAGCAACGTGCTGCTCGGCGACCTCGTGCTCTGGTACGCCGGGGACTGGCCGGCGGCGGTCGAGGGCGCGCGGCTCGTCGACGTGCGCACCCCCGAGGAGTTCGCCATCTGGCACATCCCGGGCGCCGAGAACGTGCCGCTGGCGACGCTCCGCGCCGCGTGCGAGGGATGGGACCGGTCGGCGCCCGTGCGGCTCTACTGCGCCGTCGGCTTCCGCAGCTACCTCGCCTACCGGCTGCTCGTGCAGCGCGGGTTCGCCGACGTCGCCACGCTCTCCGGCGGCTCGAACACGTTCCGCTTCCGGCACGGGGTCGAACCCGCGTCGACGGTCGCCCCGCCGCCGGAGATCGCGTACGCCGAGGCGGTCGACCTCATCGCGGCGACCAGGGGCACCGGGCGGTCCGTCGACCTCGACTGCACGGGCCTCGCCTGTCCGGGGCCGATCATGCGGCTCTCGAGCACGATGGGCGACCTCGAGCCGGGCGACGAGGTCGTCGTGCGGGTGTCCGACCCGGGTTTCGTGAGCGACGGACCCGCGTGGGCGGCAAGCCACGGCCACGAGGTGCTGTCGATGACCCCCGACGGCCCCGGCTTCGTGGCGGCGTTCCGCAAGGGCGGTCGTGCGCCGGCCGCGGGCACCACGGTCGTGCGGGCGCGCAACCAGACGTCGTTCGTGGTCTTCTCCGGCGACCTCGACAAGATGCTCGCGGCGTTCATCATCGCCAACGGCGCGCTCGCGATGGGCCAGGACGTCGCGATGTTCTTCACCTTCTGGGGCCTGAACGCCCTGCGCCGCGACCACGCGCCGAAGCGCGACCACAGCCCGCTCGAACGGATGATGGGCATGATGATGCCCTCCGGCCCCGACCGGCTGCCGCTGTCGCAGATGAACATGGGCGGCGCCGGGCCGGCGATGATCAAGCACGTCATGAAGGAGCACGACGTGCAGTCGGTGCCCGAGCTGATCTCCGCGGCGCGCGACGGCGGCGCGCGGCTGATCGCCTGCACCATGACGATGGATCTCCTCGGCATCGCCGAGACCGACCTCATGGAGGGCATCGAGTTCGGCGGCGTCGCGACCTTCCTCGGCGAGGCGGAGAAGTCGGGGACCACGCTCTTCATCTGAGTTGTGCCGTTCCCGCGCCGTCCGCCCGTAGCATTGGCGCATGAGTGCGCAGGCCCCCGCGCCCGACACCACCACGAGCGGTGCCCACCGGAAGGTGCGGCTGCGCCGCGGGTCGAGCGATCGCGCCGCCGCGGCGCTCCTGCTCACGGGCACCGTGCTGGCGATCCTCTGGGCCAACTCGCCGTGGGGCTGGACCTACGAGGCGTTCTGGGAGACCGACCTCGACATCGGGCTCGGCGACTGGCAGTTCCACGCCACCCTCCACGACGTCGTCAACGACATGCTGATGACGTTCTTCTTCTTCGTCGTCGGCCTCGAGGTCAAGCGCGAGTTCACCATCGGCGAGCTCACCGACCGCTCGCGCGCCATCGTGCCCATCGTCGCGGCCGTCGCCGGCCTGGTCGTGCCCGCGCTGCTGTTCGTCGTCATCGCGCTGCCCACCGACGAGGTCCATGCGTGGGGCATCGTGATCTCGACCGACACCGCCTTCCTGCTCGGCGCGCTCGCGATCATCGGGCCCCGGTTCCCGGCGCGCCTGCGCACCTTCCTCCTCACGCTCGCGGTCGTCGACGACGTGGGCGCGCTGCTCGCCATCGGCATGTTCTACAACTCCGGGCTCGACCCGATGCCGCTCGCGTTCGCCGCCGTGCTGATGGTGCTGATCGCGCTCGTGCGGTTCCTGCGCGCCGGGCGCGGCCTCGCGTACGCCGTCCTCGGCGTCGCGCTCTGGGGCGCGATCGCGACGGCGGGCATCCACCCCACCCTCGCGGGCGTGGCCGTCGCCCTGCTCATCCCGGTGTTCCCGCCGCGACGGATCGAGGTCGAGCGCACGGCCGAGCTCACGCGTGCGTTCCGGGAGTCGCCGAACGCGCAGTACGCCGCGGCGGTGAACCGGAGCCTGCGCGAGTCGCTGTCGATCAACGATCGCCTGCAGGCGGAGTGGGGGCCGTACGTCGCGTTCCTCGTGCTGCCGATCTTCGCCCTCGCCAACGCCGGCGTGCACCTCGACGCCGAGACGCTCGGCGCGGCGTTCACCTCGCCGCTCACGTGGGCGATCATCGCCGGCCTCGTCGTCGGCAAGTTCGTCGGCATCACGGGGGCGACCGCGATCGTGGTGGCCAGCGGGCTCGGCAAGCTCGCCCCGGGGCTGCGGATGCCGAGGATCGCGGGAGGGGCGGCGCTCTCGGGCATCGGCTTCACCATCTCGCTCTTCATCGTGGGCATCGCGATCACCGACGCCGAGACGCAGGACTTCGCGCGCGTCGGCGTGCTCACGGCATCCGTCATCTCGTTCCTGCTCGGCTGGGCGGTGTTCGTCATCGCCGATCGCGTGTGGCCGCCGGAGCCCGTCGGCAAGAAGCTCGTGCGGCCGTTCGACCCGGAGCGCGACCACTACCGCGGCCGCATCGACGCCCCGTACCAGATCGTCGAGTACGGAGACTTCGAGTGCCCGTTCTGCAGCCGCGCGACCGGCTCGATCGACGCGGTCCTGGAGCACTTCGGCGACGACGTCCTCTGGATCTGGCGGCACCTGCCGCTCGAGTCCGTGCACCCGCACGCGAAGCTGGCCGCGCAGGCCTACGAGGCGGCGGCCCTGCAGGGACGGTTCCTCGACATGTCGCGCGCGCTCTTCGAGCACCAGGACGCGCTCGAGCCCGACGACCTCTGCCGGTACGCGAAGGACCTCGGCCTCGACGTCGACCGCTTCCTCGCCGACCTGCGCTCGCCCGCGGTCGTGCGCCGCGTCGAGGACGACCAGATCGACGCGGAGCTGATGGACCTGCACTCGACGCCGACGTTCTTCGTGGGCGGCAAGCGGCACATCGGGCCGTGGGACTCGCGCTCGCTCATCCGGGGCCTGGAGGCCTCCGTTCGGGCCGCACCGGCGGCGGAGACGGCACCGGATGTCGCGCCCGGCGCGGCCACCGGAGGCGCCGGCGCGCACTGACCTGCGGTCGGTCCGGGCCGGACGACGGGGCGTCCGCGACGGGCCTTCCGTCCCGTGGGAACGTGGCAGCACGGGGCAGGATGGCCGCGGCGGCACGGCCGGGACGGTCCCGGCGCCCGTGGAGGGGCGCCGCCCGAAGGGGATGATCGGGATGGCCGGACTCGAGGTCGAGAGCTACCTGTCGCAGGCCCGCGCGGCCGCGAGCGCCGCGAGCTACGACGCCCAGAAGCTGTCCGAGGACTCGATCGAGCGCCAGGCGATCCACAACCTCGTCACGGCGGTCGAGGCGCTCATCGCGGCGATCGACGAGAGCGCGTCGGAGGGCTGATCCGGCCGACCCGTCAGGCCCGCGCGGTCCGGTGCCGGGCGACGCCCGCGACCACGAGGGCGGCGCCGACCACCGCATAGAGCACGAGGGCCACGAGGTCGCCCCAGCCGGAGCCGACCCCGAGCCCGGCGAGCATCAGGCTGTGCCCCGGGCCCGTGGGCAGGAGGTTCGCCGTCGCGTCGAAGAACGCCGGGACGGTCGAGGACACGCCCGCCGCGAGCGCGATCACCGCGGCCACCGTCGCCGCCGTGCGGCCCGGTCCGCCGAACGCGGCCGCGAGGCCGTGGTTGACGACCGCGAACACCAGCCCCGCCAGCACGGCGGCGGCGAGGAACCCGAGGCGCGGCGCGAGGTCGACGTCGATCACGGGCAGCAGCACGGCGCCGACGAGCACGCCCTGGAGTGCGCCGAGTGCGGCGCCGGGGCCGATCGCGCGGCCGGCGACGGCGATCGTCGACGCCGAGGTGAACAGTCGTCGCTCGGGCACCGCGCGCCGTGCGAGCGCGAGCACGATCCCGCCCACCCAGAGCGCGAGGATCGCGAACAGCGGCGCCGACTGGCTGCCGTCCGGCGGCACGGTCACGTCGGTCCGCGCCGGCTGGGCGACCACGGCGGACAGCGTCGTGATGTCGGACTCCGAGTACGTCGGGATCTGCTCGACGGCCTCGGCGAGGCCCGACGAGAGCTGGTCGGCGCCCGAGGACGTCTCGCCGGCGCCGGACGCCACCTCCTGGGCGCCCTCGTTCACCGAGGCCCCGCCCGAGGCGCTCTCCGACGCGCCGGCCGCGACCTCGTTCGCCCCCGCCGACGACTGGTCGATGCCCGAGACGAGCGGCGGCATCCCCGCGGCGAGCTCGGCGTTGCCGGCAGCCACCTGGTCGGCGCCGGAGGCGAGGCGCCGGACGTCGCCGTCGACCGCCTCGACGCGATCGAGCACCGCGTTCGCGCGGGTGCAGAGCGGACCCGGCCGCTCGGCGCACAGGTCGTCGACGAGGCCCGCGAAGTCGTCGGTCGCGCGCGTGAGGGCCGCCGCGCCGGCGTCGAGGGCCGCGGCGACCTCCGCCGATCCGGTCGCGAGCTGGGCGGTCTCCGAGGGCAGCGACTGCACCGACGCGTCGATCTGCGCGAGGCCGGATGCGAGCGAGGCGGCGCCGGCATCCAGCGAGTCGAGGCCGGACGAGAGCTGCTCGGTGCCGGATGCGAGCGAGTCCGCGCCGCTCGCGAGGCTCGCGGCGCCCGAGGCGAGCTCGGCCGCACCGTCGGCGGCCTGGCCGATCTGCTCGTTGATGGTGTTGAAGCCCTGGTACACGTTACCGAGGTAGCGCTCCGTGATCTGCGCGTTGAAGGTGGCCACGGCGGCCTGCGTGATCACCTCGGTGAGCGCGGGATCGAGGTAGGCGGTCGCCGGCGTCGTCCGCACCTGCAGGACGGCCTGCACGGCATCGGATGCGGGTCCGGAGATCGAGGTCGCGTCGGCGGAGAACGACGAGGGGATCGTGACGACCGCGGCGTACCGGCCGTCCCGCAGTCCCGCCGCCGCGTCGTCGTCATTCGTGAGGATCCACGTGAAGTTCGGCTCCGCCGGCGCGGGCGTCGCGGTCGCGTCGGCGCCCGGGTCGTCCGGTGCGCCCTCGCCGGCGGTGCCGCCGATGAGGCCGGCGGCGAACTCGCGACCGAGCGGCACGGTCTGCCCGTTCACCTGCACCGGGTCGTCGTCGTTGACGACGGCCGCCGTGACGCGGTCGAGGTCCTGCACGGGCGTGGCGAGGCCCCAGGCGAGCAGGCCGGCGACGATGAGCGGCACCGCGAGCACGCCGATGATGCCGAGCACGCCGAGCCGGTCGGAGCCCTCGAGGGAGGAGAACGTCGGTTCGGACACGTCAGGTCACCGCCGCCCGTTCGCGCGACGCCGTCGCGAGTTCCGCGACGACGGCGGGCGTCGCGGAGGGCAGGACCGACTCGGCCGCCGCGCGCGAGGCGGCGGCCACCACGATCGTGAGCGCGTGGCCGGTCCGGCGCTCGGCGCCGTGCCGCGCGCCGGTCAGGACCTCGCGGAGCTCCTCGCGCACCCCCGCGTCGGGTACGGCGTCGAGGTCGTCGAGCGCGACGATGCGCGCGTCCCCCGCCGTCGCGTCGACCACGGCGCCGACCGGGTCGGCCGCGGAGCCCAGCTCGACGACGGCGGTGCGCCGCCGGACGGTCGCGGCCCGCACCGGCAGCACGAGGCCGGCGACCTTGACCCGGTCGCCGCTCACGTGCGCCCGACCCGTCAGCCCGAGCACCGCGGCTCGTCGCGCCGACGCCGATCCGCCGCAGAGCACGAGCGCGCCGCCGTCGGGAACGCGGAGGTCGATCGGCTCGGAGGCGTCGATCGCCCTGAGGCCGTCGACGGCGATCGACTCGGTCGCCCCGGGTGCCGGCCAGTCGGCGAGGGCGTCCTCCTCGGCGAGCCCCTCGCCCTCGACGTCGAAGTGGGGGAGCGCTCGGTCGAGCGACGCCGGGAACCACCACGCGTGCCGCCCGAACCACGCGAGCACGGCGGGCGTCAGCGTCATCCGCACGATGAACGCGTCGATCGCGACGCCGGTGGCGAGCCCGAACGCGATGGGCTGCATCGAGGCCTCGCCGTTCAGGATGAACCCGCTGAAGACCGTGAACATGATGATGCCGGCGGCCGTCACGACCCTCGCGGAGGAGTGGAAGCCGCGCTCGATCGCGGGCCGCGGCTCGCCGCTCATCAGGTACTCCTCGCGCATGCGGCTGACGAGGAACACCTCGTAGTCCATCGCGAGCCCGAACAGCACGCCCATGACGATGATGGGCATGAAGCTCGTGACCGACCCGACCGACTCCACGTTCAGCGGACCGGCGAGGAACCCGTCGACGAAGACGAGGCTCGTGAGGCCGAAGGCCGCGCCGATCGAGAGCACGTAGCCGAGCGCCGCCGTGATCGGCACCACGATCGAGCGGAAGACCATCGCCAGCAGCACGAGCGAGAGTCCGACGACGAGGAGCCCGAAGGGCAGCAGCGCGCTGCCGAGCCGTTCGGAGATGTCGATGCCGAGCGCGGTGTAGCCCGTGACCGCGAGGTCGACCGCGTAGTCGTCGAGGAAGACGTCGTGCATGGCGCGGAGGCGGTGCACGAGCTGCTCGGTCTGCTCCGAGTCGGGCGCGCCCTCGGGGATCACCTGGATGACGGCGGTGTCGCCGGTCTCGTTCGGGGTCGCGAGCGGCACGGCGGCGACGCCCGGCACCTTCGCGACGTCGGCGCCCAGGTCGTCGACGAGGTCGACCGGGTCGGTGCTCTGGATGACGGAGCCCGTGAGGATGAGCGGGCCGTTCGCGCCCGCGCCGAAGTACTCCGCGATGAGGTCGTAGGTGACCCGCCCCGGCGCGCCCTCGGGCAGCGATCCCGAGTCGGGCAGTGCGAGCCGGAGGTGCGTCGCCGGCAGCGCGGCGAGCGCGAGGACGCCTGTGATGAGCACGACGGTGACCGGTGGCCAGCGGATGGCGCCGCGCACCCAGTGGCCGAAGAATCCGCCCGGGCGGGCCGGGGTCTCGGGGGCGGGTGCGCCGGCGTCCTCGCCGGACTCGTCGCCGGACTCGTCGCCGGGACCTGCGGCATCCGCCGCCCCGCCGGATCCGCCGGGCTCCGGAGCAGCCGGCGCCGTCTGGCCTGCAGCCTCCGCGGGCTCCGCGGCCTCGGTGGCATCCGCCTCGCCCGCGCCCTCGTCGTCCCGGTGCCCCGGGCGGTACCGCTTCGGCACGACGTGCCAGCGGGCGAACGCGAGCAGCGCAGGGGTGAGCGTGAGCGCCACGAGTGCCGCGGTCGCGACCGCGAGTGCCGCGCTGATGCCCGTGATCGTGAGGAACGGGATGCGCGCCACGCTCAGCCCGAGCAGCGCGATGATGACGGTCGTCGCCGCGAACATGACGGCCGACCCCGCCGTCGCGACGGCCCGCGGGGCGGACTCCTCGGGCGGCATGCCGTGCTTCATCTGGTCCTGGTGGCGCGACACGATGAACAGCGAGTAGTCGACGCCGACCGCGAGGCCGAGCATGACCGCGAGCAGCGGGGCCGTCGAGGTCACGGTGAGCCAGCGCGTCGCCGTCAGCACGACCGCCACGGCCGCGCCCACGCCGACGAGTGCGGTCGTGATCGGCATGCCGGCCGCCACGAGCGAGCCGAACGTGAGCAGCAGCACGCCGAGTGCGATGAACACGCTCGTGAGCTCGCTGAGGCCGATGCCGGGGTTCACCTGCGAGTAGAGCGCGCCGCCGACGCTGACCCGGGAGCCGTCGGGCAGGTTGCCCTGCAGGGTCCGTCCCTCCGCCTGGAGCGCGTCGGAGGTCGACGGCAGGACGTCGACCGCCTGGGCCGTGAGCTGGATCGTCACCAGCACGGCGGACGAGTCCGACGAGATGTCGGCCGACGACGTGTCGTCGTAGGGCGAGCTGACCGCCGACACCTGGGGGATCTTGCCGAGGGCCGTGATCGCGTCGTCGACGGCCGACTCGAAGTCGGAGTCGGTGACATCGCCGCCGTCGGGAGCGACCGCGATGAGCTGGGCCGAGGTGCCCGAGAACTGCGGGAAGGTCCGCGCCAGCGAGTCCAGCGCGTCCTGCGACTGCGTGCCGGGGAATGCGTAGGTGTTGTTCGTGCCCGTCCCGAGCAGCCCGGCGAAGGCGAACAGCGAGGCGAGCACGCCGACCCACAGCAGCACGACGAGGAGGCGGGCGCGGTAGGCCCAGCGTCCGAGCGCATGCAGTGCTGAGGACACGTCTCACACTCCCCCCGAAGCGGAGTCGAACATCCCTCAACCTAGCCACGTCGTCGCGCGGGCCGCAACGACCGTGACGGTGCGTGCGCGGATCGTGACGCCGTCGAATCGGTGCTCGGCGGACGAGCAGGTACAGTGGCACGTCGGCTCGCGGCATCCGCCCGGCCGATCCGGCCCCGACGGCCTGCGCGACGTGGCGCTCACTCGACACCCACCCGGCTCGAGCCGAGCCCTGCCGAACGGAGACCCTCCATGTCCGCGCCCGCGCGCCCAGACACCCCGACCGCCGCCCGCGAGCGGACCCGCGACCAGCCCTCGGTGCTGACCGCGCTGCGCACGCCGCGGCTGCTCACGCGCGAGGTGCTCGCGGGCCTCGTCGTCGCACTGGCCCTGATCCCCGAGGCGATCTCGTTCTCGATCATCGCGGGCGTCGACCCGCGCGTCGGCCTGTTCTCGTCGTTCGTGATGGCGGTCTCGATCGCGTTCCTCGGCGGCCGCCCGGCGATGATCAGCGCCGCGACCGGCGCCGTCGCGCTGGTGATCGCGCCCGTGGCGCGCGACCACGGCATGGACTACTTCATCGCGACCGTGATCCTCGCCGGCGTGTTCCAGCTCGTGCTGGGCGCGCTCGGCGTGGCGAAGCTCATGCGCTTCATCCCGCGCAGCGTCATGGTCGGATTCGTGAACTCCCTCGCCATCCTGATCTTCGCGGCGCAGCTTCCGCACCTGATCGGCGTGCCGTGGCTCGTGTACCCGCTCGTCGTGGCGGGCCTCGTCATCATGGTCGGCGTGCCACGGCTGACGAAGGCGGTCCCGGCTCCGCTCATCGCGATCGTCGTGCTCACCGTCGTCGTGGTCGCCGCCGGCTGGCAGGTGCCGACGGTCGGCGACGAGGGCGAGCTGCCCGAGAGCCTGCCGGAGCTGTTCATCCCGAACGTGCCGCTGACGTGGGAGACGTTCGCGACCATCGCCCCGTTCGCGCTCGCGATGGCGCTGGTGGGCCTGCTCGAGTCGCTCATGACGGCCAAGCTCGTCGACGACATCACCGACACGCGCTCGGCCAAGACCCGCGAGGCGCTCGGCCAGGGCGCGGCGAACATGCTCTCGGGCCTGTTCGGCGGCATGGGCGGCTGCGCGATGATCGGCCAGACCATGATCAACGTGAAGGTCTCGGGGGCGCGCACCCGCATCTCGACGTTCCTGGCGGGCGTCTTCCTGCTGGTGCTCGTCGTCGGCCTCGGCGACCTCGTCGCGATCATCCCGATGGCGGCGCTCGTCGCGGTGATGGTCATGGTGTCGGTCGCGACGTTCGACTGGCACTCGGTCCGCTGGTCGACGCTGAAGCGGATGCCGAAGTCGGAGACCACCGTGATGGTCGCCACCGTCGCCGTGGTCGTCGCGACCCACAACCTCGCGATCGGCGTGATCGTCGGCGTCGTCGTCGCGATGGTCGCGTTCGCCCGCCGGGTCGCGCACTTCGCGACCGTCGAGCGGCGGCTCGCGCTCGACGAGACCGTGCCGACGGCCTACTACACGGTCGACGGCGAACTCTTCTTCGCCTCGTCGAACGACCTGACGACGCAGTTCGCCTACGCCGAGGACCCGCAGCGGGTCGTGATCGACCTCACCCGATCCCACATCTGGGACGCCTCGACGGTCGCCGCGCTCGACGCCATCACGACCAAGTACGCCCAC
The DNA here is from genome assembly GCF_039531345.1 of Agromyces tropicus. Taxonomy (NCBI): domain Bacteria; kingdom Bacillati; phylum Actinomycetota; class Actinomycetes; order Micrococcales; family Microbacteriaceae; genus Agromyces; species Agromyces tropicus. The sequence continues at coordinate 261,537 of NZ_BAAAPW010000005.1, read as the reverse complement.
CGCGGCACCGACGTCGTCATCGAGGGCCTCAACGAGGCCAGCGCGGCGATGCACTCCCGCCTGGCCGGGCAGCTCGGCGCCGGGCACTGACCCACCGGGTCCGGTCCTGCGCCGGACACGACGAGGGGCGGATGCCGCAGCATCCGCCCCTCGCCCCGCCCGGGAGGACTCAGGCGCTCAGGTCGACGTCCTTGGTCTCCTTGACCATGGAGACGCCGATCAGCGAGATCACCGCGACGATCGCGATGTAGAGGCCGATGGTCCACGACATGCCGGTCTCGCCGAGCAGGGCCGCGGCGATCATCGGGGCGAACGCGCCGCCGAGGATCGCGCCCAGCGCGTAGCCGATCGAGACGCCCGAGTAGCGCACCTTGGCCGGGAACATCTCGGCGTAGAGCGCGGCCTGGGGGCCGTACGAGAGGCCGAGGCCGAAGGTCATCAGGAACAGCGCGACGAAGTACCAGACGATGTTCCCGGTGTCGATCAGGAACCACATCGGGATCGCCCACAGCGCGAGGAACACGTAGCCGATCTGGAACGTGCGGATGCGGCCGAGGCGGTCGGAGAGCCGCCCGCCCCACAGCGTGAAGACGAGCCAGCCGAACGACGCGAACGTCGTGGCGAGCAGCACCGACGGGCGGTCCATGCCGAGCGCGGTCACGGCGTACGTGGCGAAGTAGGCGATGAGCAGGTAGCCGGCGGCGTTGTTCGCGATGAAGATGACCGCGGTGAGCACGACGTTCTTGGTGTTCGTGCGGAACAGCTCCTTGAGCGGCGCCGAGGACTCCTGCTTGCGCTCCTGCAGCTCCTGGAAGACCGGGCTCTCCTCGACCGCGCGGCGGATCAGGTAGCCGACCACGATCAGGACGATCGAGAGCATGAACGGGATGCGCCAGCCCCACTCCATGAAGGCCTCGGCCGACATGGTGGAGGTGATCACCCAGAGGGTGAAGGTGGCGAGGATCATGCCCACGGGCACGCCGATCTGCGGGAACGCGCCGAAGAAGCCGCGCTTGCCCTTCGGGGCGTGCTCGACCGACATGAGCGCCGCGCCGCCCCACTCGCCGCCCGCCGAGAAGCCCTGCAGGATGCGGAGCAGGATCAGCAGGATCGGCGCCGCGATGCCGATGGCGGCATACGTCGGGAGGAAGCCGATCAGCGAGGTCGAGAGGCCCATGAGGATGAGGGTGAAGACCAGCATCTTCTTGCGGCCGAGCTTGTCGCCGAGCCAGCCGGCGACGACGGCGCCGAGCGGGCGGAACAGGAACGAGATGCCGATCGTGGCGAAGGCGAGCACCTGGGCGAGGGTGGCGTTCGCCTCGGCCAGCGGGGCGAGGAAGAGCGAGGACCTTGCGCTCCTCGCTCGACATGCGCCCGGTGCGCTCGGCTTCCTTGACGGTTGAGGTCATGCGAACTCCGTTGTTCTGTGCAGGGTGTGACGGGGGTCCCGGCGCGGGGGTGGTGCGCCGTTGCGGGTTTTCCGACCGATCGTTCGGTTGGAAAACCGGCCATAGCGCACCGAGTGCGACGAACGGTAGCCCCCTGCGACGAACGGTGGTGCAGGTGCGACGAACGGATGCCGCGGGCCGCATGTCGCGCCGATCCGGACGACTTGTCCGGGGTTCCGGTCCCGGCGCCCGGCGCATTGGGCCGTCCAGCGGGCGGGCCCGGACCCCGCGAACCGGTGCGCGTTCGCAGGAGGCGGGACGCCATGAGCCCGTTCCGCGCGCAGTGACGCGGCTGGTCCTGCGAATCCGAGGGGCGGGTCCGCGCGTAGGGTGGCCGCATGCCCACGCCCGACTTCATCCTCGAACTCCGCCGCCACGTCGGCACCGCCCCGCTGCCGCTCGTCGGCGTGACCGCGGTGATCCTGCGCGAGGGCCGGGTCCTCCTCGGACGGCGCTCCGACACCGGCGCCCTCACGCCCATCACAGGGATCGTCGACCCCGGCGAGGAGCCCGCGGTGGCGGCGGCGCGCGAGGCGCACGAGGAGGCGGACGTGCGCATCCGCGTCGACCGGCTCGCCTGGGTGCACCAGGTGCCCCGCGTGACGTACGCGAACGGCGACCGGGCCGACTACCTCGACCTCACCTTCCGCTGCACGTGGCTCACGGGCGAGCCGTTCGCCGCCGACGGCGAGATGACGGACCTCGGCTGGCACCACCCGGCCGACCTCCGCGCCGTCGGCGGCGAGCACCGCCGGCGCATCGAGACGGCGCTCGCCGTGGGCGACGGGCCGGCGCGGTTCGAGGTCGGCTGAGGCCCGACTGCGCTCGACCCGCCGTGGGCGACCGTTCGGTGGGCCGCTCAGCCCTCGAACGCGAGGAGCGCGGCCCCGGCGAGCGGGGCGTCGTCGCCGAGTTCGGCGGGCACGACGCGCAGGTCGCGGGCGGCGGGCAGTACGGCCGCGTCGTGCGCCGCGGCCTCGACGAGGGCGAGGTAGTCGCTCGCGACGCGCGAGAACCCGCCGCCGATCGCGACGACGGTGAGGTCGAGGAGCGCCGCGAAGGCGGCGATCGCCTGGCCGACCGCCTCGGCCGACCGGCGGACCGCTCGCACCGCGACGGGGTGCCCCGCGCGGTGGTCCGCGGCGAGCGCGAGCCCGTCGAGTCCCTCCCAGCCGTGCGCGTTCGCCCAACGCACCGTCGCCGGGCCCGAGGCGACCGCTTCGACCGTGGCTCCGACGGGCGCGTCGGGATCTGGCCGGCGCACCCACGTCTGGCCCACGTGCCCGGCGTTGCCGGTCTCGCCCCGCAGCACCCGGCCGTCGACGACGAGCCCGCCGCCGATGCCCGTCGAGACCACCATCGCGAGGCCGTTGCGCACGTCGCGGAGCGCCCCGAGCCGGGCCTCGGCCAGCGTGATGCAGGTGCCGTCGAGCGCGACGCGCACCGGGGTTCCGCCGGCGAACCGCTCGACGGTCGGCACGAGCGGCAGGTCGCGGATGCCGGGCATGTTCAGCGGCGAGACGTGCGTGCCGTCGCCAAGCAGGGGACCGGCCGTGCCGATGCCGACCCCGACCAGCCGCTGCGTGGGCGCGGCAACGGCCGTCGCGGCCTCGCACACCGTCGCGATCGCCTGCGCGAAGGTCCCGGGCGTCTGGTCCGCTCCGGTCGGCGCCCGGTGCCGGCTGCCGGGCACGATCCGCCCGTTCGCGTCGACGAGGGCCGCGTCGACCTTGGTGCCGCCGATGTCGACCGCGAGGGCGACCTCGGTCGCCGTTGCTGCTCCGCCCATGCGTTCGATCATGCCGGATGCCGCGACCGGGCGCCGACGCAGTGCGTCACCCGGGACGACGTCACCGCAGGTCGAGCCGCATCAGCACGCGCGGGAACCCGTTCAGCACCGAGTCGGTGTCGGCCGCCTTCTCGAACCCGGCTCGCTCGAAGGCGGCGCGCGTGCCGACGTAGGCCATCGTGAGGTCGACCTTCTCGCCGTGGTTGTCGACCGGGTACGCCTCGACCATCGGCGCGCCGTGGTCGCGTGCGAACGCCACGGCGCCCGCGATGAGGTGGTGCGAGATGCCCTGCTTCCGGTGGCCGGGCCGCACGCGCACGCACCACAGCGACCAGACGTCGAGGTCGTCGACGTGCGGGATCCGCCGGTTGGTCGCGAAGCTCGTGTCGGCGCGCGGGTGGATCGCCGCCCAGCCGACGGGCTCGTCGCCGTCGTAGGCGACGACCCCCGGCGGCGGGTCCTCGGCGCAGAGCTCGCGCACGCGGTCGCCGCGCGCCGGGCCGACGAGCGACCGGTTCTCGGCGGACGAGCGCAGGCGGTAGCTCAGGCAGAAGCACACGCTCGCATCGGGGCGCTTGGGGCCGACGACGGCGGCGACGTCGGCGTACACGTCGGCCGGACGGACCTCGATCGCCGCGGTCACAGCGAATCGGGATCGGCCCAGCGCAGCACGCGCAGTGCGCGGAGGGTGTTCCACGGGCTCGGCTCGCCGGGCGGGGCGTCGATCTCGTACGCCTGCCGGCCGGGCCAGCGCTCGCCCGCGGGCCACCGGCCGTCGTCGAGGCGCTGCTCGAGCACCACGTCGAGCGCGGGGCGGAGCCGCGGATCCGGGTCGCCGCCGAGGTCGCGGAAGTGGTCGAGCGCCCGGAGGACGTCGTAGAACCAGTACGTGGGGAACGAGAAGTTCAGGTAGTGCGGGTTCACGACCTCGCCGGTCGTGCGGCGGCGGAACAGGCTCCGCTCGAGCAGGTACTCCTCGCCGCTGCGCCGTGCCGCCTCGACCCGGGCGTCGCTCGACCCGGTCGCGCGCTGCCAGGCGAGGAGCCCCTCGAGCACGCACAGGGTCGGGTTGAACGAGGACCGCTGCGACTCCTCGATGGGGTCGCAGTTCCACCCGCCGTCGGGCAGGGTCTCGTCGAGCAGCAGCGAGAGGATCCGGTCGCTTCCCTCGCCGAGCACGCCGAAGTACGACGCGTTGGCGAGCACCCCGCCGTTCACGCACTCCTCCACCTCGCCGCTGAAGTACGGCAGGTCGTCGAACTCGTGCCAGCGCACGCCGGCGACGACGCGGTCGATCGCGCTGCGCACGGGAGGCGCCTCGGGCGGCGCACCGAGGTTGCGCAGGATCTGCAGGCTCCACATGACCGAGTTCCGCTGCCGGTTCGGGCCGTAGACCTGCCCGCCCCATGAGCCGTCGTCGGCCTGGTCGGCGAGCACCCGGGCGCCCCACCCCTCGGTGGCGACGCGGGCGCGTTCGGCCGCCACCTCGGCGTCGGGAGCGCCCTGCAGGTCGCGCATGACCTGCCAGCGCACGCTCGGGTCGCCGTCGAGCAGCCAGGAGATGACGTCGTCGTGCATGCCGGCCATGCTGCCGCACGCCGCCGACATCCGCGGCGGCGTCGACGACGGGGCGCGCGACGCGCGCCGGCGCACCGGCCGCGCGAGTCGTCGGGCCGCGCGAGTCGTCAGGCCGCGCGGCGACCCGGCAACGCCGCGGCCATCCGGCGGACGACGTGCTCGAGGACGGGTCGCGGCGTCGCGAAGATCAGACGCGCGCAGCGGGCGCCGACCTCGCCGCACATCCGCCCGTCCGTGAGTGCGACCCCGGCCTCGCGCCGGAACAGCTCGGTGGGCTCGGGGCCCGCGGCCGTGCCCGTGAAGTCGATCCAGGCGACGTACGTGCCCTCCGGCGTCGGCATGACGGCGCCGGGCAGCTCCTCGGCGACGAGGTCGAGCAGCCGGTCGCGATTTCCGGCGAGGTAGGGCACGACGTCGTCGAGCCACCGGTCGCCGGGGCCGTACGCCGCGATGTTCGCCACCGCGCCGAGGTTGCTCGTGCCGTGGCCGGCGAACATCCCGATGCGCTCCCACGTCTCGCGGTCGCGGTCGCTCGTCACGACGAGCTGCGCGCACTTGAGACCGGGCAGGTTCCACGCCTTCGAGGCGCTCATCGCGGTGATGGAGTGCGCGGCCGCGGCCGCGGAGACCGTGGCGTACGGCACGTGGACGGCACCCGGGTAGACGATCGGCGCCCAGATCTCGTCGGCGAAGACCCGGCCGCCGTTGCGCTCGACCACCTCGCTGATCGCGAGGAGCTCGTCGCGCGTGAAGACGCGGCCGACCGGGTTGTACGGGTTGCACAGCAGGAGCAGGTTCCCGCCGGCATCGAACGCGCGCTGCAGCGCGTCGAGGTCGAACGCGTACCGTCCGCCCTCGACGGCGAGCGGCACCTCGACGACCTCGCGCCCGCGCATCGGCGGCACCATGAGGAACGGCATGTAGGAGGGCGTCGGCACGATGACCTTCGTGCCCGGCGCGGCCACGTGCTCCATCGCGAGCTCGAGGCCGGTGATGACGTCGGGGATCGGGTGCACGTCCGACGGCGCGACGCTCCAGCCCGACCGGCGCTCGAGGTACGCGGCGGTCGTCTCCGACAGCTCCGCCCGCAGGCGCGCGGGCAGGTAGCCGAACGCGCCGTCGTCGACGGCCCGGTGCAGCGCCGCGGTGATCCGCGGGTCGATGCCGAAGTCCATCTCGGCGACGAAGGCGCCGATCGCGTCCGGATCGGCCCACTTCGTCGCCCCCGTGGCGCGGAGCTGCTCGATCGTCGTGGCGTCGATCCGTGCGGCGAACTCGGTCATGCGGGGCCCTCCTCGGCGATCCGTCGTCGTTCCAGTCCCTCGAGGACGACGTCGAGGCCGAACTCGAACTCGGTCTGGTCGTCGCACCACCCGAGCGTCGAGTCGGGGTCGTCGTGCACGACGTCGGCGAGCATGGCGGCGAGGTTCGGCACGAGCGCGGCCATCTCGGCGAGGCCGGGGGCGTCGGCATCGTCGCCGCCGCCGGTGCCGTCGTCGAGCTCGAGTTCCTGGACGAAGCCGTACATGCGACTGCCGAGCGCGTGCAGGCCGTGGTGGATCAGGTCGTGGCTGAGGCCGCCCGCGCGCATGATGCCGACGACCCCGTCGATGTAGCGGGCGAGGGTCGGCCCGAGCGCCGCCCGGGACTCCATGACGGGTGGCGCCCACGGATGCCGCAGCAGCACGCGGCGCGCCCCCAGGATCCGTTCGCGCAGGGCGGGCGACCAGGTCGTGGCATCCGCCGTCGTGCCGAAGCCGTCGACCTCGCCCTCGATCTCGACGAAGACCAGCTCCACGAGCCCGTCGAGGATGGCGTCCTTGTTGGGCAGGTGGTGGTAGATCGACATCGCCTCGACGCCGAGGGCCTCGGCGAGCGCGCGCATCGTGAGCGCGTCGAGGCCGTCGCGGTCGGCGATGCCCATCGCCGCCAGCAGCACCCGCTCCCGCGTGAGCGGCGTGCGCTCGGTGGTGCGGGCGGACGGCATGCCTCAACCGTACAGCGTCAGGTGATGGCGGCCGGCTCTGGACGCGGCGCCCGCGGTGCGCTACCTTACGTCGTAAGTCTTACAACGTAAGGGGAGTCTCATGGCCACGCCCGAGCCCACGTCCGCCCGAACCGTCGATGCCGTCCGCGCGGTCGACGGAGGCGGCGGCGCCACGATGCGCGCCGCCGTCGCCGACCGGTTCGGCCCGCCCGAAGTCGTCCGCCTCGCAGACGTGCCGCGGCCGCACGCCGCCGCGGGGGAGGTGCTCGTGCACGTCCGGGCGGCGAGCGTCAGCATCGCCGACCACCGGGTCCGAAGCCGCGACGTGCCGCGCAGTCTCAGCCTGCTCGTCGCGCCGACGCTCGGCCTGTTCCGACCCCGGGTCCGCGTCGCGGGCATGGACGGCGCGGGCGTCGTCGAGTCCGTCGGGGAGGGGGTCGAGGGCTTCGCGGCGGGCGACGCCGTGATGTTCCTGCGCGGCGACGCGTTCGGCAGCCACGCGGAGTACGTCACGATGCCCGCCGACGGCGCCATCGCCCGCGTGCCCGACGGGTGGTCCCTCGAGGATGCCGCGGCCCTCGTCTTCGGCGGCGCGACGGCGCTCTCCTTCCTCGCCCGAGCCCGGATCGGAGCCGGCACGGAGGTGCTGGTCAACGGGGCGTCGGGCGCCGTCGGCACCGCCGCCGTGCAGCTCGCCGCACACCGGGGCGCCCGGGTCACCGCCGTCACCAGCGCACGGAACGCGGAGCTCGTCCGCTCGCTCGGCGCCGACCGCGTGGTCGACTACGCCACCGAGGACTTCGCGGCCGCAGGCGAGCGCTACGACGTCGTCGTCGAGTGCGTCGGCAACGCCCCGTTCGCGCGCGTCGCGCCCCTCATCCGTCCCGGCGGCGCACTGCTGCTCGTCATCACCGGCCTCGGCGGCATGCTCGCCGCCGGCCTGCGCAGCCGGCGCAGCGGCGTCCAGGTCACCGCGTCCGGCGTGGGCGTGGGGCGCGAGGGGATGCGACGGCTCGCCGCGCTCGCCGAGGAGGGCGCCATCCGCCCGGTCATCGACCGCACCTACGACCTCGACGAGATCGTGGAGGCGCACCGCTACGTCGACACGGGCCGCAAGCGCGGCGCGGTCATGCTGCGGATCGGCTAGCGGTCGGCCGCCTCGGGCGGCCACGCCACCTCGAAGCGCTCGAACACCACGTCGAGGCCGTCGTGCCACTCGACGCCGATCCCCGGGCACACCCGCTGCCAGTAGCGGCGGTGCTCGTGCCGCCACGAGGCGAGCGTGCGGTCGCCTTCGCCCTCGTCGTATGCGAATGCCGCGTCGACGCTCGCGAACGGCCCGATGCGCAGCTCGGTGCTGCGGATGACGGCACGCGGCCGGCCGGCCGAGTCGCACGCGATCCAGTGGCTGCCGACGCGGGGGAGCGGCTGGCCCTCGTGCCGGAACTCGGCGACGAGCGACGCCGTCGCCCGCTTCGTCCCGTCGAGCACGAGGGCGAGCAGTTCGTCGGTGAGTTCCGGGTGATCGCCGAAGACCTCGACGCTCGGCGGCTCGGGATCCAGTGCCTGCTCGGGTCGGGCCGTCCGGTAGTCCTCCCACATCGCCATCGCGGCGGTCTCGTCGACCGGGGCGTTCCCGCCGCCCGCGGGGGCGACGTCGTCCGGATCGTTCCGGTCGCTCACGGCGTCACCGACCGCAGCCCGCCGGTCCACCCGTGCCCCGTCGGCACCGTGGGCGAGGCCAGGCGTCCCTCGCGGGCGAAGCCCGCCCACGCGGCCCGGAGGGCGGCGCCGGCCTCGACGAGCGTGCGTGCGCCGTCGGGGGCCAGCAGTGCCGAGTCCGCCCACGCGTCGGTGGCGGGGAACAGCAGGCCCACCTCGATGGCGTGGGCGGATCCGAGTGCGCCGCCCTCGGGGTGCCCGTCGAACCCGGCGACCTGCACGTTCGCCCCGCCGTCCGCCAGCAGGCGGGCGAACCGTCGCGCGTCGCGCCGGTAGACGACGTCGGTCGTGCGCCGCACGATGAGCCCGCGGGCAAGGCGCCCCACGACGGGCCGGGCGGCGAGCGCCGCGAGCTTCGGGTCGACCTCGAAGAAGAACGACGTCTCGTCGTGGTTCCAGGTCAGGAGCACGTCGAGCCCTGCGGCGCGTTCGCGCCAGCGGTCCTCCATGTCCGCCTCCGCCGGCAGCGGTGCGCGACCGTACCGCGGCCCGAACGGCATGCTCGAGCGCAGGCCGGAGCCCGCGGCGGCGGCCTTCGCCCGCGCCTGCGCGGCGAAGAGGTCGTCGAGCGACGCGACGGGGTCGAGCGGACCGGCGGCGTCCCGCATCCGCTCCTGCATCTCGCGGCGCCCGGTGCGGATGCCGAGCGGGGCGCTCTGCAGGATGACGCGGCGGATCAGCCCCTCGGCGCCGTCGGCGGCCAGGAGATGGGCGATGGCGTCGGCGCCCGAGGACTGGCCGAACGCCGTCACCAGGTCGGGGTCGCCGCCGAAGGCGGCGACGTGCTCGCGGACCCACCGGAACGCCGCGATGAGGTCGAGGAGGCCGAGGTTGGCCGGGTGGGCGCCATCCGTCGGGTACCCGAGCAGCCCGAGTCGCGAGGTGACCGCGACGACGATCACGCGCTGCTCCCGCACGAGTGCCGCGGGGTCGTAGCCGGCGAGGTCTCCGGCCCCGGAGACGTGCGATCCGCCGTGGACCCAGACCATCACGGGGAGCGGCTCGTCGAGCTCGCCCTCGGGGCGCGTGATCGAGAGGCGCAGGCAGTCCTCGTCGGGCGTCGTGCCTCGCAGCGGTCGGCCGAGCAGCTGCTCGCTCGGACTCGGCGGCTGGGGGCAGGCGATCCGCACCGAGCGGAGGTGTGCGGACTCAGTCGGGTCGAGCTCCACCGGGGACGGTGGGGCGAACCGGGCCGCCGTGGCGTAGCGGACGTTCCGGATGCGCACGACGCCGTCGTCCGCGAGCGCCGGGAAGACGCCGAGCGGCGTCGGGAACGCGACCGGGGTGCCGAGGCCGGATGCCTCCGGCTCCGTGCGCTCCGGTGTCGTCGGGTCGGTCTGCGTCATCGCGGGCACTCCAGGGGTCGCCGCCCGGGCGTGTCCGGGCACGGACAGGCTAACCTCGCGGGTCGCGGCGGCGCAGCACCGCTGCGACCGCGACGAACCCGGTCCGCTCAGCGGTCCGGGTTCGTCGCCGCCCCGTCGAGCCAGAGGGTGTCGGTCGCGTCGCGGTGCACGCCGTCGCTGTCGACGTGCTTCGTGCTGATCTGCGGTCCCTTCGTGATCACGTGGACGAGCGCCATCGCGTGCCCGCGGCCGAGGCCGTGGTCCTCGGCGAGCCACTGCAGGATCGGGGTCGCCTTCGTGCCGGGGCCGAAGCCCCGCTCCTCGGCGAGGGCGACGAACTGGCGGGGCGTGAGCCCGGTCTTCGCCTCGATGTTGTCGAGGTAGGCCTGGAACGACATGCGGTCTCCTTCGGTGTCGGTGTCGGTGTCGGTTCGGTTCGGTTCGGTTCGGATCGGGGTTCGGGTTCGGCTCGTGCGGTGGTCCGGGCGAGCGCGCCTCGCGCGAGATCAGCCCTCGTCCGCCCAGGTCTGCACGATCACGGGCGACGCGTGGATGCACAGCACCTTCAGGCGGCCGTCGCCGACGTTCTCGAAGCGGTGCCAGACGCCGGCGGGCACGGTGGCGGTGTCGCCCGGGCCGGCGACGAGTCGCCGGTCGCCCATGGTGATCTCGGCGGTGCCCTCGAGCACGACCCACGTCTCGGAGTACGGGTGCCAGTGCAGCCCCGGCCCCTCGCCGGGCTCGTTGTCGACGAAGAAGTACGAGATGCCCGCACCGTGGTCGAGGCCGACGAAGCGACGGGTTCGGCCCGTGCCGATGCGCAGGGCGTCGGCCGGCACGATCCCGGCCCCGTCGGGCGTCGTGGTGGTCGGCGTCAGGGTGATCTCGGCGGCGTTCATGGGTCCCTCGTTCCGTGCGGGCGGTGCGGATGCCGCGGCGCGCGGCGTGCGGCGGATGCCGCTCGGACAGCGTCCTCCCGCGGCATCCGTTCCGGGAACAGTTTCGATCCACATCGAAACGCCCGCCATCCTCCACAGGTCGGGGACGGCCCCGAGGCGAGCGATCTGACGCGGGAGTAGGGTGCGGGCCATGCGCCCGAACGCCGCCGTCGGCGCTGCCACGGCCACCCTCCTCGCCCTGCTCCTCGCCGGCTGCACGCCGCCGGCACCCGATCCCGGCCCGTCGCCGACCGCGGCGCCCTCCCCACCTGCCGCCGAGCCGACACCCGCCGCGCCGCTCGACTGCGACGGCATCGTGCCGACCGGGCTCGTCGCAGACGCCTTGCAGGGCGGGGCTCCCGAGCCCGTCGAGCCGGTCGTCGCGACGCAGCCGCTGTCGTTCGAGCTGTTCCCGGCGATGCTGCTCGAGGGTCTCGGGGGCCTGGACTGCTCGTGGCGCGTGGGATCGGGCATGCCCGAGTACAACGACCCGAGCGACTGGGCGTACCTGCGGCTCGCGGTGCTGCCGGACGCCGCATCGGAATGGGTGCCGCTCGCGACCTACGAAGGCATGCCGTCGACGCTCACCCGCCGGATCGGGGGGATCGACGCCTCGTTCGAGGGCGGCGACCTGGGCTTGACGTATTCGGCCCCGGTCGGCGACGACTGGGTCCTCCTCAGCCTCCGCGCCGCCGGGCTCACAGCGGAGGGCGGGCGCTTCCGGGGCGTCGACGGTGGTGACGAACTCGATCGCCTGGATGCGGTGGCGGAGGCGGCCTACTCGACCGTGGCCGCCGCCGCGCCGGACGAACCGGGTCCCCCGCGGGTCGAGCTCCGGCGGCTCGATCGGCCCGCGGTGTGTCGCGGCGGGCTCGCCGCGCCTGGCCTGCTTATGGCCTCCGGCGCGTCCGACGCCGAGGTGGTCGTCAGCGAGCCGACCGGGCCACCGGACTCGTTCGCTGCCGCGATCGCCCAGCGCGCCAGGCTGTTCACCTGCTCCGTGTCGGACGGCGTGACCGACCTCGAGACGGTCCGGACGGCACGCGGCTTCGGCGGGGTGATCGACGACTTCACCCGCCCGGACCTCGAGGTGGGGTTCTCGCCCATCGCGTTCGCAGACGTGCCCGACGGCGCCGGGCCCGTCGTGGGATACGTCGAGAACGACGTGAGCCCCCGATACGGTGGCGACGCCGTGCTCGCGATCGGCGACTCCCTGTACTGGATCCGCGGGCTCCACCCCGAGGCGATCGCCCGGGCGATCGTCGCACAGACCTACTGACGGCGTGTGGCAGGGTGTCGACGTGACCCTGGCGACCATCGAGGCATCCGCTGCCACCTACACGCTCCGCCGCGCCCGTGCCGAGGACGTCGACGCACTCGTCGCGCTCATCGCGGCCGACTCGCTCCGCGCCGCCGAGTTCGGCTCCACGGAGGCCGACCTCGCCGGCTACCGGCGCGCGTTCGCGGCCATCGACGCCGATCCCGCGCAGCTGCTGGTGGCCGCCGACGACGACACGGGGCGTCTGGTGGGCACGATGCAGCTCACGTTCATCCCCGGCCTCTCGCGCGGCGGCGCGACGCGCATGCAGGTCGAGGCCGTGCGCGTCGCCGAGTCCGAGCGGGGGCGCGGTCTCGGATCGGCGATGATCGCCTGGTCGATCGGGTACGCGCGCGAGCACGGCGCCAGGCTCGTGCAGCTCACCTCGGACGCCCGGCGCGAGGACGCGCACCGGTTCTACGAGCGCCTCGGCTTCGAGGCCACCCACGTCGGCTTCAAGCAGTACCTGTAGGCGGCGACGATGGCCAGGTACGTCGACTTCCGGCTCGCACCCGGCGACGTCTCGGCGATCCGCTTCGGCCTCTCGCCCGGGCACGAGCTCTGCCACGCCGTGCGGGTCCTGCAGCGGCCGGGCGACCATCCGCTGCAGTGGGGCTGGCTGCGGGGCGTGCGCGACCGGGTGCCGCGCGATGCCTTCGAGGTGCTCGCCGTCATCGTGGGCGAGCGGGGCTACTTCCCCGACTTCCTGACCACCACGCCGACGTGGGACCTCGACCCCGACGACGAGGTCGCGCGGCTCCGCGAGGCGCCCGACGAGCGCATGCGGGTCGACCTCGGGAAGGTCGTCGTGCGCTCGACGGGGGCCCGGCAGCGCGCCGTGCTCGCCATGCTCGACGACCTGCCGCGGGCACGGGCCGTGATCGCCGACGCCTGGCTCGAACTGTGGTCGGCCCTGCTCGAACCGGTGTGGCCGCAGGTCGAGCGCCTGCTCAGGGCCGACATCGCCGTCCGCTCGCGCCGCATCGCGACGGACGGGATCGCGAGCATGGTCCGCGGGATCCACCACACCGTCGGATGGCACGAGGGCGCACTGCGCGTCGAACTGCAGCTGCACGCCGAGGAGCTGGACTGCCGCGGCTCCGGCATCGTGCTCGTGCCGTCCGTGCTCGGCGGGCTCGGCTGCGCCGTGATCACGGAGCCGCCGGCCCAGCCGACGCTGTTCTATCCCGCGCAGGGGGTGACCGAGAACTGGGCTGCGGACGCCGCCGCGCTCGCCGATGCGCTCGGTGCGCTGCTCGGTCAGACACGTGCGGGCATCCTGCTCGCCGCGCACGACGAGCGCACGACCTCGCAGGTGGCGGCGGACGCCGGTCTCGCGATCTCGACGGCATCGCACCACCTCGCGGTGCTGCGCGAGGCTGGCCTCGTCGGGAGCCGTCGCGACGGCTCCCGCGTGCTCCACCGCCGCACCGCGCTGGGCGAGGCGCTCGCCGGCGGCGCTGATCGCGGCGACCGTCCCGCAACCCCTTTCCCACCGGCCCGGCCACGGGTAGCTTTGCCGCATCGACGCCCCCACGCCCCCGATCCTCGGGCGCACCGACGAGCTCGAACGGCTCGGTGCGCTCCTGGGCGGTGCGCGGAACGGACACGGCGGTGCGCTGCTCATCCGCGGTGAGCCCGGCATCGGCAAGAGCACGATCCTCCACGGCGCGGTGGGCGCGGCCCGCGGCCTCCGCGTCGTGCGCGCCGACGGGTACGAGGCCGAGGCGGCGATGCCGTTCGCCGCGCTGCAGCGGCTCACGGCGCCGCTCGCCGCCCACCTCGACTCGATCCCGCCGCGACAGGCCGCGGCGCTCCGGATCGCCGCGGGCCTCGACCGCGGGGCGCCGCCCGACCGCTTCCTCGTGGGGCTCGGCACGCTCTCGCTGCTCGCCGCCGCGGGGGAGGACGAGCCGCTCGCCTGCGTGATCGACGACGCCCACTTCCTCGATCCCGAGTCGCTCGACGTGTTCGCCTTCGTCTCCCGTCGCCTGCAGGCCGAGCGGGTCGCGATCCTGCTCGCCGCACGCGCCGACGCGCTCCCGGAGCCGCGGACGGGGGGCGTGCCCACGCTCCGGCTCGACGGGCTCGCCGCCCTCGACGCGGTGCAGCTGCTCACGCGATCGGCGGACGAACCCATCGATCCCTACCTCGCGGTTCGGATCGCCGCCGAGACCGGCGGCAACCCGCTCGCGCTCGTCGACCTCGCGCACGAGCTCACGGCGCGCCAGCTGATCGCGTCGTCGCTGTCGGAGGAGCCGTCGCCCATCGGCGAGCGACTGGAGTCCCACTACCGCGAGCGTCTCGCCGCCCTGCCCGGGCCGACCCGGCTCTGGTTGCTCGCCGCGGCGGCCGAGTCGACCGGCGACCGCACCGTCATCGAGGCCGCCGCGAGCCGGCTCGGGCTGCCGCCGGACGCGTCGTCGGCCGCGGAGGGGGCCGACCTCGTGTCCGTCCACGACACGATCCGGTTCCGGCATCCGCTGGTGCGGCTGGCGGCGTATCACGGCATGCCGGTCGCCGACCGGCGCCGGGTGCACGAGGTCCTGAGCTCGCTCATGGACGACCATGGCCGCGACGACCTCGGCGCATGGCACGCGGCATCCGCCACGAGCGGCACCGACCTGGAGGTCGCCGACCGGATGGAACGTGCGGCCGACGCGGCGGGCGGTCGCGGCGGCCTCGTCTCGCGCGCACGGCTCCTCGCTCGCGCGGCCGAGCTCACGCCCGACGGCGCGGGCCGCGACCTCAGGCTGCTCGCGGCCGCGGAGACGGCCACCGCTGCGGGCGCCGCCCAGCTCGCCTCGGAGCTCGTGGGGCGCATCGACGTGGCGCGCCTCGACCCGGTCGGCGAAGGACGCCTGCTCATGCTCCGCGTCGGGATGGCGCTGTTCCTCGGCGACGCCGAGGGCGTCCTCACCGCCTCGGCGACCATGCTCCGTGCTGCCGAGCTCTTCCACGGCCTCGTTCCCGAACTCGAGCAACGCGCACTCCTCGCGGCGTTCGAGGTCCTCCTGACGGCCGAGTGGGCGGCACGAGACGTCACCCTGCCCGAACTCGGGCGCCGCGTCACCGAGGGCGCCGACCTCGTCGACGGCCCGCGCGCGATCGCCCTGCGCGCCATCGGCGCCCACATGCTCCTGCCGTACCCCGAGGCCGTGCCGATCATGCGCAGGGCGGTCGACCTGCTCGTGGCCGCCGACGACGCCGAGCTGCTCGAGTTCGGCAACTTCGGCGTCGCCCTCACCATGGGGCTCTGGGACGTGGAGACCTGCGTCCGCCTGCTCGAGCGGACCGCGGCCGCGGCGCGCGACGCCGGCGCGATCCAGGTGCTCGACACGACGCTCTGGCTGCTCAGCCTGCTCGAGCTCCTGCATTCGGGGCCCGCGGCATCCGCGCAGTACACCGCCCAGGTGCGCGACCTGCGCCACGCGATCGGCTACGACAGCGAGCAGGTCGTGAACGTCTCGTACCTCGCCTGGTCGGGGGCGTCGTACGAGCTCGTCGAGCAGGTCGCGGAGCAGGCGCTCGCCGCCGGGTTCGGCGGCGTCTGGTCGCTCGCGATGACGGGCCTCGGCATCCGCGAGATCGCGGACGGGCGGTACCGCGACGCCTTCCGCCGATTCGAGCCCATGGTCGCGAGGGAGTTCCTGCAGGTCACGTACCAGCAGCTCCCCGAGTACGTCGAGGCGGGCGCGCGTGCCGGTCGCTCCGAGGCGGTGCGCCCCGCCCTCGCGCGCCTGCAGCTGTTCGCCGCGGAGAGCGGCACGCCATGGATCCTCGGCGTCGCGGCGCGCAGCGCGGCACTCCTCGGGGGCGACGACGAGAGCGAACCCCTCTACCTCGCGGCGATCGAGCACCTCTCGCGGTCGACGTCCCGCGTCGACCTCGCTCGGGCCCATCTCGTCTACGGCGAGTGGCTGCGGCGGATGAAGCGACGCCGCGAGGCGCGCGAGCAGTTGCGGACCGCGCTCGACCTCTTCACGCGCGTGGCCGCGCCGGCCTTCGCGGCGAGGGCGCGCCGCGAGCTCGAGGCGACGGGCGAGCACGTGCCGCACCGCGAGCCGGGCGGCGGCGCGGAGGCGCTCACCCCGCAGGAGGAGACGGTCGCGCGCATGGCCGCCGACGGGCGCACGAACGCCGAGATCGGCGCGACGCTGTTCATCAGCGCCAACACGGTCGACTACCACCTGCGCAAGGTGTTCCGGAAGCTCGGCATCACCTCGAGGCGGCAGCTCGCGGAGCGCCTGCCCACGACCTGACCCGGTCACGACTACGTGCCCCACGTGGTTCGGGCGGCGCCCGCTCCGAGCCACCATCGGAGCATCCGCTGCTGCCGACGCGAACCCGGGAGGCCGACATGCCGTACGTCACCGCCGATGACGGAGCCGAGATCTTCTACACCGACTGGGGCGCCGACGGGACTCCGGTGCTGCTCAGCCACGGCTGGCCGCTGAACTCGGATGCCTGGGCCGCCGCCGCGCGCGTCCTCGCCGAGCACGGCCACCGCGCGATCGCGCACGACCGTCGCGGCCACGGGCGCTCCAGCCGCACGTGGGCGGGCAACGAGATGGACACGTACGCCGACGACCTGGCGTGCCTCATCGACCACCTGGACCTCGCCGACCTGACCCTCGTCGGCCACTCCACCGGCGGCGGCGAGATCGTGCACTACCTCGGCCGCCACGGCAGCGCCAGGGTCGCGAAGCTCGTCCTCGTCTCGGCGGTCCCGCCGCTCATGCTGCGCACCGACGACAATCCCGAGGGCCTGCCCATCGACGTCTTCGACGGGATCCGGGCCGGCGAGGCGGCCGACCGGGCGCAGCTCTACCGGGACCTCGCGGACGGGCCGTTCTTCGGCCACAATCGCAACAACGACGTGTCGCAGGGGATCCGCGACGCCTTCTGGCTGCAGTCGATGGCGTGCGGGCACCGGGCCGCCTACGAGTGCATCGCGGCGTTCTCGGCGACCGACTTCCGCGACGACCTGGCGAAGGTCGACGTGCCGACGCTCGTGATCCACGGAGACGACGACCAGATCGTGCCGTTCGAGGTGGGCGGCAAGCGGTCCGCCGCCATGGTCGACGGCGCGACCCTGCTCGTCTACGAGGACGGCGCGCACGGACTGCCCGACACCGAGCGCGACCGGCTGCACGCCGACCTGCTCGCGTTCATCGACTCCTGACCCGACGCACACCACTCCCCGGAAGGACCGATCATGACCGACGAGACCACCCCCGACGCCGCCGCACCGGACACCATCGTGCTCGTCCACGGCCTGTGGATGACGCCCCGCAGCTGGGAGGGCTGGAAGGCGCACTTCGAGGCGAAGGGCTTCACCGTGCTCACGCCCGCGTACCCCGGCTTCGAGATCGAGGTCGAGGCGCTGCGCGAGAATCCCGACGTCATCGCGAAGCTCACCGTGCCCGAGACCGTCGACCACCTCGCGGGCGTCATCGAGGCGCTGCCGCGGCCGCCGATCATCATGGGGCACTCGTTCGGCGGCACCCTCACCCAGCTCCTGCTCGCGCGCGGGCTCGGCGCCTCCGCGGTCGTCATCGACTCCGCGCCCACCGAGGGCGTGCGCGTGACCCCCCTCTCGCAGGTGAAGTCGCTGTTCCCGGCCCTGAAGAACCCGGCGAACCGGCACAAGGCCGTCGCCTTCACGCCCGAGGAGTTCCACTACGCGTTCGCCAACACGCTCTCGCGCGAGGATTCCGACGCGGCGTGGGAGACGTACGCGATCGGCGCGCCCGGCGAGTGGATCTGGGCGTACGGCCTCATCGCGAACTTCAAGCCCGGCATGCAGGAGACCTGGGTCGACTACGCGAAGGACCGCGCTCCGCTGCTGTTCATCGGCGGTGGGAAGGACCACATCATGCCGCCGTCGGTCAACCGGTCGAACGCGAAGCACTACGCGAAGTCACCGGCGGTCACCGAGTACGTCGAGTTCGCCGGCCGTTCGCACTGGACCTGCGCCGAGCCCGGTTGGGAGGAGGTCGCCGACCACGCGCTCGACTGGGCGCTCGTCAACGCGCGGCCGGCCACCGTGCCGGCCCCGTGACCTCGGCGGCCGCCGACATGCGCCTCACGAGGATCG
Source organism: Agromyces tropicus (assembly GCF_039531345.1). Taxonomy (NCBI): domain Bacteria; kingdom Bacillati; phylum Actinomycetota; class Actinomycetes; order Micrococcales; family Microbacteriaceae; genus Agromyces; species Agromyces tropicus. Next base: position 243,311 of record NZ_BAAAPW010000005.1, on the reverse strand, counting down.
GCGGACCGACGGTGCTCGTCGAGTTCGACGGATGGCGCATCCTCGTCGATCCGACGTTCGATGCGCCGGGGCGGACGTACGCCTTCGGCTGGGGCACCTCGTCGCGGAAGACGCTCGGGCCGGCGCTCGGTCCGGAGGCGGTCGGTCCGGTCGACCTGGTCCTCATCAGCCACGACCATCACGCGGACAACCTCGACGACGCCGGACGTGCGTTCCTCCCCTCAGCAGGACGGGTCGTGACCACGCGGAGCGGTGGGAAGCGGCTCGCGGGGCGGACGGGCGATGCACCGGTGCACGGCCTCGCCGAGGGGGACCGCGTCGTCGTCGCGGCACCGCGGGCCGGCCTCGCCGACCTCGAGGTCACGGCGACGCCCTGCCGCCACGGACCGCCCCTCAGCCGCCCGATCGTCGGCGAGGTGGTCGGCTTCGCGGTGCGGCGCACGGGGGAGTCGCGCGTGGCCCTCTGGGTCACGGGTGACACGGTCCTTCACGCGGGGCTGCGACGCGCCGCCCACGCGCTCGACGTCGACGTCGCGATCGTCAACGTCGGCGGGGTGCGGTTCGGGCTCACGGGACCACTCCGCTACACGATGGACGGCCGTGAGGCCGTCGAGCTCATCGGCCTCGTCGCCCCGCGCGCCGCGGCGCTCGCGCACTACGACGGCTGGTCGCACTTCCGGGACGGCGAGGCCGGCCTGCGCAGGGCGCTCGCGGCGGCCTCCCCCGACGTGCGCGAGCGAGCGCGGTGGCTCGTCGACGGCACGGCCGTGACCCTCTGACCGGGTCAGCCGGCGAGCACCTCGGCGAGGCTCTCGCGCACGATGGCGAGGCCGCGCCGCAGCTCGTCCTCGGTGATCGTGAGGGCGGGCAGGAACTTCAGCACCTCGTCGTGGGCGCCGGAGGTCTCGATGACCAGTCCGCGCGCGAAGGCGGCCTTCGAGACGCGGCCCGCGAGCGCGCGGTCGGCATCGCACGCGATGCCGTACATGAGGCCGCGGCCGCGCACCACGAAGCCGAGGTCGGGGTGCTCGGCGGCGACCTGCTCGAGCTCGGTGCGCAGCAGTGCGGACTTGGCGGCGACGCCGTCGGTGAACGCCGAGTCGGCCCAGTAGGTCTCGAGCGCCACGCGCGCCGACACGAACGCGAGGTTGTTGCCGCGGAAGGTCCCGGTGTGCGCGCCGGGCTTCCACACGTCGACCTCGGGGCGCAGGAGCACGAGCGACATGGGCAGGCCCGAGCCCGAGATCGACTTCGACACGGTCACGATGTCGGGCACGATGCCCGACTCCTCGAACGCGAAGAACGCGCCCGTCCGGCCGACGCCGGCCTGGATCTCGTCGAGGATGAGCAGGATGCCGCGGGCCTCGGTGATCGCGCGCAGGCGCTGCAGCCACTGCGGGCCGGCGACGTTGATGCCGCCCTCGCCCTGCACCGCCTCGACGATGACCGCGGCGGGCAGGTCGAGGCCCGAACCCGGGTCGTCGAGCATCTTCTCGAACAGGTCGAGCGTGTCGACGCCCGCGCCGAGGTACCCGTCGTAGGGCAGGCGCGCGATGTCGCCGAGGGCGACGCCGGCCGCCTCGCGGTAGTGGCTGTTGCCGGTCGCGGCGAGCGAGCCGAGGCTCAGCCCGTGGAACGCGTTCGTGAACGCGACGACGTTCGATCGGCCGGTCGCCTGCCGGGCGACCTTGAGCGCGGCCTCCACGGCGTTCGCGCCGGTCGGCCCGGTGAACTGGAGCTTGTGGTCGAGGCCGCGCGGCGCGAGCACGAGTCGCTCGAACGCCTCGATGAACGCGCGCTTGGCCGAGGTCGCCATGTCGAGGCCGTGGATGATGCCGTCGCGCTCGAGGTACTCGATGATCGCGCGCGTGAACGCGGGGTTGTTGTGGCCGTAGTTCAGCACGCCGGCGCCGGCGAAGAAGTCGAGGTACTCGCGACCGTCGGCGTCGACGAGGGTCGAGCCCGACGCGCGGTCGAACACGGTCGGGAACGCGCGGACGTACCCGCGCACCTCCGACTCGCGGCGGTCGAAGACGTCGAGGGACGTCGAGTCCAGGGCTGCGGCACCGCTCATGGCAGGCGTGCTCCTCTCGGGAAGGCGTGTGACGGTGAGATGAGACTACGGCCTGCAACCGTGAGTCCCGTGCACGCGGCATCCGCTCGCCCGGCCGGGCGCGAGGCGCGGCACGCGGCGTCCGGACCCGACCTGCTCAGACCAGGACGCGCTCGACCGGACGCGCGCGGAGCCCGTCGACGTAGTCGCGTGTCTCGGCGACATCGCGGGGGCGGTAGAGGCGGATGGCGTAGCGGAAGGTCTCGCCCGCCTCGGCCGCGATGATGTTCCCCCTGCCGATGCAGAACTCGTCGCCGAAGTAGACGCTGATCGACCCGTCGCCGTTCCGGGTCAGCTCGCTGCCCACCATGCCCGCCCGTTCGAGGTCGAGCCGGCCCCGGGCGTCGTACTTCACGACCGAGAACCAGCCGTGGTGGTCGACGTCGAGCGGGGGGACCTCGAAGGTCCAGATCTCGCACCCCGTGCTCGTCGCGACGCCCTCGTGGTACTGCCCGTGCTCGGGCGGCAGCCGTCCCCAGTCGAGCCGCGTGCCGAGCACGTGCTGCTGCGAGATCGTCGTCAGGGGCGTGCCGAAGGCTCGGTCCAGGTCGGCGGCGTCGGCACGGCGCTCGAGTCGTGCCGCGATCGCGAGGCGGCTCGCGTCGTCCCAGTCCTCGGGCCGGTACGGGTTCGCCGTCGCCGCGTCGATCCGACGGAGGTCCTGCAGTTCGTGCGCCCGGGCGACGCCCTCGGCGAGCGCCGTCCGGCCGAGCACGAACACGTGCGTGCCGCTCGACAGGTCGGCGTTGCGCACCGTCAGGGCCTCGCCCGGGTAGACGACGCCGACGGTGTAGTGCTGCTCGTCGATGACCTGGTCGGCCTGGTAGACACTCGAGGGCGCGACCGAGATGGTGGCCTGGTCGGTGACGTCGACGACCGCGTAGGAGCGGAGGACGCCGAGGTCGGGCCGAGGCGCCGACTGGTTCCCGAGGGTGACCGGGACGCGGTCGTGGACGTGGGCGTTCACGGGTGCCTTCGCCTGCTGTGCGGCGAAGCGCGTCGCCGTCTCGGCCCGGACGAAGTCCTTCAGCGTGACCTTCTTCGACATCGGCGTCGTCCCCCTCGATGATCCTCGTCGGCATCGGTCAGGATCACCATTGCAGCGTCCGGCGGCGGGCGCCACCCCCTGCGCGGTCAGCCGCGCGGCGCCTCGAGGGCGTCGCCGGGGCCGAGCAGCACGCGCCAGACCCATTCGGCCGCCGTCGCGACCGGGGGCCGCGGGTCGCGGGCGAGCCAGGCCTCGATGACGCCGAGCACCGATCCCGCGATGCCGGCGGCGACGACGTCGACCGGGAGGCCCTCGAACACGCGGGTGCCGGACTTCGCGAGCCCGTCGACGACCACCGCCTCGATCCGGGTGCGCAGCCGGGTGCGGACGACCGTGGAGCCGTGCGGTCCGAGCACGCGGCGGTAGACCTCGGCGTTCTCGTCGAAGTGCGCGAGGTAGTCCAGCAGCGCCCGCGGCGGTGCGGCGAGCGGTTCGTCGAGTTCCGGGAGGTCCGCCCCGGCCCGCTGTGCGGCGGCGTCGAGCGCATCGGCGAGCAGCGTCTCCTTGTCGGCGTAGTGCTGGTAGAAGCTGCTCCGGTTGACCCCGGCGCGGGCGACGAGGTCGGCGATCGTGACGTCCTCGAGGGGGCGCTCCCGCGCGAGGGCGAACAGCGCCTCCTGCAGGGCGCGTCGCGTGCGCTCGACCCGGACGTCCATGCAGGCAGTCTGCCAGTCGGACGCGCGGAGCAGTGAAGAAATCCGACGAATGTCGGAATTCCGACATCCGTCGGTTATCCTAGGGTCGGCCCGACGGTGCGCCGTCCCATCCACGCGACCCGAAAGGCAGCCCGACATGGCTGAACTGCTCTATCGACTCGGCCGGTTCTCCTCGCGACGGCCGTGGACCGTGATCACCGGATGGATCGTGGCGCTCGCGCTCGCCGCGGGCGCGTTCCTCGCGTTCGGCGGCGCGCTGACCACGAGCATGAGCATCCCCGGCACCGAGACCGACCGCGTCAACTCCCAGCTCACCGACGAGCTCGACGGGCTCGGCGGCGCCACGGCCACCGTGGTCTTCCGCACCGACGACGGGTCCGCCTTCACCACGGCGCAGGAGGACGAGGTCGGCGACCTGCTCGACGGCATCGCGGGGCTCGACGGCGTCGAGGGCGTCGTGGACCCGTTCGACGCGGCATCCGAGCGGGCCGACCGGGAGCAGCAGCTCGCCGACGGCGAGGCGCAGCTCGACGACGCCGAGCAGCAGGTCGCCGACGGGACCGCGCAGCTCGACGCCGCAGCGGCGCAGCTCGACGCCGGTCAGGCGCAGCTCGACGCCGCCGTGGCCCAGGCGCAGGCCGACGGCACCTACGCCTTCGCCCAGGACCAGTTCACCGCGCAGCAGGCGTCGCTCGACGAGAACCGCGCCCAGCTCGACGCCCAGCGCGCCGAGCTGGAGGCCGGGGCCGCCGAGCTGCCCGACCGTCGCGCGCAGCTGGAGGACGCGCAGCGGCTCGTCGACGCGGCCGCCGAGATCCGCACGGTGTCGACGGACGGAGCGACCGCGACGGGCGCCGTGATGTTCGAGGACGACCTGTTCACGCTGTCCGGCGAGGTCAAGGCGGCCGTCGCCGCCGAGCTCGACGACGCCGGCATCGACGGAGTCCGGGTCGACTACTCGTCCGAGATCGCCGCGAGCATCGACGGCCTGGTCGGCCCCGGCGAGATCGCGGGCGTGCTGCTCGCCCTCGTCGTGCTCATCGTGCTGTTCCGGGCCCTGCTGCCGGCGGTGATGCCGATCATCTCGTCGATCGTCGGCGTGGGCGTCGGCGTCGCCGGGTCCCTCGCGTTCTCGGGCGTCGTGGACATGTCCTCGGTCACCCCGGTGCTCGGCGTCATGCTCGGCCTCGCGGTCGGCATCGACTACGCGCTCTTCATCATGAACCGTCATCGGCGCCAGGTGCTCGCCGGCATGGACCTCCGCGAGTCGATCGCCCTCGCGAACGGGACCTCGGGCAACGCCGTCGTGTTCGCCGGCTCCACGGTCCTCGTCGCCCTGCTCGCCCTGAACGTCACCGGCATCCCGTTCCTCGGCGTCATGGGCACCGTCGGCGCGGCCTGCGTGCTCGTCGCCGTCCTGCTCGCGGTGTCGTTCACGCCCGCCGTCCTCGGCCTGCTCGGCGTGCGGATCGTGAACCGCCGCGCGCGGGCCTCGATCGGCCACGAGTCGCACGCGCGGCCGGACCTCAAGCCCATGCGCACCGGTCGTGCGCTGCTCCGGGCCGCGCTCGCGATCGTCGGCCTGCTCGTCGTGGCGATCCCCGCGCTCTCGATGCGCCTCGGCCTGCCGGACGGATCCTCCGAGGCGACCGACTCCACGCAGTACCGGGCGTACACCGCCGTCGCCGACGCGTTCGGGGCCGGCCAGAACGGCCCGCTCCTCGTGACGGTCGCGCTGCCGGAGGCGGTCGACGAGGCGGACGTGGTCGGCGTGCAGGCCGACCTCGCCGACCGGCTCCTCGAGGAGGCGGACGTCGTCGCGGTGGCGCCGGTCGGGGTCTCGGAGGACCGCGACTTCCTCGCGTTCCAGGTCGTGCCCGTCGACGGGCCGTCGAGCGAGTCGACCGAGCAGCTCGTGCACGACCTCCGCGGCCTCTCGCCCCTGCCGGGCGACGTCGCGGGCCTGGACGGCGACCTCGACCTCGGCGTGGCCGGGCAGGCCAGCGGCAACATCGACATCTCCGAGAAGCTCGCCGGCGTGCTGCCGGTGTACCTCGCGCTCGTCGTCGGCCTGTCGCTGGTGATCCTGGTCCTGGTGTTCCGGTCGATCCTCGTGCCGCTCGTCGCGACCGCCGGGTTCGTCCTCTCGCTCTTCGCCGCGTTCGGCGCGGTGGTCGCGATCTTCCAGTGGGGCTGGCTCGGTCCGGTGTTCGGCGTGCACGATCCCGGCCCCGTGCTGAACTTCGCGCCGATCATCGTGATGGGCGTGCTGTTCGGCCTCGCGATGGACTACCAGCTGTTCCTCGTGTCGGGCATGCGCGAGGCCTACGTCCACGGGGTCCCGGCGCGCACGGCGGTCGTCGCCGGGATGCGCAACGGGCGCGCGGTCGTCACCGCGGCGGCCATCATCATGACCGCGGTGTTCGGCGGCTTCGTCTTCTCGCACCTCACGATGGTCCGGCCGCTCGGCTTCGGGCTCGCGATCGGCGTGCTCTTCGACGCGTTCATCGTGCGAATGCTGCTCACGCCCGCGATCATGCACCTGCTCGGCCGTGCGGCCTGGTGGCTGCCGAAATGGCTCGACCGCATCCTGCCGGACGTCGACGTCGAGGGGGCGGCGCTCGAGCGCAGCCACCCGGTGCACGGCGCCGAGGCGGAGCCGGGGGCGGATGCCGGGACCGAGGCCGTCGAGACCGAGGGCGTCGGGGCCGCCGGCGCGGGTGCCGCCGCGCCGCGCTGATCCGTCGCCATTCGCGCCGCCGTCGGGTCGGCGTGACGATCGGGCGCGCCCGGGCACACGTCCCGGGCGCGTCCTCGGCTATTCCCGTCGCGAGCGCGATCGCTCCCCGGGACGATCGGGCTCGGCCGGCTCCCGGGTCGTCGGCCGACCTCGGCCTGCGAACGATGTGAGGGCTCACATTCCGAACCGTCTCGGCGATGAGTTCAGCCGGTCACGCTCGTGAGGACGTCAACACGGACCCATTGCCATCGCCGATTGTGAGCGATAACATCTCGGCTTGTCACTGTCTGCGACCCGGCCGCGATGCCGGGACCGTCCGAAGGATCGCGCAATGAAGCCAACCGTCCGACGAACACTGGCGGGGGTGACGACGGGCGCCCTGCTCGCGGCATCCGTCGCCCTGACCACCGCACCCGCGCACGCCGCGGTCGACGACCGTCTCGTCGCCGCGTACGCGCTCGACGAGACGTCCGGGACCGTCGCGGTCGACGCCTCCGGCAACGGCCACGACGCGACGTACGTCGGCGGCCCGTCGCTGACCGGGGGAGAGGGCGTGCGCCTCGACGGCGCCGACGACCACGTCCGGCTCCCGAACGACCTCATGGCCGGGCTCGCCTCGATCACGGTGAGCACCGAGGTGCTCATCCGGCCCGAGCAGGCGACGCCGTACTTCATCTGGGGCATGGGCAACACGAGTTCCGGCGCCGGCAACGGCTACCTGTTCGCCACCGGGAACGCCTACCGCGCCTCGATCGCGAGCGGCAACTGGTCGACCGAGCAGACCGTGGACTCGGGCGCGAACCTCGCCCGCGGCACGTGGAAGACGATCACCTACACGCTCGACGACGCCACCGACACCGCCCGCCTCTACCTCGACGGAGCGCAGGTCGCCGAGAACACGAGCGTCGCGCTGACGCCGGGCTCGATCGGCGGCGGCACGACCACCGCGAACCACCTGGGCCGATCCGTGTACACCTCCGACAAGACCCTCGCCGGCAGCCTGCGCGACGTCCGCATCTACGACGCCGCCCTCTCGGCGTCCGAGGTGGCGGACCTCGTGCCCGGCGCGCAGGCCAGGGTCGACCGAGACCTCGCCGTGCTCGACCTCGGCGACCTGTCCGCGGTCGACGCCGACCTCGCGCTCCCGACGTCGGGCGTGAACGGCTCGGACGTCTCATGGCAGTCGAGCGACCCCTCGGTCGTCTCCGACACCGGCGCCGTGACGCGTCCGTCGGCAGCCGCCGGCGATGCCGTCGTCACGCTCACGGCGACCGTGTCGAGCGGCGACGCCGACGGCACGAAGGCGTTCGAGGCGACCGTGCTCGCCGAGGCCGACGACCAGGCGGTCGTCGACGACGCGGCCGCCGGGCTCGAGATCGTGAACGTCGACGACGTGCGCGGCAACCTCACCCTTCCGGGCGCGCCGCCCGGCACCGAGATCGCGTGGGCGTCGTCCGACGCCGGGGTCATCGCGACCGACGGCGTCGTCCACCGACCCGACGCCGACGCCGTGGTGACGCTCACGGCCACGGTCACCCGCAACGCGGCATCCGCCACCCGCGAGTTCGCGGCCACGGTGCGCGCCGCCGTCGACCTCGACCCGCTCGAGGGCTACGCGTTCGCCTACTTCACGGGCAACACGCTCGCCGGCGAGAACATCTACTTCGCGGCGAGCGAGGGCAACGACGCGCTCGACTGGACCGAGCTGAACGGCGGGCAGCCCGTGCTCACCTCGTCGTACGGCACCGAGGGCCTGCGCGACCCGTTCGTCATCCGCTCGCCCGAGGGCGACACGTTCTACCTGATCGCCACCGACCTCTCGATCGGCAGCGGCACGAGCTGGGACTCGTCGCAGCGCCAGGGCTCGCAGTACATCGAGGTGTGGGAGTCCCGCGACCTCGTGAACTGGTCCGACCAGCGGCACGTCAAGGTCTCGCCCGATAACGCCGGCAACACGTGGGCGCCCGAGGCGTACTACGACGAGTCGATCGGCGCCTACGTGGTGTTCTGGGCCTCGAAGCTCTACGCCGATGACGACCCCGGCCACACGGGGAACACCTACAACCGCATGCTGTACGCGACCACCCGCGACTTCGTGACCTTCAGCGAGCCGCAGATCTGGCAGGACGGCATCTCGCGGATCGACTCCACCGTGATCAAGGCCGGCGACGTGTACCACCGGTTCACCAAGGACGAGGGCGCGGGCACGACCGGGTGCAGCGACATCATCCAGGAGACCTCGACCGAGCTCCGCGCACCGCTGTCGTCGTGGACGATGATCGACTCGTGCATCGGCCGCGACGCGGGCACGAGCGCCGTCGAGGGGCCGACCGTCTTCCAGGCGAATCCCGGTGACGTCCACGGCGAGAAGACCTACCTCTTCGTCGACGAGTACGGCGGCCGCGGGTACATCCCGCTCGAGACCCCCGACCTCTCGCAGCCGGACTGGCAGGTCTCGCCGCAGTACGACCTGCCGGCGAGCCCGCGACACGGCACCGTGATCCCGGTCACCGCGGCCGAGCTCGAGCGCCTGCACGACGGCCCGCCGCCGGTCGAGTCGAACGAGGACGGCGAGATCGTCCGATACGACTTCACCGACGGGTCCGGCACGGTCCTCTCCGACCGCTCCGGCAACGGCAGGGACGGCACGATCGTCGGCGGCGCAGCCTGGGAGGGCGACGCGCTCCGCCTCGACGGGTCGGACGACTACGTCGACCTCCCCGACCACCTGCTGACCGGCGTCGAGGACGTGACCGTCGAAGCCGAGGTGAAGGTCGACCCCGCGCAGTCGGGCAACTACTTCATCTACGGCCTGGGCAACACGGATGCCTCGGGCGTCGGCGACGGCTACCTGTTCACCACGGGGAACTCGGCGTACCGCACGAGCCTCGCGACCGGGAACTGGACGACCGAGCAGACCGCGAACTCCGGAACGGCGCTGCCCCGCGACCGCTGGGTGCACCTGGCCTACACGCTCGAGGGGACGACGGCGACGCTGTACCTCGACGGCGTGCAGGTCGCACGGAACGCGAACGTGACGAACGACCCCGGCGACATCGGCGGCGGGAGCACGTTCGCGAACTACCTCGGGCGCTCGATGTACGCCGCCGACGGTCGCTTCCGGGGTTCGTTCCGGGAGTTCGCGATCTACGACCGCGCGCTGAGCGCGAGCGAGGTGCTCACGGACTCGGGCAACACGGCGGCGCTCGCCGGGGTGGGCCTCGCCGATCCGGACGCGCTGAAGATCGATCCGATCGTCGATGCGTCGGCCCGCACCGTGGTGTTCCCGGTCGTGCCGGGGACGGACGTCGCCGCGCTGTCGCCCGTCTTCGACACCGCGGACGGCGTGACGGCGACCCCGGCGTCGGGATCCGTGGTCGACCTGTCCGAGCCGGTCGACGTGCGGCTCACCGCGCCCGACGGCGGGGCGTCGACCTGGACGTTCGAGGCGCGCGTCATGGCGAGCCCCGTGCTGCCCGGGCTGTACGCCGACCCGAACATCGCGGTGTTCGGCGACACGTACTACGTGTACGCGACGACCGACGGCGTCGCCGGCTGGGGCGGCAGGGACTTCTTCGTGTGGACGTCGAAGGACCTCGTCGACTGGCAGCGTTCGGCCGAGCCCATCCTCACGCTCGACGGCGCCGACGGCGACGTGCCGTGGGCGACCGGCAACGCGTGGGCGCCGACGATCATCGAGAAGGGCGGGAAGTTCTACTTCTACTTCTCGGGCCACAACGCGTCGCTGAACCGCAAGACCATCGGCGTCGCCGTGGCCGACGACCCCGCCGGGCCGTTCGTCGCGGAACCGACCGCGATGATCACGAACGACGAGGCGGTGAAGTCCGGCCAGGCGATCGACCCGGCCGCGTTCCACGACCCGGTCAGCGGCAAGGACTACCTCTTCTGGGGCAACGGCAGCCCGGTCTACGCCGAACTCGCCGACGACATGGTCTCGATCGTCCCCGGCACGATCCGGTCGATCGGCGGGCTCACCTCATTCCGCGAGGGCAGCTTCGTCAACTACCGCGACGGGCTGTACCACCTCACCTACTCGATCGACGACACCGGGTCGGAGAACTACCGGGTCGGCTACGCGACCGCGACGAGCGTCGACGGCCCGTGGACCTACCGGGGCGTCATCCTGCAGAAGGACCTGTCGCTCGGGATCAAGGGCACCGGCCACAGTTCGGTGCTGAACATCCCCGGCACCGACGACTGGGTGATCGCGTACCACCGCTTCGCGATGCCCGGCGGCGACGGCACGCACCGCGAGACGACGATCGACCGGCTCGAGTTCGGCGCCGACGGGCTCATGCAGGCCGTCACGCCGACCCTCGAGAGCGTCGCGCCGCAGGCCGTCGTCGATCCCGAACCGCTGGGGGTCGCGCTCTCGGGACTCGCCGAGGTCGGGCAGGTGCTCGAGGCCGTCGTCTCCGAGCCGTGGAGCGCGACCGCCTACGAGTGGACGCGCGACGGCGAGTCGATCGAGGGGGCGGATGCCGCGAGCTACGCCCCGACGGCCGAGGACCTGGGTGCGACGATCGGCGTGACGGTCACGGCGGCGAAGCCGCTGTGGAGCCCCGCGACGGCGTCGGCCGAGGTGGGCCCGATCGCGCCCGAGCCGACGGCGCCGGCGCGACCGGCCGCACCGACCGCGAGCGCCGTGGCGCAATCGGTCACGGTCACGTGGGAGGCGCCGGACGGCGGCGGTCGGCCGATCACCGGCTACACGGTCACGCTGACCCCGCGCGGCGACGACCAGCCCGTCGTCGTGGCGGAGGTGGGCGGCGCGTCGCGCACGATCACCTTCACCGACCTGCAGCTCGGGGCCAAGTACCGGGCCACGGTCGTGGCGCACAACGAGGTCGGGTCCTCGCCCGAGTCGGCCGCGTCGAACGAGGTGCAGGTCCGGAAGAAGTGATCGCCGCGCCGACCGGCGCCTGAATGCGCGGATGCCGCGGGGGTCCCCCTCCCCGCGGCATCCGCCGTGCGTCGCGCGACGGAAGGGCGCCGCGCGACGGTCTCAGTTCGCGATGCCCCCGCAGAGCACCGGCACGGTCGCCTCGAGCGGGATGCCCGCGCCCAGCGACGACGGGCGGCTCGAGAACGGGTCGTCGGCGTTGAACGCGTAGGCCCCGTCGCCGTCGAAGTCGATGCCGTGCACGACGACCTGCACGGTGCCGGCGTCGGTGTAGCCCGGGATGTCCGTGAAGGTCCTCTGGTAGTAGAGGTAGCCGTCGGCGTCGGACATCGCGAACCGGTCGAGCGCCAGCGCGCTCGACGGCGAAGTGTCGCCGGTCCAGGTCAGCGAGGTCAGGATGCTCCCGTAGAACGGGATGCCGTCGACGACCGAGACGACGCCGTCGTCGCCGGCCGCGGCCGGACCCGGGCAGCCGAGGTCTGCCTGGTCACCCGGCACGCCGTGCAGGTGCATGGCGTGCGGCAGGTTCGGCGAGAGGCCCCACGCCTCGACGGTCACCTGGATCTTGCCGTTGGGCAGCGCCTTCACGCGCGTGGTCCCACTCGCCCCGCTGCCGGGGACGTCGGCCGGCTGGATCGCGTCGAGCGAGTAGGAGTAGCTCGCGACCCTGTCGGACGGGTTCGTGTCGTGCGCCGCGTAGGCGGTGGCTGCGCCGCCGAGCGCGAGGGCGAAGGCCGCCGCCGTGGCGACGATGATGCGTGGTGCGTTCCTCATGTCGTACTCCCTTGTCGCGTGGGCGTCGGGTCGCGCCCGTGCATGGAGTTCGGAGCGGTCGTTCCGGTGGATGGGTCATGCCCCGATATGCACCTCGGGGGTTGCACTTCCCGCGAAATTGATGCAATCATTCAGTTGCAGATCACGAGAGGACCGAGGACCATGACCATGACCGACAACCCGGCATCCGTCGTCGACGAGGGCACCTACACCGTCCGACGCACCATCCGCATCGCGGCGCCCATTGAGAAGGTCTGGCGGGCCGTGACCGAGCCGGAGCACATCTCGCGGTGGTTCGGCCGGACGGTGCTGGCCGGCTCCGGCGTCGGCGCGGAGGGCACCATGACCTTCGAGGGGTACGGCGCGGTGCCGATCCGCGTCGAGGCGCTGGACGCGCCGCGATCGGTGACCTACCGCTGGGGCAACGACGACGCGCTCGGCCGGCTGCCCGACCACGTCGACGAGGAGACCTCGACCGTCTTCACCTTCACGCTCGCGGAGGTCGCCGACGGTACCGAGCTCACCGTGGTCGAGACCGGGTTCGAGCGCACCTCCGACCCGTCCGTCAACATGGCCGAGCACGCGGGCGGCTGGGTCGCCGAGCTCGACAAGCTCGTCGCGCTGCTCGAGGGCGACGCATGACCGCGGGGACGCTGGTCCCGGTGTTCGCGGCGCTCGGCGACGAGACCCGGTGGAGCATCCTGGCCGCGCTCGGCGAGGGCGACGCCTCCGCGTCCGCCCTCGCCGGGCGCCTGCCGGTGACCCGCCAGGCCATCGCGAAGCACCTCTCGGTGCTGCAGGAGGTCGGGCTCGTCGAGTCCGTGCGCGTCGGTCGCGAGGTGCGCTACCGCGTGCTCGGCGCGCAGCTCTCCGAGACCGCACGCCGGCTCGAGGCCATCGGCGCCGAGTGGGACCGTCGCCTGGCCGCGATCAAGGAGATCGCGGAGGGGCTGTAGCGCGGCCCGGTACCGAAGTACCGGGCGAGCGGATCCGTGACGGCGTCCTGCGGGTCGCTGCGACGGTGAGGGCCCCGCCGCAACGGTTCGCCGAGGCGGGGCGTCCTACCGCGCCGCGGCCGCCTCGATGCCGTCGAGGATGAGGTCGAGCCCGAAGTCGAACGAGCGGCCGAAGTCGTAGCCCGGCTGCAGGACGTACTCCTGCGTGAAGCGAGCGAGGTGGACGTGCTCGCCCTCGGGGAGCGGGACGACGATCTCCTCCGCCGCGCCGGTCAGGTCGCCCGGCCGGTCGCCGAACGGAAGCGCAGCCTCCTGGAGCGCGAACCCGTAGACGAACGCGTCGACCACGGCGAGCCCGTGCGCGATGAGCTCGAGGGGCAGTCCCGAGCGGAACCAGCAGGCGAGCACCGCGTCGTGGTGCCCGAGCGTCGCGGCGCCCGGACTCGTGCGCGATTCCATGAGCGGGGTCGCCCAGGGGTGCCGCCGCAGCACCTCCCGCAGCGATGACGCGCGGGCCCGGATGCCTGCGCGCCACGGACCGTCCTCGGCCGGGCGATCGATCTCGTCGAAGACGAGGTCGATCATGCCGTCGATGATCGCCTCCTTGTTCGCGACGTAGTGGTAGATCGTCATGGGCTTCACGCCGAGGTGGTCGGCGAGACGGCGGATGGTGAGCGGCTCGATGCCCTCGCGGTCGGCGAACCCGATCGCGCCGCGGAGCACCCGGTCGCGGTCCAGCGAGCCGCGGACGTGGGTCCGCGCGGGGGGCGTGTCGTCGGTCATGGACTCCATTCTGCCGGTCGTCCTTGACTCATCGTACTAAGTACGAGTAGCGTGTCCGCCATCCGAATCGTACTTAGTACGAAACCGCCTCGGACCACGACCTGGAGGAACCCATGACCACCGACGCACTCATCCCGCACGCGACCGGACGCGCCGACGACCCGCAGGTCCGTCGGCGTGCGGCCCGCGTCGCCGGGATCGGCTACCTCGCGATCTTCGTGCTCGCGATCTTCGCGAACTTCGTCGTCCGCGGGTCGCTCGTGCACCCCGGCGACGCGGTGGCGACGGCGGCGGACGTCGCGGCATCCGAGTCCCTCTTCCGAGCCGGCCTCGCGGCGTTCGTCGTCGTGTTCCTCGTCGACGTGCCGATCGCGTGGGCGCTGTACGTGCTCTTCCGGCCCGCCGGGCGCGACCGCTCCCTGCTGGCCGCATGGTTCCGCATCGTCTACACGCTGATGCTCGGCGTCGCGGCGGTCTTCATGTTCCTCGGACTGCAGCTGGTCACCGGCGGGCCCGGCAGCGGCACGATGGGCCCCGAGGCCGGGATGCTCATGTTCGAGGCGTTCGACTACGCGTGGCTCGTGGGGCTCGTCGCGTTCGGCGTCCACCTCGTGCTGCTCGGACGCCTGATCACCGCGTCGGGACTCGCGCCGACCTGGCTCGGCTGGGCGCTGGTCGTCGCGGGAGTCGCGTACGGCCTCGACACGATGGCGGTCACGCTGCTGCCCGACTACGCCGCGATCGCGGACGTGATGCTCCTGGTCGTGGCCCTGCCGTCGGTGGTCGCCGAGCTCTCCTTCACCGCCTGGCTGCTCGTCACCGGTTGGCGCCGGCCGCGCGTCGCGGCCGAGACCGCGTAGACGGGCCGTGCGCGAGCGCCGCGGCATCCGTCGCGACCCGGCGGATGCCGCGGCGGCGACGATCATTCGGCGGCGTCGAGGATCACGTCGGCGACGTCGGCCGGATGGCTGATCATCGCCACGTGCGAGCTGTCGAGCTCGATCGTGGTCGAGCCGGCGCGCTCGGCCATGACCCGCTCGGCCTCGGGCGGGATCGTGTGGTCCTGCGAGGCGACGATGTACCAGCTCGGGATCGACTTCCACGCGGGCACGCCCGACGGCGTGAACAGGGCCTGCAGTGCCGCTGGGCGCTGCGACGCCGCCATCACCGCGGCCTGCTTCTTCGGCAGGTCGCCGGCGAAGAGCTCGTGGAAGTACGCCGGGTCGATGTAGCCGTCGGCGTCGCCCTCGGGGGCACCCGGGTAGGGCCTGATCACCAGGTGGTCGGCGAGGTCCGTGTGGCCGCCGCCGAGTGCGTTGGCGTCGACGAGCCGCTCACCCTCGTCGAGCGCGTAGGCGGCGACGTAGACCAGGGCGGTGACGTTCTCGTTGTCGGTCGCGGCGTTCGTAATGACGGCGCCGCCGTACGAATGACCGACGAGCACGATCGGGCCGTCGATGGTCTCGAGGACGGAGCGGACGTACGCGGCATCCGTCAGCAGGCCGCGCAACGGGTTCGCCGCCGCGAGCACGGTGTAGCCGCGCTTCTGCAGGCGTTCCGTCACGTCGTTCCAGCCCGAGGCGTCGGCGAACGCGCCGTGGACGAGCACGATGGTCGGCTTCGGTTCGGCCGGCGCGCGCGCGGCGTCGGCCGCGGCGGGCACCGCCGCCGCGAGCGCGACGGCGGCGACGACGCCCGCTGCGGCGAGCGCCAGGCGGATCGGGCCACGACGGCTCCGGGGGTTCGTGGCGTGCATGGTGGACCTTCCTCACACTCGGTGACGGCGTGGATCGGCCCGGATGGGCGCTGCCGTCCCGCACATCGTGACGCGAGACCGGGCGCGACCGAACCACGTGGTCCTCGTAGTCGTCGGCAGTCGGGGCTCAGACCCCCGGCATCTCCCGTCGATCGCCCACGGGGCCGCCGGCCTGCGGGAAGGCGAACGTGCCCGCCGCGACCCACCACTCCATGACGTCGTACGTGAGGCGGCCCGCGACGACCGACGGGTCGCCGTCGGAGAGCCGTGCGGCCTCGGCGAGGTCGCACGCGAAGATCGACAGGCCTCGGTACGACAGGTCGCTCTGCTCGCCGAACGGGCCGTTCGCGACGATCATGCCGCGGCGCCGGAGCTCGGCGCGGTACGCGAGGTGTCTCGCCTGCAGCGTGTCGAGCTCGTCATCGGAGAGCTGGGGCGCGTCGTCCGGCCGGCGCAGCACGACGAGCGTGTAGACGTCGAAGGCGTCCGGGATGTCGGGGTTCCGCGGCATCAGTCGCTCACGCCCCCTCGAGCTCGGGGAAGACCTCGACGTCGTACGCCATCGCCTCGCGTGCCCGGCCGTCGCCCCACGGGCACGGTCGGATCGGTGCCACCTCCGCCATCGGAACCCCCTCGTCCGTCCGCGCCCCATGCGCGATGGAGGGCAGGCTACGCCGAGCGGGGACGGCGGGGAAGGGGTCGCGTGGGGCGGGCGGGTGTGCGCCGGGCCCGGGTCTCGGCGAGAATGGAACCGACGCGGAGAGGCCGACGAGGGTGGACGACATGGGTGAGCAGCGGGCCGGGACGACGACGGATGCCGCGGCGGCCGGGGCGGCGGCGGATGCCGCGGGCGGCGCCCACACGCCCGGCCACCACGCGATCGGCTGCCCCGAGTGCTTCGAGGAGCTGCAGCAGCACCACGACTGGTGGAAGGCGCGGCCGGAGGGTTCGCGGCTCGTCGGCCTCGTCGTCGCCCGCGACGACATGCCGTCGGTCGTCGAGCAGCGCAACGATCTCGCGCGGTTCGGCGTCGACATCCTCGACTTCAAGCACCCGATGCCCGACATGCCCGAGTCGTGGGAGCAGCGGCTCGGCCGGCTCTTCGCGACCCTGCGCTCGGGTGACGTGCTCGTGGTCGCGAACGAGCGCGCCCTCGGGCGATCGCCCGACGAGGTCGCCCGCACCATCCGGGCGCTCCGCCGCCACGACCTCGTCGTGAAGGTGCTGAGCCGCGGCAAGGCGCATCTCGAGGACGCGCGGGGCTGAGGTCCGGCAGGCGCGCCCGCCGGCGTGCCCGAGGGGCCCGGGTCGGCCGGACCCCTCGTGACGACGACGGTCAGGCGCGCACGAACGCGAGCAGGGCCTCGTTGACCTCGTCGGCGTGCGTCCACAGCAGGCCGTGCGGAGCGCCCTCGAGCTCGACGTAGGTCGCGGACGGGAGTCGCTTCGTGAACTCGCGCGCGGTCGCGTCGATCGGCAGGATCCGGTCGGCCGTGCCGTGCAGGATCAGCGCGGGCACGTCGATCCGGTCGACGTCGGCGCGGAAGTCCTCGTGCCACGTGTGCACGACTGCGGAGGCGGCGTACCAGCTCGCGCCGGCCGCGGTGGCCCAGCTGCCGCGCACGGCCGCCTCGCTGATGCGGGTGCCGAGGTTCTCGTCGAGGTTGTAGAAGTCCTGGTAGAACTGGTCGAACCACGCGAATCGGTCGTCCGTCGCGGCCTGCTCGATGCCGGCGAAGACGTCGGCCGGCACGCCGGTCGGGTTGTCGTCGGCCTGCAGCAGGTACGGCTCGAGCGAGCCGAGGAACGCAGCCTTCGCGATGCGGTCGCTGCCGTACGTGCCCAGGTAGCGCCCGACCTCGCCGGTGCCCATCGAGAAGCCGACGAGCACGACCTCGCGAAGGTCGAGCGTGTCGAGCACGGCCTTGAGGTCCGCGGCGAACGTGTCGTAGTCGTAGCCGGTGGTCGGCTTGGACGAGCGGCCGAAGCCGCGCCGATCGTATGTGATGACCCGGTACCCGGCCTGTAGGAGTGCAGCCGACTGCTTCTCCCACGACGACCCGTCGAGCGGGTAGCCGTGGATCATCACGACCGGCTGCCCGCTGCCGTGGTCCTCGTAGTACAGGTCGATGCTGCCGGAGTTCTCGGTCCCGGTGGTCACGTACGGCATGTGCTGCTCCTTGTCTCTGCTAACCGGATCATCTGTTCAAGCCGGTTAGGTTCGGTCGCAACGATAGCAATCCAAACCACTTCTGTGAAGCATGGGGGTTAGAATCTTCGGTGAACGCGGAGACTCCGCCAGCCGAACGGACGGGAGCACCCATGACGACGGATGCCGAGCGCTCGATGCTGCTCGACCTGGTCAACTCGCGCATCGTCTGGCCCGACCGCGTGCAGGACGACCTCGGGACGGATGCCGCCGCGTCCGCGTGGGTGATCGCCCACGGCGGGGAGGGGACCGCTGCCGAGGTCGACGACGCACGGGCCGTGCGCCCCGTGCTGGTCGACTTCCTGCGCGGCGAACGCGGACTCGATGACCTCGCCCCCTGGACCGGCGCCGTGGCGAGGCATCCGGTCTTCGACGTCGACGGCGTCACCTGGCGCGACGAGATCGACCCCGCCCGGTACGTGGGCGCTCGAGCCATGCTCGAGTGGGCGAGCCTGCAGGGTCCCGACGGTTCCCGGATCCGGCCCTGCGCCGCGTCGGACTGCCAGCACTTCCTCATCGACACGAGCCGCGCCAACTCGCGCAAGTGGCACTCGATGGAGACCTGCGGCAACCGGGCGAAGGCCCGACGTCACTACGCGCGGACCCGGCAGGCGTAGCGCCATGGCGACGAGCGGCCGACCGGGCGAGGTCGTCACCTGCCCGGCGTGCGGCACCCGCAACCGCGTCCCGTTCAGCGGCCGGGGCCGCGTGCGGTGCTCGAACTGCCACGCCGACCTGCCCTGGCTCGTCGAGGCCGGCGACCTGAGCTTCGACGACGCGGTCGCGAGCCGCGTGCTCGTGCTCGTCGACGTCTGGGCGGTCTGGTGCGGTCCGTGCCGGGCGATCGCGCCGGTGGTCGAGCAGCTCTCACGCGAGCTCGCTGGGCGACTGAAGGTCGTGAAGGTCGATGCCGACCGGTCGCCGGTGGTCTCGAGCCGGCACTCGATCACGGCGATCCCGACGCTGCTGCTCTACCGCGACGGCGTCGAGGTGGGCCGGCAGGTCGGGGCCGTCCCGGCGGCGCAGCTGCGCTCGTGGGTCGAGTCGGCGCTTCCCGGCGACTGAGGGGACCGGGGGTCCGATCCGGGCCTGCGCTGATGCGGGTTCGGGGCGTTCCCCGATGCCGACGGCGCACGCACCGGCCTAGGGTGCGCGTGTTCGGTCGATCTCCGACCGCTCGAATACCGCCCGGATCGGGTGAGCGCAATGGACGAGCAGCCACGGAACCCGGAGAACCACGAATCGACGCGCGGCGTCGGGGTGGGACCCGACGGCTCGTTGAGTTGGAGGATCGCCGGGATCGTCGCCGGCGTGGCCGTGCTCATGGCGGGCGCGGCGCTCATCGTGCACGCCCCGAGCGCCCCGGCGACGGAGGAATCGGCCGGGTCCCGTTCCGCCGGAACCGCGTCGCCTGGGACGGCGCCGGCGTTCCAGGGCCTGTGGTCGAGGTGGACCGGCGGTGAACCGGTCGAGGAGAGCGACGACCCGATCACCAACGCGATCTCGGCCGCCACCGCGTGCCCTCGCGGCATCGCCCTGGTCGCCAGCGTGCAGGACACGTCCGTCACCGGCAACGCCACGATCATGTGGGACGAGGAGGACTCGGCCTGCCGCCCGTGGTTCCCGGCCGACGACGAATACCGTCGCGTCGTCCGCGACCATCCGGAGTTCCTCTACGAAGCGGTCGGATCGGTCTCGGTCGCCGACATCACCGCCGGCGAGGAACTCCCCGCGTCGTGGCGCAACATCTCCTACGACCTCAGCGACGACGGTCGACTGCGGCTCAAGGCGGACTGGAGCATCGACCAGTTCAGCCCGTCCTCCGGCGGCTTCGAGCTGCGCTACGGCCTGCCGGACGGATCCACGGCCTCCGAGGCGCCCGAGGCGAGCCTCGAAGTGAACATCGCATCCGACGGGCGTTGGGAGATGGTCGATGCCGAGCCGATCGAGGTGGTGAGCGAGAAGAGCGGGCGGGTCGTGCGGATCCCGGAGATCGCCGATCGGGACGGCGATGACGACGCCAGCATCACGATCGTCGACCGGACCCCCAAGGACTCGGAGGTCACCTCGTCGGACTGGATCCAGGACGTGGTCGCGATGTGGCGCATCTGGGCCCTGGCCCCGGTGCTCGTCTTCTACGGCGGACTCTGCATCGCGCGCCGGCGCAACCCGCGGCAGGCGCACCTGCTCCCGCGCGCGTGGCGTGCGATCGGGCCGCCCCTCGCCCCTGCGGTCGTCGTGTTCACGATGCCGGTGCTCGGCACGCTGCTGCTCGCGTGGGTGGATGCGACGCGCGCGGGCGAGCCCGGCTCCGGGCCCTCCGACGCCACCAGGTCCCTCGCGCTCCTGAGCATCTCGTTCTGCGTCACGGCCGCTGCCGGGTGGGCCCTCGGATTCCATCGCCTCCTCGCGCGGAGCCGCGGTTCCCTGGGCGACGGCGTGCTGCTGGCGATCGTGATCCCGCTGACGGCGGTGGCGACGGCGCTGCTCACCCAGGTCACGGTGATCGCGGAGTCCATCGGATCCACGCTCGGCATCGCGTCGGACGGGGGTCCCTCGGTGGAGTCGCAGGTCCGGGTCGCGATGCTCGCCGCGGCCGTCGGCCTCCTGGCGATCGGCACCGCCGTCCTGGTCTCCGCGTTCGGCGGTCGTCGTGCGGTCGTCTCCGGGTTGGCCGTCTCCGGTCCACTCGCGTTCCTGGTCTTCGCCAACGAGCAGGTCTCATCGCAGGGCGCATCCCGGTCGGTGCAATGGATCTCGGTCATGATGCACATCCTGACCGTGGTGATCGTCGTGCTCGTCATCACCGGTATCACGCGGTACGTCGTCCGGGTGGTGCTCCCCGGACCGGACGCGCGTCGTCGGCGACTCCACGTGATCCTCGGCGTCGCGGCCAGCGCTCTGGCGTTCTCGGCGCCGGCTCAGGCCTCGAGCATCGAGGGAGCTGCGATCGCCCCGGCGGAGGCGCTGAACAGCCTGCTCCGTTGGCCGCTGCTCATCGCCATCGTGACGCTCGTGATCGCGGGGATGGTCCGTGCCCGCCCCGCCGTGCACATCTGGACGATGTACGCGGCACTGCTCATCGCGACCCTGACGCTGTTCCGGCCGTCCGTGACGTACTACGGCGTCCCCGTGGCGATGCTGGTGGGCGTGGTCGTCCTGTGGAGCGCCGGCTTCGTCTCGAAGCGGGCCGACGGCGGCGCCTCGTTCTCGGGGAGCGAGTCGGCGGTCCGGGAGGACATCCGCGTGCACGTGCAGCACGCCGGCCAACGACGACTCACGATGCAACGCATGGCCGCGCTGGAACGCGGCGCGGCACGCCCGGACGCCGACGAGCGGGTGTACGCCGAGGCGCAGCGGCACCTCAGCGACGAGCGCTCCGACGTCGAGCAGCCGAGCTCGCCGGGGAGCGGCCCGGGGGCGCTCGCGTGGGGCGGCCTGGTGCGGCCCCTGCGGCGGGCCGCCGTGGGGACGCTCGTCGCGACGCTCGTCGGGCTCCCGTTCGCCATCTCGACGCTGACGAACGTCTTCGACACGGCGGACGACGCGGCCGGCGCCGCCACGTTCGTCCAGCTGATGGACGCCGTGTTCAGCCTGCGGTTCCCGCTGTACGGGTTCGCGTTCGGGCTGCTGCTGCCCGTCCTCCTCGGCGAGACGGCGGTGGGCAAGGCGATCCGGCTGGCGGCGATCGTGGCCCTGACCGAGGCGCTCGTGATCCTGATCCCGTTCTCATGGGGCGAGGACTCGGCGCCGGCGTTCCTCCTCCGGGTGTGCCAGATCGCCGCGGTCTTCCTCGCGCTGGGGGCGACGTTCGACTATCGCAGCCTGCGCGCCGGTGGGTTCGGAGCGGAACGGCTCAGCGACCTCTACGGGCTGAACCGGGTCGCGGTCTGGTCGTCGGGCGTGGTCGCCGCGGTCGCGTCCGCCGCCGGTGCGGCGTTCTTCGCACAGGCGAGCGAATCGCTGTTCCAGCGCCTGATGCCGTGATGCGGGCGCGCTCACGCCCTCAGGGCGTCGAGCTCGTCGGCGGCGCGACGGAGGGTGCGGTTGAGCACGGATGCCGCCGCGGCGCGCTCGTCGGACGGGATGTCGCCCCACAGCCGCTCGACGAGCTCGTCCACGCGAGCGCGGACGTCGGCGTGCAGTGCCCGGCCGGCGTCGCTGGCACGCACGCCGTCGACAGTGGTCGAGACCAGATCGCGCGACGCCAGCGCGTCGATCACCGTCGCTCCGTCGCGCGGCTCGAGCTTCAGCGCGGCGGCGACGCGGGCGGAGGCGGCGGTCCGCGTGTCGGGTCCGGCCTGCAGCAGGACGGTCAGGGCGACCCACTCGCGTTCGCCGATGCCGCTTCCGGTGAGCAGGCGCTCGAGGATCGCGTTGAGCGTCTTCTCGGTCTGGCCGATGAGGCGGGTGCCGTAGGGGAGGTCGGTGTGCATGGGTCGTCCTCTCAAATCGTTGGTGACACCAACGTAACAGATCGTTGGCCGCGCCAACAGTGCTTGCTAGCATCAGCGCATGCCGCCGAGTCACGCCGCGCCCGATCCGGATTCCGCCCCCGAGCGCGTGCGCGACCTGCCGACCTGGCGCATCGCCCGCCTGCATCGCCGGTCGCACGCGCGCCTCGCGACGCGCCTCGCCGAGCACGGGTTCACCGGTCGTCAGTACCGCCTGCTCGCCGCGCTGGTCGAGGCGGGCTCCGCCAGCCAGGTCGAGCTCGGCGACCGCACCGGCCTCGACCGGAGCGACGTCGCCGGCGGCGTCGACGCCCTCGTCGCGCGCGGGCAGGCGACGCGCTCGCCCGACCCCGCCGACCGGCGGCGCAACGTCGTGGCGCCGACGGATGCCGGCATCGCCGCCCTCGCTGCGCTCGACGTCGTCGTCGCGTCGGTGCAGGACGACGTGCTCGCGCCCCTTTCCACGGACGAGCGCGACCGGTTCGACCGGCTGCTCGACCGGCTGCTCGCCGACGACCCGCGCGACGCGGCACCCTGACGGCTGTCGGGGCCCGCCGCGCGCACCACGGAGCTGCGTGGCGCGCCGGGTCTTGACGCGCCGCAACGGTCGGAGTAGCCTCCCCATGAAATCGGTCGATCGACCGAACGAAACAAGGGGGAAGGCGAGATGCCGACCAACACGACCGTCGCCAGCATCCTCGACGCGACCCGTCGACTGGTCGTCGAGCAGGGGTATGCGGCCCTGTCGACGAGGAAGGTCGCCGACCTCGCCGGCGTGCCGCTCTCGCAGATCCACTACCACTTCGGGTCCAAGGAGCTGCTCGTGCTGAGCATGCTCGACGCCGAGAACGCGCAGCTGCTCGAGCGGCAGGGCGCGATGTACGCGGAGGACGAACCGCTGTCGCAGCAGTGGGCGACCGCGTGCGACTACCTCGACGACGACCTCGCGTCCGGCTACGTGCGCGTGCTGCTCGAGATGATGGCGGCGGGCCTGTCCAACGAGCTCATCGGCGAGCGGGTGCACGACATCATCCACGGCTGGTCCGAGGTGCTCACCACCGCCGCGCGCCGGCACGCCGACCAGGGCTTCTCGTTCGGCCCGCTCAGCATCGAGCAGGTCGTGGCCCTGACCTCGGCGGCCTTCATCGGCGCCGAGCTCCTGATCCTCTCCGGCCACGAGGACGAACTGCCGCTGCGCGAGTCGCTCCGCGCCATCGGCACCCTCATCGAGGCGGGCGAGCGGGCCATGGACCGGGCGGTCGCCTGATGGAGGTCGCGACGCCGACGATCGACGGCGACGTCGAGCGGGCCGGCGCGACCATCCACTACGAGGTCTACGGCGACGCCGGCCCCACGATCCTGCTCCTGCCGACGTGGGAGCTCGTCCACGAGCGCGTCTGGAAGATGCAGCTGCCCTACCTCGCGCGGCACTTCCGGGTCGTGATCTACGACGCCGTCGGCGCCGGGCGCTCGTCGCGACCGCTCGAACCCCGCCGGTACAGCTTCGGCCACCGCGTCGCCGACGCGGTGGCCGTGCTCGACGCGACGGGGACGGAGTCGGCAGTGGTCGTCGGCTACTCGATGGGCGGCGAGATCGCGATCAACCTCGTGGCGACGCATCCGGAAAGGGTCCTCGGGATCGTCTCCATCGCCGGGCACCACCCGTGGATCGTGCCGCTCCCGGAGCGGGCGCCCGCTGTCCGCTACGACCCCGTGGCGAACCCGGAGCCCCGGGGCTGGGCGAAGTTCGACGTCGACTACTGGCAACGCGACTGGCCCGACTTCGTGGAATTCTTCATGTCGCAGGTCGCCTCCGATCCGCACTCGACGAAGGCGTGGGACGACCTCGTCGAATGGGGGCTCGACCAGCGACCCGACGTGCTCGCGTGGTCGATCACCGACGACTACGACGACCTCACGGTCGAGGAGGTCCGGCGTCGCCTCGAGACGCTCGAGGTCCCGACGCTGCTCATCCACGGCACCGACGACCGCATCACGTCGTTCGCCTCCTCCCGGGCGATGGAGCAGGTCATCCCCGGCGCCGAGCTGCTCGAGATCGAGCACGCCGGCCACGCGCCCCACGTCCGGTTCCCGGTCCGCGTGAACCACGCCATCCGCGCCTTCGCCGATCGCGTGTTCGGCACCACGCGGCTCGACGGCACCTGGTGGGTCGGGCCGGGGCGCGAGCAGTCGGTGCTGTACCTGTCGTCGCCGATCGGGCTCGGCCACGCCAGGCGCGACCTCGCGATCGCGCAGGAGCTGCGTGCGCTGCACCCGAACGTGCGCATCGACTGGCTGGCCCAGGACCCGGTGACGCGGGTCCTCGCGGCCTGGAACGAGCGCCTGCACCCGGCATCCGCCGCCCTCGCCAGCGAGTCCACGCACATCGAGCACGACAGCGGCGACCACGACCTCGCCGTGTTCCAGTCGCTCCGCGACATGGACGAGATCCTGCTGCACAACTTCATGGTCTTCGAGGAGGTCGTCGCGTCGGGGGAGTACGACCTCGTGATCGCCGACGAGGCGTGGGACGTCGACCACTACCTGTTCGAGAACCCGAACCTCAAGCGCGGGGCGTTCGCCTGGATGACCGACTTCGTCGGCTACCTCCCGATGCCGTCGAGGGGCCCCCGCGAGGCGGCCGTCGCCGCGGACTACAACCTCGAGATGATCGAGCACGTCGACCGGTTCGGGCGCATCCGCGACGCCGCGGTCTTCGTCGGCTCCGCCGACGACATCGTGCCCGACGCGTTCGGCCCCGGCCTGCCGCGGATCCGGGACTGGACCGAGGAGCACTTCGACTTCTCCGGCTACATCACCGGATTCGACCCCGCCGCGCTCGGCGACAAGGCCGAGCTGCGCGAGCGCTTCGGCTACCGCCCCGACGAGCGCGTCGTCATCGTCGCGGTCGGCGGATCGGGTGTCGGCGTCTCGATGCTCCGCCGCGTGGTCGCGGGTGCGGAGGCGGCGCACCGGGTCATCCCGGGCCTGCGGATGATCGTGGTGACCGGGCCCCGCATCGACCCGGCGACCCTCCCGCAGGTGCCGGGCGTCGAGTACCGCGCGTTCGTCCCGAACCTGCACGAGCACCTCGCCGCATGCGACCTCGCGATCGTCCAGGGTGGCCTGACCACGACGATGGAACTCACCGCCGCCAAGGTGCCGTTCATCTACGTGCCGCTCCAGGAGCACTTCGAGCAGCGCTTCCACGTGCGGGCCCGACTCGATCGCTACCGGGCCGGCCGCTTCATGGAGTACGACGAGCTGGAGCCCGAGGCGCTCGCGGCGGCGATGGTCGAGGAACTCGGGCGGACGGTCGACTACCGCGATGTCGAGACGGATGGCGCGGCGCGCGCGGCGCGCCTGATCGGGCGGCTGCTCTGAGCGGGATGAACAGAGCCGCGGTGCGCACCGCCCGTGCGCACCGCGACCCCGCTCGGCTCACCCGACGGTGAGCGGCTTCGACGCGGTCGTGCCGGCGCCGTTGGCGAACTCCATGACGAACACGTGCTCGCCCGTGAGGCCCGCGATGGGCACCTCGACGTGCTGGGCGGCCGGCGTCGCCGCGACCAGCGTGCCGGCGGCGATCTCCTCGCCGTCCTGCAGCAGCCGCCACGAGTCGGCATTGGTGCCCCACCAGAGGTCGGCCGAGAGCGTGAACGTGCCGTCGCCGTCCCAGTCGTCGTCCGACAGCTTCGGCGTGCCCGGCTCGGCGTCGGTCACCTTCACGGTGAGCGGCTTGGTCGCCGTCGTGCCCTGCGAGTTCGCGAGCTCGCCGCGGAACTCGTAGGTGCCGTTCGGCAGGCCCGTGATCGGCACGCTCGCGTGCTGCGCCTCGGGCGACGACGGCTCGAGGGGGACCGTGGCGATGAGCTCGTCGTCCTGGTAGAGCCGGAACCGGGTGGCGTTCGCGCCCCACCAGAGGTCCATCCGGACGTCGAAGTTCCCGTCGTCGAGGCCGTACTCCCAACCGCTCGTGGAGCTCAGCACGGCCTTCGCCGGCGCCGCCGACTCGTCATCGGGCGGCAGCAGTTCGGCGAGGCACGCCTCGTAGCCTTCGGGCGTCGGCGACCAGCGGAACCAGTCGAACGTCGCGTCGATCTCCTCGGCGCCGAGGCTGCCGCGGAAGGCGTACGGCCCGACGTGGGTGAACGGCGTCTCCGAGAACAGGAACGGGCGGCCGTAGTCGGTGAACGTCGCGCCGTCGTACGACACGCTCGACTGGATCGCGACGCCGTCGCTCGTCATCCGGAGCCACACGGTGTCGGCCTCGGGCACCGCCGGTGCGGCGGTGTCCTGCCGGTTGTTCCCGTTCAGGTACCGCACGACCTCCAGGGTCTTGCCCGGCGTCGCCCGGCCGAGGTCGAACTTGCCGTACACGGTGTCGGAGGCGTAGAGCAGGAGCCCCGCCTGCTGGTACCGCTCGGCGACGTCGATCGTCACCTTCGTGGTCAGCTGCCACGGGCCGTCCGGCAGCTCCTGCTGGGGAAGGGATGCCGCGGCCACGCCGCCCTCGTACGCGGGGATCGTGAGCACGCCGTCCGCGACCGCGTGCCGCGCGGCGTCCGCACGGACGACGCGGTCCCAATCGGCCGAGAGCGCGTCGCCCTCGAACTCGTCCGAACCGGGCGCGGCGCACTGCTCGAAGACGGGGTTCTCGGGGTCGACGGGCCAGGCGACCGGGTCGGGCCCGCCCGGACCCTCGACGTCGGGGCCGGCCTTCGCCCAGGCGATGGTCGCGCCGAGGCGGTCGCCGGACTCGTAGAAGAGCCAGGTGTCCTCGCCCTGCGACAGGATCTCCGGCGCAGCGACCCGGCCGACGTCGTCGCCGACGCCGCTGGAGCGGTGCAGCAGCTGCGCGTCGCCGACGTCGGTGAGCGTCGGGTCGATGGTGCGCGCCATGACGTTGCCGGTGGAGTTGTGGTAGATCACGTAGAGCGCTCCGCCCCACTCCCAGAGGTTGCCGCCCGAGACGTTGCCGCTGTCCCCGGTGCCCGGGTCGACCACGGTGCCGGGCCGCACGTCCCAGGTGCGGCCGTCGACGGACTCGGCGAGCTTCAGGTGCCGGTGGTTGTCGGTGAAGTTCGCCATGTAGAACATGCCGTATCGGTACCCGGACGACGGGTCGGGGTGCTCGAAGACGCGCGCGTAGCTCGTCTCCGTGACGTCCGGCCCGCCCATCGCGTTCGTGACGGCGACGTCGCCGTAGTCGAAGTGCACGCCGTCGGTGCTCGTCGCGTACCGGGTCACGGAGTTCTCGCCGTGGAAGTAGAGGAAGACCTCGCCGGCCTCCTCGTTCCAGATCGCGTCGGGCGACGAGACGTGCGAGACGTCGTAGTACGGGGACCAGTCGCTGGCGATGATCGGGTTGGCCTCGTACTCGGTCCACGGGCCGTCGAGGCTGTCGGCGTACATGAGCATGATGCCGGCGGGGCGGTCGTGCGGGGCGAGGTAGAGGTACCACTCGCCGAGCGGATCGTCGAGGTACGCCCCGGCGTGGAACACGCTCGGGAAGATGAACTCGTTCGTCGGGTTGTAGCGCATCTCCGCCTTGTCGGTGATGACGCCCTGGTAGACGAAGTCGGGGAACGGCTCGGCCGCGGCCGCCGGGGCGGTCGCGGTGAACGGGGCGATCGCGAGTGCGGCGATCGCGGCGATGGCGGCGGCGCGTGGGCGCCGGCTGACGGGCATGCGGTAGCTCCTTCGATACGCGGGACCGGTCGGATGCCACGACGGACCGCCCCCGCGGCGGATCGGCCGTCCTCGGCCTGCGCTGGGGCTTCTGCGACATCCGGGTTGCTAATCCGTATTAGCATCCGGTACGGTCTACGCTAATGCGGATTAGCACCGCAGGACAAGACCCGAAGGATCTCGATGACGACTTCCCAGACCCCGCCGCGACGCATCACGCAGCGCCGCATCGCGGAACTCGCCGGCGTGAGCCAGGCGACCGTCTCGCTCGTGCTGAACGACAAGGCCGACGGAGCCGGGCGCATCCCCGAGGAGACCCGCGACCGCGTGCTCCAGGTGCTGCGCGAGACCGGCTACGTGGCCGATCCCGCCGCCCGCCGCCTCGCCGGCCTCGGCAACAAGATCCTCGGCGTCTTCACCTACGAGCCCGCGTTCCCGACCGAGAGCCAGGACTTCTACGCGCCGCTGCTCAGCGGCATCGAGGAGGCCGCGGAGGAGCTCGGCTGCGACCTGCTGCTCTTCACGAGCGCCCCGGTGGTCGACGGCACCCGGCGCCTCCTGCACGAGAATAACCGCCTGCGCCTGGCCGACGGATGCCTCCTGCTCGGCGTCGAGATGGACCCGGTCGAGCTCGAGCGACTCGTCGCCGACGGCTTCCCGTTCGTCGCGGTCGGTCGTCGCGAGGTCGAGGGCGTGCCCTACGTGGCCATCGACTACGCGCAGGGCGCGGCCGAGCTCGTCGGTCGCGCATGGGACCTCGGCCACCGGCGGTTCGCCTACGTGCACGTCGACAGCACCGGCGAGTCGGTCATGGACCGTCGTGCCGGCGTCGTCGGCGAGCTCGAACGCCGGGGCGGTCCCGTCGCCGCCGCCGAACTGCTCGCGATGCCCGTCGACGGGGCGGATGACGCGGCGCTGCGCTCCGCGCTCGACGAGGCCCGCGCGGCGGGCGCGACCGTGCTCGTCGTCGAGACGCACGAGACCGCGGTGCGCCTGCGCGCGCTCGCCGCCGCGGCCGGCATCGACGTGCCCGGCACGCTCTCGCTCATCGTGCTCGGCGACGCGGCCCGCGCGAACGGCGACTCGGGCGACTTTACCCGGCTCAGCCCGCCTCGGAGCGCGCTCGCGAGCGCCGCGACCACCCTCCTCGCGCGCATCCTCGACCCGCACGACGACGTGCCCGACGACGAGCTGCGCCAGACCCTCGCCTGCCCCGTGATGGCCGGCGCCACCCTCGTCGCCCCGGAGGACGCCGCATGACCGGCCGTGCCGCGAGCGAGCTCCACGCCGACGTGCTGGTCGTGGGCGGAGGCCTGGGCGGGGTCGCCGCCGCGCTCGGCGCGCTCGAGGGCGGCCGCTCGGTCGTCCTCAGCGAGGAGTACCGCTGGCTCGGCGGCCAGCTGACGAGCCAGGCCGTGCCGATGGACGAGCACACCTGGATCGAGTCCTTCGGGGCGACGGCCCGCTATCGGCAGTTGCGCGAGGGCATCCGCGACTACTACCGGCGGCACTACCCGCTGACGGATGCCGCGCGCTCCGACCCGCACCTGAATCCGGGTGCCGGCCTCGTCGGCCGCATCTGCGCCGAACCGCTCGTCGGCGTCGCGGTGCTCGAGTCGATGCTCGCGCCCTTCCGCGCGACGGGGCGGCTCCGGATCATCCAGCCGGCCGTGCCGGTGGCGGCGCAGGTCGACGGCGACCGCATCGAGTCCGTCACCCTGCGCGGACTCGACGACGGGCACGAGACGACGGTGAGCGCCGACTACGTCGTCGACGCGACCGAGCTCGGCGACCTGCTCCCGCTCACGGGAGCCGAGTACGTCACCGGGTTCGAGTCCCGCCGCGACACGGGCGAGCCGAGCGCCCCCGAAGCGGCACAGCCCGACAACCAGCAGGCCTTCAGCTGGTGCTTCGTCGTCGACCACGTCGACGGAGACCACACGATCGACCGGCCCGAGCAGTACGACGAGTGGAGCGCGGCGCGACCCGCGTACTGGGGCGCGCCCATGATCTCGCTCACCGGGCCCGACCCGCGCACGCTCGAGACGGTCACCCGCACCTTCACGCCGAACGACGACGCACCCGGCGACCTCGTCGCCGACCAGCGCGCCGACGCGGGCGATCGCGAGCTCTGGACGTTCCGCCGCATCGTGGCCCGCAGGAACTTCACTCCCGGCGCCTACGCGAGCGACGTCGTGCTCGTGAACTGGCCGATGATCGACCACGTCGACGGCACCATCGTCGACGTGCCGGACGAGGTGCGCGCCGATCGCGAGCGTGCGGCGCGGCAGCAGTCGCTGTCGATGCTCTACTGGCTGCAGACCGAGGCGCCCCGGCCCGACGGCGGCACCGGCTTCCCGGGGCTGCGGCTCCGCCCCGACCTGACGCAGGGGCCCGACGGGCTCGCGATGGCGCCCTACATCCGGGAGTCCCGGCGCATCCTCGCCGAGACCACGGTCACGGAGCTCGACCTCTCGATCGCGGCATCCGGCCAGGACGGCCCGGCCGTGTTCGACGACACCGTCGGCATCGGCATGTACCGCATCGACCTCCACCCCTCCAGCGGCGGCGACAACTACCTCGACCTGCCGTCGCGTCCCTTCGAGATCCCCCTCGGAGCCCTGATCCCCCGACGGCTGGAGAACCTCCTGCCGGCGGGCAAGAACGTCGGTACCACCCACATCACCAACGGGGCGTTCCGGCTCCACCCGGTCGAGTGGAACATCGGCGAAGCGGCGGGCCGCCTCGCGGCCTTCTGCCTCGATCGTGCGTCCCGCCCCCGCGCGATCCGCACCACCCCTGGACTCCTCGAGGAGTTCCAGTCCCTGCTCACACAGCGAGGCGTCGAGCTGCACTGGCCGCACGGCGTCTCCGGATACTAGGAGAAACCACCATGAGATCAGCAAGGGTGCTGACGGGTCTCGCGCTCGCGTCGGTCGCGGCGATGGCCCTGTCGTCGTGCTCCGGAGGCGGGGCGTCATCCGAGTCGGAGGACATCGAGCTGCGGATGACCG
Source organism: Agromyces tropicus (assembly GCF_039531345.1). Classification (NCBI taxonomy): domain Bacteria; kingdom Bacillati; phylum Actinomycetota; class Actinomycetes; order Micrococcales; family Microbacteriaceae; genus Agromyces; species Agromyces tropicus. The sequence continues at coordinate 212,193 of NZ_BAAAPW010000005.1, read as the reverse complement.
TGTGGACCTCGAACGAGGACCACCTCGCCCTGTTCGACTCCATCGCCGAGGCGTACATGGAGGAGCACCCGGAGGTGACCGACATCACCTTCGACCCGCTCCCGTTCGAGGACTACACCTCGACCGTGACCACCCAGATCGCCGGCGGCTCCGCCCCCGACCTGGCGTGGATCCTCGAGAACGCCGCCCCCGACTTCGTCGACTCGGGCGCGCTGCTCCCGCTCGACGAGACGCTCGAGGCCGACCCGGACTACGGCTTCGACGACCTCTCGGAGAGCGCCACCGCGCTCTGGCACGACGACTCGGGCGCACTGGTCGCCTACCCGTTCTCGACGTCGCCGTTCGTGATGTTCGCCAACGACGACCTGCTCGCCGAGGCCGGCCTGCCGAGCGCCGCCGAGATGCAGGCGAACGACGACTGGAACTGGGAGGGCGTGTCCGAGGCGGGTGCCGCGGTGCACGAGGCCACCGGCAAGGCCGGCTTCGTCATCCGCGACTTCGACTACACCACATGGGACAACCTCGCCTCGGTGTGGATGGGCTGGGGCGCCGCGCCCTGGAGCGAGGACGGCACGCAGTGCACGTTCGATGCGCCCGAGATGGTCGACGCGTTCGAGTTCCTGCACGACGCCGCCTTCGACGCACAGTCGATGCCCGGCCCCGGCACCACCGCGGACTTCTTCGCGGGCGAGTCGGCGTTCACCGTGACCCAGATCTCGCGTGCGTCGCTGCTCGACGGCAGCTTCGCGTGGAACCTGCTGCCGCTGCCCGAGGGCCCGGTGGGCGAGTACTCGATGGTCGGGCAGGCCGGCATCGGCGTGATGTCCTCGGGCGAGCACGCGGACGCCGCCGCCGACTTCCTCGCGTTCTTCACGAACCCGGAGAACTCGCAGCAGCTCGCGCAGTACTTCCCGCCGCCCCGCGTCTCGCAGCTGAACGTCGAGACCCTCGCGGCCACCAACCCGACGCTCACCCCCGAGCAGATCGAGGACGTGGTGATCCCCGGCATCGAGATCGGCGTCACCCGGCCGAGCCACACCGACTCGGCCGAGATCGGCCAGGAGGTCCGCAGCTCACTCGACGCCCTCTGGGTGGCGGACGCCGACATCCCCGGTACGCTCGCCGACACCTGCACCGCGATCGACCCCCTGCTGGGCTGAGGAAGGCGACTCCCTCCATGGCCATCACCACGACGACTCCGGGTCGGGCCCAGGCCCGCCCCGGGGTCGCCCCCGCGCCGCCGCGGCGACGCCTCGTGCCCTCGTACCGGGCGCGCGACGCGCTCGCCGGGTACCTGTTCGTCGCACCGCAGGTGCTCGGCATCGGGCTCTTCGTCCTGCTGCCGCTCGGACTCATCTTCTGGTACTCGTTCCACGAGTGGAACGTGCTCGCGGGCACGTTCCGCTGGGTCGGGCTCGAGAACTTCGAGAAGCTCGTCGCCGACCCCAAGCTCGCGCCGGTGCTGCAGGCCACCGCGGTCTTCTCAATCGGGCTGGTCGTGTGCAACCTGGCCCTCGCCCTGCTGCTCGCCGTCCTGCTGAATCGCAAGGTCCGCGGAATGACCGCGTTCCGCACGATCTTCTTCTCGCCCGTCGTGGTCTCGCTCGTCGCCTGGACCATCGTGTGGTCGTTCCTCATGCAGGACAACGGCGGCATCAACGGCCTGCTGCAGCTCGTCGGCATCGACGGGCCGAACTGGCTGCGCGAGGGCCCCACCGCCATGGCCTCCGTCATCGTCGTCCAGGTCTTCAAGAACGTCGGCCTCAACATGGTCCTCTTCCTCGCCGCCCTCCAGGGCGTGCCGCAGGAGATCCAGGAGGCCGCGCGGATGGACGGCGCCTCGGACCGCCAGCTGTTCTGGCGCATCACGGTGCCGCTCATCTCGCCGACGATCCTGCTCACCTCGATCATCACGATCGTCGGCTCGCTGCAGGTGTTCGCCCAGATCGCGGTACTGACGCAGGGTGGCCCGGGCATCTCGACGACCGTGCTCGTCTACTACCTGGTGCAGCAGGCGTTCGACTTCCATCACTTCGGCTACGGATCGACCCTGGCCATCCTGCTCTTCGGCATCGTGCTGGTGCTGACCATCGCGCAGTGGCAGCTGCGCAGGAGGTGGGTCTTCTATGAGAACTGAGTCCGTCGCCCTCCGCGAACGCCACGACGCGGAACCGGCCGTGCCGGTGGTGCCGCCGCTCGGCGCGGCATCCGTCGACGCCCCGACCCGGCGCCCCGCAGGCCGTCGCCCGCGCAGCCCGTGGCGCACGCTGCTCTTCTACGGCGCGCTGTGCGTGCTCGCGGTGCCGTTCGTGTTCCCGACCTGGTGGATGATCACCTCGTCGTTCAAGCCGATCAGCGAGATCTTCGCCTTCCCGCCCGAGCTGTGGCCGTCGAACCCGACGCTCGACGGCTACGTGGGCGCCTTCACCGAGCAGCCGTTCGCCGAGCAGTACCTCAACTCGATGTACATCGCGATCCTGGTGACCCTCGGCACGATGCTGTTCTCGTCGATGGCCGGCTACGCGTTCGCGCGCATCCGCTTCCCCGGCCAGAACGTGCTCTTCGTGGTGGTGCTCACCGGCCTGCTCATCCCGAGCGAGGTCACCATCGTGCCGCTGTTCCAGCTGTTCAACTCGTGGGGCATGATCGACACCCACTGGCCGCTCCTGCTCGTCACGACCTTCGGTGCCCCGAGCGTGCTCGCCACGTTCATCATGCGCCAGTACTTCATCACGCTCCCGGTCGAGCTCGAGGAGGCCGGACGCATCGACGGACTCGGGCGCTGGCGCATCTACTGGAGCATCGCCCTGCCGCTCAGCCGGTCGGCGCTCGCGGCGGTCGCGATCTTCACGTTCCTCAATGTCTGGAACCTCTACCTGGAGCCCACCGTCTACCTGCAGACGCCCGAGCTGTTCACGCTGCCGCAGGCGCTGACGCGCTACACCGACGCCTACGGCGGCGAGATGTGGAACATCCAGCTCGCCGCGGCGGCCATGACCGCGCTGCCCGTGCTCGTCGTGTTCGTCTTCGCGCAGAAGCAGTTCGTCGAGGGGCTCGCCCAGACCGGGTTGAAGGGCTGAGCGGCGGGAGGCGGTGGGCCCCTCAGCCCATCGCCTCCTGCAGGCCCGCCTCGCCGAGGAGCCCGACCAGGGCGTCGAGCCGTGCCGTGCGCCGCTGCCCGTGCGGCATCGCGAGGACCACATCGTTCGGCTCGACCGCATCGCGCACGCGCACGTACGCGACGTGCCGCCCGTCGAAGCTCTGGGTTCCGCGCGGGCGGCCGCTGAACACCGAGTAGCCGAGCCCGCGGGCGACCATCGCGCGCACGGTCTCGGGGTTCGCGAACGCCCAGCCGGCGCGCGGCACGACCCCGGCCTCCTCGATGAGCGTCTCGATGACGCCGCGCGAGCCCGCGGGCTGCACCAGGATGAGGCGTTCGTCGGCGAGGTCGGCGAGGGCGACGTCCTCGGCCCCTGCGAGCGGATGCCCCTCGGGGAGCACCGCGTACGGGGCGAGGGAGCGGATGGTGCGGGCATCCAGGCCCGGCGCGAGCTGCCGCCGGTACAGCAGCGCGGCATCCGCCGTGCCCTCCCGGACCAGCTCCTGCACCTCGCTCGCGAGCCCGTCGACGAGGTCGAGCTCGACGCGCGGATGCCGCTCGGCGAACGCCTCCGCGAGCGGGGGCAGGACGCGCGGCGAGAGGGCCACCGTGCAGGCGACGCGCAGCGGCCCGGCCACCTCGTCCTGCTCCGCGCCGGCGAGCTGCGCGAGCTCGTCGAGGTCGTCGATGATGCGGCGCGCGACGGGCAGCATCCGCTCGCCGGGGCGGGTGAGGACGACGCCCTTGGCCGGGCGCCGCACGAGCACCTGGAGGCCGAGCGCGCGCTCCATCTCGGCGAGGCCCGTCGACACCGCGGCCTGCGAGGCGCGGCACCGCTCGGCCGCGGCGCTGAGCGTGCCGAGGTCGGCCGCGGCCACGAAGTACTCGAGCTGTCGGACCGTCACGCCATTCATCGGTTCTCCTTATGAAGACCTTCGAAAACCTCCGCTGTACAGAACATTACGCGCGGCCGACGATGGTCTCATCAGGCACGTCGAAGGAGACACCGCATGACCGACACCGAGCACCGCATCGTCACCCTGGGGACCGCAGGGGGCCCGCGCTGGTGGACGCCGATCGACGCGCACTCCCGGTTCGGCATCTCGACGGCCGTCGCCGTCGGCGACCGCGTCTACCTGGTCGACGCCGGCCTCGGCGCCGGACGCCAGTTCACCCGCGCGGGGTTCCGCATGGACCAGCTCGCCGGCGTCTTCCTCACCCACCTCCACTCCGACCACACCACCGACCTCGCGAACCTCGCGCTGTTCGGCATGTTCGGGCTGAGCGGGGAGGGGGCGCCGATCCCGATCATCGGCCCCGGCGACCGCGGTGAGCTCCCGCCCGTCTCGCCGCGCGCGACCGTGCCGCCGCGGCCGGTCGCCCCGCACCTGCCGACGCCCGGCACCGCCGACCTGTTCCGGCTCCTGATGGAGGCGCAGGCGACCGACCTCAACGACCGCGTGCTCGACGCGCTGCGGCCGTCGCCGACCGACCTGTTCGACGCGCGCGACATCGCGATCCCCGCCGGCATCGGGTACCACCCGAACGACGCCCCGACGCCCGACATGGACCCCTTCACCGTCTTCGAGGACGACCGCGTGCGCGTCGACGCGATCCTGGTGCAGCATCCGCCCATCGCGCCCGCCTTCGCGTTCCGGTTCACGACCGACGAGGGCTCGGTCGCGATCTCCGGCGACACCGCGCCCTGCGCGAACACCGTCCGGCTCGCCGCCGACGTCGACCTGCTGCTGCACGAGGCCATCAGCTTCGAGTGGGTCGCCGAGGCCTACGGTTCGCGCGACGACGAGACCTCGCGCGCCTCGATCGACCACCACCGGAAGTCGCACACCAGCGTCGAGGAGGCGATCGCCCTGGCCCAGGAGGCCGGCGCGCGTCGCCTCGCCCTGCACCACCTCGTCCCGGGGCACCTGCCCACGGACGCCTGGCTCCGCGCCGCGGCCGGAGCCGACCTCGAGGTCCTCGTCCCCGACGACCTCGACCGCATCTCCTTCGCCCGGGAGCGCGCGCTCGCGGCCTGACCGCGCTCGCACGCCGTGACACACTGAGACAGAGAGGTCGACGATGACCCAGATCACCCGCACCGCACCCCACGAGACGACGATGCCGACCACCGCGGCCGACGGCACGCAGCTGTCGATGACCACGAAGGACATGCGACGCGTCATCGCGTCGAGCTTCATGGGCAGCATGATCGAGTTCTACGACTTCATCCTCTACGCGACGGCGGCCAGCCTCGTGTTCGGACAGGTCTTCTTCGCCGGGCTCGGCCCCGCCTTCGCCACCTTCGCCTCGTTCGCGACGTTCGCCGTCGGCTACCTCGCCCGCCCGCTCGGCGGCATCATCTTCGGCCACTTCGGCGACACCCGCGGCCGCAAGGTCGTGCTCATCCTCACGATGGTGCTCATGGGCATCGCCTCGACCCTGATGGGGCTGCTGCCGCCCACGGAATCGGTCGGCGTCATCGCGCCGATCCTGCTCGTGCTGCTCCGCGTTGTGCAGGGCGTCTCGGTCGGCGGCGAGTGGGGCGGGGCGATCCTCGTCGCGCTCGAGCACGCGCCGAAGAAGCACCGCGGCCTCGCCGCGAGCTTCGCCAACGCGGGCGGGCCCGTCGGCGCCGTGCTCGCGACGCTCATGCTCAGCATGTTCTCGCTGCTGCCCGAGGACCAGTTCCTGGCGTGGGGATGGCGGGTGCCGTTCCTGTTCAGCATCGCGCTCGTCGTCGTCGGCCTCATCATCCGGCTGCGCGTCGCCGAGACCCCGATGTTCCAGCAGCTCGAGCAGATCGGCGCCCGTCGCCGCGTGCCGATCCTCGACGTGCTGCGCTACCACTGGCGCGCGGTGCTCATCGCGTTCGTCGCCGTGCTCGCCTTCACGACCTCGCAGGGCCTGATGACGGTCTGGGGCGTCTCGGAGGCCGTCGGCGCCGGCGCCGACCGCACCGGCGTGCTCAACTGGAAGGCCGTCGCCGCGGTCGTGACCGTGATCGTGTCGATCCTCGCGGCCCGCGCCAGCGATCGCCTCGGCCGGCGCGTCGTCGTGGTGGCCGGCTGCGTCGTCGGCATCGTGCTCGCGCTGCCCATCATCGGGCTGCTGCAGACCGGCACGGTCTGGGGCTTCGCGGTCGCGATCATCCTCGGCAACGGCCTCGTGCAGGGCATGGTCTACGGCCCGATCGCCGCATTCGTCGCGGAGCAGTTCCCGACGGCGCTGCGCTTCTCCGGGGCATCCGCCGCGTACCAGACGGCCTCGACCGTGGGAGCCGGATTCTCGCCGCTCATCGCCACGAGCCTCGTGATCGGCCTCGGGGCGACCTGGCCCGTCGCGGTCTTCTGGATGATCGTGCTGGCCGCGAGCGCCGGAGCCGTGCTGCTCGCGAAGGAGAGCAAGGACGTCGACATCCACGCGACGCGCGGGCAGCGCTGAGCGCTCCCGGACGACGTCAGACGGGGCCCGGCTCGATGCGAGCCGGGCCCCGTCACGTCGTGCCGTACGAGCCGGTCAACCCGGCGCGACCAGTGCCCGGCGCGCCATACCCTGACCTGATGGATGCCTGCGCCGCGCTCGCCGACTCGATCGACTCGCTCGCCGGGCTCGGCTACCCGGACGGCCGCTTCCTGAAGGAGCTGGGTCGCGTCGCGGGCGTGCGTCGCGGCCCGTTCTGGGTGACGGATGCCGCGACCGGCGGCCGCAATCGCATCCGCGGCCGCGGCTTCCGGCCGGAGGTCGACGACGACACCGCGGGGCAGGCCCGGCACTTCGCCGGCACGGTGGCCGTCGCCGCGCGCGTCGGCGGCCGGATCACCCGATGGCTCACGACGAACATCCTCCGCGATCCGCCCGAGAGCGCCGACGGACGGCTCAGCGACGAGGCGATCGAGTTCGTGCGACTGGTCCGCTCGGGCGACTTGGCGCAGGCGGATGCCGCGGACTGGATCCGCGAGCGCCTGTGCCACGCTCCGCGGCGGTCCGCCGCGAGCGACCCGGCCTAGCCGGCCGAGCGCGCCGTACGGGCCTTGTCGGCCTTCCCGGCCTTGCCGGCCTTGTCGGCCTTCCCGGCCTTCCCGGGGTCGCCGACCACCCGCCGGTGCACGTCCTCCATCGCGTCCGCGGGGATCTCCTCGGTGATCCACGGTCCGGTGCCCTCGCTCGCGTCGAGGATCCCCGCCTCGAGCCAGGCGTAATCGCCGTCGAGCACGCGCTCGGCGAGGCGCTCGTCCGAGGCATCCGTGTTGCGCCAGAGCTCGTCGAGCAGGCGCTCGGTGCGCTGCCGGGACTGCTCCGCGAACGTGTGTGCGAGCTGGAACGCGGACTTCCGCCGGTCCGGGGTGTCGGTCGCGATCATCGCCGCGCGCACGCACGAGGCGGCGACGGCGAACAGCTCGGCACCGATGTCGACCACGCGGGCGAGGAAGCCCTGCTTGCGCTCGAGGCCGCCCTGCCAGCGCGCCATGCCGTAGAACGTCGCGCGGGCGAGCTTGCGGCTCGTGCGCTCGACGTAGCGCAGGTGCGTCGCCAGCGGGCCGAACTCGTCGTACGACGTGGGCAGGTCGCCGGGCCCCGCGACGAGCTGCGGCAGCCAGCGGGCGTAGAAGCCGCCGGCCGACACCGCGGCCTTGAGCCGGTCGGCCAGCTCGAGCTTCGGGTCGATGAGGTCGCCCGCCGCGGTGAGGTGCGCGTCGACCGCCTCGCGTGCGATGAGGAGGTGCATGATCTCGGTCGAGCCCTCGAAGATGCGGTTGATCCGGAGGTCGCGCAGCTGCTGCTCGGCGCCGACGGCGCGCTCGCCGCGGGCGCGCAGGGAGTCCGCCGTCTCGAAGCCGCGGCCGCCTCGGATCTGCACGAGCTCGTCGGCGATGCGCCAGCCCATCTCCGACGCCCACAGCTTCGCGAGCGCGGCCTCGATGCGGATGTCCTTGCGGTCCTCGTCGGCGAGCACGCCCGAGAGGTCGACGACCGCCTCGAGCGCGAACGTCGTCGCCGCGATGAATGCGACCTTGTGGGCGACGGCGGCGTGCTCGCCGACCGGGTGCCCCCACTGCACGCGCGCCTTCGACCACTCGCGGGCGATCTTGAGGCTCCACTTGCCGGCCCCCGCGCAGATCGCCGGGATGGCGAGCCGGCCGGCGTTGAGCGTCGTCAGCGCGATCTTCAGGCCCTCGCCCTCGCGGCCGACGAGGTTGATCGCCGGGACCCGCACGCCCTTCAGGGACGTGAGCCCGTTCTCGATGCCGCGCAGGCCCATGAACGCGTTGCGGCGGTGCACGGTGATGCCCGGGGCGTCCGCTTCGACGATGAACGCGCTGATGCCGCCGCGGTGCCCGTCGGACTTCGGCACGCGTGCCATCACGACGAGGAGTTCCGCGACGACGCCGTTGGTCGTCCACAGCTTCGTGCCGTCGAGCACGTACTCCGAGCCGTCGTCGGACGGCACGGCCGTCGCCTGCAGCCGGGCCGGGTCCGAGCCGACCTCGGGCTCGGTGAGCAGGAACGCGCTCACGGCGCCGGCCGCGCAGCGCGGCAGCCACCGCCGTTTCTGCTCCTCGGTTCCGGCCAGCATCAGCGGTTCGGGCACGCCGACCGACTGGTGCGCCGACAGCAGCGCGCCGATGCTCGCGTTGACCGAGCCGATCATGGTCAGGGCGTGGTTGTAGTAGATCTGGCCGAGGCCGAGCCCGCCGTACTCGACTGGGATCTTCATGCCGAACGCGCCGAGGTCGGCGAGCCCCTGGAAGACGTCGTCGGGGATGCGCGCGTCGCGCTCGATCCGCGAGACGTCGACCGTGCGGAGAAACGTCTCGAGGTCGGCGAGGAACGCCTCGCCGCGCTCCTCGCGATCCGCGGTCGGCCTCGGATGCGGATGGATCAGCGACAGGTCGAACTGCCCCAGGTACAGGCCCTTGGCGAAGCTCGGCTTCCGCCACTCCTGCTCCCGTGCGGCCTCCGCGACCGCGCGGGACTCCTGCTCATCGACGTGGGAGACGGTGGACTCTCGGGTGGCGCTCACGCGAACCTCCTCGTTCGAGATCCAACGTACGCCGGGGCGCGGGGCCGGGCCAGCCCTTGCGCCGGTCGTGCCGGTCGCGCCGGGCTCGGGGATACCCCGGATGCGATCGACCGGACGGTCCGGGACACGAAGTTCAGTGCTCGACCGGATGATGCGGGCGCCCGGCCCTGCGAGGATGCGATGGATCTCGAAGTCGATCACGCATGCAGTTGGGTGGCGATCGTGATGGTGATTCTCGATGACGCACGGCTCCCCGATGGAGCTGACGCACGTCCCGCCTCCGGGCGGCATGCGATCCGCGCGCAGCGCTCGTCGAACCGCGGACCGTGGTACCAGCGAGGCAGCGCGCTCGTCCTGGGTGCCGGGGCCCTGGCGGGTGCGATCCTCGCCGTCGTCTCGCTCGTCGACCGGCTGGCCCCCGCCGATACCGTCGATGTCGCACGGATCGACTCAGTCGACCTCGTCGGCCGGTCCACGCTGAAGGAGTTCGCCCGCGAGGCATTCGGCGTCGACTTCCCACTGACCCCGGCAGGTGGCGAGGCGCTCGGGTCGAGGGTGGTTCTCGCCGCGGAGATCACGCCGCTGGAGCCGATCGATCCGGGCGAGCCTGCGCTCCCATTCGAGCCGAACCCGCCACCCGTGCTGGTCGATCCCCGGCTGCCCGACTCGCTGCTCCCGAACGATACGTCGACACCGGTGGCTCCGGCCGAACCCGGCGACCCGCTCGAGCCTTCGGTTCCCGAGGGACCGGATCCGGCCCTGCCCGTTGCGCCGATCGCGCCCGAGCCGCAGCGTTCGCTCCCGTTCGAACCCGACACGCCGCCCGAGACCCCGACGCCGAGCATCCCGCCGACGGGTCTCGACGGATTCCCGAACATTGCGGGCCCGGACGGCTGGGGACTGCCCGGCGAGTTCGCGACGGCGATGCTGGCGGCGCCGATCCTCGACGACTGGGACTTCGACGAGAAGGAACTGCCGGTCGCCTACCTGATCGTCATCGGGACGGGGGGAGAGGAGGGCGAACCGATCGGGCCGGAAGAGGCGGCGCGTCGTCTGGCCGAAGCGCTCAGCGTCGTCGACTCGGCCACCGAGCCCGCGGGCGAGCGCGACCCGATCGGGTGGTCCGTCGCGGTGAACCTCACCCTCGAGGGACTCAAGGGGGTCCCGTTGGTGCTCACGTGGTCGCTGGACGGCGTCGACGTGCCGGACCAGTGGGCGGCGGAGCGGCTCTCCTACCAGGTCGTCGCCGGGACCGACAAGGACACCGGAAGTGCGAGGATCTGGATTCCGCGGATCGACGTCCCGGGCGAATACAACCTCAACGTGCGCCTTCGGCCGGTCTCCGATCCGCGCATCGTGATCGCGTCCGGACGCCCGCTCGCGGTCCCGATCCTCGACTGACGGCGCGCGAGGGTGCCGCGGGCCCGCCTGTCACACCCGTCGCCCCACCGGTGTCTCCATGTCATCGACCCGTTCCGAGACCTGGAGGGACCCGCCATGAGCGTCGCCGCCACCACGACCCGCATCCCCGCCGCCGAGCTGACCGGTCCGGTCGGCGCGCTCGCCCGATTCGGCGCCCGGAGGATCCTCGGCCGCGTGCCCGACTCCGTCGGCGTCATGTGGCACAACCGCCGCGTGCTCCTGGACCTGATGGGCATCGGCCGCAAGGCCGACCGGTGGCGCGCGCTCGATCCGAACCTCGCCTCGTACGCCTCGATGGCGGCCGCCGCCGCGATCGGCTGCAGCTTCTGCCTCGACTTCCACTACTTCGTGGCGCACGATCACGGCCTCGACGAGGCGAAGGCGCGCGAGGTGCCGCGCTGGCGCGAGTCGCCGGTGTTCTCGCCGCTCGAGCGGCAGGTCATGGAGTACGCCGAGGCGATGTGCCAGACCCCGGTCGCCGTGACCGACGAGCTCTCCGACGCGCTGCTCGCCGAGCTCGGGCCGGCCGCGCTGGTCGAGCTGAGCGCGAAGGTCGGCCTGATGAACGCGACCGCGCGCGGCAACATCGCCCTCGGCATCCGTTCCGAGCACTTCGCGGATGCCTGCGGCCTCCCGCCGCTCGCGGACCGCTCCGCCGTCACCGGGGCCGCGTAGGGTGGCCGGCATGGGCACCCACGACGACCCCGGCGTCGACCCGTTCGTCGCCCATCGCAGCCTGCTCTTCACGGTCGCCTACGAGCTCCTCGGCTCCGCGGCCGACGCGGAGGACGTGCTGCAGGAGTCCTGGCTGCGCTGGGCCGACGTCGACCGCGGCGCGGTGCGCGACCCGCGCGCATACCTCGTGCGGATCGTCACGCGGCAGTCGCTCAACCACCTGCGCACGCTGTCGCGCCGTCGCGAGGACTACGTGGGGGAGTGGCTGCCCGAGCCGCTGCGCACGAGCCGCGACGTGGCGGACGACGTCGAGCTCGCGGAGTCGCTCTCGATCGCGACGCTCACGGTGCTCGAGACCCTCGGTCCGGCCGAACGGGCGGTGTTCGTGCTGCGCGAGGTGTTCGATCTGCCGTACGACGAGATCGCGGATGCCGTGGGCAAGACGCCGGCGGCGGTGCGGCAGATCGCGCACCGTGCGAAGGAGCACGTCGCGGCCCGGCGCCCGCGGATGCAGGTCGAGCGCGCCGAGCAGCTCGCGGTGGTCGAGCGATTCATGGTCGCGTTCAACACGGGCGACGTGCAGGGTCTGATGGACGTGCTCGCACCCGATGTCGTCGCGATCGGCGACGGCGGCGGCAAGGTCCGAGGCGCCGCGCGGCGTCCGGTGCGCGGCGCGGAGCGGATCATCGCGTTCCTCTCCGGTGCGACCGAGAAGTGGGGCCTGCACCCGGTCGCCTCGATCATGTGGATCAACGGCGCGCCCGCGCTGCGCGTCGAGGTGGACGGCGAGCTGGCCGCCACGGTCAGCGTCGCGATCGAGGAGGGCCTGATCACGCGGATCTACTCGGTCGCGAACCCCGACAAGCTGTCGGCGCTCGAAGCAGAGGCGACGCTGGCGCGATAGGGGGATCGAGCGGAGCCGCGCCGGGTCCTCCGCGCTGGGCTCGGACAGGGAGGGGAAGGTCGTGACGGAACCGGTGACCGCCAAGTCCGACGTCAAGCGCGAGCATCCCGACCTGTACGCGCCGTCGGCGAAGGAGTTCGCCCTCGTCGACGTGCCGCCGATGCAGTTCCTCGCGATCGACGGTGAGGGCGACCCGAACACCGCGCCCGCCTACCGGGACGCCGTCGAGGCGCTGTTCGGCGTGGCCTACGCTGCGAAGTTCGCGAGCAGGCGGGCGCTCGGACGCGACGTCGTGGTCGCGCCCCTCGAGGGGCTCTGGTGGGCGGACGACCCGGCCGCCTTCACGACCGGTGAGCGCGGTGCGTGGAAGTGGACGCTGCTCCTCCACCAGCCCGACTGGATCGAGCGGGACGCGATCGACGCCGCGATCGCCGCGACCCGTGCGAAGCGGGGCCGTCCCGCCCTCGACCTGCTCCGCCTCGACGTCGTCGACGAGGGCCGCTCCGTGCAGATCCTCCATATCGGGCCGTACCGCGACGAGGCGCCGACCCTCGCGCGGCTGCACGACGAGTGGATGCCGCGTCACGGCCTGACCTTCAACGGCCCGCACCACGAGATCTACCTGAGCGACGCGCGACGCACCGCCCCGGAGCGGCTGCGGACGGTGCTGCGGCAACCCGTCCGACCCGCCACCTGAGCCGGTCGGGCTCCGCTACAGCACGTCTGCGGGCTTCAGCGACCACGCGTCATCGTAGTACTCGCGATGGGCGAGGGCGGCCGCGGCGGGGTCGTCGAGCAGGGCCGTCACGTGCGGATGCAGCTGCAGTGCCGACCCGGGGACGGAGGCGGTCACCGGCCCTTCGAGTGCGGCGGCGACGGCGTCGGCCTTCCCCGCGCCGAACGCCAGCAGCACGAGGTGGCCGGCATCGAGGATCGTGCCGACGCCCTGCGTGATGCAGTGCGCGGGCACCCGGTCGACCTCGTCGAAGAACCTGGCGTTGGCGGTCCGCGTGGATCGCGAGAGCGTCTTCACGCGCGTGCGCGAGCGCAACGAGGAGCCCGGTTCGTTGAACCCGATGTGGCCGTTCCCGCCGATCCCCAGGATCTGCACGTCCACGCCGCCAGCGGCCTCCATCCGCTGCTCGTACTCGTCCGCCGCGGCGAACGGGTCCGCGGCGGATCCGTCGGGCACGTGCACGCGCGACGGATCGAGGCCGAGCGCGTCGGTCACCTCACGGCGCACCACCTCCGCATAGGACTCGGGATGTCCCGCCGGGAGGCCGACGTACTCGTCGAGCGCGAACACCGTGAGCCGTGACACGTCGAGCCCGTCGCGATCGCGGATGCGGGCGAGCTCCCGGTACAGGTGCGCGGGCGTCGAGCCGGTCGCGACGCCGAGCACGAGGTCGGGCCGCGCGGCGATCGTCGCGGCGATGTGCCTGGCCGCGCGTGCCGATGCGGCCTGGGGCGTCCGCTCGATGATCACCTCGGCCATGCTGCGGCCTCCGTTCCGGTCGGTGTCGGCGCGGGGTCGGCGGCCGCGCGTCGCGCCGCGATCGCGGCGCCCCAGGCGCCCGCCCACACCCCCAGCTGCGACGGGACGATCTCGGGGAGGCGATGGAACGTCGCCTCCCGCCTGACCGTGCGCACGGCCGGGTCGAGGATCCACCGCGTCGACTGGGACAGTCCGCCGCCGACGACGATCGCCTCCGGGTCGATCATCGCGACGACGCCGAGCAGGCTGCGGCCGAGTGCGGTCGTCGCCCGGTCGAGGAGCGCGATCGCGCGGGCCTCGCCGCCGTCGGCCGCGTCGACCACGACCCTCGCGCCCCCGGCGGCGTTCGTCGATCCGGCGGGCAGGCCGAGCACCTCGTCCCAGGCGTCGCCGATCCGGGCGCCGCCGATGAGCGTCTCGAGGCAGCCGCGCTGGCCGCAGCTGCACCGCGCTCCCGTGCCGGGACCGATGTGCCCGATCTCGCCGGCGGCGCCGTGGGCTCCGGCGCGGACCCGGCCGTCGACGACGTGCGCGCCGGCCACGCCGGTGCCGAGCGCGACGACGAAGATGTCGTCGAACCCGCGGCCGGCGCCGATGGTGGCCTCCGCCTCCGCGGCGGCGGCGCCGTCCTGGACCGCGAGGCCGGGGGCGCCGATCCGTGCGGCGATGCGGGCGGCGGGATCCGTGCCGTCGAGCCAGGGCAGGTTCGCGCTCGAGACGACCCGGCCGGTGGCCGCGTCGACGATGCCGGCGATGGTCACGGCGAAGCCGGCGATGCGATCCGGCCCGAGGAACTCGAGGGCGAGCCGCGCGAGCGCCTCGACCGAGTCGCCGCCCTGCGGCGTCGGGACCCGCGCCTCGCGGACCCGTTCCAGGCCGCCGGGCGCCTCGCGGGTGAGCAGGAGCTTGCTCTGCGTGCCGCCGTAGTCGATGCCCAGGTACCGGCTCATGCGCTCGCCTCCGCCCCGCGGACCGCGATCGCGATCCGGCGCGCCTCGGCCTCGTCGGTGACTTCGCGCATGAGCCGGCCGGGGCCGGACGCACTGCCCAGGGCCACGCCGTCGCCCTCCTCCACGAGCCGCTTCGCGGACGCGTGCACGGCGTGCACGCCCGTCGCGAGGAGGTCGGGGACGAGGTCGGCGCGCACGCCGCTGCCGGCCATCACCTCGATGCGATCGCCCGCGATCGCCGCCAGCGCGGCGAGCCGTGGCAGCGCGTCGCCCGCGGCATCCGCGCCGCCCGAGGTGAGCACACGGCGGACGCCGAGCGCGACGAGCTGCTCGAGGGCGCGCTCCTGCTCGGGGAGGACGTCGAACGCGCGGTGGAACGTGACCGGCCGGCCCCCGACGGCGTCCCGCACGCGGCGGACGAGCTCCTCGTCGACGCGGCCGTCCCGCACGCCGCCGACGACGACCCCGGCAGCCCCCAGCCGTACGGCGTGCGCCGCGTCGCGGACGGTGAGGGCGACCTCGGCCTCGTCGTAGGTGAAGCCGCCGCCGCGAGGGCGCACGAGCACGTGCACGGGCGGCCCGAGCGGGACGGCGACGGCCGACTCGATGAGCGCGGCCGATGGCGTGACGCCGCCGATCGCGAGCGCGGTGCACAGCTCCACGCGGTCGGCGCCGATCCGGGCGGCGACGGCCACGCCGTCCGGGTCCTGGACGGCGAGTTCGAAGGCCGCCATCAGAGCACCGTGGCGCGGAGCGCGGGGTCGGCCGGGAACGCGTCGTAGGGGTGCATGGGCCGCTCGATGCGGCGATGCCCGAGCCGCTCGAGGTCCTGGTCGACCGGGCCGGGGGTGAGTGCCAGCGTCCATCCCTTCGCGAGGTCGAAGAGCGTGGGCTCGAGGTACCCGATCTTGGTCACGATGAGGTCGGCCCGCTCGGGGTCGAGCCCGATTGCGGCGAAGTCGTCGGTCGCGTGGAACGCCTTGCGGAACTCGGTCACGATCGCGTGCAGTCCGCCGCGGCGGACGACGGCGATGCGTCCGGCATCCGGGTCCCCCTCGTGGAGCCCGACGAGCTCGCCGGTCAGGTGCACGGGCCCGCTCACGCGGCCGTCCACGCGTGCTCCGGCCGTGACGTCGATCACGTCGCCCACCTCGCGGGCGAACAGTGCGTCGATCGCTTCCGGGTCGAAGACGGATGCCACGTAGGTCACCGGGGCGCCCGCTGAGGTCAGCTCCGGTCGGTCGAGCAGTCGCGCGAGCGACCAGGTGACGTCGCCCGTGCCGCCGGCGCCCGGGTTGTCGCCCGAATCGCTGATGAGGTACGGACGCGCGCCGCCCTCGGCGCGATGCCGCAGCGCACGGTCGACGCCCTCGTCGAGGGAGCCCGGAGGCCCGACGAACGCGAACTCGTCGCGGACCGCCCACAGCTCGGCTGCGAGGGCCTCCGCCCGGGCGGCGATCACGGCGGGGTCGTCTCCCGTCACGATGACCGTGGCGTGGCAGCGGGGCTCGTCGGCCCACGCGTAGCCGATCCAGATCGACGCATCCGTCACGCCGGGCGTCGCCTCGACGGCGGGAAGCCGGCCGTAGAGGCCCTTCGCCGGCTCGACGCGGGTCGAGGTCTTCTCACCGGGGAGCAGGATCGGCACGCGGACCCAGGCGCGGTGCGGCCGGGTGCCCGCGCGGAGGCGGTCGACGAGGTTGCGGGCCGCGCGCTCGCGGGTCTCCTCCTCGTCCTCGTGGGGTGCGAGCCGGAAGCAGGTCGGGAGCTCGACGGCGCGCACGAATCGCTCGGAGAGGTTGCCATGCAGGTCCATGGCCGCCGAGATCAGTGGCTCCGGACCGACGACGTCGCGCACGGCGGCGACGAGGTCGCCCTCGGCGTCCTCCATACCCTCGACGCTCATCGCCCCGTGCACGTCGAGGTAGACGCCGTCTATCGGGCCGGCGGCGACGGCGTCGGCGAGGCCGCGGACGATGCGCTCGCGGAACGCGTCGTAGACGTCGCGCCGGACCATGCCGCCCGGGATCGAGCGGGCGAAGAACACCGGGATCCACTCGGCCTCCGAGCCGAGCGGCTCGCCGGGCGCGAGGAACGGGTAGCGGCCGAGCAGCGCGTCGCCCTCGAGCACGCGGAAGTCGCGGCGATCCGCGCGGTGGCTCGAGTACGCGCTCGATTCGATCCACATCCCCGCGATCGCGATGCGGGGGCGCGGACCGGCCGCGGCCGGCCCGGCGGGGCCGCGGACGGCACCTGTTCCGGCGTCGGATCGGTCAGTCACGACGGTCCTCCGTGGTGGTCGAGGCGTGGGCGTCGACGGCCGCCGGCGTCACGGCGCCGGGTCGGGACGCCGTGTTCGCCTCCGCCGCGGTGCCAGGGAACTCGGCGTGCGGCATCGTCGCGGCGAGCGTCGGCACCGGCTGGGCCACGGGGGTGCGCTTGCGTCCCGGCCGCTGGAGGCGGAACGCGAGCGCCGAGAGGCTGCCGTTGACGACGAGGTAGATGAGCGTGACCACGAGGAACGTCTGGATCAGCAGGTGGTTGAACGCGGAGAGCACCTGCGCACGGTAGAGCAGTTCGGTGAACGCCACGATGTAGCCGAGCGACGTGTCCTTGAGCAGGCTCACCAGCTGGCTGACGAGCGAGGGCGTGACGTTGCGCAGCGCCTGCGGCAGCACGACGAGCCGCATCGCCTGGTGGCCCCGCAGGCCGAGGCTGATCGCCGCCTCGTGCTGGCCCTTCGGGAGGCTCAGGATGCCGGCGCGCACGATCTCGGCGAACACCGCCGCGTTCGCGAAGACGAGCGGGATCACGAGCTTCCACAGCGTCGGCAGGTTGACGCCGAGCTGGGGGAGCCCGAAGAGCATGAGGTAGATGAGCAGGAGCACCGGGACCGTGCGCGCGACCTCGATGTAGACGGTCGAGGCCCAGCGGATGCCACGGACGCGACTGATCCGGCCGAGCGCCAGGACGATCCCGAGGGCGGATCCGAGCACGGCGACGATCGCGGCCGCGGAGAGCGTGCCGACGAGGCCGACCAGCAGGTACTGCCAGATCGCCCAGTCCGTGAAGGGCAGCCACTTGTCGGCGTCGAGCTGCCCGTGCGAGCCGAACTGCCAGAGCCCTGCGGCGAGCAGGCCGAGCAGCGCGAGCGCGCTGACGACGGAACCGACGAGGATGCGTCGCCGTCCCCGCGGCCCGGGCGGCTCGTACAGGTACGAGCTGATGTCGGTTCGTGCGGTGCTCATCGGACGATCGCCACCTTTCGTTCCACCCAGCCGGTGCCGAGCCCGATGACCAGCGCGATGGCCATGTAGACCAGGCCGGCGCCGGTGAAGATCTCGATGGGCTGTGCGTAGACGAGGTTGATCTTGTTGACCCGGGAGGTCAGTTCGACGACACCGACGGCGGCGGCGAGGGCCGTGTTCATGGCGAGGGCGATCATGACGTTGCCGAGCGGCTGCACGACCGCGCGGAGCGCCTGAGGCACGACGACCAGCCGGAGCGACTGTCCGAGCGTGAGGCCGAGCGCGCGGCTGGCCTCGATCTGGCCGACGCCCACCGTGTTCACGCCGCTCCGCACGGCCTCGGCCACGTACGCGGCCTCGTAGACGGTGAGCACGATGATCGCGGTCGGCGTCAGCGGCAGGATGAGGCCGGCGTCGGGCAGCGCGAAGACCGCCAGGATCAGCAGCGCCAGCAAGGGCACGTTGATGAAGAACTGCACGTACAGGAACGCGGCCCTGCGCAGGAGCGGGATCGGGCTGACCCGCGCGACCGTCACCAGCACCCCGAGGATCAGGGAGCCGATGCCGGCCACGACCGCCATCAGCAGGGTCGTTCCGAGCGCCTCGAGGAGGAGCCCGAGGTTGTCACCGAGGAGGTTCATCACATGCCGTTCGCTGGCGCTGCCGCCTGATCAGGAGCCGGGGACGGAGCCGATCGCCGGCGGGGTCGGCACGTCGGACTCGACGACGGTGCCGAGGCTCGCCTGCCAGGCCGCTCCCCACTGGCCGCCCTCCTGGATCTTCAGGAGCCAGTCGTTGATGAACTGCTTGAAGTCCTCGTCGCCGTGCGCCAGGCCGATGCCGTAGGGCTCGCTGGTGAAGGGCTGGCCCACGACCTTGATGGCGTCGTTGGAGGCCGCGTCGCTCGCGAGCAGCGTGTAGTCCTGCACGTAGGCGTCGCCGCGGCCCTGGATCAGTGCCTGGACGGCCTGCGGGTCGGTCGCGAAGTCGATGAGCTCGGCCGTCGGCTGGTGCTCGGGTACCGCGGTCACGGCGGGCGTGTTCGCCCCGACGATCACGGTCTTGCCGCCGAGGTCGTCGATGCCGGTGATGTCCTCCTCGTCGGCGCCCACGGCGACGGCGAGGCCGGAGCTGAAGTACGGGCCGGCGAACGAGACCTGCTCGGCGCGCTCCTCGGTGATCGTGTACGTGTTGAAGACCACGTCGACCGTGCCGTTGGCGAGGAGCGCCTCACGGGTCTCGGACGCCGGGGGCACGATCTCGACGTTGGGCTCGCCCAGGATGTAGATCGCGAGGAGCTTCGCCAGGTCGGCGTCGAATCCGGTGACGCTGTCCGGGTTCGTCGGGTCCTGCTGCGACAGCAGCGGCGCGTCGAGCGCCTCGGCGACGACGAGGGTGCCGCGCTCGCGGATGGCCTCCATCGTCGAGCCCGGGAGGATCAGGTCGTCGTCGGCGACGGGAGCGTCGGCGAAGACGGCCGACGCCTCGGCGCCCTCGCCGGACGAGGCGTCGTCGGGCACGGCCGCGGAGCCTGCGCTCGAGCAGGCCGTGAGCGTGAGCGCGGCGGCCGCGAGGACGGCGCCGGCGACGGGGATCCTGCGTCGCATGGAGGTGACGGACATGTCGGTTCCTTTCGGTTTCGTGGTGCAGGAGGGGGTGGTGCGGTGGTGCGGCCGCCGCCCCGGGTCGGGGCGAGACGGGTCGGTGGGGTCAGTGGGTGAGCACGGAGGCGAGGAACGAGCGCGCCCGCTCGGTCCGCGGCGAGTCGAAGAACCCGGCCGGCGTGTCCTGCTCGACGATGCGGCCCTGGTCCATGAAGACGACGCGGTCGGCGGCGCGGCGGGCGAACCCCATCTCGTGGGTGACGACGATCATCGTCATGCCGTCGCGGGCCAGACCGACCATCACGTCGAGCACTTCGTTGACCATCTCGGGGTCGAGCGCCGAGGTGGGCTCGTCGAAGAGCATGACCTTCGGGTGCATCGCGAGCGCGCGGGCCATCGCGGCCCGCTGCTGCTGGCCGCCGGAGAGCTGGGCAGGGTGGTGCCCCGCCTTGTCGGCGATGCCGACGCGCTCGAGCAGCGCCATCGCCTCGGCCTCCGCGACGGCGCGCTTGGCCCTGCGGACCTGGATGGGTGCGAGCGTGATGTTGTCGAGGATCGTGCGGTGCGCGAAGAGGTTGAACGACTGGAACACCATGCCCACGTCGGCGCGCAGCTGGGCGAGCGCGGGGCCCTCGGTCGGCAGCGGCGTGCCGTCGACGCGGATCTCGCCGGAGTCGATCGTCTCGAGGCGATTGATCGTGCGGCAGAGCGTCGACTTGCCCGAGCCGGACGGACCGACGACGACCACGACCTCCTTCGCCGCGACGTCGAGGTCGATGCCGCGCAGCACGTGCAGGTCGCCGAAGTGCTTGTCGACGCCGCGCAGGCTCACCATCGGCGAGCGGGCAGCCTCCGGGGCGTCGGGGTGGTGTTCGGTGTAGCCGGCCATCGATCCTCACAGCGTTGTCGACCAAGTGTGCGGCCAC
This sequence comes from Agromyces tropicus, assembly GCF_039531345.1. NCBI lineage: Bacteria > Bacillati > Actinomycetota > Actinomycetes > Micrococcales > Microbacteriaceae > Agromyces > Agromyces tropicus. Next base: position 191,844 of record NZ_BAAAPW010000005.1, on the reverse strand, counting down.
GTTACTAAGTCCGAGCACTAGGTGCAACATTGGAGTTACTTAATCCAAAATCGAATGAAATAATGCAGTACAGTTCAACCACGTCCTCCGTGATGAAAGGGAATGGCCGCGCGATGACCTTGACCACCGACACCCTGTCGGGGCTGGACTCCTCACCCGGAGGCATCCTGAACCTCGTGCGCTCGGGCGCCTCGTCATCACGTGCCGAGATCGCCCGGATCGCCGGGCTCGCCCCCTCCACCGTCACCACGCGCGTCGAGCAGCTGGTGGCGCACGGGTTCCTGCGCGAGGCCGGTCCCGGCAGCTCCCGAGGTGGCCGCAGGCCCACCCAGCTCGAGGTCAATCCCGAGACCGGGGCCGTCGTCGGCGTCGACCTCGGGGCGCACCACGCCTCGTTCGGGCTGTTCGACATGGCCGGAGAGCTCCTCGCCGAGCAGCACCTCGACATGGAGATCGCCGACGGACCCGACCGGATCCTCGGCTGGATCGCCGAGGTGGCCGCTCGCATGGTCGACGAGCACGCGGCCCCCGGGCAGGCGCTGCGAGGCGTCGGGCTCGGCCTACCGGGCCCCGTCGACTACCCCGGGCGCCGGCTCGTGTCGCCCTCGCGCATGCCGGGGTGGAACGGACTCGACGCCGGCGCCGGGCTCGGCGACCTGCTCGGCGTGCCGGTCGTCGCCGACAACGACGCGAACCTCATGGCCGTCGGCGAGCACGCGAGCACGAACGACGGGGTGGCGCACCTCGTCTTCGTGAAGGCGGGCTCGAGCATCGGGTGCGGCGTGATCGCGTGGGGTTCGCTCTTCCACGGCGCCCGGGGGATGGCGGGCGACATCAGCCACGTCGCGGTCCCGAACGCCCCGGCGGTCGTGTGCTCGTGCGGCCGGACCGGGTGCCTCGACGCCGTCGCGGGCGGTGCGGCCATCGTGGCGAGCCTGCGGGCGGCCGGCGTCGAGGCCGCTGACGTCCAGCAGGTCATCCGCCTCGCCGCGGACGGGCATCCGCTGGCCACCCAGATGCTCCGCGAGGCGGGCACGCGCACGGGCGTGGTCCTCGCGACGATCGTGAACTTCTTCAATCCGCAGCGCCTCGTCCTCGGCGGGGCCCTGAGCGGTGCCGAGGCGTTCGTCGCCGGCGTGCGGTCCGCGGTCTACACCGAGTGCCTGCCGATGTCGACGGACTTCCTCGAGATCGCCGTGAGCGCCACCAAGGCCCGGGGCGGAGTGATCGGCGCGGCGCGGCTCGTGCTCGACCACGTCTTCGATCCGGCGACGGTCAACGCGGCGCTGCGATGATGCACGGCATCGCCGTCGTCGGCGCCGGGAACATGGGGCGCGCGCACGCGCGCGCGTGGGCGGCGCGCGGCCTCGGCGACCGCATCCGATACGTGTGCAGTCGCCGTCCGGTCGAGGCGTTCCCGCACGCAGCGGCGGCGCGATCGGTCGTCGACCTCGACGACGTGCTCGGCGACCCGGACGTCGACCTGCTCTCGGTGTGCACGCCGACGCCGACGCACGCGGAGATCGCGATCCGGGCGCTCGACGCCGGTCGGAACGTGCTGCTCGAGAAGCCCATCGCGCTCACCGTGCGCGATGCCGAGGCGATCGCCGCGGCCGAGTCCGCGAGCCCGGGGCGACTGATGGTGGCCCACGTCGTCCGCTTCGCGTCGGGCTACCGACGGGTGCTGGGGGAGGCCCGCGCCGGGCGCCTCGGTCGCGTGCGGGAGGTCCGTGCCGAGCGACGCTCCGAGCCTCCCGGGTGGGCGGACTGGTTCGCGGACGAGGCGCGGTCCGGCGGCCCGCTCGTCGACTTCGCGATCCACGACTTCGACCAGGTCAACCTGCTGCTCGGCCGGCCGGTCGCGGTCTCGACCGAGCAGCGCGGCGAGCACGGGCGGCTCGAGACGCGCATCGAGTACGCCGACGGCGGCGTCGGGCACGTCGTGACGTGCGCCGCGATGCCCGAGGGAACGCCGTTCTCGAGCACGCTCGATGCCACGGGCGATGGCGGGACCGCGTCGTGCCGCGTTCCGGGCGCCGGGCCCGACGATCCGTTCGCCCGACAGGCGTCGTCGTTCCTGAAGGCCATCGATTCCGGCGCTCAGCCGGAGGTCACGATCGCGTCCGCGACGGTCGCGCTGCGGGTCGCGCTCGCCGCCCGCGAGTCCCTCCACTCGGGGCGGCCCGTCGAGCTCGAGCAGCACGAGCCGGCTCCGGCGGTCGGCTGACCGCACCGGTCGCGCCCGTGCGAGCGCGCCGCGCGCCATCCGCTCGCTCAGACCGGCAGCGGCCGGTCGTCCACGATCGTCTTCATGACGAGCGTCGACTCCACCCGGCGCACGCCGGGCAGCGCCGAGAGCTGTTCGTCCCAGAGCCGCTGGTACGCGGGCAGGTCGGGCACCGCGACGCGCAGCAGGTAGTCGGGGTCGCCGAACAGCCGCAGCGCCTGGATGACCTCCGGGATCTCGGCGACGGCCTCGTCGAAGGCCGGCACGGTCGCGCGATTGGCCTGGTCCATCGTGACGAACACGAGCGCGCCGAAGCCGAGGCCGACCTGCTCGGGGTCGATGACGGCGCGGTACCCGGTGATGGCACCGGATGCCTCGAGCGCGCGCAGCCGGCGGTGCGTCGGCGACATGCTCAGCTGCACGCGATCGGCGAGCTCGGTGAGGCTCAGCCGACCGTCGTGCTGCAGTTCGGCAAGGATTCTCCGGTCGATGGCGTCCATGAGGTGGATTCTTCCACGCATGCGGCGCGGCGTGGTGGAATCGGGCAGCGGCTTCCACGCCTCCCTCCGTAGCGTCGTCGTATCGAACGAAGGGGATGCCGTGGACGTCCAGCTGCTCGTCGCGTGCTCGGTCATGATGACGCTCATGGTGCTGCTGCCCGGGCCCGACTGGGCGTTCCTCATCGCGGCGGGCACGCGCGAGCGGAGCATCCTGCCCTCGCTCGCCGGGATCCTGGCGGGCTACCTGGCCGTCGTCGCCGCGGTCGCCGTGGGCGTCGGCGCCGTGGTCGCCGCCGTGCCGGGGTTCATCGTCGTGCTGACGCTCGCCGCCGCCGCGTACCTGACCTACCTCGGTGTGCGGGTGCTGCGCGACCCTCCGGCGATGGCGACCGCGACGACGACCGCGGCCCGGGTGCCTGCGGAGGGCGGCGCGGTCGACGGGACGCCGACCGCGACCTCCGCCCGCCCGTGGATCCGCCTGCTGCAGGGCGCCGGCGTGAGCGGGCTCAACCCGAAGGGACTGCTCGTGCTCGTCGTGCTGCTGCCGCAGTTCACGGATGCCGCGGGCAGCTGGCCGATGCCGGTGCAGCTCGCCGTGCTCGGGCTCATCTTCGTGGGCGCGTGCGCGCTCGTGTACTCGGCCGTCGGCTACGGCGCGCGAACGGTGCTGCGGCTGCGGCCGTCGGCGATGCGACTCGTGTCGCGCGTCTCGGGCGCCGCGATGATCGTGCTCGCCGGGGTGCTGCTGGTGGAGCAGGCGTCGCACGTCGTCGGCGCGTGAGGCGCGTCTCCGCGATGCGGCGGTGCGCTGCTCACCCCTCCATGGGCGACACGTCGACGACGATCGACCCGACGCGCACGCCGTCGAAGGAGAACGGCCCGCGGCCGTCCCAGCCGTCGAGCGAGATGCCCGCGAACGACGCCTGGGTGATCGCCGTCCACGCGACGACCAGCACGATGATCCCGACCACGGCGCGGTCGAGGCGACGGATCGCATCGGCCTGGTCGGGGGCGTGCCTGAGCACGCGCGTCAGGGTCGTGATCACGATCAGCGCGATCGCGACGTAGACGATGCCGCCCGGCTCGAGCGTGACCGAGACGCACAGCGGCGCGACCTCGGTCGGGCGGCCGACCGCGTCGACGAACCCGCCGTCGCCGCCGATGCCGCCGACGCACGAGCCCTTGCCGGCGCCGCCGATGACGCTGTACGCGAGGCCGGCGCCGAGCGCCCACTTCAGCAGCCGCCGCACGCGCTGGAGCACGGCGGCGCCGGGCAGCGTCGAGAGCCCGGCATCCGGGATTGGGGCGAGCGTTCGGGCGAGCGGGGTGTCGGGCATGCGGGCCTCCGCGATCGTAGGGTTGCGCCCATGCTGGCAGCGGTCCCGGAGCGGGGGCAAGCACCGGCCGACGGATGCCGCGGCACGCACGGTCCGCCTCGATCGACGGAACGCGCCGATCAACTCGCGCGGCGCGTTCAGCCGAGCGCGACGACGAGGCTGAGGAGCGCGAGCACGGTCACGATGGGGGTCATCGTGACCCGCTCGGCGCGGCTGCGCGAGACCGCGTTGAGCGGGATGCCCAGCACGAAGCAGGCGAAGACGACCCACATGCCGACCACGGCGACCGGATCGGGCACGACGTCGATCACGCCCGCGCGGTCGAGCGCGATGGTCGCGATGACGGCGTAGACCGCGATCGAGACCGCGCTGCCGACGCGGAGCCGCGCGGGCAGCACGCGGTGCTGCCCGCCCCAGGCGAACCGCCCGATCGGCGCTCCGAGCGCGAGCGCGAGCTGGAAGATCGCCAGCGCGCCGAGGATCGCGGTGAGGACGAGGGCGGCGACGGCGGCAGCGGGCACGGGTCGAGGATATCGGCCGGGTCGCGGGGCCGGGCTCGGGGCCTCCACCGAGGCATCCGCTGCGCGTTCGGGCGTAGGCTCGGCGGGCCGGAACCGACCGGACGGAGATCGCCGATGACGCAGCATCCGGATCCACGCACCTACCTCTTCGCGCTGACCGACGCGGGCGGCACGGTGCCGCCCGAGGTCGGGGTCGTGCGCCGGGTCGTCGACCGCGGGCACCGGGTCACGGTCCTCGCGGACGAGTCGATGGCGCCCGAGGTCGAGCAGGCGGGCGCCGCGCTGCGGATCTGGTCGCGGCCGCCGGACGTGTTCCGAGACTGGGAGCTCCGCAGCCCGATGGCGCAGGCCCGCGGCATGTCGGAGCACATGCTCGTCGGGCCGGCCCGTGCGCACGCGGCGGACGCGGTCGCGGCGATCGATGACGTCGGGCCCGACCTCGTGGTGACGTCCGGCTTCGCGCTGGGCGCGATGGTCGCCGCCGAGGCGCGGAGCGTGCCGTTCGACCTGCTCATGCCGAACGTCTACGTGCTGCCGGCCGACGGCATGCCGCCGTTCGGCGCGGGGCTGAAGCCCGCACGCGGGCCGGTCGGGCGTGCCAGGGATCGCGCGATGCGCGTGGCATCCGCCCGACTCATCGAGCGGTACGCGCTGCCGGAGCTCGACGACGTCCGCGCCGGCCACGGGCTGGCCCCGCTCCCGACCCTGTGGGGGCAGATGCAGGGCGCACGGCGGCAGCTCGTGCTGACCGCGTCCGCGTTCGACTTCCCGGCGACCCTGCCCGCGAACGCACGCTACGTCGGCCCGATCCTCGACGATCCCGAGTGGGCGGATGCCGCGCACCGGGCGCCGCCCGACGGCGACGGCCCGCTCGTGCTCGTCGCGATGTCGTCGACGTTCCAGGACCACGTCGACTGCCTGCAGCGCATCGCCGACGCGCTCGGGGGGCTTCCGGTGCGCGGACTCGTCACCACGGGCCCGGCGGTCGAGGCGGGCGCGATCCGCGCACCCGCGAACGTCGCGGTCGTGGCATCCGCACCGCATCACGAGGTGCTGCCGCACGCCGACCTCGTCGTGACCCACGGCGGGCACGGCACGGTGATCAAGGCGCTCGCCGCCGGCGTGCCGCTCGTGATCCTGCACCACGGCCGCGACCAGGCCGACAACGCGGTGCGCGTCACCGAGCGCGGCGCCGGTCTCGCGGTGTCGCGGCGGGCGTCGAGCGCGCGCATCGCGCGGGCGGTCGAGGGGGTGCTCGACGATCCCGCGTACCGAGGGGCTGCGGCGCGGCTCGGACGAGCGATCGTTCGCGAGGTCGCGGCGTCGCCACTGCTCGAGGAGCTCGAGGGCGTGCCTCACCGGACGTCGCGCGCCTAGCCTCGCGCGCGCCCTCATCCCGCCCCGGTGCGATTCCGTTGCCGCCTCGCGCTGCCTCGGCGCGAGCGCGAGAGTATGCCAATTGCACCGCTTCACGCGTCGAACGGTGCGGATGGCATACTCTCGCCGGAGCCGGAGCCGGAGCCGGAGCCGGAGCCGGAGCCGGAGCCTGAGCCGCAGCCGGGTGGGACTGGTGGCCGCACTCTCGCCAACCCCGCCCGCGGCGACCCGCTCAGCCGACGTCGATCAGCACCTTGCCGACCGTGCCCGCCTCGACCGCGTCGTGCGCCGCTCCCGCGCGCTCCAGCGGGAACCGCGTGAGCGGCAGCCCTGCCTCCTCGCCGACGGGCAGTGCGCCGTCCTCGAGCGCCCGCGTGAGGTCCTCGGTGGCGGCCGCGAGGGCGGCGTCGCCGACCGTGTAGAGCAGCAGGAACTGGTACCGGGCGTTGAGCGAGAAGTGGTGCCGCACGTCGAGCGTCATCTCGGGGCCGCCGTCGGTGGCGTAGACCGAGATCGAGCCGTGGTTCGCGATGACCTTCGCGTTGAGGGCCGCGTTGCGGGCGGGCGAGACCTCGACGACCTGGTCGACGCCGTCGGGCGCGATGGCGCGGATGGCGGCGGCCGCGTCATCCGTCCGGTAGTTCACGACGTGGTGGGCGCCGGCGGCCGTCGCCAGGGCCGCCTTCTCGGGGGAGCTGATGGTCGTGATGACCCGGGCCCCGGCCCAGCGCGCGAGCTGGATGGCCGCGTGGCCGACTGCGCCGGCGCCGCCGGCGACGAGCACGGTGCGACCCTCGAGCGCGTCGGGGTGCAGGCGCGTCGGGCCGCCCTCGTGCACGGTGAGTGCACGGTGGGCTGTGATGGCGGGAACGCCGAGGGACGCGCCGACGTCGAAGCTCGCGGCGTCCGGCAGGCGGACGAGTCGTCCGGCGGGGATCACGGTGAACTCCTGCGCGGTGCCGGTCGGCCGTTCGTGCGCGGCGAGGAAGACCCAGACGCGATCGCCGGGCGCGAACCCGGTCACGCCGTCGCCGACGGCGTCGACGACCCCGGCGCCGTCCTGGTTCGGCACGACCTCGGGGAACGGGGGCGGCCCGCCGACGCCGACGCGGGCCTTCCAGTCGGTGGGGTTCACGCCGGAGACGACGATGCGCACGCGCACCTCGCCGGGGTCGGGGTCCGGGACGTCGCGCTCCACGAGCTGGAGGACGGAGGACGGGCCGGTGGAGGAGTACGCGATGGATCTCATGTCGGGTGCAACGCGGCGGGCGCCAGTGCTCTTCCGGTCTCCGAGATATGCAACTCAGCGGTTGCATCAAGGTCATGAATATGCAACCCTGAGGTTGCATCATGCAAGGAGGATCACATGAACGACGCCAGCATGAACCACGCCACCGCGACCCGAGTACCCACCCGCACCCGATCGGAGGCCCGCTGATGCTGCTCGACGAGAAGGTCGCCGTGATCCACGGCGGCGGAGGATCCATCGGCGCCGCCGCGGCGCGCGTGTTCGCCCGTGAGGGCGCGCGCCTGTTCCTCGCCGGTCGCAGCCTGCCGCGACTCGAAGCCGCGGCATCCGCCGCCCGTGCCCAGGGGGCGGAGGTCGACGTCGCCGTGGTCGACGCCATGGACCAGGCGGCCGTCGACCGCCACGTCGACCGGGTGACGGATGCCGCGGGGCGCCTCGACGTCGCCCTGAACGCGGTCGGCTTCGACCACGTGCAGGGCCTCGCGATCGGCGAGACCTCGCTCGCCGACTACCTGCACCCGGTCACGGGCTACCTGCAGACGAACTTCGTCACCGCCAAGGCCGTGTCGCGGCCGATGATCGCGCAGGGGAGCGGCGTGATCCTGACGATCTCGACGCCGGGCGCGCGGCTGACGGGGCGCGGCCTGATCGGCAACGCCGCGCAGAGCGCGGGGCTCGAGGGCTTCTCGCGCGCGCTCGCCGGGGAGCTCGGGCCCGCCGGCGTGCGCGTCGTGTGCGTCCGTCCGCACGCGATGGCGGACGCGGTCGCGACGTCGTACACGGGGGAGATGTTCGGCCGCATCGCCGACCGGAGCGGCATCCGGTTCGACGAGTGGATGGCCGGCCTCGCCGGCGGCACCATGCTCGGCCGGCTGCCGACGCTCGACGAGACCGCCGAGTACCTCGCCTTCGCGGCCTCCGACCGGGCGGCGTCGATGACCGGGGTGATCTCGAACCTGACGGCCGGGGCGCTGGTCGACTGATCGGGGAGGGGGCGGATGCCGCGGCCGGCTGGCTCGGCGGGCAGGCCCTCGACCCGCGGCCTCGACGGCAGGGCCGCCTACCCGAGCTCGTCGCGCCGGCGCGCCAGGTACGCGGTCTCCGCCGTGTTCCCCGCCAGCTCGATCGCGCGGTCGTACGCCGCTCGCGCCTCCACACCCCGCCCCGCCCGCCGCAGCAGCTCCGCGCGCGTCGCGTGGAACGCGTGGTACCCGTCCAACCGCGCCGCGATCCCGTCGAGGAGCTCGAGCCCGGCCTCGGCGCCGTCGACCTCCGCCACGGCGACCGCGCGGTTGAGCGCGACGATCGGCGACGGGTCGAGTCGCGCGAGCCGGTCGTAGAGCGCGACGACCTGGGACCAGTCCGTGTCGCGCGCGTCGGCGGCGTCGGTGTGCACGGCGTTGATCGCGGCGAGCAGTTGGTAGCGGCCGGGTGCGACGCCCGATGCGAGCCGGGCGCGCACGAGCGCGTGCCCCTCGTCGATCAGGGCCCGATCCCAGAGTCCGCGGTCCTGCTCGCCGAGCGGCACGAGCTCGCCGCTCGACCAGACCCGGGCGGGGCGGCGCGCCTCGGTCAGCAGCATGAGCGCGAGCAGGCCGGTCGCCTCGCCGTCGTCGGGGAGCAGCGCGTGCACGAGCCGGGCCAGGCGGATCGCCTCGGCCGTGAGGTCCGCGCGCACGGGGTCGGTGTCGGGGCCGGTCGCGAGGTACCCCTCGTTGAAGACGAGGAAGAGCACGGCGAGCACGCCGACCACGCGGGCGGGCAGGTCGTCGGCCGACGGCACGCGGTACGGGATGCCGGCGGCCCTGATCTTGTGCTTCGCGCGGGTGATCCGCCGGCCCATCGTCGGTTCGGGCACGAGGAAGGCGCGGGCGACCTCGGGCATGGTCAGCCCGCCGACGAGTCGGAGGGTCAGCGCCATCTGCGCCTCCATCGAGAGTGCGGGGTGGCAGCAGGTGAAGATGAGGCGCAGCCGGTCGTCGTCGATGACGCCGACGAGCTCGGGCGGGTCGTGGTCGACCAGCATGAGGGCCTCCCGATGCTTGTCGTCTCGCTTGCGTTCGCGCCGGAGCCGGTCGATCGCCTTGCGGTTCGCGGTCGTCATGAGCCATGCGCCGGGGTTCGGCGGGATGCCCTGCGCGGGCCACCGCTCGACGGCGGTCGCGAAGGCCTCGGCCGCGGCCTCCTCTGCGACGTCGAGGTCGCCGAAGTTGCGGGCGAGCGCGGCCACCACCCGTGCCCACTCGTCCCGGTGGGCCCGGATGACCGCCGTGCGCGGATCGATCAGGACGGCGCCTCGAGGAACGGCCGCACCTCGACGCGGCGGTTGCAGGCCTTCGAGCCCTCGGCCATGAGCGCGAGCGCCTCGTCGAGGTCGGGCGCGTCGATGATCCAGAAGCCGGCCATGTGCTCCTTCGACTCGAGGAACGGCCCGTCGGTGAAGACCGGCTCGTCGCCGCGGCCGTCGATGACGGTCGACGTAGCGGGGTCGGCGAGGCCGCCGGCGAACACCCAGTGGCCGCCGTCGCGCAGCCGGCGGTTGAATTCGCCGATCGCCTCCATCTCCTCGGGCGTGCCCGAGTTCGTGCGGTCGTCGATCACGGAGACCAGGTACTGCATCTCGCACCTCCACGGTGGTCAGGGACATTCTGTCGGTCGGAGAACATCCGTTCACCCCTACTACGAAGACGGATGCCGCGATCCGACAGGTGACGCCGAAATCAGTCCGAATCGGTGGCGGCCGCGCCGTCCCGCGCTGCGCCGTCCCGCGCTGCGCCGTCCCGTCCGACGCCCTCCCGCAGCACCCCCGCGAGGTGCGCGTCGAGCTCCCGGCCGATGTCGACCGCGTCCGCGTCGTAGCCCCACTGCAGCTGCAGCCCGTCCCAGAGCGCGGTGAGCTCGATGGCCTCGGCGTGCGGGTCGACGTCGGGGCGCGTCGCGCCGCGTGCGGCGGCGCGCTGGAGCACGTTCTCGAACATCCGGATCGCCCGCGCGAACCGGTCCTGGAAGTAGGCGTGGGCGGGATGGCTCGGGGCGACGGCCTCGGTCGAGAGCACGGCGTAGATGCTGATGAGGCCCGGCTGGGTGCGGGCATCGCGGCTCGCGGCGGCGCCGAGCTCGCGTAGCAGGCGGACCGGGTCGTCGTCGCCGTCGGCCTCCCGTGCGGCCATGGCCGCGTCGCGGTGGGCGAGCACGGCGGCGAGCAGCGCCTCCTTCGACCCGAAGTGGTGCAGGAGCGTCGACGCGTTCACGCCGACCGCGCCGGCGATGTCGCGCAGGCTCGCGCCGTGGTAGCCGTCGCGGGCGAAGATCGTCGTCGACTGGTCGATGATGTCGGCGCGGCGCCGCCGGCCGACCGCGTAGCCGGCCTCGTCGGCCGGTTCCTCGGCGAGCATCGTCGAGATCGGCAGCGGCTCCACGTCGGCGAACGGGCCGACCGTCGGCGCCCGGCCGCGGAGCCGGGCGATGCGGTGGGCGAGGGCGTCGGGCACGTCGACCTCCTCGGGGAGGTAGCGCGAGATGACCTGCAGTCCGTCCCAGGCGGCGTTGAGGCGACGCGCCTCGCCCGGGATGTCGAGGTCGGCGGGGAGCTCACCCCGGTCGCGGGCGTCCTGCAGCATCCGTGCGCCCAAGGCCTGGAACTCCGCATCGCGCACGCGGAATCGCTCGTGGGCCGGGTGCTCGGGCAGGGTCGCGGCGCCCGCGAGCACGGTGAACAGCTCGACGTACCCGGGGATGTCGCGGCCGGCCCGGGCGATCACGTCGATGAGGTCGAGGTCGAGGGTCCGGCCTTCGAGCGCCTCCTGGAGGTCGGCCTCGGAGTCGGTGACGACGGCGTCGAGCAGGGCGTCCATCGATCCGAAGAGGTTGCGGACGGTGGGGTGGCTCACGCCCGCGTCGGCGGCGACGTCGCGCATCGACACCGCACCGAACCCGCGCGCGGCGAAGAGGTCGCGTGCCGATGCGAGCACCCGTCGTCGAGTCGATGCGGATCGCCCGGCGCGGGTCGCGGATTCGATGACCACGGCGTCCCCCTCCCGCAACCCAACCTACCAGTCGTTCGACTTTGACTTACCAATCGTTTGATTTTGGGTTACAGTGTCTCCCCGAGAGCCGTTGGGCTCGGTACGAAGGAGTACGCATGACAGAGTCGTCCACCGCCGCCCGGTCGCTCGACGCGACCGTCGCCGCCGCGGCATCCGCCCCCGCCGCCGCTCCCGAGCGCACCCCGCGCGGGTACACGCCGGCCCTCGCCGGTGCCAACTTCGGCATCTACCTGGCCCTCCTCACCCCGGTGCTCGTGTCGATGGCCTTCAAGATCCAGCACATCTCGCCGTCGGCGGAGGCCGCCACCGCCTCGCTCGGCCTGATCATGGGCGTCGGCGCGCTCTTCGCGATGATCGCGAACCCGCTCGTCGGCCGGCTCTCCGACCGCACGACCTCGCGGTTCGGCATGCGCCGCCCGTGGATCATCGGCGGCTCGCTCGTCGGCCTCGTCGCCTTCGCCCTCATCGGCGCCGCGCCCGACGTGTGGATGGTCTTCCTCGGCTGGTGCATCGTGCAGGTCTCGATGAACGCCGTGCTCGCCGCGGCGAACGCGACCATCCCCGACCAGGTGCCGACGGGCCGCCGCGGCCGCGTCTCGGGCATCATCGGCCTCACGACGCCGCTCGGCATCCTCGGCGGCAGCGTGCTCGTGAACTTCCTCGCCGATGACCTCACGCGCTTCGTCGTGCCCGCCGCGATCGCGACGCTCCTCGCGGTGCTCTTCGCGCTCGTCCTGAAGGACCGCGTGCTCACCGAGAAGCCGGCCGAGCGGTACTCGATGCGCCAGTTCCTCGGGTCGTTCGTGTTCAACCCGAAGCAGCACCCCGACTTCGGCTGGACGTGGCTGACGAAGTTCATGGTCATGTTCGGCTACGCCGGCGTCGCGACCTTCCTCCCGCTCTACCTCACCGAGCGCTTCCAGCTCGCCGAGCAGGAGGCGATCACGACGATCCTCATCAGCAACCTCGCCGCGATGGGGGCCATGGCGATCTCGGGCCCGCTCGGCGGCATGCTCTCCGACCGCATCGGCAAGCGCCGCCCGTTCGTCGCCGTCGCGGGCGTCGTGATGGTCGTCGGCCTCGTGATGCTCGCCTTCGCGCCGAGCATCGAGGTGCTCGTGCTCGGCCAGGCGATCATCGGCCTCGGCGCCGGGTCGTTCTTCTCGGTCGACCTCGCGCTCGCGACTCAGGTGCTGCCGAACCCCGACGACACCGCCAAGGACCTCGGCGTGCTCAACATCGCCAACGCGCTGCCGCAGTCGATCGCCCCCGCGATCGCCCCCGCGATCATCGCGGCGGGCGCGAGCACCGCGATCGGCGGCTACGCCACCTTCTACCTCGTGGGCGCCGCGATCGCCCTCGCGGGCGCCGTCCTTGTCTACCGCATCAAGGGAGTGAAGTGACATGACCGACCTCGTCGACACCACGACGGATACCGCGGCCGTGGCACCCTCGGCCGACGCCGTCGATCGCCGCTACCTCGACCGCGACCTGCCGGTCGACGAGCGCGTCGCGACCCTCCTCGACCAGATGACGCTCGAGGAGAAGGCCGGGCTCTGCTTCCAGACGATGATCACCATGGGGGAGGACGGCTCGCTCGCCGAGGCCGACCCCGTGTTCGGGCTCCCCTCGAACGTCGAGTACGTCGAGGGCCGCCTCATGAACCACTTCAATATCCTGCAGGCGGCGCCCACGCCGGCCGCGATGGCGGAGTGGCACAACCGCATCCAGGAGCTCGCGGCGAACACCCGCCTCGGCATCCCCGTCACGATCTCGACCGACCCGCGCCACTCGTACAGCGACAACCCGCTGGCCGGCATGCTCACGGGGGCGTTCTCGACCTGGCCCGAGACGCTCGGCCTCGCCGCGACGCGCGACGAGGAGCTCGTCGAGCAGTTCGGCGACATCGCCCGGCAGGAGTACACGGCGGTCGGCATCCGCGTCTCGCTGCACCCGCAGGTCGACCTCGCGACCGAACCGCGCTGGTCGCGGCAGCTCGCGACCTTCGGCGAGGACCCGGCGCTGACCTCGCGCCTCGGCGCGGCGTACGTGCGCGGCTTCCAGGGCGCCGAGTTCGGCGAGGACTCCGTCTCGACGATGACGAAGCACTTCCCGGGCGGCGGCCCGCAGCTGGACGGCGAGGACCCGCACTTCGCCTACGGCCGCGAGCAGGTCTACCCGGGCGGCGCCTTCGAGACCCACCTGAAGCCGTTCGAGGCGGCGTTCGAGGCCGGCACCCGGCAGATCATGCCGTACTACGGCATGCCCGTCGGCACCGAGCACGAGGAGGTCGGCTTCGGGTTCAACAAATCCGTCATCACGGGCCTCCTCCGCGAGCGCTACGGCTTCGACGGCATCGTCTGCACCGACTGGGGCCTCATCACCGACGGCGAGATCTTCGGCCAGCCGTTCCCGGCGCGCGCCTGGGGCGTCGAGCACCTGAGCCCGCGCGAGCGGATGGTCAAGGTCATCGAGGCCGGCGCCGACCAGTTCGGCGGCGAGGCGAACCCCGAGCTGCTCGTCGACCTCGTCCGCACGGGCGAGGTGTCGGAGGAGCGGCTGGATGCCTCGGCACGACGCATCCTGCGCGAGAAGTTCGTGCTCGGGCTCTTCGACGACCGCAGGTACGTCGACGTCGAGCGCGCGACGCGCGTCGTCGGCGCGCCCGAGTTCGTCGCCGCGGGCGAGCAGGCGCAGCGCCGGTCGATCACCGTCCTGACGAACACCGCGCGAGCGGATGGCGAGGCGACGCTGCCGCTCGCGCGCGGCGTGCGCGTCTACGTCGAGGGCGTCGACGCCGCCGTCGCCGCCGAGTACGGCACTCTCGTCGAGACGCCGGCCGAGGCGGACGTCGCGATCCTGCGGATCCAGGCGCCGTTCGAGCAGCGGGCCACGATGTTCGAGAACTTCTTCCACGCCGGGTCCCTCGACTTCCCGGAGGAGTTCGTCGCGCACGTCCGCGAGGTCGCGGCGGCCGTGCCGACCGTCGTCGACGTGTTCCTCGACCGCCCGGCGATCCTCACGCCGTTCGCCGACGACGTCACCGCGCTCGTCGCGAACTACGGCGCGAACCCGCACGCGGTGCTCGACGTGCTGTTCGGCGAGGCGACGCCGCAGGGCCGCCTGCCGTTCGACCTGCCACGCAGCATGGCCGCGGTCGAGGCGAACCGCTCCGACGTGCCGTTCGACACGGAGGACCCGCTGTTCCGCTTCGGCCACGGGCTCGACCTGGGCTGAGCGGCCCGCGCCGACCCGTCGGCGGCACCCGCGCCCACGTCGGGGGTACGCTCCAAGCGTGCCCCCGACACCCGTGCCCGGTGCCGCCGTGACGCAGTTCGCGGTGCTCGACGCCCTGCTCGCCGGGGCCTACGAGTCCGGCCTGCGGGTCAGCGAGGCGTGCTCGGTGGGTGACTTCGGACTCGGCTGCGTCGACCGGCTCGGGGGTGAGGTCGTCATCTTCGACGCGCAGGCCATCGAGTGCACGCTCGACGGACCGCCGGCCGTGATGCGCGACGACGAGCGCCTGCCGTTCGCGATCCTCTGCCGGTTCCCGGATGTCCCCGCGGTCGGGGTGCGCGGCCGCGACATGGCCGGCTTCGCGGCATCCGTCGACGAGGCGCTCACGAGCCGGAACCTCTTCCACGCCGTCCGGTTCGACGGGGTGCTCGCGGAGGTCCGCGTGCGGGTGACGCCGCGGCAGCAGTTCCCGCTCCCGCCGCTCGCGGAGGTGACCGAGCATCAGGTCGAGACGGTCGCGACCGCGATCCGCGGCACGCTCGTCGGGTTCTGGACGCCCGCCATCTACCAGGGCATCGCCGTCGCCGGCCTGCACCTGCACTTCCTCAGCGACGACCGCAGCCTCGGCGGCCACGTGCTCGACCTCGTGGTCGACGCCGGTGACCTGCGGGTGGCGGCGTTCGCGCGCTTCGACCTCAGGCTGCCGACCGACGACCGGTTCCTGCGCACCGAGCTGACGCACGACGACGACCACCGCATCGTCGCCGTGGAACGCGGCGGCGCGACGGGCTGATCGCCGGAGCAGGATGGATCCCATGTTCGAGATCTCGGACGACGACTTCGAGCGGCTGCTCGCCGAGGAGTTCGACGCGCTGCCCGACGAGATGGTTCACGGGCTCGAGAACGTCGCCGTCTCGTTCGAGGACCAGCCGATCGGCCAGCGGCCGCGGCTCTTCGGCCAGTACCGGGGGCATCCGCTGACCACCCGCGGGGTCTACGGCTTCGGCGAGCTGCCCGACCGCATCACGCTCTACAAGAACAACCTGGTCGAGCACAGCACCGACGTCGTGTCGCTCCGGGCGCGCGTGCACGTCACGCTCGTGCACGAGATCGGGCACTACTTCGGGCTCGACGACGCGAAGCTGCGCGAGCTCGGGTGGGCGTAGCGCCCGCCCACCCGAGCGCGGCTCCGATCGCTGCGCGATCGGCGCCGGGTCAGCGCGGGCGGATCAGCGCCAGAGGACGGCGATCGCGGCGTTCGTCAGCGTCAGGATGCCGATCAGCCAGAAGATCGCCGCCGGCACCGTGCCCGTCTTGCGCTGGCGGCCGGCGCCGATGCCGAGCAGCGCGCCGATGACGATCAGGATGACGAGCTTCGTACCGATCTTGGCGTAGTTCAGGTCGTACTCGATGCCCCACGGCGCGGCGAGGGCGAGGCCGGCGACGCCGGCGATCGCGAGGCCCCAGTTCATGAGGCGGGTGATGCCCCGCTTGCGGTTGACCAGTTCGACGACCCACGCGCCGAAGAGGATCGCGAAGCCGATCAGGTGGATGAGCACGACGAGGTGGCGGAGGAATTCCATGCCGTCACGCTATCGCTCGCGTGCGCCCCGGCGCGTGGGGCGCGTCGGATCAGGTCGAGGCCGGCGCGGCGGCCCGCTCGGCTTCGGCGGGACGGGCGGCGGCGGCGCGTCCGGCCCGATCGCGCGCAGGCCCGGCGCGCGCCGGGTCACCCGGTTACGCTGGCAGGACCGACGCTCGAGGAGGACGCGATGGGCATGCTCGGACGGACCCTGGTCGCGCTGCTCACCGCGGTCGGCATCGCGGCAGCGGTCGCCGCGGCGATCGTCGTGATCGGGTTCCGGAGGCAGGACCCGCGCGTACTGCGCCCGTTGGTGCGCTGGCAGCGCCGCAGCCTGAACCCGCGCGCGTTGGAGACCGCGGGGCGGCCGGGCGACCAGCACTCGATCATCCGCCACGTCGGCCGGACGAGCGGACGCGAGTACGCGACGCCGATCGGTGCGGTCCGGGTCGCGGGCGGGTTCGAGATCATGCTGCCATACGGGTCCGAGGCCCACTGAGTGCGCAACGTGCTCGCCGCGGCCGATTCGGCGACGCTCGACCACGACGGACGCCGCTACGAGGTGCTCGAGGTCGAAGTGGTGCCGATCGACGCGAGCGAGATCGCAGACGGCAACGTCACCGCGCGCGTGTTCGGCCTCCGCGAGGCGCTGCGCCTGCGCACCGGCGAGGGCGCGCCCTCAGCCGACCTGCTCGGCTAGCGCCACGATGATGCCGGCCGGGCCGCGCAGGTAGCACAGCCGGTAGACGTCCTCGTAGTTCGCGACCTCGCGCAGCACCTCGCCGCCGTGCGGCCGCAGGCGGGCGAGCGTGTCGTCGAGGTCGTCGACGGCGAACATCACGCGGTGCAGCCCGAGCGTGTTGGGCGGCGGCACGGCCGGGGTCGGGGCGGATGCCTCGGGGTGCTGGTACGTCGTGAGTTCGATGCGGCCGTGGCCGTCGGGCGTGCGCATCATCGCGATCTCGCTGCGGACGCCGTCGAGGCCGACGGTCTGGTCGGCGAACAGCCCCTCGACCTGCTGGCGACCCTCGAGGTCCATGCCGAGCTCGGAGAAGAACGCGATCGCGGCATCCAGGTCGTCGACGACGATGGCGACGTTGTCCAGGCGTTGGATGGTCATGGGTCGAGCCTAGGCTCGCTCGCCGACACGATCAGGGCGTGGCCGCGAGTGCGCGCACGGCGCGCTCGATGGCGGGGCGCACGTCGAGGTCGGGGTCGATCGTCAGCCGGTGCAGCATGAGCCCGTCGCCGAGGGCCATCAGGGCGCGCGCCGCGGGCACGGGGTCGGGGATCCCCGCGTCGGCGATGAGCCGGTCGGTCCATCGCTCGAACTCGAGCCGCTGGCGGTGCATCGGCGCGAAGAGCTCGTCGTCGGCGCCGAGCTCCAGGAAGAGCGCGTAGCGCGCCCGGGTGCGGGCGGCCATCGGCCCGGTCTGGTACTCGAGCAGCGCGCACAGCCCGTCGATGATCGACTCGGGCGTCGGATGCTCGAACGCCGGGGGAGCGAGGTCGGCGCGCTCGTGCTCGGCCATCCAGTCGATGATCCCGGCCAGCAGCGCCCGGCGGGTGCGGAACCAGTTCGACGTCGATCCGGCGGGCAGTCCGGCGCGCTCGTCGACCCGGGCGTGACTCAGCGCCCGCACCCCTTCGGTGCCGAGCAGCTCGACCGCCGCGTCGAGCGCGCGCTCCTTCGTCGTCGCCATGGACACCTCTCCGCCGACGATCTACTATGAACCTAGTGCGATCCACTACTTCCATAGTAGGTCGGCACGTGAGGGGGTCATCATGGACACGCCGCCGCTGCCCGAGGCATCCGGGTTCGAGCACCTGACGATCGAGACGCCGGGGCTCGCGTCGCACGTCGCCGTGATCGGCGAGGGCGAGCCGGTCGTGCTGCTGCACGGCTTCCCGCAGCACTGGTGGCAGTGGCGCACGATCGCACCGATGCTCGCCGAACGGTATCGGGTGATCTGCCCGGACCTGCGCGGCGCCGGATGGACCGTCGCCGACGATCCGCGCATCGAACGCGAGACGCGGGGGCACGACCTCCTCGCCGTCCTCGACGCCATGGGCCTCGGCCGCGTCCGACTCGTCTGCCACGACATGGGCGCGATCAGCGGGATGCAACTGGCGTACGCGCACCCCGAGCGGGTCGAGGCGCTCGTCACGCTGGCGGTGCCGCCCCTGTTCATGTCCTTCAGCCCCGCGATGATGAGTGGCCTCCGGCACCTGCCGCCGCTCGTCATGCACCGGACCGGCCGGTCGCTCGCCTGGCTCTTCGATCCCGCGCACGTCGCGCAGCCCATTGCGCCCGGCACCGTCGAGACCTACCTCGCCCCCATGCAGCGGCCCGAGATCGACGACGCCGTCCGTGCGCTCTACCGGGGGATGGTGCTGCCGGAGGCCGTGCGCATCGCCCGCGGCGCGTACCGGACGGAGCGCCTGCGCCCGCCGACCCGCTGCGTGTTCGGGCGCCAGGACCTCCCGTTCACCGAGGACCTCGTGCGCCGCCTCAGCGGCGACCCGGCCCGGTACGCCGATCGCTTCGACTTCGCGTTCGTCGACGGTGCCGCGCACTTCATCACGGATGACGCGCCGGAGGCGGTCGCGGGCCTCATCCGCGATCACTTCGTCGAGGCCGCCGCGGCGGCGTGACCGGGCGTTCGCGGCACCTCAGCGCACGTGCCCCAGCTTCGTCGGGTTGCCGATGCCGTGGATGGCCGTGATCCGGTCGTCGGCGAACTCGAGCGAGAGCACCGACAGCACTCGCCCGCGCCGGCGCATCACGATGCCGGGCTCGCCGTTCACCTCGGCCACCTCGAACGCGGCCCCCAGCCCGCCCACGCCGGCGAGGAACTGCCGCGCGACCGACTCGGCACCCCGGACCGGCTCGGTGGGAGCGCCGGGGACGACGCCGCCGGAATCGAACCAGCCCGTGGCATCCGTCGCGAGCACCGCGACCAGGCCGTCGAGGTCGCCGTCGGACGCTGCGGCCGCGAAGCGCTCCGACAGGCGGCGTGCCGCGGCGGGGTCCACGGTGAACCGGGCCTCGCCGTGCGCGGCGATCCGCCTGCGTGCGCGCGACGCCGACTGCCGTGCGGCGGAGGGGCTCACGCCGAGCACCTCGGCGATGCGGTCGAAGCCGAGGTCGAACACGTCGTGCAGCAGGAACGCGGTGCGCTCGGCGGGCGTGAGCTGTTCGAGCACGACGAGCAGCGCCATCCGCACGGAGTCGTCGAGGGTCACGCGGTCCTCGGGGAGCGTGCGCTCGTCGGTGACGATCGGCTCGGGCAGCCACGGTCCGACGTAGGCGCGCCGCGAGTGCTCGTGCGCACGGAGCCGGTCGATCGCGAGCCGCGACGCGACCGTCACGAGCCAGGCGCGCGGGTCGTCGAGCGGTTCGGCGTCGGGATCGTCGTCGCGGGCGAGCAGGCGCAGGTACGTCTCCTGCGTGACGTCCTCGGCCTCGGCGACGGACCCGAGCACCCGGTAGGCGACGTCGCGGACGACGTGCCGGTGCGCGGTCCACAGGTCGGCGAACTCGGTCATGACATGGAGACGATCCACCCGCGGCGGATGTGACGCAAGGGGCGGATGCCGCGGGCGGATGCCGCGGGCGGATGCCGCGGGCCGATGCCGTGGGCCGATCCCGCTGCCGGATGTCACATCCGCGCCGGCTCAGCCGTCCATGCTGCATGAACCAGACGTCCCACCGGTCCCGATCCGACCAGCCACGCGCCGCCGCCGGCCCGCCCCGCGGGCTCGTCGACGCGACGGCGCCCGTCGCGCGCGCCCTCGCCGGGCGCCGGTGGATGCCGCTCTGGGCCGTGATCCGCCACACCGGGCGCCGCAGCGGCACCGCTTACGAGACCCCGATCGCGGTCGTGCCCACGACGGATCGCGGCATCGTGATGATCGGGCTGCCGTGGGGCGCCCGGACCAACTGGGCGCGGAACGTGCTCGCGACAGGCGGGGCGTCGCTGCGGTGGCGAGGGCGCGAGGTCGAACTCGAGGGCCCGCGCATCGTCGAGGGCGCCGAGGCGTCGCGGCTGGCGCAGGCCCCGTTCCGGCCGGTGCTCCGGCGGTTCCCGGCGGCGATCGTGTTCGATCGGGGCTGACCGCGTGCTCGGGGGGCGCGGGCCGAACGGCCGCAACCCCGTGACATCCGCTGCGCTTCGGCGCAGTCTGGCGACATGGGAACCGTGACGATCTCGTTCGAGATGACGCTCGACGGCGTCTTCGACCGGATGGAGCAGTGGTTCGACCCGAACGAGCCGTCGGTGCAGCACGCGTCCGACGAGCTCGTGTTCGGCGCCGATGCGGTGCTGCTGGGCCGCGCGAGCTACGAGTTCTTCCGCGAGTACTGGCCGACGCAGACGGATGACCGCGGCTTCGCCGACCACTACAACGCCCTGCCGAAGTTCGTCGCCTCGACGACGCTGCAGGGTCCGCTCGACTGGAACGCGACGCTGATCGAGGGCGACGTCGCGGAGTACGTGCGCGGCTTGCGCGAGCGCTACCGCTCGATCGTGTCGCACGGGTACGGCGCCCTGGCGGCCGAACTCGTCTCCGCCGGACTCGTCGACGAGATCCATGCGGGCATCCACCCGTTCCTCGCCGGCGGCGACGGCGGCGACGGCGGGGAGCGCCTGCGCTCGCCGCATCCGGTGGGGCTCCGGCTGCTCCGGGTCGCGCCGTCGGAGTCGGGGATCATCCACGCGCGGTACGTGCCCGTGTCGGGCTGAGTCCTGCCAGACTTTCCCGGATGCCGCTGCACCCCGACGAGTTCCCGATCGACGCCGACCTCGCGGCATCCGTCGTCCGCCATGAGCGGCCCGAGTGGGCCGACCTGCCGCTGATGCCTGCCGGGGGCGGCACCGACAACGTGATGTTCCGGCTCGGCCGGGACCTGCTGGTGCGGATGCCGCGGACGCCCGGCGGCGTCGCATCGCTGCGGAAGGAACGCGAGTGGATGCCGCGGCTCGCGCCCGGGCTGCGGATGCGCATCCCTGAGCCGGTGCACGCGGGCCCGCCGTCGGACGCGTACCCCGTGGAGTGGTCCGTGTACCGGTGGATCGAGGGCGCACCGCCGACGACCGACACGGTCGACGACTGGGCGCGGTTCGGCGCCGACCTCGCCGGGTTCGTCGCCGAGCTGCACCGCATCGACCTGATGGGCGCGGAGCGCGCGGGCGACCTCTCGTGGTACCGGGGCGGCGGCCTGCGCGAGCCCGAGTCGTGGATGGCGCCCGCGTTCGCGGCATCCCGCCCGCTCGTCGGCGACGTGCTCGACCTCGACCGGCTGGAGGACTGGTGGCGTGAGGCGCTCGCGTTGCCGGACTCGTCGGCGCCGCACGTCTGGCTGCACGGCGACCTGCGGCCCGGCAACCTGCTCGCCGACGGTGGGCGCCTGGCCGCGGTCATCGACTTCGGCGCGCTGTCGGTCGGAGCGCCGGATGCCGAGCACGCGGCCGTGTGGGATCTCCCGCCGGCTGCGCGTCGCGCCTACTGGGATGCGCTGGACCTCGACGAGCCGACGTGGCTGCGCGCCCGCGGCTGGGCGATCGGCGTCGCGATCAGCGGCATCCCGTACTACTGGGAGACGTTTCCCGAGTTCGTCGCGGAGTGCGTCGCGCGACTCGCAGCGATCCTCGAGGACGGGTGAGCCGCCGCCCACCCGTCCCCGAGGGTTCACCCCTGCAAGGTCTCGGTCGGCGCCGCGGGCGCCACGGTGAAGGATGCCGCCAGCAGGGCCTCGTCGCGTGACGACGGCCCGACGAGCAGCTCGAACGTGCCCGGCTCGACCACGCGCGCGCCGCGCGCGTCGACGATCGTGCAGTCCGCGACGGGCACCTCGACGGACACGACGCGCGATTCGCCGGGCTCGAGGTCGACCAGGCGGTACGCCTTCAGCTCCTTGTCGGCCCAGCTGACCGAGGTCACCTCGTCGCGGACGTAGGTCTGGACGACCTCGCGCGTCGGCCGGGTGCCGGTGTTCGCGACCCGGACCTCCGCCCGCACCACGCCATCCGGCCCGACCGTGTCGTCGAGCACCCGGAGGTGGGCGTAGTCGACGGTGGTGTAGGTCAGGCCCTCGCCGAGGGCGTGCGCCGGGCTCTGCGTGAGGTCGGCGTAGCGGGTGCCGTGCTGGCCGCGGATCTGGTTGTAATACGTCGGCTGCTGCCCGGCGTGCCGGGCGAACGAGATCGGCAGGCGACCGCTCGGCTCGACGAGCCCGAGCAGCACCTCGGCGATCGCGCGGCCGCCCTCCATGCCGGGGCTCGCCGCCCAGACGAGCGCCGACGCGCGCTCCGCCGACGGCGGGAGCACGAGCGGCTTCGAGGCGAGCAGCACGACGATGAACGGGGTGCCCGACTCGGCGACCGCGTCGAGCAGCGCGACCTGGTCGCCGACGAGCTCGAGCGTCGCGGTCGAGCGGCCCTCGCCGACGAGTTCGATGCGGTCGCCGACGACGACGACCGCGAGGTCGCTGCGCCGGGCGGCGTCGGATGCCTCGGCGACGAGGTCCGCGTCGGGCGCGCACGGCACGACCACCTGCGGTCGCGGCTGGCCGTCCGGGAAGAACGCGCCGGCAGGGTCCTCCTCGAGGGTCAGGATGCGCGCGCCCTCGGCGTGCTCGACCGTCCAGTCGGCCGGCGCCGTGCGGCGGAGCCCGTCGAGCACGGTCGTGATCATGCCGCGCGGGTGGCCGTCGGGCAGCCAGTCGGCCTGGCCCGAGGACCCAGCCCAGTCGCCGAGCTGCGTCTGCGCATCGTCGGCGAGCGGGCCGATCACGGCGACCCGGCGGGCGGTGCCGTCCGAGACCGCGCGGCCCGCGGCATCCGCCTCCCGACCGGGGAGGAGCGGGAGCGTGCCGTCGTTGCGCAGCAGCACCAGCGAGCGGCGGGCCGCCTCCAGGTTGAGCGAGGCGTGCGCCGCGTTGCCGACGACCGCCTCGATGCGCGCGAGGTCGGGCTTCCGGGGATTCTCGAAGAGCCCGAACTCGAACTTCAGCAGCAGGATGCGCGAGACCGCGCGGTCGAGGTCGGATTCCGCGAGCAGCCCACGGTCGATCGCCTCGAGCGCGCCGTGGAAGAACCCGGGCGTCGTCATGACCATGTCGTTGCCCGCCTTCACCGCGGCCGCGGCCGCGTGGGCGTAGTCGGGCTGCACCTTCTGCTCCCAGACCATGCGGCCGACGTTGTCCCAGTCGGTGATGAGCGTGCCCGTGTAGCCCCACTCGCCGCGCAGCACGTCGTTCAGGAGCCAGTCGTTGACCGTGATCGGCACGCCGTCGGTGGTCTGGTAGCCGAGCATGAAGGTGCGGCAGCCCTCCTTCGCGACGCGCTCGAACGGCGGCAGGAACCAGGAGCGGAGCTTCCGGCGCGAGAGGTCGGCCTCGCTGGCGTCGCGACCGCCCTGCGTCTCGGAGTAGCCGGCGAAGTGCTTCGCGGTCGCGAGGATCGCGGTGTCGTCATCGGGCCCGCCGCCCTGGTAGCCGCGCACCATCGCCGAGGCGAGCTCGCCGATGAGGAACGGGTCCTCGCCGAAGGTCTCGTCGATGCGCCCCCAGCGGAGGTCGCGTGCGATGCACAGCACGGGGGAGAAGGTCCAGTGCACGCCCGTGGCCGCGACCTCCTCGGCGGTCGCCCGCGCGACGCGCTCGAGCAGGTCGGCGTCCCACGACGCGGCCATGCCGAGCTGCGTGGGGTAGATGGTCGCGCCCTCGAAGAACGAGTGCCCGTGGATGCAGTCCTCGCCGACGAGCAGGGGGATCCGCAGTCGCGTCCGGGCGACGAGCTCGTGAGCGAGCGCGATGCGCTCGGGCGACGCGTGCAGGATCGATCCGACGTGCTGGCGCAGCACCTGCTCCTCGAGGTCCTCGCGGGCGTCGAGCTGCAGCATCTGCCCCACCTTCTCCTCGACGCTCATCCGCGCGAGGAGGTCGGCGATGCGGTCCTCGACGGGTCTCGTCGAGTCGAGGTATGCGGGGGCGGCGATGTCGGCAGTGGTCACGAGGTCTCCTCGGTCGTGGTCGTCGTCGTGGTGGCGGGGCGCACGACGGTCACGGTGTCGTTGACGTTCATCCCCTTCTTCTTCATCGCCCTGGCCCGTTCTCCGGCGGACCGCAGGCGCGGGTTGACGTACTCGTCGATGCCGAAGTTGATCAGCGACAGGGCGACGCCGATGGCCGCGATGCAGAGCCCGGGCGGCAGGAACCACCACCACTGGTTCTGGCGGAACGCGCCCTGCGCGCCCGCCCAGTTCAGGATCGTGCCCCAGTTGTAGGTCGTCACCGGGATGACGCCGATGTACGACAGCGTCGTGAGCGCGATGATCGCGGCGGTCACCGTGCCCACGAAGCTCGCGGCGATGAGCGCCATGAGGTTGGGGAGCATCTCGACCGTGATGATGCGGCGCAGCGGCTCGCCGTTCGCGCGGGCGGCCTGGATGAAGTCGCGGTTGCGCAGCGACATCGTCTGGGCGCGCAGCACGCGGGCGCCCCACGCCCAGCCGATGAGGCCGAGCACGGCGGCGATGACCCACAGCGGCGGGTCCTCGAACATCGATGCCACGATGATGATGAGCGGGAGGCCCGGGAGCACGAGGAAGACGTTCGTGAGCGCCGAGAGACTCTCGCTGCGCCATCCGCGCACGTAGCCGGAGATCACCCCGACGGTGATCGCGATGAGCGTGGCGATGACGGCGGCGAGGAAGCCCACGACGATGACGCCGCGCGTGCCGTGGATCACCTGGCTCAGCACGTCCTCGCCGATGTGGGTGGTGCCGAGCCAGTGCTCGGCCGACGGCGGCTGGAAGCGCGCGGTGTGGTCGACCGCGGTCGGGGAGTACGGCGCGAGCACGTCGGCGAAGATCGCGACGAGCACGAAGAACCCGAGGATCGACAGGCCCGCGATGGACTTGCCGTTGCGGAACATCGCGAAGGCGGAGCCGAGCTTCGAGCGGAACGTGGGCCGCGTGCGCGGCGGGCGGTCGCCCGGCTGGTCGGCCGTGCGGATGGCCGCGGTCGCGGGCACGCCCGCCGGGCGGGCGGTCGCCGGATCGTTGGTCCGGTCGGTCATGGTGGTGTCCATGGGTCAGGCCTCCGTCTGGCGCGTGCGCGGGTCGAGGAATGCGTAGGCGACGTCGGCCAGGAGGTTCGCCAGCAGCACCGAGAGCGTGATCACGAGGAAGACGCCCTGCATGAGCGCGTAGTCCTTCGCGTTCGTGGCATCCAGCAGCAGCTTGCCGACGCCGGGGTAGCTGAAGACCATCTCCATCACGATCGTGCCGCCGACGATGAAGCCGATCGACAGCGCGAAGCTCTGGATCTGGGGGAGCACGGCGTTGCGGGCGGCATAGCCCCAGAGCACGCGCTTCCGCGGCATGCCCTTCGCCTCGGCGACCATCACGTAGTCCTCGTCGAGCACGGTCAGCATCATGTTGCGCATGCCGAGCATCCAGCCGCCGAGCGAGGCGATGATGATCGTCGCCGCCGGGAGCGTGCCGTGGTGGATGACCTGCCCGATGAACTCGGGCGACCATTCCGGCGTGATGCCGACGCCGTAGGCCTTGCCGATCGGGAACCAGCCGAGGTTCACCGAGAACAGCGCGATCGCGAGCAGTCCGAGCCAGAAGTAGGGGATGGTGCTGAGGAAGGTCGTGACCGGGATGAGCGCGTCGAGCCGGCTGCCGCGCCGCCATCCGACGATCGCGCCGCCGATCGTGCCGATCGCGAATGATACGACCGTGGCGAAGCCCACGAGCCCGATGGTCCAGGGCAGCGACTGGCTGATGACCTCGGTCACGGGGCGCAGTCCGTGCAGCAGGGAGACGCCGAGGTCGCCGCGCAGCAGCAGCGCCCAGTAGTCGACGTACTGCTGCCACAGGCTCTTGTCGGTGTCGAGCCCGAGGAGCGCGCGGAGCGCGTCGGCCGCCTCGGGGCTGACGTTGCGGTTGCGGGCGAGGTACTGCGTGACCGCGTCGCCCTTCATCATGCGTGGCAGGAAGAAGTTGATCGTGATCGCCGCCCACAGCGTGAACACGTAGAACACGGCGCGTCCGCCGAGGAACCGCCACGGGACGCGCGAGCGGCCCTTGACCGCACGTGTCGCCGTGGTGCCGGCCTCGACGGCGTCGGGGAGGGCGGCGGCATCCGTGGTGGTCGTCCCGTCGGCGTCGACGGGGTCGCCGCCCCGGGTGTGGACATGGGGCTGGGTCGTGGTCACTGCGCACCTCCGTGGATGCCGGCTGCCGTGGCGAAGTGCTGGTCGGGGTCGGGGGATGCCGCGCGCAGCGCCTGCGTGTACGGGTCCTGCGGGTTCAGGATGACGTCGTCGGCGGGGCCGCGTTCGACCACGCGCCCCTGGTTGAGCACGAGGATCTCGTCGCTGAAGTGCCGGGCGGTGGCGAGGTCGTGCGTGATGTAGAGCACGCCGAGGCCCTCCTCGCGCTGCAGGTCGGCGAGCAGGGTGAGCACGCCGAGGCGGATCGAGACGTCGAGCATCGAGACCGGCTCGTCGGCCACGAGGAGCTTCGGCCGGGATGCCAGCGCGCGGGCGATCGCGACGCGCTGGCGCTGGCCGCCGGAGAGCTCGTGGGGTCGGCGGTCGATGACGGTGTCCGGATCGAGTCGCACGCGCTCGAGCAGGCGGCGCACCTCGTCGTCCTCCTCCGCCCTCGGCACGACGTGGTCGAGGCGGAGAGGCCGCTGCAGGTGGTACCGGATCGAGTGGTAGGGGTTCAGGGAGGCGAACGGGTCCTGGAAGACCATGCGCAGCTGCCCGCGGTAGGCCCGCAGCGCCGCGCCGCGACGCGGGATCGGGCGGCCGTTCAGCCGGACCTCGCCGCTGGTCGGCGTCTCCAGCTGGGTGAGGATCTTCGCGATCGTGGACTTGCCGCTGCCGGACTGGCCGACGAGGCCGATCGTCTGCCCGGACCGCAGCGTGAAGCTCACCTCGTCGAGCGCGGTGAGGTGGCCGGCGCCGCGCAACGAATAGACCTTGGTGACGGAATCGAACTCGAGGACGGTCATCGCAGGACCATTCCCTTCTCTCCGGTGAGGCGGGGGAACGACGACAGCAGGGTCTTCGTGTAGTCGTCCTGCGGGTCGGTCCAGATCCGTTCCGCGGTGTCGAGCTCGACGATCTCGCCGTCGCGCATGATCGCGATGCGGTCGCTGATCTCGAGCAGCAGCGGCAGGTCGTGGGTGATGAAGACGACGGAGAAGCCGAACTCGTGGCGCAGTGCCGAGATCTGCTTGAGGATCTCGCGCTGCACGAGCACGTCGAGCGCGGTGGTCGGCTCGTCCATCACCATGAGCTGTGGACGCAGGGCGAGCGCCATGGCGATCATGACGCGCTGGCGCATGCCGCCGGAGAGCTCGTGGGGGAAGGAGCGGGAGCGTTGCGCGCCGACCTTGACGATCTCGAGGAGCTCGACGACCTCGGCCCTGCGCTCCGCTCGGGTCATGGCGGGGCGGTGGACCTCGAAGACGTCCTCCAGCTGCGAGCCGATCGTCGCGACCGGGTTCAGCGAGTTCATCGCGCCCTGGAACACCATCGAGATCTTGTCCCAGCGGAACCGGCGCATCTCGTCGGCATCGAGGGCGTTGACGTCGATGTCCTCGCCGGACGCGTCATGGAAGACGACCGAGCCGTTCGTGATCACGGCCGGCGCCTTGAGCAGGCGCTGCAGGCCGTAAGCGAGCGTGGTCTTGCCGCATCCGCTCTCGCCGGCGAGGCCGAGGATCTCGCCGCGCCGGAGGTCGAGGCTGACGTTCCTGACCGCCGCCACGGGCGGCTCGACGTCGTACACGACCGAGAAGTCGTGGACGGAGAGCAACGTGTCGCTCATGGGTGGGGGTTCCCTTCTCGAGGTCCGACGAACGGGTGGGGCGGATGCACCGGGTGCATCCGCCCCACTGCGACCGGGTCAGCCGGCGGGCTGCAGGCTGGTCAGGATCTGGACGATCCCGGGCTGCGTCGGGTCCGCCGAGGCGTACTGGTCGTCCTCCGTCGGCCAGCCGACGTAGTTGCGGGTGTTGTACTCGCCGAGGAGCGGGTGCGAGCCCAGCGGGATGGCCGGCACGTTCTCGACGAACGCGCCCTGCATGACGGCCAGCGCGGCCTCGCGGTCGGCGTCGGACGACGCGTTGGCGTAGGTGTTCAGCGCGTCGGTGACCGCGGGGTCGTCGAAGCGGCCGAAGTTGAACTGCGCGCGGTCGTCGACGATCCACTTCTGGTCCATCGTCGAGGTGTAGAGGCCGTAGGCGTTGCCGCTGTCCTCGAGCCAGTGGATGATCGCCTGGAAGGTGCCCTCCTGGCGAGCGGCGTCCCAGCCGCCCCAGTCGGGCTGGTCGACCTTGACCTCGATGCCGAGCGCGGAGTCGAGCTCCTCGGCGATGAGCGCCTGCTCGGTGTTCCAGTCGCTCCATCCGGCGGGGACCGAGATCGAGAACGAGACGGCCTCGCCGTCCGGGTCGATCAGCTTCTCGTCCTTCCAAGTGTAGCCGGCGTCCTCGAGGATGCCCTTGGCCTTGTCGACGTCGACCGAGTACACGTCGTCCGCGTACTCGGGCAGGATCTCGTCCGAGAGCAGGTCGCCGAGGCCGGTCGCGCTCCAGATCGCCGTGCTCGCACCCTCGCGCGCGATGTCGACGTAGGCGTCGCGGTCGATCGTCCAGGCCAGCGCCTCACGGAGGGCCGGGTCGTCGAACGGCTTGGCCTGGAGGTTCATGAAGAGCGTGCCGGCGCCCGCGGTCGGCGAGGCGAGGAAGTGGTTGTCCTCGTCGGCGGCCAGGTAGCTGTCCTCGACCTGCGGGATGAACGCCTGCGCCCAGTCGGCCTCGCCGGAGACGAGCGCGGTCGTGAGGGCGGCGTTGTCGCCGTAGGAGACGTAGTTCAGCGTGGGAACGGCGAGCTCGCCGCCCCAGTAGTCCTCGTTCGCGGTGAGGGTGACCGACTCGGTCGACCAGGTGTCGAGCACGTAGGGGCCGGTGCCGACGGCGAGGCCCTCGCCGGTCAGCGGGTCGGTGTTCGGGTCGTCGATGTTCTCCCAGATGTGCTTGGGCACGATCGGGGTGTGCAGCACGCGCGCCTGCGAGACGTACTTCGAGTCGGCGAACTTCAGCGTGATGGCGTCGCCGTCGACGGTCGCGCCCTCGTACTTGAGGCCCGAGGTGTCGGCGAGCCTGCCGCTCAGGAACTGGTCGAAGGTGAAGACGATGTCGTCACCGGTGAACTCGGTGCCGTCGCTCCAGTTGACGCCGCTGCGGGGGACGACGGTGAGCTCGGTGTAGTCGTCGTTCCACTCGACGGACTCCGCGAGCCACGGCGTCGTGCCGAGGTCGCCCGTCGGGTTCACGAGCGCGAGCGGCTCGAAGATGACCTTGGCGTAGCCGTACTTCGACGCGGAGGAGTCGCCGAGGTACGGGTTGTGCGATTCGGTGGTGATCGCGCCGTCGGGCTTGGCGATCGTCAGCGCTGCGCCGCTTCCGGCGGGAGTGCTGTCGGGGGTCGCGCCGGCGCAGCCGGTGAGCGCGAGCGCCGCGGCGATGCCGACGACGCCGAGGGACGTACTGAGCCTCATTGCTTCTCCTTCGTGTGGGGGCACGACACCGTGCCGGTCGAAGGCCGACAGCGGTGTCGAGTGATTGCGGAGTCAACTTACTATCAAGTAAGTAAGTAACGCAACGTGCGGCATTCAGCGGCGTCCGCGCCTGCGTAGACTCGGATCCAGCAGGCGAGGAAGGGGGCCGGACGATGACCGGAACGACGACGGGCCAGCGTCGGCAGCCGCGTTCGCGGCCCGAGACCCTCGCGCGCCGGCGCGACATCCTGGACGCCGCGGTCGAGATCTTCGGCAACAAGGGCTTCGCCGGCGGCACGCTGCAGGAGATCGCCGACCAGGTCGGCATGACCCACGCCGGGATCCTCCACCACTTCGGTTCGAAGGACCAGCTCCTCCTCGAGGTGCTGAGCCATCGGGACCAGACTGATGTCGCCGACCTCGAGGAGCAGCACATCCCGGGCGGCATGGCGCTGTTCCGGCACCTCGTGCGGACGGCGTTCGTCAACGCGCACCGCGCCGGCATCGTGCAGGCCTACGTCGTGCTGTCGGCGGAGTCGGTGACCGACGACCACCCGGGCCGCGAGTTCTTCCAGAAGCGCTACGAGACGCTTCGGGGCGAGGTCGCACGCGCGTTCGAGGTCGTCTGCGCGGAGCACGGCGTCGCCGCTCCTGAAACGATCGAACTCGCGTCGGCCGCGATCCTCGCCGTCATGGACGGCCTGCAGGTGCAGTGGCTCCTCGACCCGGATGCCGTCGACCTGGGCCGGGCGTCGGAGTTCGCCATCGAGGCGATCGTCGACTCGGTGATCTCGACGTCGCCGTCACCGCTCGCCTGACGCGCGGCGGATCGGTCGCACGTCACCCGAGCCTGCGGTGCGCCCGGAGCTCAGGCCGGCGGCGCGGCCGAGCGGGATGCCGCCCGGAGCAGCCGGATCGCGGTCACCGTGACGACGACGGCGGCGACGAGCTCGATCACGCCCGTGACCTCGAAGAAGAGGTCGTCGGGCGGATAGTGCTCGTCGGGATTGAGGAGGACGTAGAGTTCCGCCGGCCCGCGGAGGAGGAACAGCACGTCCTTGTACAGGTGGGAGTACGCGCTGTGCACGAGTCCGAGCACTCCTGCGACGACGAGCGCGATCCCGGCGTACGTCCGCGCCGCTCCTCGCCGGCCGGTGCGCCGGAACCACTCGAGTGCGGCCGCGCCGCCGGCGAGCGGGAGCGCCAGCAGGAGCGGCACCAGCAGTCGGACGGGAGCATCGAGCACGAGGCCGCCGTACAGGTGATGCACGGTCGTCACGACGTACAGGGTGATGAACGAGAGGAGCGCCGGTCGGGTCTCGGTGTGCTCGGTGGCCGGCTCCGCGGCGACGAGGGGTGTGGCATCCATGTTCGGATCCCTTTCTACATGTGTCGACTATCATGACGGGTGTAGACGAACGGTAGGCCGTCGTCGGCGCGCGCACCAGATGCGGATCCGCGCATCCGTCGACCTCCGCGACACCGAGGAGTGAGATGTCGACGAACGTCACCATCGCGTCTGAGGAGGGCATGGACCTGCGCTCGCGCCGGACGCGACGACACCTGCGTGAGGCGCTCGTCGGGCTCATCGCCGAGCGCGGGTACGGCGCGGCGACGGTCGTCGACGTGTGCGATCGGGCGATGGTGCATCGCACGACGTTCTACAAGCACTACCCGGGCAAGCCGGAGCTGCTGGCGGACGTGCTCGACGAACGCCTCGCCGTGCTCATGACGTCGATGGCGGTGCGTCCCGAGGTCGATCCGGCGACGCTCGGCTCGGACGCCGGGGTGCTCCTCATGCGGCAGATGGTCCGCGCGATCCAGGCCGAACGCGGGTTCTACCGCATCCTGGCCCGACCGGATGGCGCGAGCCTCGTGCCGCGTCTCACCGACGTGCTGCGGCGCCGACTGCTCGATACGCCCGCGGGTGCCGCGGCGATCGCGGTGCATGCACCGCGCGCGGAGCTGCGTGCCCAGCTCCACGCGTCGCTCATCGTGAACGCGATCGTGTGGTGGCTCGGCGACGACCGCCGGCTCGACGCCGACGACCTCGCCGCGGTCCTCGCGGAGGAGCTGACCGGCCGGGGCTCGGCTCGGAGCGGGGCGGACTGACGGGTGCGACCGGATCGATCGGTCGCCGGGGGGTCACGGATCGGCTGATGCGGTGCCATCAGGACCGACGCACCTTGACGTATCGGCTCCGCGGGGCGAGGGTGGGTGCGACATCCGCAATGGCGCGGGATGCCGCGCGAGGGGAGCGAGCCGCATGGAGACCACGATCGACCTCAGCACGGAGCAGATCGCCCGGGCGTTCTCGGGCCATCGATTCGACGTCGCGCTGGATCATCTCGCGGACGACGTGATCTGGACCTCCGTCGGCGGGGGACCGCTCGTCGGGCGGAAGGCGGTGGCGAAGGCGATCAAGCACACCGCTGCCGAGCTCGCCGACGTCACGACGGAGTTCCAGCGATTCCGCTCCGTCGTCGGTGAGGAGAGCGTGGTCGTCGACGCCCTCGCGCGCTACACGGACGCGAACGGCGACGTGTCGGTCGTGGCGTCGTGCGACGTCTTCGACTTCGCGGCCGACGGACGGATCACCGAGATCGTGTCGTACATGATCGAGCTGCCGAGCTGAGCGGCGGTCCTCGACCGTTGTCGGGGCTCCTGCCTACGCTGGCGGCATGGGTGCAGACGAGCTGAGGTTCACGACGACGATCGGCGTCGAGGTGAAGGGCGAGACGTGGAGCTGCGTCGAGATCCCCGGATCCGCCGAGTTCTTCGGAACGGGCAAGACGGTCCGGGTCGACGCGAGCATCGACGAGGTGCGTCTCGAGAACGTCGGCGCGATGGTGACCGGCACCGGCGGCCACATGGTGTCGCTCAACGCGAAGGTGCGGAAGGCCCTCGGCAAGGACAAGGGCGACCCGGTCGACGTCACCATCACCAGGCGGTAGGTTCCGCGGCTGCGCCGCGGGGCGTCGACTGACGCCGCGGTCCGCGTCGCGCAGTGCCGCGGCTTCAGGCGGCGCGGTCGGGGTCACGCCGCCCGGATCTCGCGCACCTCGAATCGCGCACGCCCGCCGAGACGCGGCACCTGCTCCGGATCGATGTGCGGCGGTGGAATGAACCACACGTCGTTCGGGCTCGCGTGGATCCGCCACCCGTCGCGGTGGATCATGTGGTGGCAGAAGCTGCACAGGAGCACGCCGTTCGAGAGATCGGTCGGGCCGGCATCCCGTTCCCACCAGCGGATGTGGTGGGCTTCGACGTAGCCGATGTTCTGCCCGCATGAGGCGCAGCCGCCATCGCGCTCGCCGAGTGCGAGGCGCTGGACCCGGGTGAAGAGGCGGGCGGCTCGCCCGAGGTCGAGCGGAAGGCTCTCGCCGCCGAGCACGGCGGGGATGAGCTCGGCGTCAGCAGCCATGCGGCGGGCCGTGCCGGCGGAGACGGGCTGATCGAGCCCGTCGATGCGCGCGCGTCCGAGCCCGCTGACGAGCGTGTCGAGGTCGACCCGGATGACCACCGTGGTCTTGGCCAGCGGCGCGAGCGTCTGCGCGCACCCGAGGGTGTGGCGTGCGAGCGCGGCGAGCGCGTCGGCCTGGATCTGCGGGATCGACCGTCGATCCTCCACGGCCGGCATCCGCGCGCCGTCGCCGACGCTGCTCCGACGCCGCACCGCGTCGCTCACGAGTGCCTCGATCGCCGCCTTCACCGGCGCTGCGCTCTCGGGGTCGAGACGCGCATGCAGGTGCACCATGCCGCGTCCGTCCTCCCGCATCGTCACCGCGCGGTCGGATCGGAGCTCGTCCTCCCGGGGCTCCACGCCGTCGGGATCGAGCCGAGCCTCCGCCTCGCGCACCCCGCGCGTGAGCGTCTCGAGCGGAACACGCCCGGCCAGGTCGACGAGCGCGGCTTCGACGATCTCGACCCGCGACACCTCGGCGCTCGCCGACGCCCGGTCGAGCATCGTCGTGATGGCGGACGCCGCCTCGATGCTGATGGTCGCCGCCTCGAGGGCGGCCGCGACCTGCGGATGCCGGGACGGCGCGCGTTCCCCACTGAAGGTCTGTCGCCCCGCCGTCGCCGTGCCGACGGCGATCAACCGCTGTGCCTCGGCGCGCGACGCCCCGGTCGCCGCCGCGATGAGCCGCGTCGGATTGTGGAACCCGTGGGCCTTCGCGAGGCCGACCTCACCGAACTCGGGGCCGGATCGTCTCGCGACTTCAGCGGCCACCCTCGCGAACACGGCATCGACGTCGCGCCGAAGCTTCGCGAGCGCGTCGGTGACCCGCACCAGACCCGCGTCGCTCATCCGCTCCACCTCGGCCTGGACCGTCTCCCCGCTCGCGCCCCACGCCGGCATCGCGCTCGTCCACGCCTCACCGAGCGCGTGCATCTCGCGCTCGAGCGAGGCCGGTGCGTGCGACACCGGCCTCGCCGTCGGCGCGGGGTGCGAGGGCTGTTCCATGCCTTCATCCTGCCTGCACCCACCGACATCCGCGTGCGCCCGAATACATATCTGACCAGCAATTTATCCTGTGCACAAATCGCGCGCACCAGACCCTGTGGAGGACACGTCGCGCCCCGAGGCATCCGTTCGCCGCTCCGCATGGAAGGATCGGACCCACCATGACGGGCACCCGCGCACCTGACGTGCATCCCAGCCCGGCGCGCATGCGCGTCGCCGACCTGCACCCGGACCTCCGACGTGCCTACCGCTGGTTCCCCCGGCCGCGGATCCGGCATCGATGGCAGCGACGGATGGCGCAGGCGGCGCTCGCGCTGATCCCATCGCCCAGACCTACTGACGGATCGCGTTTCGAACGCGTCGAGTTCTCCGCTCCCGGCACGGGCGTGCGGGTCTTCACGCCCGTCGACCCGGCCGGCCCCGCGACGAGCGCACGAGGCGCACTGCTGTGGATCCATGGCGGTGGGTTCGTGATCGGCGCCGCCGCGCAGGACGACACCTGGTGCGCGCGGCTCGCCGAGCGGCTCGGCGTCGTGGTCGTCTCGGTCGAGTACCGCCTCGCCCCGGAGCATCCGTTCCCGGTACCGCTCGACGACTGCCTCACCGCGTGGCAGTGGCTGCAGGATGCCGCGTCCGCCCGCGGCATCGACCCCACCCGGGTCGCGGTCGGCGGGCAGAGCGCGGGCGGCGGACTCGCGGCCGCGCTCGCGCAGCGCCTCCTCGCCGACGGTGGGCCGCGCCCTGCGGCGCAACTGCTGTACTGCCCGATGCTCGACGACCGCACCGCCGCGCGCCGCGACCTCGACGCGGTCCGGCACTTCGCGTGGACCAACCGCGACAACCTCGTCGGCTGGTCCTCGTACCTGCACGCCCCGCCGGGTGCCGACGTCGTGCCCGACTTCGCCGTGCCTGCCCGACGCGCCGACCTGACCGGCCTGCCGCCGGCGTGGATCGGCGTCGGCGACATCGACCTGTTCCACGACGAGGACCTCGCCTACGCCGCGGCGCTCCGTGATGCCGGCGTCGAGTGCACGGCCGACGTGGTGCCGGGGGCACCGCACGGCTTCGAGTCGATCGCCCGCGGCGCCGAGGTGACGCACGCGTTCCAGGCGCGGGCGCGCGCGTGGCTGGGGGAGCGACTCGCGGCATCCGCCGACGGCTGAGCAGGGGCGGCGCACGCCGTACGCCCGCCGGATCCGGACACCAGGTCCTATCGCGGCCCGCGCCGCGCGAACGCTCCGGCGAACACCGCATGCAGCAGCGGGATCACCGACACCCCGAGCAGGATCCCGCCCCACACCGGCTCGTCGAGGCGGAGCAGGATGCCGCCGAGGAAGAGGCCCACGAAGATCACGGCCGACACGATGCGACCTGCGGTGCGCTCGAGCCGCGACATCCGCTGTTCGATCTTCGGCGAGGTCGCGACGAGTCGCCCCTGCTCGATCCGGTCGACGACCTTGTCGAGGCGCTGCGGCAGCCGCCAGGCCGTGCCGACCACGGACACCGCCTCGCGACCGAGCGCCTGCACGAGGTTGCCGCGCTCGTCGCGGAGCAGTTGGGCGGCGTAGGGCTCGACCGCGTCCCAGATGTTGAACTCGGGGTCGAGCGAGCTGCACATGCCCGACGTCAGGGACATGGCGCGGATGATGAGCAGGAAGTTCTCGGGCAGCTGGAACGGCAGCGTCCGCATGACCTCCCCGAACTCGATCGCGAACCGGCGCAGCTCGCGCTCGTCGACCTGCGCGAGCTCGGCGAAGCCCATGCCGCCGAAGCGGGCGAACAGCTCGGTCATCGCCCGTTCGAGCTCCGCGGTCTCGGCGGTCGGCAGCAGGAAGCCGACGCTGCGGAAGCTCTCGACCAGCCGCTTCCCGTCGCGCGCGGCGACCGCGATCATCAGCTGCTGCAACGCCTGCCGCAGCCCGTCGGGCACCTGCCCCATCATCCCGAAGTCGATGAAGGTGAGCTTCCAGGCGGGCGCGGCGGCCGAGCCGGGCGAGTCGGCCGAGCCGGGCTCAGCAGCGGATGCCGCGTCCGGCGCCGGCCCCGCGGCATCCGTTTCGTTCGACGGCGTCGAAGCGGATGCCGCGGCATCCGCCCCACCCGACAGCACCCCGACCGGGGTGACGAAGATGTTCCCCGGGTGCGGGTCGGCGTGGAAGTACCCGTCGCGGAACAGCTGGTCGAACATGACGGTCGCGAACTGCGCGGCGACGGCCTTCGGGTCGATGCCGGCGGCGATGAGGGCGGCGCGGTCGTTGATCTTGATCGCGGTGACGTCGGCGAGGGTGAGCACGCGGCGCGTCGTGCGCTCCCACACGACCTCGGGTGCGGCGACGCGGGGGTCGCCCGCGAAGCTCGCGGCGAAGCGCTCGGCGTTCTGGCCCTCGTGGAGGTAGTCGATCTCCTCCAGGCTCGTGGTGGCGAACTCCTCGACGAGCCCGGGCAGGTCGACGCGCTTCGCGACGAATCGCACGCGGCTGAGCCAGTCGGCGACGCGGCGCAGCGCCGCGAGGTCGACGTCGACGATCACCTCGATGCCGGGCCGCTGCACCTTCACGACGGCGTCGTCGTAGCCCATGTCGGCGGCGTCGACGGGGGAGAGGCGGGCGCGGTGCGCCTGGCCGAGGGATGCCGCGGCCACCGGGGTCGGGTCGAACGACGCGTACGCGCGCTCGAGCGGCACGCCGAGCTCGGCCTCGGCGAGGCGGCGGATGTCGTCGAACGGCACGGGCGGCACCTCGTCCTGCAGTCCGGCGAGCTCGCGCGTGATCTCCGGCGGCAGCACGTCGAGCCGTGACGAGAGGTACTGGCCGACCTTGATCATGAGCCCGCCGAGGTCGACCGCGAGGTCGTGGAAGCGCTCGGCGATGCGGGTCAGCCGCGCGGCGCGCCCGCGCGCCGCGAACCGGGCGAGCCCGAATCGCGGCAGCACGAGCTCGAACCACCACGTCTGGATGATGTACCTGGCGGCGAATCGGAGGATCCGCCGGTAGCGGGCGCGCGTGTTCCCCACATCGGGCATCCTGCCTGCCGGATGCCGACGTGTCGAGGGCACTCGGTCAGCCCTGGGCGAGGATCGAGTAGAGCTTGCGGCGCGCGTCCTCCAGGACCTCGACCGCGTCCTTCACCTGGTCGGCGGTGCCGGACCGGCCGACCTGCGCGGCCGCCTGCGCGAGCTCGATGCCGGCCTTGCCGAGCGCGCCCGACATCCCGAAGTCGCGACCGCGGCCGCCGTCGCCGCCGCTGCCGGGCGGGGTGGGCCAGGGCGTGCGGTCAGCGGATGCCTCGGCCTCGGCCGTGCCCGCCTCGGTCAGGGTGTACGTCTTGCGTCCACCCTCCTCCTCCGCGGTGATGAGCCCCTCATCGGCCAGCAGTTGCAGCGTCGGATAGACCGAGCCCGCGCTCGGCTTCCACGCGCCGCCGCTGCGCTCGGCGATCTCGTTGATGATCTGGTAGCCGTGCATCGGCTTCTCCGCGAGGAGTGCGAGCACCGCCGCGCGGACGTCGCCCTTGCCCATGCGCGGCGCGACCTTCTGCTCGAACATCCCGCGCAACTCCTGCATGGCGTCCCAGAGACCTTGGCCTCCGCGGCCCGGGCCGCCCCAGCCGGACGAGCCGCTGCCGAAGCCGCCGCCCATGTACGAACCTGAATCGCTCATGATCTGCCTCCCTGAACCGGGGCCCTGATCGGGTCTCGACGATATGTCAACGATATATCGCTTCGCATCGGCGATGGTCGTGAATCTGCTGTGAGGAACCGCGTGCACCAGAATCGGAACCACCATGACGAGCCCCCGCTCAGCTGACGTGAATCCCGGCCCCTCGCGCATGCGCATCGCCGACCTGCACCCAGACCTCCGACGTGCCTATCGGTGGTTCCCTCGCCCGCAGGTCCGCCACGCGTGGCAACGACGGATGGTGCAGGCGGCCCTCGCGCTCATCCCAGCGCCGAGGCCGGCCGAGGCCGTACGGTTCGAGCGGATCGACTTCGCCGTTCCCGGCACTGGGGTGCGGGTGTTCACTCCCGCTGGCGCGCCCGTGTCAGCCGAGGCCCCGTCGCCCGAGTCCGAATCGGAGTCCCGCGCCCGCGGTGCACTGCTCTGGCTCCACGGCGGCGGCCTCGTGATCGGCGATGCCGCGCAGGACGACGCCTGGTGCGCGCGGCTCGCGGAGCGACTCGGCATCGTCGTCGTGTCGGTCGAGTACCGGCTCGCCCCGGAGCATCCGTTCCCGGCACCGCTCGACGACTGCGTCGCCGCGTGGCAGTGGCTCCAGGATGCCGCGGCCGCGCGCGGTATCGACCCGATCCGTATCGCGGTCGGCGGGCAGAGCGCCGGCGGCGGGCTGGCGGCCGCGCTCGCACAGCGGCTGCTCGACGACGGCGGGCCGCAACCCGCCGCACAACTGCTGTACTGCCCGATGCTCGACGACCGCACCGCGGCACGGCGCGACCTCGACGCGGTGCGGCATTTCGCCTGGACCAACCGCGACAACCTCGTCGGCTGGTCGTCGTACCTCCAGGCGTCGCCGGGCGCCGACGTCGTTCCCGACTTCGCCGTTCCCGCGCGCCGCGCCGAGCTGAGCGGGCTGCCGCCGGCGTGGATCGGGGTCGGCGACATCGACCTGTTCCACGACGAGGACCTCGCCTACGCCGAGGCGCTCCGCGGCGCTGGCGTCGCGTGCACGGTCGACGTGGTGCCCGGCGCGCCGCACGGGTTCGAGTCGATCGCTCGCGGTGCCGACGTGACGCACGCGTTCCACGCGCGGGCCCGGGCCTGGCTGGGGGAGCGGCTCGCGGCATCCGCCGATGCCTGAGCACACCTGCGAACTCCCGCGCATCGACACGACGTCTGCGCTCACCGCAGCCGCGCGACGCGCGTGTGCACCATCCGGCCGGCGTTCTTCGGACGACGCGATCGGGAGACGGTCCTCGTGCGCGCCGTCCATCCCGGTCTTCCGACGTGGTATCACCGTGATACCTCGCGATACGATGGTGATCGACGGAAGGATCGTGCCCATGGCGATGACCCTGCGACTCGATGAGGCTCATGACGAACTGCTCGAGGCCCTGGCCGCGAAGTTCGGTCGTTCGAAGACCGAGGTCGTACAGCTCGCGCTCGACGACTTCGCGGCGCGTGCCGACAAGTCCGCCCGCACTCGCGCGGCCTTCGATCGCGTCCGTTCCCGCGACGCCGACCTGCTCGACCGTCTCGCCCGGTGACGGCCGGTCGAGAGGTCGAGTACCTCGACCCCGAGGACGTCGAGGCACTGCTCGACGACGAAGGGTTCCACTTCAAGGACGGCTCCCGCGGGCGCAACCTGCTGCTGTCGGCGCTCGCCGCACCGATGCCGGTGTTCGGCGAGGAGGTGCATCCGACGCTCGAGGAGAAGGCCGCGGCGCTGCTGCTCGCGGTGATGCGCAACCATCCGCTCGCCGACGGGAACAAGCGGCTGGCCTGGTTCGTGACCGTCGCGTTCCTCGAACTCAACGACCTCGATCTCGTGGCGGATGATGTGGCCGAGACCGATCGGTTCCTTCGCAAGGTCGCAGCGGGCGCGATCGATCTCGACGCGGTCGCCGGGTGGGTTCGTGCCCGCATCAGTTCGCTGGTGTAGCCCCTTCTGGCAGCGACCAGGCGGAGAAGGTGCGTCGATGTGCCGAGCGGTCGGCACCTACGGCACGAATGCCGAGACAGACGTGCTGATCAGATGACGACCGGCGGCGCTCCGGGCGGTGGATGCAGCCGCTGCACCACTTCATCCACGCCTCCGCCGTGCGCGAAGTTCGGCTCGCGCCAGGCGACGCCGACGAGGAAATCGATCTCGAGGTCACGGATGGGAAGGAGCGTCGCCTCGCCCGGATAGACGGTCGTAGCGAGTGGTGCGTCCGGTGCGGTCGTGGTGAGCATCGCGGTCCGGGGATGCCGCAGTCGGGACCGGATCGACATGAAGTCGCGCAGGTCGACCTCCACCTGATCACGGACCCCGTGCTCGGCGAGCCGGTCGTGCAGTGCCGCCATGGGGATGGGCTGCATCATCCGAGGCATCGTGAGGACCGAGTACTCCTGGAGGTCGGCGAGCACGATCGAACCCTGCTGGGCGAGTGGATCACGCGACATGACGATCGCCTGGAAGTCGTACCGGCCGAGCACCCGCGTCGCGATTTCGGGGACCTCGACGGGCAAGTGCACGATCGCGACGTCGAGGGCTCCGTGGCGCAGGGAATTGAGGAGCACGGAGGACACGTCGGAGTCGAAATCGACGCCGCGCTCGAACACCTCGCCGGCGACTCGGTGCAGGTCGTCGATGAAGCGGGCAGGCACCCATGGTGTGGCGCCAACCCGCGGGAGGCCCTCGCGGCCGGGGCGCGGCGGCAGCATCGCGTCGGCCTGGGTCACGATCCGCACGGCAGCCGGGAGCATTCGTTCGCCGAGTTCCGTGAGCTGCAGGTCGTGGTAGGCCCGGATGAAGAGGTCGCCGCCGAGCTGCTTCTCGAGGTCCTTGATCGTGCGGCTCACTGGTGAGGCCGTCAGGTTCAGTGCTTCGGCGGCGCGCGCGATGTTCCGTTCGCGCGACGTCGCGACGAACGCCCGAAGTTGGGACAGCTCCATCACGACGAACATATCCGACCCGCGTGCGGGCCTGATACGTCCTCGTTGCCTGATGCCCTTCCCGGTCGTCACGTGCACGTCGCACCGTGCGCATCCGGTCCGGTGAAGCGGTCGTCGGGGGCCTCTCGCGGGCGCTCGAATCGGTGGTGCAGGGCACCCGTCGACGTTCCTACCGTGGTGCCCACGCGGTGCGGCATCGGCGCCCACCGTCGGCCTCGCTGGCGAGGTCGTCCCCCTCGACGCAAAGGACAATGATGTCTTCTTCCACGACGGACCTGGATCACGCCGCCGTTCCCCCAGCGCGGCTCACGCTCGAGCAGACCATCGACCGCATGCCGCGGGTCGGCCTGAATCGATGGGCCTGGCTCGCGCTCATGCTCGCGTTCTTCTTCGCGAACTACGACATCGGGGTGTTCGCGGTGACGTTGCCCGCGATGATCGCGGACCTCGGCCTCGCGGGAACCGATCTCGCCTGGCCGGTCACGGCGAACCTCGTCGGCTACGCTGTCGGCGCCTACATCTTCGGGCACATCTCCGACCGTCGTGGCCGCCAGGTCGGGCTCTTCCTGACCATCGCGTTGCTCGGCGTCGGCGGCC
The DNA here is from genome assembly GCF_039531345.1 of Agromyces tropicus. NCBI lineage: Bacteria > Bacillati > Actinomycetota > Actinomycetes > Micrococcales > Microbacteriaceae > Agromyces > Agromyces tropicus. The sequence goes on along the minus strand of NZ_BAAAPW010000005.1, from coordinate 150,502 downwards.
TCCTGACGGCCTTCTCATGGGACATGGCCTCGCTGTCGTTCTTCCGGTTCCTCACGGGCGGCGGCATGGGTGCGGTGCTGGCGCTGTGCTCGGCCTACATCGGCGAGATGGCGCCGAAGAACCGCCGCGGTCGGTACCTGTCGTTCCTCTACGTCATCGGCGGCATCCTGAACCTCATCGTCGGCCTCGCCTCGCTGCCCGTGCTGGCCGCATGGCCGGCGCTGGGCTGGCGTCTGCTGCTCGCCTTCGGCGGGCTCGTGCTGCTCATGCTGTTCTTCATCAACAGAACGGCCCTCATGGAGTCGCCGCGCTGGCTCATCGCGAACGGCCGGGTCGACGAGGCCACCGCGATCGTGCGAAGGATGGAGCGCAACGCGGGCCTGCCGGTCGACGAGGAGGCACTGCTCGAGGTGGAGGAGGCGCCCGCCGAGCAGACCGCTGACCCTGAGAGCCCGCTCCGCGCGCTGCTCCGCCCGCCGCTGCTCGGGCGTCTGCTGATCGTGCTCGGCTTCTGGTTCATCTTCTACGTCGCCATGTACGCGTTCGCGAGCTACCTTCCGCTGCTGCTCGAGGGCGTCGGCGTCGCGACCTCGAACGCCCTCTTCATCACGGTGCTCACCCGCGCCGCGCCGCTCATCGTCGGCTTCGTCGTCGTCGCCGTGATCGAGCGAATCGAGCGGCGCACGCTCATCATCATCGGCACGATCGCATTCGCCCTCGGCATCGCGCTCATCATCTCGGGCTGGGGCGAGTGGGCCGCGACCGCCGGCTCGATCTTCGCCACAGCCGGCATCGCGTTCATGGCGACGCCCGCCTACACGTACACCGCCGAGGTCTTCCCGACGCGGCAGCGCGGCACGGCCGCCGCGATCTGCGACGGCATCGGACACCTCGGCGGCGCGGTCGCCCCGTTCGTGATCCTGCCGATCCTGCTCGGCGCGGGAGCCGTGCCGGCGGGCATCGCGATGATCGGCCTCCTCTTCGTCGCCGCGCTCCTCATCCGCATGGGCGTTCGCACCAAGGACCGCTCGCTCGTGGAGATCGCCGAGTAGCTCGGACCGCACGGAACCCATGCAACACCGAACCACCAGTACGAAGGAGTGCTCGACATGTCCACCACCATCACCCAGGAACTCCCGCTCCACGGCGTACGCGTCGTCGACGCCGTGGACGGGCCGCTGCAGTCGGTGGGCCGTATCCTCGCCGACCTCGGCGCCGACGTGCTCCGCCTCGAGCCGTCGGACGGATCGACCGCCCGACACGAGGGCGCGCTGCACGGCGACGTGAGCCTGACGTTCGCGATCCGCAACGCGAACAAGACGAGCGTCGCCGCGGATGCCACGACGGAGCACGGCGCACGGCGCGTGCGCGACCTGCTCGCCACGGCCGACATCCTCCTCGTCGACGGCGACGAGGACGACCAGCGGGCGAGGCGCCTCGACCGCGACTCGGCGAGAGCCGCCAACCCGCGGATCGTCGTGGCGAGCCTGACCGACTTCGGCCTGCACGGGCCGCGCGCGAGCTGGCTCGGCACGCCCGACGTGCACTTCGCGCTCAGCACCGTGCTGTCGCGCTCGGGCCTGCCGGAGGTGACCGAGCCGCTGCTGCCGCCGTCGTTCCTCGCGTACGAGGCCGCGGCCGCCCAGGCGGCGTGGGCGGTGATCCTCGGCTACGTGCAGGCGCTCGGCCAGGGCGAGGGCGAGTCGATCGACTTCTCGGTCAACGACGCGCTCGTGCAGATCCTCGACCCGGCGCTCGGAATCGGCGGCAGTGCGCGGGCGGGCGAGTCGCTCATGGACCTCGCCCCGGGCCGCCCCGACTCGCGCCACCTGTACCCGATCTTCCCCGTGCGCGACGGCTGGGTTCGCATCTGCGTGCTGAGCGCCCGCCAATGGCAGGGGATGTTCCACTGGCTCGGGGAGCCCGAGGAGTTCGCGGACCCGAAGTACAACAGCACTCCCGTGCGGTTCGGAGCGGCCAGGACGCTCTACCCGCTGATCGGCGCGATGCTGGCGACGCGCACCCGCGAGGAGGCGACGGAGGAGGGTCAGTCGTTCGGAGTGCCCACGGCCGGCCTGGCACACGCCGACGAGGTGCTGCGCACCGAGGCGTTCCTCGAGGCGGGGGCGTTCACGTCGCTCGAGGTCGGCGACGTGACGCCGACGGTGCCGACGGGAATGTTCGAACTCGACGGCGTGCGCAGCGGCATCCGCTCGACCATCGGTGCGGTGGCGGATGCCGCGGCGCCCCTGCCTGCGCCCCTCGACGGGCCGCGCCCCATCTGGTCGCCGTCCGGGCCGCTGCCGTTCTCGGGGCTGCGGGTGCTCGACCTCGGCGTCATCGTCGTCGGCGCCGAGCTGGGACGGCTGTTCGGCGACTACGGCGCGGAGGTCATCAAGGTCGAGAGTCGCGAGTTCCCCGACGGCTCCCGCGGTTCGCTCGACGGGTCGGAGATCGCCGACGGGTTCGCCGCGGGGCAGCGCAACAAGCGCAGCCTCGGGCTGAACCTGAAGAGCGACGCGGGCAGGGCGATCTTCCGGCAACTCGTGGCCGAATCCGACGTCGTGCTGACGAACTTCAAGCCCGGGACCCTCGCCGGACTCGGCTTCGGCTGGGACACGCTGCAGGCGATCAACCCCGGCATCGTGCTCTCGGAGTCGAGCGCGTTCGGCAACACCGGGCCCTGGAGCACGAGACTCGGGTACGGCCCCCTGGTGCGAGCGAGCGCGGGCATGAGCCTGCTGTGGAGCTACCCCGAGATCGACGGCAGCTTCAGTGACGCCATCACGATCTACCCCGACCATGTGGTCGGCCGGCTCAACGCGATCGCGGTCACCGCGCTGTTGCTCCGCCGGTCGATCACGGGCCGCGGCGGCCGCGTCTCGACCGCGCAGGTCGACGCGATCTTCTCCGCGATGGCCGACCGGCTCGCGCTGGAGTCGGTGCGACCCGGATCGGTCTCGATCGAGGGATCGATCCGAGGGGTGGACGCGCCGCGCGGCATCTTCCCGGCGGCCGGCGACGACGAATGGGTGGTCATGGACCCGGTCGGGGAGGACCGGTTCCGCGCCCTGGCCACGACGATCGGCCACGTCGAGTGGCTGACCGATCCGCGACTCGCCACGGCGGAGGGCCGGCTCGCGAACGCCGACGAGCTCCGGTCGGCGCTCGCCGGATGGACGTCGGCGCGACCGGCCGCCGCGGCAGCCGACGAGCTGCAGGCGGCCGGCGTCCCGGCGGGGCAGATGCTGCGTCCGCGGGACTTCACGGGTGACGCGCACCTCGCCGCGCGCGGGGTGTTCGGCGAGCTCGTGCACCCCCAGCGCCCCGCCCCGCTCATGACGAACCTCGCGGAGGCCCGTTTCGAGCACGTGCCGCAGCCGCGGCTCGAGCCGGCGCCGCGTCAGGCCGAGCACACCCGCGAGCTCGCGCGCGAGCTCCTCGGCTACGACGACGGGTACATCGACGAACTCCTCGAGGACGGCGTGCTGCAGGTGCATCCCGCGGCGCTTCCCACGCCCGCGCCCACGCCCACGCCTGCGGCTGCGCCCGCGCCGCTCCAGAACGCATGACCAGCAACGAAAGGAACCGACCAGTGTCCATCCAGCTCCCATCCGTCCGGTCCGACGAGGCGACGGATGCCGCCGAGGCCGAGGTGCTCGGCAACGGCACCGTGCTCGTCGAGCGGCGAGACCACGTGATGATCGTCACGCTCAACCGGCCGGAGGCGCGCAACGCCGTCTCGCTCGACCTCACGATCGGGGTCGGCGAGGCGCTCGACGCCGCCGAGGACGACCCGTCGGTGTGGGTCGTGATCATCACCGGGTCGGGCGAGAGGGCCTTCTGCGCCGGCGCCGACCTCAAGGAGGCGGCGGCCGGGCGCCTGAACGGCGACGGCGACGACCGCCTCGCCCGCTGGGGCTTCGCAGGATACGTCCGTCACTTCATCTCGAAGCCGACGATCGCCGCCGTGAACGGCTTCGCGCTCGGCGGCGGCACCGAGATCGTGCTCGCGAGCGACCTCGCGGTCGCGGCCGACACCGCGACGTTCGGCCTCCCCGAGGTCAAGCGGGGGATTTTCGCCGGGGCCGGCGGCACGTTCCGCCTGCCACGGCAGATCCCCGAGAAGGCCGCGATGGAGGCGATCCTCACGGGGCAGCCGATCACCGCGCAGCGCGCGCTCGAGCTCGGTCTCGTCAACCGCGTCGTGCCGCTCGACGGGCTGATCGACGAGGCGCTCGCGCTCGCCGCGGCGATCTGCGAGAACGCCCCGCTCGCCGTGCAGGTGAGCAAGCGGATCGCGCGCGGAGTCACCGATGGCGACATCGTGGCCGAGGCATCCGACTGGGAGCGCACCGCGGTCGAGGGCGGGTTCCTCATGCGCAGCGCTGATGCGCGCGAGGGCATGCTCGCCTTCGCCGAGAAGCGCGCACCGCGCTGGGAGGGACGATGAACATGGCGACCGGCAGGAACGGGACGGCCAAGGCGGCCATCGCGGGGCTCGGCATCACCGACCTCGGCAAGGTGTACGGCAGGACCGCGTCGCAGTTCGCCGCCGAAGCCGTCCGGCTCGCGGCATCCGATGCCGGCGTTCCCCTGGGCGACGTGGACGGCCTGCTCGTCTCCGGCGGGCTCAACACGTCGGTGGGCCTCGGGCTGCAGGGCGAGCTCGGACTCACGAACCTCAAGCTGCTCACGCAGATGCAGGGCTACGGATCGACCGCCGGGCAGATGGTGCAGTACGCCGCGATGGCGGTGCAGGCGGGCATGGCCGACACGATCGCGTGCGTCTGGGCCGACGACCCGCTGAAGGAGGACAAGGGCGGGGGCGCGGCCTATCGCGAGTCGGCGTCGCTGCCGAGCGGATGGCAGGGACTCAACGCGTCGAGCTCGCTGTACTCGGCGAACACGTTCTACGCGCTCGCGGCCCGGCGGCACATGGAGAGGTACGGCACCACGAGCGAACAGCTCGGGGCGATCGCGGTCGCGCAGCGCGAATGGGCCGTGCGCAACCCGCTCGCCCAGTTCCGGACTCCGCTCACCATGGCGGAGTACCACGCGTCGCGCTACATCGCCGAGCCGTTCCACCTTTACGACTGCTGCCTCGTCTCGAACGGCGGCATCGCGGTGATCGTCACGAGCGCGGAGCGCGCGGCATCGCTCGCCCAGCCGGCTGTCGGCATCTACGGCTGGGCCCAGGCGCACCCCGGCAACACGTTCGAGCGCAACGACGATTTCGGGCTCGTCTCTGGCGCCGCGACGGCGGGGCCGGCGGCGCTGCGGATGGCGGACCTCACGCTCGACGAGATCGACGTCGTCGAGCTCTACGACTGCTACACCTACACCGCGCTCGTCTCGCTCGAGGACTACGGGTTCTGCGAGAAGGGCGAGGGTGGCGCGTTCGTCTCGCAGCCGGGGGTGCTCGGGCCGAACGGCTCACTCAAGGTCAACACCGGCGGCGGGCAGCTCTCGTCCTACTACCTGTGGGGCATGACTCCGCTCTCGGAAGGCGTCATCCAGGCGCGCGGCCACGGCGGCGACCGGCAGGTCGAGCGGCACGACCGGGTGCTCGTCTCCGGCAACGGCGGCGTGCTCGACCACCACTCCACCCTCATCCTCGGAACCGTGTAGGAGCACGACATGCCTCTCTTCCCAGTGCGGCGGGATGCCGCATCCGCCGCCTTCTTCGACGGCACCCGAGTGGGTGAGTTCCTGCTCGTGCGCGACCGCACGACCGGCGAGATCCTCGGACCCCGCGTCGACGCGGCACTCGACCTCGACCGCTACGAGCGCGTGCGCGCTGCCGGCTTCGGCGAGGTGGTGTCGTGGTCGGTCGTCCACGGACGTGGCGCCGACGGCCCGACGCGGACCGTCGTCGGCATCGTGCAACTCGACGAGGGGCCGTGGTGGTGGGCCGAGCTCGCCGCCGATCCCGACGCAGAGTTGCTCGGCGCGCGCGTACGCGTGGAGTACGTGCCGAGCGGGCCGGGGGAGCGCGACGAGGTCGTTCCGGTGTTCGCGGTGGTGTGACGCGGATCGCGCCGACACCCGCATCGGCCGGTCGACACTGGCGCCGTACGTGTGGCTGCACGGCGACCTGCGCCCGGGCAACCTGCTCACCCGCGACGGGCCGTCGGACGGCCACCAAGCGGGTCAGTCGCCCGCGAAGACGCGTTCTTCGAACGCAGGACGGAGATGCTCGGTGAAGAGTCGCGCGACGAGCTCCCCGCGTGTGTTGACGCCGCACTTCCGGTAGATCGCCTTGACGTGGTCGCGCACGGTGTACGGCGAGAGGGTGAGCTCGGCGGCGATGTCCTTGCTCGTCAGGCCGCGGGCGAGCGACATGACGATGGTGATCTCGCGCTCGGTCAACCCGTAGGTCTCCAGCATCATCGGCAGCAGGTCGGCCGGTCGGGCGGGTTCGAGCGTCAGGGCGACATGACCGTCGTGGGCCTCGGTCGGGGCGGCCGTGACGCGCAGCCATCGGCCCGACGCGGCTTGGATCCGCGTGGTCATGATCGTCTGGGAGTTGCTGTGCCGTGCTCTGGTGAGCAGCGCGAGCAGCAGCCCCGGGAGTTCATCGGCCGCGTCATCGCCGCCGTAGCGGAACCCGCGAACGGACTCGAGCATCCGGTGGCCGTCGGCGGTCAGGTGCTCGATGCGGTTGTCGCCGTCGACGACCAGGATGGCGGTCGCGGCATCCGCTTGGGACTCGCCATGGATCACCGCCTGGCGGAGCGCGCGGGCGATGAGATGGCCGACGGTCTGCACGTCGCGGAGCTCCGCGTCGGTGAACGCGCCGTTCGGTTCGTCGCGGATCAGCGTGCCGACTCCCCAGCAGGTCGATCCGAGCACGAAGGCGACGCGCAACTCGTCGGAGGCACCCAGCCCGGCGTACAGGTCGTTGAACAGCGGCGAGCGGGTCAGTTCTCCGTCGGTGGCGTCGAACAGCGTGCTCACGGGCGGCGCGCGCCGGGCGAGGTCTGCGAACTTGTTGTAGCCCGGTGAGACGAGTTCCAGATCCCAGAACGGCGCGCATGCGGAGGGATCGAATCCTTCGACCACGCCGGCGGTCGGCAGGATGGTGCGTGGGTCGACGGTCATCACGGCGGCCCATCGGAAGACGGCCACGTCGTGGAGCGCTCGGAGCGCGGCCTGAAGGACCTCGTCGACGTCCTCATCGACGCCGGAGTGCTGGAGGAGCCGGTCGCGCGCATGGATCAGCGCGGATGCCACCATGTTCCGAACGGTAGTCCGGTGGGCCGCAGCCCGCATCCCCTGTTTGCGGGGGTTCGCCATCGGTATGCGGGATGGCGCCGCGCGCCCGCCGAGCGCATCGTGAGCGTATGACGTCGCTCGACGCAGCCTCGGTCACCGCCGCCGGTTCCACCCGATCGTGGTGGTGCCTCGGCGCCCGCGTGACCGTCCACGTTCGGCGCGCAGACACCGGCGGGCTGTTCACGCTCGTCGAGCTCCAGGCCGAACCCGGCTTCCGCGCGCCCCGGCACGTGCACCGGGTCGAGGACGAGACGCTGATGATCCGCGACGGGGCGCTGGAGGTGCAGTGCGGCGATCGCACCTGGACCGCCGAAGCCGGTGCGTGCGTGTTCCTTCCCCAACGCATGCCGCACTCCTTCGCGGTCGCCTCGCGCGGGCCCCTGCGCGCCTGGCAGATCATCGCCCCTGCGGGGTTCGAGGATCTGCTTCCCAAGCTGGGCCACCCGGCGCCCCGGCCGGGGCTGCCACCCCCGCATGGGTGGGATGTCCCGGGACTCGTCGAGATCGCGGCCGAACACGGAATCGACATCCTGCCGTGGCGGTGATGCGGCCGAACCGGCCGCGACATCACAGATGAGCCATGAGCGGGTTGGAAGAAGGAAGACGAACATCGATCAGGAGGTCATCATGACCACTCGAGCGCTCTTCGCCGTGCTGGCTGCCGCCGTGCTGACGGCGGTACCGGTCGGCGCCGCCTCAGCGAACACCGATCAGGTCGAGCAGTTCAGGTTCGTGGGCGTCGACGACGACTTCAGCGCCGAGCTCACGGATCTCTGCGGGATTCCGCTCACCGTGACGGTCGACGCGCATGAGACGCACCTGTTCTTCGAGGACCGGGGGCAGTTCAGCATCCACTACACGGCCGTGATCACGGGCGGCGCCAACGTCATCCAGCTTGCCGAGAACTTCGTCGAGACCGACACGGACGAGAGCGTCACCTGGGTCGGCGTGCCCTTCCACGTTCTGGATGCGGAGGGGAGGACCCTCATCAGGGACGCCGGCTATGCGTCGTTCGCCTTCGAAGACGGGATGGTGACGCTCCACGGTCCGCACCCGGGCTTCTACGGCTTCGACATCTGCGGCGCCCTGATGGGGTGAGGCTGCGCGGCGGGCAACAGGACCAACGCCCTCTCGACGCCGACGCCCACGCACGCAAGGCTGGGCAGGGAGACGAGAGAGCGGAGCACTCCGATGACGATCACGCAGTCCGACCGCAGCAGCGGCGACATCCTCGGATTCGTCGTGTCCGGCGACGTGACCAAGGCCGACTACGACGTGATGACGCCCGCGGTCGAGGCCGCGGTCGAGGAGCGCGGCACGGTGAAGCTCCTGCTGGACCTCACCGACTTCAAGTGGGAGAAGGTCGGCGCGTGGGGTGCCGACCTGCACTTCGGTCGCGAGTTCCACGAGAAGGTCGCGCGCATGGCGATCGTCGGCAACAAGAAGTGGGAGGAGCGCCTCGCGCACCTCGCCACCCCGTTCTACGCGCAGGAGGCGGCGTACTTCGAAGACCCGGACGCCGCCTGGGCCTGGCTCAGGAGCTGACGCCGCCCCGCCGTATTGCCGGGGTGCGTGCCAGTGACCGTCGGCAGTGGGGGCGGGTGCTGCCGAAGTGGGGGAGCGCCCGTGAATGCATCCGACCGGCGTCATGCCGCGCGCGCCTCGCGCAGCTCGAAGCGCGCTCGCCCGCCGAGTCGTGGCACCTGCGCTGGGTCGATGTGCGGTGGCGGGATGAACCAGATCTCGGCGGGGCCGGGGCGGATCTGCCATCCGTCGCGGTGGATCATGTGGTGGCAGAAGCTGCAGAGCAGGACTCCGTTCGAGAGGTCGGTCGGGCCGGCGTCTCGTTCCCACCAGTCGATGTGGTGGGCTTCGACGTAGCCGATGTTCTCGCCGCAGGAGGCGCAGCCGCCGTCGCGTTCGCCGAGCGCGAGCCGCTGCGCCTTGGTGAAGAGTCGGGCGGCCCGGCCGAGGTCGAGCGGCAGGCTGTCGCCGCCGAGCACGGCTGGGATGAGTTCCGCGTCGGCAGCCATGCGGCGCGCGGTGGCGGGGGAGATCGGCTGGTCGAGGCCGTCGATACTCGCGTGCCCGAGCCCATCGATGAGGGTGTCGAGGTCGACGCGAACGACGACCGTGGTCTTCGCGAGCGCCGCCGTCTGGCTGCAGCCGAGGGCATGGCGGGCGAGAGCGGCGAGCGCGTCGGCTTGGATCTGCGGAATCGACCGCCGGTCTTCGACCGCAGGGCTGATGGCCCCCGGCTCGCGCCGGCGCAGCGCGTCGCTGACGAGCGCCTCGATCGCCGCCTTCACCGGTGCGGCGCTCTCGGGGTCGAGGCGAGCATGCAGGTGCACCACACCACGGTGGTCTTCGCGCATCGTGAGTGCGCGCTCGATGCGCACCTCGTCTTCGCGGGGTTCGACACCGTCGGGATCGAGCCGCGCCTCGGCCTCGCGCACCCCGCGCATCAGCGTCTCGAGCGGCACCCGCGCTGCCAGATCGACCAGTGCCGCCTCGACCACGTCGACCCTGCTCGCCTCGGCCCGAGCCGCCGACCGGTCGAGCATCGACGTGATCGCGGCCGCCGCCTCGACGCTGATGGTCGCCGTCTCGACCGCCGCTGCGACCTGCGGATGCCGCGCCGGCATCCGCTCACCGCTGAACGCCTGCCGCTCGGCGGTCGCGGCACCCACGACGATCAGCCGGTGTGCGTCCGACCGCGACGCTCCCGTCGCGGCCGCGATCAGGCGCACCGGATTGTGGAATCCCTGTGCCTTCGCGAGACCGTCGACGCCGAACTCGGGCCCGGACCGTTTGGCCACCTCGGCAGCGACCCTGGCGAAGACCGCATCGACTTCACGACGTGCCTCGGCGAGTGCATCGACGACCCGCACCAGCCCGGCATCGCCCATCCGTTCCACATCGACCTGAACCGCCCCACTCGCCGGACCCCACGCCGGCATTGCACCCGCCCACGCCTCCCGCAGTGCTGCCACACCGCGCTCGAGCGCAGCCAGCGCGGTCGCCGCCGCGTGCGCCGGGTGCGTCGGCTGCGCGGGGGTCGGGGGCTGTTCCATGCTTCGATCCTGCACCCACCCACCGACATCCGTTCGCGCCGGAAATCACCGATGACCAGCCATTCTTCTTGTGGATGAATCGCCGCGAATGTGCCCTGTGGAGGAGGAGTCGGCCGGCCACGCCGGGCTCCGCGATCAGCATGGACGTCACTGGATCGACGACGCCTGCGCCTGGATCGGGTCGACGAGCAGGGATGCTGCCGCCCGCGCCAGCCGCCCGCGCACGCCACCCGCCCCGGACGCCCACGCCGGCCGCCCGCCGGCTCTCGCGCCGGCGACGCGTCACGCCTCCCCGAAGGCGGCCGGCCGCGTCATCCGCCGTCTCAGCTCAGCGCGACCAGCAGACTCAGCAGAGCCAGCACGGCGACGACCGGCGTCATCGTCACCCGCTCGGGCTTGCTCCGCGAGATGGCGTTCATCACGATGCCGATCACGAAGTAGCCGAACACGACCCACATGCCGACCGCGGCGACGGCATCGGGTACGACGTCGATCAGGCCGACGCGGTCGAGGGCGAGCACGGCGATGACGGTGTAGATGACGATCGACACCAGGCTGCCGATGCGAAGCGTGGTCGGAAGCACGCGATGCGCGCCGCCCCACGCGAACCGGCCGAGCGGCGCGCCGAGCGCGAGCGCGAGCTGGAACACCGCCAGCAGGGCGAGGACGACGGTCAGGGCGGTCGCGGCGGCCATGGGCCGAGGGTAGCGGTGGCATCCGCTCCCATCCACGCCGGCTTCGCCACGACCCGACGGATCTCCTCCACGACCCGTGCCGCGTGGAGCTCGGCTGTTCCCAAGGAGACGACGAACGCGTAGAATGTTTGCTTATCCGCAAACAAACTGGAGGCCCGAATGGTTCCCGCCGCCACCCTCCTCCGCGCTGCGCGCAAGACCGCGGGTCTGTCGCAGGCCGAGCTGGTGCGCCGTTCGGGCATCGACAAGTCGACGGTTTCGCTGATCGAAGCCGGGCTGCGCAACCCGTCGATCGAGAAGCTCGACCTCCTGCTGCGAGCAACGGGGCGCCGGGTCGGCGTCTATCCCACCTCTCGCAGCGGCTCGATCGAGGCGGGCGACGCCATCGCCGACTGGCTCGCCGACGGCGACCCCGAGGCCGCCCTCCGCGCCTTCCTGCGATACAGCGACAACCTCGCCGCAACCGAAGGCGTCGATCGCGTCGTCCTGGCCGCTGCCGAACCGCCACCCACGGGTTCGGCGGTCTGGGATGCCGCGCTCGCCTCGGTCACCGAGTACTGGCTCGACCGCGACGCGCTCCCGAAGCCGGGTTGGGTCGACGATCCCGTGCGCACTCTCCCCGAAGAGACGCCGCTCACCGTGAACCGATGGACCTCGACGCGTGCCATCCGTGACGTTCCTCCCGCGTTCCGCCGTCGCCGGATCCTCGTCGACGAGTCGACCCTGCAGAGCGCATGACCGACCTCACGCGCGACGACATGATCGACGGGCTCCGCGAGCTCGTGCGCGAACTGCACGCCAGGGGCGAGCGCGGCGGCGTGAGCATCATCGGCGGCGCGGCCATGCTGCTCCGCTACTACGGCGAGCGCCGCGTCACGCCCGACATCGACGCCAAGCTCCATCCGGCGGGTCCGGCCCTCGAGATCGCCGTGGAGATCGCACGACGACGCGGATGGGACGACGACTGGTTGAACGCCAAGGCGGCCACCTTCATCCCCATCGCGATCGACGTCGACTGGGAGCCCCTCTACGACGATGATGACGTGTCCGTCTGGGTCATCTCGCCCGAGGCGCTGCTGGCGATGAAGATCCGCGCCAGCAGGCCGACGCGCGACGACGCCGACATCGCCGTGCTGCTCGCCCTCACCGGCATCCGCTCGGTCGACGAGGCAGAGGCGCTGTACGAGCGCTACTATCCGGGCGAACTGCCGAAGGATGCCGCGTACCTGATGATCGAGGACATCTTCGCGGCCGGGCTTCCGGAGCCGCCGCCGGCTCCGCCTCGACCTGATCTCAGCCCGGGCGCCTGACGGCTTCGCCGCCGGCGGCGCCCTCAGAGCTCCGCCGTGAGCCCGCCGTCGATGACGATGTCCGCGCCCGTGATGTTCCCGGCGACGCGGTCGCTCGCGAGGAACGCGACGAGCGCGGCGACCTCCTCGGGGGTCGTGAACCGGCCGGTGACCATGGATGCCTCGGCACCCGCGACGACGTCCGCCCGCGAGACCCCGGCCCCGGCCCCGCCCTCGCCCCCGGCCGCCGCCGAGAACGTCGCCGCCACTCCGCCGTCGCCGAGCCAGAGGTCGGTTGCCACCGGTCCAGGGCTCACGGTGTTGACGCGGATCCCGTCCCGACCGACCTCCTTCGACAGCGACTTCGAGAAGTTCACGACGGCCGCCTTCGCGGCGCTGTAGTCGATGACGGCGGGGTCCGGCAGCTTCGCGTTGACCGAGGCGACGGTCACGACGGCGCCGCGGCGGGCCGCCCGCATCGGCGCCAGTGCGGCTCGGGTCATCCGGATCGCGGTCAGGGCGTCGAGCTGGAACGTGCCGATCCATTCCTCGTCGCTGACGGAGGCGAAGCCGCCCGTGCGCGGGCGCACGCCGCCCACGTTGTTCACGAGGATGCGGAGCGCTCCGACCCCGGCCGCCTGCTCGACGAGCGCGCCGGGGACGGCCGGATCGGTGAGGTCGGCGGCCACCGCCACGACGGCCTCGCGCTCTGCGAGCTCGAGCAGCTCCGGCGTGAGCGTGCGCGATGCCGCGAGCACCCGAGCACCTTCGGCGACGAGCGTCGAGGTGACCGCGAGCCCGATGCCCCGGCCCGCACCCGTGACGATCGCGACAGCGCCGTCCAGTGCGAGATCCACGTCACAGCCCTTGGGTCTTCAGCCACGCGAGCACGGCGTCGGCGACCTCGTTCCATCCGCTGTCGATCGTCAGCGAGTGCCCGCGACCCTCGAACTGCTGGAGCTCGTTGACGGTCATGGCATCCCGGTACTGCTTCAGCGTCGACCGCGTGACGACATCGGGAACAGTGTGGTCGGCGGTGCCGGAGATGAGCAGGAGCGGGCCACGCGGATGGCGCTTGGTGTCGACCGCGGCCGGCGAGTGCATCTGGAAGTTCGCCGCGGCGGCCTGGAACAGCGGCCGGGCGGGCGACGGGATCGTCCACCGCTCGAACAGCGCGTCCGATTCCTCCTCGCTGACGGCGTTGCCGAACCCGTACCGGAACTGCGGCTTCGTGAGCGCCACCGACTTGTGGAGGTTGGTGGGGTTGCCGAGCGCGGGAAAGCCCGACCGCAGCTGCGCGAGCGGCAGCGGCAGCACGCCCTTGATCTGGGCGGGATCGATCGCGACGGCCCCCGCGCCGACGCCTTCGCCGAGGAGCTTCTCGGCGATGAGGCCGCCGAACGAGTGCCCGATCAGGATCGTCTCCTCGCCGAGGCCGTTCGCGACCTCCCCGAAGTGGGCGGCGACCTCGTCGATGCCCTTGTCGGCGACGGCATCCGGATTCGCGCGCGCCGCCTCGACGGTGTCGGCCTCGTTCGGCCACCCGGGGGCGACGGGGTCGTAGCCCGCTGCGCGGAACTTCTCGATCCACGGCTCCCAGCTGGTGGCGTGCAACCACAGGCCGTGGATGAAGACGACGGGACGGTTCTCGGCCATGATCAGGCTCCTCGCGCTCGGCGGACATGATCAGCACACACCCGCCGCACCCGTCGTGTCCAAGACCGATCGCATGGAGATCGATAACCGATCTTGCATGGATGGCGGGGGAGGAGCACGCTTCGGGGGAGGAGTGCGGATGGATCTCGACCTGCGATCGGTGCGCTACTTCGTCGCGCTCGCCGACGAGCTCCACTTCGGGCGTGCCGCCGCGAAGCTGCACCTCAGCCAGCCCGCCCTGTCGAAGCAGATCCGCCGTCTCGAATCCGATCTCGGCTTCCGTCTCTTCACGCGCGACAGCCGGCACGTCGCGCTCACGGCCGAGGGCGTGCGATTCCTGCGCGATGCACGGGTGCTGATCGCGCAGGCGGAGCGGATGACACGACCGGATGATCCCGGCATCCGCATCGCGCACATCTTCGACCTCGACTCGAGCCGGGTCGTCGCCGACGCCTTCGCGGACCGGTTCCCGACGGTTCCCGTGATCGCCAACTCGATGGACAGCAAGCGGCAGCTGGACGCGCTGCTCAACGGCCAGCTGGATGTCGCGATCATCCGCATCACGCCGGCCATGACCGCCGACCACCCGGCCGGCTGGTCGCACCGCTTGCTGCGCCTCGAGCCCTTCTGGCTCGTCGGCCGAACGGGCGATCCGGCCGCCGACGCGGTCTCCCTCCATGACCGGCCGCTGGAGGTATTCGGGGATCCGACCGGATCCGCGCTCTTCAACGTCCATGGCCAGTACCTCGCCGCCCTCGAGCACCGGCTCGGCACGACGTTCCGCTGGCTCGGCAACGCCGGAACGTTCGACCAGTGCCTGGCAAGGATGCGACGTGCCGCCGACGCGGCATACCTCCTCGAGTTCGAGTCGTACGCACTGCGGTACCGCGACCACGGCCTGCCGATCCACCGCCCCGAGGAGCTGCAGCCCCTGTACCCGTGGTCGATCGCCTGGCGCGACGAGCCGCTCAGCCCTGCGGTCGCCGGGTTCCTCGACGTGGCCGCCGAGCAATCCGCCGAGCGGGAGTGGCTCTACCCGGAGGGCGTCGGCCCGGCGTGGCAGCCGGATGGGGCGTGACGAGCGATCGTCAGGCGCCCACCCACCCCGGCTTCGCCAGAACCGCGCCGGCGAAGCCAACGCCCGCCCGTCGGGCGCGCGAGTAGGATCCGCAGCATGGCTCCCGGGGACAACGAGCTCGGCGCCTTCCTGCGAGCTATCGTGCTCGGGTGAACCCCGAGGACGTGGGGCTCGCGGGCGGCGTCTCGGGGTGACGGGGAGGTGCGCCTCGCTCACCTCGCCACCCCGTTCTATGCGCAGGAGGCGGCGTACTTCGAAAACCCGGATGCCGCTTGGGCGTGGCTCCGGAGCTGACGTGCGGGCGACCCTGTGCACGACCCAGACCGAGATCTGGCACCGGATGGCGCGGCCCAGCGCCGGATCGCAGTGAAGTCAGACCTGTTCGGGTCACCACCGCGAGGGAATCCTCGGTCAGCGCGGTTGCAGCGGGGGCAACGGCGGCGGATTACTAGGAAAGCTCGGCGTCAGGGGCAGATCGCGCAGTGCAACGGTATACAGCGCGTGTCCGATGATGAAGGATGCCGTCCCGCCGCCGACGATCAGGCTCGGCGGCGGGTTGGTCGAATAGGCCTCGCGGTCGAGGACGTAGTCCACAGAATCGATCCGGTTTGCCCCGCTCGAGGTCAACTCCCAGAGCTCGACGCGCGGCTCGTAGATCGAGAGAACGACGAGCAATGACGCGCCTGGCACGAATGCGATAGCGGCCGCTTCGGCAAGGGCCTCGAGGACGCCGTTCTGCACCCAATTCCCGACAGCTTGACGAAGCAGGGTGATGGTCGCCCCACCACCGGGGTGCAGCACGGCAGCGACATCGCCCTCGGCCGCAATCACTGAGCCTGCATCGCGTATTCGAGTCGTGCTCAGCAGCCGCAGCGTCGGCGGGGATCCATCGATGTTGATCACCTTTACGAACGGTGCATCCATCTCGCGAGCGCCCGTCCGATCGATGAACTCGCCACGTCCCACGACGAAGAGCGTCGACCCGGTTCCCGCCATCCATCCGCCTGTGTTTGCGAGGACGGCTGATCTGAGCGTGCCGGTTCTCTTCGTCGGGTTCGAAGGATCGCTGATGTCCACGTAACCCAGAGCTCTGCCTCCGACGCGGGTAACGCAAAGGTATCCGCCTGCTATTGCGGCTGAGAAGGCCTTGTCCCCATCCATGGGAATGGTGACCGCTCCGATCGGCTTCGACTCGTGATGACGCGCCTCGAACGTGATGACCTCCACGTCTCGGTACTGCAGCAGGCGTGGCGAATTCGCGACGTGCTGAAGCGCGAGATGAACGAACCCACGTTCTTCGCATGCGCCGATGATCATGCGGTCGGCTGTGTTCGGGATGGTGACATGTCCGATTGGTGAGGAGCGGTCTCGGAACGAGACCACCTCGAGCTGGATGTCCTCGGCGACCGGCGCGCGTCGGCCGAACAATGCAATCGTGTCATCGTCGATCATGCAGAGGGCCTCGACAGCTAGGGGAAGTCCACGCGCTTGGCTGGGCCGACCGAATGTCGGAGTCGTCGCTCGCCTCACGAAACCGAACGCAGGGATCTCCGCAGCCCATTCCCGCCCGTCGATGGCGTCACCTTCGATTCGAATGCGACCGGAGCGATCCCAACCGACTTCCCTGCTCGTCAAGAAGATGAAGCGACTCGCGCGACGTGGGGTCAGCGGGGACGTGAAGTCGAATGTCACGTCGACCGCTGCCACTGGTGAACTCACTCGGTCGACTCTCGTGGCGAATCGCGGCCCAATCGCACCGAGCCCATCCAATCGAAAGTCGGCGTCGAGGCTGCTGAGATCGGCAGAAATGGTCCACGTGACCCGTCGAATTGTGGTGCGCGTAAGTCGTGCGATACGAAATGACAGGTGAGGCTCTTGCGTTGAGCCGGACGTGACGACCCTGAGCTGGATCTCGCCCGTAATGTATCCGCCGAGGCTGCTGAATTGTTCGACGATGTCCTCTGCGACGACGCCTCCAAGGTCGGGTCGTTCAGCGAGCGAAGTTCCGCTGAGTCTTACGCTGATGCCTCCGGGTAAGTCCATGATCGCTTTCCGTTCAGTTCAAGCTGACCGCGTCGTTTGGCTATCCGGGCGCCGGCCAGGAGCAACTTCCAAGCGTTGGACTGCGCAAGAATCCCTTGATTCGGGCCGAGTTCGCTTCGAGCGTGCGAGCCCTTCCACGGACCGTCGTCAACGCGCACGGCTACCCGGTCGGGCTCTTCGCGAAAAGGCCTACTGTGCCAGCCACAGCAGCCGTCGCGATCGGCCAGGCCGCAGCGGCAAGTTCACCACTACCCGAGATCACGAGGATCACCGCAGCGGCGATTGCTGCGAGTGCCACAACGAGAACACCAATAATCAAAGACAGCCAAAGTGCGGTCTTCGAGGTATCGCCGGTCGGAATTAGACTCGGGTTCGCCGTGCGAATCCTATCGACGACGTCCTTTTGATCGGCTGGCGACATCAGCGAAACGTCGGTTTTTGCCGATTCGATTCGTTCCTCAGGAAGCAATGACATGCTGTCCACCCCCATTGTCGAAGTGGCCGGACTCTACGCCAGGCGACCTGAAAGAGATGTCCCCCGAACGGGGTCAATTTCTCACAATCTCTCCAGGGTGGCAGGGCAGCCAATCTTCGTGGCGGGCGGTTTCCACGCGCGGCGAGCATCGAGCGTCGTTGGAACGTGTATATCGACCAGATTCGATCGATACGGGCATCTTGGCATCGTGCACCGATAGGACTGATTCGCGCGGACGAGCCTGCTCAATTAGTCCAGATGCCCCGCATACGCATTTGCCGCGCCGACACAGGTGGTCGGCGACGAGGCGCGCTCGACACTTGGGTGAGAAAAGGGAACGGGGAGGAGTCGCTCGCCGATCTCGATTGTGGGTGCTGCGCGAAGGAGGCGGACTTCTTCGACGACGAAGATGCCGATTGGGCCTGACTCCGGCGCTGACACCAAGAGGACGCTGAATGTTCCGAGCGATCGAGGAGGCCGCCGGTCGACGCGGCTACTTCGCCGTGGTCGCGACCTGCGGCGATGAGCCGACCACGAGCGCCGCGCCACCGAGACCCTCCTCGACCGCAACGTCGACGGCGTGATCCTCGCGACCGCCCGCCTGGACGACGAGCTTCCGGCGTCACTGCGCGCCCGCGACATCCCCCACGTCCTGGTGCTCCGCACCGACCGCATCAGCCCCTCGTCGCTCGGCGACGACGAGACCGGGGGATACCTCGCGACCCGCCACCTGATCGACCTCGGCCACCACGACATCGGGATGGTGACCGGCCCGTGGTTCACCTCGAGCGCCCGCGACCGCCGTGCCGGCGCGGAGCGCGCACTGCGCGAGGCCGGGCTTCCGATCGACGACGCCCGCATGCTCTCGGTCGGGTACGGCGTCGACGACGGCATCGAGGCGGGCACGCGCCTGCTCGACCGCCCCGATCGCCCGACGGCGGTCTTCGCCGCGAACGACAACCTCGCGATGGGCGTGCTCACCGCGGCGAGCGGTCTCGGCCTCCGCATCGGAGCCTACCTGTCGATCGTCGGGTACAACGACATCCCCCTCGTCTCACGCCTGCCGGTGGCGCTCTCCTCCGTCCGGACGCCCTTCGAGCAGATCGCCTCGACGGCGCTGCAGTTGTTGCTGTCGCCGGAGGAGGGCGAGCGGGGGATCCGGATGGCGTTGCCGACGCTCATTCCGAGGGCGTCGACGGCGCCGCCGGGGCGCTGAGTCGTGGTCCTCGGCTCGGGCGGGTGGGGCAAGTCGACGCTGCTCGAGGTCCTGACTGTGGATACCGAGGCGGATGGCGGGACAGTCCGTTGGGTGAAGGGCGTCAGGGTTCGACGGGCATCTCAACCACACACTCGGCCACGCGGTGAACGCCTACTCGGATTCGCTGGTGATCACGGCGACGAAGGTGTGCGTGAAACGGTTCCGGTCGATGCTGCACTTCTCGGAGGCCGACCTGCGGCAGAAGATCGGCACCCTCTCCGCCGCCAGAGCGCCCGCGTCGCGATTGCCCTGTGCCTGCTCTTCGGCGGCGGTCATCGTGCTCGACGAGCCCACCAACCACATCGACATCGCCTCGACTCAGGTGATCGAGCGGGCGCTCACGCACTTCCCGGGCGGCGTGGTCGCGGTCTCGCACGACCGGTTCTTCGTCCACAAGCTCGCCGACCGGCTGGTGGTTCTTGAAGGCGGATCGCGGGTGCGGTAGGGGCATCGACCGGGCGCTCTGTCGAGCGTCAGCCAAGACCGCTCCGGATGCCACGAACGCGATGGGTTACCCCTGGATGACGTACCGCGCGGCGAACGCACGTTCGACCGGAAGCGGGTGCGCCATGCTGCCGACGTGGGCGTTGAGTCTCGTCGACGCCCAGGTCCCAGCGGACGGTGTGAGCAGTCATAACCGATCAGATCGGCACTTCGCGCGAGCGGTGACGGCGGTGTGTCGGTCGCCGACTGGGGGCCGTAGTACCGGCCATTGTGTTCTATGCGGTCCCTTCACGCAGAAGCGTCGGGCGGAGGAGCGCTCGCAGGTCGTTGTATAGTCCCGCGATTCGCTCATATGCCGCATTGAAATCCATCCCGGCCTGCTGAAGAGGACCGTATCCCGCAGCCTCTCTAGCAGTCTGGTTGAGGGCGTCGTACTTGCTGGTCTGGTCGCCCCCACCTAGGGCGCGGATGAATGGCCCGGTCATGTCGTTGATGGCGGCCCCAGCGGGTGTACGCGAGCGCAACGTGGCATCGACCAAGTAGTCCGTATCGGGCGAGAAGAAGCTCGTATGGCCGGCGTCGACAAGTGCAATCTTCACGGTCTCCACGAGCCGCTGCCCACACTCGGCATAGATCGGCAACTCAATTGCCAGTTCTCTAGCGAGGGACAACTCAGCGTTCGATGGTGCGGCATCTGCCCAGACGGCAACTGGAAGACCGTCGATTGCTGCCGCGATCGCTTCGAATCGATCGTTGTGACGCGGATCTGTCGGTGGGTCATTCGGTGCCGGATCCGGCATAGACACCGCGACCGTGCTGCGTGCGACCCTCCACGAGGCAATCGCGAGTGCTTGCGCCTGCTTCCTTTGCGACCGTTGCTCCCAAAGGTAGATGACGAGGCCCACCGCCGCGCCGATGGCCGCTGACGACAGCAGATCCGGGATGAATTGGCTCCAGTCCGCGGGCCAGAGAGCAGTTGAGGAAATTCCAGCTTGCAGCGTCGTCACATCGTGATGCTATCGATCGCGGCCGGAAGCCAGCACGGCCAGCGGATGGCGCCTTGGTGTCCTCACAGGCTGCATCCGTTCCACTCTCACAGCGCGGGCACCCAACGGCAGTCGGCCTGGGCATGCGTGGAGGCGATTGCAATGCTCATCCTGAGCGTCACTCTCGCCAGGCGCTCAGTTCGATCTACCGGGGCACCGGCCCGCCTAATGAACGAAATTCCGGTGCCAACCGCTGCCGTATGGGGCCAGTGCTCGCAGATCGAATCCATCCCGAGGCCATCGGTGAGGCGATGGGCGCCAGTTGAGTCGCGCGGCTTCGTGCGCGATGCCCTTGTTCGGGATACCCTCGCGGTCAGAGGTGGACGAGAGGTGAATCGGTGGCAGACCCCTACGAGCAGGCGCCCTATGAAGCTAACCCACAAGAGGAGGTTCTCGATCCGGAGAGCGTCCCCCTCGTGCCAAATCAAGGCGAAGACGAGAGCGACCTCGACGAGCCGGCCTCAGCTTTCCGTGCGTCGATTAGCGGGAAGGACTGGACGGTCGAGACGCTGGTATCGCAGATGCGAAAAGGGCGCATTGATCTAGATCCGTCCTTTCAGCGACGGAATGCGTGGCTCGGGAACCGAAAGAGCAAGTTGATTGAGTCGATCATGCTCGGATTTCCGATCCCGCAAATCGTTCTGGCAGAGAAACGGGAGATGTCCGGGCACTACTTCGTACTTGACGGGAAGCAACGGCTGCTTGCACTGCGGCAATTTTTTGTCGATCCCGAGGACCAGCGCGACGAGCAGTTCAGTTCCCTGCGGCTGACTGGACTTGAGGTGTTGTCGGAGCTTAATCGGCGTGATGCCAGTGCGCTGGGAGAAATTCGACCAGACTTGCTGGCGGCGATAGAAAACTTCAGCATCAGGACTGTCGTGCTCGGAGGGTGGAACTCCGAGCGACTGCTTCTCTCACTCTTTCTTCGGTTGAACACGGGCAGTGTCGCGCTTTCCCCCCAAGAACTGCGGCAGGCACTTATCCACGGCGACTTCATGAAATGGATTGATGAGACCTCAGGTGAGATGATCGGTCTACGACGCCTCTTGAACAATACGCACGCAGACCGGCGCATGGTCGATGCCGAGCTTCTCCTCCGACATCTGGCCTTCGCGATGTCGCCTGCCAGATATCGCGGTAACTTGAAAGTCTTCCTCGATGAGACGTCGCGAATTTTCAATCGACAGTGGCAATACGTACGGCCAGAGGTGGAGGATCGAACAAGAGACTTCTCTCGCGCCCTCGAGGCCGGCCTGGATATCTTCGGCCGCGATCAATTCGCGCGCAAGTGGTCTTTCGATGAAGAGGCGAGTGTAGGCAAGTTCGAGCGCGCACTGAATCGCGCAGTGTTCGATGTCCAAGCGTACTCCCTTAGCATCGATCGTGTCCGGACAGCTATCGAGCCATCCGCAGATGAAGTTCTTGAGGCATTTAAGCGAGCGTGCCGCGAAGATGAGGTGTTTGTGCGCTCGATCTCAGCTACCACCAAGACGGCGGATGCTTTTCTCACGCGACATCGAGTTTGGCGAAGTATTGTGACGGGCGCCACGGGTGTCGACTATGCTCTGCCTACTCCGCTGACCCGGGAGTAGCTGATGGAAATTGCCGCTCAGTTGGCTCATTTGGACGCGGCGCTTCTCGGCACTATCGAGACTGAGTTCCCGGAGCCGTACTCTGAACACGAGAAGGCGCAGATTCATGCCTATCTAGTCCTGGCGCATGCCGTCCTAGAGGAACATCTAGAGGCGATATTTGAGCGTCATTTCGATCGTGTTGCCGCTTGGCTTGACGCCCCGATGGTCCCACTCGAGTGTGTTCGCCTTGTAGTGGCAGTGACTGAGAGGATTCCGGAAAGCAAGCGGGTGGCCTACAAGCGACGAGACGTTCGTCAGATGGTATTGCTGCCAGGTCGGGCGGAGATGGTTAGGCAACTGGGCCAGAATCATGGGCTGAAGGCGTCCAATGTCGAGGCACTCGCGGGTGCGATTGGAACTGACTGGCAAGCGTTGGAGAACGCCCTTGCACCGGAATTGGCTGACCTCTCAACGTTGGGCTCCAAGCGTGGGGTAGCGGGCCATCTGTCCCCCTATACGGAGAAGTCGACAATGATTGCTCCTTCGGACGGCCCGGATGACGTAAGGAAATGGGTGGAGAACGGTATGAGGGCGCTCCTGGCTCTGGAATCCTTCTTGCGGGGCGCGCTTCGGACTGGAGAGCCTACCTCGCTCATATCCGACTGGGACGGAAACTAGCCGTGCCGCCGGGGCAGCTTGAATTGGCCTGCGATCAAGTCGAACTCGCCCGACTCAAGGTCGGAATACTTCTAGGTTCCGACAAGTTCAACGGGAAGGCGCGATCTCGTTCGACGCGGTCGTCGGCCGCCACTACCGGGGTAATGTTACCGGGCCAAGCAGGCGCCGCCGATCGTACCCTGTCTTCGCGCACTCATATGATCCTGCAGTGCCCTCGAGGTCGAGAGTGAGCCGATGAATATCGGCGTGGCGCACAGCCTGACGCTTAGGTGCGGCGCCTCGGCATGCGGCAATTCCGCTAAGATTCGCATAGCGTCGCGAGCGCCTTGTGGCCTCTAAGTATCGACATGAGGGAGTCGCCAAATGACTGAGAATTTGCGTGAACTTCGGCCAGGCATTGACTATTCACTTTGGCCCCAGCTCAAATGGACGCGGGCTCGTCAGTTGGGGAGTGAGTTTGTGAACTCTATCGAGTTGTACTCGACCAGCGTGACCAAAGGATTAACCGCCGAGTTCTCGGAAGACCGGCGGACCGTGACATTCTGCGCTCGAATCGCGCACGCCGCGCCTGTGTATGAATGGTCGCTCTTGCTGAGCGACACCATTCACAATTATCGGTCTGCGCTTGACGCCTTGGCCTGGGAAGTTGCACATCTCGATGGGCGGACGCCGCACCCTCGTCATCTTCGACGGATCTACTTTCCTATTTGCAGGACGAAGAAGGATTGGGAGGAACAGGTGAAGGGGCCTCTGTCGTCCGTGCCAAATGACATACTTGAACGACTCCACGCCGTTCAGCCATACCCATTTGTGCCCGTCGAGGAGGGGATTTTCGTCATTCTCCACGAGTTGGATATCGAAGACAAGCACCGAGGTCTTCTCCGCGCTGACGTGATCGCGCGAGACAAGCACCACGTCGTGTTCGCTGCGGAGCTTGAAGGTGGAGGAGAATTCTTCGATCACGCCGTTAACGGCGGCTGGGAATGGATCGCGGGAACGGATCCGGTTCAAGATGGAGATCCGATCTTCCGAATCATGGCAGACGTTCCGATCCAGACGGCCGAGTCCGAAATGGCCTTGCCTGTTAGTGTCGCCGTCTCGCACGCGGGCCGACTGCATGACGTCTTCGAGTTGTTGCCCATGATTGACCAACAGGTTGCAGACACCTTTGGGATGGTTGAAGCCGGCTCCGTACTGCAGCGTCACGACCTTCGTCCCGCGACGCTCGACTACTCGGCTGACTCAGCCTCGTCGCACTAAGGGTCACGGGAATACGGGGGGCGCCACGGCGTTGAAGTTGAGCGTACCCAACTCAAGTTCCCCCAGGAGGACCTAGGTGCCAGACGACTTCAACGAGGCCGGCTCGAGCTCGTTCGACGAGTTCCTGAGCCGCTACCTCGCGGGTGAGCAGGCCAGGCAGGCGCGGTCGATCGACCTCAGCCGGTTCCTGACCTCGCGCACCCAGAGCATCCTGCAGCGTGCCGGACGATTCGCGCTCGAGCGCGGACAGACCGAGCTCGACGCGCTGCACATCCTGCGCGTCATCGTTGAGGACGAGTCCGTCGCGCAGGCGATCACGCGCGTCGGCGCTAGCCCCGAGCGCATCATCACGGCGACCGAGGCGCGGCTGCCCGCGGCATCCGACACCGCCGACGCCAACGCGGCGACGATCACGCCCTCGGCGTCCCGCGCGCTGTTCCACGCGTACCAGGTCGCACGCTCGAGCGGGTCGACGTACATCGACCCCGAGCACCTCTTCTTCGCGCTCGTGCTCGGGCAGGACGCCCCCGCCGGGCAGGTGCTCGCGCGCGCCGGCGTCACGGCCGAGGCGCTCGCGGCCGGCCTGGGGGAGCACGTGGCATCCGACCCGTCCGCCGGCCCCGAGGTGGGCGGCATGGGCGAGCAGACGGATGCCGCGGCATCCGCCACGCCCATGCTCGACAAGTTCGGGCTCGACCTCACCGAACGTGCAGCGAACGGCGAGCTCGACCCCGTGATCGGTCGTTCCGACGAGATCGAGCAGACCATCGAGATCCTCAGCCGCCGCACGAAGAACAACCCCGTGCTGATCGGCGAGGCCGGCGTCGGTAAGACCGCGATCGTCGAGGGCCTCGCCCGCGCGATCGTCGAGGAGAACGTGCCCGAGGCGCTGCTCGGCAAGCGCGTCGTCGCCCTCGACCTGCCCGCCATGCTCGCCGGCACCCGCTACCGCGGCGACTTCGAGGAGCGCCTCACCAAGACGATGGAGGAGATCGCCGCCAACAAGGGCGAGCTGATCGTCTTCGTCGACGAGGTGCACTCGGTGGTCGGCGCCGGCGGTGCCGGTGAGGGCATGGATGCGGGCAACATCCTCAAGCCCCGCCTCGCCCGCGGCGAGCTGCACCTCGTGGGCGCGACCACGCTCAAGGAGTACCGCACCATCGAGAAGGACCCCGCGCTCGAGCGCCGGTTCCAGCCGGTTCGCGTGGGGGAGCCCTCGATCGAGGACTCCGTGCTGATCCTGCAGGGCCTGCGACCCGCGTACGAGGAGCACCACGGCGTCACCTACACCGACGACGCGCTGCGTGCCGCCGTCGAGCTCTCCGCGCGGTACCTCACCGACCGCGTGCTGCCCGACAAGGCCATCGACCTCATCGACCAGGCCGGCGCGCGCCTGCGCCTGAAGCTGGGCGTGAAGGTGGATGTCTCCGCCCTCATCGAGCGCCTCGCCGACCTGGAGGCCGACAAGAACGCGGCCGTCCGCGCCGAGCACTACGAGGAGGCGTCGCGCATCCGCGACGAGATCGAGAAGGTGCAGGAGCGGCTCGACGAGGCGACCGAGAAGGCTGCCGCGCAGGGCCGTGCCGTGGCATCCGCTTCGCCGGATGTCGCGGACGCGACCTCGACCGTCATCGACGAGGCGCAGATCGCCGCCGTGATCTCGCGGGCCACCGGCATCCCGGTCAACCGCGTCACCGAGGGCGAGCGCGAGCGCCTCGCGAACCTCGAGGGCGAGCTGCACGCCCGGGTCATCGGGCAGGACGACGCGGTCACCGCCGTCTCCCGCTCGGTGCGGCGCAACCGCACCGGCATGGGCGACGCGAAGCGGCCGGTCGG
Organism: Agromyces tropicus; assembly: GCF_039531345.1. Lineage (NCBI taxonomy): Bacteria > Bacillati > Actinomycetota > Actinomycetes > Micrococcales > Microbacteriaceae > Agromyces > Agromyces tropicus. The sequence continues at coordinate 124,818 of NZ_BAAAPW010000005.1, read as the reverse complement.
GTCGTTCCTGTTCCTCGGCCCGACCGGCGTCGGCAAGACCGAGCTGGCGCGCGCGCTGGCGTCGTCGCTGTTCGACGACGAGGGTGCGATCATCCGCTTCGACATGAGCGAGTTCGGTGAGCGGCACACGGTGTCGCGGCTCGTCGGCGCCCCTCCCGGCTATGTCGGGTACGACGAGGCCGGGCAGCTCACCGAGCGCGTGCGGCGCAACCCGTACTCGATCGTGCTGTTCGACGAGATCGAGAAGGCGCACCCCGACGTGTTCAACCTGCTGCTGCAGGTGCTCGACGACGGACGCCTGACCGACGGCCAGGGTCGCACGGTCGACTTCCGCAACACGGTGGTCATCATGACCTCGAACCTCGGTTCGGAGTTCCTCGCGTCACGGTCGGGTGCGCTCGGGTTCGTGGCGTCGGCGGATGGCTCGGGGTTCTCGTCTGCTGACGACGTGCGCGCTCGGGTGATGGGCAAGGTGCGCGAGGCGATGCGGCCGGAGTTCCTGAACCGCATCGACGAGATCGTGCTGTTCCAGAAGCTCTCGTCCGCTGAGATCGCTGAGATCGTTCGCCTGATGCTGGGCGCGACGTCGGCGCGGCTGGCCGCGCGCGAGATCGCGTTCGAGGTGACGGATGCCGCGGTGGCGCTCCTCGCGGAGCGCGGCTACGAGCCCGAGTACGGTGCCCGTCCGCTGCGTCGCCTGATCCAGCGCGAGATCGACGACCGCATCGCCGACCTCTTCGTCACCGGCGCCCTCGGCGACGGTGAGGCGGTGCGGGTGGATGCCGCCGACGGCGAGTTCGTCGTGGCATCCGTGCCGAACGCGACCGTCGACCTGGCGCCGGCGGCGTAGGCCGGCGGCGGGCTCCCGTCTGAGCAGACGGAGCGCGCCGGTTGGACGGTATTCGGCGCCCGGCATCCGCTCGAGCCGCCGGATTTCGTCCATTCGACCGGAACGGCCCGGCACCCGACCCGGGTGCCGGGCCGTCGTCGTGCGGGCACCCCGACCCGTGCGGGGCGGACCCCGAACTGGGGCCGTCGCGCCGTCGAAGATGAGATAAATTCAGTTTCAGGACTGCGGCCTTGCTCGGAACGGGGGATTCGGCGATGTGGCAGTACGGGAATGAGACGCGCGGCCGACGGCGTGACCGATGGCGACGAGCCGCCACCGTCGGGGTGGCGCTCGCTGCGGCGGCCGCGCTCAGCGCCTGCGGCGGCGGGGAAGCGCCGACGACGGATGCCGAGGCATCCGCTTCACCGTCAGCGGGCCCGCGGCAGGGCACCGTCGAGTTCGACGGCACCACGGTCGGGTACGTGTGCTTCGGCGAGGGGAGCCCCGCTCTCATGCTCGAAGCGGGGACCGGCACGGCCGGCACCCGGTCGTTCCCGGCGCCGTTCATCGACCCGATCGCAGCGGTGACGACCGTGTGCACCTACGACCGGCTCGGCACCAGCGCCGCGAGCTCCCAGCCGCCCGACGATGTGCGGAGCCTCGACGATCTCGTGGCCGTGCTCGACGGCGCGATCGGCGCGCTCGGACTGGAACCGCCGGTGATCGTCGGCGGGCAGTCGGGCGGCGGGAACATCGCGATCGCCTACGCCGAGGCGCACCCCGACAAGGTCGCCGGGCTCGTGACGATCGACTCGTATCACGACGATCCCGCCAAGATGAAGGCCGAGCAGGACGCCGGCGGATTCGTGTGGCAGGAGGACCCCGAGCATATGGACTGGGTGCAGGCCTCGGTCGAGCAGGACGCCTATGCGATGCCGTTCGGCGAGTTCCCGGTGCTCGTCATCAGTGCGACCCAGGCCGACACGGGCGGCCCGCAGAACCAGGCCTTCTGGCTCGCGATCTCGCCGGACTCCGAGCAGGTCGTCGTCGAGGGTCCGCACGACCTGCAGTTCGCGAACCCCGAGGGCACGTCCGCCCCGATCGTCGCGCTCGTTTCGGGACGCTGAGTCGGAATCACGCGCACGCGAGCCGAGCCGACCGGCGCCGCGTACGCCGGCGCGGGCGCGTGACGCTCGCGTTCGGACAGAATTCGGCGCCCGGCATCCGCTCGGACCGCCGGATTCCGTCCAACGGAAGCACCAAGGCCCGGCACCCACGCGGTGCCGGGCCTTCCGCGCACCCGCCTCAGCGCGCGCGGCGCGCGAGCAGGGTCGAGTCGTGCACCTCCATCGACTCGCCGTCGCGGATCATCGTGCGCGGGCGCTGCTCGACGACGAGCGCCTCGAAGTCGCGCGGCAGGGCGGGCAGCAGGTCGGCGGCGAGGAACATCGCGTCGCGGTGGCTCGCCGACAGACGCGTGAAGGCAGCGGATGGCGCGTGGCCGACGACGAGCAGGTGCCCGCCGGGCGCGACCGCACCGGCCAGGCGCCTGACGACGTCGACCATGCCGTGGTCCGGCGGGTGCAGGAAGTGCGTCGTCACGAGGTCGAACGACCGGCCGTCGGCGTCGAAGGTGCGCGCGTCCACCTGCCACCAGTCGGTGCGGTCGGCGACGCCCGCGGCCTCGGCGTGCTCCGCCGCGCGGGCGAGGCCGTTCGCCGAGAAGTCGGCGCCGGTCACGCGCCATCCCTGCTGCGCCAGCCAGATCACGTCGCCGCCCTCGCCGCAGCCGACGTCGAGCGCGGTGCCGGGCTCGAGAGCGGATGCCTCGGCGACGAGCTGCGCGTTCGGCCTCCCGCTCCAGCGTGACTCGCCACCGGAGTACGCCTCGTTCCACGCGGCCGGCTCGAACATCTCGGCGGCATCCTCGTCGCCGTGCTCGTGCCGGTGCCCGTGCCCCTGCCCGTGATCGTGCCGGTCGTGTTCCGCCATCCGTCGCCCCCTTGCTCTCCGCCAGCGTAGGTGCAGCCCGTTCCGGAGGAGGTGCGCCGAAACACCCTCGAACAGGGGGTCGCGCTGTCCCGCACGCGGGTGGAATCTGACCCTGTCATCGGTGCTCGACGGGGGAGGCGCCATGAACGTGATCTCGCTCGAATTCGCGGGGTATCTCGCAGGTGAAGTCGACTTCGCCACGGTGCGCGGTCGGCACCCCACAGGTCCGGGAACGGTCCGCGATCAGCTCGACGACGCCGTGCAGCGACTCGCGACGACGGTCGAGGCGAACGGCGCGTTCGGACAGTTCGCCGCCATGACCGTGGTCGGGTTCTCCGACCGCGTCGACACGCAGGGCGTCAGCTGCGACCAGCGACGGGCGAAGGAGTCGAGCGCGTCGTACGATCGCGCCTCCTCCGCCTGGCAGTGGCTGCAGCAGGAGGTCCTCGGTAACCTGATGACCCCGCGCCCGGACTGGTGGAACTCCTCCGGCGTCGTGACCTGGTTCGTGGTTCCGACGGGCGCCGCGATCCTCGCCCACGATCCGCCGAACGGGGAGGCCGAGCGACGGCTGAACCGGCGCGTGAAGTTCGTCTTCAGCTTCTTCGAGACGCCGTGATCCGATGAACCTGCTCGAGAAGGTTTCGGGCAGCGGATGGGCGGACGGCATCGTCATCGGCGATGACGCCCGCGCACTGCTCGAGGCGCTGGAGGATGCCGGAACGCCCGATCGACGTGCGACGCTCGCGACCGTGGCCATCGTCCCGGGCGCGCTCGGCGCACAGCTGCCCGCCGGCGCGGCGATCAGCTGGACGCTGGCGCGCGCGGGCGCCGGCTTCCGGATGACCCTGACGTTCGCCGGGACGACCTCGCTCCCCTTCCCCGACGTCCAGGCGGCGACCCGCACCGACGTCGGCACCGGAGTCCGGCGGCGCGCACGACTGAGCCCGGCCGGACCGCTCACGGCCGCGCTCACCGGCGACGTCGTGATCGAGGGCCGCCCGCACAAGATGGCGACGATCGCGGCGCCTGCCCTCGGCCTCGCGCCGAGCAGCCCCCACCTGCTCTTGCCCTCGGGGATCGGCCTGAGTGTCCCGTCGCCGCTGCGGCTCTCCGCGCGCAACGCCCTCGAGGTCGTCCTGCCCGACGCACTGCCGCTGCTCGGCGGCCTCGTCGTACCGGCCGACCTCGCGTTCGACGGCGGCGCGATCGAGGCCGAGGTACCGGTCCGGTTGCGCGACCCGGACCCCACTGTCGACGGCGCTCTCGCCTGGCGAACCGGGCCGGATGCCGACCTGCGCGACCTCGTTCCCGTCTCGGTGTCGCTCGCCCTGACCCTGCCCGACGGGCCGCTCGGACCGCTGCCGACCGGCGACCCGAGGATCCGGCTCCGCGTCCAGGCGTCGCGCCCGGTCGAAGCTCCCGCGGCCTTGCGGCTCGCCGTCGGCGTGGACTCCGACGCCCCGGAGGGCATCGTGCACGTCCCGCACGCGCCGTCGGCCAAGGTGCCGGGCGCGGTGGTCGCGCTCGCGCCCGGGGTCCTCGCCGAGACCGGCGGCGCCGCGGCATCCGTCGCCGCCCTGCTGGCCGGGGCGGCGTTCGCGCAGGCGGTCACCACCGCGGGCGGCTACACCGTGCACTCCGCCGACATCGAGGCGGCGACGGCGGACGGCAGGCTGTCGCTCCGCCTCGACGTGTCGGGCTCGGTCTCGATCGCGCCGTGGGCGGTCTCGACCTTCCTGAAGATCAGCATGGATGCCGCGCGGCCGATGCGGGTGCGCTGGCGCGAGGTGCGGGCCACGATCGACCCCTCGCGGACGGGCGCCGAGGCCGTCCGCCTCGACTTCGCCGACGCACGGGCCGAGATCCTCGATCCCGGCGGATGGCGCGTCGAGACGGCGCAGAACCTGTTCGAGATCATCGGCACCCGATCGGGCAGCGGGTCGACGTGGTTCGAGGTCGACCTGCGTTTCACCTACGACCTCGGTCCGGTCCGAGTCCGCGGCGCGACCGTGCGGGCGACCTGGGACGGCGGGACGGTGCGGTACGGCATGCGCGGGCTGGAGGCCTCCATCGAGGTGCCCGGGCTCGTCAGCGCCGGCGGGGCCGTCTCGCTCGTCGACGGAATCGAGGTCGTGCTCTGGGCGGAGCTGATCCCGCTCGGTGCGAGCGGCTTCCTGGTCTTCCGCACCGCCACCGAGGGCGGGGTCACCCGGTACGAGTTCGCCCTCGGCGTCGACCTGCCCGTGCCCATTCCGCTCGGGCCCACCGGACTCTCGCTCTACACGGTCGCCGCGACGTTCGGCAGCAACTCGGCCATGCCGGCGCTCGATCCCGCGGACCCGCTCCTCGCCCTGCGGAAGTGGCAGCCCTGGGACGCCCTCGTCACACGCGAGGGCGAGCTCACCCTCGGCGCCGGCGTCGTCGTCGGAACCGGGCCCGACGCCGGCTTCGCCTTCAACGCGCTGGGCTCGTTCGGCATCCAGCTGCCCGATGCGGCGCTGCGCATCGCGCTCGACGCCCGGTTCCTGCACGCGCGCCAGAAGGCCTCCGACCTGCCCCGGCTGCGCGAGCACGCCGACGGCGTCGATGCCGGACTGCAGCTCTTCGGCGGCCTCGCAGTGTCGGGGAGCGAGGTCGTCGTCGGCGTGCTCGGCCGCTACGACATCCCGCACGTGCTGTCGATCCGGGTGCCCGTCGTCGGGCGATTCCCCTTCGGTTCGTCCGCCTGGTTCCTGCACGCCGGCAGCGACCAGGTCGGAGGCCGCACCCCGGCGCCGCTCTCGGCCACCGTGTTCCCCGGCCTCGATCCGCTCCAGGTGGAGGGCCACGGCTTCGTCATGATCGACGGCGGCGGCATCCCGAACGTCGCGGGCACCGGCACCGACCTCGGCGGGTTCGCGGTCGCAGTCGGGGCCGGATTCACGAAGACCTACGGCGTGCGGCCCGTGCTCTGGGCCGAGGTGAGCGCCGAGTTCGTGGCCGGGATCGGCACGCGGCCGTTCATGCTCTGGGTCACGGCGAAGCTCCGCGGCGGCGCCGGCATCGGGCCGTTCAGCGTCGGGGTCGATACGACGATCACGATCCAGATCGGCCCGGACACGCGAGTGGACGTCGCGTTCAGCATCTGCGTCTCGATCGACCTGTGGCTCACGACCCTCCGCGGCTGCATCGAGATCGGCACGCTCGACAGCGACCCCGCCGACGCGCCCGTGCCCGCCGACGACGACTGGCCGTTCCCGACGTCCGCGCTCGCCGACGGCATCGGACGCATCCACGTCGAGGGCGTCGCGACGGCCGAGCCGCCCGTGGCGAGCACGAACCCCGCGCCGCCGGACTGGAAGGCCGTCCCGACCGTGTGGCCCGATGCCATCCCGCTGCTGAGCTTCCCGATCGCACCGGTGGTCGAGGCGCCCGGGGTGCCGCTTCCCGGCGGAACCCAGAACGGCGGGATCACCGGCTCCGGCACCTACCGCTTCCGATGGGTCCTCGCCGACCTCGCCCTCGAGCGGATCGGCGACGACGGCGCGGTCGCGGCATCCGTCCCGCTCGGCAACTCCGCCTGGCAGGCGGCGCCGGAGGACGTCGCCGTGACCTCCGGCCTCCGCCAGCTGGCGCTGCTCACGACCAGCCGCGGCGTCTCGCTCATCCACCAGAGCCCGCGGTACACCGGGCTCGACCGCCATCCGATGCGCGGCGTGGCGGGCCTCTGCGGGTGGGACCCGGTCCTCGCCCGCGCGTGGAGCTTCGGCATCGACGCCGTGCCCGACGGATCCGGCGGATGGCACGTGCCCGGCGGCTACGGCGAGTTCGCCCCGCTGTCGCTCGCGCAGTTCTCCCGTCCGATCGGGTTCACCACGGACTGGCGGATCGAGCTCCTCGGCGAGTTCGGGGAGATCCCCGCGCTCATGGCACCATCCGGGCCCTACCGGTTCGACCGCGCGCTCGAGGTGGAGGATGCGGCGATGGCAGGAGCGCTCGCCACCGGAGCGCCCGCCGAGACCGCGCCGTGGCATCCCGACCAGCCCGAACTGCTCCAGACCCTCACGGTCACGTTCGACGAACCCGTCGCCGACGGGGCGCTCTACCTTCTCGCCCGCGCCCCGTCATCCGATCTCGTCGAGGGGGCCCACCCGGCCGACGCCCGCGTCGACGGCGGAATCCAGCCGGTACCGCCGGAGGTGATCGACCGGTTCGGCGACGACGGCGACCGGTTCGTCGTCCGATTCGACCTGCCCTTCGGCAGCTCCACGCTGACGTGGACGCCGCCCTGGCAGGTCGCGGCGGACGTGCTGGGCCTGCACGCCATCGCGGTGACGGTGGCCGACCTGGCGACGACGGCGCGGTCGTCCACCCGCGGCATCGTCGACCGGGACCGCCAGGACGCGGACGCGCCGTGGAACACGCGGACGATGCTGAAGGCCGGAAGCAACTACCGGATCCGCGTCACCCTCCGCTGGGAGCGGCTGCACGACGGCGAGGCCGTCGCGTTCGTGCCGCCCGACGTCGCGCGCACCGTTCACTGGTTCTTCCGGACCGCACCGCCGCGGCCGGTCGCCGACCACGCCGCCGACGCCCCGTGGAAGGACCTGCGCTCGCCGGTGAGTGCGGTCGCGGTCGCCCTCGGGCGGAAGACCTTCGACCTGAGTTCCGTCCAGCGCTACTTCGACCGGTACAGCGTCGCCGACGGAGCGTCGCACGTCTTCACGACGGATGTCCCCGAAGCCCGGTTCTTCGCCGTGCACGTCGCGCAGCTGGCCGACGTCTACGGTCGGCGCCCCGTGCTGGTGCTCCGCAGGACCGACCGCCCCCGAGCGGCGGATGACCCGCCGGGGCCGACGATGCTCGCACACGGCGCGAAGATCGCCGGATCGCTCGGCATGCTCGTCGCCGAGGCGGCGCACGGGCTCGGCTGCACGGTGCCGCCGCCCGGCATCACCCTCAGGTGGCCGGGTGGGCTCGAGCGGAATGCGTCCTACGAACTCTCGGTGGCATTCGCGAACGGCGTCGAGCCGGTGCGCAGCGGCGACCCCGAGCTCGCGGGCGTCACCTTCTCGACCTCGTCGTTCACGGGACCGGAGGAGCTCATGCGGTCGTTCGGGTTCGTCACGGTGTCCCAGGCGGCAGCAGTCGCCGCGGCGCACTCGACCGGAGACCTCCCCGCGCCGGGAGGACCGCCGGGCGGGCCGACGGTGCTCACGGGCGACGCCGCATTCGAGGACGCGCTCGACGGGCTCGGCGTCGACCCCGGTGGTGCCGGCATCGCGTCGCGATCCACCGTCCTGTGGTGTCGGCTCGACGAGGGCTGGGCGGTCCGGGGCCTCCTCCTCGAGTCGGCCGAACCCCTCATCCGCGACGGCGGGCGACGGATGGCGCTGCAGGGCGCCCGGGTCGGCGGCACTGAGCTCCCCATCCGCCGGTTCAACCGGACCGGCACCCGCGCGCTCTGGCTCACGGCGGACCCGGTCGTCCCCGCCGGACCGTCCGTGATCGCGGTCGACGCGACCGAGCCGGGCACGGCGATCACGTCACGCCTCACGGTGCCGCCGGCGCCGCGCTTCACGTCGGCGCTCATGGCCGAGGCGGTGCGCGCATGAGGATCTCGGACTTCGCCGTGCCGGCCGACGCGATCGGACAGGCCGCGAACGTCGTCGGCGATGACCGCGTCCCGGACGGGGCGCAGTGGCGGGTCAGCCTCGGACGTGGGTTCCTGATGCCGGGCGGCCCGGTCGCGTTGCACCGCTGCCGGATCGAGCCGTCACCGGTCACCGGATCGAGCGCCGTGACGAGTTCGCGGGAGCTTCCCGCCGAGGTGGCGCCGGGTCGCCCGCTCGCGCTGTTCCCGCTGCGGTGGTCCGGCATGGTGCCCTTCTGGATCGAAGTCCACGGTGGCGGGCGACTGCGTGTCGCCGTGACAGCGCCGACGATGGCACGGAACCGCGCGGCGGTCGAGCTCGCCGCTGTCGACGAGCCGCCCTACCGCGTCGGCGCCGCGCCGCTGGTCACCGTGCTCGTCACCGGTGAGGGACACGTCGACGAGGTCACCGTCTGGTACCTCCCCGGGGACGCGGGGGTCGAAACGGAGCAGCTCTCGGTCGACGCGCTGCCCGACCGGTTCCTCGCGGAGTCGGGCGAGTTGCCGCCGGACCATCCGCTCCTCCGTGTGTACGCCCAACCGCAGGCGGGACACCTGAAGTGGGAGCGGAGGGTCCTCGAGGGCGCACCCTCGGTCGAGGTGCCGTACGCGCTCGTCTCGCCCGACCCCGCGTACCGCGAGGAACGCGAGCTCGACCGGGTGACGACGCTCGCCGGGGCCGATGCGTCGGTCGAGGCGTGGCTGCTGCACGCGGCGGAGGCCGCCGCACGCGGCGTCGACGACGCGATCGTGGTCGACGGCGCCGGCGCCGGCAGTCCTCCGGTCCGCGCCCGCCACCGCGCTGCCGAGTCGCTGGGCGTCGCGGCGCTCGATCCCGGCATCAGTCGCTGGCTCGCGCGATCCGGCACGATCGACGGCGGGATGATCGGCGACGGGCCCGACGGACTCGAGCTGCTCGTCGCACAGGTGCCGGGACTGTTCCTCGGTACGGCGGGGATCCTGCCCGACTTCGGCGGGAGCGCGGGGGAGTTGTACGACGCGGCGCTCGCCGACGGATGGAACAACCTGATCCGCTCGATCGTCGACCTGCCGGGCAACGGCTCCCGCACGGCCCTCCAGGTCGCGCTGCTCAACGTGCCGATCGTGTTCTCCACCGAGAGCCGCGCCGCACGACCGGCGGCTCCGATGCCCGCGCCGGCGGACCCGCCCGACTGGTACGCCGATCCCGAGACGGGCGGGGTCGGATGGCGCCAGTCCATCGCCCTGGGCGGAGTGGCGCCCGTCGGTCCCGTCTCGCTCGAGCAGGTGGCCCCGGGCGACCGGATGACGCTGCATCCGACGGTGGACGACGCCGTGGCCGCACCGATGACGGCGGCGTGGCCGAGCGGCGGCGGGTCGGCGACCGTGATCGCGTCGGTGCCCGTGCGCGGTGGGGCCGGCGACCCGCCGGACGTCACCTGGCGGCTGCGCGTCGGCGACTGGACCGGCCGCTGGAGCGACGCGGCCGAGCTGACCGGATCACCGCCGCCCCGGCCGCGCCCACCGGAGCCCGTGATCGAGGCATGGGCCACCGCCCTCGCGGCGATCCCGCCCGGGAAGACCTCCACCGCGACCGTCCGCGTGGACCTCTCGTTCGCGCCGTCGGGCGCGCCCGGATCGCTGCCGGTCGACCGGATCGAGTGGTCGGTCGACGCGGTGGCGCAGCCGCCGATCGTGCCGACGGCGGCCGAGCGGTTCACCGGCCTGCGGGTGTCGCGCGACCTCGCGGCGCCCGAGACGAGCCCCGGTGAATCGGCGACCATGCGGTTCGAGGCCGTCGTCGTCGCCGGCACGACGACGTCCGAACCGACCCGGTACGCGATCGCCGTCACCGACCCGCGACCGCTGCCGGCGCCGCGGATCGCACCCCGGCTGATGCCGACCTCCAGGCCGACCGCCGACCCGGAGGTGTCGATCACGCTGACGGTCGGTGGCGTGCCGCGCGACGGCGCGGTCCGCTTCCTCTTCGCGAACGAGACGGCGGTGCGCGCCGCGCTCGGCATCGCGGGTCCGGCGTTCCGCGCCACGCCCAGGCACGAGCGTGCGGCCGACCTGCGCCAGGCGGGCGGCGGCCCGGCGAGCGCATACTCCGCCGCCCTGCCCGAGCCGGTGCGTGCGCAGGACGGTCGCGCGACCGCCACGCTGCGGTTCCCGGCCGGCTCGAACGACCTCATCCTCGTACGCGCCCTGCCCGTCGCCATCACCGAGGACGCCGCCCATGTCCGGAAGGAGACCGCGTCGACGCCCTTCGCCGCGACGCAGCCCGCGTTCGTGGTGGTCCCGACGAGCGACGTGCCGGGCATCCCGATCGTGCACGCGACGGTCGCGGCGAACGGCCGCGTGAACGTCGAGGTGCGCCTGCCCGAGACGTCGACCGAGCGCTTCGGGGGCGGCCCGCCGGAGGCGCGGCTCGTGCAGGTCGTCGACGATGCTCCGCCGGCGTACTGGCCGGAGGTCGCGACCCTCGCGCTCGACCGGACGGAGGCGGGCGAACACGTCGGGCGGATCGCGCTGCCCGGACCCGCATGGACGCGCGTCGGCCTGGCCGCCGCGGTGCGGTACCCGGCCGAGCCGCTCGTCACCCCGGGCGCCGTCGTCGCGCCCGGCGACCTCGTGGCGGCGGGGCCCGGAGCGACCGCCACGACGGTGCGTGCCCCGTGGGGGCCGGTCTCCGCGCCGGGGTGGGTGGACGTGCCCGGGAAGATGCCGCGCGTCGAGGCGACGGTCGAGCCCGACGGCAGCTGGCGGATCGCGGTCAGCGACCTTCCGCCGGCGCGGCCGGACCATCCGTCGTTCACGGTGGAGCTCTACCGCGGGGCCGACACGCTCGTGCTGGAGTCCACGACGCCCGTCGACGCCGACCACGCCGAGTTCGAGGCGGGTCCATTCGTCGGCGATCGGGGCGCGGTGCTGCTGGTCGACCCGTTCGACCGGCGGGGCGCGCTCCACCGTGTGACCCCATGAACCGCGGCGCACGCCGCCGGGGTCCGGGGGAGACCTGACGCGGGCGATCGCGTCGAACCTGCCCGCGTCCGACCAGCCCCCGACATGGGAGCGGGAGATCAGGGGCGCGCAGTGCGTCCGGAGACGAGCCCGTCGAGCAGCCAGGCGAGCCCGCGCTCGAAGACGTCGTCGCCGCTCCACCGGGAGATCGGCTCGCTGAGCTCGGCGGTCACCCCGCCGAACGCGGCAGCGCGCTCCCGACCACGGCGATGGCGGGCCGAGGGGTCCGGGTCCTGCGTGCGGCCCGTCTCGAAGGCCGCCGACCCGATGGTGTGCACGAGCAGCACCTGGAGTCCGGTGACGGCGGCCGCGCCGTCGACCCCGGCCTCGCGGAGGGCGGTCAGCGTGATCTCGCCGAGGCGCAGGGCGTTCGGCCCGACCGACTGGCGCACGAGCGCGAACGGCACGAGGTCGGGGTGGGCGAGGAGCTCGCGGCGGCTGTCGCGCATCACGCGCTCGATGCGCTCGCGCCATCCGCCGTCGATCGGGGTGGGCACGCCGGCGAGCATCGCGTCGATGAGCTCGTCGACGAGCGCCGCCTTGTCGGCGACGTGCGCGTAGATGCTGTTCGGGGCGACGCCGAGTCGGTCGGCGACGCGGCGCATCGAGACGGCGTCGAGGCCGTCCTCGCGCAGGAGCGCCATCGCGGCATCCGTGACCTGCTGCCGGGTGAGGCCGGCCCGTTGTCCGGCGGTTCGTGCCATGCCGGCTATTGTACGCCGACCAATTGAGTTGTACACTGTCCAATATGAACGAGATCCTCCTCTTCCACCACGGCCAGGGCCTCACCGACGGCGTCCTCGCGTTCGCCGAGACGCTCCGCTCGGCCGGCCACGTCGTGCACACGCCCGACTACTACGACGGCCACGTCTTCGCCACGCTCGACGAGGGCGTCGCCTACCGCGACGAGATCGGCATCCCCGAGCTCGCGAACCGCGCCGTCGCCGTGGCGCAGTCGCTGCCGAACGAGCTCGTCTACGCCGGCTTCTCACTGGGCACGGGCCCGGCGCAGCTGCTCGCGCAGACCCGCCCGGGCGCCCGCGGCGCCCTGCTCATGTCGGGATGCCTCCCGGCTGCGGTCTTCGAGACGCCCTGGCCGTCTGGAGTGGCGCTCGCCGTCCACACCACCGAGCACGATCCGTGGGTCGACCTCGACGTCGCGCGCGGGATCGTCGGCGAGGCGAGCGGCGCGCTCGAGCTCTACCCCGGAGCGGCGCACCTGTTCGCCGACCCGACGAACGCCGACTTCGACGCTGCACTCGCGGCGCGCCTCGAGGCATCCGTCGTCGCGTGGCTCGAGGGGCTCGCGCGGTTCGACGAGCGGCAGCGCGAGGCCGGCGTGCCGGCCGCCTGAGCGGAGCCGGCGTCAGCGGCGCCGCGGGGGACGGAAGGCCCGCGCGCGCCGCCGGCCCCTTGTTACGTTCCGACCCGGAGGGCCGCACCGTCGCGGCACGGCCCAGTCTGGGGGAGACCATGTCCGAGGAACCGCAGCTGCGCGAGTACCGACCGGGAACGACGTTCCCCGGCGTGATCGGACGGACGTTCGACGAGTCGTCGCCGGCGTGGCCGGAGCCACTGCGGGCGCACGACGGCGCGCCCAACGTGCTGTTCATCGTCATCGACGACATGGGCTACGGGCAGCTCGGCTGCTACGGCAGCCCGATCCGCACCCCGAACATCGACCGCATCGCGGCCGGCGGCGTGCGCTTCGCCAACATGCACACGACCGCGCTCTGCTCGCCCTCGCGCACCTGCATCCTCACGGGTCGCAACCACCACTCCAACCACATGGCGGCCATCACCGAGACCTCCACCGGCTTCCCCGGGTACGACGGCAACGTGCCGTTCGAGAACGGGTTCCTCGCCGAGATCCTGAAGGGCCAGGGGTACAACACCTTCGCGCTCGGGAAGTGGCACCTCACGCCGACCGACCAGGCGACCGCGGCGGGGCCCTACGATCGGTGGCCGCTCGGCCGCGGGTTCGAGCGGTACTACGGGTTCCTCGGCGGCGACACGCACCAGTACTATCCGGAGCTCGTGCACGACAACCACCGGGTCGAGCCGCCGAAGACGCCCGAGGAGGGCTATCACCTCACGGAGGACCTCGTCGACCGCGCGATCACGTTCATCGCCGACGCGAAGCAGGTCGCCCCGACCAAGCCGTTCTTCACCTACTTCGCGACCGGCGCCATGCACGCGCCGCACCACGCGCCGAAGGAGTGGACCGACCGCTACGCCGGCATGTTCGACGACGGATGGGACGTCTACCGCGAGCGCGTCTTCGCGAAGCAGAGGGAGCTCGGCCTCGTGCCCGCCGACGCCGAACTGTCGCGGCACGACCCCGACGTGCAGGAGTGGGACTCGCTCTCGGCCGACGAGCGCCGACTGTACTCGCGCATGATGGAGGTCTTCGCGGGCTTCCTCGAGCACACCGACCACCAGATCGGGCGGCTGCTCGCGTTCCTCGACGAGCTCGGCGTGCTCGACGACACGCTCATCATGCTCATCTCCGACAACGGCGCGAGCTCGGAGGGCGGCCCGGCCGGGTCGATCAACGAGAACAAGTTCTTCAACTTCGTGCCCGACTCGCTCGAGCAGAACCTCGCCGCGATCGACGACCTCGGCGGGCCGAAGTACTTCAACCACTACCCGTGGGGCTGGACCTGGGCGGGCAACACCCCGTTCCGGCGGTGGAAGCGCGAGACGTACCGCGGCGGCATCAGCGATCCGTTCATGGTGCAGTGGACGAACCGCATCCCCGCGCGCGGCGAGATCCGCACCCAGTACGCCCACGCCATCGACATGGTGCCGACGGTGCTCGACCTGCTCGGGATCGAACCGCCCACCTCGATCCGCGGCGTGACCCAGTCGCCGATCGAGGGCGTCAGCTTCAAGGAGGCGCTCACCGATGCATCCGCTGCCTCGCTGCACACGACGCAGTACTTCGAGATGATCGGGCACCGCTCGATCTACCACGACGGATGGCGCGCCGTGTGCCCCTGGCCCGGAACCTCGTTCGCCGAGTCCGGGCGCGCGTTCGGCGACCCGATCACGGCCGACATCCTCCGCGAGCTCGACGCCGACGCGTGGGAGCTGTACCACGTCGCCGAGGACTTCGCCGAGAACCACGACCTCGCCGCGCAGTACCCCGACAAGCTCGTCGAGCTCATCTCGCTCTGGTACGTCGAGGCCGGCAAGTACCACGTGCTGCCGGTCGACGGCCGGGGGCAGCAGCGCTTCGCCGAGCAGCGCCCGGTGATCGCGAAGGACCGCTCACGCTACGTCTACTTCCCGCACACGTCCGAGGTGGCGGGCAGCGCCGCACCGCGGCTCGTGAACCGCCCGCACACGATCAACGCGCTCGTCGAGATCCCGGACGGCGGCGCCGAGGGCGTGATCGTCAGCCAGGGCGGCGTCGACGGCGGCTACAGCCTGTACCTCAAGGACGGCCGGCTGGTCTACACGTACAACTACGTGGCCGCCGAGTACTTCCACGTCACGAGCGACGCCGACGTGCCGACGGGGCGGCACGTGCTCAGCATGGAGTTCGCGCCGACGGGCCAGCCGAGCATCCGCGAGGGCAAGGGCACGCCGGCCGGCATCACGTTGTTCGTCGACGGGCACGAGATCGGCGGCGGCGACCTGCCGGTCACGATCCCGATCATGCTCGGGCTCGCCTCGGGCGTCTCGGTCGGGCTCGACGCCGGGGCGCCGCTGACGGATGCCTACCCCGCGCCGTTCCCGTTCACCGGCACGATCCACCGGGTGATGTTCGACGTGTCGGGCGAGCACATCGTCGACCACGAGGCGGAGCTGCGGGCCGCGCTCGCGCGGCAGTAGGCAGGTCGCGCCGGCGCGCGGCACGGCGGCCTCCGTTGGACGCGTTTCGGCGGCCGGCTGGGCCTGGTGCCGCCGAATTCCGTCCGACCGGCGCGGATGTGGGTGCCGGGTGACAGGATGGCGCCGTGCGCGCAGGATTCGAGGCATCCGTCGAGCCGCACCGGCGCGAGCTGCTCGTGCACTGCTACCGCATGCTCGGCTCGGCGCACGACGCGGAGGACGTGCTGCAGGAGACGCTGCTTCGCGCGTGGCGCGCGTACGACCGGTACGACCCGTCGCGTGCGTCGCTGCGCACCTGGCTGTACCGCATCGCCACGAACGCGTGCCTGAACGCCCTCGAGTCCCGCGCGTCGCGGCCGCTGCCGTCGAGCGTCGGTCCGGCGTTCGACGATCCCGACGCCCCGCTCACGCCCGCGCTCGACGTGCCGTGGCTGACGCCGCTGCCCGCCGACCCCGAGGCCGCGGCGGTCGAGCGCAGCCGCCTTCGGCTCCCCTCGTCGCCGCGCTCCAGCTGCTGCCCGCGCGGCAGCGCGCGGCGCTCATCCTGCGCGAGGTGCTCGACGTGCCCGCGGCCGAGGTCGCGGCCGCGCTCGACATGACGACCGCCGCCGTCAACAGCGCCCTCCAGCGCGCGCGGGCCCGGATCGCCGAGGCCGGCGTCGACCCCGAAGGTGCGGCGGAGCCGCCCGCCGAGCAGCGCGCGGTCGTCGACCGGTACGTGCGCGCGTTCGAGTCGGCGGATGTCGCGGCCATCACCGCGATGCTCGCGGACGACGTCGTGCTCGAGATGCCGCCGATGGCCAACTGGTACGCCGGGCGCGACGACTACGCCGGCTTCATGCGCCGCGTGTACCGCCTCCGCGGCACCGGATGGCGCACCGAGCCGCTCTGGGCGAACGGCGAGGCGGGCTTCGCGGCCTACGTCGACGGCCGGCTGCACACCGTGCAGCTGCTCACCGTCACGCAGGGCCGGGTCGCCCGGACGACCGTGTTCCAATCCGCCGAGGTGTTCGAGCTCTTCGGACTCGTCGCCGATCCGCGATGAATCCGGCGTCGCCGGTCGGTACGTACGGGTGAGGCTGGCGCCCTGCCGGTCCACCGCTTGCGAGGAGTCGCCATGGGCACCGTCATCGTCATCCAGTTCGTCACGCTCGACGGGGTCGTCGACGATCCCGACGGTCGGTGGGGCGCCGACTACGGCGGCTGGGCGTTCCGCTTCGGCCCCGAGGCGATCGCGGGCGACACGTTCCGGCTCGGGTCGACGCTCGACACCGGCGTGCTGTGCTTCGGCCGCCGCACGTGGGAGCACTTCTCGCGACTGTGGCCGGCACGCACGGGCCCCTTCCCCGACGCCATGAACGGCGCGCGCAAGGTCGTCGCGTCGCGCGGCGCGCCCGACCTCGGCGCGTGGGCGAATTCCGAGCTCCTGAAGGGCGACCTCCTCGACGGCGTCGACCGGCTCGCCGCCGAACGCGACGTCGTCGTGATCGGGAGCACGAGCATCGTGCGCGCGCTGCAGGATTCCGGCCGGATCGGCGAGTACCGGCTACTGACCTTCCCCACGGTGATCGGCGACGCGCACGCGACGCGGCTCTTCGAGGCATCCGCTGCGCTGCGTCTCGTCTGGGTCGACGCCGCCGGACCGGCGACGCTCACCGTGCTGGCCGCGGACGCCGGGTCCGCGGCCGGAGCGCTCGGACGCGCCTAGGAGTTGGCGGAGATCGCGAGGCCGCCGAAGATCAGGATGAACATCGCGGTCAGCGCGCCGAGCGCGACCGCGATCCAGCCGATGATCACGGCGGCGAGGGCGAGCCCCCGGCCCTTCTCGCCCGTCTTCTTGATCTGCGACAGGGCGATGTGGCCGAAGATGAGGCCGAGGATGACGGTGAACCAGACGGTCACGAATCCGATGATCGCGAAGACGTTCCAGCGGTCGGTCTGCGGGGTGGCGGGTGCACTCATGGCCGGAGGCTAGCGCGAGTCGCGGCGGCGCGGCACGGGCCGAAGGGCCCGACGTGCGGCAGCACCGTGCGGTACGCCCGCGGCAGGTGCGCGGCGCGACCTCGCGACGGCGTGCGCCGATCGGACGGAATGCGGCGCCCGTGGAGGCAGGCACCCGCCGGATCGCGTCCGATCGGCGGGCGGAGACGTGCCCGATGCGGCATGGCGGAAATCGCCCCTGACCGGCCCTGACGTCTGGTCGGAGACGCCTGTTCGGTGGCGTATCCCAGACGGGTCTGGTATGCAAGGGCATGTATCGCGCCCGCATGACGGGCACGATGTCGATGGAGACATCGCGATCCGAGCACCCAGAGGAGCGATCCATGCGAGCACGAGCACGTACCCTGACCATGTCCGCGCTGGCGGCGACCGCCGGCATCGCGCTGGCCCTGACGGCGGTGGCCGCACCCGCCTCCGCCGCCAAGCCCGTCCGAGGTGGCGGAACGACGACGACGGCCGTCTCGTCCGGCTGCAGCTCCCTCGACGGGCTGAAGGTCACGGCCAAGACCGTGAGCAAGACGATCACCCTCGCCGCGGGCGACAAGATCGGCATCTCCGTGTCGCCGGCGCGCTCCGGCGACCTGATCATCCTGAGCGGCTCGGCCGGGACCTCGATCTTCTTCAACGAGGCCCCCGCGACCACCGGGATGACGTTCACCGCTCCGTACTCCACGACCTACGGCCTCGGCTGGTCGCTCGACACCTCCGGCACGATCCCCAGCGACCTGACGTGGTCGTTCACGTGCACGGGCTCCGGCGGCTCCGGCGGCGGCACCACCACGTCCGACGCCGATCGCGATCGCGTCGCCGACAGCGCCGACGCGTGCCCGTCGACGACGCTGCCCGACAACATCTCGCGCCCGACGGCCGGCAAGTACTACGCCAACTCGGGCGGCACGTTCGTCGACGGCACGGGCAAGTCGTCCGGCCTCACCGTCGTCGACACCGGCGGCTGCTCGGCGACCCAGATCGCGAAGGCCCTGCGCCTGAGCAAGAAGGACTCCCGTTCGGGCATCAGCCTCTCGACGCTGACGAGCTGGGCGAACACGCACTGACCTGACACGGACGGGCCGGCGGCATCCGTCGTCGGCCCGTCCGCATGCCTGCCGTGGCGCGGCGGCAAGGTGCGCGGTGATCGAGCAGGAATCGAGAAGTGCCGGCGGCCGCGCGTCCGTAGCGTCGACGGCATGGACACCACCGACACCACCACCATCCGCTCCCTCGACGCCATCACCCTCGAGTCGTCCGATCCCGCGGCCGCCGAGCGCTTCGTGCGCGACGCCTTCGGCCTCGAGGGCCGC
Organism: Agromyces tropicus; assembly: GCF_039531345.1. NCBI lineage: Bacteria > Bacillati > Actinomycetota > Actinomycetes > Micrococcales > Microbacteriaceae > Agromyces > Agromyces tropicus. Next base: position 106,217 of record NZ_BAAAPW010000005.1, on the reverse strand, counting down.
GTGCGCGTGCGGGCGACGGATGCCGCGACGAGCGGCTTCCGCGGCTACACGCTGTCGCTCATCGTCGCCCAGCCGGCCGACGTGCGCGCCCTCTTCGACGACGCCGTCGCCGCCGGCGCGAGCGTGCTGAAGCCCGTCCAGAAGTCCCTCTGGGGCGTGGGCGGATCGCTGCAGGCGCCCGACGGCTCGATCTGGAAGGTCGCGACCTCGGCCAAGAAGGACTCCGGGCCCGCGACGCGCGCGATCGAGCGGCTCGTGCTCCTGGTCGGCGCCGAGGACGTGACCGCCAGCAAGCGCTTCTACGCCGATCGGGGCCTCACCGTCGGCAAGAGCTTCGGCAGCTACGTCGACTTCGCGATGCCCGACGGCTCGATCGGGTTCGGGCTGTACAAGCGGCGCGCGCTCGCCAAGGACGCGGGCGTTCCGGCCGACGGCACGGGCTCGCGCCGGCTCGTGATCCACGGCGACGGCGGTGCGCTCACCGACCCCGACGGCTTCGCCTGGGCGCCGGCCGGCGCCTGAGTCGTCCGGACGGTCGTTGCGGGTGCGGTGCGTCGCGCACCCGCAGCAGCCGTCCACTCGAGCCGTCCGGTGGGGGAACCGGCGTCGACACCGGACGGACGGGTGACGCCGTCGTGCGTCTGTGCGAGGCTGGCGGCATGCCGGAATCGCCGGAGGTCCAGGCCCTCGCCGAGGAGCTCGATTCGCGCCTCGCCGGGCGCATGATCGCGGATGTCGACGTGCTCGAGTTCCGCGTCACGAAGACCCGCGCGCGCCCGCTGACGACGCTCGTCGGCGAGCGGGTGGTCGGCGTCACGCGTCACGGCAAGCTGCTCGACCTCGACCTCGACGGCTCCGAGCACCTGGTGGTCTCGCTCGGGCGACACGGCTGGGCGCGCTGGCGCGTCGAGGAGCCGACGGATGCCGCGGGCGCGACGGATGCCGCCGACGCGACGAGTGCCGACGGCGGCGCCGCCGAGCCGCCCCCGCCCGCGCTCGTCGCGCTCGAGTTCGACGACGGACCGGCGCTCGAGCTGACCGACGCCGGCGGCTGGGTGTCCCTCGGCTGCTGGGTCGTCGACGACGCCGCCGAGGTGCCCGCCATCGCGAAGCTCGCGAGCGACCCCGCCGACCCGGGGTTCGGCCGCGGCGACTTCGAGGCGGTCGTGAAGGACCGTCGCAAGCAGCTCAAGGCGATCCTGCAGGAGCAGGAGTCGATCGCCGGCATCGGCAACGCGTACTCCGACGAGATCCTCCACGTCGCGAAGCTCTCGCCCGTCGTGCACGGGGCGACGCTCGACGACGACGAGGTCGGCCGTCTGCATGACGCGACGGTCGGCGTGATCCGGTCGGCGATCGACGCGCGCCGCGGCGTCCCGATCCACGAGCTCAAGGCGGCGAAGGTCGCCGCGATGCGCGTGCACGGCCGCGCGGGCGAGGACTGCCCGCGCTGCGGCGACACCATCCTCGACTTCTCGTTCGCGAGCACGACGGCGCAGTACTGCCCGACCTGCCAGACCGGCGGCGAGGTGCTGCCGCTCAAGGGGGAGTGAGAGGCGCGCGAGCGGAGCATCGTGTCCGCTTCGTGACCGGAACGGCCGCTCGGGCCGGATACGCTGGCCGGGCTGTGCAACGACGGGAGAGGCGACGCATGCGACGAGGCGGACTGCTCCGTCGGCGGTTGGAGCGACCCGCAGGACTCGCGGTCGCGCTCGTGGCGGCGATCGTGTTCGCCGGTGCCGCCGTCGGAGCCCGCGCCGCCGATCTCGATGCCCGTGCCCGCGTCGAGCTTCGCGGCGAGGCGATGCGCATCGCCTCGGAGATCGACGCGGCCGATCGGCGTGCGCTCGCCGCCACGGCGCTCGCCGATAGCGCCCAGGCCTGCATCGATCGGGGCGCGGCGACGTTGCGTCCGGTCGTCGCGGCCGTGGACCGGTTCGACGACTCGATCGTGCGTGCCGGAACGTCGGCGATCCTCGCCGCGACGTCCGGCGCGCGGGAGACGGCCGGTGCGACGGTGCTGATGCTCGCCGAGGACGTGGACGGCTCGCGCGATGAGCTGGCCCGAGCGGTCGTCGAACTCGAGCCCGTCCGGGCCGAGGCAGGTGCCCGTGAGCTCGACGCTCGGCTCCACGCACTGGAACGAGACGCGGTCTGCCGGTCGGCGACGCGCACGGTGGACCGCGCGATGGCGGCCCTCGACGCCACCACGGCCACCCTGATCTCGGCCAACCCGAAGGCGGAGGCCGCCGTCGTCGCGGAGCTCCGCGCCGCCCGCGGCGCGGCCCTCGACATCGACCTCGAGCGGGCGGATGCCGCCGCGGAGGTCGACCGGTGGCTCGCGGCCGCCGGGGCCCTGGAGCGTTCGCAGCGGGAGGCCGTCGATGCGGAGGAACGCGCCGCGGCCGAGGAGGCGGCGCGTCGGGCGGCGGCCGAGGCGGAGGCCGCGGCCGAGCCGGAGATCACGTACCACTACTCGGGCATCACCTGCCACGTCCCGGACGATTGGGATCCGGAGACGTGGGACTGGGAGTCGGGCGGGAACATCCTCGTGTGCGGGTGACCACCGGGCATGGCAGGATCGCCGCATGTCCGAGGCATCCGCTCCGCCGGTCGTCGTGGTCGTCGACGTCGCCAACGTCATGGGGTCGCGCCCCGACGGCTGGTGGCGCGACCGGGCGGGTGCCGCGACCCGACTGCTCGAGCGGATGCCGCGGCTCGTCGGCCGCACGGTCGTCGGGCCGGCCCGCGAGGCGGCCGACGGGCGCACCGACGGGTCCGCCGGCGGGCATGCCGACGAGCCGGCCGACGGCGCGCTGACGATCGCGCGCGTCGTCGCCGTGCTGGAGGGTCAGGCGAAGGCCGCGGCTGAGCCCGCCGGCATCGAGGTCGTGCGCGCGCCGGCGGATGGCGACGCCGCGATCGTGGACGTCGCGGCCGGGCTCGCCTCGGCCGGCGAGCGGCTCCTCGTCGTCACCGCCGACCGCGGGCTGCGTGCCCGGCTTCCCCGGGACGCGCGGGTGGCCGGACCGGGGTGGGTCAACGACCTGCTCGGTCGCTGACCCTCCTCGATCCGGATCGCGCTCAGGGCGCCCGGGTCTCGGGCGCGGTCGCGCCCGGCACCGCACGCCGGGGTGCGCGCCACCACTCCCTGCCAGCGAACGCCAGCGACACCAGCACGAGCACGCCGAGTCCCACGACGATCCAGCGCTCCAACTGCCCGCTCCCGGCATCCGGGTCGACGCCGAAGACCGCCTCGATCCACGTGGGCATGACGATGGTGAGCACGAGCAGCGCCGTTGCGAGGACGGCGCCGACCACCTCCCACCAGAACACCGGCCGCACCCTGCGCATCAGCCCAGCTCCTCGGGTGCAGCGCCGGCGGACTCGGCATCGCCGTCCCCGGACGCGGTGGGCGCGACGTCCGCATCCCCACCGGATCCGGTCAGGGCGGGCGCCGGCCCGGCGTCGATCGCGCGGTCCGCATCTGCCGTCGTCGCGGCCGACATCGCGCCGGTCGTGTCACCGGCGGGCGCTCCGGCGAGGTCGGGCACGGTGACGCTCGTGCGCGCCGTGCCGTCGTCGATCTCGATCGTGATACGCATTGCTGCTCCTCCTCCCGCTCAGTTGAGGACCGCGTAGCGACCCTCGAACGTCACGGTGACGCTCGTCAGGTTCTTGACGGTGATCCAGTAGGTGCAGTGCGTCGACGAGGCGCGCTCCACCTCGGTGTCCCAATCCAGCTCGGGCGCACCGTTCTTCGGCGTCGTCGGCACCACGTACCAGACGATGTGACGGTCGGCCGGCCAGTTGAAGGTGAACCAGCGCTTGGTCTGCCCGGGCGCGAGCGTCCCGGTGAACTGCGTTCCGGTGAACACGGCGAACATCTCCCTCGGTCATCGATAGCTGAGGATCGCGTAGCGGCCCTCGAATTCGACGGGTCGCCCCGTCAGGTTCTTCACGGAGATCCAGTACGTGACGTACCGGGCGTCGGCCCGCTCGATCTGGACGTCGAACGAGATCTCGGGTGCCCCGTTGATCACGGTGGTGGGCATGACGGTCCACAGCACGTGCCAGGTGGCCGGCCAGCGGAACGTGAACCATCGACCGGACCTGCCGGCCTCGAGCCGACCGCGGAACTGCACGCCGCAGATCGGGGCGCTGAGCCCGTCGGCCTCGATCTCCCAGACGCCCCGGTTGCGGGTGCCCGCACGGAGCACGTGCGCGTCCGGGTGGTAGAGGAGGTCGGCGATGATGCAGTTCGGGAGTCCGGCCGACATGGGCGACCAGGTGGCGCCCGCGTCGAGGGACTGGAAGACGCCGCGGTCGGCGGCGACCCAGACCCGGTTGCGATTGCCGGAGTGGACGGTGACCGCGTTGACCGGCAGGGCCGGCAGCCCCGCCGAGCGGTCCGTCCAGGTCGACCCGCCGTCCTGCGATCGGAACGCCCGACCGCCGCCGAGCTGCGACGACGTCGCCCAGATCCGGCTCGGGTCGCCCCGCTCCGCCCACAGGTCGCTGATCCACGCGCCGGGTCTGGGCGAGGTCAGCTCCGCCGGCGCGGACCACGACGAGCCCGACCACGTGATCCGGAACACCCGGCCGTTCGTCGTCCCGACGAGGATCAGGTCGGGCGTCGGCATGTCCATCGCCGACGCCACCGGACGACCCGGCAGCGCCACCGACGAGAACGACATGCCGCCGTCGCGCGACACGATCACGCTCTCGCCCGCCTGGGCGACGGTCGACCCGTTCGCCTCGAGCGGCGGGTAGAACAGCTGGCCGTACACGGACGGGTCGCGGTTCGCGGTCGGAACCCACGTCCACGTGTCGCCCTTGTCGGTCGACCGCTCGAGCCCCATGCGGAAGAACGAGTGGTAGACGCGGTCCGCGTCCGTCGTGCTCGCCCCGCAGTCGCCGCCGTCACCGTCGGCGACGTGGTCCCAGACCGGGTTCGCGCGCCAGCGGATGCTGCCGTTGTCCTGCGTGCCGCCGAGCAGCCACCGCGCCGAACCGACGTCCTGCGCGAGGTACTCGATCTCGGTGATCGCGAGCCCGTCGTTCAGGTCCGCCCACGTCGTCCCGCGGTCGGGCGAGCGGTAGATGCCGCCGTCGCATCCGGCGTAGACGACCTGGCCGTCGCGCGGGTCCGCGGTGAGGCAGTGCTGGTCCGGGTGGATGCTGCTGCCGTTCACCTTGCTCGACAGGTTCGTCCACTGCCAGGTGCGGCCGTCGCGCTCGACGCGCCACGCGTTGATCTCGCCGACGTACACCGACCGGTCCGAGGTCGGATCGCCGCGGACGTACCAGTCGTACCAGGCCTGGCCCGTGCGGACGCCCGGGTCGGTCGCGATCGAGGTGAACGCGCCGTTCGCGCTGGCGCGACGCCACAGCCGCGGCGTCGGCTGGGTGTTCTCGCCGATCGCCATGGGCGGATCCGACGCGGCCCACGCCCACGCCACGGCACCGTTCGAGGGCGCGTGGCTGACCGCGAGCCGGGCGTAGTTCGCCGGGTTCGGCACGCCGGTCAGGTTCACCGACGACCAGTTCGCGCCGCGGTTCGTCGAGCGGACGAGCCCGCCCGGGGAGGTCGCGAGGACCTCGCGGTCGCCGCCGCCCGGGTGGACCGACACGCTCCAGGTCCGACCGGTGCGTCGTCGCGTCCACGTGGCGCCGGCGTCGGACGACGTGTACAGCCCGATGGTCGTGGCGGCGTAGAGCGTGCGATGGTCGGACGGGTCGACCACGAGCGCGTAGAAGCCCGCGCCGATGAACGGACTGCCGGCGAGTTGCGTCCACGACGCGCCGCCGTTCGTCGAGCGGAACACGCCCTGGCCGAGGCCGGCGTAGAAGTCGCCCTCGCCGCTGCCGAGGTACGCCAGTCCGGGCTCCTCGGGATCGAACGCGATGGCGCCCACCGTGAGCGTCGGGAGCCGGTCGCCGCGCGGCGTCCAGTGCGCGCCGCGGTCGCGGCTCTCCCACACGCCGCCGCCGGCGGCGCCGACGAGCAGGTGATCGGAGTCGGCCGGGTCGACCGCGATCGCGGCCACGCGGCCCGACACGTCGACGCGTGAACCGCTGCCCGACCCGTACGTCTGCCCGTTGCGCATGACGGTCGGGCCGAGCGGATGCCACACGGCGCCGCCGCGCGGCGCGCCCTCACCGGCGTCGGCCATCGACGCGATCTCCTCGGCCCACTCGGCGGTGAGGTCCGACCGCGTCTGCATCGGGTCCTCCGCCATCTCCCGGACGGCCTCGGTCACCCCGGCGGGCGCCGACTCCCCGGTGGGGTCGAACTCGAGCAGCCCGCGCTCCTGCTCGAACGCGTGCAGGCGCTCGAACGCCTTGCCGCCCGGCGGGCCCGGCGGTGGCGAACCCCCCTGGCGCGCCTCCCGACGGAGTTCCGTCGTCTCGTCGGCGGTCTCCCCGAAGTCCCGTTCATCGATCGCTGATCGCATCGCTCTTCCCCCAATCGCGTGCTGCAGCCTCAGGACGTGTGTTCCGGTGCGCCCTCCTCGTTCTCGCCCTGGTCGTCGTCCGTCCCGTCGGTGCGCTCGTCCTCGGCGGCCTCGTCGACGGTTCCCTCGGAGACGTTCTCGTCGACGTCGACGTCGACGTCGGCGTCGACGTCGGCGTCGGCCTCGTCGGGCTCGTCGTCGGGGCCGGCCGTCTCCTCGAACGGAAGGTCGTCGAGTCCGCGCGCCTGCTCGAACTGGCGCAGCCGTTCGCCGGCGTGGCCGCCGGGTCCGTCGCGTTCGTCGTCGGGCCCGGGAGTGGTGTTCGGAATCCGCGTCATCTGCGCCATCCGGCTTCTCGATCACGGTCAGGGCGTCCGGTCGGGCGGGCCGGAACGCGCCACAAGCTACTCCGGTCGTCGAGGGTCGACGACCCCCGTTCGGGGGGTTCGCGACCGCCGGGCGTCCCGCTGGCTCCGGGGCGCCGAGGGGACCGCGGCGACCGCGGCGTTCGGGCCGGTCCGGACAACGCCCTCCGGACTGTTACGATCCTTCGTCGTGCGTCTCCTCCGCCGGGCGATCAGCGTCGTCGCCCTCCTGGCCCTCGTCGTCATCGGCGTGTTCGCCGGCGTGTACCGCTGGCAGCAGCCCATCCTGCTGACCGGAACCGGATACGCCGCCCACAACGCGTGCGCCGTCACGCAGGTCGCCGGCCGCGACGAGCCCGCGACCGACCTGCCCGAGAACCCGCTCGTGCCCTACCTCGAGGTGACGGGCGCCGGCGACCCGACCACCGCGTCGCTCCTCGGCGCCCTCTCGCGGCAGCGCGCGTGGTTCACCGAGGGCTTCGGCTGCACGCTGTCGCGCGAGCGCCCCGAGCTCGGCTCGGCGACGCCCATCGCCGCGAGCGCGAATCCGTTCACCGATGCCGCCGCGCCCGAACCGGATCCCGTCATGGACGAGGCGATCGCGCGCGCGTTCGGCGACGACCTGGACGAGGCCGACCGCGGCGCGCTCGGCACCCGCGCAATCGTCGTCGTCAAGCACGGCGAGCTCGTCGGCGAGCGGTACGCCGACGGGTTCGACGCGTCGACCCCGCAGCTCGGCTGGTCGATGAGCAAGAGCGTCACCGACCTCATCACGGGCGTGCTGGTGAAGCGGGGCGTCGTCGCGCTCGACGACGACCACCTCGTGCCGGAGTGGACCGACGCGCGCGCCGACATCACCATCGAGCAGCTGCTCCGCCAGACGAGCGGGCTCGAGTGGGACGAGACCTACGACCTCGGCACGCCGATCACGCGGATGCTCTACCTCGAGCCCGACATGGGCGGGTACGTCGCCGGGCTGCCGCTCGCGCACGAGCCCGGCACCGTCCAGCAGTACTCGAGCGGCAACACCACCCTGCTGTGCGACATCCTCGCCGAGCGCACCGGCCTCGGCGCCGACCTGCCGCGTCGCACCCTCCTCGGCCCGCTCGGGCTGTCCTCCGCGGTCGTCGAACCGGATGCCTCCGGCACGCCGGTGTGCTCGTCGTACATGTGGGCGACGCCGCGCGACTGGGCGGCGATCGGGCAGTTCGCGCTGCAGGGCGGCGACTGGAACGGCGCGCAGCTGCTGCCGGACGGGTGGATGGCCGAGGCCCTCACGCCCACGGAGGTGGACGAGACCGACGACCCGGGGCTCGCGATGAGCTGGCGCACCAACGTGCTGCCCGACGGCTCGCTCCGGTGGCCGTCGCTGCCGGAGGACACGTTCTACGCCAGCGGCCACGACGGCCAGAAGGTCGTCGTCGTGCCGTCGGAGCAGCTCGTCGTCGTCCGCATGGGCTTCACGCCCGAGGCCGACCACACGGCGTCCGAGGTGCGCCTGGTCGGCGACGTCATCGCCGCGCTCGGCTGAGCGGACGTCAGTTGCGGGCCGCGACGAGGCGGTACAACTCGGCGCCGCGCCATCCGACGAGCACCCCGAGTGCCGTCGCGATCACTGCGCCGAGCACGCCGTAGTTCTCGATCGCTGCGCCGAGAAGATCGCCGATCCAGACGAAGATCCCGGTCGGACCGGGGCCCGAGGGCAGCGGATCGGCCGCATTGAGGACCGTCCCGCCGAGCGCGCCCGCGACGGCGTTGGACAGCCAGAACGCCGCGAGGCCGAGCAGCGACAGCCCGGCGGTCGATACGGCGGTCGGGTGCGCGATCAGGGCGAAGGCGATGACGGCGACCCCGAGCGACCACGCGAGCGTGCCGAGGAAGATCCCGGCGAACCCGCCGCCGAGGTCGGAACTGATCACCCATGCCGGCACGACCGGGAAGACGGCGAGACCCGCCGCGAGCCACTTCAGGACGCGCTGGGCGGAGCGGATCGCATCCTTGGCCTCTCCCTCGGGGCCTGCCGCCACGACGCGGTTCAGGACATCGTCCCCGTCGGGCTCGCCGTCGCCGTCGGCGTCGAAGGAGCCGCCGCGGACGCGGGCGACCGCGGCTCCCGCCGCATCGGCGAGGTCTTGGGGCGTCAGCGGTTCGCCTGCGTCCGCCGCCGCCGTCGTCGCAGCGACGGAGATGCGGCGACGGACCCCGCCGTCGATGCCGTGCACGATGACCTGCCCGCCGCCGTTCGCGACGAGCTGGCCCCGGGCGGCCTCGATCGCCGCTGCCTGGGTCGGCAGCGTCGCGAGGTCCGGGGCTCCGGCCGCGGCGCGGACGACCCAGTTTCCTCCGGTTGCGCGCTCGACGATTCTCGTTCCGGTGACGGTCATGGTCGGCTCCGATCGGATGGTGGAAGCATGATCCACCCGACGCCGAGCATCGACCATCCCCTGTTCGGGTGCAGATCCTGCCCGTCAGGCCGGTCGTTGCTGGTGCGGAGTCCGTCGCACCCGCGGGGACCGACCGCACGAGGGTCGACGGAGCGGCCCCGCGCTACGTGATCGCGTCGGCGTGGCGGTGCACCACGCGCCATCCGTCGACCTCGCGCCGGTAGACCTGCGTCGACCGGAGCGTGAAGGTGCGCGGCGAGCCGTCGAGCGACGCCGAGATGCGCTCGTAGCCCACGGTGTACGCCATGTCGCCGTCGACGTCGTACGAGATGAGGTCGAGCGCGTAGGCGGTGCAGTCCGAGAAGCTCGCGGCGAGCGACTCGAACGCCTCGACGAGCTCGCCGCGCGACACGGCGTTGCGGAACGCGCCGAGCACGCTCAGCGGCGGCTCGGTCGTCCAGATCGCCCGTCGCGGTCCGTCGTCGCCGTCGAACTGCGCGCGTTCGGCCGCCACGAGCTCGGATCGCACCCAGGACAGGAACTCCTCACGGTCACTCATGGGTTCAGGATCCTCCGACCGCGCGCTCGCCACAATCGTTCAGCGGCGTGGCGTGCGACCGCCGCGTCCGCGCTCGTGCGCCCAGATCGCGAGCTCGACGCGGTTCCGGGCGCCGAGCTTGGCCATGAGGCTGCCGAGGTGCGTCTTCACGGTGCTCAGCGAGACGTAGAGCTCGCGCGCGATCTCCTCGTTGCCGAGGCCGCGCGCGACGGCGGCGAGCACGTCCTCCTCGCGCTCGGTGAGCGGTGACGACGGGGCGCGCGGCGGGGTCGGCGCGGATCCCGCGAACGCCTCGATCAGGCGGACGGTCACGTTGGGGTCGATGAGCGCGTCGCCTCGGGCCGCGGCGTGCACCGCCTCGGCGAGCAGCGTCGGCCCCGCGTTCTTGAGGAGGAACCCGCGGGCGCCCGCCCGCAGCGCCCCGTACACGTACTCGTCGAGGTCGAACGTCGTGATGACCACGACCGGGATGGGGTCGGCGACGTCGGGCCCGGCGAGCCGCCGGGTGGCCTCGAGGCCGTCGGCCACCGGCATCCGGATGTCGACGAGGCACACGTCGGGCCGCAGCTCGCGTGCGAGCCGCACCGCCTCGTCGCCGTCGGCGGCCTCGCCCACCACCTCGAGGTCGGGCTGGGCGTCGAGGATCGTGCGCAGGCCGGTGCGGACCAGCTCCTGGTCGTCGGCGATCAGCACCCGCACGCTCACGTGCGCCATCCCGACCTCGGCAGCACCGCGGTCACCGTCCATCCGCCGCCGGCCGCCGGACCGGCGTCGACCGTGCCGCCCAGCAGCGCGGCCCGCTCGCGCATGCCCGCGAGGCCGAATCCGGGCGAGGCGGATGCCGCGGTCGCGCCGTCGTCGCGCACGTCGAGCCGCACGCCGCCGTCGTCCACGCGCAGGCGCACGTCGACGCCCGTGGCGCCGTGCGCGTGACGCCGCGCGTTCGTCACCGCTTCCTGCGCGATGCGGAACGCGGCGGCCGCCACCGCCGGCGGGACGCCATCGGCGTCGCCCTCGACGCGGACGTCGACGGGGAGGCCCGCGGCATCCGTGCTCGCGAGGCGGCGCACGTCGGCGATGCCGGGGGTCGGGGCGAGCTCCGGGTCGTCCTCGACGCGGAGGACCCGGACGATCGCGCGGAGCTCGTCGAGGGTGCGCGTCGCCTCGCCCTCGATCACGCGGAGCGCCGACGCCGCGGCGTCGGGGTCGGCCGCGGCGACCGCGGTGCCCGCCTGCGCCTGGATCGCGATCGCGGAGACGTGGTGGGCGACGGTGTCGTGCAGGTCGCGGGCGAGGCGCTCGCGCTCGAGCAGCCGCGTGCGCTCGAGTTCGCGGGCCCGCGCGCCCGCGCGCCAGCGGAACGCGATGCCCAGCGTCGTCGTCGCGACGACGACGGCGAGCCCGCCGACGAGGTCGGCGAACGACGTCGGCGCCACGAGGGCGGGTGCGATCAGGCCGACGAGCACCAGCGCCCCGCCGCCGAGCATCGCCCGGCCCGACCCCCAGCGCATGACGGCGTAGAGGAGGACGAGGAAGTAGGCCGTGCCGACGAACTCCGGTTCGGTCCGCGTGGCGAGCGAGACGAGCCATCCGCTCGCGAACGCGATCGCGATCATGGTGAAGGGCCGGGTACGGCGCCACAGCAGCGTCGGCACGAGCGCGATGAGCACGCCGGCCCAGAGCCATCCCCACGGGACATCGGGCCGGGCGAGCGCCTCGACGACGATGAGGGGCGGCAGCACGCCCACGAGCACCCAGTCGCGCCACACCCGCCGCGGCGGCGGCGGCACGGCGGCCGGCGCGTCCCACAGGGCGCGGACCGGGCTCGTCATGCCCCTCATGATAGGAGCGCGCCGGTCGCCGCGGATCGGCCGTTCGGACGGGATCGCCGCGGCATCCGCCGTGCCCGCCGCCGGATCACGACCTCGGCGACGGCGAGGTTCAGCACCCAGCCCGCACCCATGAGCAGCGCGGTCGCCGTCGGCCCGGGCTCGCCGAGGACGAGCGTCCAGGGCAGGAACGTGAACACCTGCGTGCCGGCGCCGAGGCCGATCGCGTACGCGCGCGTCATCCAGGCGCTGTGCGTGACGACGTCGCCGCGCCGGATCGCCAGGAACGCGACGACGATCGCGACGGCCATCACGGTGCCGAACACGAGCCGCATCGCGAGCAGGGCGGGACCGTTGCTGTCTGGGAGGTCGTAGAAGACCGCCATCCACATGCCGGACAGCGCGGCGGCCAGGCCGGCCGGCGCGAGCACGCGACCGGAGATCCGGTGCCAGCGGCGCCGCCGCAGCGACGGCACGAACTGGAGCGCGCCGACGACGAGGAACACGACGGATGCCACGATGTGCACGACCACGGGGACCGGCGAGTCGAAGAACCGGGCGTTCTCGGGCGTCACCGCGGCGCCCGTCGAGAGCTCGGTCAGGCGCCGCGTGCCCGCGATCATCGGGACGACGGCGAGCAGGATGAGGCCCGTCGGCACGAGCCACTCGGGGCGACGACGGGGTCGAGGCGCGGGGCGGGGGCTGACGGTGCTGCGGCGACGGCGCGGCGCGGAGGTCTCGGTCATGGCTCCGATGCTCGCGACGGGGCTGTGCCGCCGCCTCGGCCGACGGGACGGACCGCCTCGTCCGATCGGACGAGGCGGTCCCCGAGGGCGTGCCGGCGGCGTCGAGGCGCGGACGGGTCGGTCAGGCGGCTTCGGCCGCCTCCACGAGCGGCGATTCCGCGATCGGGATCGCGCGCACGTTCGGGCGGGACGGCCGGGTGCGCCCGAGGAACGGCACCAGCCCGCCGACGGCCGCGAGGATCGCACCGATCACGAACGCCGTCACGTACCCGGACTCCGCGGGCAGGCCGCTCGCGCCGAGCGTGGCGCCGATGGCCGCGGCGAACACCGTCGTGCCGATCGCGCCGCCGATCGTGCGGATGTTCGCGTTCATGCCGGTCGCGATGCCGACCTGGTCGGCGGGCACGCTGCGGACGATGAGGTTCGGCGTCGAGGAGGTCACGAGCCCGGTTCCGAGTCCGAGCACGCCGGCCGCGACGGCGAGCACCACGGCGTTCCCGTGCAGCACGGCGATGGACAGGGATGCCGCACCCGAGAGGAACGCGCCGATCGTCAGTTGCGCCGCGAACGGGAGGATCCGGCTGAGCGGGCCGGCGACGAAGCCGACGGATGCCATGGCGACGAGCATCGGCAGCATGATCAGCCCTGCCGTGCCGGCGTCGACGCCGAGGCCGTAGCCGCTCGCGTTCGGCGTCTCGGCGAGACGCGGCAGGTAGGCCCAGACGCCGAACATCGCAGCGCCCGTGAGGAGGGCGGTGACGTTCGTGGTCCAGACCGCGGGCAGGCGCATCACGCGCATGTCCACGAGCGGGGTGCGCGAACGGAGCTCGACCGCGATCCAGGCGGTGGCGAGGAGCGCCGCGAGCGAGAACAGGCCGATCACGAGGGGAGAGGCCCAGCCCCACTGGTTGCCCGCGCTGAGCGGCAGCAGGAGCGCGACGAGCCACCCGGAGAGGAGCGCGGCCGCGAGGACGTTGATGCGACCCGTGGCCCGCGTGGTCGAGCGCTCGAGGCCGAGGAACCCGACCGTGAGCCCGACGGCGGCGAGCACGAGGGGCAGCGCGAACAGGCCGCGCCATCCGATGAGCTCCGCCGCGGGACCCGCGATGACGGTGCCGAGACCGCTGCCGACGGCCATGACGGCCGACAGGGCCCCGATCGCGCCGGCGAGCCGGGCCTGCGGGAAGGCGTCGCGGACGAGGCCGAAGCCGAGCGGGAAGACCGCGCCGCCGAGGCCCTGCAGCACGCGGGCGACGAGCATCACGGCCAGGTTCGGCGCGAACGCCGCCAGTACGGAGCCGAGTGCGACGGCGCCGAGCGCGAGGAAATACATGCGCCGGCGGCCGACGAGGTCGCCGGCGCGGCCGAGGAGGGGCGTGGCGACGGCGGCGGCGATGAGCCATGAGGTGAGCATCCAGGTCTGGCCGACCGCGTCGGCGCCGAGGTCGGTGCCGATGGTCGAGAGCACGGGGATGAGGAGGGACTGCAGGCTGGCGACCGCGGTGAAGCTCGTGGCGACCGCGATGAAGGTGAGTCGTGTCGATGGCATGCGAACGCCTTTCGTCCAGGCGAAGGGAATATACTGGAGGGAGTCTCCGATCGGAGGCCGCCTCCGCTTACATTAGCGGAGGTAGCCTCCACTTCGCAAACCCGAGGTGTACTCCCATGACCGACCAGGCGCTCAGCGCGCTGCTCGACGCCCGCCGACCGACCCGCGCCGACGCGCGACGCAACTTCGACGCACTCGTCGTCGCCGGCAAGGAGGCGTTCGCCGAGCACGGGGTCGACGCCTCGCTCGAGGACATCGCGCGCCGCGCCGGTGTGGGCATCGGCACGCTCTACCGCAACTTCCCGACGCGCGACGCCCTCGTCGAGGCCGTCTACCTGGACGAGGTCGCGGCCGTCGCATCCTTCGGCGACGAACTCGAGGCGCGCGAGCCGTTCGAGGCGCTCGCGGCATGGCTGCGTCGGTTCGCCGACTACGCCAGCCGCAAGAAGGTGCTGCTCGACGGGCTCAACCGCGACTCCGAACTCCTGCAGACCTGCCGCACGCTGATGTACCGGTCCGGCGAGCCGCTGCTCGAGCGCGCCCAGGCGGCCGGCGCCGTGCGCTCCGACGTCGCCATCGACGACGCCATCCGCCTGGTCGCGGGCGTCGCGGGCGTCGCGTTCCCGAGCGAGGAGCAGCGCGAGCGCGTCGTCGACCTGGCGCTCGACGGCCTGCGCGCCCGGTAGCGCGAATCAGTGCGCGTACTGTCCCCGCAGACCTGAGGGTCACTAGACTCGCGCCAGGCAGGCGCGGATCATGCGGGGGACGAGCACACCGGCACGGAAGGTCCGAGCACCGGGGGCGGCGCTCGCGATCGGCGCTGCGCTGGCGCTCACGGGATGCACCGCCAGTCTCGGCGAGACGCCGTCGCTGAGTGCGTGGACCGCGGCGATCGGCGCACGCTGGGACACGTTCGTCGCGGGCGTGCTCGCACCGCTCGGCGACGCGCTGCTGGCGGTGCTGGTCGCGTGGCTCGTGCTCGCGGTCGGCGCGCGCCTGGTCGCGCTGCTTCCCGGCGTACGCGACCTCAAGGCCACGCGGCGCACCGGCGCCGTCCTGCGCGTCGTCGGCTGGACGCTCGTCGTGCTCGTGCCGGTCGCGATCATCGTGGCGACCGCCTACGCCGACGACGGCGTCGTGGCCTGGCTGGTCGTCACGCTGCCGCTGGCGCTCATCACGGTCGGCGTCCTGGGGCCCGGCCTCGCGACCAGGTCGCGCCTGGACGCCAAGGTGATCGGGCCCGACGGCTCGACGAACACCGCGTGGTCGATCGACGCGCTCATGCAGGTCCGCAACGCGAACCTCGACGACCCCCGCGAACGCGTCGAGCGGCCGAGCTCGCCGGACCTCGGCGAGTTCATCGCGATCGCCGACCGGAGCGGCAGCGGCGTGGCATCCGCGATCGCCTGGCTCTTCCAGGTGCTCTTCAACTCCGCCCCCTGGCTGCTGCAGGTCACGATCCTCGACTCGGGGTCGGCCATCGCCACGCTCCGGCGCAACGGGCACCCCCTCGACGAGGTCGAGCTGCAGCTCGAGTGGGACTCGATCGAGGTCGACCAGCACCGCAAGCTGCTCGCGCTCGCCGCCGGCTTCACGGCGATGACGATGGCCGAGCGCTATCCCGACGTCCGCGGGTTCTACCGTGCGACGAGCTGGAAGTCCGTCGGGTTCCTCGGCCTCGCGCGGATGACGCGGGGCGACGAGCGCCGCCACTACCTCAGCCGCGCGATCGAGGAGGACCCGACCAGCATCCTCGCCGAGTACGACCGCATCTTCGACCGCTACCGGGCCATCGAGGACCGTGCGTCGCTCGAGGCGTTCCTCGACCGGCTCGAGCCCATCGTCAACCAGGCGGCGTGGCTGTGCGCCGAACCCGCGGTCTTCCCCGACGCCACCGGGAAGGTGTGGCACGACTACGTCCGCGTCGCGGCCGAGCTCGGGCCGGCGCGGCTCGATCCGGCCGACCTGCGTCCGGGCGTCCGTCCGATCCAGGCCCGCCTCGACGAGCGGCGCAAGTCGCGTCCGCCGGCACCGGAGCCACGGGCGATGCTCCTGCGGACGCTCACGCTCTACATGATGGCGGCGCGGAACTGGGCGGCGTACGCCGACCTCGACGGATCCGTCGGCGACGATCCCGATGCCCCGCTCGGCGCGGCCGGCGCCGGCGGTGGATCGCGCCGCGAGCGGATCCGCGTCGCCCTCGACCGCTTCATCGACCTGCTCGAACAGGAGAGTGCCACGCCGCGCCGCGATCCGGGCCGGGTCCGGTCGCGCATGCGGTCTCGCGCCGCGCTCTGCTACATGATCTTCAATCCGGAGGTCGCGGAGGACTGGGGCGAGGAGGACGGCACGCGCCGGGCCGGGACCGCCGGGACCTCGCGCGAGGCGGCGGCGGCACGACGATGGCTCCGCGAGGCGGGGTCGTCGCTCGAGATCGAGATCCGCTACTCGTACGCGTGCTTCACGGCGCGCCGGGCGCGCGCGATCGAGGCGCAGGCGGAGCGGCACGCCCTCATCGAGGAGGCGATCCGCGGGGTCAAGTACGCCCGGCACGTCGACTACTACCAGCGCGAGGCGACCCGCGACCCGGAGCTCATGCTCCTCGGCCACGAACCGCAGATGCGCGCACTCGTGCTCCCGCCGATCAGCTCGTCGTGGCAGATCGCGCGGTTCGGCGCACTGCGTCCTCGACTGGAGCGCCACGGCATCCTCGACCCGTCGCGCATCGAGCTCGATCCCGCCCCCGAGGCGCTGCGCGAGGAGCTCGGCCTCGCGCACGACGAGTTCGCGCTGCTCGTCGACCAGGCCCGGATCCTGCGGGCCGGGCTCGCCACCGAGGAGGGCGGGCTCACGCCCGACGAGCGGCTGCGGGCCGTGCGGCACCTGATCGACGCCGCGGCCTACTCCGTTCCGGCGCTGACCGGCACCTTCGCGGAGGAGTTCGACCTGCTCGCGCGGTCGGTGGCGAGCGCGGTGCACTGGGTGCCGACGCCCGACGAACTCGAGGACGTCGCGCGATTCCTGGTGGGGCTCCTCGCGCGCCTCGACGCGGAGACCCAGGAGCCCGAGCCGCCGGCGCCGGAGCCGTCGATCCGCCTCGTGAGCTGACGCGCCTGCGACCCGTCCGGACGGTCGATGCGGGTGCGTCGCCGCACGGATCCGGATCGACCGTCGTCACGAGGGCGAAACACGTGCGGGGGAGAATGGGCCGGTGAGCTCCACCCCGGCCCCCGCCCTCGGCATCCGCCTCGCCGACCTCGCGGACCCCCGCGTCATCCGCCTGCTCGAGGACCACCTCGCCGACATGTACGCGACCTCGCCCGCCGAGAGCGTGCACGCACTCGACGTCTCGGGGCTCTCGGTGCCCGAGGTCTTGTTCTGGACGATCGGAGAGGGCGAGGCGCTCCTCGGCTGCGTGGCCCTCAAGGAGCTCGACCCCGAGCACGGCGAGCTCAAGTCGATGCGCACGGATGCCGCCGCCCGCGGCCGCGGCCTCGGCGCACGCCTGCTCGAGCACGTCCTCGGCGAGGCCGGCCGCCGCGGCTACCGCCGCATCAGCCTCGAGACCGGATCGGAGGAGTTCTTCCTCCCGGCTCGGCGCCTGTACGCGAGGTACGGGTTCGCGGAGTGCCCGCCCTTCGCCGACTACGCGCTCGACCCGAACAGCGTCTTCATGACCCTCGAGCTGCCGGTCGCGTAGCGGCGGAAGACGCGGCACCCGGCGCGTTGCCGCGTCGACCGCCGCGACGTTCGTAGGCTGGGCGCGTCGGTCCGCGATCCGCCCGACCGGGCGCGTCGCACGATGCGCGGGGGAGGCGGCGTGAGCTGGTTCTACGACACGCCCGTCTGGATCACGATGCCCCTGTTCGTGGGCGGCTTCGTGGTCGCGTCGTGCCTGGTCGTGTGGGCGATGAAGCCGGTCGTGCGACGACTCGTCCGCGACCGCGACGAATGGGACCGCACGCTCGCGCACGTGATCGGCACGTTCGGCCTCTTCTTCGGCATCCTGCTGGCGCTGGTCACGGTGTCGGTCTACGAGAACTACGCCGCGACCCGCGCGGTCACCGTGACCGAGGCGGGCGAGGTCGGGGCGCTCGTCCGGGCCTCCACCGCGCTGCCCGACGAGATCGGCAGCCCGATCCGCGACGAGCTGCAGGCCTACCTGATCACCGTGATCGAGGGGGACTTCGTCGAGCAGCGCGAGGGCGTGCTGCCCGACGGCAGCCGGGCGCAGGTCGACGCCATCGAGGAGATCCTGCATGGCGTCGAGGCGGTGACGGGCTCGGAGCAGGCCGAGTACAAGCAGGCCCTCGAGGCGTTCGAGGCGTTCTTCGACGCGCGTCGCGATCGCATCGACGCGACGGCCCTCGCGCTTCCGTCGCTGATCTGGGTCGTCATCTGGGTGGGCGCCGCGGTGAACGCGATCCTCATCGCGTTCATCAGCGTCCGGAGCCTCCGCCTGCACCTGCTGCTGGCGGGCCTGCTCGCCGTGTTCATCGGCCTCGTCATCTTCACGACCGCCGACATGGATCGCCCGTACGCCGGGAACGTCTCGGTGAACGCCGGCGCCTACGAACGGCTGTACGAGCAGGTGTTCGGGCCGCGGGGGTGACCGGCGGGCTCGGGCGCACCGGCGGGTTCAGGCGCTGAGCGCGAGGTCCGCGTCGAGCAGCTCGAGGACGAGCGACGCGGATGCCGCGGACGCGTCGCCAGCGACCAGCGACACGACCCACTGCGGCGCGGAGGCGGGCAGCGGGCGCACGACGAGGCCCGCCGCCTGCGGCTTCGCCGCGATGTGCTGCGGCACGAGTGCGACGCCGAGGTCGCGATGCACGAGGTCGAGCAGGGTGTGCACGTCGTTGACGGTGCAGCGGACGCGGCGCGCCACGCCGCGCTCGGCGCAGGCGGCGTCGTTCACGGCCCGCACCGCCCACGACTCCTGGAAGTCGACGAAGTCGAGGTCGCGCAGGTCCGTCCAGTCGACCGGCGACGCGCCGGCGAGCGGATGGCCGGGCGGCAGCAGGAGCACGAGCGGCCGGCGTCCGAGCTCGGTCCGCGACATCCGCGCGGGCACGTCGGTGCCGGCGACGAACGCCAGGTCGACGTCCCCGTCGCGCACGCGAGCGACGAGGTCGCGCGATCCCGCCTGCGTGAAGTCGAGGTCGACGAACGGGTGCCGGCGACGGATGCGCTCGAGGAGCGTGCCGACGTCGACGAATCCGAGACACTGCTCGGCGCCGATGCGGAGGCTGCCGGTGAGCTCGTGCGCGGCGCGCAGCACGGCATCGCGCGCCGCGCCCGCCTGCGCGAGCATCGTGCGGGCGTGGGGGAGGAGCGCGCGGCCGGCGTCGGTCGGCTCCACTCGCCGCGTCGTCCGGTCGAACAGCGGCGTGCCGAGCTCGTCCTCGAGGCTGCGGATCGCGGCCGAGAGCCCGGACTGCGAGACTCCGCAGACCGCGGCGGCACGCGTGAACTGCTGCTCGTCGGCGAGCGTGACGAGGTATTCCATCTGCCGGAGATCCATCTATGCAGTCTACTTCTGAATTCCATGATCAGAAGTTGTTGGACTTCTGAATCGGGACTGCCTATCGTGAATCCGCACCCACCACGACAGGAGTCGAATTCGATGAAGACCATCCAGCTGGGCGGCGGAGACCTCGCCGCCCCGAACGTCGTCCTCGGCATGATGCGCATCGAGCAGATGGGCGACGACGCCGTGCGCGAGCTCGTCCGCACCGCCCGCGATGCCGGGATCGACTTCGTCGACCACGCCGACATCTACGGCGACGAGCTGCACGCCTGCGAGCGCCGGTTCGCCGAAGCGATGCAGCTCACCCCGTCGCAGCGCGACGAGTTCACCATCCAGACCAAGGCCGGCATCGTGAAGGACGGCCCGTACTTCGACTTCTCGTACGAGCACCTCATCGAGGCGGTCGACGGATCGCTGCGGGCGCTCGACACCGACCGCATCGACGTCCTCCTGCTCCACCGGCCCGACGCCCTCGTCGAGCCCGACGAGGTCGCCCGCGCGTTCGACGAGCTCGAGGCCTCCGGCAAGGTCCTCCGCTTCGGCGTCTCGAACCACACCCCGGCGCAGATCGACCTGTTGAAGCGATCGGTCACCCAGCCCATCGTCGCGAACCAGTTGCAGCTCTCGATCACGCACTCGCCGATCGTGGCGCAGGGCCTCGCGGCCAACATGCAGGGCGTCGAGCAGTCACTCAACCTCGACGGCGGCGGCATCGTCGACTACTGCCGCCTCCACGACATCACGATCCAGGCGTGGTCGCCCTTCCAGGCCGGTTTCTTCACGGGGGTATTCCTCGGCTCGCCCGAGTACCCCGAGCTGAACGCCGTGATCGACCGCCTCGCGGCGGCCTACGACGTGCCCCCGATCGCGATCGCGACGGCCTGGATCACGCGGCACCCGGCCGACATGCAGGTCGTCCTCGGCACGACGACGCCCGAGCGCGTCGCCGGTGCCGCGCAGGGCTCCGACGTGCCGCTGACGCGCGCCGAGTGGTACGAGCTCGTCCGCGCCGCGGGCTACCGCGTGCCCTGAGCGAGCCGGTACGACGGCAGCCCGCGCCGCCGGATCAGCCACTCCGCGACGAGCAGGTTCGGCAGCCAGCAGAGGAACGGCACCGCCGCGTACGCGTTCGCGAAGGCGGCATCCGCGTCGAAGCCGGCCGGGCCTGCGAACGGCACCTGCGCGAACATGAGCAGCGGCAGCCACAGCCGCAGCGTCACGGCGGCGTAGGTCAGGGCGAAGGCCCGCATCATCCAGGCGCGGTGCGCCGGGACGTCGCCGTGGCGGATGGCGCGGTAGCCGCGCCACGCGGTGAGCAGCCACAGTGCGGCCAGGGCGCCGAAGCCGAACGTGCCCACCAGGCCGGCTGCGCTCACCGGCGCCAGCACGAGGCCGGCGACGCCGGCGAGCCCGATCGCGATGAGCGAGACGCGACCGATCCAGCGATGCACGCGCGGCGCCCGGTCGCGCAGGCCGCGCCAGAACTGGAGCGGCCCGGTCACGAGGGCCAGACCGCCCGCGACGACGTGGACGTAGAACGCGACGAGCACCGCGGTCGGCTGCGCGGCGTAGTGCTCGGCGAGCCCGCCTCCGCCCGACGCCGCGAGCACCGGCAGCGATGACGTCAGGTACGGCACGACCGCGAACGCCGCGATGCCGACCGATGAGAGCAGCACCCAGGTCCAGCCGACGCGCGCGCCGATCCGGCGGGGCGGACGCGCGGGCGTGGGCCGACGCTCAGGAGTCGGCGCGGCGGCGGGGCGGGTGGTCTCCGTGGTGGTCATGCGGCGACGGTATCGACGGCCGCCGGCGGCGGGCATCCGGTGAACCCCCGGATCGGCCGACGGGCTGCCCGCCCGGGGCGTGGAGTGGCATCATGGCACGCGTGCGGACCCGTGTCCGCGGCCGTCGGCCGCCCGGTCCGCCGCGCGGAGGGGTGAGCGATGGACGACCTCACGGGAACGGCCACCGAACGGATGTCGCAGCTGCGGGCCACGGCGGTCGACCAGAAGGATGCCTCGTGGCTCGAGCGCCAGCTCGTGTCGGCGCTGCAGGGCTGGCAGGACACGGAGGACGCGCTCGCGAAGCTCCGGGAGACCCGCGAGGACTTCTGAGCCGAGGCGGGCTCACCCGCCCGGGCGCGGCTCCTCGTCGGCGAGCGCCTGCAGCACGGGATTCGACGGCACGAAGAACGTGGTGCCCGTCACCGCCGTCGAGACGTCGAGGATGCGGTCGTGGTACCCGGGCGGTTGGCCGACGAACATGCGATGCAGCATCCGCTCGATCACCCAGAGGCGCCGGGAGTAGCCGATGAAGTAGGTGCCGAACTCGCCGATCCCGACGCGGCCGAAGGGCATGTTGTCGCGCAGGATCGCGAGCTCCTCGCCGTCGTCGCCCGTGATCGTGGCGAGCGTCTTGTGGGCGAGCTGCGGACCCTCGGCGTCGTCGAGCTCGACGTCGTCGGCCTTGCGTCGCCCGATGACGGCCTCCTGCTGCTCGGTCGTGAGCGCGTTCCACGCGGCGAGGTCGTGCAGGTACTTCTGGACGACGACGTAGCTGCCGCCCGCGAAGTCCGCGTCCTCGTCGCCGATGAGCGAGGCCGACGGGAGCTCCGCCCCGATCGGGTTCGCCGTGCCGTCGACGAATCCGAGCAGGTCGCGGGCGTCGAAGTAGCGGAAGCCGTAGGTCTCGTCGGCCACGGTCACGGCCTCGCCGAGTGCGTCCAGCAGCAGTCGCTCGAACTCGAAGCAGAGGTCCTGCCGCTCGGCCCGGACGTGGAAGAGCAGGTCGCCCGGGGTCGAGGGGGCGGTGTGCACGTCGCCGGAGATCGGGGCGAACACGTGCAGTTCGGTCGGCCGGCGACCGGGAGCGAGGCGATCCCAGAGTGTGCGGCCGATCCCGACCACGCACGACAGCCGGCCGCCGAGGTCGCGGAAGCCGACCGTCTTCACGAGGTCGTCGATGCCCGACACGACCTCCCGCACCGTCGCGAGCGCCGCCGGGTCGTCGCCGACCTCGACGACGAGGAACACGGCGTACGTCGAGAGCGGTGCGTCCACCTGCTGCGCGTCGATCGGCACGCGGTCGCCCTGCGCCATCCCCACCTCCTGGTCCGCGGCGGCCCTCCGAACGGACCGCACCCGGTCATCATGCTCCGGCGGCACTCCGAATGCACGCGGGAGCGACCTCATCCGGTCGGATTCCAGAGGCGCAGCTTCGCCGGGTTCCGCATGATCCAGATGCTCGCGATCCGGTCGCCGCGCACGTCGGCGACGAGCACGGTGTCGATCGCACCGTCCTCGCCGAACGCGAGCGTGAGCCCGTCGGCGGTCTCGCCGACCGAGAGCTGCAGCGCCGGGCCGCGCTTCTCCTTCAGCCCGAGCACGAACCTGGCGACGTGGTCGGCGCCGAGCACCGGCCGCCGCGCCGACGAGGCGACGCCGCCGCCGTCGGAGACGAGGCGCACCTCCGGATCCAGCACGGCGAGGAGGCCGTCGAGGTCGCCGGTGCCGGCGGCGGCCATGAACGCGCGCACGACCTCGTCGTGGCGCTCGCGGGTCGCGGTGCCCGATCGCCGCTCGCGGACGTGTCGCCTGGCCGACGAGGCGAGCTGGCGGCACGCCTCGGGCGAGCGGCCGACGACCTCCCCGATCTCGGCATAGGGCACCGCGAACACGTCGTGGAGCACGAACGCGACCCGCTCGGCGGGCGTCAGCGACTCGAGCACGATGAGCAGTGCCGTGCTCACCGACTCGTCGAGCGTGACCCGGTCGAGTGGGTCCGTCGAGGGCGGTGCGGCGAACATCCCGGCTCCGCCGGGGAGCGGCTCCGGCAGCCACTCGCCGACGTACGCCTCACGCCGGGCCCGCGCCGAGCCGAGCTGGTCGAGGCAGACGCGACCGACGACGCGCGTGAGCCACGCGGCGGGGTTCTCGATCGCCTCCCGCTCTGCAGGCGCGAGGCGCACCCAGCGCGCGTAGGTCTCCTGCACCGCGTCCTCGGCATCGGCCACGGTGCCGAGCATCCGGTACGCGAGGCTCATGAGCAGCCCGCGCTCCGCATCCAGCGAGGCCGGGTCGAAGCCCGCCTCGGGAGCCGGGGCGTCGTCGCCGTCGGTCGTCATGGCTCCACCTTCCCACCGGATGCCGCATCCGGTCCCGTTCCTCCGACGACGCAGGGACTCCGGATGTGAGGTCGACACGCCCGACGGATGCCGCGACCTCACGTTCCCGCACGCTGCGTCGTCGGAACAGCGTGAACACGACATGGAGACGCAGCATCCTCTGGGCGCTCAACGCGCTCGGGGCCTTCGTCGGAGCCTGGGCGCTCCTCGCACCCCGGAGCTTCGCCGACGGCTTCCCGTTCCCCGCGCTGTTCGAAGCGTGGGTGGGCGTCGACGGGCCCTACAACGAACACCTCATCCGCGACGTCGGCGCGCTCTACCTCGCGCTCGTGGCGGCCGGCGTCGTCGCCGCGCTCATGCGACGAGCCGACGCATCGGTCGCGGTCGGGGTCGCGTGGGTCGTCTTCTCGATCCCGCACCTCGCCTACCACCTCGGGCACCTCGACGGCCTGCCGCCGCTCGACGCCGTCGCCCAGCCCATCGCCCTCGCGAGCTCGCTCGTGCTCGCCGCGCCGCTCTGCCTGCCACCGCGGCGGCACGATCGCGCGGCATCCGAACCCCGACCCGTCACCATGGAGGAGGCACCCCGATGAAGATCGCGATCGCCGGAGGAACCGGCACGGTCGGACGACACGCCGTCGACGTCGCGCGCGAGCGCGGCCACGACGTGGTCGTGCTGACCCGCTCGAACGGCGTCGACCTGATGACCGGCGAAGGCCTCGTCGACGCCCTGGCGGGCGTGGACGTCGTCGTCGACACCGCGAACCTGACGTCCACCTCGGCGAAGGCCGCCACCGAGTTCTTCACGACGGTGACCCGGCGGCTCCTCGACGCCGAGGCGGCGGCGGGCATCGGGCATCACGTCGCGCTCTCGATCGTCGGCATCGACCGCGCGCCGTACGGCTACTACGCCGCGAAGCTCGCCCAGGAGCGCGTCGTGGAATCCGGCACGGTGCCCTGGACGATCCTGCGCGCCATGCAGTTCCACGAGTTCGCCGGGCAGATGCTCCACGGTCTCACCGTCGCCGGCATCCACCTCGCCCCGAAGGTGCGCACCCAGCCCGTCGCGGCGCGCGAGGTCGGGGAGCACCTCGTCGCGCTCGCCGAGGGCGGCCCCGCCGGCCACGCGCCCGACCTCGCGGGCCCGAAGGAGGAGCGACTCGACGACATGATCCGCCGACTCGCCGCGGCGACCGGCGTGCGCGGACCGGTGATCCCGGTCGCGCTGCCGATGCGGCAATTCGCGGCGATGCGTCGCGGCGACACGCTCCCCGGACCCGGCGCGACGATCGCCCGCCAGACGTTCGACGAGTGGCTCCGCGAGCAGGCCGCCGCGCCGGAGGCCGCGACGACAGGGTGAAGGGCGTGGGGCGACGCCGGGCGCGTGCGGGCGGACGGCTCAGCCGCGCCGCTCCACCGCCCGGCGGATGTCCTCCTCGACGAGGTCGGCGTTCATCGCCGTTCCCGCGAGGTTGCCGGTGGCCATCGCCCACGGCACCGAGGAGCGGGGTCCGATGACGTTGCCCGCGGCGTAGAGTCCGCGCACGCTCGTGCGACCGTCGTCGTCGACGATCACCTGCTGCGCCCCGCCCTGCCGCATGAAGCGCGCGCCGAGCTCGCGCAGCACGCCGTCGTTCGCGACCGCGCGGGGCGCGACGAAGACCACGTCGGCGCCGAGTTCCGTCCCGTCGTCGAGCCGGACCGCGCGCAGCCGGCCGTCGCCGTCCTCGAGCACCTCGGCCACCGGGCGCTCCTCGATGGCGATGCCGCGGGCCTCGAGGCCCTCGCGCGTCGCAGGCGGCAGTGCCGCTCCGCCGGTGAAGAACGTCACGTCGTCCGACAGTTCGCGCAGCAGCTGGGCCTGATGGGCGTTCGCCGCACCCGACGCGATCACCGCGATCCGCTCGTCGCGCACCTCCCAGCCGTCGCAGTACGGGCACAGGACCACGCCCCGGCCCCACTGGCCGGCGAGGCCCGGGATGTCGGGGAGCTCGTCGACGAGGCCGGTCGCGACGAGCACGCGCCGCGCCGCGTGACGGGCACCCGACTCGAGCTCGAGCTCGAACGAGAGGCCGTCGGCGCCCGCGGACTCGGCGTCGAGTGGGACGGCGCCCGCGACCTCGCCGGACTCGACGACGACGTCGTAGCGGGTCAGCTCGGCGCGACCCGCGGCGAGCAGGTCGAGCGGCGACGTGTGGTCGCGCCCCAGGACCCCGTGCATGTGCGCCGCGGTGCGGCTGCGCGGACGGCCGGCGTCGACCACGAGCACGCGCCGCCGGGAGCGGCCGAGCATGAGCGCCGCGCTCAGTCCGGCGCTGCCGCCGCCGACGATGATGACGTCCCAGGCCTGCACGCGCGCCTACTCCGCCGGCTCGGTCGCGGACGACGCGACGACGAAGTACGCGCCGCTCGGGTCGGTGAGCCCGGCCCGCCGGCCGTCCGGCACGTCCCACGGCGGCACCACGAGGGAGCCCCCGGCGCTGACGGCGCGGGCGACGGCCGCCTCGACGTCGTCGACCTCGAATCCGACGTGCCAGCTCGGCGGCAGCTCGTCGCCGAGCAGCCCGGCCGCGTCGAGGATCCTCGCGAACGTGCGGCCCGCGTGCCGGTACACGGCGTAGCGCGGTTCGCCCTCGCCGTGCTCGACCTCCCAGTGGAACGCGTGCGCGTAGAAGCGCTCGGCGGCGTCGAAGTCGCTCGCGGCGAGCTCGAAGCGCGTCGCCGAACCCGGCTCGTCGTACACGTCGAAGCCGGGCAGCCCACCGGGCTGCCAGTAGCCGACGACGGCGCCGGTCGCGTCGATCGCGAGGCCCATGACACCCAGGTCGGGGATGTCCATCGGCTCGAAGAGGACCGTGCCGCCGGCCTCGGCGATGCGCTCGCTCGTGGCGGCCGCGTTCCAGGTCAGCAGGTAGACCGTCCAGTGCGACGGCGACGGGTCGTCGTCCTGGCGCGGTCCGGCGCCCGCGACGCGCTGCCCGTCGAGCAGGAAGGTCGTGTAGCCCCCGTACCGCTCGTCCTCGCTGCGATCGGCCGTCCAGCCGAAGACCTCGGTGTAGAAGGCGACCGCCCCGTCGAGGTCGGTCGTGGTCAGGTCGACCCACGCCGGCGCGCCGGCGACGAGGTCATCGGATCCTGGCATGCGGGCCTCCTGTCGGGGCGTCGAGCGGCGCCCACCGCCGGAAGCGGTGCGCGCCTCCGGATGCTAACACCGCCGGCCGACCGACCGACAGCGGGCGGTGCGTGGCGTCATCGAGTGGACCGGGCGGGTGCGACGTCCGTCCCGTCGCCGGGCCACGCGTCGAGGATCCGGGCACGGAGCGCGTTCGCGCGCCCGGCGAACCCGCGCTGCCGGCGAACGTACTCGGCCTTGCCGTCGGGCGTCTCGATGCGGACGGGCTCGCCGCCCCACGTCGCCATGTCGTACGGCGACGCCTGCATGTCGAGCCGGCGGATGTCGCGGGCGAGCTCGAACGCGTCGAGGAGCAGCTCGCCGGGAACGAGCGGGCCGAGCTTGACGGCCCACTTGTAGACGTCCATGTTCGCGTGCAGGCAGCCGGGCTGCTCCACGTCGGGCTGGTCCTGCCGGGTGGGGGAGAACCGGTTGCGCGGCACCGCGTCGGGCGTGAAGAAGCGGAACGCGTCGACGTGCGTGCAGCGGATGTCGTTCGCCTCGACGACCTCGTCGGTCGCCGCCTGCCCGAGGCGGAGCGGCACCGGATGCCGGTGCTCGCGCTGCCGGTAGACCATCGCCCACTCGTGGAGGCCGAAGCAGCCGAACTGCGCGGGCCGTGCGGCGGTGAGCCGCAGCATCCGCTCGACCGCCCGCAGCATCGGACCCTTCTCGGCCAGCATGCCGTCGGCGTCGACGACCAGCCCGCGCGGCGTTGCGCCGGCGACGTACCAGCGCCAGCCCGCTCGCGCGTCATCCGCGGCATCCGCGAGCTCGACGCCGACGCCGGGGTGCCAGCGGCGGAGCAGCGACGGCGAGTACGAGTAGTACGTGAACAGGAAGTCCTCGATCGGATGCCGCTCCCCGCGCGACCGGCGGTCGCGGTGGCCCTCGGTCAGGGCGTCGGCCCGCTCGGCATGCGCCCGTTCGCGTTCGCGCCAGTCGACCGCGTCGAGCACGCGGGCGGGCGCGGCGACGGGTGCGGTGGACGAGGACACCCGTCGAGGATAGGCGGCCCCCCTGAGCGTGCGGCGAGCCCGGTCAGGGCGTGAGCTCGTCGACGAACGCGAAGGCGTCGCCCGCGATGGCGGACCACTCGTCGTCGCGCGCGAACGGCACGACCGCCCACTCGCGCATCGGACGCCCGCGCATCACCATCGGGTCGAGCTCGAGCTCGGCGATCCGCGGTTCGGGCAGCTTCACGACGAGGTCGCCGCCGCGCTCGACGAACGCGAACAGCTTGCCCCGGACGGAGTACCCCTCCGAGCCGAACATGCGCCCGACGGAGACGTCGGGCCGGGAGATGAGGTCGGCGGCCGCCTCGGCGAGGCGCTCGCGCCCGCGCGCACGTGCATCCATGCGCCGACGCTAGCGCCGGCCGCCGACATCCGTGGGCCCGCCGACCTCGCCGGATCAGGCGTGGTCGTCGTGGTGACCCTCGTGCAGATGGGCCGAGGCCGCGTCGAAGTGGACGCCGCAGCGACGGCAGTACTCGGCCTTCAGCTGCTCGTAGCGGTCGTGCGAGACGTGGTGCGCGTCCTCGTGTCCGGTCATGTCGCCCCCTCGACGGCGTTGCCTCCGCGGATCATCCACTGCTCGGGTCGCGCGAGCGGCTCGAACCCGAATCGTTCGTACAGGGTATGCGCATCGCCCGTGGCGAGCACGATCCGCTTCAGTCCCAGCGGCTCGAGCTGCCCGACGACGAAGCCGACCAGGCCTGCGCCGACGCCGCGCCCGCGCGCCTCCGGCGCGACGATCACGTCGCACAGCCAGGCGAACGTGACGCCGTCGGTGATGACGCGCGCGTAGCCGAGCTGCTCGCCCGACACCGCGTCGTACGCGCCGTAGTTCCATGACGCGTCGATGGCGGCGTCCTGGACCGCGCGCGGCCGGCCCAGCGCCCAGTAGGCGTGCTCCGAGATCCACTCGTGCACGCGCGCCCGATCGAGGTCGCGCGCGTCGCTCGAGTACCGGATGCCGTCTGCCATCCGCCCATCCTCCCGCACCCGTCGGCGGCGGCGCCGCGAGGTGACGCGAACCGCTCGCCGGCGACGCGGTGGGCGTCGATTCGTGTCACGTCGCGAGGGCGAGGGCGAGGGCGGGCGAGGGCCGGGGCGGGGGCGCGGGTCAGTGGTAGCGGCCCGAGTAGGCGTTGATCGCGGGCTGGCCGCCGAGGTGGGCGTAGAGCACGTTCGAGTCCTTCGGGATGTCGCCCGAGGAGACGAGTTCGATGAGGCCGGCCATCGACTTGCCCTCGTAGACGGGGTCGAGGATGACGCCCTCGAGGCTGCCCGTCAGGCGCATCGCCTCGTCGGTCGACTCGACCGGGATGCCGTAGTACTCGCCCGCCCAACCCTCGAGCACGGTGATCTCGTCGTCGCGCAGGTCGCGGCCGAGGCCGATCGTCGAGGCGGTGCTCCGCGCGATGCGCGCGACCTGGTCGCGGGTCTCGTCGACCTTCGCCGAGGCGTCGATGCCGATCACCCGGCGTGGCCGGCCGCCGAAGTTCTGCTCGAGGTCGGCGAAGCCGGCGATCATGCCCGCGTGCGTCGACCCGGTGACCGAGCAGACGACGATCGTGTCGAAGACGACGCCGAGCGACTCCTCCTGCGCCGTCACCTCGTGCGCCCAGTTGGCGAAGCCGAGGCCGCCGAGCGGGTGGTCGGACGCGCCGGCGGGGATCGCGTACGGCGTGCCTCCGGCGGCCTCGACATCCTCGATCGCCTGCTTCCACGAGTCGCGGAAGCCGATGCTGAAGCCTGCGGGGGAGAGGCGGACGTCGGCGCCCATGAGGCGCGACAGCAGGATGTTGCCGACCCGGTCGTTGACCGAGTCGGGCCAGTCGACCCAGTGCTCCTGCACGAGCACGGCCTTCATGCCGAGGTGCGCGGCGACCGCGGCCACCTGCCGCGTGTGGTTCGACTGCACGCCGCCGATGGAGACGAGCGTGTCGGCGCCCTTCGCGAGCGCGTCAGGCACGAGGTACTCGAGCTTGCGGGTCTTGTTGCCGCCGAAGGCGAGGCCCGAGTTCACGTCCTCGCGCTTCATCCAGACGCGTGCACCGCCGAGGTGCGCGCTCAGGCGGTCGACGGGGTGGATCGGGCTCGGCCCGAACGTCAGCTGGTGGCGGGGGAAGTCGGCGAGGGCCATGGTGCTCCTTGTTCGCTGATGTGGGAGGGGTCCTCGACGTCGAGGTGGTGCACGCCGCCGGGCGGCATGCAATATATTGCAGCGGATGCCGCGGCATCCGTCAAGCGACGGCCGCCGCGACCGCTCAGGTCAGTGGTGCCGGCCTTCGCCGTGGGCGAGACGACGCGCCTGCGTCAGCCGCTCGGCGGCCTCGACGAGGAACGTGCCCGACGGCTCCTCGGCGCGCCACTGCTCGGCGACGATGCCGATCGGGTGCACGAGGACCTGCCCGCGCGCTTGGTACAGCGCGAGCTCCACGCCGGTGGCGTGCTCGGCGAGGCGCCACGAGAGGCCCGTGCGGCGTGCGACGTACTCGCCGAAGGCGGTGCCCAGCGCGTTCAGCATGATGTTCGGATCGTCGCGCTCGGGCGGGTTGATGCGGCGCCACCCGGCCGACCAGCGCTCGTAGAGCACGGCCATCTGCTCGACGTCCTCCGGATCCGCGCCGGCATCCGCCACCAGTGCGACGTGCGCGTCGATCCACTCCCGTTCCGGCTCGCCGATCTCGACCAGCCGCGGCATCGGCGGGGCGTCGTCGACCGGAGCCGTCCGGCGGGAGAAGAGGGGCACCCGACGATTCTCCCCCCTGCCGGCGACCTGGACGAACCGGGGCGGAGGAGGTCCTCCGTCCGGTGGGGGTCATCCGCCCGGCACAGGTCATCGCCGACGCATCGGAACCTCATGGCGCGCGCACAGGCGCCCGCGCCAGCGTGGTCGCCAGCATCCCGCGACGAGACGAGGAGACCGCGATGGTGGACGACGCGAGCCGGACGACCGGCCCCGACCGGGTCGAGCCGCGACCCATCGACCCGCGATGGGTCGACGAGCAGGGCGAGCCCATCGACGAGGACCACCGCGGGCTCACCTACGACATCCGCACGCTCATCGACCGGCGTCGCGCGCTCGGCATCTTCGGCGGCGTCGGGCTCACGTCGTTGCTCGCCGCGTGCGGCGTGAGCGAGGCGACCGACGGGGCCGGCGCGTCCTCGGGGTCGGCCGCGAGCGCCTCGCCGTCCGCGACCGCCGACGCCTCGCCGAGCGCGACCGCCGCGGCATCCGGTCCGGTCGACGAGGTGCCCGACGAGACCGCGGGCCCGTACCCGGGCGACGGCTCCAACGGCGTCAACGTGCTCGACGACTCGGGCATCGTGCGCAGCGACATCCGCTCGGCGTTCGGCTCGTCGTCCGCGGTGGCCGAGGGCGTGCCGCTCACCATCCGCCTGACGGTCCGGGATGCGGCGACCGGAAGCGCCGTCGTCGGCGCCGGCGTGTACCTCTGGCACTGCGATCGGGAGGGGAGGTACTCCCTCTACAGCCCCGGGCTCGAGGACGTGAACTACCTCCGCGGCGTCCAGGCGACCGACGACTCGGGGACCGTGAGCTTCACGTCGATCTTCCCCGCGTGCTACGCGGGCCGCTGGCCGCACATCCACTTCGAGGTGTACGCGGATGTCGCCAACGCCGTCGCCTCCGGCCCGATCGTGAAGACGTCGCAGATCGCCCTGCCCGCCGAGGTCGACACGGCCGTGTACGCGACGAGCGGGTACGAGCAGAGCGTGCAGAACCTCGCCCGGGTGAGCCTGGCGAGCGACAACGTGTTCGGCGACGACGGCGGCATCCACCAGATCGCATCGATGTCGGGCTCGGCCTCCTCGGGCTACACCGCGGCACTCACGATCGGGGTCTGACCGGCGGCGGCTGGCGGCCCGCGGGCCGGACGGCCCGGCGGCAATCCGATTCCGCTTGCGCTGCGAACCCCCCATGGCGGCCGACCCGACCGCCGTGATCAGGAGGTTCATCATGCGTACTCGCTCACTCGCCGCCGCCGCGGCCGCCCTCGGCGTCACGGCCACCCTCGCCCTCGCCACGCCCGCCGTCGCCGCGGAGCAGGCGGCCGGCAGCAACTGCTGGGGCGTCGTCTCGGCGCAGGCCGCACGGTCCGATGGCGGACTCGGCGCCCACTCCAGCTCGTTCGACGAGCCGCGCCTCGGCATCGGGAACGTCGCGCGCCTGTTCGGCGTCGACGGTCCGGGAGGCCTCGGTTCGCTGCTCGCCACGCTCGACGGCAACGACGCCACGCACTGCTGACGCGAGCCCTCCGCTGCGCGGGTGCGTGGCGGACGCGTCGTGGGCTCCGCACCGCCCGCCGCATGTCGGCGGGCGGTGCGACCATGGTCGCGTGCTGCTCGACGAGCTCGTGGCGACGGTCGGGCGGGTCGCCTCCACGCGGTCGCGGCTCGCGAAGGTCGACGCGCTCGCCGAGCTGCTCTCCGCGCTCGCCCCGGCGGAGATCGTGCCCGCGGTCGGCTACCTCACCGCG
This sequence comes from Agromyces tropicus, assembly GCF_039531345.1. NCBI lineage: Bacteria > Bacillati > Actinomycetota > Actinomycetes > Micrococcales > Microbacteriaceae > Agromyces > Agromyces tropicus. The sequence goes on along the minus strand of NZ_BAAAPW010000005.1, from coordinate 73,993 downwards.
AAGCCGCGCCAGGGCCGCGTCGGCGTGGGCTGGCGCACGCTGCAGGGCGGCATGGGCGATCCCGCGGAGGCGCCGACGCTCACCGTCCTCGACGTCGACGACGCGCTCGGCCGGCTCGCCGCCGCGGCCGGATCGGGCTCGGCCGCGGAGCGCACGTCGGTGCTCCGCGACCTCGGGTCCCGGGCGACCGACCGCGAGCAGGACTTCATCGCCCGCGTGATCCTCGGCGAGCTGCGGTCGGGTGCACTCGAGGGCGTGCTGGCCGACGCGATCGCGCGGGCGGCCGACCGCCCGGGCGACATCGTGCGCCGGGCCGCGATGCTCTCGGGCGACCTCGGCGAGACGGCGCGCATCGCGCTGACCGGAGCCCCGGGCGACCTCGAGGCGGTCGGCCTGCTCGTGGGGCGGCCGGTGCTGCCGATGCTCGCCGGCACCGCGCCGAGCGCGACGGCCGCGATCGGGCAGGTCGGCGAGGCATCCGTGGAGTTCAAGCTCGACGGCGCACGGATCCAGGTGCACCGATCCGGCGACGAGGTGCGCGTGTTCACGCGCAACCTCGCCGACATCACGCACCGCGTGCCCGAGGTGGTCGAGGTCGTCCGCGGGTTCCCCGCGCGCGAGCTCATCCTCGACGGCGAGACGCTCGCGCTCGACGAGGGCGGGGCGCCCCGACCCTTCCAGGAGACGATGTCGCGCTTCGGCGCCGAGGCCGCCCGCGAGGTCGTGCTGCATCCGTGGTTCTTCGACGTGCTGCACGTCGACGGCCGCGACCTCATCGACGAGCCGCTCGCGGCCCGACTCGCCGAGCTCGAACGCGTCGCGGGCGTGCATCGCATCCCCGGCCGGGTCACCGCCGACGCCGAGGTCGCCGAGCGCGTCGCCCGCGACGCACTCTCGGCGGGCCACGAGGGCATCGTGGTGAAGGGCGTCGAGGCGCCGTACGCCGCCGGCCGCCGGGGCGCGAGCTGGATCAAGGTCAAGCCCGTGCTCACGTTCGACCTCGTCGTTCTCGCGGCGGAGTGGGGGTCCGGTCGCAGGACCGGCTGGCTGTCGAACCTGCACCTCGGTGCGCGCGACCCGCAGGGCGAGTTCGGCGAGCCGGGCGGCTTCGTCATGGTCGGCAAGACGTTCAAGGGCCTGACCGACGACCTCCTGCGATTCCAGACGGAGCGGTTCCCCGAGATCGAGACCCGTCGCACCGCGCACGCGGTCTTCGTCGAGCCGATCACCGTGGTCGAGATCGCGATCGACGGCGTGCAGCGCTCCAGCCGGTACCCGGGCGGCATCGCACTGCGCTTCGCGCGGGTCAAGGGCTACCGCGACGACAAGGGGCCGGGCGAGGCCGATACCATCCAGTCGCTGCGCGCGCTGCTGCGCGGCGCCGACGAAGGGGGAGCGACATGACGGATGCCGCGGACACGACCGGGCACGGCCGAGGGCGGGTGCGGCAGCTCCGGCTCGTCGTCGAGGCGGCGGACTTCGAGGCCGCGCTGACCTTCTACCGCGACGTGCTCGGCATGCCCGAGCAGGAGTCGTACAGCGGCGACGACGGGGCCGAGGTGCGCATCCTCGACGCCGGCCGCGCCACGCTCGAACTGTCGAACCCCGCGCAGGTGCGGTTCATCGACCGGGTCGAGACCGACGGCGGCCGCAGCGATCGCATCCGGGTCGCGCTCGAGGTCGACGACACCGCGGCCGTCGCCGGCGAGCTGGTGGACGCGGGGGCGGAACTCGAGGCGTCGGCCCGCGAGACGCCGTGGCGGTCGGTCAACGCGCGACTGCGCGGGCCGGCGGGGCTGCAGCTGACGCTGTTCCAAGAACTCGACTGACGGCGCAGACGTCGCCGTCCCGGCTCGCGCCTGCCGGCTCGCGCCTGCCGGCTCGCGCCTCCCGACTCGCGCCTGCCGGCTCGCGCCGGCCGGCTGCCCGCCCGCGGGCGCACGCCTCGCCGATCGGGGCGCCCGATTCCGTGAGGTGATCCGTCATCCGCATCCTTCATCCGAATTCGCAGGACGAGACGGCGTTCACCGCTCCCTCGGGCCCCATGTCGCCGCTCATCCTGCGAATTCGGCCTGGCCCCCGGGTGGCCCCGGCGACCCGGCTGCCCCGCGGCATGCGCGCATCGGACCCTTTTGCATGTTGACGTGAACATGTACAGTCGGCACTCGAGTGTGTTGACGTAAACATGCTCGGCTGCACGGACCGTTTCGAAGGCGAAAGAGGACGACGTCAATGAGGATGCAGGGCAGACGACTCGCGGCGCTCATCACGAGCGCCGCGCTGACGACGGGGGCGCTGGTCGCAGCCCCCATCGCCGGCGCCGCACCGGCGCAGGCGGCGGACGGGATGACCGTCACGCCGAACCCCTGGTACGCGGGGGAGGAGTTCGAGGGCTGGGGCACGAGCCTCGTCTGGTTCGCGAACGCCACCGGCGGATACCCCGAGGCGCTCCGCGAGGAGCTCTACCAGAAGGTGTTCGGCGACGACGGACTCGACCTCAACATCGCGCGGTACAACATCGGCGGCGGAAACGCCTCCGACGTGAGCGACTACCTCCGTGCCGGCGGCGCCGTCCAGGGATGGTGGGCTCCGGACCCGGACGGCTCGGCCGGCACCCACGGCGGCGCCGCCACGACCTACGCCGAGCGCGACGACGTGCTCGCAGCGTGGGACTCGGGAGACCCTGCATCGTACGACTGGGACGCCGACGCGACCCAGCGTTGGTGGGTGCAGCGCCTCGCCGAGGACGGTCGGATCACGCACTGGGAGACCTTCGCGAACTCGGCGCCGTACTTCATGACCGAGAGCGGCTACGTCTCCGGCGGCTTCAACTCCTCGGCCGAGCAGCTCAAGCCCGCCGCGATCGACGACTTCGCCGAGTACCTCGTGCGCGTCACCGAGCACCTCGAGGACGAGTACGGCATCGACGTCGACACGATCGACCCGCTCAACGAGCCGAACACGAACTACTGGGGCACGCAGCTGCGCGACGGGGTGCCGGTCGGCGGACGCCAGGAGGGCATGCACGTCGGCCCGGCGCGCCAGGTGCAGCTCGTCGACGCGCTCGCCGCGCAGCTCGGCGCCGAGGGCACCACGACGGATGCCGGCGTCGCCGCCATGGACGAGACGAACCCCGGCATCTTCGCGAGGAACTGGGCGGCGTACCCGGCTGCGACGCGCGAGGCGCTCGAGCGCATGAACGTGCACACGTACGGCACGTCCGGCCGGCTCACGGTACGGGACCTCGCGAAGCAGGCCGACACCGACCTCTGGATGAGCGAGATCGAGGGCAGCTGGGTCAGCGGATACGACCCGCTGAACATCGAGAACGGCCTGGGCATCGCCGGCCGCATCATCGATGACCTGCGCGAGCTCGAGCCGAAGGCGTGGGTGCTCTGGCAGCCCGTCGAGGACCTGTACAACATGCAGCCGCAGGGCGAGAACCTGAACTGGGGCTCGGTCTTCATCGACCTCGACTGCCGCCCCTACGACGAAGGCGGCGCCGAGGTGTGGAAGTCCGCTCGCCGCGTGGCCGACGCGGGTGGCGACTCGTCTGCGGTCGCGCCCTGCGGCGTCGAGGTGAACTCGAAGTTCAACGCGATCCGCAACTTCACGAAGTTCATCCACGAGGGCGACCGCCTGATCCCGGTGGACGACCTCTCGAGCACCGCGGCGCTGCGCGCCGACGGCACCGGCGCGACCGTCGTGCACCGCAACACGGGCGCGTCGGAGCGCCAGGTCACCCTCGACCTGTCGCGGTTCGGCGAGATCGCCGAGGGCGGCACCGTGACGCCCTACGTGACGACGCAGGCGGCATCGGCCGACAACCCGACCGCCTCGGCGCTCGTCGCGGGCGACGCGGTGGCGATCGACCGCGAGTCGCGCACCGCCGCCGTCACCGTGCCGGCGAAGTCGATCACGACCTTCGTCATCGATGGCGTCTCCGGCGTGGCGGGCGACGCGCCCGGCCTGCGTGACGGCCACCTCGTCCAGCTCGTCGGATCGCAGAGCGCGAAGGCCCTCACCGCCGGCGCCTCGCCCGCGACGACGATCACGACGCTCGCGACCGAGCCGTCGCTCGCGGCGCGTCAGGCGTGGACGGTGCACGAGGTCGCGCCGGGCGAGCGCGAGGCGACCCGCCGGGTCGTGCTCGAGGCATCCGACGGCCGTATCCTCGGCGCCACCGCGTCGGGCACCGACCTGCGGGCGATCGGAGCGGATGCCGCGGCCGGCGACGCGGCCACGCGCTGGATCGTCAACACGACCGACGGCCGCGCCTACTCCCTCGTCAACGAGGCGCTCGGCCTCGCGCTCGACGTCGGCGGGCAGTCGACCGCCGAGAACGCGACCGTCGGCGTCTACGGCTCCAATGGCGGCGGCAACCAGTCGTGGCGACCGCGCGACCTCGCCCTGCGCGCGGACCAGGCGGTCGCGGCGCGCACGCTGGTCGGCGTCGAGCCCGTGCTGCCGGCGGCCGTCGCGCCGCGCTACGCGTGGGGCGCCGGCGTCGCCGTGCCGGTCGAGTGGACGATGCCGGATGCCTCGGCCTGGGCCGAGCGCGGCCGCGTCGACGTGCCCGGCTCGGCGACCGACGTCTTCGGGCAGGAGGTCCGGGTGACGGCCGCGGTCGACGTGGGCGGGCTCACCGCGACGGATCCCGTGTCGGTGACCGTGGCGCGCGGGGCGAGCCTCGCCGGGGTGCAGGCTGCGGCGCCCGACGCCGTCCCCGCGCACGTCGGCGCGTCGGAGCAGGCGTTCGAAGTGCCGGTCTCGTGGGACTGGAGCGACCTGGCGGCCGACGCGTTCGTCGAGGTCGGCGTCGTCGGCGTCGACGGCATCGCGACCGCCGACGGCGAGGAACTGCCCGCTCGGCTCTCGGTGTTCGTCACCGAGGGCACGCTGCGCAACTTCGCACCCGACGCGGGCGTGACGGCGTCGGCGAGCTCGACCGAGTCGGGCTACCCGGTCGATCGCACGCGCAACGGCGTGGTCGGCGACAAGGGCTGGTCGAACTGGGTCCCGACGGACAAGCCTGCGCAGAGCACGCTGACCTACGAGTTCGCGGCGCACGAGGTCGAGCAGGTCACCGTGCACTTCTGGCGCGACGGCACCAGCAGCTGGGCGCAGACGATGCAGGTCCAGCTCCGCGACGCGAGCGGCGCGTGGGCGCCGGCGCCGGGCTGGGAGGAGTTCCAGCCGGTCGACTCGCCGACGGACGGCACAGCGCCGGTCGTGACCGCCGAGTTCGCGCCGACCACGGCGACCGGGGTGCGGGTGGTCATGAACGCCTACCCGAACACGCACCTGATCGTCTCCGAGGTGCAGCTCTTCGAGTCGGTCCCCGGGCCGGCCGGGGTCAGCGCCGTCGCCGCGCTGCGCCTCGACGGCGAGGGTGTCGACGGCTTCGACCCCGAGGTCACGGCCTACGACGTCGACGTCGACGGCGGGCGCCTGCCGGTGCTCGACGCGATCGCGATCGATTCGGCGGCGACGGTGCGCATCGCCCAGCCCACGACGGCGAACGGAGGCGTGGGGACCGTGACGGTCACGGCCGCCGACGGAGCCTCGCAGACCGTGACGACCGTGACCGTCCGCCGGCACGCGGTGATCGCCGACCTGCAGGTCGTCGACCGCCCACGCGTCGGCACGCCGGCGGTCGCCACCGCGACCACCGATCCGGGCGACGGCGAGATCGCGTGGCAGTGGTTCCGCAACGGCGAGCCCATCGACGGGGCGACCGGGCAGAGCTACACGCCCGTCACGAGCGACGCGGGCAAGCTGCTCAGCGTGCGCGTGACCGTCGAGGCGGAGGGCGTGCAGTCCGCGACGGCCGACGCGGACGGCGGCCGCATCGTCTCGGCGAATTCGCGCCAACCCTGACGCGTCAGCGCAGGACGCGAGCGCCCGGTCCCCGTGGGGGCCGGGCGCTCGGTCGTCAGGCGCCGGGCGGCGGCGCGGTGCTCTCGCGCACCACGAGCTCGGTGTCGACGAGGGAAGGTTCGCGGCGCTCGCCCGACTCGACCTCGTGCAGCAGCGACTCCACCGAGCGGCGCCCGACCTCGTGGAAGAACTGCCGGACGGTCGTCAGCGGCGGCCAGAAGCTCGCCGCCTCCTCCATGTCGTCGAAGCCGACGACGCTCACCTCGGCGGGCACCGCGCGGCCCGACTCGTGCAGGGCGCGCAGCACGCCGAGCGCCATCTGGTCGTTGGCGGCGAAGACCGCGGTGACGGCGGGGTCGGCGGCCAGCCGCAGGCCGAGCTCGTGGCCGGACTCGGCCGACCAGTCGCCGACGAGGGGGGCGTGGACCTCGGCGCCGTGCGCGCGCAGGGTCTCCTCCCACGACTGGCGGCGGCGGGTCGCCGAGTAGGACCGCTCGGGCCCGGCGATGTGCCACACCGTGGCATGGCCGAGGCCGAGCAGGTGCTCGGTCGCCTGCCGCGCGCCGTGCGCCTGGTCCGTGTCGACGCCCGAGAACCGGTCGTGCCCCGTCGAGTCGACGATGACGACGGGAAGGCCCGGCGGCAGGTCGACGTCACTCTCGTCGAGCAGGTGCGCCTCGATGATGATGATCACGCCATCGACGGCGGCGTCGGCGAGGCGGTCGAACGCGACGGAGACCTCGCCGCGGGTCGGGTGCGGCACGGGGATGAGGGTGAGCGAGTATCCGGCCTCCTCGGCGGCCGAGGCGATCGCGTCGAGCGTGCGCATGTTGCCGAAGCTCGAGAGCGTGAACATGATCACGCCGATGCTGCGGAAGCGGCCGGTACGCAGCGCGCGGGCCGCGCTGTTCGGCCGGTACCCGAGCTTCTCCATCGCGGAGAGGACGCGGGCGCGGGTCTCGGCGTCGACGTTCGTGCGGCCGTTGGCCACGCGCGAGACGGTCTGCCCGGAGACACCGGCCTCGCGGGCGACGTCGGCCATCGACGGTCCTCGTCGGCGCCCGCCGAGCGGGGTGCCGGGGGTGGTCATGGTCGTCATCGGTTGGCTCCTCGTCATGCGACTACTACGCCCAGACTGGCGCATGTTCACGTCAACATGCTACGGTTTCCCCACGCGATGTTGACGTCAACATGGCGACTGATCGGAGATTCGATGACAACGACGTCCCCCGCCGCGCCGGCGCTCGCCGCGGCGTCGACGACGCCGGGCGGCTCGCGGCGCACCCGGCGCATGCGCAGCCGCAGCGAGTGGAAGGGCCTGGCGTTCACGGCCCCGTTCCTCGTGGTGTTCCTCCTCGTCTTCATCGCCCCGGTCGTCTACTCGATCTCCCTCAGCCTCTTCCGCGAGCAGCTCGTGGGCGGCAACGCGTTCGTCGGCCTGGACAACTACGTCGCGCTCCTGCAGGACCCGCAGTTCTGGGAGTCGTTCGGCCGCGTGGCCCTGTTCCTCGTGATCCAGGTGCCGATCATGCTCGCCCTCGCCCTGGTCGCCGCGCTCGCCATCGACAGTGCACGACTGCACGCCTCGGGCTTCTTCCGCATCGTGATCTTCCTGCCCTACGCGGTGCCCGCGGTCGTCGCGGTGCTCATGTGGGGCTTCATGTACGGCGACAACTTCGGCCTCGCCGCCAACATCAACGACTGGCTCGGCTCGACGGTGCTCAGGCCCTTCGCGCGGGAGTGGATCCTCGTCTCGATCGGCAACATCGTGACCTGGGAATTCGTCGGCTACAACATGCTGATCTTCTACTCGGCGCTCCGCGTCATCCCGGCCGACCTGTACGAGGCCGCGGAGCTCGACGGTGCCGGGCCGTTCCGCGTCGTCACGGGCATCAAGCTCCCCGCGCTCCGCGGGGCCATCGTCATCGCGACGATCTTCTCGATCATCGGCAGCTTCCAGCTGTTCAACGAGCCGAACATCCTGCGCACGCTCGCGCCGAACATCATCACCACGTACTTCACGCCGAACATGTACGCCTACAACCTCTCCTTCGCCGGCCAGCAGTACAACTACTCGGCCACCGTCGCGATCGTCATGGGCGTCATCACGGCCGTCATCGCCTACGTCGTGCAACTGCGCGGCTCGCGCAAGGAGGACCGATGAGCACCACCGCCGTCCGCGAGGCCCCCGTGGTGGAGACGACCCGTCGAACGGATGCCGCGCCGCGCCGCCGGCGCCACGTCTCGCCGCTGCAGCCGCGCAAGTCCGTGGCCTTCACGCTGATGATGGGCATCTTCGTCGTCTACAGCCTCGTGCCGCTGCTGTGGCTCGTGATCAACGCGACGAAGACCCAGGCCGGCCTGTTCTCCAGCTTCGGGCTCTGGTTCGACGACGACTTCGTCCTGTTCCAGAACATCTGGGAGACGTTGACCTACCGCGACGGGATCTTCCTGCGCTGGTTCGGCAACACGCTGCTCTACGTCGTCGTCGGCGCCGGCGGCGCCACGTTGCTGGCCACGCTCGCCGGCTACGGGCTCGCCAAGTTCCGCTTCACCGGCCGGCGCGCGATCTTCGCGGTGGTGCTCGGCGCGATCGCGGTGCCCGGCACCGCGCTCGCCGTGCCGACGTTCCTCATGTTCAGCCAGCTCGGGCTGACGAACACTCCGTGGGCGATCATCATCCCGTCGCTGATCAGCCCGTTCGGGCTCTACCTGATCTGGGTGTACGCGGTCGACTCGGTGCCGACCGAGCTCCTCGAGGCCGCACGCATCGACGGCGCCGGCGAGCTCCGCACGTTCTTCACGATCTCGATCCGGTTGCTCTCGCCGGGCATCGTGACCGTCCTGCTGTTCACCGTCGTCGCGACGTGGAACAACTACTTCCTCCCGCTGATCATGCTGAGCGACCCCACGTGGTACCCGCTCACGGTCGGCCTCAACCAGTGGAACGCGCAGGCGACCGGAGTCGGCGCGCAGCCCATCTACAACCTGGTGATCACGGGCTCGCTGCTCACGATCGTCCCCATCGTCGTCGCGTTCCTCGGCCTGCAGCGGTTCTGGCAGTCCGGGCTCAGCGCCGGAAGCGTCAAGCAGTGACCGAGCGGCACTGCGCGGCGGACCACCCCCAGCCCGCTCGACCGGAGCGTCCTGCCCCGGAACACATGGCACAACGAAGTGAAGGGACACATCCCATGCGCATCACCCGATCCGCCGCCCGGCGGACCCTGTCGGTCGTCGCCGCCGCGGCGCTCGTCGGCTCGCTCGCGGCGTGCTCGGCGGGCGGCTCCGACGCCGCCGCCGGCTCGGCCGACGACCTCGACGCCGCCCTCGAGCAGGGCGGCAAGATCACCTACTGGAGCTGGACGCCGAGCGCCGAGGCGCAGGTCGCGGCGTTCGAGGAGGCGTACCCGAACGTGGACGTCGAGCTCGTGAACGCCGGCACCAACACCGAGGAGTACACCAAGCTCCAGAACGCGATCAAGGCGGGCTCCGGCGCCCCCGACGTCGTGCAGATCGAGTACTACGCGATCCCGCAGTTCGCGCTCTCCGACGCGCTCGTCGACCTCTCGCAGTACGGCCTCGACGGGCTCGAGGACCAGTACTCGGCGTCCACCTGGGGCGCGGTGAACGTCGACGGCGAGCTGGTCGGCCTCCCGCAGGATTCCGGCCCCATGGCGCTGTTCTACAACGCGACCGTGTTCGACGAGTACGGCATCGACGTGCCCGCCACCTGGGACGACTACGTGCAGGCCGCTCGCGACCTCCACGCTGCGGATCCGTCGAAGTACATCACGTCCGACACCGGCGACGCCGGCTTCACGACGAGCATGATCTGGCAGGCCGGCGGCCGCCCGTTCGGCATCGACGGGACCGACATCACCATCGACCTCGCCGACGAGGGCACCCAGCAGTGGACCGGCGTCTGGAACCAGCTCGTCGAGGAGGATCTCCTCGCCACGACCCCCGGCTGGTCGGACGAGTGGTTCAAGGGCCTCGCCGACGGCTCGATCGCGTCGCTCGTGATCGGCGCCTGGATGCCGGGCGTGCTCGAGTCGAGCGTCCCGGACGCCGCGGGCGACTGGCGCGTCGCCCCCATGCCCACGTACGACGGCACGCCGGTCGCGGCCGAGAACGGCGGCGGCGGGCAGTCCGTGACGAAGCAGTCGCAGAATCCGGCGCTCGCGGCGGCCTTCCTGCGCTGGCTGAACAGCGACCCCGAGTCGATCGACGTCTTCCTCCAGAGCGGCGGCTTCCCGTCGACCACGGCGGACCTCGACGACCCGGAGTTCGTGGGCTACGAGTCCGAGTACTTCGGCGGCCAGAAGATCAACGAGGTGCTCACCCAGGCGTCGAAGGACGTCTCGTCCGGCTGGTCCTACCTGCCGTACCAGGTGTACGCGAACAGCATCTACGGCGACACCGTCGGCCAGTCCTACGCGAACGGCACCGACCTGAACGAGGGCCTCGCCGCTTGGCAGGAGCAGCTCGTGCAGTACGGCAACGACCAGGGCTTCTCCGTCGACGAGTAGCCACGAGGGGCGCGGGGCCGGCCGGAGCCTCCGGCCGGCCCCGCGCCACTTCCCACCGGACCTCCGCCCCCGCCCGCACCCCCTCCACGAACGGATCCCCATGACCGACCGTCCGAGCGCCAGCCGCTTCGCCATCGGCGAGACCGACTTCGAGCTGGACGGCCGTCCGCACCGGATCCTGGCCGGGGCGCTGCACTACTTCCGCGTCCACCCGGACCTGTGGGCCGACCGGATCCGGAAGGCGCGCCTCATGGGCCTGAACGCGATCGAGACGTACGTGCCGTGGAACGAGCACGAGACCGCGCCGGGACGGTGGCGCGCGGACGGCGGGCTCGACCTCGGCCGCTTCCTCGACCTGGTCGCCGCGGAGGGCATGCACTCGATCGTGCGCCCCGGGCCGTACATCTGCGCCGAGTGGGACAACGGCGGCCTGCCCGCGTGGCTCTTCCGCGACCCCGAGGTGGGCGTGCGCCGATCCGAGCCCCGGTTCGTGGCCGCTGTCACCGACTTCCTCCGCCGCGTGTACGAGATCGTCGCACCACGACAGGTCGATGCGGGCGGGTCCGTCATCCTCGTGCAGATCGAGAACGAGTACGGCGCCTACGGCTCCGACAAGGAGTACCTCGCCGAGCTCGTCCGGGTCACCCGCGAAGCGGGGATCACGGTGCCGTTGACGACGATCGACCAGCCGACGCCGCAGATGCTCGCCGACGGCAGCCTGCCCGGCCTGCACCTCACGGGCTCGTTCGGCTCGCGCACGACCGAGCGCCTCGCGACGCTGCGCGAGTTCCAGCCGACCGGCCCGCTGATGTGCATGGAGTTCTGGTGCGGCTGGTTCGACGACTGGGGTTCCCACCATCACACGACGGATGCCGCGGCCTCCGCCGCCGAACTCGACGCCCTGCTCGCGGCGGGCGGCTCGGTGAACGTCTACATGTTCCACGGCGGCACGAACTTCGGGCTCACGAGCGGCGCCAACGACAAGGGCCGCTACGCGCCGATCACGACGAGCTACGACTACGACGCCCCGCTCGACGAGGCCGGTCACCCGACGGCGAAGTACTGGGCGTTCCGGGACGTGATCGCGAGGTACGCGCCCGTGCCCGACGAAGTGCCGGAGGCGGCGCCGCCCGCGCCGGAGCTCACCGCACCGCTCGCCGTCGGGCCCTCGCTCCTCGAGGTCGCGCCGCGGCTGGGCGACGAGTCGCGGCACGAGCGGATTCCCAGCTTCGACGACCTCGGCCAGGACCGAGGCGTCGTGCTCTTCGCGACCCGGCTCACCCGGGGCGGCCCGGGCGTCCTCACCGTCGGCGAGGAGGTGCGCGACCGCGCGTGGGTGCTGCTCGACGGGGCGCCCGTCGGCGTGATGTCGCGCGACGCCCACGAACGGGCGGTCGCGCTGCCGGACGCCCGGGGCGAACTCGTGATCGTCGTCGAGGACCAGGGACGGGTCAACTACGGCCCGCGGATCGGCGAGCACAAGGGCCTCATCGGCGGGGTCGCACTCGATGGCTCGCCGATCGCCGATTGGGCTGCGCGCCCGCTGGAGCTCGAACGGCTGCCGGAGCTCGCGAGGCTGGGCCCGTCCGAGTTCGCCGCGGGTCCGGTGCTCGCCCACGGCGAGTTCGAGGCCGCAGCATCCGTCGACCTGTTCCTCGACACCCTCCACTGGGGCAAGGGGCTGGTCTGGGTCAACGGGTTCCTCCTCGGACGGTACTGGCGTCGTGGACCGCAGCGCACCCTGATCGTGCCGTCGCCCGTCGTCCGCAGCGGGCGCAACAAGGTCGCCGTCCTGGAGTTCGAGGCGATGGCCGCGCCCGAGGTGCGGTTCGTCTCCGGGCCGAGGCTCGGCCACACCGAGATCTGACGGGCGGATGCCGCGGTCGACGGGTGCGGTCGGCGCACGCGCCGCCGCCCCCGGCATCCGTCCAGCCGCCGCCGCATAGGCTGGACGCCATGCAGCTCGCCCTCATCCGCCATGGCCAGACCGACTGGAACCTCGACGGGCTCATGCAGGGCCGCACCGACATCCCGCTGAACTCGACCGGCCGCACGCAGGCGGCCGACGCGGTCCGCGCGTTCGATCCGAACGAGTGGGACGTCGTCGTCAGCTCGACGCTCGGTCGCGCGCGCGAGACCGCGGCGATCCTCGCCGATGGACTCGGCCTGCAAGTCGTGGGGGAGTACGACGACCTGGTCGAGCAGGACTTCGGCGCCGCCGAGGGCACGCTCGTCTCGCAGATCGACGAGCGCTGGCCGGGGCGCGAGTTCCCCGGCAAGGAGCCCGAGCACGAGGTCGGCCCGCGCGGCGTGCGCGCCCTCGACCGCATCGCGGACGAGCACGGCGGTGCGCGCGTGCTGGCCGTCGCGCACGGCACCCTCATCCGGCACCTGCTCGGCGAGGTCAGCGGCCACGTGGCGCGCAGCTACCCGAAGCTCGACAACCTCTCGGTGTCGCGCGTGGAGCGTGCGGATGCCGCGTGGCGCGTGCTCACCGTCGGCGGTGCGCCGTTCGACGAGGTGCTGCCGTGGCTGCTGCCGTCGCCCGCGTCCGACGCGGAGCTCGGCCGCACCGCCTGAGGCCTGCGGCCTCGCGGCGCGGCATCCGCTCGCGTGTTGCGATCTCGGAACGATCGTGCGACGGGCCGATGACGCCCCTCCCTCGGCCGCTCCCGCCGGACGTATGATCCGGAAATGGAGGCACCCGGCAGCACCACCCTGGTCGTCGTCGGCGACGAGTCGATCGCCGCGATCGGCTCCCTCGCGGGGCTCGCGAACGTCGAGAGCGCGACGTTCGCCGAGATGACGGATGCCACCGACGCCGAGGTCGTGACGTGGTCGTCGACGTCGCACGCGCCCTTCGTCGTGCACGACCGCGACCCGCTCGGGCACGTGGCCTCCGCCTGGGTCGAGTTCTACGACGAGCAGTCGACGCTCGGCGTCCTGCAGCTCGAGATCGACCAGGTCGTCGACGCCGTCGCGCGGCACGAGCTGCGCGTGCCCGACTACTACGTCGTGCTCGAGCCCGAGTCGTTGCGCGGCACCTGGATGCACTGGTGGCTGGGCGTCGTGGCCGCGGCGTCGCCGAACCGGGTGCTGCCGTGGGAGCCGGGCGACCAGCCACTGGCCGGCCTCATCCGCCGCCTGCCGACCGCGCGGGCGTGGCCCGAGGTGCGGGAGTGGCTGCCGGGCGTGGTGAAGGCCGTGCCCGATCGATTCGGGCCCGGCCTGCCCGGAGCGGCCTGACGTCTCGCTCTGCGCTCGCGGAGCCTCGGAGTGCACCGGCGCGCAGCCTGAGGGGTCACGCCGTCGCGGGCTGGGCCTCCGCGTGCTCGAGCGCCCAGTCGAGGGCGAAGTCGGCGACCTCCTGCCAGCCGTCCTGGCTCACGATGCGGTGGGTGCGCCCGGGGAACTCGCGGTAGTCGACCACCGAAGGGCTGCCGGTCCGGCGGTACTTGCGCACGATCGCGCGACCGATGGCCGGAGGCACGACGTGGTCGATCTCGCCGGTGATGACGAGCAGCGGCGCGCGGTCGGCGCGGCCGTAGTCGACGTGCGTGACGCCGCCCCGCTCGTTCACGGTCGACGCGACGCCCTCGAAGAACACGCGGTTGTAGCTGTTGACCGCGAAGTCCTCCCAGATGCGGTCGGATGCCTCGCGGCTGAGGTCGTTGCCGAAGGTGAAGTGGAAGTGCCCCTTCGAGATCGGGCGCGCGCCGTTGCGGTCGAACGGGTTCGAGAGGATCGGGAAGCCGGTGCGCAGGGTCGACGCGGGCAGGGTCGTGATGCCGGCGGTCTGGCCGGGCGTCACGCCGACGTAGGCGACCCCGAGCCCGCGGTCGGCGAGCATCTGGGTGATGACGCCGCCGAACGAGTGGCCCATGATGATCGGCTTCCGCGGCAGCGCGCGGATGAGGCGCTCGTAGTGGTCGGCGATCTGCGTGAGGCCGATGCCCTTCAGGGCGTCGGGGTTCGATCGGATGTCGGCGACCGAGCGGTCGTCGATGCCGGGCCAGCCGGGGACGATCACGTCGTGGCCGAGCGAGCGGAACCGCTCCGCCCACGTGTCCCAGCTCTTCGGCGTCATCCAGAGTCCGTGGATGAGGACGATGGGGGGCTTGCCGGTGTCCTGCGCGTTCATGGTGCCTGCTCCTTCGGTCTTCGGTCGTGCCATGAGAAGTAGAACGATCGTTCTGTCTTGGTATTCCCGAACGATACGCGTTCACGCCCACGAGTGTCAAGCAAAAAGAGAAAGATCGTTCTATCATGTTGGGTATGGCCACCAGGACGACCCCGACCGGCGCCTCCGCCGCACGCGAGCGACTCCTCGCGACCGCGAGCGAGCTGTTCTACCGCGAGGGCATCCACTCGGTCGGCGTCGACCGCATCGTCGGCGCGGCCGGGGTGACCCGCGCGACCTTCTACCGGCACTTCCCGAGCAAGGAGGACCTGGTCGAGGCCTACCTCGGTGTCGAGGACGCGAACATCCGCGGCGCGTTCGAGGCCGCCGAAGCGAGCGGAGCCGGGCCGCGCGAGCTCGTCGGCCTCGTGATCGACGGCCTCGCCGACGACGTCGCCCGCCACCACACCCGAGGCTGCCCGTTCATCAACGCCGCCGCCGAGTACCCCGACCCGTCGAGCGGCGTGCGCCGCGCCGTCGGCGCGCATCGGGAGTGGTTCCGCTCGGAGCTGCGGCACGTCCTCGAGGCGGCCGGCGCACCGGACCCGGAGCTCGGCGCGGCCGAGCTCGTGCTGGCCCGCGACGCGGCGATGGTCGGCGGCTACCTCGACGGCTGGGAGCGCGTGCGGCCGGCGTTCGTGGCATCCGCCCACCGTGCTGCGGGGGTGCCGATCGGCGACGACCCGGCGGGGGAGTCCGACGTGCAGGACTGACCGGCATCGATGAGCGGCCCGCCCCCGGACGGGGGCGGGCCGCTCTCGTCGTCGCAGGTCAGCCGCGCAGGTGCAGGTCGACCCAGACGAGCCGGTGGTCGCTCGACGGGAACGGGAACGTGCCCGTGAGCGCCGAGAGCGGATCGGACGAGACCGGCCAGAAGACGCCCGCGTCGGCGACCCGGAGGTCCTTCGACGGCAGCACGTAGTCGGCGCGCAGGTTGCCGGGCGCCGGGTTGTCGTTGAAGTCGGCCGTGTCGTAGGCCGGGTCCCCCACGTGCGTCAGGTTCGCGCCGCCCTGGAGCGCGGAGGCCTCGACCGCGCCCTCCGACGTGGGCAGCGGGTCGGTGATGCGCGGGTGCTCGAGCAGCTGCTGGATCGCGTCATCCGTCGAGTCGCCGTCGACCGGGTCGGCGTTCTCGTCCCCGAGGATCACGAAGGACGAGCCGGGCTTCAGGCCGCCGGTCGCGCCGGCGTCGTCGGAGATGTACGACGAGGCCGCGCCCGGCCTCACGTAGTCGGCCCAGAAGCGGATCTCGTCGTGGTTGCGCGTGCCGTTGCGGTCCTCGGCGCCGTCGAACGTCGGCGGCGTCGGGTGCGAGACCAGCACGTGCACCGTGCGTCCGCCGATCATGACCGGGACATCCCAGTGCGACTTGCTCGAGAGGCGGAAGACGTCGAGCTCCTCGGGCGAGTACCAGTCGGCCGGTGCCTCCGTGCTCGGGTCGTCCGGCAGCAGGGCCCCGGGCATGTCCTTCCACAGGAAGTGCTGGAACGTTCGAACGGCGCCTTCGTCGATCGGATGCTTCGAGAGCACGGCCATGCCGTACTGGCCGGGGAAGAAGCCGAAGCCGAACGCGTCGTCGCCGCCGCCGATGACGCCGTCGTTGTTGAGGTCGAACCCACTCGGCACGCCGGTGTTCGAGGGCGCGACGAACGCGTACGGATACTCGACCGGGTCGGCCCCGCCCTGCGACACCTCGAGGTAGTTGTCGCGGAACAGGTCCACGGCGACGCCGCCCTCGACGTAGTCGAACTCGTTGAGCAGCACGATGTCGGGGTTCGCGCGCTGGATGATCTCGGCGACGGTCTTCGCCTGCGCGTTCGCGCCCGTCGACAGGTCGGCCACGAGCTGGCCCTCGAAGCTGCGGTTGAGCGACAGGTTGTACGTCGCGACGCGGACGGTGTCGGCGCGCCCCGGCGTGCCGCCCGGCGCGGCCTGCGCGGGCGCGGCCACGGCGCCCGCCCCGAGCGCGAGGGCCGCGACCGAGGCGGCGACGAGCGGGGCGCGGCGTGCGAATCGGGAACGGTCGGATCGTCTCGTGGACATGCGAGCTCCTCTGCTGGCGGTTCCGTATGCGGCCCACGGTAGGACGTCCGGGTGGCCGCCGGAAGAACCCCGCGCGAACGAGCGGGGCCGACCGGAACCTGCTCAGAGGTGCACGCGCGTGGTGGCGAGCGCGGTCGCCGCCGCGGCGTCCCCGTCCACGTCGAACCGTCCGGGCGCCTCGAGCGGGGCGCGCTCCCAGAGGAGCAGCACGAGGTCGCCGAGCGCGCCCGTGATCGTCGCGCCCACGGGCTCCGCGGTGTCGGCGCCGCCCGTGAGCCGCTCGAGCACCCAGCCGGGCGTCACGCGCCACGCGTCATCCGTGTCGGCCGCCACGAGGGCCACCGTGCCCGGCAGCGGTGCGATGCCCCGGCGCCGCGCCTCCGCCATGAACACCTCGCCGAACTCGTCGATCACGTCGGCCGCGCCCTCCGCTCCCACCTCGGCGGGGAAGCGCGGGTCGGCGTCGAGCGCGGTGCGGAGGTCCCACAGGTGCTTGGTCGCCTCGTGCGCCATCCGTCGTCGCCAGAATCGCGCCGGTCCGCGCGCCCCGTACAGGATCGGCACGGTGCGCTCCGGATCCGAGGACTCGAGCACGCGGACGAGCTGCTCGGCGCCCTGGGCGAACCAGGTCAGGCGCTCGGCGTCGGCCGGCCGGCGGAACTCGCGGCGATCGGCGGCCTCGCCCGTGCGGACCTGCTCCGCGGCCCAGTGCTGGATGTTGCCGAGGTGGTCGACGAGGCGTCCGGCGGTCGGCCAGATCGCCGATCGCACCGGGGCCTCGGGATCGGTGAGGCGGGCGGCGGCACCGAACGCCGAGGCGGCGGCCCGCAGGTCGCTGAGGGACGTCATGCCCCCATCCTGCCGCGGGCGCGACGCGCGCGCACGCGGGATCAGGCCGCCGGGCGTGCCGACGGGGTCAGGTCGAGCGCGCGGCTCCGCACCGCGGCGAGGGCGTGCTCGATCGCGCCGATCGTCACGCTGTCGTCGCCGAGCGCGGAACGTCGCAGCTCCGGCGCGGTGGGGTCGTCGCTCTCCTCGAGGATGCGGCCCGCCCGCTCGACGACCTCGGGAAGCGACTCCGCGACGGCACCGCCGACGACGACGCGGTCGACGTCGAGCAGGTCGCCGAGGACGAGGCAGATGCGCGCGAGCCGCTCGGAGAGCCGGTCGATGATGCCCACGGCCGTCGGGTCGCCGGATGCCGCGGCGTCGGCGACCGCGGCCTGGTCGAGCGTCGCGGGGTCGAGCCTCGCCAGCGGACCGTCGCCCGCGCCCGCCTCGATGGCCTCGACGGCCCACCGTCGCGCGAGCAACGCGAGGCCGTCGGGCGAGCCGACGCCCTGGACGTGGTCGAGGAACCGCAGCTCGCCGGCGGCGCCGCGACGGCCGCGGACCAGCCGCCCGTCGATCATGAGTCCCGCGCCCATGCCCTCGCCGCTCATCAGCGCGATGAACGAGTCGACGTCGCGACCGCCGCCCTCGGGAGCCGATCGTTCGGCGACTGCGGCGAGGTTCGCGTCGTTCTCGATCGTCACGAGCGCCGCGTCCTCACGGACGAGCTCGGCATACCCCGGATTGGCGAGTCGCCAGAAGGGGTTCTCGGCGGGCGAGGCGCCGTCGCGATCGACCGGCGCGGGTACGGCGACCGTCATCGCCAGCACGGTCGAGGGGTCGACCCGGGCGTCCGCCAGGGCCTCGTCGATCGCGGCCCGGACGAGTGCGCGTCGCCGGCCGGCGTCGGCCAGCCGCTCGGGCCGGTCGGGCCTGACCGCGGCGATCACGGTGCTGCTCCGCCCGATCGGGGTGCCGCGGAGGTCGGCGACCGTGGCCGAGATCCGATCGTGGCCCGCGTCGACGGCGATCACCACCGCGGCGCGATCCCGAAGTGCGTAGCGACGCGCGGGCCGGCCCTTGGTGTAGGCCCCGACGGCGCGCGCATCGCCGAGCTCGTCGAGCCAGCCCTGCCGCAGCAGCTCGTCGCACACCCCGATGACGGTGGAGCGGGTCAGTCCCGTCGCCGCCATCGCGTCGCTCGCCGTGAAGGCGCCCGTGCGCCAGGCGTACTCGAGGACCCGTCTCGCGTTCACCCGCTGCAGCACCTGCGGCGACGTCGCCGCACCGTTCTCGTCCACGCGCTTGACCTTTCCGTCGTCCTCGGCCATTATTTACGACACAGAGTAAATCTACACTCCAAATTATCTATCGGCGTCGTCGCCACGGCATCGACGCCCGGATTCCCAGGAGGAGACGACGACGTGCCTCACCGATCGACCGACCACAGCCGCAGCCGGGGCCCCGCCACCGGCACCCGCCGCGTGCGCGCCCGCCTCGGCGGCACCGCCGCCGCCGTCCTCGCGGCGGCCCTCGCCCTCAGCGGCTGCTCCGCCGCGGGCAGCGGCACCGAGGACATCACCTTCCTGCTGAGCAAGCCCGAGGCGATCCCCTACTTCCAGGACGTCGTCGCCGAGTTCAACGACTCCCAGTCCGAGGTCCACGTCACGCTCGACTCGGCCTCCAACCTCTCGGCCGGGTTCCTCCGGGGCAATCCGCCCGACGTCGGGCTGCTGAACTACAACTACGAGATGGCGCGCTTCATGGAGCGCGGCGCGCTCTCCGACCTCTCCGACATGCCCGAGGCCGATCGCATCCGCCCCGACGTGCAGGAGCTCGTCGACCAGTACGCGACCTATCCCGGGCGGACCAGCGTGCTTCCCTACTCGGTGGCCGCGGCGTCCGTCATCTACAACGTGCAGATGTTCGAGGACAACGGCATCGAGGTGCCGACCACGTGGGACGAGCTGATCGCCGCGTGCGACACGCTCGAGGCCGCGGGGATCACCCCGATCTACAGCACCTACAAGGACGCGTGGACCGTCGCGCAGGGCCTGTTCGACTACAGCGTCGGCGGCACCACCGACGTGCCGGAGTTCCTCGCCGACCTCGACGAGGAGGGCACCGACGTGGGCCCCGACTCGCCCGTGTCGTTCCAGAAGACGATCCTCGACCCGGTCGAGCAGATGGAGCAGCTCGCGGCCTACTCGAACGCGGACGCCCCGAGCCGCGGGTACGGCGACGGGAACGTCGCCTTCGCGAACGGCGAAGCCGCAATGTACCTGCAGGGCCCGTGGGCGCTCGGCGAGATCGCCAAGACGAATCCCGACCTCGAGCTCGGGACCTTCCCGCTCCCCATGACGAACGACCCCGACGACCTGAAGGTCCGCGTGAACCTCGACCTGGCCCTGTGGGTGCCGGAGGCGAGCAACAGCAAGGAGGCGGCGCGCACGTTCGTGTCGTACCTCATGCAGCAGGACGTGATGGACGCCTACAACGCCGCGTTCCTCGGGTTCGGCACCACGACGGATGCCGCGCCCGTGACCGACGAACGGATCATCGGCATGCAGGAGTACTACGACGCCGGCGAGTTCTACCAGGGACTCTCGCGCTCGGTCCCCCTGACCATCCCGATCGACAACTACATCCAGGCGATGGTGACGGGTGCAAGCGTCCCGGCGACCCTCGCGACCATCGACGCCGACTGGGCGCGGCTCGCGCTGCGCGGCTGACGCGGATTCGAAAGGACATCCCGACATGAGCACTCCGGTCACCACCGCCGCGGCCTCCACGGGCTCCCTCGTCGACGAGGCCGAGCACGGCCGGGCCGATCACCTCGCCGGCGCCCGCCACGACCGACGCGGTCGCACGCGCGTCGATCCGATCTACTACTGGTTCCTCGTCCCGACGCTCGCGCTGTTCACCCTCGCGATCACGGTCCCGGCGGTGCTCGGCATCTTCTACTCGTTCACGAACTTCATCGGCTTCGGCGACTGGGAGTTCGTCGGCCTCACCAACTACGTGGCGGCCTTCTCCGACCCGGCGATCCTCGCCAGCTACGGCTTCACCTTCGGCTTCGCGATCGTGACGGTGCTCCTGGTGAACGTCATCGCGTTCCTGCTCGCCGTCGGCCTCACGGCGAAGATCAGGTTCAAGGCGGGGCTCCGCGCCGTGTTCGTGATCCCGATGGTCATCTCGGGCATCGTGATCGCGTACGTCTTCAACTTCCTGTTCTCGAACTCGGTGCCCGCGCTCGGCACGTCGCTCGGGATCCCGTGGCTGTCCGAGTCGATCCTGGCCAACCCCGACCTCGCGTGGCTCTCGATCGTGATCGTCACGGCGTGGCAGACGATCCCGGCCACGCTGCTCATCTACATCGCCGGCCTGCTCTCGATCCCGGGCGAGGTGTACGAGGCCGCCGACATCGATGGGGCGGGGCCGGCGAGGCGGCTCTGGTCCGTCACGCTCCCGCTCGTCTCCGGCTACGTCGTGATCAACATGATCCTGGGCTTCAAGAACTACCTGAACGTGTACGACGTGATCGTCGGCCTCACGAACGGCGGACCGGGCACGTCCACCCGAAGCATCGCCATGACGATCTTCACGGGCTTCACCGGCGGCGACTACGCCTACCAGATGGCGAACGCCACGATCTTCTTCATCATCGCGGTCGCCATCTCGGTGCTCCAACTCCGAATCACCCGCGGAAAGGCGGCGATCTGATGACCCAGACAGCAGCGAAGCGGACGCCCGCTTCCGTGACCCCCGTCCCCGGCCGCGACGGCGCGGCGGTCGCCATCCGCCGACGAGGCAAGGTCGGTCAGGAGAAGACGAGCTGGACGACCATGGTCATCCTGCTCCTCTGCGCCATCACGGTGATCCTGCCGCTCTACGTCACGATCTCGATGTCGCTGAAGTCGACCTCGCAGGCCGTGGACGGCAACGCGTTCTCGCTGCCGAACCCGATCGACGTCTCCGGCTTCGTGCAGGCATGGGAGCTCACGAACTTCCCGGTCGCGTTCACCATCTCGCTGCTCGTGACGGCGGGGACCGTGGTCGGCACCGTCCTCCTCGCCTCGCTCGCGTCCTACGCGATCGTCCGCAACTGGGAGCACCGCTTCTTCCGCTGGTCGTTCTTCTACCTGCTCGCGGCGATGTTCCTGCCGTTCCCGGTGGTCGCGCTCCCGCAGATCCAGCTCACGGGCCTCACCGGGCTCGCGAACCCGGTGGGCGTCACCATCCTGCACATCATGTTCCAGCTCTCGTTCAGCATCCTGCTGTTCACGGCGTTCCTGCGCTCGATCCCGCTCGAACTCGAGGAGAGCGCCCGCATCGACGGTGCGACGACCTGGCAGACGTTCCGGCAGCTGATCTTCCCGCTGCTCGCGCCCATGAGCGCGACCGTCGCGATCTTCGCGTTCCTCGCCTCCTGGAACGACTTCATGATGCCGTCGCTGATCATCGCCGACTCCGCGCAGCAGACGCTGCCGGTCGTGCAGTCGATCTTCCAGACGCAGTTCAGCAACAACTACAACGTCTCGTTCGCGTCGTACCTCATGGCCATGGCGCCCGCCATCGTCGTCTACCTCTTCACCCAGCGCTGGGTCATGGAAGGTGTCACGCAGGGCGCCGTGAAGGGCTGACCGAGCGCCCGCACCCGAACCGACTCCGCCACGACCTTCACCACCTCCGCCCCGGAAAGGACCTCACCGCACATGAGCGACGTGCTCGCACGCCCCGACCTCGCCCGACTCCACGACGACGCCGACTGGTGGCGCCAGGCCGCGGTCTACCAGATCTACCCGCGCAGCTTCGCCGACGCGGACGGCGACGGGATCGGCGACCTGCGCGGCATGCGCGACCGCGTCCCGTACCTGCAGGCCCTCGGCATCGACGCGGTCTGGATGAGCCCGTTCTACCCGTCAGCGCTCGCCGACGGCGGGTACGATGTCGACGACTACCGCGACGTCGACCCCCGGCTCGGCACGCTGGCCGACTTCGACCGCCTGGTCGCGGCGCTCCACGAGGCCGGCATCCGCGTCATCATCGACATCGTGCCGAACCACACCTCCGATCGCCACGAGTGGTTCCGCGAGGCGCTCGCCTCCCCGCGCGGCTCGGCCGCCCGCGCCCGCTACATCTTCCGCGACGGGCTGGGCCCCGACGGCGCGCAGCCGCCGGCCGACTGGACGAGCGCGTTCGGGGGCGCGGCCTGGGAGCCGGTCGGCGACGGCCAGTGGTACCTGCACTACTTCGCGACCGAGCAGCCCGACCTGAACTGGGACAACCGCGAGGTGCGCGACGACTTCCTCCGCACGCTGCGGTTCTGGTCGGATCGCGGGGTCGACGGGTTCCGCATCGACGTCGCCCACGGGCTCGCCAAGCGGCTCGACGACGTCCTGCCCGATCAGGCGACCCTCGACGCGCTGCCGCGCGACGGGGCCCACCCGTTGTGGGACCGCGACGAGGTCCACGAGATCTACGCCGAATGGCGCCGCGTGTTCCAGGAGTACTCGCCGCCGCGGACGGCGGTCGCGGAGGCCTGGGTCGAGTCCCACCGTCGGCCTCGGTACGCGAGCGTCGAGGGGCTGGGGCAGGCGTTCAACTTCGATCTCCTCGAGGCGCCGTACGACGCGGCCGAGTTCCGGCGGATCGTGGACGCGAACCTCGCCCTCGCCGCGATGTCGGGATCATCGACGACGTGGGTGCTCTCGAACCACGACGTGGTGCGGCACGCCACGCGCTACGGACTGCCCGAGCCGTCCGACCCGCGAGAGAAGCACGGTGCCGCGTGGCTGCTGTCGGGCGGGGCGACCCCCGAGCTCGATCGCGATCGAGGACTCCGGCGCGCCCGCGCGGCCTCGCTCCTCGTGCTCGGCCTGCCCGGGTCGGCGTACCTGTACCAGGGCGAGGAGCTCGGACTCCCCGAGGTCGCCGACATCCCCGCCTCGGAGCGCCAGGATCCCGCGTACTTCCGCAACCCCGGCGTCGACATCGGCCGGGACGGGTGCCGCGTGCCGCTCCCGTGGACGGCCGACGGGGACTCCTTCGGGTTCGGGCCCGACGGCTCGCACCTGCCCCAGCCCGCCTGGTTCGGCGAGTTCGCGGTCGAGGTGCAGGGCGGGGACCCGGCATCGACGCTGGCGATGTACCGTCGCGCCCTCGCGCTGCGCCGCGAGCTCCAGGGCGCGGAGGAACTCGAGTGGGTCGCGACCTCCGAACCCGATGTCGTGCACTTCCGGCGCCCGGACGGCTGGGAGGTCGTGTCCAACTTCGGCACCGATGCCGTGGACCTCCCGCACGGATCGGTGCTCGTCGCGAGCCGGGAGGTCGGCGACGCGCGGCTGCCCGCCGAGACGACGGTCTGGCTCCGTCGCTGAGCGCCGGACCGGCCGCTTGACGACCGCCTCCGCCGCGTGGTCGCATGACCTGTGATGGATGCCGCGCGGCCCCCGCTCATCACCGACGACGAGCTCGACGACCTCGAGCGCGAGGCGATCGGGCGCGTCCGCGGGCGCGTGCTCGAGATCGGCGCCGGCGAGGGCGAGAACTTCGGCGCGCTGCACCACGAGGTCGAGTGGGTGGGGCTGGAACCCGACGCGGAGCGGCGCGCGGAACTGCGGACGAGGGCGCGCGAATGGCGGCATCCGGCGGAACCGCTCGACGCCGTGGCGGAGCGCATCCCGCTGCCCGACGCCTCCGTCGACGCGGTCGTCGGCACGTACGTGCTGTGCTCGGTGGCCGACCAGGCCACCGCGCTCGCCGAGGTGCGGCGCGTCCTGCGCCCCGGTGGCCGCGTCGTGTTCGTCGACCACGTCGTCGCCCCGCCGGGCACGCTCAAGCGGGGCATCCAGCACGCCGTGACGCCGTTCAGCCGCCGATGGTGCCACGGCTGCCACTGGGATCGCGACACCGGTGCGGCGCTCGTCGCCGCGGGGTTCGCGGCCGATGAGGCCCGGCTCGTGCGCGTGCCGTCGTTCCCGTTCGGCCCGACGCGCGTGCTGCTGTTCAGCGGCCACGTGCCCGAGGGCGCCCGATGACCGCTGCGCCGCGCATCGTCGTGCTCACCGGCGCCGGGATCTCCGCGGAGAGCGGCGTGCCGACGTTCCGCGACGCCGGCGGGCTCTGGGAGGGGCACCGCGTCGAGGACGTCGCGACCCCCGAGGCCTTCGACGCGGATCCCGAGACCGTGCAGCGCTTCTACGACGCCAGGCGGCGGGCCGTGGCATCCGTCGCCACGAACCCCGCGCACGCGGGGCTGGCCGCGCTCGAGCACGAGCTCGGCGACGAACTGCTCGTCGTCACGCAGAACGTCGACGACCTGCACGAGCGCGCCGGGTCGACGCGCGTGCTCCACATGCACGGCGAGCTGCGCCTGGCGCGGTGCCTCGTCTGCGAGGTGCGCTCCGACGCGCCGGGCGACCTGCTGCCGGGGCCGCCGTGCCCCGCCTGCGGCGAACGGACGCTGCGCCCCGACGTCGTCTGGTTCGGGGAGATGCCGTACGGCCTCGACGACATCGACCTCGCGCTCGCCGGGTGCGAGGCGTTCGTCGCCATCGGGACCTCGGGCGCCGTGCACCCCGCCGCCGGCTTCGTGCTCACGGCCGAGGCGCTCGGCGCCACGACGCTCGAGCTCAACCTCGCCGAGAGCGAGATCACGCCGTTCTTCGCCGAGACCCGGCTCGGCCCCGCGAGCCTGCTCGTGCCCGAGTGGGTCGACGAGGTGCTGGGCGGCTAGCCCACCGGCCGCGGCCGCCAGGCGATCGCGACCACGAGCGTCGTCAGCGACAGCGCGACGGTGACGATCGCCAGCAGCACCCAGTCCGACGGACCGGTGCCGCCCGAGAACGCCAGCCCCACCACGACCGAGGCGCCGATGCAGCCGAGGCAGCGTGCGGTCTGGAACAGCCCGGCCGCCTGGCCGACGTGCTGGCCGGCAGCCGCCACGTAGAGCGACTGCGTGATCGAGACGAGCACGAAGACGTACGGGATGCCGAGCGCCGCCGTCGCCGCGAGCACCGTCCACGCGGCGGTCGACCCGCCGAGGAGCGGCAGGGCGAGCGTGCCGGCCGTGAGCGCGGCGAGCCCGACCACGAGTGCGCGGCGGAGGCCGCGGCGATCGATCAGCCGCTCCACGAGCGGGGCGGTCACCACATTGAACGCCGCGAGCGGCAGCAGCAGGAGCCCGATGACGTCGGTGCGGTACCCGGCGTGGTCCTCGAGGTACTGGGGGATGCCGAACAGGGCGCCGTAGAACACGAGGTTGGCGAGGATGAACAGCACGTACACGCGCACGAGCGGCAGGTTCGCGGCCAGCAGCCGCAGGTCGATGAAGGGCGTCGCCGCCCGCAGTTCCCGCCAGGCGAACAGGCCGCCGGCGATCACGGCGACCGGCAGCAGCAGCCACGGCGGGTCGTCGGCGAGCTCGAGCAGGAACCCGATCAGCGTCGCGATCGCGACCACGAAGAGCCCGATGCCGGGCAGGTCGGACTCGGCCAGGGTCCGCCGCAGCGGCACGTGGGCGCGAGGAGCGTCGCGCGGTGCGAGCAGGCCCGTGCTCACGAGCGCGAGTGCCGCGAGCGGCACGTTGATCCAGAAGATCCCCGGCCAGCCGAACGCGACGATGAGCGCGCCGCCGAGCACCGGACCGATGGCCGCCGACGTCGTGTCGACGAGCTGGATGCGCCCGATCATCTTCGTGGCGTTGCCGCCGTCGGCCGCGGCGACCGCGCGCAGCATGGCCGCGGCCGATGGGAACGCGGTCGCGGTGCCGACC
This sequence comes from Agromyces tropicus, assembly GCF_039531345.1. Lineage (NCBI taxonomy): Bacteria > Bacillati > Actinomycetota > Actinomycetes > Micrococcales > Microbacteriaceae > Agromyces > Agromyces tropicus. Next base: position 47,754 of record NZ_BAAAPW010000005.1, on the reverse strand, counting down.
GCGAGCAGCACCCGGACCGCGCAGAGCACCGCGAGGTCGGGCGCGAACGGGCCGAGCGCACCCGCGAGCGCGACCGTCCACATGCCGAACGCGAAGACGCGGCGCGGGCCGTAGCGGTCGGCGAGGCGCCCCATGATCGGCTGCAGCACCGCCGAGGCGAGGTAGTAGACCGAGATGACCCAGGTCACCGTCGCCACATCGACGGCGAACTCCCGGCGGAGCGTGCTGAGCGAGACCGCGATCATGCCCGAGTTCATGGCGCTGAGCAGGGTCCCCGTGCAGAGGGCCGCGACCACCCAGCGGGCGTGGTGCCGCGCGGGTGCGTCGGGTGTGCGCGACATCGGCGACCCCCTCACCCGTCGCGTCGGTCAGGACTCCGGGCGAGCCTCCCGCGGCGCCTCCCGCCTGTCAAGCGCGGAACGCGCGAGCACGGTCGCCCCGGCCACGGCGGCGGGCATGGTCGCGATCGCGCCGAGCGGCACGAGGAAGCACAGCTGCGTCGCGATGCCGAAGCCGAGGAAGCGCCACCGATTCGCCCGGAGCAGTGCGCGGCGCTCGTCGCGGGGGATGCCGCGCGCGTCGAGCGCGCGTGCCGTGAGCTCGCGTGCGAGCAGCCGTCCGGTGAGGACCGCGCCGAGCACCGCGGCCGCGACCGTGCCGACGACGGGGACGAACCCGACGAGCCCGACGAGCACCGCCGACAGCAGCCCCTGCAGGATCAGCACGAGCGATCCGCGCACGCCGGCCCAGAACCCGGGGCCCTCGCCGGGCGGGTCCCCGCCGGCATCCGCCTCGACCGCGACCCAGATGCGCTCGTAGAACGGGTCGCCGACGATCAGCGTGAGCGCCGTGAACGTCACGAACGCCAGCACGGCCGCGCCGGCGAAGGCGACGACCGCGACGAGCGTGCGGAACGCGACGCGCCAGAACTCCACCCAGGCGTCGGCGAACGGCGTCGCGAGGTCGACGAGCCCCGGGAGCCCGATGCCGAGCGCGATGAGGCCCCAGGCGAGCAGCACGAACACGATCGCGGCGGGCACCAGTCCGAGCAGCATCACGCCCGGATCGCGCCGCCAGAACGCGAACCCGCGCCCGAGCGCGCGGACTCCGTCGGCGAGATCGTGCAGCATCGGGCCAGCATAGGTGCGACGACGGATGCCGCCCGGCGCGCCGCACTGCGACGCGGTGTTGCAGGGCGTGCGCGTGCTCCCAGCCGACGGCGATATCGTCGAGGCATCCGTTCGACGCCGGCGCATCCCGCGCCGCGCCCCTCCGGCCGCGGCCGGAGCCCCGTTGGAGAAGGACCCGACGCCGAGATGACCACGACGCCCACGACGTCCACCCGCGCCGCCGAGTGGTGGAGGGCCCAGCGTCGACGCGTGCTCTGGGGCGCGGTCATCGCGGTCGTCGTGTTCGCGGTCGTCGTGGTCGCCGCCCGCCTGATCCGAGGCATCCCCGCGGTCGAGGCGTTCGTCGACGCGTACCCCGGCGTGGTGCCGCCGCCCGAGGGCACGCCCGTCGGGATCCCGGCCTGGCTCGGCTGGCAGCACTTCCTCAACGCCTTCTTCCTGGTGCTCCTCGTGAAGACGGGGCTGGAGCTGCGCGGCAAGCGTCGGCCGCCCGGGTTCTGGACGCGCGACAACACCCGGTGGCCGCGCACGAAGCGGCCGCCGCGGCGCCTCGGCATCTGGCTGTGGTTCCACCTGTGGCTCGACGCGCTGTGGGTGCTCGTCGGCATCAGCTACGTCGTGCTGCTGTTCGCGACCGGGCAGTGGCTGCGGATCGTGCCGACCGACTGGGCGGTCGTGCCCAACGCGATCTCGGCGGGCCTGCAGTACGCGTCGCTCGAGTGGCCGGTGGAGGACTCCTGGGTCGTCTACAACGCGCTGCAGCAGCTGTCCTACTTCGTCGTGGTGTTCGTGGCCTCGCCGCTGGCGCTGCTCTCGGGCCTGCGGCTGTCGTCGGCGTGGCCCGCCGAGGGGCGACTCGCATCGCCGTCGACCGAGCGGATGGCGCGCGCCGTCCACTACCCGGTCATGCTCTTCTTCCTCGCCTTCACGTTCGTCCACGTGGTACTCGTGCTCACCTCCGGTGCGCTGCGCAAGCTCAACCAGATGTACGCGGCGCGCGACGCCGACGACTGGCTCGGCTTCGTCGTCTTCGCGCTGTCGGTGGTCGTGATGGTGGTCGCCTGGGTGGTGGCGAAGCCGCCGCTGCTGAAGCGCATCGCGGCCGCGTCGGGGCGCGTCCAGGGCTGACCGTTCGCTGCGAGGCGCCGTGCGGTCGGATGACGCGTCCGTCAGGCGCACCTAGGCTCTCCGCATGACCCGAGCCGACTCCCTGCCGCCCTCCACGCCCGCCCGGACCGCCGGTCGCTGGTTGCTCGCCGCGTTCCTCGTGTTCGCGGGCGTCTCGCACCTGACGTTCGCGCGGCGCGAGTTCCGGGCGCAGGTCCCGCCGTGGGTGCCGATGGACGCCGACGGCGTCGTCGTCGCGTCGGGCGTCGCCGAAGTCGGGCTCGGGGCGGCGCTCGTCGTGCTGCCGCGGGAGCGTTCGCGGATCGGCTGGATCGTGGCGGCGTTCTTCACTGCGGTGTTCCCCGGGAACGTCGCGCAGTGGCGCGAGCGGCGCGACGCCTTCGGGCTCACGACCGACCGCGCGCGGTTCGTCCGGCTGTTCTTCCAGCCGGTGCTCATCGCGCTCGCGCTGTGGTCGACCCGGCCGCCGCGCAACCCCCGGCCGGGCCGGCGGGGGCGCGGATAGGCTCGGAGGATGAGCCGCACCGTCTGGACCGTCCTCGGCGTGATCACCGCCGTCGTGATCGCGTGGTTCCTCGTCGACCTCGTCTTCAGCGTGCTCTGGTTCGTCGTGAAGCTCGCCGTCGTCGCGGTCGTCGCCGTGGCCGTGTTCTTCTGGCTGCGCTCGCTCGGTCGTCGCGGCCGCGAACGCGAGGCGGTCGAGCGATAGCCGGCGCGGACCTGCCGGAGGCGGGAGGGGTCACGGCCGACGGGGCCCGGATCCTCGACGTGCCGTCGCCGCACGGCGGCGTCGTGCGGGCGTTCGTCGTCGAGGCGTCTCCGGAGGGTGCCGCCGCGCCGACCGTGGTCTGGCATGCCGGGTCGCCGCACACGGGCGAGCCGCTCGAGCCGCTCGTCGCGGCCTCGCGGGCCCGAGGCATCCGGCTCGTGACCTTCGCCCGCCCCGGGTACGGCGGGTCGACCCCGCGGCCCCGCCGCGACGTGGCCTCGGTCGCCGCCGACGTCGGAGCGATCGCCGACGCCCTCGGGCTCGAGCGCTTCGCCACGCTCGGCTACTCCGGCGGCGGGCCGCACGCGCTCGCCTGCGCCGCCCTGCTGCCCGATCGCGTCACGGCGGTCTCGGTGCTGGCGAGCCCGGCGCCGTACGACGGCGACGACGACTGGTTCGCCGGCATGCACGGCCCCGCCGCGCTCCGCGCGGCCGCCGTCTCCCGGGCGGAGCGGATGCGGTTCGCCGAGACCGACGAGTTCGACCCGGGGCAGTTCATCGCGGCCGACTTCGACGTGCTCGGGGGCGAGTGGGGCGCCGTCGGCCGCGACGCCGGACGCGCCGAGCAGTTCGGCCCCGGCGGGCTCGTGGACGACGACGTGGCGTTCACCCGGGACTGGGGCGTCGAGCTCGGCGACGTGCGCGTGCCCGCGCTGCTCGTGCAGGGCGAGCTGGACCGCGTCATCCCGCGGGCGCACGCCGTGCGCCTCGTCGCCGGACTGCCGGACGCGCGCCTGTGGATGCGCCTCGACGACGGGCACGTCGCCGTGCTGCGCGTGGTGCCCGAGGTGCTCGACTGGCTCGTGGAGCGTGCGGGCGACACGGCGGACTAGCGCGCGGCCCGCTTCTTCGACGCCGCCCACTCGACGAGCCGGTCGGCAGGCCACGTCGTCACGATCCGCTCGGGCGGGATGCCGGCAGCCTCCGCGCGCTTCGCGCCGAGCGCCAGGAACCCGAAGTGCCCGGGAGCGTGCCCGTCGCTGTCGATCGAGAAGCGGCAGCCGGCGTCGAGCGCGATCCGGATGAGGTCGTCGGGCGGGTCCTGCCGCTCCGGGCGCGAATTGACCTCGACCGCGACGTCGTGCTCGGCGCACGCGGCGAACACCGCCTCGGCGTCGAACTCCGACTGCGGTCGCGTGCCGCGCGAGCCCTGCACGAGCCGGCCCGTGCAGTGGCCGAGCACGTTCATCCGCGGATCGCGGATCGCCCGCAGCATCCGCTCGGTCATGGCGTCGCGCGGCGCACGGAGCTTCGAGTGCACGCTGGCGACGACCACGTCGAGCCGGTCGAGCAGGGCCGGCTCCTGGTCGAGCGTGCCGTCCTCCAGGATGTCGACCTCGATACCGGCGAGGATCCGCACGCCGAGGTCGCCGCGGTCGCGCTCGTCGGCGTCGCCCGGCCCCTCGCCGAGCCCGGCGTTGAGCGCGCCGACGATCTCGAGCTGCGACTCGAGCCGCTCGGGCGACAGCCCGTTCGCGACCCGGAGACTGGGCGAGTGGTCGGTCAGGGCGAAGTACTCGAGCCCGGCGGATGCCGCGGCCCGCGCCATGGCGGCGATGCTCGTCGTGCCGTCCGACCACTCCGAGTGCGCGTGCAGGTCGCCGCGGAGGAGCGCCCGCAGCCCGGACGCGGTCTCGACGCCCGCCTTCTCGCGGAGATCCGCCAGGTACGACGGGACCGTCCCGTCGAGCGCCTCGACGATCACGCCGAGGCTCGAGTCGCCGATGCCGGGCGTGCGCTTCAGCCGGCCGTCGCCGGCGCGCGCCCGCAGCTCCTCCTCCGAGAGCGGGCCGATCACCCCGGCCGCGCGTCGGAACGCCTTCGCCTTGAACGGCGACGCGAGCTGCACCTCGAGCAGGGTCGCGATCTCCTCCAGCGCCGATACCGGGTCCATGGCCCCAGTCTGCCGCGCACCGCCGACCCGCCGCACGCGCCGGCGCATCGCGCCGCCGCCCTCCTCTGTCGTCGCTCCTCCCTCCCGATCACGGATCGATGTCTCCCGTTCGACGTCCGGTTCCCGTCGGGAGGAACTTCTGGCCGCCGCGCCGAGCGGCGCGTTCCCGGGGGCGGCGTGTCGTCGGGAAGTTCCTCCCGGAGATCCAGCGTGTGTGCGTCCGGGGGAGAGGACGGTCGGAGGGCGGGGGTCGGAACGGGGGAGTCCGTTCAGCCCGGAAAGGCGACCACGCGGGCGGGCGCGCCGTCGCCGTCGAGGCGGAGCGGGAAGCAGCCGATCCGGACGCGTTCGGGCAGGCCGTCGAGGTCGGTGAGGTTCTCGACGATGAGACGGTCGGCACCGAGCACGATCCGGTGCACCGGGATGCCGGGCGTGCCCGCGGCATCCGTCGGGTCGGGGCTCAGCGTGTCGACGGCGAGCACGTGCATGCCGCGGTCGACCAGCGCCCGCGCGGCCTCGGGGGAGAGGGACGGATGCCGCAGCGCGCGCTCCGTGCCGAACCACCGCCACCACCCGGTGTCGACCACCACGACGGGCGGCACGACGGCGGGCAGCACACCGCCGGCCACGGATGCCGCGAGCTCGCCCAGCCCGTACGTCGCGCCGTCGGCCAGGCCGGCGAGGTGGCACACGAGCGCGTCGCCGACGAGCTCGTCGAGTGCGACCTGCGCCATCGTGCGCCCACCCGCGACGACATGGGCCGGTGCGTCGACATGCGTGCCGGTGTGCGAGCCGAGCTCCAGCGCGGTGACCGCCGCGCCGTCCCGCTCGAGCTCCAACGCCGGCGCGAGGTGCACGGGCGGATCGCCGGGGTACACGGCCATGCCGTCCGCGATCGGTCGGCTGAGGTCGCGCACGCCGCCCGTGGCACGGGATGTCGCGGCATCCATCGGCCGGCTCCCCTCGAGATGATCGTGCCTCCGCGGTCACGCTAGGCGCCCGCGGCGCCGGCGGTCAACGCTCGGCTCGCGGACGCACCGGGTCAAGGCCTGTGCGCGCGGGCGGGCCGCGCCTAGGGTCGAGCCATGGTCTTCCGCCGCCGCAGCGCCCCGGATCCCGCCCGCACCCGGCCCGCCGAGGGGGAGGGATCCCCCACCCGTGAGAGCACGGGCGGGCCGATCTGGAACGACCGGCTCGGCCGCTGGTCCATCCGCAGCCTGCAGGTGCTCATGGTGGTGACGCTCGGAGCGCTCGCCGTCTGGGCGCTCACACGCGTCACGCTCATCGTCATCCCCGTGCTCATCGCGCTGATCCTCGCCGCGGCGGCCAGCCCGCTGATCGCATGGCTCCGGCGCGGGATGCCGCCGATCCTCGCGGCGTGGGTCGCGCTCCTCGGCGGCATCGTCGTGCTCGGCGGCATCGTGACGGCGATCGTGTTCGCGGTCCGCTCGCAGTGGGACGACCTCGCGACGTCGGCCACCGACGGCTTCGACGACCTGCTCGGCTGGGTGCGGACGCTGCCCATCCCGATCGACCAGGAGCAGCTCGACGCCTGGCGCGACGGCATCCTCGACTTCGTCACGAGCGCCGAGTTCGGCCAGAGCGCCCTCACCGGCGTGTCGCAGGCGACGGAGTTCTTCACCGGGTTGGTGCTCATGCTCGTCGTGCTGTTCTTCTTCCTCAAGGACGGCGACCGGATCTGGGCGTTCTTCCTCCGTCCGTTCGCCGGCGACCGGCTCGAGCGCGGACGCCGCGTGGGCGAGACGAGCGTGAAGGTGCTCGGCGGGTACGTGCGGGGCACGGCGATCGTGGCCCTCGTGGACGCGGTCGCCATCGGCATCGGCCTCGCGATCCTGCAGGTGCCGCTCGCGCTGCCGCTGGCCGTCATCGTGTTCCTGACGGCGTTCATCCCGCTCGTGGGCGCGACGGTCGCCGGCATCCTGGCGGCGCTCGTCGCCCTCGTCGCCAACGGGCCGATCGTGGCCCTGATCGTCGTTGCGATCGTGATCGCCGTGAACCAGCTCGAGGGCGACCTGCTGCAGCCCGTGGTCATGGCGCAGTCGCTGAAGCTGCACCCGCTCGTCGTGCTCATCGCCCTGACCGCCGGCACGATCCTCGGCGGCATCGCCGGCGCCGTGCTCGCCGTCCCACTGACCGCCGTCGGCTGGGCGATCGTCAAGGTGTGGGACGCCCCGGACCCGTCGATCGACGAGCGGCGCGAGTTCCACCTCCGGCGACGTCGGGACGGATCGGGCGACGCAGGCGACGTGACGGTCGCCTGACCCGCGCGTCCGGGTCGCTCGGGCGTCCGGTCGCCGGCGCGCCCGGTCGCCGTCAGGCCAGGTGCCGCTCGAGGCGGTCGAGCGCGGCGACCTGCCCCTTCACGAGCAGCGTCCTGGCCTCATCCACCGGCACCCAGCGCGCCTCGTCGACCTCGGGGAACACGGCCGTCCGGCCCGATCGCGGCGGCCACTCGAGTTCGAACGTGCCCGGCCGGAAGTCCGGCTCCCAGTCCGCGGCCTCGGCGACGAACACGTGCAGCACCTTGCTCGACGAGGCGCGCACGGTGCCGAGGTCGATCGCGTCGGGTGGTGCCACGGGAACCGGTGCGCCGATCTCCTCGGCGAACTCGCGGAACGCCGCCGCGCGGGGCTGCTCACCGGGCTCGATGAGGCCCTTCGGCATGGACCACGCGTGCTCGGTGCGGCCCGCCCAGTACGGCCCGCCCATGTGGGCGACGTACACTTCGAGGCCCGGCGTGCGGCGGTAGAGCAGCACGCCGGCGCTCGTCACCGGCATCGATCGACGCCGGCCGCGTCAGTCCCTCGGGCCCCTCGCGAAGACCCAGAGGCTCGCCGCGAGGCCGACCCCGCCGATCGCCATGATCCCGAAGATCGCTCCCCAGAGCACCGTCTCGACCGACATGCACACCTCCGCGTGTTCGTGGGCCCATTCTGCCCGCCGGACGGCGGCCGACGCCAGCGTTCGCGGACCACTGGTCCTGCCGAGCGGGCGGCCGTCCCGACGGTGGTGCCGGGGCGGCATCCGTCGGTAGCGTTGGGGGCACGGACGGCGGGGGAGGCTGCTCATGGCGAAGGTGCTGGTCATCGGAGGGCACGGGCGGGTCGCCCTGCAGCTCGAGCGGATCCTGGCCGAGCGCGGCGACGAGGTCGACGCGGTCATCCGGAACGCGGAGCACGCCGACGACGTCGCGGCGACGGGCGCCGCGCCGGTCGTGGCGGATGTCGAGCAGCTCGACGTCGACGGGCTCGTCGACCTGATCGCCGGGCACGACGCGGTCGTGTGGTCGGCCGGGGCGGGCGGCGGCGATCCGGCCCGCACGCGGGCCGTGGACCACGATGCCGCGGTGCGGTCGATGGACGCCGCGGACCGCGCGGGCGTCCGCCGTTACGTGATGGTCTCGTACTTCGGCTCGCGTGTGGACCACCGAGTGCCCGCCGACAGCGCGTTCCGGCACTACGCCGACGCGAAGGCGGCCGCCGACGAGCACCTGCGGGCCTCGGGCCTCGAGTACACGATCCTCGGCCCGTCGACGCTCTCCGACGGCCCGGGCGCCGGCCGCATCGACACGACCGCCGAGGACAGCGCCGACGTCGACCGGGCGGATGTCGCGGCCACCGTCGCCGCGACGTTGGCCGAGCCCGCGACGGTGGGGCGGACCATCCGCTTCAACCGCGGCGAGACGCCCATCGCCGACGCCCTGCGCTGACCGCGGCCGTGGGGCGGGTCAGGCGGACCCGCGCCACACGATGTCGCAGTCGAGCCGCACCTCGGCCGGGGTGTCGTCGCCGCGGAGGCGCGAGAGCACGAGTCGCGCCGCCTCGGCGCCCAGCCCGGCGGCCGGCTGCCGGACGGTCGAGAGGGCGGGGGTCGTGCGCTGCGCCCAGGCGCTGTCGTCGAAGCCGACGACGCCGACGTCGTCGGGCACGCGCCGTCCGGACTCCTTGAGCGCCTCGATCGCGCCCGCCGCCACGGCGTCCGACGCCGCGAAGACCCCGTCGAGGTCGGGCGCGCGGTCGAGCAGCCGCCGCATGCCGTCGCGGCCGGCCGAGTAGGAGTACAGCGGGACCGGTTCGACGAGCGTCTCGTCGAACCGGTCGCCCAGCGCCTCGCGGAAGCCCGCGAGCCGGTCGGTGCCGGAGTCGCGGTCGAGCGCCGCGGCGACCATGCCGATGCGCCGCCGTCCGGTCTCGAGCAGCCTGCCGGTGATCGATCGCGCCGCGCCGACGTTGTCGATCACGACGAACGAGGCGGACCCGGCGGCGCCCGGCGGATGGCCGACGTAGGCCGCCGGCAGCTGGAGCCGCTCGACCACTCGCGTGATCGGATCGTCGACCCGCGCGGACACGATGATGACGCCGTCGACGAGCCCGCCCGAGAGGTACCGCGCGACGCGCTCGGTGTCGCGCTCGGTGTCGACGATGAGCACCGCCATCTGGTGGTCGGCCTCGGAGAGCCGCGAGTTGGCGCCGAGCAGGATCTCGCCGATGTTCGGGTCCTCGACGAACAGCGAGTGCGGCTCGTGCACGATGAAGCCGACCGCCTGGGTGCGCTGCATGACGAGGTTGCGCGCGGCGGTGTTCGGGACGTAGCCGACCTTGGCGATGGCGAGCTCGATCGCCTCGCGGGCGGCGGCGGAGACGTAGCGCTCGCCGTTGACGTAGCGGCTGACGGTACCCCGCGAGACGCCCGCTTCGACCGCGACGTCGTGCACGGTCGCGCGCTTCGGCCGGGTCGTCCGGGAGGTCATGCGACTCACTGTATCGCCGTCCGGGGTTGACAGCGCGGAGGCGCGGTGCCATTCTGTGTACGTTCACAGAAATCGCACCGAGGTCCCGCTCGGCGCGAACTGTGCACGTTCACAGAATCAACGACGATCCCGGGAGCATCGTGGACCAGCCCGTCTCGACCCTCGCCTCGAGCCCGACCGAGCTCGATCGCCCGGTCGCCGCGACGGACCGGCCGCGCTTCGCCCACCCGGGCATCGCGTTCGGCTGCGACTACAACCCCGAGCAGTGGGATCCGTCGGTCTGGCGCGAGGACGTCGCGCTCATGCGCGAGGTCGGGGTCGACCTCGTCGCGATCAACGTCTTCGGCTGGTCGTCCCTGCAGGCCCCCGACGGCGCATTCGACTTCAGCGCGCTCGACGAGGTCGTCGAACTCCTCCACGGCGCCGGCATCCGCGTCAACCTCGGCACGGCGACGGCCTCGCCGCCGCCGTGGCTCACCGCGCGGCATCCCGAGATCCTGCCCGTGATGGCCGACGGCACCACCCGCTACCCGGGCGGCCGCCAGGCCTGGTGCCCGAGCTCGCCGGTCTTCCGGCAGCACGCCCTCGCCCTCGTCGAGGCCGTCGCCGCCAGGTACGCCGATCACCCCGCCGTCGCCCTCTGGCACGTCTCCAACGAGCTCGGCTGCCACAACGCCCAATGCCACTGCGACGAGAGCACGCGCGCGTTCCGTCGCTGGCTGCGCGAGCGCCACGGCACGATCGACGAACTGAACCGCGCCTGGGGCACGAGCTTCTGGAGCCAGCGCTACACCGACTGGGACGAGATCCTCACCCCGCGCCTGACGATCTCGACCCGCAACCCCGGGCAGGTGCTCGACTTCCACCGGTTCTCCTCCGACGAGCTCCTCGGGTACTACCGCGCCGAGGCCGAGGTGATCCGCCGGCACAGCGCCGCACCGATCACGACGAACTTCATGGTCACCGCCCACATCCGCGACCTCGACTACTGGACCTGGGCGCCCGACGTCGACGTCGTCGCGAACGACCACTACCTCGACCACCGCCTCGGGGAGCCGCGCACCGAGCTCGCCTTCGCCGCCGACCTCACCCGCGGCCTCGCGGGCGGCGAGCCCTGGCTGCTCATGGAGCACTCGACCGGAGCGGTCAACTGGCAGCCCGTCAACCTCGCCAAGGAGCCCGGCCAGCTGCTGCGCAACTCGCTCGCGCACGTCGCCCGCGGCGCCGACGGCGTGTGCTTCTTCCAGTGGCGCGCGTCGCTCCAGGGCTCCGAGAAGTTCCACTCCGCGCTCATCCCGCACGCGGGCACCGACAGCGCGCTCTGGCGCGAGGTCGCCGAGCTCGGCCGGGTCGTCGGCGTCCTCGGCGAGGTCGCCGGCACGCGCGTCCGGGCCGACGTCGCCCTGCTCTTCTCGTGGGAGTCGTGGTGGGCGGCCGACGGCGAGAACCGGCCGACCCACGAGATCGCCTACCTCGACCAGGTGCACGCGCTCTACGGCGCCCTCCACGACCTCGGCGCGACCGTCGACGTCGTCCGCCCCGGCGCCGACCTCTCCGGCTACCGGCTCGTCGTCGTGCCCGGACTCCACCTGGTCCGCGACGCCGAGGCCGCCGCACTCGACGCCGCCGCGGCATCCGGCACCCACGTGCTCGTGACCTTCTCCAGCGGCATCGTCGACGAGCACGATCGCGTGCGCCCGGGCGGATATCCCGGCGCCTGGCGAGACCTGCTCGGCATCCGCGTCGAGGAGTTCGCGCCGGTGCTGGCGGGCACGGGGCTCGCACTCGAATCCGGCGCGGCGGCCGCCGTCTGGGCCGAGCGGCTCGAGGCGACGGATGCCGACGTGCTCGACCGGTTCGCCGACGGCCCCGCCGCCGGCATGCCCGCCGTGACGCGGCGCACCGGCACCGACGGCGCCGGCGACGCGTGGTACCTCGCCACGCTCCTCGAGCGCGACGACCTGCGCGACCTCGTCGGCCGCGTGCTGACCGGCGCGGGCGCGGCATCCGAACCGGGCGCCTCGGCCGACGTCGAGATCACCCGGCGGGCCGGGAGCGACGGGCGTCGCTACCGGTTCGTCGTCAACCACGGGTCCGCCGACGTCGACGTCGACGCGCGCGGCACCGAACTCGTGACCGGGATCGCGGTCGACGGCGCCCTCGCCGTCCCCGCGGGCACGGTCCGCGTGATCAGAGAGGAGGGAGCGGCATGACCGCACCCGCATCCACCCCGGCCGTCGCGCGCGCCGCCGCGCGCGACGCGACCGGACGGCCCCCGACGGCGCGTCGTCGTCGCGTCCAGCATCCCTGGGCGATCGTCGCGTTCGTCGCGCCCTTCGCCGTCATGTTCACGCTCTTCTACCTCGTGCCCATCGGCGTCGCCGTCTGGCAGTCGCTGCTCGTCATCGAGCGCGAGGGCACGTTCGGCGAGGCCCGTGAGGTCTTCGGCGGGCTCAGCCAGTACGTGCTCGTGTTCCAGAACGAGGCCTTCTGGACCTCGGTCGGCCGGGTGCTCCTCTTCGGCATCGTGCAGGTGCCGGTGATGCTGGGACTGGCGCTCCTGTTCGCCCTCCTCCTGGACTCGCCGCTCGTGAAGGGCAAGAAGTTCTTCCGGCTCGCGTTCTTCGCGCCGTACGCGGTCCCGGGCGTCATCGCCGCGATCATGTGGGGCTTCCTCTACTCGCCGAACCTCTCGCCGTTCGAGGCGCTGACCAGCCGCGTCGACCTGCTCTCCGCCGACTTCGTGCTGTGGGCGATCGCGAACGTCGTCACGTGGGTGTTCGTCGGCTACAACATGCTGATCATCTACTCGACCCTCCTCGCGATCCCGCAGGAGATCTACGAGGCGGCCCGCATCGACGGCGCCGGGCAGGGCCGCATCGCCTGGTCCATCAAGATCCCGCTCGTCCGGCCCGCGCTCGTGCTCACCGCCGTGCTCTCGATCATCGGCACGCTGCAGCTCCTGGCGGAGCCGCAGACGTTCCGCTCCTTCAGCTCGGCCGTGACCAGCACGTACACGCCGAACATGACGATCTACGCCACGAGCTCGATCCCGAACGTGTCGCTCGCGGCCGCGTTCTCGGTCGTGCTGGCGCTGGCGACGTTCGTCCTCTCGTTCACGTTCCTCCGCTTCACCCGCAGGAAGGGGGCCGACGCATGAGCACCGCGATCGGACCCGACGCGACCACCGCCTCCCCGGCCGTGAACCCGCGGCGCCTCGGCCGCTCCGGCGGCGCGCCCGCCGCACGCGGCCCGCGCGAGAGCCTGCTGTCCCGCACCGGCGCGATGCTCGTCATGGCGGTCTTCACGCTGTACTTCCTCGTGCCGATCTGGTGGCTGCTCGTGGCCTCCACGAAGGAGCGCGGGCAGATCTTCACGACGAACCCGCTCTGGTTCTCCGACTTCAACCTGTTCGACAACATCGCGGCGCTCTTCGCGTACCGCGACGGCGTCTACCTCCGGTGGATCCTGAACAGCCTGCTCTACGCCGGCCTCGGCGCCGTCGTCGCGACGGTCCTGGCCGCGATGTGCGGGTACGCGCTCGCGAAGTACCGCTTCCCGGGCCGCGAGACGATCTTCAACGTCGTGCTCGGCGGCGTGCTCGTGCCGGCGACCGCGCTCGCGCTGCCGCTGTTCCTGCTGTTCAGCCGCGTGCAGCTGACCGACACGTTCTGGGCGGTCTTCCTGCCGAGCGTGGTGAGTCCGTTCGGCGTGTACCTGTCGCGCGTCTTCGCCGAGGCCTCGGTGCCCGAGGAGCTGCTCGAGGCGAGTCGCCTCGACGGCGCCGGCGAACTGCGCACGTTCTTCACCGTGTCGATGCGGCTGATGTTCCCCGCGATGATCACGGTGTTCCTGTTCCAGTTCGTGACCATCTGGAACAACTTCTTCCTGCCGCTGATCATGCTCCGCAGCGAGGAGCTGTTCCCGGTCACGTTCGGGCTCTACGCCTGGAACTCCACGATCAACCAGTTCCCCGAGCTGCGCACGTTCGTGCTCGTCGGCTCGCTGCTGTCGATCATCCCCCTGATCATCACGTTCCTCCTGCTTCAGCGGTACTGGCGCACGGGCCTCGGCACCGGCGCACTGAAGTAGGCCCCCGCCCGGCGGCATCCGGACGGTCCAACCCCACCGAGAGAAGGAAACCCATGCGACACACGAAACGAGCGGTCACCGCAGCCCTGCTCACCTCCGCCGCGCTCGCCCTCACCGGCTGCGCCGCGGGCGACTCCGGCTCGGATGGCACGGCCTCGGGCTCGTGCGAGCCGGCCGGCGAGGACGTCACCCTCACCTTCACCAGCTGGATCCCCGGCATCGAGGACGCCGTCGCCGCCTGGAACGACGAGAACCCCGACATCCAGGTCGAGGTGCAGACCGGCCCGAACGGCAACTCGGGCACGTACCAGAACTTCTTCAACCAGCTCGCGGCGGGCAACGCGCCCGACCTGGGCCAGATCGAGTACGACGCGCTGCCGAACTTCCGCGTGCAGGACGGCCTCGAGGACCTCGCCGCGTGCGAGGACGTCATGTCGGCGTCGGACGACTTCCTCGACTGGACCTGGGGCCAGGTCACCCTCGGCACCGACGACCAAGTCTACGGCATCCCGCAGGACCAGGGCCCGATGGCGCTGTTCTACCGCAGCGACCTGTTCGAGCAGGCCGGCATCGACGTGCCCACCACCTGGGACGAGTACCGCGACGCCGCGGTGAAGATCCGCGAGCAGGGGGGCTACATCACCAACTTCTCGCAGACCGACATCAACCAGTTCGCCGGCTTCGTCTGGCAGGCCGGCGGCGAGTGGTTCGCCAACGACGGCGACGCGTGGACGGTGGAGCTCACGAGCGACGAGTCGATGACGGTCGCCGACTACTGGCAGGGCCTCATCGACGACGACCTCGTCTCGACGTACCCCGCGTGGACCGACGAGTGGAACAACGCCTACAACTCGGGCGAGGTCTGGACCTGGAACTCGGCCGTGTGGGGCGCGAACTCGATCGCGTCGGGTGCGCCCGACACCGCGGGGAACTGGTCGGTCGCGCTCGCGCCGCAGTGGAGCGCGGGCGACGCCGCCGCCGGGAACTGGGGCGGCTCGTCGATCGCGGTCTTCAAGGGCACCGACCACCTCTACGAGGCCGCGAAGTTCGCGCTGTGGCTGAACACGTCGGAGGAGTCGCTGACCATCCTGAACCAGAAGGCGGCGATCTACCCGGCCACGAAGGCGGGGCTCGAGCTGCCGACCCTCACCGAGGGCGTCGAGTTCTACGGCGGCCAGCCGATCTACGACGTCTTCGCCGAGGCGGCGGCGCAGGTCAGCCCCGACTTCGTCTGGGGCCCGACGATGACGCAGACGTACGCCGACGTGTCCGACGGCTTCAAGGCCGCCGCATCGGGCAGCAGCACCCTCGGGCAGGCGCTCGAGAAGGGCCAGCAGGCGACGATCGACACCATGAAGGCCCAGTCCATCCCGGTCGCGGAGTAACCTCGCGCCGTGATCCATCACCTCCGTGCCGCGGGCGTCAGCATCGTCGTCGACGTCCGCGGCACGGGCGTGCCCGCCGTGCTGCACTGGGGGAGCGACCTCGGTGAGCTCGACGCCCGCGCCCTCGACGCCCTCGTGACCGCCGCCGTGCCGGCCGTGCCGCCCTCCTCGATCGACGTGCCCCTGCGGCTGAGCCTCCTCCCCGGGCTCGGCGAGGGCTGGTCCGGGCGCCCCGGCGTGCAGTTCGCCCGCGATCCCGGTGGCGCCGACGGAGCGCGCGCCGCCGCCGCGCTGCGCGCACCGCGGTTCCGCCTGGTGCCGGACTCGGTCGAGCGGGCCGCCGATCGGGCCGCGACGGCGGATGCCGCGGGCGACGCGCTCGCCTTCGAGGTCGTCGACGACGAGGCCCGGGTGGCCGTCGCGACGCGGCTCGAGCTCACGCGCGAGGGCGTGCTGCGCGTCCGGCATCGGGTCGCGAACCGCGGCGACGGCCCGCTCGCCGTCGCCCGGCTCGCGGCCGTGCTGCCGGTTCCGGCCCGCGCGAGCGAGCTGCTCGACTTCAGCGGACTCTGGGCGCGCGAGCGGCGCCCGATGCGGCGCACGCTCGACCACGGCGTCCACGCCCGCGAGTCGCGGCACGGTCGCGGCGGGCACGACGACGCGTTCCTGTTGGTGGCCGGCACGCCGGGCTTCGGGTTCGGCCACGGCGAGACGTGGGCGATGCACGTCGCGTGGTCGGGTGACACCGAGGCCTGGGCGGAGCGCAGCGCGCTCGGCCCGGCGACGCTGGGCGGCGGCGAGCTGCTCGCGCCGGGGGAGCTCGTGCTCGGTTCGGGCGAGGAGGCCGCCTCGCCGTGGGTCGTCGCCGTGCACTCCGCGTCCGGGCTCGACGGCGTCTCCGACCGGCTGCACCCGTGGATCCGCTCGTGGTCGACGATCGCCGGGCGGCCGCGACCGGTCACCCTGAACACCTGGGAGGCCGTCTACTTCGACCAGTCCCTCGAACGGCTGGAGCCCCTCATCGCCGCGGCCCGCCGGGTCGGGGTCGAGCGGTTCGTGCTCGACGACGGCTGGTTCCTCGGCCGCCGGGACGACCGGCGCGCGCTCGGCGACTGGACGGTCGACCCCACGGTCTGGCCCGATGGCCTGGGTCCGCTCATCGATCGCATCACGTCCGCCGGCATGGAGTTCGGGCTCTGGGTCGAGCCGGAGATGGTCAGCGCCGACTCGGAGCTCGCCCGCACGCATCCGGACTGGGTGCTCGGTCGGGGCGACGACCCGGAGTGGCGCCGGCAGCGCGTGCTCGACCTCACCGCCCCCGGCGCGGCGGACCACGTGTTCGCGGCACTCGACGCGCTGCTCGCTTCATACGACATCCGCTTCCTCAAGTGGGACCACAACCGCGACCTGCTCGGCGGCTCAGCGCATGCGCAGACCACTGCGCTCTACGGCCTGATCGACCGGCTCCGGGCTGCGCACCCCGGCGTCGAGATCGAGTCGTGCGCGTCCGGGGGCGGGCGCATCGACCTCGGCATCCTCGAGCGCACGGACCGGGTCTGGACGAGCGACACGAACGACCCGTTCGAGCGCCAGGGGATCCAGCGCTTCACGGGCCTCGTCGTCCCGCCCGAGTACCTCGGCTCGCACCTCGGCGCCGCCCGCGCGCACACGACCGGGCGCACCTCGGACCTCTCGTTCCGCCTGGCGACGGCGCTGTTCGGCAGCGCCGGCATCGAGTGGAACCTCGCGACCGCGAGCGAGGCGGACCTCGACGCGGTGGCCGCGTGGACCGCGGCGTACCGGCGACTCCGCGGCCTGCTCCACGGCGGCCGGGTCGTCCGGGTGGATGCCGCGGACGCCGCCCAGGTGGTGCAGGGCGTCGTCGCGCCCGACCGGCGCCACGCGGTCGTGTCGGTCGCGGTGCTGGGCTCGCCGGTCGCGGCGCTGCCGCCGGCCGTGCGGATGCCCGGGCTCGACCCGGACCTCGAGTACGCGGTGCGCCGCATCGACCTCGGCCCCGTCCGGACGGTGCAGGACGCGGCGCCGCCGTGGTTCGCCGCGGGCGAGGTGCGGCTGCCCGGGCGCCTGCTCGGCGAGGTCGGGCTGCCGATGCCGCTGCTCGCGCCCGAGCAGGCGCTCGTGCTCGAACTGGTCGCCGCGGGGCCCGAACCGGCGTAGCCCACCCGCGCCGGTCGCATCCGTGGCACGATCGGGCCATGCCCGACGACGCCGCCGCCCCGATGCCGACCCTGGCCGAGCGGCTCGGGCCGATCGACCCGCCGAGCGCGCCGATGCATCCGGACGTCGCCGTGTGGCGGCCGGTCGCGGCGGGCGACGTCGACGCGCTGCTCGGCTTCCACGCCGACGTGGCGCGTGCCGACCATCCGCACTGGACCGAGAGTCGCGACGAGCTGGAGGGCGTGTTCGAGCTGCCGCACGTCGATCCCGCCCGGGACACCCTGATCGGCCTCGACGGCGCCGGCACGATCCTCGCCCACGGGTCGGCGATCGCGCCGCCCGGCCACGAGACCCTCGTCCGCTCGATCGTGCTCGGCGCCGTGCACCCCGATGCCCGCGGCGTGGGGATCGGTCGCGCGCTGCTCGGCTGGCAGGTCGCCCGCGCGCGCGAGCAGCTCGCGGCGACCGGCGAACGGCTGCCCGGCTGGATCATCTCGTTCCTCGAGGACGGCGTGACGGATGCCGCGTCGCTGCTGGCGCACGCCGGGTTCCGGGTCGCCCGCCACTTCTCCGCGCTCGAGCGCGACCTGGCCGCGCCCGTCGCCGACGTGCCCGCGCCCGAGGGGGTCCGGCTCGAGACGTGGTCGGACGCGCGGTCGGAGTCGGCGCGCCTGGCGCGGAACGCGAGCTTCGCCGAGCACTGGGGCAGCCAGTCCGTCGACCGGGCGACCTGGGCATCGATGACGACCGGGCACGACTTCGCCGCCGACCTCGGCGTCGTCGCCGTCGCGGCGGACGGCTCGGGCGCCGAGCGCGTCGTCGGCCTCGTCGCCGCGCTCCGCAACGAGGGCGACTGGGCGGGGCAGGGGTTCACGTCGACCTACGTGCGCCTCGTCGGCGTCGTGCCCGAGGCGAGCAGGGCGCGGGCTCGCCCGCGCCCTGCTCGCGCGGCACCTCGCCGCCGCCGCGGCGGCCGGGCTCGGGCGCTCGGTGCTCGACGTCGACGCCGAGAACCCGTCGGGCGCGCTGCCGCTCTACAAGCACGCCGGGTACGTCGTCGCCCACGGGCACACCAGCCACGTGCTGGAGGTCTGATCGGGCGGCCGCGACTGTCGCGACGGCCCGCGCTGCGGGATGATCGGGTCATGGCCCTTCCCGTGCCCGGCGTGCCGGCCGAGTCCGACGAGCCGGGCGGCGACACCTACGCGGCGCTGCTCGTGCGTGCGTCGGCGGCATCGCGCGACGCCGTGCAGGCCGCGCTCGGCGACCTCGCGTACACGGGATGGCTCGCCCCGCCCGCCGACGGCTGGGTGGTCGCGATCGCGGTGCCCGGCGACGGCGCGATCGCCTCCGGCCGTCGCGGCGCGCTCGAGACGGCGGCCGCGCTCGCCGCGCGGCTGTCCGCGCCGACGTTCGCGCTCCGGGTGCGCCTGGATCGCCAGCTCGTGATCGGGGCATGGGAGGGCGACGACGAGCTCGGCCGCTACTCGAGCGACCCGTCGCGCGAGCCGGGCGCCGACGAGGAGGTGCTCGACGAGCCGTTCGGCACCGAGCACGCGGCGGCGTTCGCCCGGGCGGCGGGCCGCCCGGACTCGGCGGAGGAACTGGAGGAGGTGCTCGAGGAGGAGCTCGACTCCGACAGCGTCTTCGAGTCGGAGCGGTTGGCCCGAGTGCTCGACCTGCTCGGCATGCCGGGCTGGATCGTCGCCTCGGCCTCGCTGCCGAAGGACCTCCCGACCGGCCCGTCCGCGCGCGAGTTCGTCCGACTGGGGGCGGGCGCCACGGGCGCGTCGGGCCTCGTGCGCGGGTGGATGGCCGGACGCGTGCGTCGACGGACGCCGCCGCCCCCGGCGCTGGCCGACCCTCCGCGCGGCGACGACCCCGGCATCGACCCCTGGCTGCTCTGACCCCGCGCGGTCGAACCGGGGCTCCGAGGATCGACGGACACGCCCCACGGGGGTGGCCGTCGCGGGGGCTCGGGAGTAGCATCGCCCGCACCTGCCGGTCGGAGCCGCATCTGGAGGTCGCCGTGAGCATGACCCTCGACGAACTGCCCGCCGTCACCGAGTGCTCGGTGTCCGGGTGTTCCTACAACGACCACTCCCACTGCCATGCCGCCGCGGTCACCATCGCGGGCGCGGTCGGCGACGCCGAGTGCGCGACCTTCATCCCGCTCGGCACCAAGGGCGGGCTCGACAAGGTCGTCACGCACGTCGGCGCCTGCCAGCGGTCGGAGTGCATCCACAACGATGCGCTCGAGTGCCACGCCGAGGCCGTGCGCATCGGGCCGGGTGCCGACGACGCCGACTGCCTGACGTACGCCACCGCCTGACCCGCGGGGCGCCGCGGCCCGGACGGGCCGCCGATCGGCGCGCGGCGTCCCCGTCGCGGCTCGTCGCGGATCCCGCCGCTCAGCGGGTCATCCGCAGCTCGCGGACCTGCCAGCGGTCGTCCCACTTCTCCGCGCCGTCGAACGCGAAGCCGTTCCTGCGGTAGAACGCCTGGGCGCGCGGATTGTCGTCCAGCACCCACAGGTACGCGGGTCGGTCGCCGATCGCCGCGTCGACGAGCGCCTGGCCGACGCCGCGGCCGTGGAACTCGTCGAGCACGTAGAGGCCCTCCAGCTCGAGGTCGCGCGGGCCGTCCTCGTCGCGCCCTGCGCTGGTGACCGCCCAGCCGACGACGCGGTCGCCGTCGACGGCGACGGCGAGTCGCACCGCGTGGAAGCCGTCGGGCGGCGGCAGCACGCCCTCGGAGATCGCGGCGTACGTCACCCATCCCTGGATCCGCTCCCGCATCGACCACGCCTCCACGAGCTCGCGGTCGACCCGGCCCGGCTCGACGTACGTCGTCTGGTGGCTCCGCCAGTGGACGTCGGCGATGCCCGGCGCATCGGCGATGCGGGCGGGTCGGATGATCGGCTCGGGCATGACCCAGACGCTACCGCGACGCCGGTTCTGCTGTGAGCGGATCGGCCTGTCGGCGAAGGACGGCGCTGCGTAGCCTCGGCCCATGGGTGAGACGATCGACCTCCCGGGCGCGGACTCGGCGCGCCGGTCCAAGCCGCTGTGGCGGCACGTGCTCGGCGACGTGCTGCGCGACGAGCGGCGCGAACAGGAGCGGATCCTCACCGAGGTGGCCCGCACCGCCGGCGTCTCGCCGCAGTACCTGTCCGAGGTCGAGCGCGGCCGCAAGGAGGCGTCGTCCGAAGTGCTCGGCGCCGTCGCGGACGCCCTCGGGCTCGAGCTCGCCGACGTCGTCGGTCGGGTGGCCGGGCGACTGACGGCGTCCGGGATGCGCGACACGGCGGCGGCACGGCGACCGGCCGCGGTCCCGATGCGCGCGCAGGCGGCGTCCGCTGGCCGACGCGTGGCCGGTGCGCACGTCGTGCTCGACCTCACCCGGTCCGAGCGCGCGGCCGTGCCCGCCCCGGCGCCGGGCGCGTCGTCGCCGGAGCGGGCGTACCTGCTCGCCGCCTAGCGAAGGCCCGCGCCGACGGCGACCTGCGCCGTGAGCACGTGGTCGGCGAGCCCGTAGTCGACGGCGGCCCCGGCAGGCAGGATGAGGTCGCGATCGGTGTCCGCCCGCAGCTGTTCCGCGCTCCGGCCGGTGTCGGCCGCGAGCGCGGCCTCGAGGTCCGCGCGCACGCGCAGCACCTCGTCGGCGTGCAGGATCAGGTCGGGCACGGTGCCCCGGCCCTGCGTGGAGGGCTGGTGGAGGGTCACGGTGCTGTGCGGCAGCATCGATCGCTGCCCGCGCGCCCCGCCCGCGAGGAGCACCGCCGCCGGACCGCCGGCGCGCCCGACGCAGGTCGTCGCGACCTCCGGCCGGATGTGCTGCATCGTGTCGTAGACCGCCAGGGCCGCGCTCGGCGACCCGCCCGGCGAGTTCACGTAGAGGCTGATCGGGGTGTCGCTCGAATCGGACGCGAGATGCAGGAACTGCGCGATGAGCACGTTCGCGACGCCGTCGTCGATCTCGGTCCCGAGGTAGACGATGCGCTCGGAGAGCAGGCGGCTGTACACGTCGAGCGACCGCTCGACCCCGCCGCGCCGCTCGACCACGTACGGGATGGCGTAGGAGCTCATGCCGGCACCCCCAGCCCGGCGACGGCGCGCGGCTCGAGCGGGAACAACTCGTCGAACCGTTCGGTCACGTGGTCGATGAACCCGTAGTCGACGGCCGCCTCCGCCGTGTACCACCGGTCGCGCAGCGAGTCCTCCCGCACGCGCTCGACCGGCTGGCCCGTGTAGCGGGCGATGAGCCCGAGCACGGTGTCGCGCGTGTGGCGGAGGTCGTCGGCCTGGAGCTCGATGTCGACGGCGGTGCCGCCGATGCCCGCAGAGCCCTGGTGCAGCAGGATGCGCGAGTGGGGGAGCGCGGCCCGCTTGCCCGGCGTGCCGGCGGTGAGGAGGAACTGGCCGGCGCTCGCCGCCATGCCGACGGCGATCGTGGCGACGTCGTTCGGGATCGCGCGGATCACGTCGTGGATGGCGAGCATGGCGGGCACCGATCCGCCCGGCGAGTTGATCCAGAAGCGGATGTCGCGCCGCGCGTCGTCGGCGGCGAGCGCGACGAGCTGGGCGCAGATGCGGTTGCCGCCGGCCTGGTCGAGCTCGTCCCCGAGCACGATGATGCGTTCGTGGTAGAGCCGGCGCGTGAGCTCGGCGTCGATGGGCTGGACGGGTGGGGTCTCTCGATCGCTCATGGGTCAACCCTGCGCCGGTCGCCGGCCGGCCGGGGCGGATGCCGCTCACGGCAGCGCTGCCGTCGGCAGTGCCGCCGTCGGCAGCGCCGTCGCGGCGTGCGGTCGGACGGCCGGTTCTCCCGGCCTCCCGAGCCGGTTGCGGCTAGATTGACGTGAAGGGAAGGCATCCGCCGGCGCGAAGGAGGCATCGTGGCGGTCGACGACGACGCGGTCGAGGTGCTCCAGCCCTACGTGCCGCGCATGGTCCGGTACTGGGACGAGGAGGTGCCCGGTCGCCTGCACCGTGCGGTCGAGGGCACGATGGCGCTCGTCGACATCTCGGGCTTCACCCGCATGTCGGAGCGGCTGGCACGACACGGCGACGTCGGCGCCGAGGAGGTCACCGAGGTCATCGACGGCACGTTCGCCCGGCTGCTCCCGCCCGCCTACGCGCTCGGCGCCAACCTGCTCAAGTTCGGCGGGGACGCCCAGCTGCTGCTGTTCACGGGCGAGGACCACCACCTCCGCGGAGCGGCGGCGGCCCATGCGATGCGCGACGAGCTGCGCGGGCTCGACGGGTTCTCGACCTCTGCCGGGAGGGTGTCGCTGCGGATGTCGGTCGGCGTCCACAGCGGGACGTTCGACTTCTTCCTCATCGGCCGGTCGCATCGCGAGTTCATCGTGGCGGGGCCCGGCGCGACGCGCACGGTGGAGATGGAGGGCGCGGCGACCGCCTCGCAGATCCTCCTGAGCCCCGAGACCGCCGCGCTCCTCCCGCCCACGTCCGTCGGCCCGGTGCGCGGGCCCGGCCGGCTGCTCGGCCGCGCGCCGGACGTCGAGCCGTCCGGCTTCATCGCCGCGAAGAGCCCCGCCGTGGACCTCCGGCAGTTCGTTCCCCTCGGCCTCCGGGAGACGCTCCTGAGCGGCGCGGTCGACCCCGAGCACCGCCCCGCGGCGATCGCGTTCCTGCACTACACCGGCTTCGACCGGCTCGTGGCGCAGGATCCGGACCGGGCCGCGACGATCCTGGACGGGCTGGTCGCCATCGTGCAGGAGGAGGTCGATCCGCGCGGCGTGACGTTCCTCGCCACGGACATCGCGCCGAACGGGGGCAAGATCATCCTCACCGCGGGCGTGCCCGATACGGCGGGCAACAACGAGGAGCAGATGCTGCTCGCGGTGCGCGAGATCAGCGATCGCGCGACCCGCGAACTGCCGGTACGGATCGGCGTGAACTGGGGGCACGTCTTCGCGGGCGCGGTCGGGCCCGAGTACCGCCGCACGTACACGATCATGGGCGACGCCGTGAACCTGGCCGCACGCATCATGGCCGCGGCGCCGAGGGGCGAGGTGTTCGCCACTGCCGACGTCGTCGACGCGTCGCGCACGACGTTCGAGCTCGCCGAGTGCGAGCCGTTCCCCGTCAAGGGCAAGCGGGCACCCGTCCATGCGTTCTCGGTCGGCCCGCCGGAGGGGAGCCGTTCGACCGAGGGCGCCGCCGCGACCCCCCTGATCGGCCGCGACGAGGAGCTCGCGACGCTCGTCCGCGCGTGGGAGGACGCCCGGACCGGCCGCGGGGGCGTGGTGGATGTCACGGCCGACGTCGGGATGGGCAAGTCCCGACTGCTGCGGGAGCTGCTCGCGACGGCGCAGCCGGAGCACGTCGTCACTGCCGAGTGCCGGCTCTACCAGGCCGCGACGCCGTACTTCCCCTTCCGCGCCCTGCTGCGGCAGGCGCTGGGCCTCGACGACCTCGATCCGGCGGCGACCGGCGCCGCGCTCGCCGACCTGGTCCGGACCCGCGCCCCCGAACTGAAGCCGTGGCTCGCCCTGATCGGCACCCCGCTCGGACTCGTCCTGCCCGAGTCGCCCGAGGTCGCCCAGCTCGAGGACCAGTTCCGGGCGGCGCGCACGCGATCGTCGGTGGCCGCGCTGCTCCGGGCGACGATCGACCGGCCGACCCTCTTCCTCGTCGAAGAGGGCCAGTGGATGGACGACGCGTCCCGAGACCTGCTCGCGACGATCATCTCGGGGATCGAGTCGGTGCCATGGCTGGTCGTGGTCGGCCGTCAGCCGGGGGATGGCGGGTTCGTCGTCGAGGACGGTCCGACCGTGACGCACGTGGAGCTCCCGCCGCTCGGCCCGGTGCAGGCCAGGGAGCTCATCCAGCGGGCGAACACCGGCACGCCGCTGCTGTCGAGCCAGGTCGACGCGCTCGCCGCGCGGGCGGAGGGAAGCCCGCTCTTCCTGCTGGAGCTGCTGAACGTCCTGCGTGCCGGTGCCGCGGTCGACTACCTCCCGCAGTCGGTCGAGGGCCTCATCGCGGCGCGGATCGACCAGCTCCCGCCCGTCGACCGGAACCTCCTCCGCCGGCTCGCCGTGCTGGGCACCGGGTTCCGGCAGGAGCACATCCCTGCCGTCCTGGGAGCGGACGTCGTGGAGTCCAGCCGGCAGGTGAAGACGCTGCGCCGGCTCGGCGGCTTCCTGTCGGTCGATTCGACGGGCTGGGTCCGGTTCCAGCACAGTCTGATCCGCGACGTCGCGTACGGCGGCCTGCCGTTCAAGACCCGTCGTGAACTGCACTCGCGCGTCGGCGACGCCATCTCCGCGGCTTCAGCGGGCGGACAGGTGGAGCTCCTGTCGATCCACTACTCGGAGGCGCATCGGTGGCCGGAGGCGTGGTCGTCCTCCAGGGTGGCGGGCGAACGCGCGAAGGAGATCTACGCGAACCTCGAGGCGGCGACCTTCTACCGCCGCGCCCTTACCGCGTCGCGGTACGTGCCGGACCTGCCCACCACGGAGGTCGCCGACGTCTCGGAGGCGCTCGGCGACGTGCTGGAGCTGGCCGGCATGTTCGACGAATCCGTGGGTGCATTCCGCCAGGCGAGCCGCCTCGTCCGCGATGACCCCATCCGTTCCGCAGACGTCCTGCTCAAGCGTGCCCGCGCGCGAGCACGGACCGGTGCCTACGTCGCCGCGTATCGGGAGCTCACGATCGGTCGGCACCTTGTCGCGGAGATCGAGAGCACCGAGGCGCTCGGCGCGACGGCCCGCCTCAACGCGCTGAACGCCCAGATCCGGCAGCTGCAGGAGCATCCGCGCGCGGCGGTTCGACTCGCGGAGCAGGCGATGATCGAGGCGGAGGCCTCGGGCGAACGGGAGGCGCTCGCCCGGTCGTACCAGGTGCTCGATGCCGCCTACGTGATGCTCGGCCAGTCCGCGATGGCGGTGCACGGCGAACGCGCGCTCGCCATCTACGAGGAACTCGGGGACCTGCCGGGAACGGCTGTCGTGACGAACAACCTGGGAGGACAGGCCTACTGGCAGGGGCGCTGGGAGGACGCCGTGCGCTTCTACACGGTCGCTCAGGACGCCTCGCTCCGGTCCGGCAACGAGGCGGCCGCTGCGACGTGCGGCGCCAACATCGGCGAGCTGCTCGTCAGCCAGCGCCGGTTCGACGAGGCCGAGCCGGTGCTGGTCACGGCGGTTCGCGTGCTTCGCGCGCACGGGCGAGTGGACGCCGCGATATTCGCGGACATCCAGCTCGCGCGCCTGCGCCTGCTCCGGTGCGACGAGGGAGCGCTCGAGAGCCTGGTCCAGCTGCGCACCGAGGCGATCCGGACCGGCCAAGTGCAGTCGGCGATCGAGGCGGCGATCCTCATCGCCTACGGGCTCGTGCAGGAGGGCAGGCCGGAGGAGGCGCTCGACACCCTGGACCGAACGGAGGCGGGTGCGGCGGACGAGGCCGACGTGTACGGAGGTCCGCTCGCGCGGACCAGGGCGCAGGCCCTGTTGGCGCTCGGGCGCAACGCGGAGGCCCGCGAGGTCGTCGCGGCCGGGTTGACCATGTCCCGCGAGCAGGGCCTGATCTACGAGGTGGCGCTGCTCCAGCTGATCGAGGCTCGCCTCACCGAGAGTCCGGATGGGCGCCGAGCAGTGCGGGCCGAGGCGGAGGAACTGCTCGGACGACTCGGCGTCGTGCTCCGCGACCTCGACTGACGGACGCGGAGTACGACGGCGTCGAACCCTACTGCATCTTGGGATCGCCGATGCCGACGACATCCCACGCGGTGCGCGTCTGCGTCGCCGAGTAGATGGTGGTGCCCTCGGAGACGATGCACCACGTGTGCCCGCTCGGAATCACCGAGGTGTCGATCGAGCCGGGCGAGTCCGGCGTCGCGAACGGGTCGCCCGTGCACCACGGCATGTACTCGAAGCCCAGCGGGCCGTCGTCGTCCTGGTCGTACTCGAGGTGGCTGGTGAACGGGTTGGCCGAGTTCTGCGGCGCGAAGCTCACGGTGCCCATGTAGGCCGCCGGCTGCGGGGGATCGACGTCGACCGGCACGAAGCTGAGCGTCTCTGCCACGACGTCGGCCGAGAGCGTGTACGGCTTCAGCACGCAGTCCGATCCGTCGGTGTTCGCGAGCCGCGTGAAGGTGCCGTAGACGGTGCCCTGGTCGACCGTCGCGGTGCTGTTCTCCTCGGTGCAGCCGAGCTCGCCGTCGAAGCCCGAGCCGAGCGTGAAGATGGTGTCGAACGCCGGGTCGTTGCCGTAGTCCCAGCTGCCCTCGAGGGACATCTCGCCGAGCAGCGGGGTGAAGCTGATGGAGTCGAACGCCGCCGAGGGCTCGACGGTCAGGTAGCAGTTGTCGTTCGGTCCGGCGTCAGGGCCCGCGTCGGAGGCGTTGCGGCAGTTCGCGATCGGCTGCGCGGCGGTCACGGTCGCCGTGTACGGCGCGGTCGAACTTCCGTCGACGCCCTGGCCCGCCACGATGCCGCCGCCGGCGCGCACCTGGAACGTGTCGACCGACGTCGTGCCGTTCTTCACGACGATCTCGACCTGGACCGCACCCTTGAACTCGAGATCCAGCGAGGCGCGCACTGCGTCCGGCACCCCGACGAGGCTGACGGTGAGTGCCTCGGTGGCGTCCACCCGGGCGCAGGGGACTCCGGTGGAGCCGCCCGACTTGATGCCGATCGAGCCGTCCTTCAGGCCCGGTCCCTTGTCGCTGCCGCTGATCGCGGCCAACGGGCCGTTGACCGTGATGAGGCAGTTCTTCGAGGCGGTGATCGCCTGCGTGACCGGGGAGCCCGAGTTGCTGTACACGAATCGGGAGCCGTCGCTGCCGAGGTGCAATCGGAGCGTCTCGTCGCCGTCGCCGGCGGCGCTCAACGCGGTCGCCCCCAACCCGAGCATGAGTGCCGCCGAAACGGCGGCGAGCGTACCGAGCGATCGAAACACGTTCATCCTGGCCTCCTGGAGCAGGGGTGTTCCGGGCGGCAGAAACGTGCCGCTCGGGTCACGGCTGTGCTCATGCTAGCGATGCGCCGCTGCGGCCACGACCCACGTACAGGGGTGACCCGGCGGCGCCGCCGTTCGCCGCGGGAGGCGCGGAGCCGTGGCCGCCGGGTCGCGGTTCGGGCGGCGCATCGGCCCCCGGTCAGCCGGCGCGCGCGAGCGCGGGGCCCTCGCTGAACTGGCACGCGGTCGCGGTGAGGCGCTGATCGGGGTCGAGCCGTGACAGCACGGCGCCGGCGATCTCGTAGAGCTGGCGGAGCTGCTCGGGCGAGAGCGCGTCGAGGACGTACTGCCGCACGGTCTCGACGTGACCGGGCGCCGCCTCGTCGATGAGCTCGAGTCCCGCGTCGGTGACCGTCGCGTTGGTCGCACGCCGGTCCTCGGGGCACGGGAACCGGCGGATGAGCCCGCGCTCCTCGAGTCGACGGGCCACGTGCGAGAGGCGGGGGAGCGTCGCGTTCGTGCGCGCCGCGAGCGCCGTCATCCGCATCGTGCGCTCCGGCGCGGAGGCGAGCGACATGAGCGCGGCGTACTCGAAGTGGGTCAGTTGCACGTCGTGGAGGAGCTGCTGGTCGAGCACGCCGGGCAGCAGCTCGGTCAGGGCGACGAGCCGAACCCAGGCCGCCGATTCCTCCGTGTCGAGCCAGCGCGTGTCTTCCGTCATGACGTCATTCTCCCACACTTGGTTGACACGACAACTGAATTCCTCTATCGTGTTGGTTGTCGCAACAAGTAATCGCGTCGCCAGGCGCGGAGAGGACATCATGACGACCGTCAGCATCATCGGGAACGGCAACATGGGCACCGCCATCGGCGGGGTCGTGGCGGCCGGGGGCAGCACCGTCGAGTTCGTGAGCCGCGACACGTCGCAGCCGATCACGGGCGACCTCGTCGTCCTCGCCGTGCCGTACCCCGCCGTGGCCGAGATCGTCGAGGCGCGCCGCGAGCAGCTCGCCGGCAGGATCGTCGTCGACATCACCAACCCCCTGAACTTCGAGACCTTCGACTCGCTCGTCGTGCCCGCCGACGGCTCGGCGGCGGCGGTCATCGCCGCAGCACTCCCCGAGTCCCGCGTGCTCAAGGCGTTCAACACGAACTTCGCCGCGACCCTCGCGGCGAAGACCGTCGGCGGCGAGCAGCCGACCACGGTCCTCGTCGCGGGCGACGACGAGCTCGCCAAGCAGGCGCTCATCGACGTCGTCCGCGCCGGCGGCGTCGCTGCGGTCGACGCCGGTGCCCTGTCCCGAGCGCGCGAGCTCGAGTCGGTCGGGTTCCTCCAGCTCACGCTGGCGGTCCAGGAGAAGGTCGGCTGGAACGCGGGCGTCGCGCTCGTCGCCTGACGTCGTCCCGAGCCCGCAGGGGCCCCGGACCCGTACGGGCCCGGGGCCCTGCGCATGCCGCGGCGGCCACGCCGACGCAACCCGTTGACGTGGAGGGCCGACGGGAGGAACGTTGGAGGTACCGGACCGCGGTCCGCGACCGCGTTCCGTCCCTTGCAGAGCCGGGAGGAGCACGAGCATGAACGGCGACCCGCTGAACCCGTGGGAGGACCAGGACCGCCTCGGACCCGCCGGCGACCTCAACCCCGAGACGCCGAACCTCACCGGGATGATCAACACCGTCGGCCTCGACATCGACGGCAGCGGCTTCGGTGACGCGTTCCCCGGCGAGCGGCAGGCCGAGCGCGAGGCCGAGGATGCCGAGCAGACCGCCGCGGGCGGCGTCGGCGACACCGGCCCGGAGCCGGTGCCCGATCCGGACGAGCTCGAGGCGGACAACGAGGTCGAGCGCGATTCCATCGAGTCCGTCGAGCCCGGCGACGCGCCGGACTGAGCGACGCCGTCGCGCGAGGCACGGGTCGTTCGACCCGGCCGGCGTTCGCCGTGCCCGCTAGCGTGACGGCGTGGACTGGTCCACCTGGTTCGCATGGTTCGACGCCCGCGACGCCGACATCGCGCGCGAGGTGCTCCAGCGCGGGATCGCCGCACTCTTCCTGGTCGCGTTCGCCTCCACGCTGAACCAGTTCCGCCCGCTCCTCGGGGAGCACGGGCTGCTCCCCGTCCCCGCGCTGCTGCGCGCCGTCGACGACGCCGAGCGGCGCGTGCGCGAGCGCGCGGCCCGCGCCGGCGAGCACCTCCGCCGACTCGGGCGCACGCGACGCCTGGGCTACCTCGGTCCGACGATCTTCCGCCGATGGCGGTACACCGACGCCCGCCTCGCCGTCGTCTGCGCGGTCGGCATGCTGCTCGCGGCATCCGTCGTCGTCGGCCTGCCGCAACTCGGTCCGCCGTGGGCGCCGATGCTCGTCTTCCTCGGCATGTGGGCGCTCTACCTCTCGATCGTCTCGGTCGGGCAGACGTTCTACGGCTTCGGATGGGAGATGCTGCTCTGCGAGGCCGGATTCCTCGTCGCCTTCCTCGGCTCCCGGGAGGTCCCGCCGCCGCTGCCCACGCTCGTGCTCGTCTGGTGGCTCGTGTTCCGGCTCGAGTTCGGCGCCGGGATGATCAAGATCCGCGGCGACCGTGCGTGGCGCGACCTCACCGCGCTCTTCTACCACCACGAGACCCAGCCCATGCCCGGGCCGCTCAGCCGGCAGGCGCACCTGCTGCCGAAGTGGTTCCACCGGCTCGAGGTGGTCGGCAACCACACCGCGCAGCTGGTCGTGCCCTTCCTCCTGTTCGCCCCGCAGCCGGTCCGCACGATCGCCGCCGCGATCATCATCGGCACGCAGCTCTGGCTGGTCGTCACGGGCAACTTCGCCTGGCTGAACTGGATCACGATCGTGCTCGCGTTCGGTGCCGTGGGCGACGGCGTGGTCGAACGGCTGCTCCCGTGGCTGCCCGTCGGGCCGATCGAGGCGAGCGCGGAGGCCACCAGCCCGCCGTGGTGGATCGTGCTCGTGCTCGCGGTGTCGCTGTTCCTGGCCTGGCTCGGCCGGAAGCCGCTCATGAACCTCTTCTCGCGGCGGCAGCTCATGAACGCCTCGTTCGACCGCTACATGCTCGTGAACGCCTACGGCGCCTTCGGCACGATCACCCGCCAGCGGGTCGAGGTGATCGTGGAGGGCACGGCCGACGACCCCGCCGAGCCGGACGCCGAGTGGCGGGAGTACGGCTTCAAGGGCAAGCCCGGGGATCCGAGGCGCATCCCCCGGCAGTTCGCCCCGTACCACCTGCGCCTCGACTGGCTGATGTGGTTCCTGCCGCTCGGACGCATCGAGGAGCAGTGGTTCCTCCGGCTGCTGCAGCGCCTGCTCGAGGCGGATGCCGCGACGCTGCGGCTCCTCGCGCACGACCCGTTCGACGGCGAGCGCCCGGTCGCGGTCCGCGCCCGCACGGAGCTGTTCCGGTTCAGCACGCGGTCGGAGCACCGACGGACGCGCGAGGTGTGGGTGCGGCATCCGCTCGGCGTGGCGATCCCGTCGATCTCGCTCGGGGAGCCGGACCTCGACTGATCGCCGCCCGCCTCGCCGATCGCATGCGCGTCACGGCATGTTCCCACCGCGGCTCGGGGAGAATGGCCCGCATGGACTTCTCCCTCGAGTTCACGCCCGACCTGCTGGCCGTGTTCGTCACCCTGTTCGTGCTCGAGGTCGTGCTCGGCGTCGACAACGTGATCTTCATCTCCATCCTCGCGGCCAAGCTGCCCGTGGAGCAGCAGGCGCGGGCGCGCAACCTCGGCCTCACCCTCGCCATGCTCATGCGCGTCGGGCTGGTGTTCGCCGCGGGCTGGATCATCACGCTCAAGGCGGACCTCTTCACCATCTGGGGCTTGGGCTTCTCGGGCCGCGACCTCATCCTGATCGCGGGCGGCGTGTTCCTCGTCTACAAGGCGGTCACCGAGATCCACCACAAGCTCGAGGGCGAGGAGGAGCACACCACCGGAGCCGGCACCGCGACGTTCGGCGCCGTCATCGCGCAGATCCTCGCACTCGACGTCGTCTTCTCGCTCGACTCGGTGATCACCGCGGTCGGCATGACCGAGAACATGATCGTGATCATCACGGTCGTCGTGCTCTCGTTCGGCATCATGCTCTTCGCCGCGCGCCACATCTTCGGCTTCGTCACCCGCCACCCGACGGTGAAGATGCTCGCGCTCGCATTCCTGCTGCTCATCGGCGTGTTCCTCGTCGCCGACGGCTTCGGCGTCAAGATCGACAAGGCCCTCATCTACGGTCCGATGGCGTTCGCCATCTTCGTCGAGGTGCTGAACCTCGCCGCAGCCGCCCGGCGCCGGAAGCGCGCCGCCGAGCGCGAGCTCGAGCCCGTGCACCTCCACCAGCAGTACGTGGACGACACCGGGACGGCGCTCGAGCGCGACGATGCGTCGCGCTGACGGACGCCCGGGCCGATCCGCCGGACCCGTGCGCCCCGGTGCGGACGACCGGTTCAGGCGCCGCGGAGGTACTCGAGCTGCGCCCGCACGGACGCCTCGGCCGCCATCCGCACGCCGGGATCGATGTCGGCGTAGACGAGGTCCGTGACGGCCTCGGTGCTCGCATCGGCACCGAGCCGCGCCAGCGCGGCACGCACCTGGTCGAGGCGCTGGGCGCGGTGCGCGAGGTACGCGTCGCAGATCGCGGCGAGGTCGGGCAGCACCGGTCCGTGGCCGGGCAGCACGGTGACCGGCGGCCCGCCGTCCGCGGCGCCGGCGCCGATGGCGAGCAGCCGGTGGAGCGCCTCGAGGTAGGGGCCGAGGGCGCCGTCGGGGTGGGCGATGATCGACGTGCCGCGCCCGAGCACGGTGTCGCCCGTGAGCACGGCGACCGCGTCATCGTCGGCGTCGCGGAGCACCACGCACATCGAGTCGGACGTGTGGCCCGGCGTCGCGAGCACCTCGAGGCGCATGCCGCCCGCCTCGATCAGCTCGCCGTCCCGCAGCGGGTCGGCATCCCGGCACCACACCGGGTCGATCGCGCGCACGGGCGCGCCGCAGCGTTCGGCGAGGGCGTCGACGCCGTCCGTGTGGTCGTGGTGGCGATGGGTGACGAGCACGAGCTCGACGCCGCCCTCGGCGAGGCGGTCGAGGTGCGCGGCATCCGCGGGTCCCGGATCGACGACGACGGCGCCGGCCGCGCCGCCGGCGCGGAGGACCCAGGAATTGGTGCCGTCGAGGGTCATCGGGCCCGGATTGGGCGCACGCACCAGCGTGACGCCGTCGGGCAGGGCAGGAGCGTCGGCGATCTCGGCCATGTCTCCGAAGTGTAGCCAGCGGCGTAGGCTGGTCGGCATGGACGCCGAGGTCGACCCGGGCGCCGAACCGCCCGTCGGGTCGGCCGCCACCGTGGCCCTGCTCCGCGAGGGCGCGCTCGGGCCGGAGGTGCTGCTGGGCGAGCGCCCCCACGATCGCGGCTCGTTCGCCGGTGCCTGGGTGTTCCCGGGCGGCGCCGTCGACGAGGCGGATGCCGAGGGCGACCCGATCGGCTCCCGCGAGGCCGCGCTGCGGGCGGCGGTGCGCGAGACGCGTGAGGAGGTCGGCCTCGAGCTGGAGGTCGGCGACCTCGTCGAGTTCGCGCTGTGGAACCCGCCGAAGGGCGTGCCCAAGCGCATGCGGACCTGGTTCTTCGCGGCGCCGGCGCCGGCGGGGGAGGTCCGGATCGCGCGGGACGAGTTCGTCGACGCGGAGTGGCTGTCGCCGACGGAGGCGCTCGAGCGCCACGCCGACGGCGCGATGACGCTGTTCCCGCCGACCTGGGTCACGCTCCATGAGCTCCGGCGGGCGCGATCGGTCGAGGCCGCGCTGCGGATGCTCGACGCACAGGAGCTCCGGGCGTACGTCGGCCGGTTCGACGACGATCGGACGACCCTGTACTGGCAGGAGGACGAGCACTTCCACACGGACGTGCGCGATCATCGGGCGGTGCCCGACGACGGACCGGACGCCGACGGCCCGCGGCACCGGTTGATGATGGACCGGCTTCCCTGGGTGTACCTGCACCGATTCTGAGGGGCGACCGGCTCGCGGAGGGTCACGTCGGATTCGCTAGAACGTCTAGTTACCAGTTCGTGTAGGCTTACTGGAATGTCTGACGAGCGATCCTCGGGGTACTGGTATTCCGCCGATCGCACCCGGCGAGGGGTCGCGGTCCTGAATGCGCTGCGCGATTATCGCGCAGCGGAGGCGGCCATGCGCCGACGCACACGGTCCGCGATGCGGATGGGCGAGACCGACCTGCTGGCGATCCGCTTCCTGCTCAAGCGCGAGCAGGAGGGGCGCTCGGTCAGCCCGAAGGACCTCGCCACGCACCTCGGCATCTCGTCGGCGTCCACCACCGTCCTCATCGATCGCCTCGTCCGCAGCGGCCACGTCGAGCGACGGCCGCACCCGACCGACCGGCGCGCCCTCGTCATCGCGCCCACTATCGCGAGCGACGACGAGGTCCGGGCCACGCTCGGCGACATGCATCGCCGCATGATCCAGGTGGCCGAGGGGCTGGAGCCCGACGAGGCGGTGACCGTCCTCGACTTCCTGGAGGACATGCGCACGGCCGTCGACAGCGTGCGCGACGGCGAGGGGGAGCAGGCGCCGACCGCCCCCGTGACCTC
Organism: Agromyces tropicus; assembly: GCF_039531345.1. Taxonomy (NCBI): domain Bacteria; kingdom Bacillati; phylum Actinomycetota; class Actinomycetes; order Micrococcales; family Microbacteriaceae; genus Agromyces; species Agromyces tropicus. The sequence continues at coordinate 13,876 of NZ_BAAAPW010000005.1, read as the reverse complement.
GATCGACGAGGCCCGTTCCGCCTCCGGTTCCTGAGCCCGGACCCCGCTGCGGCGGCCCATCGGCCCTGCATGCTTCGATCGGCCTGTCAAGCCCGGGTCGGCGAATTGCCGCGCCGACCGCGCTCGCCGATACTTCTCAGCAAGAGTTGTTCGCAAAACTGCTAGTTAGATAAACTAGCGAATCTTACCCACCTGTGGATCGGCCGAGGAGCCGAAGAGAAGAGGCCGCAGATGAACGGGTCGTCGTCCCCGGAGGACCCGCACCGCGCCAGCCCGCTCGGCGTGCCAGGTGTCGGCGTCCGCACCGATCCGACCCTGCGTTCCGACCCGTCGACGCGCACGGACCCGAGCGTGCGCACCGACCCCCGAGCGATGCCGGTCGTGCCCCACGCGCCGTCGGATCCCGGTCCCGTCGCCGACCCCGGCCTGTTCGGCGCGGAACCGGCGCCGACCACCGAGCCGTCGCCGCGCTACGAGTTCCTCGAGCACATCGGGTCGGGCGGAATGGCCGACGTGTACCGTGCCCGAGACAGCGAGCTCGGGCGCCACGTCGCCGTCAAGCTCTTCCGCGAGGCGGAGGAGACCGCGGCCGACCGCCAGCGCCGCGAACGTGAGATCAACCTGCTCAGCGGACTCGCGCACGTGGGCCTCGTGCCCGTCTACGACGCGGGCACGCTCGTGCACGCGGGCATCGACCGTCGCTACCTCGTCATGGAGCTCATCGACGGGCTCTCGCTCGCCCACCGGATCGTCGACGGCCCGATCAAGCCGCGGCAGGTGGCCGACATCGGCGCCCAGATCGCCGACGTGCTCAGCTACGTGCACGGCCGCGGCGTCATCCACCGCGACATCAAGCCCGAGAACATCCTCGTCAGCGACGTGCCGACGTTCGGCTACACCCTGATGACGCGGCTCGCGGACTTCGGCGTCGCGCAGTTCGTGGGCGGCACCCGACTCACCGGCGACGGCACGATCATGGGCACGGCGGCCTACATCTCGCCCGAGCAGGCGCGCGGGCAGGAGGTCACGCCGGCCACGGACATCTACTCGCTCGGGCTGGTGCTCCTCGAGGCGCTGAAGGGCGACCGCGAGTACACCGGAACGCCGATCGAGGCCGCGCTCGCGCGCCTCCACCGTCCCCCCGAGGTACCCGAGGAGCTCGAGCCCGAGTGGCGCGCCATCCTCGCCGCGATGACCGCAGACGACCCCGCGGTCCGTCCGAACGCGCACGACGTCGCCAGCACCATGCGCGACCTCATCCGGCTCATGATCGTGCAGACCCAGGTCCGGAAGGGTCGCGTGCCGATCTGGGCGCGCGCCGGCACCGGTGAGTCGGATCGCGCGGCCTCGCGCCGCCGGACGCTGGGCATCGCCGGCATCGTGCTCGGCACCGTCGGCATGGCGTCCGCCATCGCCGTCGGGATCGCCGCCGCGACGGGTCTGCTCTGAGCGGGCGGCCCGGCGCGTCGGCGCGCCGACCGCACCCGCCTCGGGCCCGGGCGTAGCGTCGCAGCCATGTGGAGACGCGTGGCGGACGCCGTCCGGCGACCCGAGCCGACCGTGCAGGCGGAGGTGACCGCCGACCACGACCCCGGGGCACCGGAGGTGCGCGTCCGGGCGTTCCGCATCGGGTTCGTCGGCGCGATCGGCGTGCTCGTCGCGCTGTTCATCGGCGGGATCGTCGGGCAGCTCAGCACCGTCATCCTCTACATCGCGCTCGCGCTGTTCCTCGCGCTCGGCCTCGACCCGATCGTGAGCTGGCTGCAGCGACGGGGGATGCCGCGCTGGGTGGCCATCCTCATCGTGTTCGCCTTCGTGATCGGGCTCTTCGTCGGCCTCATCGCGACCATCGTGCCGATCGTCGTGACCCAGATCACCGAGGTCGTCACCAACTGGGACACGATCGTCGAGGACGTCAAGCAGAGCGCCCTCGTCGGCTGGATCAGCTCGCTCACGGGCAGCGGCACGTGGCTCGAGGACTCGATCGCCGCGATCGGCGACTGGCTCGCCGACCCGTCGAACATCGGCGCCCTGACGGGCGGCATCCTCGCGGTCGGCGCCGGCATCGCGGGCGGCTTCACGGGCGCGACGATCGTCCTCATCCTCACCCTGTACTTCCTCGCCTCGCTCGACGCGATGAAGCGCTACGCCGCCAGGTTCGTCCCCGCGACGTCCCGCAACGGCTTCGTCGACGTCTCGCAGGAGATCACCGGATCGGTCGGCCGGTACGTCATCGGGCAGATCAGCCTCGCGTCGGTCAACGCCGTGCTCAGCCTCGTCTTCCTGACCATCATCGGCGCGCCCGCACCGATCCTGCTCGCCTTCATCGCGTTCCTCGGCTCGCTCGTGCCGCTCGTCGGAACGCTCACCGGCGCCGTCATCATCTCGCTGATCTGCCTCGCGGCGTCGCCCGCGACCGGCCTGGCCGCGGCGATCTACTACCTCGTCTACATGCAGCTCGAGGCCTACGTGCTGAGCCCGCGGATCATGAGTCGGGCCGTGGCGGTCCCCGGTGCGCTCGTCGTGATCGCCGCGGTCGCCGGTGGCACCCTGGGCGGGGTGCTCGGCGCGCTCGTCGCGATCCCCGTCGCCGCGTCGCTCATCATCGTCGTCGAGAAGGTCATCTTCCCCCGGCAGGACGCCGCCTGAACCGGATGCCGCGCGGCGGGCGCCGCGCGGTCAGAACCAGATGCTCAGGTGCGGGGTCCGGGTCGACGCGAACATCCGGTCGGCGAGCTCGATGGCGCCCTGCGTCGAGGCCGTGATCCTGCCGGCGCGCGCGAGCACCGACGGGCGGACGCCGCCGAGGTAGATCGAGGCGAGGTCGCGCACGTCGAGCTTCAGCGACCGCGGCTCCGCGGCGCGCGAGGCCGACCGGGACGCCGAGCGCGAGCCGCCCGACTCCGTCCCCGCGGCGCGCGCCCGCGCGCGCTCCCGCTTGGGCGCCGAGTCGGCGCCGTCGGTGCGGGGCACGTGCACGACCGCGCGGCCGTCGGCGGACGCGAGCAGCGTGTACTTGCCCGCCGAGTAGCCCAGCGGATCGTCGATGTCGAGCACGAGCTCGCCGGCGGCGCCGTAGCGGCGTGCCCCGAGGGCCGCGGCGGGGTCGACGATGCGCACCCAGAGGTGGTCGAAGACCTCGGAGACGGTCACCGCCCGCGGGTCCTCCAGGAACCACTCGAGCGGCTCGTCCGTCGACCGCAGCCGTCCGCGCAGGCCGGAGACGAAGTCCTGCTCGACGAGCACCCGCCAGAGCGCGCGCTCGGCGTCGTCCGTCGCCGCGGCGAGCACGTCGAACTCCACCCATCCGGGCTCGTTCGGCTCGCGGGTGACGCGGAACGTCGCGAACCCCTGCGCCTGGCCGTGCTCGTCGTCGTACCGGAGCGCGCGCACCGCGCGCGACCCCTCGGAGTCCGGATCGACGAGGCCCAGCATGCGGTCGAGGGTGCCGGGCCAGCGGTCGATCTCGCCGGGGACGCGCGCGACCGCGCGACGCGAGATCGCCGCCGCGGCCTCGCGCAGGCTCGCGGGGTCGACGTAGTGCACGCGTCCCGGCGCGGCCGGACCGATCCAGTGTGCGCGGCGGCGGTCCACCTCGATCGTCGCGGCCTTCGCCGCCGGAGCGTACCCGTACCTGCCGTAGATCGTGGCCTCGGTCGCGGTCAGCATGGCGACGGCGGCACCCGCGGCCTTGGCGGTCGCGAGCTCGCCCTCCATCATCGCGCGGGCGATGCCGCGTCGCCGGTGCGTGGGGGAGACCGTCACCGAGCTCACCGCCCACCCGTCGACGCTGCGACCACCCGGCACGCTGAGTCCGGACGGCCAGCTCGAGACCGTCGCGACCGGCACGACGGGCTCCGGGATCGTGGGGTCGAACACGCCGTGCAGGCGACGGTCGCCCATGACGGCACGTTCGTGCTCGCGGACGACATCACGCAGGCGCGAGTGGTGGAACCCGCGTTGGTCGGCGTCGAGCCATCCGTCGAGTGCCGGATGGTCGGCTGGGTCGATCAGGCGGTAGTCGAGCCCCTTGGCCGCGAGGGCGGCGTGGGCGGCGGCATCGACCGGCAGCGAGCGAGGTTCGAATGACACCGATCCAGCCTATCGAGGCTCCTCGCGAGCCGGAGCGGCAGCGCCGGGCGACGCGAACGGGGCGGGTGCCGCACGCGCGACATCCGCCCCGTTCCGGATCGACCGGGGTCAGGTCCGCATCAGGGAGCCGCCGGCGCGGACGCGCGAGATCGCGTCGACGGTGGCGGCGAGGATGAGGACGCCGCCCGTGACCATGAGGTTGACCCCCGCCGGCAGGTTCAGCAGGCCGAGCCCGTTCGTGATCACGGCGATCACGAGCGCACCGATCGCGGCGTGCATGAGGCGTCCGCGGCCGCCGAAGAGGCTGACGCCGCCGACGACGGCGGCGGCGACGCCGGAGAGCACGATCTCGCGTCCCGCGGCGGCGTCGACCGAGCCGACCTTGCTGATCGAGAACAGCCCGGCGACGACCGCGAGCGTGGAGCAGACGATGAACGCGGTCCACCGGATGGCCATGACCTTCACGCCGGACCGGCGGGCGGCTTCGGCGTTGCCGCCGATCGCGTAGAGGTATCGCCCGAACTTCGTGCGGTCGAGCACGAACGTGCCGATCCAGAGGATCAGCAGCACGATCGGCACGACGATCGGGACGCCCTCGACGACGCCGACGGACTGGCCGCGGTTGCGGCTGAGCACGGCGATCGCGGCACCGCCGACCACGGCGATGACGCCGAGCTTGATCCACACGAGCGCGACGGTGCGGTTGGGCACGCCGGCACGGGTGCGCCGGGCGCGGTCCCAGAACGACATGCCCGCGGAGATCAGCAGGATGACGCCGAGCATCGCCCAGCCCGCCCAGACCGGCATGTTCGAGTTCTGGATGTCGCGGATCTCGGGGATCTGCACCCGGTACAGGCCGCCCGAGCCGATGATCATCAGCGTGAGGCCCTGATAGCCGAGGAACAGGCCCAGGGTCACGACGAACGATGGGATGCCGACCCTCGCGACGAAGAACCCGATGAACGTACCGGTCAGGATTCCCGCGGCGAACGCGATCGCGAGCGCCAGCATCCAGGGCACGGCGTGCACGTTGACGAGCACGATGAACAGCGCCATCGTCATGCCGCTGGTCACGCCCGCCGACAGGTCGATCTCGCCGAGCAGGAGCACGAAGACCAGGGCCATGCCGAGCATGACCAGGGTCGCGGCCTGCGTCAGCAGGTTCGCGAAGTTCCGCTCCGTCAGGAAGAACGGACTGAGGAAGCTGAACAGGATCGCCAGCACCACCAGCCCGGCGACGGCCGGCAGCGCGCCCATGTCGCCGTGCTGCAGGCGCTGGAGGTACGCCCTGGCCTGATCGGCGACGCCGCCCTCCTGGCCGGATCCGATCAGGTCGTTGACGTCGTTCACGCTCGTGTCGGGCGCGGGCCCGGTCGTCTGCGGCGTCTGCGGTGTGCTCATGCGCTCGCTCCCTGCTGGACCTTGGCCCCGGTGATGTAGCCGACGACGTCGTCGCGGCTGGTCTGGTCGGCATCCAGGTGCGCGACCATCTGCCCGAGGTAGAGCACGTCGATGTGGTCGGCGACCTCGAAGACGTCGGCCAGGTTGTGGCTGATCAGGATGACCGCGACGCCCTGGTCGGCGAGCCGGCGGACCAGGTGCAGCACCTGTTCGGTCTGCGCGACGCCGAGCGCGGCGGTCGGCTCGTCGAGGATCACCAGCCGGGCGTTCTTCAGCACCGCACGGGCGATCGCGACGGTCTGGCGCTGCCCGCCGGACAGGCTCGAGACCTTCTGCCGAACGGACTTGACCGTGCGCACCGAGAGGGAGCGCAGCGTGTCGGACGCCTCCTTCTCCATCACGCCCTCGTCGAAGGTGCCGAACTCGGTCTCCTCGCGCCCGAGGAACATGTTCTGGACGATGTCGAGGTTGTCGCAGAGCGCGAGGTCCTGGTACACGACCTCGATCCCGAGCCGCGACGCGTCGCGCGGATGGTGGAGGGCGACGGGCTTGCCGTCGAACCTCACGGTGCCGCCGTCGTACGGCTGCACCCCCGCGAGGCCCTTGATCAGCGTCGACTTGCCGGCCCCGTTGTCGCCGACCAGCGCGGTGACCTTGCCGGGGTAGGCCTTGAGGTCGACCCCCTTGAGCACGCTCACGGGACCGAAGCTCTTCACGACCCCGCTCAGTTCGATGAGTGGCGCGTCCATGTGCATCCTTCCGACGTCGTTGTCGCTTCCCAGCGTGGCACTGGAAGCGGCCCGCCGGGAGAGGGAATCGGTCCCGGGCGGCCGCAACCGGGTGCGGCTGCGGCGGCCCGGGACCGCTGTGGATGCGGCGCTAGCGCGCGCCGCGGGTGATCACTGGATGCCGTACTCGGCGCACTTGGCCTCGACCTCGCCCTGGCAGAGCTCGGCCGGGTCGGCGTCGCCGGCGTCGACGACGTCGATGACCTGCTCAGGCCCGACCAGCTGCGGCGTGACCGCGATGTAGGGCGTGCCGTACGGGTCCTCCAGGTCGGGAGCCGGCGGGGTCTCGCCGCTCAGCAGCTGGACCGCGAGCTCGACCGCGGCGTCGGCCTCGAGCTTGACCGGCTTGTAGACCGTGGCGGTCTGCTTGCCGAGCAGCACGTTCTGCAGGCCCGCGATCGAGGCGTCCTGGCCGGACACCGGCACGACGAGGTTGTTCTTGTCGAGGATCGTGATGACGCCGGCCGCGTTGGTGTCGTTGGCGACCCACACCGCGTCGACCTTGCCGTCGAGCGAGGTCAGCGCCTGCTCGAAGTTCGTCGCCGACTTGTCGCCGTCCCACACGCCCGGGGGCTCGGCGGCCGGGGTGATGCCCGCGGCCTCCATGACCTCGACCGCGCCGTCGTGGAACATCTTGGCGTTGTTGTCGGACGGGTCGCCGCCCATGTACACGACGACCGCGGTCGCCGGGTCCTTGCCCGCGGCGTCGAGGCCGTCGAGGATCGACTGGCCCTCGAGCCGTCCGACCTCCACGTTGTCGAACGACACGTAGTAGTCGGCGCCCTCGATCGAGCGGTCGTAGGCGATGACCGGGATGCCCTCGGCCGACGCCTTCTCGGCGACCGCCGCACCCGCGCCGTTGTAGTCGACGAGCAGCATGACGCCGCAGCCCTTGCTGAGCTGCTGGTCGGCGATCGTGGCGTACTTGTTGGTGTCGCCCTGCGCGTTCTGGATGTCGGTCTCGAAGCCGGCGTCCGCCAGGCCCTCCTCGAGGTACTTCCGGTCGAAGTTCTCCCAGCGCGGTGACGACGCGGCGTCCGGCAGGATGACGCAGGCCCGCGCCTCTGCCGCGCCTCCGCCATCCGACCCGCCGCCCGAGTCGCCACCGCTCGAACAGGCCGCCAACAGCAGCGCCGACGCTCCGGCGACTGCCGCGACGGAGACCAGGGATGTCGTTCTCATGTCTCTCCCCTTTGCAAGGTGAGGTCGACCCCTCCGGGGCCACCGTCATCGTCGGCGGTGGCATCGGCCATGTTCCTCCGATTTCGACTCACCTCAAACAAATGTTGGTAACGCTTCCGTAACTCCCGCGGATCATGGGCGAGAGCGCTCCCACCTCGTCGCCGGCTGGTGTCGGGCGGCGCCGGGCGGCATGATGGAATCATGCATCGGCAAGCGCTTTCCAATCTCGAGGCCGCCGTGGACGGCCGCCGGCCCGGACGATCCGTGCTCCGGCTGCTGGGCATGCACCGCCGCCGCGTCGCGGCATCCGTCGCCTTCTTCGCCCTCAAGGACACGCCGCTCTGGCTCATGCCGGTGGTCACGGCGGAGATCATCGACGTCGTCGTCGCGGGCGGCCCGCTGCGCGAGCTCGCGCTCTGGGCCGGCATCGCCGTCGTCGCGCTCCTGCAGAACTACCCGAACCACGTCATGTACACCAAGCTCTTCATGGGCGCCGTGCGCGAGGTCGGCCGGGACCTGCGCAACGCGCTCGCCGCACGGCTGCAGGTGCTCTCGATCGGCTTCCACACGAGGTCGAACTCCGCGATCGTGCAGACGAAGGTCGTCCGCGACGTCGAGAACGTCGAGGTGATGCTGCAGCAGGCGGCGCATCCGCTGCTCTCTGCGACGATGGTGCTCATCGGCGCGATCACGATGACCGCCGTCAACGTGCCGCAGTTCCTCCCGGTCTACGCCCTCGCGATCCCACTCGCCGTCGTCCTGCGCGCGATCCTCAACCGGCGCAGCCGGGCGCGCAACGAGCGCTTCCGGCTCGAGGTCGAGCAGTTCTCGGCGCGCGTCGGCGAGATGGCGACCCTGCTGCCGATCACCCGCGCCCACGGCCTCGAGCACGTCGCGGTCGACCGGGTCGCCACCGGCGCCGAGGGCGTGCGATCGGCCGGGCTGCGGCTCGACCTGCTGAACGGCCGGTTCGCCTCGCTGTCGTGGGTCTCGCTCCAGATGCTCGGCGTCGGCTGCCTCGTGCTGGCGGCCTGGATCTCGGTGAGCGGATGGCTGCCGATCACCGCCGGCCAGGTCGTGCTGCTGAGCTCGTACTTCGCGCTGCTCACGCAGTCGGCGACGGGCCTGCTGATGCTGCTGCCGATCATCGCGCGCGGCACGGAGTCCGTCCGCTCGATCGCGGAGGTGCTGCAGGAACCCGACCTCGAGCTCAACGAGGGCAAGCGCGCCGTGGCGCAGGTCGCCGGCGGCATCCGCCTCGACCGCGCCGAGGTCCGCTACGAGTTCGGCGAGCCGCCCGCGCTCGACGGCGTCGACCTCGACGTCCGGCCCGGCGAGACGATCGCGTTCGTCGGGTCGTCGGGATCCGGCAAGTCGACGCTGCTCAACCTCGTGCTCGGGTTCCTGCGCCCGACCCGCGGCCGCGTGCTGCTCGACGGCGTCGACATGGAGGAGCTCGACCTCCGCACGTTCCGGCGGTCCGTGTCGGTCGTGCCGCAGGAGTCGGTGCTCTTCGAGGGCACGATCCGCGACAACATCGTCTACGGGCTGGGGGACGTGCCGGACGAGCGCGTCGTCGCCGCGCTGCGCGACGCGAACGCGCTCGAGATCGTCGAGGCGCAGCCGCAGGGCTGGGACACGGTCGTCGGCGAACGCGGCGCCCGGCTGTCGGGCGGCCAGCGGCAGCGGCTCTCGATCGCTCGGGCGCTCGTGCGCGACCCCCGGGTGCTCCTGCTCGACGAGGCGACGAGCGCGCTCGACCCCGCGTCGGAGGCGAAGGTGAAGGAGGCGCTCGCGCGCCTCATGCGGGGCCGCACCACGCTCGTCGTCGCACACCGGCTCTCGACCATCCGCTCCGCCGACCGGATCGTCGTGCTGGAGCGCGGGCGCATCGTCGAGGTCGGCGCGCATGACGAGCTCGTGGCGCGCGGCGGGCGCTACGCGGAGCTGCACCGGGTGCAGGCCGGGTAGCGGCCGGGCGGCGTCGGGTCGGCGGAGCATCTGACACCGCCGCTGCCGGCCGCTCGCGCCGACACCGCCGCTCGCTGCGCCTCTGCTGCTCGCCGCGTCACCGCTGCTCGCCGCGCCAGTTGCTTGCCGCGTCACCGCTGCTCGCTGCGCCTGTTGCTTGCCGCGTCACCGCTGCTCGCTGCGGCTGTTGCTCGCCGCGTCACCGCTGCTCGCTGCGCCTGTTGCTTGCCGCGTCCCGCGCTCCGGGAGGAAGTTCCGGCATCGGGTCGGCGTGCCGCGGTGCGACACACCGACCCGGGGGCGGAACTTCCTCCCGTGCGGGCGTGCGGGCTGCGCGCGGGCGTGCGGGCGTGCGGGCTGTGAGCGGGCGTGCGGGCTGCGAGCGGGCGTGCGGGCGTGCGGGCTGTGAGCGGGCGTGCGGGCTGCGCGCGGGCGCGCGGGCGTGGGGGTGTGCGGGCTCCCGCGCGTCAGGCGGGCGACGGGGCGGCGGCCCGAGCCAGGTGCGGCGCCACGACGCGATCGAAGGAGGCCGCCGTGCGGGCGACGACCTCGGCGAACGGCGCCGCCCAGATATCCGCGTTGAAGAGCTCGACCTCGATGTCGCGGTCGTACCCGGTCGCCTCGACGGCCGCGGTGAACGTCGCGAAGTCGATCACGCCCTCGCCCGGGTAGTGGCGGGCGAGCAGCACGTCGCCCGGCAGCGGGGTCGCCCAGTCGCACACCTGGTAGCTCGCGATGCGGCCCTCGCGTCCGGCGCGGGCGACCTGGTCGAGCGCCTCCGGGTCCCACCAGACGTGGAACGTGTCGACCTCGACGCCGACGGTCCCCGGCGCGAACGGCGCGGCGAGGTCGAGCGCCTGTCCCAGTGTCGAGACGACCGCGCGATCTGAGGCGTACATGGGGTGCAGCGGCTCGATCGAGAGCTGCACGCCCGCCGCCTCGGCGTCGGGGACGAGCTCGGCGATCGCCTCGGCCACGCGCGCCCGCGCCCCGACGAGGTCGCGGGACCCCTCGGGGAGCCCGCCCGCGACGAGCACGAGCACCGCCGTCGACCCGGGTGCGCCGGCCGCGGCGAGCGTCGCGGTCTCCTCGATCGCCCGGCGGTTGCCGTCGATCGACGCCCGGCGTGCCGGACCCTCGGGCATCGTGAAGAACCCGCCGCGGCAGAGGCTCGTGAACCGCAGCCCCGAGTCCGTGAGGCGCGCGGATGCCTCGGCCAGACCGACCTCGGCGACCGGCTCGCGCCACAGCCCGATGGCGCGGTACCCGCCCGCGGCGGTGACCTCGAGCGCCTCGGCGAGCGACGCGCGCTTGATCGTCGCCTGGTTCAGCGACAGCCGGGGGTGCGCGCTCATGCCGGCACCGCCTCGGCGGCGGGCTCGGCATCGGCCGGGGCGGATGCCGCGGGCGCGGCATCCGTCGTGTCGACGCCGTTGATCGTGAGCAGTTCCTGCCAGCGGGCGGCCGCGAGCTCGGGGCGCTCGAGCGCACCCGAGGCGTTCGCGAGCTCCACGATGCGCGAGAGATGCGGCAGGCTGCGCGCGGCGTGGAGACCGCCGACCATCTGGAACGCGGACTGGTGGCCGTTGAGCCACGACAGGAACGCGACGCCCGTCTTGTAGTAGTACGTCGGGGCGGCGAACACCTGGCGCGAGAGCTCCTCGGTCGGCCCGAGGATGGCGCGGTAGCCGTCGACGTCGTCGCGGTCGAGGGCCTGGATCGCCGCCGAGGCGTTCGGGGCGAGCGCGGCGAAGGCCCCGAGGAGGGCGTCCGAGTGGCCCTCGTCGTCGCCCTCGACGAGTCCCACGTAGTGGAAGTCGTCGCCCGTGAACATGTGCGCGGTCGCCGGCAGCCGGCGCCGCACCGAGACCTCGGCGTCGGCGTCGAGCAGGCTCATCTTGACGCCCTGGACCGTGTCGCGATTCGCCTCGATGACCTGCAGGAGGGTCGCGGCCGCGGCATCCACGTCGGTCGACCCGAAGTAGCCCTCGAGCGCCGGGTCGAACGCGGTGCCGAGCCAGTGCAGGACCACCGGTGCGCCCGCCGCCTGCAGCACCTCGCGGTACACGCGGCGGTAGTCGTCGGCGCTCCGCGCCGCGCGCGCGAGGTGGCGACTCGCCATGAGCACGACGCCCGCGCCGGCGTCCTCGGCGTGGTGGAGCTGCTCGGTGTAGGCGTCGACGACCTGCTCGAGCGAGATCTGCTCGTCGTCCACGTGGTCGGTGTTGACGCCCACGACCACTCGGCCGCCGACCGACGCCGCCTCCGCGGCGCTGCGGGTGATGAGCTCGCGCGTCGCCGCGGCATCGAGCCCCATGTTGCGCTGTGCGGTGTCCATGGCGTCGGCGACGCCGAGGCCCCACGACCACACGTGGTGGCGGAACGCGAGCGTCGCGTCCCAGTCGAGTTCGGCCGGACGCCCCGGCGTGTTGTCGGCATGGGCCTTCGGCACGACGTGCGCGGCGGCGTACGCGACGCGGGATCGCAGCGGATGGCGCGGCTTCGCGAACGCGGGCGCCGGTGCGAGCGCGACGGCGCGCGTGCGGCCGTCGGCGTCGAGGAGCGTGAGCGCGGTCATGGTCAGCGGGCCCCGGTCAGCTCGCTCGGCTCCGTGGTGCCCGCGGCCGCGGCATCCGTCGCCTCGTCGCCCTCGGCGAGCGTCACCTCGGGGACGTCGATGCGACGACCCGTCTTCGACGACTCGAGGCCGAGCTCGGCGAGCAGCATGCCGCGGGCGCCGGCGAGGAAGTCGTAGGCGTTGGGAGCGTCCTCGACGACGTGGCGGAGGAAGTCCTCCCACTGGGTCTTGAATCCGTTCTCGAACTCCTCGGTCGTCGGGACCTCGATCCAGTCCTGCGCGTAGTCGTGGTCGTCGGCGAGGTCGGGGTTCCAGACCGGCTTCGGCGTCGCGTTGCGCGGCTGGATCTTGCAGCCGAAGAGGCCGACGACCGCCGAGCCGAGGGTGCCGTCCACCTGGAACTCGACGAGCTCGTCGCGGTTGACCCGCGTGGTCCAACTGGAGTTGAGCTGCACCGTGATGCCGCCCTCGAGCTCGAAGATCGCGTAGGCGGCGTCGTCGGCCGTCGCGGCGTAGCGCGCGCCCTTCTCGTCGACGCGCTCGGGGATCTCGGTGACGGCCGTCGCGTACACCGACTCGACGCGACCGAACAGGTTCTCGAGCACGTAGTTCCAGTGCGGGAACATGTCGACGACGATGCCGCCGCCGTCCTCGGCCCGGTAGTTCCAGCTGGGGCGCTGCGAGGGATGCCAGTCGCCCTCGAACACCCAGTAGCCGAACTCGCCGCGGACGCTCAGGATCCGGCCGAAGAAGCCGGAGTCGACGAGGCGCTTCAGCTTCCGCAGGCCGGGCAGGTAGAGCTTGTCGTGCACGACGCCGTTCTTCACGCCGGCATCCTGCGCGAGGCGCGCGAGCTCGAGCGCGTCGGCGTAGCTCTCGGCCGTCGGCTTCTCGGTGTAGATCGCCTTGCCGGCCGCGATGGCCTTCGTGATGGCGGCGGCGCGCGCCTTGGTCACGAGGAAGTCCGCGTAGACCTGCCAGCGGTCGTCGGCGAGCACGGCGTCGAGGTCGGTCGAGTAGTGCTCGATGCCGTGCTTGGCGGCGAGCTCGGCGAGCTTCTTCTCGCTGCGGCCGACGAGCATCGGCTCGACCTGCACGCGGGTCTCGCCGTCGGCGAGCAGCACGCCGCCCTGCTCGCGGATCGCGAGGATCGAGCGCACGAGGTGCTGGCGGTATCCCATGCGGCCGGAGACGCCGTTCATGATGATGCCGATGGTCTGCGGGGTCGTCGCGTCTGCCACGGTGGTTCCTCTTCGGTGCCGGGAGCGGGAGACGGACTCGGGCCTCATGGTGCCTGGCCGCCGCGCCGCTGCGGGAAAGCGTTTACCCGAGTGTAGGACACGGGGCGGCGGTCGCGCAACACCCGGTCGTCCGGGTCGCGCAACACCCGGGCGTCCGGGTCGCGCAAGACCCGGTTGCGGGGGTCGCGGGCACACCCGGTCGCGGCGGTCGCGCGGGCGAACGGCAGGTGTGGGAATTCGCAGGATGACGCGGCGCATGCGGCTGGATTCGGGGCCGAGCCGTCGCTGATCCTGCGATCTCGTGGCGGCGCACGTGCCGAGGATGGACTGGCGGCATCCGTCGTCGCCTCCCTGGCGCCATCCGTCGTGTTCGGGAGGAACTTCTTGCGGTCGTCCGGCGTGTCGAGGGGCGGCGCGCCGTGGGTGCGCCCATTCCTCCTCCCGAAGCGGGTGCGGCGGGGCGGGGCGCGCCGGGGTGCGGCAGCGCGGGCGCGGGGCGGCGGCGCGGGCGCGGGGCGCTGGCACGTGGGCGCCTCCGTCGTGAACGCCCTGTCGTCGCGGTTCGAGGTCGCGGTCAAGCGACAGGGCCACGTGTGGCGGCAGTCGTACACCGTCGGCGTTCC
>NZ_BAAAPW010000004.1:0-407401 GCF_039531345.1 Agromyces tropicus | reverse complement strand
CTCCGTGATCGGCTCCCCGGTCCCCAGCGAGTTCATGCTCATGCTGCCCTACGTCGTCACGATCCTCGCCGTCGCCGGATTCGTCGGCAAGGTCCGCGGGCCCGCCGCCGCCGGCAAGCCCTACATCAAGTCCTGACCGAGGAGGCCCGATGACCGACCAGCAGTCGATCGACTGGGACCACCTTCGCGAGATCGCCCGCGAGGCGATGGCGAAGGCCTATGCCCCCTACTCGCAGTTCCCGGTGGGCGCCGCGGCGGTCGCCGACGACGGGCGCGTCGTCAGCGGATGCAACGTCGAGAACGCCTCGTACGGCGTGACGCTCTGCGCGGAGTGCTCGCTCGTGTCGGCGCTCGTGATGTCCGGCGGGGGCAAGCTCGTCGCGTTCACGTGCGTCGACGGGCACGGCAACGTGCTCATGCCGTGCGGTCGCTGCCGGCAGCTGCTCTACGAGCACTCGGCGGAGGGGATGGTGCTCGAGACCGTCTCGGGCCTGAAGACGATCGACGAGGTGCTGCCCGACGCGTTCGGCCCGCGGCAGCTCGCCGAATTCCGAGGGGAGTCCGCATGAGCTCCGTCGAGGCCTTCGACGCCGTCGACCTCATCCGCACGAAGCGCGACCACGGCGAGCTGACGACCGACCAGATCGGATGGCTGGTCGACGCGTACACGCGCGGCTACGTTGCCGACGAGCAGATGTCGGCGATGACCATGGCGATCTTCCTCAACGGCATGACCCGCCGCGAGATCCGCGACCTGACGATGGCGATGATCGCGTCCGGTGAGCGCATGGACTTCTCGGGGCTCGGCAAGCCGACGACCGACAAGCACTCGACGGGCGGGGTCGGCGACAAGATCACGTTGCCGCTGATGCCGCTGGTGGCCTCCTTCGGCGTGGCCGTGCCGCAGCTGTCCGGTCGCGGGCTCGGACACACGGGCGGAACGCTCGACAAGCTCGAGTCGATCCCGGGATGGCGCGCCGAGCTCTCGAACGACGAGATGTTCGCCCAGCTCCGCGACGTGGGCGGCGTGATCTGCGCCGCGGGCGCCGGGCTGGCGCCCGCCGACAAGAAGCTGTACGCCCTCCGCGACATCACGGGCACGGTCGAGGCGATCCCGCTCATCGCGTCGTCGATCATGTCGAAGAAGATCGCCGAGGGCACGGGTGCGCTCGTGCTCGACGTGAAGTTCGGGTCGGGCGCGTTCCTGACGGACATCGAGCGGTCGCGCGAGCTCGCACGCACGATGGTCGAGCTCGGCGAGGACGCCGGCGTCGCGACCTCCGCGCTCCTGACGAACATGAACGTCCCGCTCGGGCTCACGATCGGCAACGCGAACGAGGTCCGGGAGTCCGTCGAGGTGCTCGCCGGCGGCGGGCCCGCCGACGTGCGCGAGCTCACCATCGCGCTCGCCCGCGAGATGCTCGAACTCGCCGGCGTCACGGACGCCGACGTCGAGCAGGCGCTGGACGACGGTCGCGCCATGGACACCTGGCGCGCCTCGATCCGCGCCCAGGGCGGCGATCCCGACGCCCCGATGCCGGTCGCGAAGGAGCAGCACGTCGTGACCGCGGACCGGGACGGCGTCCTCGTCCGCCAGGAGGCCCTGCCGTTCGGCATCGCCGCCTGGCGCCTCGGCGCGGGCCGAGCGCGCAAGGAGGACCCGGTGCAGCACGCGGCGGGGATCGACCTGCACGCGAAGCCCGGCGACGAGGTCCGTGCCGGCCAGCCCCTGTTCACGCTGCACGCCGACGAGCCCGCACGCTTCGCTCGTGCGCTCGAGTCGGTCGAGGGGGCGTGGGAGATCGCCGACGCCGGTGCCGAGGTCCAGGACGGCGGCCCGCTCATCGCCGACCGCATCGGGCGCTAGCCACCGCAGGTGCGACGCGGGGGATCGCGCGTCGCACGCCGTCGTACGCAGGGATTTCCCTGCGTCCACGCGCCTGCGCGCCGCTATCGTGGTGGGGTGGACACACGCGCGACCGAATACCGGATCGAGGGGGACGGCACCGACATCCGGTCGCTGCCCAAGATCTCGCTGCACGACCATCTCGACGGCGGCCTGCGGCCGCAGACCGTCATCGAGCTCGCCGACGAGATCGGGCTCGAGCTCCCCGCCACCGAGGCCGACGAGCTCGGCCGCTGGTTCGCCGACCAGTCCGATTCGGGCTCGCTCGTCGAGTACCTGAAGACGTTCGACGTGACGACGGCCGTCATGCAGACCCGCGAGGGCCTGACGCGCGTCGCACGCGAGTTCGTGCAGGACCTCGCCGAGGACGGGGTGATCTACGGAGAGGTCCGGTGGGCGCCCGAGCAGCACCTGACCCGCGGGCTCACGCTCGACGAGACGGTCGTCGCCGTCCAGGCCGGACTCGACGAGGGCGTTGAGGACGCCCGCCGCCAGGGCCACCGGATGCGCGTCGGCCAGCTGGTCACCGCGATGCGGCACGCCGACCGCGGGCTCGAGATCGCCGAGCTCGCCGTCCGGCACCGCGACCGCGGCGTCGTCGGGTTCGACATCGCGGGCGCCGAGGCGGGCTTCCCGCCGAGCCGGCACCGCACGGCGTTCGACTACCTCGCGACCCGCTTCATGCCGGTGACCGTGCACGCGGGCGAGGCCGACGGCATCGAGTCCATCCGCAGCGCACTGTTCGACGGCCGCGCCCTGCGCCTCGGGCACGGCGTGCGGCTCGCCGAGGACCTCACGATCGAGCGGCAGGACGACGAGAACACGTACGTCTCGCTCGGCCCGGTGGCGCAGTGGGTGCGCGACCGCGAGATCGCGCTCGAGACCAGCCCGTCGTCGAACCTGCAGACCGGCGCGATCGCCGCGTGGGGCGACGAGCTCGTCGACCACCCCTTCGACCTGCTCTACCAGCTCGGCTTCCGCGTCACGGTGAACACCGACAACCGCCTGCAGTCGGGCACCTCGCTGACGCGCGAGCTCTCGCTGCTGTCGGACGCGTTCGGCTACGATCTCGACGACTTCGAGATCTTCCAGCTCAACGCCGCGGCCGCGGCCTTCCTCCCGCTCGACGACCGCGAGGATCTCGTCGAGCAGATCCAGGACGGGTTCGACGAGGCCTGACCGCGCCGCGTCGCCCCGTACCACCTGCCAGCACCACGCCGAAACGGACCCCGATGACCCTTCCTCCGCTCCCCGACGACGCGATCCGGCTCGGCGCCGAGGTCGCCGACTGGCGAGCCGCCGTGCGCGCCGCGGGAGACGCCCTCGCCCGCTCGGGCTCGACGCTGCCCGGGTATGCGGAGCGCATGATCGAGGTGCTCGACGAGTTCGGCGCGTACATCGTGATCGCCCCCGGGCTCGCGCTCGCCCACGCGCGGCCGGGTCCGGACGTCCGGCGCTCCGGCCTGTCCGTGGTCACGCTCGCCGAGCCGGTGCCGTTCGGGCACCCGCACAACGACCCCGTGCGCGTCGTGCTCGGCCTGGCCGTGACGAGCGCCGAGGAGCACGTGGCGAGCGTCGCCGACCTGGCGAACGTCTTCAACGAGCGGACGGCGATCGACCGGCTCGCCGCCGCCGGCAGCGCGGGCGAGGTCCGGGCGGTGCTCTCCGCGTCCGGCGGCAGTCCTGCGCCGGATGCCGCGGAGGCCGCGTCGTGAGGATCGTGGCGGTCTGCGGCCTCGGCGTCGGCACGTCGGCCATCCTGCAGGGCAATGCCGAGCGTGCGCTCTCCCGGCTCGGTCTCAGCGCTGACGTCACGGCGAGCGACCTCGCCGGCGTGCGCGAGGCGGCCGCCGACGCGCAGGTCGTGCTCACCTCGACCGAACTCGCCGACCGCGTGCGCGAGGCGCTCGGGCGTACGTGGGCCGAGATCATCGAGGTCGAGAACTACTTCGACGTCGACGAGATCGGACGCAAGCTCGAGGCGTCGCTGGGGTAGGCCGCGGCGCCTCGAGCCTGGAGCCTCAGGCGATGAGCTCCCGCATCCCCGCCTCGAGGCGGGCGACGACGTCGGCGGCCGCGGCACGACGCTCCGCGACGGAGCCCTCCGCCGCGGACGCGTCGATGTAGACCTTGAGCTTCGGCTCGGTGCCGCTCGGGCGCACCATGACGCGCGCGTCGCCGTCGAGGACGAGCCGCAGCACGTCCGACGGCGGGTACCCGTCGGCGCCCTGCGCGAGGTCGTCGATGCGCGCCACCCGGATGCCGCCGACCTCGGCCGGCGGTCGCGCGCGCAGGCGGGCCATGATGTCGGAGATGCGCGACAGGTCGGTGACCCGGATCGACACCTGGGTCGACTCGTGCGCCCCGAACCGCTCGGCGAACTCGTCGAGGTGGTCGGCGACGGTGCGGCCCTCGGCTGCGAGTCGCGCGGCCAGCGACAGGAACGCGACGGCGGCCGAGATCCCGTCCTTGTCGCGGACGGTGCCGGGGTTCACGAGGTAGCCGAGGGCCTCCTCGTAGCCGAACGCGAGGTCGGGTGCACGCGAGATCCACTTGAAGCCGGTCAGCGTGGCGCGGAAGTCGAGCCCGTACGCGCGCGCGATCGCCTCGAGCCCGGGGGAGGAGACGATCGAGCAGGCGAGCGTGCCGCGCGGGCCCGCGCCATCCGTCGTCGATCCGGCGAGGCCCTCGGCGACCTGCCAGCCGAGCAGGAGCCCCACCTCGTTGCCCGAGAGGCGGCGGTAGCCCTCGGACGCCGACGCGTCCGGGATGGCGACGGCGAGGCGGTCGGCGTCCGGGTCGTTGGCGATGACCAGGTCGGCGCCCGCGGCGCGGGCGGCCTCGAACGAGAGGTCCATCGCGCCGGGCTCCTCGGGGTTCGGGAACGCGACGGTCGGGAAGCGCCCGTCCGGCTCGATCTGCGCGCCGACGAGCTCGGGGGCGTCGAACCCAGCGGCCTCGAGGACGCGCTGCAGCGTCTCCCAGCCGACCCCGTGCATCGCCGTGTAGACCGCGCGCGGCTGCGCCGCCGGCGGGCTCGCGACGGCGGCGGTCGCCGCGATGTAGGCGTCGACGACCGACTCGTCGGCCGTCTCCACCTCGCCACGGGGCAGATCCGGCACCAGGGTGCCGTGGGCGACGCGGAGGATGTGCGCGGCGATCTCGCCGTCGGCCGGTGCCACGATCTGCGACCCGGCGTCCTCGCCGCCGAGGTAGACCTTCATGCCGTTGTCGTTCGGCGGGTTGTGCGACGCGGTGATCATGACCCCGGCGCTCGTGTCGAGGTGCCGGACGGCGAACGCGAGCACGGGCGTCGGCAGCAGGCGCGGCAGCAGCACGGCGCGCACGCCGACGCCGGACATCACCTCGGCGACGTCGCGGGCGAAGACCTCCGAGTTGCGGCGTCCGTCGTAGCCGACGACGACGCTCGGGACCGCGCCGTCCGCCGCGTGCTCGAGCAGGTAGGCCGCCAGCCCGGCGGCGCCCTGCGACACCAGCACCCGGTTCATCCGGTTGGGACCGGCGGCGATCTCGCCGCGCAGGCCCGCGGTGCCGAAGGCGAGCCGCTCGTCGAATCGCGAGGCGAGGTCGGCGGATGCCGCGTCGTCGCCGTCGCGCACGGCCGCGACCACGGCCGCCAGCTCGTCGCGGGTCTCGGGGTCCGGGTCCTGGGCGATCCACGCCTCGGCGAGGGCGATGCGCTCGTCGTCGGTGGGCTGCGGCATCCGTTGCCTTCTCTCTTGCGTGCGACGTCGCGTCGCGGGTGTCCGGTGTGCGGTGCGCGCTCGCGTCAGATCGACACGACGATCTTCGCGAGCAGGTCGGAGATCTTCGCCTCGGCGGCACGGCCCGCCTCGATGACCTCCTCGTGGCTGAGCGGCGTCGACTGGATGCCGGCGGCGAGGTTCGTGATCAGCGACATGCCGAGCACCTCCATGCCGGCCTGCCGGGCCGCGATCGCCTCGAGCGCGGTCGACATGCCCACGATGTGGCCGCCGATCGTCTTCGCCATCTGCACCTCGGCGGGCGTCTCGTAGTGCGGCCCGCGGAACTGCACGTACACGCCCTCGTCGAGCGACGGGTCGATGCCGTGCGCGATGCCGCGCAGCCGCGCCGAGTACAGGTCGGTGAGGTCGATGAACGTGGCGCCCTCGAGCGGCGAGTCGGCCGTGAGGTTGATGTGGTCGCTGATGAGCACGGGGGTGCCCGGGGTCCAGTGCTCCCTGATGCCGCCGGCGCCGTTGGTGAGGATCATGGTCTTCGCGCCCGTCGCCGCGGCGGTGCGGACCGAGTGCACGACCCGGCGCACGCCGTGGCCCTCGTAGTAGTGCGTGCGTGCGCCGATGACGAGCGCGCGCGTGCCGTTCGGCAGCGCCACCGAGCGCAGCGTGCCGACGTGGCCCTCGAGCGCGGGCTTCGAGAAGCCGGGCACCTCGTTCGCCGGGATGGTGTGCGTGGTCTCGCCGATGAGCTCGGCGGCGGCGCCCCAGCCGGAACCGAGCGTGAGGGCGAGGTCGTGGTGCTCGACGCCGGTCAGCTCGGCGATGCGGTCGGCCGCGTCTCGGGCGACGGCGAACGGATCGGCGGCGGGGTCGTCGAGCGGGTTCAGAGGCTGCATGTCCTCATGCTACGCAAGGGGTGGATTCCGCGGCACCGCGTGCGCGGGGTCGTGCTCGTCTGCGCGCGACCCGTGCACCTCGCCCGCGTTCGCGCGCGCACGCGCGCGTGGGTGAGAATGGAGGCCATGCACACCACCTTCGAGCGCACCCAGAGGATCGCCGTACTCGGAGGTGGACCGGGCGGGTACGAGGCCGCCCTCGCCGCCGCCCAGCTGGGTGCCGAGGTCACCCTCGTCGAGCGCGCCGGCGTCGGCGGCTCCGCCGTGCTCACCGACGTCGTCCCGTCCAAGTCGCTCATCGCCACCGCCGAAGCGTCCAACGCCGTGAAGGAGGCGGCCGACCTCGGCGTGCAGTTCTTCGCCAAGGGCGCCGACGACAAGGCCGTGAAGCCCGACGTCGCGATCAACCTGCAGGCCGTGAACAAGCGGCTCCTCGGCCTCGCCGCGCAGCAGTCCGAGGACATGCGCACCAACCTGCTCGACGCCGGCGTCCGGCTCGTGCAGGGCGAGGGGCGACTCGACGGCCCGAACGCGATCATCGTCGCCACCGCGAAGGGCGGCACGGACTTCGACCGCATCGAGGCCGACACGCTCGTGATCTCGACGGGGGCGACGCCGCGCGTGCTCCCCTCGGCCGTGCCGGACGGCGAGCGGATCCTCACCTGGACCCAGCTCTACACCCTGAAGCACGTGCCCGAGCACCTCATCGTCGTCGGATCCGGCGTCACGGGCGCCGAGTTCGCGTCGGCCTACCGGGCGCTCGGCGCGAAGGTGACGCTCATCTCGAGCCGAGAGCACGTGCTCCCCGGCGAGGACGCGGACGCGGCCGCCGTGATCGAGAAGGTGTTCAAGCGCAACGGGATGAAGGTGCTGTCGAAGTCGCGCGCGGACTCGGTCGTGGTCGACGGAGACGGGGTCCTCGCCACGCTCGCCGACGGTCGCGAGGTGCGCGGCTCGCACTGCCTCATGGCGGTCGGGTCCGTGCCGAACACGGCAGACCTCGGCCTGGAGGAGGCCGGCGTGCAGCTCGCCGAGTCGGGCCACATCCGCGTGAACCGGGTGGCGCGCACGTCGATGCCGAACATCTACGCCGCGGGCGACTGCACGACGTTCCTGCCGCTGGCATCCGTCGCCTCGATGCAGGGCCGCACTGCGGTGTTCCACGCGATGGGCGACATCGTGAACCCGCCCGAGAACCGCAACATCACCTCGAACATCTTCACGCAGCCCGAGATCGCGACCGTGGGCTGGACCCAGAACGAGATCGAGCAGGGCGTCGTCCCCGGCGTCGTCTACAAGCTGCCGCTGTCGTCGAACCCGCGCGCGAAGATGATGGGCATCCGCGACGGCTTCGTGAAGCTGTTCGCCTCGAGCGCGTCCGGCTCGATCATCGGCGGCGTCGTGGTGGCGCCGAAGGCGTCCGAGCTCATCTTCCCGCTCGCGCTCGCGGTGGAGCACCGGCTCACGGTCGACCAGTTCGCCGAGGCGTTCCCGGTCTATCCGTCGCTGTCGGGCTCGCTCACCGACGCCGCGCGCGCGATGCACGTCGTGCGCTGACGCCGCCCGCCCGCCCGCGATCGCGTGGTCCTTGGGCGTTTCTCAGGAGTTATCCGGCGGGTCGCGGCATCCGTCGGCGCGTTCTCCTGAGGAACGTGTGGTCGCGCCCGATCGTTCCTGAGAAACGCGAAGGTGGTGGGGGTGGTGCGGGCGTCGGTGAGCCGTCCTGCACCGGTGGTGGGTGCGACGTGGCGTCCCCGGGTGAGGTGCCGCGGTCGCCGGGGAGACGGCGGCGGGCGAGGGTACGACGATGCCCATCGTCACGAATCCGGACCCCTCGCCCGTCGATGCGGTCGCCGAACTCGGCGGCATCGCGTCGCGTGAACAGCTCATGGCGGCCGGCGTGCGAGGTCCCGCCATCTCCGTCGCCGTGCGTCTCGGCGCGATGCGACGGATCCGGCGCGCGCACTACGCCCTGCCCGACGCCGATCGTTCGGCCGTCGCGGCGGTCCGTCTCGGTGGTCGACTCGGCTGCGTGAGTGCGACGTCGAGCCATGGACTGTGGACCCCGACGCCACGACACGTGCACGTCGCGCTCGCCGTGAACGCCGCACGGCTGCGGACGAATCGCGTCCTGGTGCAGAGTGGCGAGCCGCTCACGCCCGACCGGATGCCGCTCGAGGTCCGGCTGCACTGGAGCGACGTCCCGTACGGCGAGCGGGCGGACGAGTCGGCCTGGCGCGTCCCGGTCGCCCGGGCACTGGTCCAGGTGGCACGGTGCTGCGACCGCCGCGAGGTCGCCGCGGTGTTCGAGTCCGCGATCACGTCCGGCTTCATCGACACGTCCGCGGCGCAGCGACTGCTCGACGCGAGCGCGCCTGCGCGGCTCGGTCGTGTCCGTCTGCGCGGAATGGACGGTTCGGGTGTCGAGACCTACCTCGCGCTCGAACTGCTCGAGCTCGGCGTCCCCTTCATCCAGCAGGTCCCGTTCGACGGCGTGGGCCTGGTCGACTTCCTGGTCGCCGGGCGGCTGGCCGTCGAAGTCGACGGCTACCGGTTCCACTCGGGACGCGACGCGTTCTCACGCGATCGGCGACGGGACGAGGTGCTCCTGCACCGAGGCATCCCGACGCTCCGGCTGGCCGCTGAGGACGTCCTCACCGATCCCCGCGCGGCCGCCCTCCGCGTCGTGTCCGCGCTCGCGGCGATCGACTGACGCGCCGCTGACGCCTCCGCTGACGCCCCGGTCGGCTCGCGCCCGGTCGGCAGCAGGACGGTGCGGCCCGGCCACGCACCGGACGGCAGGCTCCGAACGCTTCTCAGGACTCCTCGGCCGCAACGGCGCGTTCCTCAGGAAGACCCGCCGACGGATGCAGCGACACGCCGGATAACTCCTGAGAAACGCGACTCGGGAGCTCGCCCGCGAGGGGCGGAGGCGGCGGTGGGGGTCAGGCGTCGGCGATCGAGAGCAGCAGGTGGCCGCTCGAGACGGTGACGCCGGGCTGCGCGTTGAGCACGCCGATCACGCCGTCCTTGTGGGCGACGATCGGCTGCTCCATCTTCATGGCCTCGAGCACGAGCACCAGGTCGCCCTTGACGACCTTGTCGCCCTCGGCGACGGCGACCTTCACGACCGTCGCCTGCATGGGCGCGGTCACGGCGTCGCCGGTGGCGGTGTCGACGGAGTGGTGCACCGAACGGCGGCGCGGCGCCGGGCCGAGCGCACCGTTGCCGGACGTCGAGGCGCCGGCGAGCCGCTTGGGCATCGACACCTCGATGCGGCGGCCGTCGACCTCGACGACGACGCTCGCGCGCGCCGACGGGCCCTTGGTCTCGGCGAGCTCGCCCGACCACGGTTCGAGGGTGTTGTCGTACTCGGTCTCGATCCAGCGCGTGTACACCGAGAAGGGCGCGTCGCCGGCCGGGGCGAAGGCCGGGTCGCGAACGATGTCGCGGTGGAAGGGCAGCACGGTCGGGAGGCCTGCGACCTCGAACTCGTCGAGCGCACGGCGGGCGCGCTCGAGCGCGTCCTTCCGCGACGAGCCCGTGACGATGAGCTTGGCGAGCAGCGAGTCGAACGCCCCCGAGATCTCGTCGCCGCTGGTCACGCCGGAGTCGACGCGGACGCCGGGGCCGCCGGGGAACCGGAGCTGGTGGATGGGGCCCGGAGCGGGCAGGAAGTTGCGGCCCGGGTCCTCGCCGTTGATGCGGAACTCGAACGAGTGACCGGTCGTCACGGGGTCGTCGTAGTCGAGCGTGCCGCCCTCGGCGAGGCGGAACTGCTCGCGCACGAGGTCGAGGCCGGTGACCTCCTCGGAGACGGGGTGCTCGACCTGGAGGCGCGTGTTCACCTCGAGGAACGAGACGGTGCCGTCCTGGCCGATCAGGAACTCGCACGTGCCGGCGCCGACGTAGCCGACCTCCTTGAGGATCGCCTTGGACGACTCGTAGAGCAGGCGGTTCTGCTCCTCGGTGAGGAACGGCGCGGGTGCCTCTTCGACGAGCTTCTGGTGGCGGCGCTGCAGCGAGCAGTCGCGCGTGGACACGACGACGACGTTGCCGTGCTCGTCGGCGAGGCACTGGGTCTCGACGTGGCGCGGCTTGTCGAGGTACTTCTCGACGAAGCACTCGCCGCGACCGAACGCGGCGACGGCCTCGCGGGTCGCCGACTCGAAGAGCTCGGCGACCTCGCCGCGTTCGCGGGCGACCTTGAGTCCGCGACCGCCGCCGCCGAAGGCGGCCTTGATGGCGACGGGCAGGCCGTGCTCGTCGACGAACTCGAGCACCTCCGCGGCGTCCGCGACGGGGTTCAGCGTGCCCGGGGCGAGCGGGGCGCCGACCTTCTCGGCGACGTGGCGGGCGGAGACCTTGTCGCCGAGGCGCTCGATGGCCTCGGGCGACGGCCCGATCCAGATGAGGCCGGCGTCGATCACGGCGCGGGCGAAGTCGGGGTTCTCGGCGAGGAAGCCGTAGCCGGGGTGCACCGCGTCGGCGCCGGAGCGGCGGGCGACGGAGAGGATCTTGTCGATCACGAGGTAGGTCTCGGCGCTCGTGGCACCGTCGAGGGCGTACGCCTCGTCAGCCAGCTTGACGTGCCGCGCGTCGCGATCCTGGTCGGCGTAGACGGCGACGGAGCCGAGCCCGGAGTCGCGGGCGGCGCGGATGACGCGGACGGCGATCTCGCCGCGGTTGGCGATGAGGACCTTGGTGATGCGACGCATGATGACCAAGCCTATTGGCGGATTCCCAGCCGACTTTGGACGCGGCCCACAAAAAAGACCCATGGGTGTTTCGGTGACCGACAACGGATGCCGCGTGGTGGGGCCCGATGCGGCCGCTGGAGCGGACGCCCGGTCAGCTCCTCCCGAGGTCCCAGAGGTCGATCCAGCCGGCGCCGAGCTCGCGCACGAGGTCGCGCAGGGTCGACAGCGAGAGGCCGACGACGGTCGACGGGTCGCCGGAGACCGAGCGGATGAACGGGCCGCCGAGGCTGTCCACGGTGAACGAGCCGGCCACGGCCAGCGGCTCGCCCGATGCGATGTAGGCGTCGATCTCGGCGTCGTCGAGTTCGGCGAACTCGACGACGGCCGACGCCGGCCGACCGACCGCGCCGCGCACGGCGCCGCCGCGGTGGTCGATGACCCAATGACCGGACCACAGCACCCCGGACCGCCCGTTCTGCCGCGTCCAGCGCTCCCGGGCCACCTCGGGCCGGTGGGGCTTGCCGTGCAGCGTCCCGTCGACGAGGAACGCCGAGTCGCCGCCGAGGATGAGGCCGTCGATCGGCGCACCGTCGACGTCGCGTCCGACGATCGCCTCGGCCTTGCGCTGCGCGAGGAGCTGCACGAGCTCGTGCGGCGCCAGCGGACCGTGCTCGGCCTCGTGCTCCGCGACGGCGGCCTCCTCGTCGACTCCCGGTGCGACGAGCACGGGCTCCACCCCGGCCTGGCGCAGGAGCTGTCGTCGGGCGGGGGAGGTCGACGCGAGGTAGAGGCGCATGGGTCCATCCTGCCCGGCGCCCGTCCGGGCTCGCACACGGGTGCATGTGCGATGCTCGGACGATGGCCGAATCCCGTCGTCGACCCGGTCGCCGCCACGCGCGCGGCGGCGGGCGTCGCCCTGCTCCCGCACGTCCCGCCGAGCCGGGGCCGGTGCTCGACCTCGACGTCGAGCGCATCGCGCACGGCGGCGTCGCGGTGGCGCGCCACGAGGGCCGGGTCGTGTTCGTCGCCGACGCGATTCCGGGCGAACGCGTCCGCGCCCGGGTGACGGATGCCGGTCGCGACCGGTTCTGGCGCGCCGAGACGCTCGAGGTGCTCGACGCCTCTCCCGACCGCCGTCCGCACGTCTGGCCCGAGGCCTCGGTCGATCGCGCTCCGGAGCACCGCGCGGGCGGGGCCGAGTTCGGCCACGTCCGCATGCCGCGGCAGCGGGCGCTGAAGGGCGACGTGCTCCGGGACACCCTGGCGCGCATGGGCGGCGTCGAGCGCGACGTCGTGGTCGAGCCCGTGGACGCCGCGCTCGCTCCGGGCGTCGACGCGGAGGCGGGGACCGGCTGGCGCACGCGCGTGCGCCTCCACGTCGACGACGACGGATCCGTCGGGCCGTATGCGGCGCGCAGCCACCGCGTGGTGCCGGTCCGCTCCCTCCCGCTCGCCCTCGCCGAGCTCGAGGCGATCGCCCCGCTCGCCGGCACGGCGGTCGGGGCGTCGGCGGTCGACCTCGTCGCGCCGTCGGACGCGCCGGGGGAGGTCGTCGTGCGGATGCCGGGGGACCGGAGGGACGACGCTGCGACACGCACGATCGTCGAGCGGGTGGGCGAGCGCCGGTTCACGCTCGATCGCGACGGGTTCTGGCAGGTGCACCGCGGAGCGGCCGCCACGCTCACGCGGGCCGTGCAGGAGGCGATCGACCCGGCGCGGTTCGATCCCGCCGCCGACAACCAGGACCTCTACGGCGGCGTGGGGCTCCTGGCTGCCGCCGTCGGGGATCGGTTCGGCGCGGGCACGCGGATCACGACGGTCGAGGCCGACGCCCGGGCCACCGAGCACGCGGGGGCGAACCTCGCCGACTGGATCGGCGCGCGCGCCCTCACCGACCGCGTCGACCGGTACCTCGACCGCCTGGCGGCCGAGGCGGATGCCGCGGCTCGCGGGTTCGCCGGCGCGACCGTCGTGCTCGATCCGCCGCGTTCGGGCGCCGGACGTGCGGTCGTGGAGCGACTGGTCGCGCTGGGGCCCGCCCAGGTGGTCTACGTCGCCTGCGATCCCGTCGCGCTGGCCCGCGACGTCGCCACGTTCCGCGAGCACGGCTGGGAGCTCGAGTCGCTCGCCGCGTTCGACCTGTTCCCGAACACGCACCACGTCGAGGCGGTCGCCCGCCTGGCGGCTATCGTGTGAGGACGGGACCTGACGCGTCCGCCGCGATGCGGCGGGGCGCAGGCGTGACGGGGGAGGGTGCGTGACGGCGGAGACGGACGGGCCGGGGGCGCCCGCGACGACCACGACGATCGCGATCGTCGACGACCACGAGGCCGTGCGGCTCGGCCTGCGCGCCGCCTGCGGCGAGGCCGGCTACGACGTGGTGGCGGACACGGCCGACGTGCCGACCCTGCTCGCCGTCCTCGACGACCCGGCGGTGGAACCGGCGCGGGTCGTGCTGCTCGACCTGTCGCTCGGCGACGGCTCGCGCGTGACCGACAACGTCCGCGCCGTCCTCGCGACGGGCAGCCAGGTGCTCGTGCACAGCATCGCCGACCGGGTCGCCGCGGTCCGCGAGGCGCTCGCCGCCGGTGCCGCGGGCGTCATCCCGAAGTCCGCGCCGACGTCCGCGGTGATCTCCGCGATCGCGACGGTCGCGCGCGGCGAGGCGCTGAACAACGTCGAGTGGGCGAGCGCCATCGAGGCGGACCGCGACTTCGCGAAGGCACAGCTCGGCCGCCGCGAACGCGACGTGCTGCACCTGTACGCGTCCGGCCTGCCGCTGAAGCTGGTCGCCCAGCAGCTCGGCATCGCGCATTCGACGGCGCGCGAGTACCTCGACCGGATCCGTGCGAAGTACGTCGAGGTCGGACGCCCGGCGCCGACGAAGGTCGACCTGCTGCGACGGGCGGTGGAGGGCGGCATCCTGCCGGGCCTCGACGCCGAGGCCGGGGATGCCCGCCGCTGACTGGCGGGCGAGCCGCCTCGTCCCGCGCCGCGCGGCGGTGAGCCGCGCGCAGGTCGAGACGGTCACGGGTCGTGCCCTCGGTGCGTTCGGCGTCGTGTTCGGCGCGCAGACGGTGCCGACCGCGATCGACCAGTCGCAGTACCTCGCCGACGGCGGGGGCGTGGCGATGATGGCCGTGCTGTACGGCTCGATCGCCGCGCTCGCCGCGGCGACCTTCACGCGGGTCGCGGTGCGCGCCGCCGCGCTGGCGTTCGCGGGGGCCTACGTGCTCGCGCTGCTCGCCTGGCCGTTCCTCGTGGTCGACCCGGTATCGATGTCGGGGCAGACGCCGTGGCTGTACTACCTGTGCACGGTCGCGACGACCGCTGCGGTGGTCGCGCTGCCGGTGGCGCCCGCAGCGGCGTACACGACGGCGGTCCCCGCCGTCTACGGCGTGGTGCGGCTGAGCCCGTCGGGCGGTGCCGCGGGTCCGCTCCTCGCCGTGCTGGACACGATGTACGCCGTGATCCTCGGCGTGGTCGTGCTCGTCATCATCACGATGCTCCGGCAGGCGGCCGTCGCGGTCGATGCCGCGCAGGAGGCGGCGCTCGAGCGCTACGACGCCGTGGCCCGGCAGCACGCCAACGAGATCGAGCGGGTCAAGGTGGACGCGCTCGTGCACGACAGCGTGCTCACCACCCTCCTCACGGCCGCGGCGGCCCAGACGCCCGCCGAACGGGCGCTCGCGAGCCGCATGGCGGGCGACGCCGTGCGTCGCCTCGACGAGGCCGCGATCGAGGTGCCGGGCGTCGACGACCGCGTGTCGCTCGGCGTCCTCGTGCGCCGGCTCCGGGCCGGCGTGGCGGGATTCTCGGCCCCCTTCCTCGTGCGCGTGGCCGACACGGCCGGCGTCGAGCTGCCCGTCGAAGCCGTCGACGCGCTCTCCTCCGCGGCGATGCAGGCGATGGTCAACAGCGTCCAGCACGCCGACGAGGCGAACGGTCGCGTCCGCCGCGAGCTCGAGGTCTCCGGCGTCGGCGCGGGCGGATGCGTCATCCGCGTGATCGACAACGGATCGGGCTTCGACCCGGCGACCGTCCCCGCCAGCCGCCTCGGCCTGCGGGTGTCGATCGAGGAGCGGATGTCGAACGAGGGCGGCTCGGCGCGCGTCGAGTCCGCGCCGGGTGCGGGCACGCGGGTGACGCTCGCCTGGCCGGCCGGGGTGGAGGGCGGCGCATGATCTCCGTCCCGCGCTGGCTGCTCATGGCCCTCGCCGCGATGTTCTCGGGCTACCACGTCGTGCTCGGCATCTACTCGCTCGCGACCGACGTCCCCGCCACGCCGTGGCCGGTGGTCGTCGCCCTCGTGCTCTACGTCGTCGCGACCGTGCTGAGCCTGTGGCCCGGTCGCCGGGCGCGCATGCCCGACTGGCTCGCCGCGCTCGACCTGGCGGTCGGCATCGTGCTGCCGCTGCTCGTGACGAGCCAGCTCGACCCCGCCCGCGACAACGGCTACGCCACCTGGTACGTCGCGGCGGTGGGCACGCTCATGACGATCGCCGCGGCGCGCCGCCAGCTCGTCGTGGCGTGGGTCGGCGTCATCGTGCTCGCCGTCCAGACGGTGGCCTGGGCCGGACCGCTCGCCCTCGGCGCGCTGGGCGTGGTCGGCAGCGTCGTGTGGGTCGCGATCGCCCACATGCTCTCCGCGGCGCTCGCGGGCGCCGCCCGGGCGACCCGGCGCTACGCGCAGGCGGAGCGCGAGGCGGCGGCGTGGCAGGCGGCGCAGGACGCCCACCTGTTCGAGGGCCGCATGCGGCTGGCCCAGACGCAGCGGCTCGCCTCGCCCATGCTCCGGCGGGTCGCGTCGGGCGGCATGCTGACCGACGCCGAGCGGGCCGAGTGCCGCACGCTGGAGGCCGCGATCCGCGACGAGATCCGCGGGCGCATGCTGCTCACCGACGCCGTCCGGGCCGCCGTGCGCCACGCGCGCGAGCGCGGCGCCACGGTGACGCTGCTCGACGAGGGCGGCATCGACGACCTCGACGAGGCTGAGCGCGACCGGATCCTCTCGCAGCTCGCCGACGCGGTCGAGGGCACGGGGGCCGACCGGATCATCGCCCGGACGGCGGCCGAGGGCTCGCCCGTGGCGGTGACGGTCGTGGGCCTGAGCGGCGGCGCCGGCGAGGTGGTCGAGTCGGAGGACGCGGAGGTCGCGCTCTGGCTGGAGATCCCGCGCGCCGGGTAGCCGTGCCGCGGCATCCGTGGCGCCGAGTCGCCCCGCGTCATCCGTCGCCGCGCCGGAACCGGCGCCGGACATGGAAGCGGGGGGTCGGCCCCTACCGACCCCCCAGCAAGCCCGAGTCACGGCGACAACCCGAATATCGCCCTGACTCGCCCCCAGAGCGTCACCGGTTACCCAGCCGGTGACGGTGTACGACTCCGATGGAGTGCGTACCTCCATGGTACGGATCCGACGCGGGCTGCGAAGTCAGCATTTCGGGGGACACGAGGGGGACAGGTGTGCGGACACGGCGCGCGTCGCGTCCGCCCGCCGGGTCGGCGGGGGCGTCGGTCGGGGGACAGCGGAAGGGACGGCGGCCGGGTCAGCGCGCGGAGCCCACCCAGCGTCCGGGACCGACCTCGATCCGGGGGCGCAGGGCGGTGCGCGGGTGCGACCAGTCGCTGCGACGCGCCGGCTCCGGCGCGGCGTCGTGCTGGTGCTCGCGGACGGCCGCGACGAGCACCGCCGTCACCGCGGCGGCCTCCTCGGCCGTGACGTCACGCGTGGCGAACCGGAGGTCGAGGGCCTCGCCCTCGGGGGTCGAGCTGGTCATCGCGGCCTCCTACAGCGGGATGTTGCCGTGCTTCTTGGCCGGAAGGCTCGCACGCTTGGTCCGGAGCGCACGGAGCGCCTTGGTGACCGACACGCGCGTCGCCGCCGGCTCGATCACGCCGTCGAGCTCGCCGCGTTCGGCGGCCAGGAACGGCGAGGCCACGTTGTAGGTGTACTCGTTCGCGAGCTTCGTGCGGACCGCCGCGACGTCCTCGCCGGCCTCCTCGGCCCGCTTGATCTCGCCGCGGTAGAGGATGTTGACGGCGCCCTGGCCGCCCATGACGGCGATCTCGGCGGTCGGCCAGGCGAGGTTGATGTCGGCGCCGAGCTGCTTGGACCCCATGACGATGTACGCGCCGCCGTAGGCCTTGCGCGTGATGACGGTGACGAGCGGGACCGTCGCCTCGGCGTACGCGTACAGCAGCTTCGCGCCGCGGCGGATCACGCCCGTCCACTCCTGGTCGGTGCCGGGCAGGTAGCCGGGCACGTCGACGAGCGTGAGGATCGGGATGGAGAACGCGTCGCAGAACCTCACGAACCGCGACGCCTTCTCGCCGGCGGCGATGTTGAGCGTGCCGGCCATCTGGCTCGGCTGGTTCGCGATGATGCCGACGGACCGACCCTCGACGCGGGCGAAGCCGACGACGATGTTCGGGGCGAACAGCGGCTGCACCTCGAGGAAGTCGCCGTGGTCGACGATGCCCTCGATGATCGAGTGCATGTCGTACGGCTGGTTCGGCGAGTCCGGGATGATCGTGTTGAGGCGGCGGTCCTCGTCGGTGATCTCGAGCTCCGCCTCGCTCTCGTAGACCGGCGCCTCGGACATGTTGTTGTCGGGCAGGAACGAGACGAGCGTGCGCGCGTAGTCGAGTGCATCGGACTCGTCGCTCGCGAGGTAGTGCGCGACGCCCGAGACCGTGTTGTGGGTCAGCGCCCCGCCGAGCTCCTCCATGCCGACGTCCTCGCCCGTGACCGTCTTGATGACGTCGGGGCCGGTGACGAACATCTGGCTCGTCTTGTCGACCATGATCACGAAGTCGGTGAGGGCGGGCGAGTAGACCGCGCCGCCCGCGGCCGGGCCGCAGACGATCGAGATCTGCGGGATGACGCCGGACGCCGCCGTGTTGCGGCGGAAGATCTCGCCGTACTTGCCGAGGGCGACGACGCCCTCCTGGATTCGGGCGCCGCCGGAGTCGAGGATGCCGATGATGGGCACGCCCGTCTTCAGCGCATGCTCCATGACCTTGATGATCTTCTCGCCGGCGACCTCGCCGAGCGAGCCGCCGAAGATCGTGAAGTCCTGCGAGTAGACCGCGACCGGACGCCCGTGGATGGTTCCGAGGCCGGTCACGACCGCGTCGCCGTAGGGGCGCTTCGCGTCCATGCCGAAGGCGTGCGTGCGGTGCCGCACGAACTCGTCGAGCTCGACGAACGAGCCCGGGTCGAGCAGTTCGGCGATGCGCTCGCGCGCGGTCATCTTGCCCTTGGCGTGCTGCTTCTCGATGGCCGCCTCGCCCGATGCCGTCACGGCCTCGTGGTAGCGCTGCTTGAGGTCGGCGAGCTTGCCCGCGGTCGTGGCGAGGTCGGGGCCGTCGTTCGTCGATTCGGTCACGCCGTTCACTCTACCGGCGCCCCTTCCGGCCGGTTCGTTGACGGATTCCCACAAAAAGCGGTTGGCGGATGGTGGTCATCGCCACCGCCGCGGGACCGCCGGACACTACCCTGAACCACGACGGAAGGGGAGCCGCATGGGCTGGGAGCGGTCGCGGGCAGCGGTGCCGAGGTTCGAGTGGCTGGACTCGACGGGGTCCACCAACGACGTCCTCCGGGAGGCGGCGACCGGTCCGCGGGCTGCGGACTGGCCGCACGGCGCCGTCGTCGTCACCGACGACCAGACGCACGGGCGCGGGCGGCTCGGCCGCACCTGGCTCGCGCCGACCGGCAAGACCCTCGCGATCTCGGTGCTCGTGCGGCCCTCGTCGTTGCCCGGTGCACCCCTGCCCGTCGACGCCTACGGCTGGCTCCCGCTCATCGCGGGCGCGGCGATGACGGAGGCGGTGCGCGGTGCGGTCGCGGCGGCGTCGGCCGCGCAGGACGACGAGGACGACGGCACGGGCGTCGTCGACGTGCGCCTGAAGTGGCCGAACGACGTGCTCGTCTCCGGGTACAAGGTCTGCGGCATCCTCTCCGAGCTCGTGTCGGTCGATGCCGTGGTCGTCGGCGCCGGGCTCAACCTGACGCTCGACGAGCACGACCTCCCGACGCTCACCTCGACGTCGCTGCTGCTGGCGACGGGCGTCCGCCCCGACGGCGACGCCGTGCTCTCGGACTACCTCGAGCGGCTCCTCGCGCTCGTCGCGGACCTCGTCGCGGCGGGCGGCGACGCCGTCGCGAGCGGCGTGCACGAGCGGGTGAGCGCGCTGTGCGGCACCCTCGGCCAGGACGTCCGGGTGGAGTTGCCGGGCGGCGCCGGCTTCACGGGGACGGCGGAGCGCATCGACGCGGACGGCCGGCTCGTCGTCCGCGACGACGAGAACGGCGAAGCGCAGGCTGTCGCCGCCGGGGACGTCACGCACCTGAGGTATTAATGGGCCTATGGGGGAGACGGCCGACGCACCCGCGCCCGCGGACACGGAACTCGTCGTCGCGCGCCTGCGCCGGCACGGCCGCGTGCTCGTCGTCCCCGCGGTCATCCTGATCGGCGTCGTCGGCGTGACGGCGTACGCGATCCCGTGGCTCGAGGAGGGCTGGCCGCGGCTGGCGGCGCTGGTCGGCGGCGCCCTGCTCCTCGTGATCGGCTGCGTGCTGCCCTACCTGGGGTGGCTGAGCTCGCGCACGACCATCACGACCCGGCGGGTGATCGTGCGCCGCGGCCTCTTCGTGCGTGTCCGGCGCGAGCTCTGGCACCGGCGCGGCTACGACGTGCAGGTGCGCCGATCGTGGCTGCAGCGGATGTCGGGCTCGGGCGACGTGCTGCTCGAGACGGGCCACGAGGTGCCGGTCGTGCTGCGCGACGTCCCGGCTCCGCTGGCGGTGCAGTCGGCGCTGCACGAGCTCATGGCCCGTGCGCACGAGCTCGGAACACCGCTCCCCGGTGCGGCGGCGGGACCGGCCATCGGGCCGGCCGCGTTCGCGACGGCCGACACCACCTCGTGGGGCGCTCGCTGAGCGGACGCTGCACGCGCGGCCCGCGCGAGCGCGTACGCTGGTCCGCGGCCCGCGCAGCACGGCGGGTCGACGCGACGAAAGGCACCGCACTTGGGCGAGGAATGCATCCACGGTTTCGATGAGGGGCTCTGCGCCATCTGCTCGCCCCCGCCCGAGCCCGAGCCCGCACCGAAGCCGGCGCGTGCCGCCCGTCCGGCCGCGCGCCGCGCCGCGCCCCGCGAGCGCGCCGAGGTCCGCGGCGGCTCCGCGGCATCCGCCCGGTCCGGCCGGGGCAGCAGCGCCTCGGCGGCACCCGTCGACGCCGGGGCGACCCGCATCTACCACGTGACGCACATCGAGAACCTCGGGCGCATCCTCGGCGCGGGGGCCCTCCTCGCCGACACCGGCGAGCCCGCGGCGACGCCGGCCGTCGACATCGCGGCACCGGCGGCGCGCGAGTACCGCCGGACCGCGACCGTGCCCGGCGCCGACGCGACCGTCGCCGAGTACGTCCCGTTCCTGCTCAGCACCGATGCGCACCTCTGGGACGCGATCCGCACCGGCTCGGTCGACCCGCGGCTCGCGCCCGAGGCCGTCGAGCGCGCCGCGGCCGACCACGTGATCCTCGTGACCTCGGTGTCGGCGGCGGTCGGCGCGCGGAAGGACGCGCCGGGCGAGGTCGTGGCGAGCGCCACCGACGCCGGGATCGGCGGCGCCGCGCTCGCCGCCGACTGGCCCGCGGTCGAGCGCACCATCGTCCGGCTCACCCTCGCCGAGGACGGCGAGGGGCTCCGATCCGGCGAGGTGCTGGTGCGCGGCAGCGTGCCGATGGAGCGCATCGCCCTCATCGCCGTGTCGAACGACCGCGTGCGCGACCGGGTCCGCGCCGCGCTGCAGGCGGTCGGCGCCAAGACCCGCGTGGCGGTCTACCCGCCCTGGTTCCTCGGCACCGACTGAGCGGCCGTCGGCCCCGCGGCCTCCGGGACCGTGGGCGCCTCCTGGTCCGCCGGGGGCGGCATGGCGGCGGTCCCCGGAACCGGCTCACCGCCCTCGGACGGGCCCGGCTCGAGCCGCTCGAGCGGCGGCTCCTCGAAGAGCGCGCGCTGCGCCTCCTCGGTGCGCGCGAGGTTCGACAGGCCGTCGCTGCGGTGGTGCCCGTACACCCAGTACCGGTAGAGGAGGAACCGGAACGCCGTGCCGAGGCCGAGCCCGATCACGTTCGACGAGATGTTGTCGGCGAGCAGGCTCGTGAACCCGAGCACGTGGTGGCTCACCCAGAGGCACGCGAGCGAGATCGCCATGCCGCCGAGCGAGACGACCGCGTACTCCGCGAACTCGCGCAGCGCGTGCCGTCGGCGATGCCGCCGGAACGTCCAGTAGCGGTTGCCGATCCAGTTGAAGACGATCGCCACGCTCGTCGAGATCGTCTTCGCGCCGATCGCCGACTGCGCCCAGGTGCCCTCGCCGAACACGCCGATGCGCAGCGCGTTGAACAGGGCGACGTCGATGGCGAAGCCGATGAGTCCCACGACGCCGAACTTCACGACGTAGGCGAGGAACCCGTGCCAGGCCCGCGAGGCGAGTGCGCGGAGCGAGTCGGGCATCCCCCGATCCTACCGAGCGCGCGCGCCGTAGACTGTGATGTCGCGGCCAGGGGCGCCGCGGGAACGGATGGTGCGTCAGGTGCGAGTCGGAGTGATCGGCGGGGGGCAGCTCGCCCGCATGATGATCCCCGCGGCGATCGAGCTCGGCATCGAGCTCCGCGTGCTGGCGGAGGACGAGGGGATGGCGGCGGCGCTCGCCGCCGACCGGGTCGGCGACTACACCGACGTCGACGTCGTGCTGCCCTTCGCCCGGGAGGTCGATGTCGTCACGTTCGACCACGAGCACGTGCCGCAGGACGTGCTGCGCGCGCTCGTCGACGCCGGCGTCGCCGTGCACCCGGGACCGGACGCGCTCCGCTTCGCCCAGGACAAGCTCCTGATGCGCGAACGGCTGTCGGAGCTCGGCCAGCCCGTGCCCGAGTGGGCGCGGGTGACGACGCCCGAGGAGCTCGACGCCTTCATCGCCGAGCACGGCGGTGCGGCCGTCGTGAAGACCCCGCGCGGCGGGTACGACGGCAAGGGCGTCCGTGTGGTCCGCGGTGCGGCCGAGGTCGCCGAGTGGTTCGCGGCCGCCGCCGAGGACGGGCGCGACGGCGCGCTCCTCGCCGAGGAGCTGGTCGACTTCCGGCGCGAGCTCGCCCAGCTCGTCGCCCGCCGGCCGTCCGGCGAGGTCGTCGCCTGGCCGCTCGTCGAGACCGTGCAGGTCGACGGCGTGTG
Source organism: Agromyces tropicus (assembly GCF_039531345.1). Taxonomy (NCBI): domain Bacteria; kingdom Bacillati; phylum Actinomycetota; class Actinomycetes; order Micrococcales; family Microbacteriaceae; genus Agromyces; species Agromyces tropicus. The sequence continues at coordinate 384,933 of NZ_BAAAPW010000004.1, read as the reverse complement.
CAGCGAGGTCATCGCGCCGGCGCCGCACTCGGCCGGGCGCCTCGCGGACGTCGCGGCCGATGTGGCGATCGGCATCGCCGAGGGCCTCGGCGTCACGGGCGTGCTCGCCGTCGAGATGTTCGAGACGACCGACGACCGGGTGCTCGTCAACGAGCTGGCCATGCGCCCGCACAACTCCGGCCACTGGAGCATGGACGGGGCCACGACGAGCCAGTTCGAGCAGCACCTGCGCGCGGTGCTCGACCTGCCGCTCGGCGGCACCGGATGCCACGCGGAGTGGTCCGTGATGGTGAACCTGCTCGGCGGGCCGGCCGAGGGCTCGCTCGCCGACCGCTACGCGGACGCGCTCGCCGAGCACCCGACGGTGAAGGTGCACAACTACGGCAAGGCGCCGCGGCCGGGTCGCAAGGTCGGCCACGTCACCGCGATCGGCGACGACCTCGATGAGGCCGTGTACGAGGCGCGCGCGGCCGCGGCCGAGCTGCAGGACTGATCGGCCCCGCGCGACGGCGGGTCCCGCTGCGGCCGAACGGAGCGCCGCTGCGGGGAACTCGCAGCCGTCAGCCCTAATATCGATCGGGTGATCGCAGGCAACCCCACCCCCCTCGTCGGCGTCGTCATGGGCTCCGACTCCGACTGGTCCGTCATGCAGGAGGCCTCGGCCGTCCTCGACGAGTTCGGCGTCGCGCACGAGGTCGAGGTGGTCTCGGCGCATCGCACGCCGGAGAAGATGATCGCCTACGGCACGGAGGCCGCCGCCCGCGGCATCCGTGTCGTCATCGCCGGAGCCGGCGGCGCGGCGCACCTGCCCGGCATGCTGGCGTCGGTGACGACGCTGCCCGTGGTGGGCGTGCCCGTCCCGCTGGCGCGGCTCGACGGCCTCGACTCGCTGCTCTCGATCGTGCAGATGCCGGCGGGCGTGCCCGTCGCGACCGTCTCCATCGGCGGTGCGCGCAACGCCGGACTCCTCGCGGTGAAGATCCTCGCGACGGCCGACGACCGGTTGCGCGACGCGCTCGCGGAGTACGCGGCCTCGCTCGCGGCGATGGTCGAGGAGAAGAACGAACGGTTGAAGTCGAGCCGATGAGCCTCGCAGAGAGCCCGATCCGCTACCCGGACACCGGATCCCGGCCGCTGATGACGCGGCGCGGCTGGTGGCTGGTGGGCCTCAACATCCTCGTCCCCGGGTCCGCGCAGTCGCTCGCGGGCAACCACCGGCTCGCCCGCATCGGGCTCGGCGCGACGCTCGTGCTGTGGACGATCGTGGTCGTGGCGGTGGTGCTCCGATTCGTGGCGCCGACGATCCTCTACTCGCTCATCGCGAACAGCGTGGTGCTCTGGGTCGTGGCGCTGGTGCTCGTCTTCTACGGCGTGCTCTGGGTCGTGCTCACCCTGGACACGCTGCGCCTCGTGCGCCTCGTGAAGACCGAGCCGAACGCGCGGGGCTGGATCGCCCTGCTCGCCGCGGGCGTCATGGTGCTCGTCTCGGGCGGCGCCGCGTACGGCGCCTACGTCGCCACCACGGCGAGCGGATTCCTCTCGACGGTCTTCGTCGCGGGGCCGAGCGAACCGCCCGTCGACGGCCGCTACAACATCCTGCTGCTCGGCGGCGACTCCGGTCCGGACCGCGAGGGCATGCGACCCGACTCCATGACGGTCGCCTCGATCGACGCGGAGACCGGGCAGGCGGTGCTCATCGGACTGCCCCGCGACCTCGAGGACATCCCGTTCCCCGACGGCTCGCCGCTCGCCGCCGTGTACCCGGAGGGCTACGGCTCGATCGACGGCTGCGAGGTCGACGTGTGCCTGCTCAACTCGATCTACACCGAGGTCGAGCTGAAGAGCCCGGAGATGTACCCCGACGCCGAGGCACGGGGGAGCCAGCCCGGCATCGAGGGCATGCGGGATGCCGCGGAGGGCGTCACGGGACTCACGATCCAGTACTACGTGCTCATCGACATGCAGGGCTTCGAGGCGCTGATCAACGCGCTCGGCGGCGTCGACATCACCGTCGAGCAGCGCCTGCCGATCGGCGGCGACGAGGACCTGCAGAACGTCGACGGATGGGTCGAGGCCGGTCCGCAGCACATGGACGGCTACACGGCACTCTGGTACGCGCGCGCCCGGCACGGCACGAGCGACTACGACCGGATGCAGCGGCAGCGGGTGCTGCAGGAGGCGATCCTGGTGCAGTTCACGCCGACCAACGTGCTGACGAAGTTCCAGGCGGTGGCCGAGGCCGGCGCCGAGACGGTGCGGACCGACATCCCGCAGTCGATGCTCGGCTACTTCGTCGACCTCGCCGGCAAGACACGGGAGCTGCCCGTGCAGACCCTCGAGCTGACGCCCGACAGCGGGATCGACCCGGCGGCACCCGACTGGGACGTCATCCACGCGATGGTGCAGGACGCGCTCGTACCGGTGACGCCCGAGCCGACGGAGGGCTGAGGCCGGAGGCCACCCGGCTGACGTCACGCGGTGGACGTCCGCCGTTCGCGGAGCCGACCTCGGTCACCGGGTGGTCCGTGTCGCCGAGGATCGGGGGTGGCGGCTCGCCTCGGTGCTGGGGGACCGACCGCTACAGGTCGGCGTGCAGCTGCCAGACGCGTTCGGCCGAGTCTCGCCAGTCGAACGCGTTCGCGCGGTCGCCGCCGGCGACCGACAGCCGGTCGGCGAGGTCGCGCTGCTCGACGACGGACGTGACGGCGGCCGCCAGTCGCTCGACGTACCCGCCGCCGACGCCGACCGGCACCGCGAGCCCGGCGTCGGCGGAGACCTCGACGTACGCGGGCGCGTCGGAGTGGATCACGGGCACGCCGAGGCTGAACGCCTCGATCAGCTCAGTGCCGTCGCCTTCGTCGTGGCTCGGCGCCACGAACGCGGTCGCGCCGGCGAGGACGACGGCGAGCTCCGCGGCATCCGCCGGCTCGACGGCGTGCACGCGGTTCGGGGCCACGCCCGCCTCCTCGGCGACCGTCGCCAGGTGCTGCTCGCCGTAGGACTCCGGACCGACGACCACGAGCGGGATCTCGGGCACGCCCGGCCGCCCCAACGCCTGCAGCAGGTCGATCACGCCCTTGCGCGGCTCGAGCGAGCCCTCGACGACGAGGTACTCGGAGGGCAGGCCGAGTCCGCGCGCGATCGCGTCGCCCTGCGCGGGGATGGCGAGGCCGAGCCTCGGCGCCGTGCCGATCACGCGGATGCGGTCGCCGAGGTCGACGATCGAGGCGAGCCGCTCGGCCAGCGCGTGGGTGGGCACGACCACGGCGTCGGCGTGGCGACGCGCACGCTTGAGCATCGCCTTCTGCCAGGCGACCGACGCCGTCGTGAGCGATTCGGGGTGGCTCCACGCGAGCACGTCGTGCACGGTGGCGACGACCTGCTCGCCCGGCACCGTGCGGTCGTGCCGCCGCAGCGGCGCGAACAGGCTCGTGGCGTGGATCATGCCGCCGCCGGGCGAGGTCGTGACGCCGAACTGCCACGCCGCGGCCAGCTCTCGCCGGGCGAGGCTCGAGCGGTAGAGGCCCGACAGCCCCGGCAGCGCCGCATGCACGCGGTCGTAGTCGGACGGCAGCGAGCTCGAGACGATGCCCTCGACGGCGCACCCGGCCGGCGCGCTCTCGATCAGCGCGCGGGCCAGCGCCTCGCTGTAGCGCCCGATCGGTCCGGGCACCGGGGCGATCAGCTGGTCGACGATCACGCGCAGGGTCGTGGGCATGCCCCTCCTTCGAGCGGTCGGTCGGCGTCAACTGTACCGGCGTCCGGCCGGGCGGATGCCGTGCGGCGGGTCGCTGTGGACAGCCGGTCGCGCTCGGACAGGGCAAGATGGATGGGTCCCCCTCCGATCGAATCCGAGAGCCGATGCCTTCCAGTCCTGCCGCCCCGCGCGTCGTCGCCGTGGTCGTCGCCTACAACCGCCGTGACCTGCTCGCCGAGGTGCTCGAAGCGCTCGCCGGCCAGACCCAGCCGCTCGCCCGCGTCGTCGTCGTCGACAACGCCTCCACCGACGACTCCGCTGACGTCGCCCGTACCGCGGGCGAGCTCGTCGACCTCGTCGAGCTGCCGCGCAACACGGGCGGTGCGGGCGGGTTCGCCGCGGGCATGGCGGTCGCGCTCGCCGACCACCGGCCCGACTGGCTGTGGCTCATGGACGACGACACGGTCCCGACGCCGACCGCCCTGGCCGAGCTCCTCGGCGCGGTGGCCGGAAGCGATGCGGTCGTGGCGGGCTCGCGCGTCGAGTGGTTCGACGGGACCGAGCATCCGATGAACACGCCGCGGCCCAAGCCGTTCGCGTCCGCCGCCGAGCGCGCGGCCGCCGACGCGCGCGGCGCGATGCCGATCCGCAGCACGTCGTTCGTGTCGATGCTGGTGCGGACCGACGTCGTGCGCGAGGTCGGTCTGCCGATCGCGGACTACTTCATCTGGAACGACGACTTCGAGTACAGCACGCGCGCGCTGCGCGGCCGGCGGGGCCTGCACGTGCCCGCGTCGGTCGTGGTGCACAAGACGCGCGTGCTCGGATCGACCGACGCCGACCCCGGGCACCGCTTCTACTACGAGGTCCGGAACAAGCTGTGGATGTTCCGCCGCTCGGCGAGCCTCGCGCCGTGGGAGAAGGCGCTGTACGGCGGCTCGAGCGTGCTGCGGTGGCTGCGCACCGGCATCCGCTCGGGCGATCGTGCCACGCTCGCCGACGGCTGGCGACGGGGGTGGCGCGACGGCACGCGCTTCCGGCCGCGTCCGAACGCGGACGCGCTCGCCGGCCTCGGGCGTGCGAGCGACGCCGTCGCGGCGGTGGAGGCGTCGTGACCGAGCCGTTCAGCCTGCTCATGGCCGTCTACCGAGGCGACCACCCCGTGCACTTCGCCAAGGCGTTCGCGTCGAGCGTCGGCGCCCAGTCCCGCCGCCCGGCGCAGGTCGTGCTCGTGCAGGACGGACCGGTCTCGCCGGGCCTCGAGGGGGCGATCGAGACGGCGATCGCGGACTCGCCGGTGCCGGTGGTGCACCACCGCATCGATGAGAACGTCGGCCTCGCCGGTGCACTCGCGGAGGGGCTCGCGCTGAGCGACCACGACGTCGTCGCGCGGATGGACGCCGACGACATCTCGCTGCCCGAGCGCTTCGCCGCCCAGCTCCCGCTGATCGAGGACGGGCTCGACCTCGTCGGCACGGGCATGCTCGAGTTCCTCGACGACGACGGCTCGATCGTCGGGCGCCGCGTGCCCCGCAGCGACGAGGACGAGATCCGCCGGTACGCACGCTTCCACGACCCGTTCAGCCATCCGACCGTGGTCTACCGCCGCTCCGCGGTGGAGCATGCCGGGGGCTACCAGCCGCTCGGGCTCATGGAGGACTACTGGCTGTTCGCGCGGATGATCCACGCCGGCGCGCGCGTGGGCAACCTCCCGGAGCCGCTCGTGATGTACCGGGTCGGCGCGGGCGCGTACGCGCGCCGCGGCGGCAGGGCGCAGTGGCGCAGCGAGATGGCGCTCCAGCGCGCCTTCCGCCGGATCGGCTTCACCACGCGAGGCGAGTACCTGCGCAACGTCGTGGTCCGCGGCGGCTACCGGTTCGTGCCGGAGCCCGTGCGCAAGCTCGCCTACCGTCGCTTCATCGCGCGGGGCGACGCCCCCGAGGGGAGGGACCTCACGTGAGCGTGCTCGTCACCGGCGGCGCCGGCTACATCGGCGCGCACGTCGTGCGCCTGCTCGCCGATGCCGGCAGGGACGTGGTCGTCGTCGACGACTGCTCGACGGGGTCGCCGGAGCGGATCGGGGACGTGCCACTGGTGGACGTCGACCTCAGCACGGATGCCGCGGCCGGCGAGCTCGCCCGCGTCATCCGCTCCCACGGCGTCGACGCGGTGGTGCACATCGCCGCGAAGAAGCAGGTCGGCGAGTCGATGCAGCGGCCGGCCTGGTACTACCGGCAGAACGTCGGCGGGATGGCGAACCTGCTCGAGGCCGTCGCGGCGACCGGCCTCGAGCGCGTCGTGTTCTCGTCGTCGGCGGCCGTCTACGGCGTGCCCGACGAGACCGTGGTCGACGAGTCGGTCGAGCCCCGCCCGATCAATCCGTACGGCGCGACCAAGCTCGTGGGGGAGTGGATGCTCGCCGACGCCGCGCGCGCGACCGGGCTGCGCCACGCGAGCCTGCGGTACTTCAACGTGGCCGGCGCAGGATGGCCCGAACTGGGGGATCCCGAGGCGCTGAACCTCGTCACGATCGTCTTCGACCGGATGGCCCGCGGCCTGCGGCCGCTCGTCTACGGTGACGCGTACGCCACGCCGGACGGGACGGGCGTGCGCGACTACGTCCACGTCCTCGACCTGGCGGAGGCGCACCTGGCGGCGCTCGACCACCTCGACGAACCCGACCGGGCGCACGACGTCTTCAACGTCGGTACGGGGGCGGGCGCGAGCGTGCTCGAGGTCGTCGACCGGATCGCCGCCGAGAGCGGGACCGCCTTCGACCCCGAGGTCGTGCCGGCCCGCGCCGGCGACCCCGCGCAGCTCGTCGCCGACGCCTCCCGGATCGCCGCCGAGCTCGGATGGCGGGCGCGCCGCGGACTCGACGAGATCATCGCCTCGGCGTGGGCCGCCGACCGGTTCCGGCGGTCCCGGTACAGCTAGTCGCGGGGCTCAGTCGGCGGTGCCGAACGTGCGGCGCCACGCGTCGGGCGACGTGATGTCGGAGGCGTTCGCCCGGTACCGCTCCTGCAGCCGGTCCCACTCCTGCTCGATGCGCCGGTGCAGGCGCAGGCTCTGGCGCCACAGCCGGAGGAACGTGCGGCGGTCGCGGCGGTACCAGTTGGCGCCCGCGCCGTCCGCCGTCGAGATGAGCGCGCTGTCGAACCCGGGCACGCGGTACCACGTCGCGTCGTGCTTCGAGAGCTCGACCTGCGGGTGGTCGACGTTGCGGCCGGCCGGGTCCTTGACCGCGTGACGGAGGGCGGACTTCGCCGTCCAGGCGAGCAGGACCGGTCCGCTCGGGGCGCTCCCCTCCTGGTCGATCGGGTAGATGCGCTTGCCCTCGGTCGTCGACGGCAGCTCGTCGTCGAACGGGTGCACGATCGTCTCGGGGAATTCGGCTGCGGCCGCGCGGACCTCCGCGAGCTTCGTCGGCATCGCGGCGTGGAGCTCCTCCGGGCCGGCGAGCACGTCCTGGAGGGCGCGATGGCGGAGGGTCACCGCGTAGTACTGCATCGACAGCAGGTGCTTGAGGTCGATGCGCCGGCTCGAGCGCAGCAGGCGACCGCCCTTCGGGACGCGCGAGTGGATGAGTGCGGCGACCATGCGGTTGCGGGCGTGGAAGTACGCCTGCCAGTCGATGCTGTCGTCCTTGTCGATCCACGAGATGTGCCAGAGCGCGGCACCGGGCAGCGACACGGTGGGGATGCCGGCCGCCTTCGCCCGCAGGCCGTACTCGGCGTCGTCCCACTTGATGAAGACGGGCAGCGCCAGCCCGATCCGGCGCACGACCTCGAGGGGGATCAGGCACATCCACCAGCCGTTGTAGTCGGCGTCCATGCGGGCGTGCATCCACGGAGACTGCCGGAGGTTCGCCTGCGCGAAGTCGTGGCGCTCCTGCTCGGGCGTGGACGGGCCCCAGAAGAACGCGCCCTGGTCGACCTTCTCGGCGAAGCCGTGCAGCACGGTGCGCGAGTTGAGGTCGAACATGTGGCCGCCCACGATCGTCGGCCGCGTCGTGGCGCGCGCGAATCGCAGTGCGCGCAGGATGCTCTCGGACTCGACCGACACGTCGTCGTCGAGCAGCATCACGTACCCGGCGCCCTCGACGTCGAGGCTCTCGGCCATCGAGCGGCTGAAGCCGCCGGAGCCGCCGAGGTTCGGCTGGCGGATGACGGTGAGCGTGTCGCCGAGGCGCTCGGCCACCTCGTCGAAGCCCGCCTGGTCCTGGACGAGGCGCGTGCCCTGGTCGATGAGGAAGATCCGCGAGAGCTCGTCGAGGAGCTCGGGATCGGCGGCCAGCGTCTCGAGCGTCCGGACGCAGTAGTCGGGCTTGTTGAAGGTCGTGATGCCGAGCGTCAGCCCCTGCGGGCCGTCGGCGGCCGGCAGGTCGGCCCGCCACGCCCCGCGCTCGAGCACGGCGCCGTCGTCGCCGGCGACGAGGTCGAACCAGTACCAGCCGCCGTCGGCGAAGCGCTCGAGCGGCAGGTCGAAGGCCAGCACCGTCGTCTCGGTGCCCTCAGAGCGCTTCCACGCGACGCGCTGCGCGATGCCGCGCGGATTCGAGCGGTAGACCAGCGCCGTCGCCTCGCCGCGGACCTCGAGCTCGAGCCGGATGGTCTTCAGCGACGTGCTGTGCTGCCAGTAGGACGCCGGGAACGCGTTGAAGTAGCTGGCGAAGGAGACCCGGCGACCGCCGCGGATGCGCATCGAGTGCCGGCTCTCGACGTCGTCGATGTGCCCGTCCGCCGTGACCCGCACGGGCTCCCCGTCGAGGGTCGTCCAGGTCTCCGGGTCGGCGTAGAGCGCCAGCACGTCCGGGTCGCGGTCGGCGGGGAAGACGACGTTCTGGACCGTGGTCGACGTGGTCGGATGGGACACGGAGCTCCTTCGTTCGATTCGAGGCCGTGGGAAAGGATACCCGTCCGCCCCGAACGGACCGTTCAGGCGACGAGGTCGCGGTAGTGCGCGTCGAGCTCGCGCACGCTCACCGCGAGGCTGCGCTCCTCGACGGCGAATCGGCGGGCGGCCTCCGACATCCGCCGATGCTCGGCCGCGGGCAGCCGCAGCAGGTCGGCGAGGGCCGCGGCCAGCGCCGCCCGGTCGCCCTCGGGCACGAGCAGGCCCGTCTCGCCCGCTCGCAGCATCTCCGGCGTTCCTCCCGACCGGTACGCGATCACCGGCACCCCGCACGCCTGCGCCTCGACGAGCACGAGCCCGGCCGCCTCCTGCCCGCCGGCCAGCGTCTTCGTCGGCAGCACGAGGGCGTCGGCCGCCTGCAGCTCGGCCCGCAGGGCGTCGCGGTCGAGCCGGCCGACCAGGTCGATGTGGGCGTCGGCCGCCGTCTCGCGTGCGAGCCGCTCGCCGAGCGGGCCGGCGCCGACGAGGCGGAGCTCATGCGGCGCCGACGTCGCCGCGACGCGGGACGCCTCGACGAGGTCGAGCACGCCCTTGCGCTCCACGAGCGCGCCGGCGAAGAGCACCCGGGGCGGGCCGTCGCCGCGGCGGTCCGCCCGGGCTCCCGGACGGAACACATCCGTGTCGACGCCCTGGTAGTGCACCTCGATCCGCTGCGCCGGCAGCCCGGCCAGCACCGCGCGGTCGGCGAGGTGACGGCTCACGGCGAGGATGCGGGCGCTCGCCTCGCCCGCGGCGCGCACGTTGCGATGGTGCCACCGCTGCATGGCGCCGTGCGCCGGGCGGACCGCGACCTCGACGTCGCCGCCGTGGACCGTCGTCAGCAGCGGTGCGCCCGTGCGCCGCGCCGCCCGCACCGCGGGCAGCGACCACGTCGCGGTGTGCTGGTGGACGAGGTCGGGATGCCACGCCGACACCTGCCTCGACCAGCGCGGCAGCGCGGCGGGCAGGAGCAGTTCACGACGGCGGAAGCCGAGGCCGCGGAGGGGGACGGCCTCGACCACGTCGAGCGCCTCGGCCACCGCGGGGTCGTCGACCTCCGCGACGCCGGTGAAGAACCGGAACTCGTGCGCACCGGCGAGTCGAATCGCATGCTGCACCGCGAAGTACGTCGGCGGCACCCGCAGCGTGCTCTTCGCCAGTGCGACGCGCACGTCAGGACTTCCCGATGACCCGGTACCCGACGCCCGGCCACCGGTCCGCCGAGCTCACGCGGCGGCCGTCGACGAACGAGCGCACGCCCGGCAGGTCGGCCGGCGCGAGCTCGCGGTACTCGGCGTGGTCGGCCTGCACCACGGCCGCGTCGACCGGCTCGCCGAGGTGGTACGGCGCGAAGCCCAGCGCACCGAGCTCGGCGTCGTCGTAGAGCGGGTCGTGCACGACGACCTCGGCGCCGCGCGCCGACAGCGCGCGGACCGTGTCGAAGACGCCCGAGAACGCGGTCTCCTTCACGCCGCCGCGGTACGCGGCGCCGAGCACCACGACCTTCTCGCCTGACAGGTCGCCGTGCACGCCCTCGAGCAGCGCGACGGCGTACTCGGGCATCGCGGCGTTCGCCTCGCGGGCGACCCGGACCACGCTGGCGGCCGGGTCGTTCCAGAGGTACAGGCGCGGGTACACGGGGATGCAGTGACCGCCGACGGCGATGCCGGGCTGGTGGATGTGGCTGTACGGCTGCGAGTTCGAGGCCTCGATGACCTGGTAGACGTCGATGCCGTGCTCGCCCGCGAAGCGCGCGAACTGATTCGCGAGGCCGATGTTCACGTCGCGGTAGGTCGTCTCGGCGAGCTTCGCGAGCTCCGACGCCTCGGCGGAGCCGAGGTCCCACACGCCGTTGGGGCGCGCGAGGTCCGGGCGCTCGTCGAAGTCGAGGACGGCCTCGTAGAACTCGACCGCGCGCCGGGCGCCCTCGTCGGTCAGGCCGCCCACGAGCTTCGGGTACTTGCGCAGGTCGGCGAAGACGCGACCGGTCAGCACGCGCTCGGGCGAGAAGACGAGGTGGAAGTCGCGGCCCTCGACGAGGCCCGACGTCTCCTCCAGCATCGGCTTCCAGCGGCCGCGGGTCGTGCCGACCGGGAGCGTGGTCTCGTACGCCACGAGCGTGCCGGCGGTGAGGTGCTCGCCGAGCGAGCGCGTCGCGGCATCCATCCAGCCGAAGTCCGGCCGGGCCTCGTCGTCGACGAACAGCGGCACGACGAGCACGACCGCATCGGCGCCGGGGACGGCGTCAGCGTAGTCCGTCGTGGCCCGGAGGCGCCCGGCGGGCACGAGCTCGGAGAGCCGCTCCTGCAGGTGGGCCTCGCCGGGGAACGGCTCGACCCCCGAGTTGACGAGCTCGACCGTCCGCGGGTTGACGTCGACGCCGACGACGTCGTGCCCCTTGGAGGCGAACTGGACGGCCAGCGGCAGGCCGATCTTGCCGAGGGCGATGACGGCGATCTTCACGGGAGGTTCCCTTCTGTGGCGTACGGGCGCATCACTGCTCGCACCCGGTGATCTCGTAGAGCACGGCGTCGCCCTCGCGGGCGATCGGGGTCAGGACGTCGGAGTCGGCGGGGTCGTCGAACCCGGGGAAGCGCTCGGCCCGCGGGTCGCCGTCGAAGACGTAGTCGTCGCCGAAGTCGAGGAGGTGGGTCACGCCGAGGTCGGCCGCCGCGCGGCAGGCGGCGGCGGTGCCGTCGTCGAGCGACTCCGCGACGGTCCAGCGCTCGTCGCCGTAGGCGCCGCCGACGTGCGCGAAGAGCGCCTGCCGGCCGGTGAAGGCGTAGACGAGCGCGCTCCCGTTCCACGGGTTGCCGGCGACGACCGCGTCCTCCGGGACGAGTTCGCGGACGTCCTCGAAGAGCGCGAGCTCGTCCTCGCTCAGGACCCGGTCGGTCCGCTCCGGCTGGTAGGCGCGGGCCAGCCGGTCGCGCTCGAAGGCGATCGTCCGGTCCTGGGTGACCGGCACGAGGGCCACGAGCACCACGGCGGCGACCACCGCGGCCGCGATCGCAGGGCGGTCGGCGACGGGGCGCCACCGCGAGATCCGAGTCGTGCGGAGCAGCCGCTGCAGCCACCTGACGATGACGAGCACGCCCAGCACCGCGATCGGCAGCACGACGAGCGGCATGAGCGATGCGAGCCGGAAGGTGTCGTTGTACCAGAGGCCCGTCACCAGGTCGCGGAGCCGGCCGGGCTCCCAACCGGTCGCGAAGACGTAGAGGACCGTGGCGACGCCGAACGACCCGATCAGCCAGCGGTACCGGGCGACGCGCACGGCGGCGAAGATGCCGATGATCGCGATCACGGAGACCGCGATCGCCGCCTGGCGCTGGCGCGGGGCGTTGAGGAGCACCTCGCCGAACGCCTGCGGGAAGCGCTGGTAGGGGAGCCAGAGGTTGTCCTGGGGGAGCAGGCGCGTCCAGACCAGGGCGAGCGCCCCGGCCACGAACACCGCGCCGAGGATCGCCGCGGTCAGGCGGATGCCGCGCCGCGCCTCCTCGCGCGTGCGACGGTCGTACGCCACGATCGCCCACACGACCAGCGGCGCGGCGAACACCGCGAGCGTGAACACCGCGTTCGGGTGCGCGAGGCCGATGCCGGGAAGCAGCCACGCCGCGAGCAGCCAGCGCCCGGGCACCTCGAGCTGCGGCGCCTCGGAGACGCCGAGCGCGAGCACGAGGGCGCCGAGCCCGATCGGCACCAGCGCCGTCCCGAGCAGGTTCGGGTAGAGCACCCCGTACTCGACGAGCATCAGCGGGAATGCGACGAACGCCGCGCTCAGCACGCCCGCCGCGGCGATCGCGACCTTCTGCGCGCCGAAGACCTGTTCGACGAGGAACACCACGCCGATCGGCCAGACGACGGCGGCGGACACGACGGCCGCCGCATTGGCGCCCGCGACGACGTCGCCGCCGAACTGCGCGGCCGCCGCGGCGATGGCGTGCCACGCGGTGGGGTAGAAGGTGCCGCCCCGGTCGGGCGTGCTGACCGCCATGTGCAGCGGGGAGGCGTCGCCCGTGTCGAGGATCGAGCGCACGGCGTTCAGGTGGAAGATGGCGTCGTACGTCTGCGACGCGTTCGCGGGCGAGCCGATGCCCTGCATCGCGGTCGCGGCGATGAGCCCGCCGCCGACGACGATCCCGACGACTCCGACGAGGAACGGCGCACCCCACGGCGAGATCGCGCGGACGGCCGGCGTGCGACGCGTCCACCACGCGCGCAGGACGAACGCGACCGCCGCGAGCGGCAGCGTGACGGCGAACGGCGCGGCGGCCGACCACGGCAGCCCGACGAGCGGGGCGACCACCGCGGCGACCGCGACGCCGCTGACCGACGCGCCGACGCCGAGGCCGAGCAGCGCGAGACCCCGCGCCCCGAGCGCCCAGGCGACGGGCAGCCCGGGCACGATCACGAGGAACGCGGCGCCCAGCAGCGCCGGCACGGCCTCCAGCCAGCTCATCGGCCCTCCGTCATCCGCTCACCGGTGAGCGTCATCGCGGGGTTCACTCGTCGACGCCGCCGCTCTCGAGGGTCGAGCCGGCGCGGAGCGCCGGCACGAGCTTGTTGTCGACCATGCTCAGCGCGGCGCCGATCGCCATGTGCATGTCGAGGTACTTGTAGGTGCCGAGGCGCCCGCCGAAGAGCACGTCGCGTTCGCCCTTCGCGAGGTCGCGGTACTTCAGCAGTCGCTCGCGGTCGTGTGCGGTGTTCACCGGGTAGTACGGCTCGTCGCCCGACTCCGCGAAGCGCGAGAACTCGCGCATGATGACCGTCTTGTCGGTCGGGTAGTCGCGCTCCGGGTGGAAGTGCCGGAACTCGTGGATCCGGGTGAAGGCGACGTCGTCGTCGGCGTAGTTCATGACCGGCGTGCCCTGGAAGTCGCCCACCTGGAGCACCTCCTGCTCGAAGTCGAGCGTGCGCCAGCCGAGCTCGCCCTCGGCGAAGTCGAAGTAGCGGTCGACGGGGCCGGTGTAGACGACCGGGAGCTGCCCGAGCACCTTGCTCCGAGAGAAGGCGTGCGCGTCGTCGAAGAAGTCGGTGTCGAGGGCGACTTCGATCCGGGGGTGGTCGGCCATGCGCTCGAGCCACGCGGTGTAGCCGTCGACGGGGAGGCCCTCGTGCGTGTCGTTGAAGTAGCGGTTGTCGTACGTGTAGCGCACGGGCAGTCGCGAGATGACCGCGGCGGGCAGGTCCATCGGGTCGGTCTGCCACTGCTTGGCCGTGTAGTGCTTGATGAACGCCTCGTAGAGCGGCCGTCCGATGAGCTGGATGCCCTTGTCGTTGAGGTTCTGCGGGTCGGTCCCGGCCAGCTCGCCGGCCTGCTCGCGGATGAGGGCCTTCGCCTCCTCCGGGCCGTAGGCCGCGCGGAAGAACTGGTTGATGGTGCCGAGGTTGATCGGCATCGGGAAGACCTCGCCGTCGTGGCGCGTGTAGACGCGGTGCACGTAGTCGGTGAAGGCCGTGAAGCGGTTCGCGTACTCCCACACGCGCTCGTTCGACGTGTGGAAGAGGTGCGCTCCGTAGCGGTGCACCTCGATGCCGGTCGTCGGCTCGTCCTCGCTGTACGCGTTGCCGCCGATGTGTGGGCGCCGGTCGATGACCTGCACGCGGAGGCCGAGCTCCTCGGCGAGTCGTTCGGCGACCGTGAGCCCGAAGAATCCGGAGCCCACGACAAGAAGATCGGCGTTCACGTACGTCTCCTGAGAGGTGGTGGGGGCGGCAGGCGCGCGGAAGCACTCGCGCGCGCGACACCTCAGGATAGCCGAGCCGTGGAACCCTCCCCTGAACGCGGGCCGAACCCTCGGCGCACGTACGATTGGGGGCATGCCCGGACGCCCCCGCATCCTCTCCATCTCCTTCTCGCACTTCCCCAGCGACGCCCGGGTGCTCCGCCAGCTCCGCGTGCTGCAGGAGTTCGGCGACGTGACGACGGTCGGGTACGGGGACGGGCCGGACGGCGTCGCGGAGCACCTGGCCGTGGACCCCGCGCTGCCGTCGCTCGCGCAGACCCCCGGCGGCGTGCTCTCCCTCGCCCTCCGCCGCTTCCGCGCCGTCGAGCTCTCGGCGCCCGCGGTCGCCGCGGCACGTCGTGCGATCGGCGACCGCGGGTTCGACCTCGTCGTCGCGAACGAGGCGCGCGCGCTCCCGCTCGCGCACGCCGTGGCCCACGGTGCGCCCGTGTGGGGCGACCTGCACGAGTGGGCGCCCGAGGAGCGCACGCACGTCCTGAGCTGGCGACTGCTCGTCGCGCCGTACATGCGCTGGGTCTGCGCCGAGTACCTCCCGCGGACCGCGGGCATCACGACGGTGAACGGCTCGATCGCGGGGCTCTACCGCGACGCGTTCGGCGTCGACGTCGAGGTCGTGCGCAACGCCATCCCGCTGCAGGACCTGCACCCGGGTGCCACGCCCCGGGACCGGATCCGGCTCGTGCACAGCGGGGCCGCCGTCCCCGGCCGCAGCATCGAGGTCCTGATCGAGGCCGCCCTGCAGCTCGACGAGCGGTTCTCCCTCGACCTGTACCTCGTCCAGGGACGCGACGGCGGTGCCTACTGGCGGCAGCTCCGGGAGCTCGCACGTGGATCGGACCGGATCGTGTTCCACGACGCCGTGCGTCCGTCGGAGCTGCCCGCGACGCTGAACGCGTACGACGTCGGCGTGTTCGTGCTGCCGCCGCGCACGGCGAACCATCGGTACATGCTGCCGAACAAGTTCTTCGACTTCGTGCAGGCCCGGCTCGCGATCGTCTTCTCGACCGCGGTCGAGACCGATTCGCTCATCGAGCGGTTCGGACTCGGCCGGATCAGCCCGGGCTACACGGCCGAAGACCTCGCGGCGGTGCTCCGTCCGCTCGATCGCGAGGCGATCGACCGGTACAAGGCGGCGACGGATGCCGCGGCCCCCGGGCTCAGCTCGGCCGAGGACGAGCGCGTCGAGCGCGAACTGCTCGGTCGGCTGCTCGGGAGCGGGCGCGACGCGAGCGCCTGACCGGGTCCGTCGGGCGCGGCCGACGGCTCAGCGCGAGACCTCGCGGACGGCCCGCACCGCCGCGGCCGACACCGCCCGAGAGGAGTGGTGGGCGTCGACCCACCCGGCGATCCGTGCCCGCTCGACGGGGTCGGGCTCGGCGCGCAGCACCCGGCGCATCGCGTCGGACACCTGGTCGACGTCCCAGCCGACCCGATCGCCGAGCCGGGCCTCCGCCACCCGGTCGCCGGCGGGTCCCACGCCCGCGTAGATGACGGGCGCCCCACACGCGCCGCAGACGAAGGTCTTCGTCGCGAACGCGAAGTCGTAGCCGCGACCCGGTCGCACCGACGCGAGTCCGGCCGCCGCGCGACCGAGCTCGGCCGCCACCGCGGCGCCGGGGACCGTCCCCGGGAACTCGATCCGCGAGCCCGCGGACGACGCCGCGGCGCGAGCCATCAGGGCGTCGCGCTCGGTGCCCGACCCGAGCATCCGCAGCCGCGCCTCGGGGAACTCGTCGGCGATGCGCAGGAAGGCATCGACGAAGACGCCCGCGCCCTGGATCTCGGACATCGTGCCGGCGTAGACGAGCACCGGCTCCACGGCGGCCGCGGCATCCGGATCGAACCGGAACCGCGTCGTGTCGACGCCGGTCCCGACCACCCGGATGCGCTCGGGCCGCACGCCGAGCTCCTCGACCTCGCGGGCGACGCCGTCGGAGACGGCGAGGACGCGGGCCGCGCCGCGCAGCACCCACGACTCGACGCGGCGCAGCACCCGTACCACGACCGGGTTCACGCCGATGCCCTTCGCCGCGCTCGAGCTCACGTCGGCCGCGAAGTAGACGTACGGCACGCGCCGGAGCCGGGCGGCGATCCTCACCATGACACCCGTCGTCGGCGGCGGCTCGACCACGATCGCGTCGACGCGGCGCGGCCCCCAGAGGCGGAACAGGAGCGGGACGTCGAAGCTGAGGTACTGCACGTAGCCGCGCACCGCACCGCTCCGGTCGCGGAGCACGGGCCAGCGGCGCACGCGCCGGGTCGACGGGACGCCGCCGCCCGGAGGGCGCGAGGTGAGCACCGTGACGTCGGCGCCGTCCGCCTCGAGGGCGTCGCGCAGCGCGGCGAGCCGGTACGCCGCCGCACCGCCCTCGGGCGTGAAGATGCGCGAGGCGATGACGACGTGACGGCGCGCGCTCACTGCGGCGGGACCGCGACCACGCGGTTCTCGCGCGCCGACTCCAGGACCGCCTCGGCGACCCGCAGCGTGGCGAGGCCCTGCTCGAGGGTGACCACGTGGGAGTCGCGGCCGAGGATGGCATCGCGGAAGGCCTCGTGCTCGACGCGCAGCGGTTCGCGCTTGGCGATGGCGTACCGGACGACCGAGCCCTCGGAGACGCCGCGGAAGGTCGCGACCGAGTCCCACTCGGTGTCGATCGTGCCGTTCTCGTGGAAGGTCAGGTCGCCCGTCAGCGTGTCGGCGACGAAGGCGCCGCCCTCGCCCGTGACGACGGTGACACGCTCCTTCATGGGCGAGAGCCAGTTGACGAGGTGGTTCGTGATCACGCCGTTCGAGAGCTGCCCGGTGACGGCGACCATGTCCTCGTGCTCGCGTCCGCTCCGCGCCGTCGTGCGCGCGTACACGGAGACGTACGGGCTCTGGGCGAGCCACGCGGTGAGGTCGATGTCATGGGTCGCGAGGTCCTTCACGACGCCGACGTCGGCGATGCGCGCGGGGAACGGGCCCTGACGGCGGGTCGCGATCTGGAAGACCTCGCCGAGCTCGCCCGCGGCGATCCGCGCGCGCAGGCTGAGCAGCGCCGGGTTGAACCGCTCGATGTGGCCGACCGCGCCGACCAGCCCGCGGCTGCGGAAGGCCTCGACGACGCGCTCGCCGGCGGCGGAGTCGCTCGTGATCGGCTTCTCGATGAGGGTGTGCACTCCGGCGTCGGCGAGCCGCAGGGCGATCTCCTCGTGCAGGAACGTCGGGACCGCCACCACGGCGGCGTCGACGCCGGCGTCGATGAGCGCGTCCACGTCGCCGCCCAGCGGCAGTTCGCCGGCGACGCCGTGCGGGTCGCCCATGGCGTCGGCCACGGCGACGAGCTCGAAGCCGTCCACCTCGCGGATCACGCGCGCGTGGTGGCGGCCCATCATCCCGAGGCCGATGAGTCCGATCCGCAGGTCCGCCATCACGCACCCGCCTTCGCGAGCGCGTTGACCGCATCGACGATGCGCTCCAGGTCCGACTCCGAGAGCGACGGATGCACCGGCAGCGAGAGGACCTCGCGCGCCGCGCGCTCGGTCTCGGGCAGGTCCAGCTCGAGCCCGAACGACGGGAGCCGGTGGTTCGGGATCGGGTAGTACACGCCGGATCCGACCGCGTACTGCTCGCGCAGCGCGGCCGCGAAGCCGTCGCGGTCCTCCGGCACCCGGATCGTGTACTGGTGGTAGACGTGCTCGGCGCCGGCGGCGACGGGCGGCGTCACGACGCCCTCGAGGTTCGCGTCCAGGAACGCCGCGTTCTGCCGGCGTCGCTCGGTCCAGCCCCAGACCTTGGTCAGCTGCACCCGGCCGATCGCCGCGTGGATGTTCGTCATCCTGGCGTTGAAGCCGACGACCTCGTTCTCGTACTGCTTCGCCATGCCCTGGTTGCGCAGGAGACGGAGCAGTCGTTCGACCTCGCCGTCGCCGGTGGAGACCATGCCGCCCTCGCCGCTGGTCATGTTCTTCGTCGGGTAGAGGCTGAACATCGCGAACCGGCCGAAGGTGCCGACGCGCCGGCCGTCCAGGGCCGCCCCGTGCGCCTGCGCCGCGTCCTCGAAGAGGGCGAGTCCGCGCTCGGCCGCGAGGGACCCGAGCGCCGTCATGTCGGCGGGGTGGCCGTACAGGTGCACGGGCATGATGCCGACCGTGCGCTCCGTGATGCGGGACGCGACATCCGCCGGGTCGAGGCAGAAGTGATCGGGTTCGATGTCCGCGAAGACGGGCGTCGCGCCCGTGAGCGCGACCGAGTTGGCCGTCGCGGCGAACGTGAACGAGGGCACGATGACCTCGTCGCCGGGGCCGACCCCGGACGCGAGCAGGCCGAGGTGCTGGCCGGCCGTCCCCGAGTTCACGGCGACGACCGCGCGGCCGTCGAGCAGGGCGTCCGAGAACTCCTGCTCGAACTCCGCGACCTCGGCGCCCTGCGCCAGCATGCCCGAGGCGAGCACGGCGTCGACGGCCGCCCGTTCCTCGTCGCCCACGATGGGCTTGGCGGGCGGGATGAATTCGTTCGTCATGCGTCCAGTTCCCTCAGGGTCTCGCCGTCCTGCTCGAATCGCCGGCCCGTGGCCGGGCACGTCCATACGCCGTCCGCCTCCGTGAGCGGCACGCCCGCCGGACCGACCCAGCCGACGCGGCGCGCGGGCACGCCGGCGACGAGCGCGTAGTCCGGGACGTCCTTCGTCACGACCGCGCCCGCGGCGACGGTCGCCCAACGACCGATCCGCACGGGCGCGACGCACACCGCGCGGGCGCCGATCGACGCGCCGTCGTCGACGGTCACGCCGACGGGCTCCCAGTCCGACGCGCTCTTCAGCGAGCCGTCCGGGTTCACCGCCCGCGGGTAGGTGTCGTTCGTGAACACGACCGCCGGGCCGACGAAGACGCCGTGCCCGAGCCTGGCCGGCTCGTACACCAGCGCCGCGTTCTGCACCTTGCAGTGGTCGCCCATGACCACGCCGGTGCCGATGTAGGCGCCGCGGCCGATGATGCAGTCCGAACCGATCCGAGCCTCCTCGCGTACCTGCGCGAGGTGCCAGACCTTGGTGCCCTCTCCGACGGATGCCGCGGGGGACACCTCCGCTCCGGGCGCGACAAACACCACTCCGGGTTCCTTTCAGGGTGAATCCGCTCCCGCAGACCCGCGGGGACGCCGGAGCGAATCTACCATGCGGACCTCGGGCAGCATCAGGAGTCCCCAGACCACGAGGAACGCCGCCGCGGCGGCGAGCGCCCACCACCAGCCGGGGTCGAGGACGCCGAGGGCGACGACGAGGGCCGCCGCCCACGCCACCCCGAGGGCGGCGCGCAGCGCCGTCCCGCCCCAGCGCATGCGCTCCGTCACCCACACCCACGAGATCGGCCCGAGGCCGATGACCACGGCGCCGACGAGGTAGCCGAGCGCGACGCCGAGCACCCCGAGGCCCGGCACCAGCAGCCACGTCGCGGCGAGCCCGAGCACCATGCCCACGGCGCTGAGCAGTGCCGGGATCCGCACGCCCCGCCGAGTGCCCGCGCTCAGCGCATTGACGGTGGCGACGCTGATGGTCACGAGGAAGGTCGCCGCGAGCAGGATCACGAGGGGACCGCGGGCGTCGGCGTAGCGCGCGCCGAAGAACAGCAGGACGATGGGCTCCGCGGCGACCGCGATCGCCCCGAAGATCGCGCCCATGACGGCGACGAGGCCCCGGCTGACGAGGTCCGTCTGCCGTCGCACCGAGGCCGCGTCCGCCCGCCCGGTCGCTTGGGCCATCGTCGGGAACAGCACGAGCGAGAGCGATCGGGCGACCATCGACGCCGGGGTGGCGAGGGTGAGCGCGGCGGCGTACGCGCCGGCGGCGTCGGGCGTGCCCACCGAGCCGGCGATGACCATGCTCAGCTGCAGCAGGCCGGTGCTCGCGAGCGTGCCGAGCGTCGACCAGCCCGTGAAGCCGAGCATCTCGCGCCGGAGGTCGGCGGGCAGCCGCCTGCGGGCGCCCGGGTGCCGTCGTGGGATGCCCGCGATCGCGTAGAGGGCGTACCCGACGGTGAGGGGCAGCAGCAGCAGCGCCGTCGCGCCGGCCAGGATCACCGCGAGCAGCAGCACGACGGCCGTGGTCGCGGCGATCGCGTCCCACCGCGTCGCGCGCCCGACCTGGTGCACGGCGAAGTGGAGCCCGCGGACGAAGCTGTACATCGCCCACGCGATCACGAGCGCGCCCACGAGTGCGGCCTGCAGTGCGTCCCCGGGTGCCAGCGACCACCACGAGAAGGCCGCCGCCCCGAGCGCGAGCGGCACCGCGGCCCCCAGCGAGACGAGCGAGAGGTGCCGCGCGATGCCGTGCACCGCCTGCTCGTCCCCGGCGCCGCGGGCGCGGGCGACGAACTTGGTCGCCGCCGCGGCCGTGCCGGTCGGCCACAGCAGGCTCGTGAACAGCGCGAGCGAGATGGCGCTGTTCGTCGCCGCGAGCAGCGCGGGCGTGAGCAGCCGGCCGATGAGGACGGAGTAGACGAACCGCACGAGTCCCTGGATCGCGACGCCGACGACCGAGAGCGCGCCGCGTCCGGCGAAGCCGCGCTCCTCGGGCCGATCGAGGTCGAAGCGGAACTGGCGGCTCATCGTGCCGTCGCGGGGTGCGCGTGCATGCCCCCAACGCTAATCGTTCACCTTCGGTGTGTCAGACTCGTAGTCATGCCGCGCACCTGGGTGGTCATCCCCATGTTCAACGAGGGCAGCGTCGTCGCATCCGTCATCGAAGAGGTCAGGAAGACCTTCCCCCACGTGGTCTGCGTGGACGACGGGAGCCGCGACGACTCCGCCGCCCGAGCCGAGGCCGCCGGGGCGGTCGTCGTGCGCCACCCCGTGAACCTCGGGCAGGGCGCCAGCCTGCAGACCGGGTTCTCGTACGCACTGCGCGACCCGCAGGCGACCGAGGTGGTCACGTTCGACGCCGACGGCCAGCACCAGGTCGCGGACGCGGTCGGCATGGTCGAGCTGCTCCGCGAGGGCGGCTACGACATCGTGATCGGCTCGCGCTTCCTCGACGGCCGGACCAAGGTCGGCGCGCTGAAGCGACTGGTGCTGAAGACCGCGGCGTGGTGGACCCGGATCACCACCGGCATGGCCCTCACCGACGCCCACAACGGCCTGCGCGCGATCGACCGGCGCCTGCTCGAGCGCATCCGGATCCGCCAGAACCGGATGGCGCACGCCTCCGAGCTGGTCGACCAGATCGGCGAGCTCGACGCGAAGTGGACCGAGTACCCGACCCACATCGTCTACACCGACTACTCGAAGTCGAAGGGGCAGTCACTGCTGAACTCGGTGAACATCCTCGTCGACCTGCTCTTCAAGTGAGGACCGTCCCGTGCTGATCGTCTTCCAGATCGTCGTCGCGATCGCCGTGCTCGTGGCGATCGCCTTCATGCTCCGCGGCGGCGGCGCGCGCCACCAGGCGATCCGCCGCATCATCTTCCTCGCGTTCATCCTCATCGTCGCCTCGTCCGTGTTCTTCCCGCAGTTCTGGACCTGGCTCGCGAACCTCGTCGGGATCGGCCGCGGCGCCGACCTGATCACGTACCTCCTGGTGCTGACGTTCCTCGGCTACGTGGCGACGACCCACCGACGGTTCCGGTCGATCGAGAACGACGTGACGGAGCTCGCCCGCCAGATGGCCCTCGACCGGGCCGTCTCGCCCGACGCGTCGGACGCGCCGACGCGCCGGGACTGACGACCGCGCCCCCGACCGCGGGGTCTAGGGTGTGGGACGTCGGTGCCGTCCCGTGATCCAGGGCGCCGACGGGGGAGCGAGGTGAGCCATGCGGGCCCGACGAGTGCTGACCGGTCTGGTCGTGGGAGCGGTCATCGCGACCACCGCGACGGTCGCCGCGAACGCCGAGGACACGCTCGCGGGCGCACCGCGCGCGGCCGGCACCCCGATCGACGTGCCCGCATGGCGCGACGCGCCGGGTGAGGGACCCGCACGCGAAGCCGACCTGACCGAGGAGCAGCGGCAGTACGAGGCGCACCTGCGCCTGCAGGCGGCCGAGGCGGATGTCGCCGAGCCGGGGGTCTCGGACGCGGCCCGATCGCTCCAGGGATTCGACGAGACCGTCCCGGCCGACGTTCCCTCGGCCGGGGACGACGCCGTCCCGTCCGGCGATGCCGGACCCGCCGCCGTCGGCGCGACCGGCGCCGCCACCGATGTCGCGACCGCGGAGGCGGCGGCGGGGTTCACGGCCGGCAACCTCATCATCGATGCCAACTTCTACAACGGCTCGGCGATGAGCGAGAGCCAGATCCAGTCGTTCCTGCAATCCAAGGTCGGCACGTGCAAGAACTCGTACTGCCTCGCGAACTACAAAGTGAACACGCCCACCCGGACGTGGAGCTGGGGCACGTGCTCCACGTACACGGGCGGCACGGCCGAGTCCGCCGCGCGGATCATCTACAAGGTCCAGCGCGCGTGCAACATCAGCGCCAGGGTCATCCTCGTCACGCTCGAGAAGGAGCAGTCGCTCATCTCCGACCCCGACCCGGGGCTCGGCCAGATGCAGAAGGCCATGGGCTACGGCTGCCCCGACACCTCGGCCTGCGACAGCACGTACTACGGCTTCTTCAACCAGGTCTACGCGGCAGGACGGCAGCTCACCTGGTACGGCAATCCCGAGGGCTCGTTCACCTGGATCCGGGTCGGCTCGTCGAATCGCATCCTCTACCACCCGGACGCGTCGCGCTGCGGCGGCTCCGACGTGGTGGTGCAGAACCGCGCGACCGCGGCCCTGTACTACTACACGCCGTACCAGCCCAACTCGGCGGCGCTCGCGAACCTCTACGGCACCGGCGACTCGTGCTCGAGCTACGGCAACCGGAACTTCTGGCGGCTGCACCGGGACTGGTTCGGAGATCCTCGCGTGAAGCTCGACATCCCGTGGACGCGGTACGCCGGCGCCGACCGCTACGCCACCGCGGCGGCGGTGTCGAAGGCGACCTACCCCAACGCCGGCGTCCCGGTCGCGTACGTCGCCTCCGGCCTCGACTACCCCGACGCGCTCTCCGCGGCCCCGGCGGCCGCGGCGCAGGGCGGTCCGCTGCTGCTGACCGGCCGGACCTCGCTGCCATCGGCGACGGCCGCCGAGCTGACGCGCCTGAAGCCCGCGAGGATCGTGCTCGTCGGCCAGACCGGCGTCGTGAGCGGATCCGTCCACGGCGCGCTCGACAAGATCGCGCCGACGATCAGGGTCGGCGGCGCGGACCGGTACGCGACGAGCCGCCTGATCGCCGACTACGCGTTCGGCAGCGCCTCGATCGCCTACCTCGCGACCGGGACCGGGTACGCCGATGCGCTCTCGGCGGGCGCCGCGGCGGGCAAGGTCAAGGGCCCCATCGTGCTCGTCTCCGGGCGGGCCGGCAGCGTGGACTCGGCCACCCGCGGCCTGCTCACGTCGCTGAAGGTCGGCGAGGTCCGCATCGCGGGCGGCACCGGCGTGGTGTCGTCGGGCATCGAGTCGTCGCTGAAGACGTCCTTCAGCGTCAAGCGCTACGGCGGATCCGACCGCTACGCGACGAGCGCGGCGGTCGTCCGCGCCGCGTACGGCACCGGAGGACCGGCGTACCTCGCAACGGGGACCGCCTTCCCCGATGCCCTCGCGGGCGCCGC
Organism: Agromyces tropicus; assembly: GCF_039531345.1. Taxonomy (NCBI): domain Bacteria; kingdom Bacillati; phylum Actinomycetota; class Actinomycetes; order Micrococcales; family Microbacteriaceae; genus Agromyces; species Agromyces tropicus. The sequence goes on along the minus strand of NZ_BAAAPW010000004.1, from coordinate 360,967 downwards.
GGCGGCGGGCAGGGTCGGCGCGCCGCTCCTGCTCACCCGACCCACCTGCGTGCCGTCGTCGATCGCGTCGGTCGTCCAGGACAAGGGCATCACGCAGCTCCGGCTCCTCGGCGGCAGCGCGGTGCTCTCCGATCGCGTGGCACGGCTCGCGCCCTGCTGAGCCCCGCCCGCGTCGGCGGGGCGGAACGACGGGCGTCGTCAGGCGTCGTCGCCGAGCCGCGCGACGTACTCGGCGAGCTGCTCGTCCTGGTCGCGCGGGGCGAACCCGGTCGCGCGGATCTTGGCGAGGTCGAAGTCGCTGCGCGCCGGTCGGGGCGCCGCCGGGCGCCCGGCCGCGTACTCGGCCGTCGAGGTCGGCGACACCCGCTCCGGGTCCGCACCCGCGAGCTCGAACACGCGGCGGGCCACGTCGAACCAGGACCGCGCGGCGCCGCCGTTCGAGACGTGGTACACGCCGGCGGGCGGTCGGACCTCGAGGACGTGCCGGACGGCGCGCGCGAGCTCGTCGGCGAAGGTGAGCCGGCCCACCTGGTCGGCGACCACGACGGGGTCGACGCCGCGGGCCGCGAGCTCGCGCATCGTCCGCACGAAGTCCCGGCCCTCGCCGACCAGCCAACTGGTGCGCAGGATCCAGTGCTCGGGTGCGCCGGCGGCCGCCAGCTCGCCGGCGGCCTTGCTCTGCCCGTAGACCCCGAGCGGAGCGACGGGCTCGTCCTCGCGGTGATCGCCGCGCGACCCGTCGAACACGTAGTCCGTCGACACCGCGACGAGCGGGAGCCCGTGTGCCCGCGCGGCGGCGGCGAGCAGCGCGGGCCCCGACGCGTTCACGCGCCAGGCGGCCTCGCGGCCGGCGGCCGACTCGGCGCCGTCGACGTCGGTGTACGCCGTCGCGTTCACGATCGCCGAATGACGCGACCAGTCGTGCGCGGCGACGGCCGCGGCATCCGTCACGTCCAGGTCCCCGCGGGCGAGGAACGCCGCCTCCGGCATGGCGCGGCGCAGGGCCCGGCCCAACCGCCCGTCGCCGCCGAGCACGACGGGCGTGCGAGCCGGCACGGGAACGACGTCGTCGAGCCTCGGATGGGCGAGGTCGCGCTCCGACCGGACCGCCTGCTCGAGTGGGATCGGCCACGGGATCGCCGTGCGCGCGTCGCCGGCGTCGAGGAACGTGTACGCGACGTCCGGTCGCCAGTGCGCGTTGACGAGGTACGCGTAGGCCGTCGCCGGCTCGAGCGTCTGGTAGGCGTTGCCGACCCCCCGCGGCACGAACACGGCCCGGTCCGGTCCGAGCTCCTCCGTGACGACCGCGCCGAATCCCGGCCCCTCGCGCAGGTCGACCCAGGCGCCGAACACGCGGCCGGTCGCCACCGAGACGAGCTTGTCCCACGGCTCGGCATGCACCCCGCGGGTGGTGCCGACCGCGTCGTTGAACGACACGTTCTGCTGCACGGGGCCGAAGTCGGGCAGGCCCTGCGCGGTCATCTTCTCGCGCTGCCAGTTCTCCTTGAACCACCCCCGGCCGTCGGCGTGGACGGGGAGGTCGAGGACGAGCAGGCCGGGGATCGACGTCGGCCGCACGCGCAGGCCGTTCCCGCCGCTCACCGCCCGAGCTCCGCGTACCTCGCCTCGGCTGCCGCCTTCTGCGGCCCCCACCACCACTCGTGGTCGCGGTACCACGCGATGGTGCCGCGGATGCCGGCCGAGAAGTCGCGGAACCGCGGCGACCAGCCGAGCTCGTCGCGGAGCTTCGACGCGTCGATGGCGTAGCGGAGGTCGTGCCCGGGCCGATCGGCGACGAGGTCGTACGCGTCGCTCGGCCGTCCCATCGCCTCGAGCACCAGCTCGACGACCTCGCGGTTGGAGCGTTCTCCGTCGGCGCCGATCAGGTAGGTCTCGCCGATCCGGCCGCGATCGAGGATCGCGAGGACGGCGGCGGAGTGGTCGTCGGCGTGGATCCAGTCGCGCACGTTCTCGCCGCGGCCGTAGAGCCGTGGCCGGATGCCGCGCAGCACGTTCGTGATCTGGCGCGGGATGAACTTCTCGACGTGCTGGTACGGACCGTAGTTGTTGGAGCAGTTGCTGATCGTCGCCCGCAGGCCGAAGCTGCGCACCCACGCGAGCACGAGGAGGTCCGAGGCGGCCTTGGTCGACGAGTACGGGCTCGACGGCCGGTACGGCGTCTCCTCGGTGAATCGCTCCGGGTCGTCGAACTCGAGGTCGCCGTACACCTCGTCGGTCGAGATGTGGTGGAAGCGCACGTCGGCACGGCGCGCGGCCTCGATGAGCGTGTAGGTGCCGACCACGTTCGTGTCGAGGAACGGTCGAGGCTCGGCCAGGGAGTTGTCGTTGTGCGACTCCGCGGCGAAGTGCACGATCGCGTCCTCGGCCGGGTCGAGTTCTCGGACGAGCCCGTCCACGAGCTCCGCGTCGCCGATGTCGCCGCGGACGAAGCGCACGCGATCGCCGAGGAGGTCCTCGATCGAGCCGAGGTTGCCCGCGTAGGTGAGCTTGTCGAGCACCGTCACCGAGGCATCGGTGTTCGCAACGGCGTGCCGCACGAAGTTCGATCCGATGAACCCCGCGCCGCCGGTCACGACCAGTCGCGTCACGCGTGCCGTCCTCTCTCCAGGAGCTCGAGCAGGTAGCGGCCGTACCCGGACTTCGTCAGGTGCTCGCCCCGGACGCGCAGCTCGTCGTCGGTCAGCCAGCCCTGCCGCCAGCCGACCTCCTCCGGCGCGCCGACCTTCAGGCCCTGCCGCCGCTCCAGCGTGCGCACGAAGTCCGACGCGTCGGCCATCGAGTCGAACGTGCCGGTGTCGAGCCACGCCGTGCCGCGCGGCAGGACCTCGACCTGCAGCCGGCCCTGGGCGAGGTACGCGGCATTGACGTCGGTGATCTCGAGCTCCCCGCGCGCGGAGGGCCGGAGCCCGGCGGCGATGGCGACGACGTCGTTGTCGTAGAAGTAGAGGCCGGGCACGGCGAAGTTGCTCCGCGGGTGCTGCGGCTTCTCCTCGAGCGAGACGGCGCGTCCGTCCTCGTCGAACTCCACGACGCCGTACGCCGACGGCTGCTTCACCCAGTATGCGAAGACCGCCCCGCCGTCGAGCTCGGAGAAACGGGACAACCGCGACCCCATGCCCGGGCCGTAGAAGATGTTGTCGCCGAGGACCAGGGCGACGCGCTCGTCGCCGATGAAGTCGGCTCCGATGACGAAGGCCTGTGCGAGGCCGCCCGGCTCGGGCTGCACGGCGAAGGAGAGCCGCACCCCGAACTGGGACCCGTCGCCGAGCAGCCGGCGGAACTGCTCTGCGTCGTGCGGCGTCGTGATGACGAGGATGTCGCGGATGCCGGCGAGCATGAGGGTGGACAGCGGGTAGTAGACCATCGGCTTGTCCCAGACCGGGATCAGCTGCTTCGAGATCCCGAGCGTGATCGGGTGCAGCCTGGTGCCGGAGCCGCCGGCGAGGATGATGCCCTTCACCCTGCCCATCTTGCCCTGCCCGGGCCGTCCGCGTGGCGCGGCGGTGCCGCCGCGTCACGTCACGCCCTCCCCGCCGCTATGATGCTGGGACTGCCCGCCCCCCCTGCCCGACGGGAGCCCCATGCCCCACCCGCGGTCCGACGCGCCCGAGTCGGCCTCGCGCGTCACCGCCGTGGATGCCACCGGCTTCACGTTCGCCGGCGACGCCGATGCCGAGCGCGTCGACGTGCTCATCGGCGGTCGACGGGTCTGGTCCGTCACGGCCACGGCCGGATCCCCGCGGGTCGCGTGGCCCGAGGCGCTCGCCGTGCACGTCAACGGCGTCGCCGACGTCGAGCTGCGGGACGCCGACGGCGTCCGGCTGTGGTCGGGCGGCATCGCGTTCTCCCAGGGCAGCACCGGCGACGGCCGCTTCGTCGACGGCCAGGGCCGTGAGCTCGTGGTCAACAAGTGGGGGAGGCCGGCGCGCGCGGTCGAGGGCGACGAGGCGTTCGCGGCGCGACTGCTCGAGAGCCTGCTCGCGGTGACCGCGACGCTCGAGGAGCTGGGCATGGAGCCGTTCGTCACGGGCGGCACGCTGCTCGGCGCGGTCCGTGCGGGCGACTTCCTCCCGCACGACGACGACGCGGACCTCGGCTACGTGTCCCGGGCGACCGACCGGATCGGCGTCGTGCTCGAGAGCCTCCGGCTGCAGCGCGCCCTCGCCGCCGCGGGCTTCGACGTGCGCCCGCACAGCCGGTCGCACCTGCAGGTGCTGTTCCCCGACGAGGCGGGACGCATCGACCACTACGTCGACCTCTTCCCGGGCTTCACGATCGGCGATCGGTACTGCCAGCCGATCGCGGTCCGCACGCCCGCTGCCGGGCTCGCCATCCTGCCGCGCACGAGCATCGCGCTCGCGGGCGCGCAGGTGCCGTCGGTCGCGGATCCCGACGAGTGGCTGGCCCGCTGCTACGGCCCGGGGTGGCGCACGCCCGACCCCTCGTTCCGCTTCGAGACCCCGCCGTCGACGCGCCGCCGCTTCGAGAACTGGTTCGGCGTCTACAACACGAACCGGGAGTTCTGGGAGGACCTCCACGGCGGCGACGGCGTCGATGACGTCGACGCCCGAATGCTGGGCGTGCTGCGACGACGCTGGGCCGGGGCGCCGGGTGTGCTCGACCTCGGCAGCGGCATCGGCGGGGTCGCGATCGCGCTCGCCGGCGACGGCCACGACGTCGTCGCGCTCGACTTCAGTCGCCCCGGGCTCGCCCGCACCCGAGCCGCGGCCGAGGCGGCGGACGTCCGCCTGCGCGCCGTGGAGTGCAACGTCGCCGACGGCCGAGCGCTGCTCGGAGCCGCGGCCTCGCTGCTTCGCGAGCGACGCGACTGGCGCGTCGTGCTCGGGCACGTGCTCGAAGGGCTCGTGCCCGAGACCCGCGCGCAGCTGCTGCGCACCCTCCGCCACCTGGTCGACGGGGGCGGGGAGGCGGTCGCCACGATCGGGACGCGGCTGCCGGCGGAGTACCGCCACGAGGACCCGCGCACGTGGCACCTGCCCGTGGACCTCCTCCGGGACGAGGCCGCGGCGGCGGGACTGCGGATCGAGGTCCTCTCGAGCGACCGGTGGCGGTCGCTCGGCGCACTACGATCTGAGGCGACGGTCGTGCTGACCGCCGACGAGAAGGGAACGGGCCGATGATGTCGCAGCTGCGTCGACCGATCGGGAGGATCTCCCGGGGGATCGGCTACGTGCTCAACCTGCCGCGCCACGTCCGCGCGCTCGAACGCGAGGTCGCCGAGCTCCGCGGGGAGATCGACGAGCTCCGCGGCGACGGTCGCCGGGTGGCCGAGCTGTACGACTTCGTGCTCGAGGAGGTGCGGCCCGGCGGCTCGCGCGACTGAGCGGCGACGCATGCGCCCGCGGCGGCATGCCGCGCAGGCCGGATCGGACCGCCGACCGCGGAGCGGCCGACGGTCCCGGTGCGTCAGGTGGTGACGCGGATGTCGACGATCTGGCCCGTGACGTCGGCCTCGAGCACCTTCAGGCTCACCGTCGCGACATCCGAGGGGTCCAGCAGGGTCTGCGGCGGCTCCTCGCCGAACGCGTTCGTGCGCATCGGCGTCCGGGTCCGCTGCGGATTGATGCAGTTGACGCGGACGCCGTGCTCGGCCCACTCGTCGGCGAGCGCCTGCGTGAGGTTCACGACGCCGGCCTTGGTGGCGGAGTACAGGCTGTAGCCCGCACGCCCGCGCGTGTACGAGCTCGACGTGAAGAAGAGCAGCTGCCCGTGCGTCGCACGCAGGTGGCGGTACGCCTCCTGTGCGATCTTGGCCGGGGCCATCAGGTTGATGTCGAGCGTCCGGCGGAGCGCCTTCTTCTTGGTCTTCGCCAGCGGCGCGATCGTGAGGATGCCCGCCGTCACGACGACGTAGTCGATGCGGCCGCTCGTCGCGGCCTCCGCGAGGGCCCGCCGGACCGACTTGCGGCTCGTGACGTCGGTGCCGGTCGTGGTGCGGCTGAACGCGAACACGGTCGCGCCGGCGCGCTCGGCCATCTCGACGATGCTCGCCCCGATGCCGTAGCTGCCGCCGAGCACGACGACCGTCTTCCCCGTGAGATCGAGCTCGAGGTCGCTGCCGAGCTGCGTCAGCTCCGCGGTCTGCAGCTGGAAGATCTTGTCCGCGATGTGCAGGTCGAGCGGCTCCGTGATCTTCATGTTCTCGGCCGAGCCCTCGACCACTCGGATGGGCACGTCCGGCAGGTAGGTGAAGACGACGCCGCAGTCGTCGGTCGCCGCGAAGTCGGGGTCGTCGGCCGCCGCCTCGTACGCGCGTCGGATCGTGCCGAGGCGGAACGCCTGGGGCGTCTGCCCGCGACGCAGTCGCGACCGGACGGGGATGTCGGTGATGACGTCGTCGTCGACCTGGATGATGGTGTCGGCCGAGGGGATGGCCGTGTCGACCGCGTCGTACTCGTCGAGGGCGCGGACGCAGTCCTCGATGATCCGGTCGTCGATGAACGGACGCACCGCATCGTGGAAGAGCACCTTCGTGCGCTGGTCGTCGGGCAGGGCCGCCAGCGCGAGCTTCGTGGTGTCGTTGCGCGTCTCGCCGCCCGGCAGCACGCCGCGGAGCTTCGGGAACCGTGCGTCGCCGACGAGGTAGTCGAGTTCGTGCAGGCTCTCCGCGTTCATCATGACGAGGATCTCGTCGATGAGCTCGTTCTCGCTCAGGGACTCGAGGGTGTGCTCCACGATCGCCTTGCCGGCGATGCGGATGAGTTGCTTGGGGATGCCGAGGCCGACCCTCGTGCCGACACCGCCGGCGAGGACGACCGCGATGGTCCGTTCGGTGGACACTATCGGGTGCTCTCCTTCAGGGTTGCGACGGCCTCGTCGACGGGGCCGTCGAAGATCATCTTGCCGCGCCGGATCACGATGCCGCGACTGCACAGTTCGCTCACCATGCCGAGGTCGTGGCTGACGACGAACATCGTCTTGCCCTGCTCCACCAGCTCGCGGATCTTCGTCTTGCACTTCTCGCGGAACGGGGCGTCGCCCACCGCGAGCACCTCGTCCACCAGCAGGATGTCGAGCTCGGTGTGGATGGCGACCGAGAACGCGAGTCGGACGAACATGCCCGACGAGTAGTGCTTGACCTCGGTGTCGATGAACTCGCCGATCTCGGAGAACTCGACGATCTGGTCGAACCGCGCGTCGATCTCGGGGCGGCTCATCCCGAGGATGGCGGCGTTCAGGTAGACGTTGTCGCGGCCCGACAGGTCGGGGTGGAATCCGGCGCCGACCTCGATGAGCCCGGCCACGCGGCCCCGGGTCAGGATGCGGCCGCGATCCGGGCGCAGCACTCCGGAGATCAGCTTGAGCAGGGTCGACTTGCCCGAGCCGTTGTAGCCGAGCAGGGCGACGGACTCGCCCTCCGCGACTCGGACGTCGATGCCGTCCAGCGCCTGGAAGGAGCTCGTGAGCTTCTTGCGCTGGATCCACGAGATGAACAGCTCTTTGAACGACTGCGTGTGGCGCAGCGTGAAGTGCTTCGCCACGTCGTCGATGATGATGCTCGGACGGGCTTCAGAGGTCTTGGGCAAAGCGACCCTCCAGCTTGCGGAAGACGAACTGGCCGACGACCATCAGCACGGCGACGGCGACGACGGCGATCCCGGCCAGGAGCCACAGGTGCTCCGGCCGCTCCATCGTCTCGCTCGTGGTCGGGAACCAGAACGCGGAGTGGAACAGCTCCACCGCCACGGTCAGCGGATTGGCCATGTAGAGGTCGAACAGCCACGGCGGCAGCTTGTCGCGCACGAGCGTGAACGAGTAGAGCACCGGGGCCGTCCACGTCGCGAACAGCAGGATGATCTCGACGAGGTTCTGGGCGTCGCGGAACGACACGTTCAGGGCGCCGAAGAAGAGCCCGAGGCCGAGCGCGAAGGTGAGGACGATGAAGATCGCCAGCAGCGCCCCGGACACCTGCACGAGCGTCGGCGCCCAGCCGACGAACAGCAGCACGGTCAGCAGGATCACGAGCTGGGGCAGGAAGTGCACGAACGCGATGAAGACGTCGGCGACGGGGAACAGCTCGCGCGGCAGGTAGATCTTCTTCACCAGCGCCTTGTTGTTCACGATCGACTTCGTGGCGTTGCTGAAGGACTCGTTGAAGAGGTTGACGACGATGATGCCCGAGAACAGGTAGATGGGGAAGTTCTCGATGCCGCGGTTCAGGTTGAGGAACACGCCCATGACGACGTAGAAGATGCCGAACTGGGCGGCGGGCTTCACGTACGACCACGTCCAGCCGAGGACGGAGCCGTGGTAGCGGGTCTGGGTTCCCTTGCGGATGAGGAGGCGGAGCAGGTAGCGATACCGGAAGACGTCCAGGATCCCGCGTCCACTTCCCGGGACGCTGAAGCCGGTGAGGTCGTCAGCAGGGGCGGGGTTGGTCACTCGGAAGATTGTAATGGCACGACCCTGAGCGCCCGATGCCATCGTGCACTCCCGCGCGCAGCGCCCTCAGCGGGTCGCCGCGAGGGCGTCGCGCCAGCTCATGTCGCGCGCCGCCTTGACCGCGCAGACGACGAGGAGCATCCATCCGCCCTCGACGAGGGCGAAGCTCTCGGCGACGCTCGTGACCGCGATGGCGACGAGCACGAGCGCGGGCCATAGGTAGACCACGCTGCGCCGGTCGGACGCCAGCAGCCAGGAGCGCACGAGCGCGACGCCGAGCAGCGCGGCGAAGAGCAGGACGCCGATGACGCCGACCTGGAAGTAGGCGTCGATGAAGGCACTGAGCGCCGAGCCGAGGTCGCGGCCGACCGCCCGTTCGATCCAGAGGTAGGGAGTGCCGGACGGCCACCGCCCCGACCAGCCCCAGCCCTGCAGCGGGTTCGCCGAGAGGTACCGGGACACCTCGCGCCAGACGTCGAGGCGCACGTCGAACTCGGCCCGTGCGTCGAGCAGCTCGATGATCCGCAGGCGGAGCAGCCATCCGGCCACGAGCGCCCCCACTGCGCCCACGAGCAGCGCCAGCTGCACGCGCCACCGGTGCTCGGCGCTCACCCGACGCAGTCCGTAGAGGGCGGCGAGGGCGACCAGCGAGGCGCCGAGCGCGATCCAGGTCGTCGGCGAGCCGGCGAACAGGAGCGCCAGCGACGCCAGCACGATGGAGCCGATCGCGCGGGCGCGCACGACGCTCCGCGTGCGCCACTCGATGATGAACGTGATGAGCGCGATGAGCGCCACGAAGCCGAGCACGTTCCGCGAGCCGAAGAGCCCCTGGATGGGACCGAGCGAGGCGATGTCGCCGCGGATGCCGAGGAACGCGATGGGCAGGTCGAGGAGGATGCCGGAGAGCACCTCCAGCGCGAGCGAGACCGCGAGGAGCACCCGGAACACGTCGCCGAAGGCGCGCACGATCTGGATCGTGTCCCGCATGAGCGCGACGTAGACGCCGAGGACGCCGAACGCGATGAGGTACCCGACCCCGAGCACGGTCGTGGCGGGGTGGGTCGACCAGATGACCGAGGCACCGCACCAGCCGACGAAGACGAGGATCGTGAGCGGGAGGATGCCGTACCACTCGACGGCGCGCCATCGCGCCACGAGCGAGAGCCCGGCCAGCACCAGCAGCGTGCCGATCGCCGCGATGAGCCCGGGCCAGCCGACCAGCGACCGGATCGCGTGGGTCGAGAAGGCGACGCCGATCGCCATGAGCGTGACGGCCTGGGCGAGGCGCGCCGATCCGGCGAACTCCCGCATCGCATCCCTCACGGACGCGCCTCCGGGCGCGCGAATCGACGGGGGCGCCGCGCGGTCGGCATCGACGGCAGGGGCTCGGGCGACCACTGCCGCTGCTTGGTGCCCCACGCGATCGCGATGAGCAGCAACCACCCGGACTCGATCAGGAGGCGGCTCTCGGCGAGGGACTGCCCGATCAGGGCGACGAGCGCGAGCAGCGGGATCAGCGCCGCAGCCGAGTACGGCGTGAGGCGGCCGCGCTCGTCCATCGGCCGGTCGACCGCGAGGAACCAGGAGCGCCACAGCGCGCCGGCCACGACGGACGCGAACGCCACGAGCCCGACTATGCCCAGCTGCATCCAGACGTCCAGCCATGCGTTGTGCGCCTGGAGGTACTCGACGCCCTTGCGCACCGCGAGGCCGTCGTACGGTTCCACCCACGGGGCCCAGTAGCCGATCCAGCCCCAGCCGAGCACCGGTCGCTGCCCGGCGAGCTCGACGACGGAGGCCCAGATGTCCAGCCGGCCCGTGAGGTCCTCGCCCTTGCCGAACACGGCGAGGATCGCGTTCCACGAGATCGCGAGCAGGGCGACGGATGCCGCGAGCACGGCCGTCGCCGTGAGGTAGACGCGTCGCCGGCCCTCCGGGCCCACCCGTCGCGCCCAGAGCGCGAAGCCCAGCGCCGCGAGCACCACGACCGAGACCAGGATCACGGTCGCCGACCGGGTCAGGACGAACACGACGCCGGCGGTGACGAGCCAGCCGATGCCCTGGGCCCGGCGCATGCCGCCGCTGGCGAGGAGGCAGGCGAAGAGGATGATCGCGAGCAGCGACGCCATGGCCAGCAGGTTGCGGCTCGCGACGATGCCCTCGATGGGTCCGCCGTGGAAGAGCAGGGCGCGCGACCAGTAGAAGGCCATCGGGAGCGTGCCGTCGCCGTAGTCCACGAAGTTCGGCAGGAGCGGCTCGCGGACGAACACGGCGACCCACAGTTCGAAGAGCAGGGAGAGGGCGAGCACCCACTTCAGCGCACCCGACAGGGCGCGGAGGAACCCGTGCCAGCCGAGCGAGAGGGCCAGGGAGACCCCCGTCAACGTGGTGGCGAGCGTGATCGCGAGCGCCAGGGCGCTCGTCGCCGGGTAGTTCGACCAGATGATCGAGAGCGCCGCGATCAGGAGGAACGCGATCGTCGACTTCGGCACCCGCCGCCACGTGAGCGACGGCCGGCGCGACGTCCACAGCCAGACGGCGCCGAGCACCACGAGCGCGGCGATCACGCCGAAGCCCCACCAGCCGACGAGGTTCCGCCAGAACTGGCCGGCGAGCACGGTGAAGAGCGCGAACGTCGCAACCGCGCCCTCGAGCGCGCGCCGTCGTCCGATGGTCATGCGCACAAGGGTATCGGGACGCGTCCGCCCGGGCCGTACGTCGCTGCGTCGCACGTCCGGACGGCACTCACCGGACCGGTCCCTCCGGTACGCGTACACTGGAACGACCCTCCGGCCCCTCGGCCGTCCCCCTCCCCGTGACCCGAAAGCCCTTCCCCGTGCGCCCGAACCACAGGAATCGTCGGATCTGGCTGTTCAATGCCGCCGACTACGCCGGCAACCCCAAGTGGTTGTTCGAGTACGTCAACCGCCACCGCCCCGACATCGAGGCCTACTGGATCACGGACTCGCCCGCGACGCTGCGGCGGGTGCGCCGGCGCGGATTCCGGGCCATCGCCTTCCTGGGGGAGCGGAGCCGCCGCATCCAGCGGTCGGCGGGCATCTTCGTCGTGAACCAGGTGAAGGAGCGCATCCCCGCGGACCTGACCGGGGTCGTGCTCCTCAACCTGTGGCACGGCGTCGGCGTGAAGAAGGTCGAGCGGGCGATGACCGGCGGTTACCTGATGCCGCGCATCGCCGGGAAGTACATCCGCAACAACCGCGCCTATCGCGAGTCGCAGCTCTTCCTCGTCACCTCGCCGGCGATGGAGGCGCACTTCGCCCGGCAGATCGACTTCGACGAGTCCCAGGTGATCCGCGCGGGCTACCCGCAGAACGCGTACCGGCGGCTGCACGGCCCGGTTGCGACGTTCGACCACGACCTGCGCGGCTCGCGCGGCCTCCCGCCCGAGACCCGGATCGTCCTCTACGCGCCGACCTTCCGGCTCTCCGGCAACGACGAGTTCGTGCGGCGCGCGATCCCCGACATGGACCGGGTGATCGCGCGGCTCGAGGAGCACGGCCTGATGCTCGTGCTGAAGATGCATCCGCACCTCGCGACCGACCGCGACTTCCTCGACCTCAAGGCCCGGTACGGCGACCACCCCCGCCTCGTCTTCTGGGACAACGCCGAGGACGTGTACGAGGTCTTCGACCAGGTCGACACGGCGATCGTGGACTACTCGTCGATCCACTACGACCTCATGGCCGCCGGGGTGACCCGTTTCGTCCGGTACGCGTTCGATCTCGGCGAGCCCGGCACGCTCGAGCCGGGTCTCGACTACCTGTCCTCCTCGTGCGGCACGCTCGTGACCTCCTTCGACGAGCTCGTCCCGGCGCTCGGACGGGACCACGCGGTCGACCCGGCGGAGCTCGCTCGGCTCACCGACCTGTTCTGGGCGTACGACGACGACGACACGTTCGGGCGGATCGTGGCCCACGCCCTCGCCTACGAGGTGCGCGACGTGGAGCTGCCCACGCTGCACTCCTTCGACGTCTTCGACACGGTCATCCACCGGCGCGCCGTCGCGCCGCGCTCGATCGCCTTCGCGGTGCAGCAGCGTGCCGAGTCGTCCGAGATCGGCCTGCCCGCGTACCTGGTGCGACGGTTCGTCGAGGTCCGCGCCCATGCCGAGTCGGCACTGCGCGAGGCGCGCCGCAAGGACCCGCGGAACGCGGAGACGATGCGCTTCGAGATCTCGCTCGACGAGATCTACGCGCGGATCGGCGAGCTCTTCGACCTCGCCGACGAGCAGGTCGCCTCGCTCATGGCGTGGGAGGTCGAGTTCGAGCTCGCCAACGTGATGCCGAACGCGGCGATGGTCGAGCGCGTCCGCGGGCTCGTCGAGGCCGGTGAGACCGTCGTGCTCATCAGCGACATGTACCTGCCGTCGGAGGTCGTCCGGCGCATGCTCGCGCAGGCGGACCCCGTGCTGGCCGAGGTCCCGCTGTACGTCTCCAGCGACCACGGCGTGCAGAAGTCGACCGGATGGCTCTTCGTCCAGGTGTACCTCGACCTGGGGTACGACTTCGCCGAGTGGCGGCACACCGGTGACAACGCCCACGCCGACATCGAGATGGCCTCGCGCCTCGGGATCTCGGCCACGGCGTGCGAGACGCCGCGGTTCGACGCATACGAGAAGGCGCTGACCACCGCCGTGCCGACCCACGACGGCTACCTCCTCGCCGGCATGATGCGCGCCGCGCGTGCGGCCGGGCTCACGGGCGCGGAGCTCTTCGCGTACCGGACGGTCTCGCTCTCCCTCGTCCCGTACGTCATGTGGGCGGTCCAGGACGCCGTCGAGCGGGGCTACGAGACGCTCTACTTCATCTCGCGCGACGGCCACCACCTGAAGCGCATCGCCGACGCCGTGATCCGGCATCGCGGGCTCGACCTCCGCACCGCCTACATCCACGGCTCGCGTCGCGCATGGCGCCTCGCGTCGCAGCTCGACGGCGTGGACGACGACACGTTCGCCCCGCACGGCAGCTTCGGCGGCGTGCGCACCTTCGGCGGGCTGGTCGCGGCCGCCCGGCTCGACGAGCGCGAACTGCTCGAGCTCTTCCCCGAGTTCCAGCGCTACCGCCGGATGCCCCGGTTCGATGCGCACACCGCCGCGACGATCGTCGAGGCGCTGCGGTCGTCGGCGGAGTACCGGCGCCGCCTCGAGCGCATCGCCGCGGAGGACCGGGAGCTCACGACGCGATACCTGCTGCAGGAGATCGACACGTCGGAGCGGTTCGCCTTCGTGGAGTACTGGGGTCGGGGCTACACGCAGGACTGCCTGGTGCGCCTCCTCGAGCACGCGACGGGCCGGGAGACCGATGCGCCGTTCTACTACGCGCGCAGCATCTACCCGAGCGAGGGCGCCGCGGTGCGCCACAACTACACGTCGGCCGCGTACTCGCTGCTGCTCATCGAGTCGGTCTTCGCCAACCTGCCCTACGGCACCACCGAGGGCTACACGGAGGTCGACGGGCGCGTGCGCCACGTGGCCGCCGAGCGGGACCACCACTCCGAGCTCCGCGAGGCGATCGAGCGGATGCTGCCGCGATTCGTCGACGACCTGCTCGAGCTGCCCGCCATCGACCTCGAGCGGCTCGCCCGCGATGCGTTCCGCTTCGGGTTCGAGCACTTCCGCACCTCGGCGGCCTCGCCCGAGTACGTGGAGTTCCTCGCGCCCCTCCGCGACGCCGTCGAGTTGGGCAGCGTCGAGCGCGAGTTCGCGCCGCGACTGACCGTGGCCGACTTCGTCGCGTTCCTCCGCGGACGTCCGGTCGGCGAGATCACGCGTTCGATGCCGATGTCGATGGCCCGCTCCACGGGTCTCGCCCCCGCGCTGTTCCGGCTCCAGAAGGAGGTCGGGTTCCGCCGCGTCGTGAAGGCGCGCGCGAGGGCCGTGCGTGCGCTCGCCATGCGGGTCAGGCCGGTCACGGGCGAGCTCGAACTCGGTCCGTTCGTGAACCCGCCCGTCCACCAGCAGGACGCCGGCTCCGAGCCGACGGCGGAGGAGCGCACGGCCGTCCCCGTGTAGTGCGAGCGTCGCCGCCCCGAACTGGAAGGATGGGGGCCATGCTGAGCGCGACGGTGCGGCGACAGATCGCCGCCACCCGGAAGACCAACCTGATCGCCAACGCGAGCTTCGAGGTGCTCGACGACGAGGGACGGCTTCCGGCGCCCGGCGAACCCGGCGGCTACTACATCCACGTGAACAACACGGGCGAGCCGACGTCGGCGTGGGCGGCCACGGGCCGCACCTCGCTCGAGATCGTCGGCACGGCCGAGAGCTTCGACACGCACTTCGCCCCCGAGGGACGCAACGGCGCGTTCCGGGTCGGACTGCGCGCCGGGGGCACCTACGCCGCCTCGGCGCGCGTGGAGCTGCCGGCGCGCCTGCACGGGCCACTCGCCAGGACGCGCCTGACGATCTCGCCCGGATGGACCGTCCGCGGCGAGCACCGCTGGAACCCGCTGCCCTCGGCGGGCGCGGACAACGCGCCCGGCGTCCACGAGATCCGCCACCGGTTCACGGTTCCCGCCGACGCCCAGGGCGCGTGGATCCGGTACGTCTCCGGCATGGCCGAGGGCGGGGGCGCCGTGCGCTGGGACGACCTGCTGCTCGTCGAGGGCGATCCGTGCGACTACTTCGACGGCGACACGGCCGGCGACGGCCTGCATCGGCACGGCTGGAACGGCGAGCCCGGTCGTTCGACGTCCTTCCGCGAGCTCCTGCCGCCCGACGAGCTCTTCGGGGGGCGCTCGCTCGTCGAGCTGGCCGACCTGCTCGAACGGCACGTCGTCGTGCCGGGGACCGACGACGAACTGGCGGTGGTGCTGGACTGGGTGCGCCGCGACCGACGCCGCGACCCGGACCTGGACTACTTCGAGGGCCGGGTCGCCGACTGGGAGGGCGACCACGACGCGGCCGTCACGAGGTTCGACGCCGCGCGCGGCGAGGGACCGACCGCCACCCTCGCCGAGCTCGAGCTCGGCCGGCTGGCGCACCGCGCCCGGAACTGGCAGGCGGCCGACACCCACTTCCGCGCGGCTGCGCGCGACGAGTCCTCGCCGGCGTCGATCGAGGCCGGCTACCGGGTCGCGGCGGCCATGGACCGCGGCGGCCGGCTGGCCGAGTCGGCCGAGCAGTCGCGCGCCGTGGCTGCGCGCGACGACGGCCTTCCGTTCGACATCGAGCGCGCGCTCGCCGCGGACCCGAAGGCGATCTGGCCGCGGCGCGTGCTCGGCCGGTTCGTGCGCGAGCACCTCGACGAGATCCGCGTCCGTGCGCTCGAGCCCGTGGCGACGGCGTCGGCGCTCGTCGGGACCGAACCCGTGTTCACGTACTGGCACCAGGGCTTCGACCAGGCGCCCCCGCTCGTCGCGCGCTGCCACGAATCGCTGCTCGCGCAGGAGGGGGACCGCGTGCACGTCCTCACCGGCGAGAACCTCGGGCAGTACGTCGGGCTCCCCGCGCCCGTGATCGAGGCCGTGGGCACCAACTACACGCACCTGTCCGACCTCATCCGGCTCGATGCCCTGACCCGATTCGGCGGGCACTGGGTCGACGCCACCTGCCTGTTCACGGGACCGATCGGCACCGAGCCGTCGCTCACCGGCCAGGACTTCTTCTGCTACAACTACTCGGGTCCGAGGGTCGGCTCCTGGTTCATGAGCGCGGTGCCCGGAGGCTACAGCGTCTCGCTCCTGCGCGAGGCCATGGTGCTGTGGTGGCTGCGGGAGGGGTACCTCGCCGACTACTTCCAGCTGCACTACATGCTCGAGATGCTGTACTGGCTCGACGACCGGTTCCGCGCGGAATGGGACGCGGCGAGCCATCGCCACCCCGGTGACGCGCTCGCAGTCCAGCGGGCGCTGCACCAGTCGAACGACGGAGGGACGCTCGCCCGGCTGGCGTCCGGCTACTGGGTGCACAAGCTCACCTACAAGTCGGACGTGGGCAACGCCGGCGTCGACACGGTGGCCGCCGCGATCGTGCGCGGCGAGCACCGCGGCATCCGGTTCGACGGCTGAGGACGTCGACCGCGACGCGGTCGCCCACGGTCACGGGGCTCGGAACCGGCTCCCCTAGAATTGCCGGGTTCGAGAGACTGGGAGACGCGTGACGGACCGAAATCGACGTGTGTGGATGTTCAACGCCGGCAACACGTTCAACGGCAACCCCAAGTGGTTGTTCCTCTACGTGAACCGGTACCGCCCGGACATCGAGGCGCACTGGATCACCGATTCGGAGGACGTCGTCGCCCAGGTCCAGGCGATGGGCTTCAGCGCGATGACCTTCCGCGGACCCAAGTCCCGCGAGGTCCAGCGCCGCACCGGCGTGTGGGTCGTGAACCAGGTCAAGGAGCACCTCCCCGAGAACCTGCGCGGCGCGGTGCTGCTGAACCTCTGGCACGGGGTCGGCGTGAAGCGCGTCGAACGGGCCATGACGACCGGTTTCCTCCTGCCCCGGATCGTCGAGAAGTACGTGCGCAACAACGTCGAGTACCGGCGCAACCAGCTGTTCCTCGTCACCTCGCCGACGATGGAGGAGCACTTCGCCGCCCAGATCGACCCCGCGCCCACGCAGGTGATCCGTGCGGGCTACCCGCAGAACCTGTTCTCGCGGCTGCACGGCCGCTTCGCGTCGTTCGACCACGACCTGCGTGCCGCGCGCGGCCTCCCCGCCTCGACGCGCATGCTGATGTGGGCGCCGACGTACCGTCTCCGCGGCAATGAGACGTTCGTGGCCCGGGCGCTGCCCGACGTCGATCGCCTCCTCGAGTCGCTGGAGCGGTCGGACTCGATGCTGATCCTCAAGCTCCACCCCCAGCTCGCGGTCGACCGCACGTACCGGGCGCTCAAGGCGCGGTACGGCGACCACCCGCGGCTCGTGTTCTGGGACAACGCCGACGACGTCTACGAGGTGTTCCCCGACCTCGACACCGTGATCGTCGACTACTCGTCGATCCTCTACGACGCCTTGAACGCGGGGGTGGAACGGGTCATCCGCTACCCGTTCGACTGGGGCGACGAGACGGCGCTCGAGCCCGGCCTCGACTACGAGCGGCTGTCGGCCGGCCGATGGGCGGGCGACTTCGACGCCCTGCTCGAGGCGATCGAGGACCGCGACACCGTCGTGCCCGGCGAGGACCTCGAGCGCCTCGACGAGACCTTCTGGGCGTACGCCGATGACGACACGTTCACGACGATCGTCGAGCACGCCCTGGCCTACGAGCCGATCGACGTGCGGCTGCCGACGCTGTACAGCTTCGACGTCTTCGACACGCTGATCCACCGCCGCGCCGTGCTCCCGGAGTCGATCTTCCACGGCGTCCGGCAGCGCATGGAGCTGAGCCCGACCGCGTTCCCGGGCGAACTGCTCGCGAGGTTCCCGGAGATCCGCATGCAGGCCGAGGCGGCGGTCCGCGAGTACCGGCGCAAGTCGCCCGCACTGGCGAACTCGCAGGAGTTCGAGATCCAGTTCGACGACATCTACCGTCGGATCCGCGAGATCTTCCATCTCACCGACGAGCAGGTCGACCTGCTCTCCGGCTGGGAACTCGAGCTCGAGGTCGAGAACTGCATCGCGGACGAGCGCATGCTCGCGCACGTCCGCTCGCTCGTCGAGGCGGGTGAGACCGTCGTCCTGATCAGCGACATGTACCTGCCCAAGCAGACGCTGGTGCGCATGCTCGGCCATGCGGACCCGCTGCTGGCGACGTTGCCGCTGTACCTCTCGAGCGAACAGCTGGTCCAGAAGACGACGAAGCGGCTGTTCGCGCGCGTGTTCACCGACCTCGGCTACGACTACGGCGCGTGGATCCACACCGGGGACAACCTGCGGGCCGACGAGGTGCTGCCCCGCGAGCTCGGCATCCGGACGGTGCGGACCGAGACGCCGACCCTCGACGAGTACGAGACCGAGTTCGTCGAGTCGATCCGCAGCTACGACGCCTACCTCCTCGCGGGTCGCATGCGAGACCGCCGGATGAGCGGCGAGTTCACGGAGGCGGAGCTGTTCGCCTACCGGACCGCGTCGTTCTACCTCGTGCCGTACGTCTCGTGGGTGCTCGCCGATGCGGTGCGCCGGGGCTACGAGACGCTCTATTTCATCTCGCGCGACGGCCACCACATGAAGGAGATCGCCGACGCGCTCATCGCCTCGCGCGGGCTCGAGCTGCGCACCGAGTACATCTACGGCTCCCGTCGCGCCTGGCGCCTCGCCTCGCAGCTCGACGGCATCGACGACGACACCTTCGCGCCGCACGGCAGCTTCGGCGGGGTGCGGACGTTCGCGGGGCTCCTCGAGTCCTCGCGTACGACCGAGGACGAGCTGCTCGCCATGTTCCCCGAGTTCGCCCAGTACCGCGACGCGCCCTTCGACGGCGCGACCGCCGGCGGCATCGTGGAGACGATGCGCTCCTCTGGCGCGTACCGCGCGCACCTGGAACGCGTCGCCGAGGCCGACCGCGAGCTCGTCACCGAGTACCTGCGGGACCACGTCGACCTCGACGGCAGGATCGCGTTCGTGGAGTACTGGGGCCGTGGCTACACCCAGGACTGCCTGGCCCGGCTGCTCGAGGTCGCGGCGGGCCGGCCGGTGGAGTCGCCGTTCTACTACGCACGCAGCATCTACCCGTCGAACGGCGTCTCGGTCCGGCACAACTTCACGTCGGCGACGTACTCGCTCCTCGTGATCGAGGCGCTCTTCGCGAACCTGCCGTACGGCAGCGTGACGGGGTACGAGCGTCGCGACGGCCGGGTCGAGCCGGTGATGGCCTCGCGCTCGCACGACCGGGAGCTCTACGAGGCGTTCGAGCGGATGCTGCCGATGTTCGCGAACGACGTCGCCGACCTCGACTTCATCGACCGCGACCGGCTCCGCCGCGACGTGTTCGCCTTCGGGTTCGAGCACTTCCGCGCGCACCCGGGCGCACCGGAGTACCTCCGCTTCATCGCGCCGCTGCGCGACGCGGTCGAGCTCGGCAGCCACGAGCGGGAGTTCGCGCCGGCGCTGCGCGTGCGCGACGTGGTCGACTACCTGCGCGGCAAGCCGATGGGGGAGATCACGCGATCGCTCGCCCTGACCATGGAGCGCTCGAACGGGATCGCGCCGTGGCTGCTGCGGATGCAGAAGGAGGTCGGGTTCCGCCGCGTCGTCAAGGGCGCCGTGGCGCGGGCCCGCGAGATCGTCACGCGGCCGTCGCCGTGACCCCGGTGGCCCCGGCCGTGCGTGAGAATGTGCGGGGAGCGAGAGGAGCGACGTGAAGATCTCCGTCATCGGCTGCGGGTACCTGGGAGCGGTCCATGCGGCCGCGATGGCGAGGCTCGGCCACGACGTCGTCGGCATCGACACGGATGCCGCGAAGGTCGAGAAGCTGTCCGCCGGCGTCGCGCCGTTCTTCGAGCCGGGACTGCCCGAGCTGCTCTCCGAGGGCATCGGCTCCGGCCGCCTCCGGTTCTCGACGGACCTCGCCGACGCGGCCGGGGCGCGCGTGCACTTCCTGGCGGTCGGCACGCCGCAGCTGCCGAATTCGGACGGCGCCGACCTGCGCTACGTGCACGGCGCCGTCGACGCGCTCGCCCGGGTGGTCGCGCCCGACTCGCTGATCGTCGGCAAGAGCACGGTGCCCGTGGGCACGGCGGGCGGGCTCGTGGACCGGTTGCGCACGGCCGGCTCGCGTGCGGCGCTCGCCTGGAACCCGGAGTTCCTCCGCGAGGGCTTCGCGGTCGCCGACACGCTGACGCCCGACCGGCTCGTGTACGGGGTGGCCGACGCCGACGACGCCGCCCTGCTCGACGAGGTCTACGTCGACGTGCTCGCGACGGGGATCCCGCGCATCGTGACCGACTACGCGACCGCCGAGCTCGTGAAGACGGCGGCGAACGCGTTCCTCGCGACCAAGATCAGCTTCATCAACGCGATGGCCGAGATCGCCGAGGCGACCGGGGCCGACGTCACGACGCTGGCCGACGCGATCGGGCACGACGCCCGCATCGGCCGCCGGTTCCTCAACGCCGGCATCGGGTTCGGCGGCGGCTGCCTGCCGAAGGACATCCGGGCGTTCACCGCACGGGCCGAGGAGCTCGGCCGCGCCGAGTCGGTGGCGTTCCTGCGCCAGGTCGACGCGATCAACCTGCGTCGGCGCGAGCGCGCGGTCGACCTTGCCGTCGAGCTGCTCGGCGGCTCGGTCTTCGAGCGCCGGATCGCGGTCCTCGGGCTGACGTTCAAGCCCGACTCGGACGACACGCGCGACTCGCCCGCGCTCGACGTCGCCGCGCGCCTGCACGGCCTCGGCGCGCGCGTCCGCGCGACCGATCCCGAGGGCATCGGCAACGCGCGCCTGCGGCACCCGCAGCTCGATTACACGACGTCCGCGGAGGAGGCGCTCCGCGACGCCGAGCTCGCGGTGCTCGTCACGGAGTGGCGCGAGTACCGCGACCTCGACCCGGAGCGCGTCGCCGGGCTGATGGCGACGCCGCGCGTGATCGACGCCCGGAACGTGCTCGACCCCGCGTCGTGGCGCGCGGCCGGGTTCGCCTACCGCGGCCTCGGCCGCAGCTGAACGGGCTCGCCGGGACGACGGATGCCGCGGCGCACCCGGCGCGCCGCGGCATCCGTCATCGTGGTGTGCCTCAGACGAACGCGGCCTGCCCGGTGATCGCGCGGCCGACGATGAGCGTGTTCATCTCGCGCGTGCCCTCGTACGAGTAGAGGGCCTCGGCGTCGGCGAAGAAGCGGCCGACCTCGTAGTCGAGCACGATGCCGTTCCCGCCGCATGCCTCGCGCGCCCAGGCGACGGTCTCGCGCATCGCGGAGGTCGCGAAGGCCTTCGCGAGCGCCGAGTGCTCGTCGCGCTGCTCGCCCGCGTCGAGCATCTGCGACACGCGGACGACCATGCCGAGCGAGGCGGTGATGTTGCCGAGGCACTTCACGAGGAGGTCCTGGATGAGCTGGTGCGACGCGATCGGCTTGCCGAACTGGTCGCGCTCCTTCGCGTAGCGGACGGCGGCCTCGTAGGCGCCGATCGCCGTGCCGACGGCCGACCAGGCGACCTCGGCGCGGGTCTGCCGGAGGACCGCGGCGGTGTCGCGGAACGACGTGGCGTTCTGCAGCCGCAGCGACTCGGGGACGCGGACGTCGGTGAGCGTGATGTCGGCGTTCTGCACGATCCGCAGGCTGACCTTGCCCTCGATCTTCGTCGCCTCGTAGCCGGGCGTCGAGGTCGGGACGATGAAGCCCTTGACCTGTCCGTCGTCCTCGTCCTTGGCCCAGATGATCGTGATGTCCGACCAGGTCGCGTTGCCGATCCACCGCTTCTGGCCGTTGAGCACCCACTCGTCGCCCTCGCGACGCGCGGTCGTGCGGAGCCCGCGCGCGGAGTCGGAGCCGGACAGCGGCTCGGTGAGCCCGAACGCCCCCACCACCTCGCCGGAGGCGAGCTTCGGGATCCACTCGCGGCGCTGCTCGTCCGATCCGCCGATCGCGATCGACCCCGTCGCAAGGCCGTTCTGCACCCCGACGAACGTGCACACCGAGGCGTCGACGCGGGCGAGCTCGAGGGCCACGAACCCGCGGAAGACGGCGGAGTTCTCGAAGGGCGCCGTCTCGTCCCAGGCGTACGACAGCACGCCGAGGTCGGCGAGCGGCTTCACGACCTCGACGGGGAACTCCGCCCGCTCCCAGTATCCGTTGACGATGGGTCGGACCTCGCGCTCGAGCCACGAACGGATCTCGGCGAGCGCCTCCTTCTCGCGGGCGGTCAGCAGGGACTCGTACGAGTAGAAGTCGCTCGCGAGCGGCTCGAAGGACATGTCTGCTCCTCTTCGTCGGGCGGATGTGCCGAGCCTAGGTCGCCGCCCGGCCGCGACCGCAGCCGTTGGTAGTCTGCCGCCAAACCCCGAAAGGACACCGCCCGGCATGTTTGTCGCGATCCGCAACCACCCTCGAGACTATGCGTGGGGATCCCACACCGCGATCGCGGAGTTCCTGGGCGTGGAGCCCTCGGGGAGCCCGGAGGCGGAGCTCTGGCTCGGGGCCCACGCGGGCTCGCCGGCGGAGGTCGTCGATCCGGACGCGGCCGGCGCCGACGACCTCGCCGGCCTCATCGCCGCGAACCCGGGGCTGGCCCTCGGGCCCGAGCACGCGCGCGAGGGCGCGCGCCTGCCGTTCCTGCTGAAGGTGCTCGCCGCGGCGCGGCCGCTGTCGCTCCAGGCCCATCCGACCCCGGACCAGGCGCGCATCGGCTTCGCGCGCGAGGAGGCCGAGGGCGTCCCGATCGACGCGTTCGACCGGAACTACCGGGACCCGTACGCCAAGCCCGAGCTGATCGTCGCCGTCAGCGACACGTTCGAGGCGCTGTCGGGCTTCCGGGACCTCGAGGAGGTGCGTGCCGTCCTCGGGGTGCTTCGCGAGGCGGATGCCGCCGATGACGACCCGCAGCCCGGCGCGCTCGACCTGCTGGGCTCCCGCATCGAGGGACCCGATCCGCTCCGCGAGGCCGTGGCCTGGCTGCTCCAGGACGGTCGAGGCGGCGACTCCGGGGAGGCGGCGTGGCTCATCGAGCGGACGACCGCGCTCGCGGGGTCGGAGATCGCGCTGGCGTCGCCGTACGCGGCGTCGTTCCGCACCGTGCTGGACCTCGCGGCCGAGTACCCGGGCGATCCGGGCATCGTGATCTCGCTCCTGCTCAACCGGGTCACGCTGCGTCGCGGCGAGGCGCTGTTCCTCGACGCCGGCAACGTCCACGCCTACCTGTCCGGCCTCGGCATCGAGCTCATGGCCGCGAGCGACAACGTCCTCCGCGGCGGTCTGACGCCCAAGCACATCGACATCCCCGAGCTGCTCGAAGTCCTCGACTTCGCGCCCATCGAGCCGCCGCTGCTCGCAGCCGTCGAGGTCGCACCGGGCGTGCTGGAGTACCGGCCCCCCGTGCCCGACTTCACCCTCCTGCGGGTCGAGGGGGCGTCGCCGGAGGTCCGCCTGCCCCTGTCGGGCCCCGCGGTCGTGCTCGCAGAGGGGGAGGGCGTCGAGCTCGCCGGCCGCCACGGCGCCATCGCGCTCGAACGGGGCGGCGCCGCGTTCGCGTCGCCCGACGAGCGGGAGCTCGCCGTGACGGGTGGCGGCATCGCGTGGATCGCGACGGTGCCGCCCACCGTGCCCTGAGCGCGGGGCGCCCGGCGCGGGGCCAGCGGGTCGACGCGCGGAATCGTCACGCAGCGCATTCGGGCGGCATCCGGGCGAGGCGTGCGACAATACCGCGATGCAGCCCGCCCCCACCCGCTCCGTTGCGCCTGTCGCGACCCGATCCGCAGGGATCGATGCGCTCCGGGTCGTCGGCGTGGTCGCGGTGGTCTTCGCCCACATCTGGGCCGGCGGGCTGACCCACGCGGCGATCTACAGCTGGCACGTGCCCGTGTTCTTCGTCCTGAGCGGCTACCTGTGGCGCGAGGGCCGCACGCTCGGCGACGAGGTGCGCCGGCGGGCGCGGTCCCTGCTCGTGCCCTACGCGCTGTGGCTGGTCGTGGTGACCGCGGCGTGGGCCGCGTTCACGGCGGTCGTCGGCACCATGCAGCTGCCGGACCCCACGGCGCTCCTGCTCGGCGGCGCCCGGATCGGCGGGCAGTACGCGGCCTTCTGGTTCGTGACGGCGCTGTTCGTGGCCGCGATCGCGATGCGGGCGCTCTCGGCGATCGCAGTCTGGGTCCCGCCGGTCGTCGGCGCCCTCGTCCTCGCCGTCGCGTACGTGCAGCCCGAGTGGGTGCGGTGGGTGCCCTGGTCGGCGGGCGTGGCGCTCGCCGCGCTCGTCTTCGTCAGCGCGGGCGACGGCCTGCGCCGGATCCGCGACCGCGTGGCCGCGCCCCTGCCGATCGGCGCCGCGCTCGTGGTCGGAGGGCTCGCGCTCACGATCTCTGGGATCGTGCCGCCCGTCGACATGAAGGCGGCCGACTTCGGGGCGCCGATCGTGAGCGTCGTCGTCAGCGCGGCCATCTCGTGCGGCCTGATCCTGGTGTTCGAGGGCGTCCAGGATCGGTTCCCCACCGGGCTCGCCCGCTCGGCGACGCGGCTCGCCGGGCTCGCGATGCCGGTGATCCTGTTCCACGCCTTCTTCATCGCGGCCGGTCACGTGCTCGGCGCGCCGGGCATCGTGATCTTCGCGTTCGCCCTCGGCGTCCCGATCGCGACGGGCCTGCTCCTGCTCCGCACCCGCTGGGGCCGGCACTTCCTCTGACGCTCGGTCCGCCGAGGCGCGGGCGGGCGGATGCCGCGGCGACGGCCGAGACGTCAGCCGACCTGACGGGGCCCGAACACCCGGCGGTACTGCGTCGGCGTCGTCTGCAGCACCTTCACGAAGTGGTGCCGCATGACGGCGGCCGCGCCGAAGCCGGTCTCGCGGGCGATCTCCTCGAGCGTCAGGTCGGTCTCCTCGAGGAGTTCCTGCGCCCGGAGGAGGCGCTGGCGGTTCAGCCAGGCGTTCGGCGTGGTGCCGGTCTCGGAGCGGAACCTGCGCGCGAACGTGCGCGGCGACATGAGCGCCTTGCGGGCGAGTCGGTCGACCGTGAGGTCCTCGTCGAGGTGCTCGAGCATCCAGTCGGTCACCTCGGCGAGCGAGTCGCTGCGGCACTCGACGACGGGCGTGCGGATGAACTGCGACTGGCCGCCGTCGCGCTGCGGCGGCACGACCATGCGCCGGGCGACGATGTTCGCCGCGCTCGCGCCCAGCTCGGTGCGCACGATGTGCAGGGCCGCGTCGATGCCGGCGGCCGTGCCCGCGCCGGTGACGACCTTGCCGTCCTGCACGAACAGGACGTCGGGGTCGACCTCGGTCTCCGGGAACATCTCGGCGAGCCGGTCGGTGTACATCCAGTGCGTCGTCGCCCGGCGTCCGTCGAGGACGCCGGCGCGCGCGAGCGTGAAGGCGCCCGAGCAGACGCTCAGGACCCAGGCGCCGCGGTCGACCGCCTCGCGGATGACGCGCAGCACCTCGGGGTGCGCCGGCTCGTCGATGAGCGAGGCGGGCACGGCGACCAGGTCGGCGGTCTCGGCGGCCTCGAGACCCTCGTGCACGACGACGTCGAAGCCCAGCTTCGTCGAGATCGGCCCCGGCTCGGCGGCGACGACGTGGAAGTCGAACGTCGGCCCGCCCTGCTCCGAGCGGTCGATGCCGAACACCTCGCAGATCACGCCGAACTCGAACGGCGCCATCTGGGGGACGGCGATGCAGGCGATGGTCTGGAGCACGGGAGCCTCCTCGGTGGCGCGGCCGCGACGACCGCATGGCAGGAATGTGCCGATCACTGGCGAGTCTGCCACTGTCGGCAGGATGTTGCAAGGAGCACAATTTCTGCCATGGACATCATCGTGTTTCTGATCCTCGCGGGACTCGCGGTGTGGGGCGTCGTCGCGACGCTGCTCCGACTGGACTCCGACGGCTACGGCCGGCCGGAGATCCGCGACCGCGTCCGTCACGTCGAGCGGGCTCCGCTGCGCCGCGTCTGACCCCGCCCGCTAGCATCGTCACGACGCCGGAGACGCCGGCGGCGGAAGGCGGACATGAGCTGGCTGGTCACCGGGGGAGCGGGCTACATCGGGGCGCACGTCGTGCGTGCGTTCCGGGAGCAGGGCATCGACACGGTCGTCGTCGACGACCTCTCGTCGGGTCGGCGGACCTTCGTGCCCGAGGGCGCGCCGTTCGTGCAGGGCTCGATCCTCGACGGGGCGCTGCTGGAGGACGCCATGGCGGCCCACGACGTCCGAGGCGTCGTCCACCTCGCCGGGTTCAAGTACGCCGGCGTCTCGGTGCAGCGGCCGCTGCACGCCTACGAGCAGAACGTCACCGGCACGGCGCGGCTCCTCGGCGCGATGCAGGCCCGCGGCGTCGACCGCATCGTCTTCTCGTCGAGTGCCGCCGTCTACGGCACGCCCGACGTCGACCTCGTGACGGAGGACACGCCCAAGCGCCCGGAGTCGCCGTACGGCGAGTCCAAGCTCATCGGCGAGTGGCTGCTCGCCGACCAGGCTCGCGCGCACGACCTGCGGCACACCTCGCTGCGGTACTTCAACGTCGTGGGATCGGGCACCGACGAGGTCTACGACCCGAGCCCGCACAACCTCTTCCCGCTGGTGTTCGACGCCCTCCTCGAGGGACGGACCCCGCGCATCAACGGCGACGACTATCCGACGCCCGACGGCACCTGCGTGAGGGACTACATCCACGTGGCCGACCTGGCTGACGCCCACGTCGCCGCCGCGAAGCGGCTCGACGCCGGGGAGCCGATCGAGCCGGTCTACAACCTCGGCTCGGGCGACGGCGTGTCGGTCGGCGAGATCATGCGCGAGGTCGCCCGCGTGACGGGCATCGACTTCGAACCCGAGATCGCCCCGCGCCGGGCCGGAGACCCCGCGCGGATCGTCGCCTCGGGCGAGCTCGCGGCGCGCGACCTCGACTGGCGCATGCGCCACGACCTGGGCGACATGGTCGCCAGCGCGTGGTCCGCGCGGAAGGCGGCATCCGAAGACTGACCGGGGCGATCACGACTCGGACACGCCGTCAGCGTGTCGCGCGTGCCCTGAAGCCTCGACAGGGGGTGGAGGGTTTACGATTCGCGACTTGACTTCCACCGAATTACACCGGTGTAATTGGTCAAGACACACCCCTCGGGGATGTCGGTACAACTGGGTGGGAGACGATATGGGCAAGCCTGAATATCGTTCTGGGGTACCTGAGGATTGGTTCGTCGACCCCGTGAGGATCGGCGTACCTGGGGTTCGCGGGGTCGCAGACGACGACAACCAGCTGGCGTGGCAGAGCGACGCGCTGTGCGCGCAGACGGATCCGGAGGCGTTCTTCCCGGAGAAGGGCGGTTCGACGCGAGACGCCAAGCGCATCTGCACGGGCTGCGAGGTCCGCGCGGAATGCCTGGAGTACGCGCTCTCGAACGACGAGCGCTTCGGCATCTGGGGCGGCCTCTCGGAGCGCGAGCGGCGCAAGCTCCGGCGTCAGGCCAGCTGATCGACGTCGCGCAGCGGGTGCGCCCCGACACGTTCGAGGCACGCCCGCCGCGCTGACGGACCGCGCGGGGACCGCCGCCTAGGCTGTCCCCGATGTTCCCCAGAGTCACCGCCGTGGTCGTCGTGCAGCACGGCGGCGACCGGCTCCGCACGACCCTCGAGGCGCTGCGCGAGCAGACGCGTCGTCCCGACGACCTCGCGGTCGTGCTCATGGGTGTCGACGACGCCACCCGGCGGACCGTCGAGGCGCAACGACCCGCGCACGTGGTCTCGCTCGGCGAGGCGCTCCCGTTCGGCGAGGCCGTCGAGCTCGTCGCCCGCACCCTCCCGGACCCGGCGGAGGACCGCGACGCGCTCTGGCTCCTGACCGAGGACGCCGCCCCGGACCCCGACGCGCTCGAGGCCCTCGTGGCGGCGCTCGAGAACGCCCGGAGCGCGGTCGTCGCCGCGCCGAAGCTGGTGGACTGGGACGACCCGCGACGGATGGTCCGATTCGGACGCACCGTGACCCGCTGGGGACGCAGCGTCGCCGTGGTCGACGGCGAGCTCGACCAGGGCCAGCACGACGAGCTGTCCGACGTCCTCGGGGCCGACTCGGCCGGGCTCCTCGTGCGGCACGTCGTCTGGCGGGACCTGGACGGCTTCGACCCGGCACTGCCGGTCGTCGACGACGGCCTCGACCTGGGGATCCGTGCCCGGCTCGCCGGCCACCGCGTCATCGCCGTGCCCGCCGCACGGATCCGGTTCGGCGACGTGGGGATCGCCGGGCCCGGCTCCGAACCCGGCGGTCGGGCGGCGCGGCGCCGGGCACGCGAATCCCGCACGGAACGCCTGCACCGCCGCCTGGTCGCCGCGCCGGTCGTCCTCGCCCCGCTGCACTGGCTGACCCTGCTGCCGCTCGCGGTCCTGCGGTCGCTGCGGCACCTCCTCGCCAAGACGCCCGGCGCGATCCCGGGGGAGTTCCGCGCGGCGGTGGAGGTCATGGTCACCCCGCAGCGCGTGGTGCGCTCGCGACGGGTCATCGCGCGGACCAGGACGGCGCGGTGGTCCTCGCTCGCGCCGCTCCGGATGCGACCGGACGAGGTGCGCGTGCGCCGCCAGCAGGCCGCCGAGGCACGTCGCCAGCGCGCGCGCGGTCGCGCCGACGACCTGATGTTCCTCCAGACGGGCGGAGGCTGGGTGCTGCTCGCCACGGTCGCCGCCTCGGTCGTCGTCTTCGCACCGCTGGTCGCCTCCGGCGGCGTCGCGGGCGGAGGGCTGCTTCCGCTCTCCGACGACGTCGGCACGCTCTGGCGCAACGCCGCCGCCGGGTGGCGGGACGTCGGCGGGGGCTTCGAGGGCGCCGCCGACCCGTTCGCGGGCGTCGTCGCCGTGCTCGGCACCGGGGCGTTCTGGTCGCCGTCGTTCGCGCTGCTGGCGCTGTGGCTGGTCGCGATCCCGCTCTCGGGGCTCGGCGGCTGGTTCGCTGCGGCCAGGCTCACCGAACGGGCCGCGCTGCGGGTGCTCGGCGGGCTCGGCTGGGCGCTCGCCCCGCCACTGCTCGACGCGCTCGCCGCCGGTCGCCCGGGCGCGGTGATCGTGCACGTCCTCCTCCCGTGGCTCGCGGTCCTCATGTTCGCCGCGGCGACGTCCTGGGCGGCGGCCGCTGCGGCGTCGCTCGTGTTCGCCGCCATCGTCGCGTGCGCACCGAGCGCGGCGCCCGCGCTCGTCGTCGCCTGGCTGGTCGCGCTGCCGCTCAGCGGGCGCGCCGCCGTCCGGCTCGCAGGCATCCCGCTCCCGGCGCTCGCGCTCTTCCTCCCGCTCATCGTGCAGCAGGTGCAGCGCGGCGCACCCCTCTCCCTCCTCGCGGACCCGGGCCTGCCGCACGGTGCGGCGGAGCCCACCCCGGTGCAGGTCGCCCTCGGACAGGCATCGGGCACCTGGGGCCGCTGGGACGAGGCGCTCGGCGGGATCGTCGCCGAGTTCGTCCCGCCGGTCGTCGTGCTCGCGGTCCTCATCGCGCCGCTCGTGCTCGCCGCGATCTCCGTGGTCGGCTCCCGTCGGCTCCGGGGCGGGCTGCTCGCGCTCGCGCTCGCGATCCTCGGGTTCGCGACGGCCGTCGGGGCGACCCTCGTCCACGTCGCCTTCACGGGCGAGCGCGTCGTCCCGGTCTGGGCCGGAGCCGGGATCAGCCTGATGTGGCTGGGCCTGCTCGCCGCGGCCGTCGTGGCGCTGAGCACGCTGCGGTGGGGCGCCGCCGCGGCCGCCACGGTCGTGATCGCCGGCGGGATCGTGGCCGTCGCGCCCACCCTCGCGGCGCTCGCCCTCGGGCAGACGGCGGTCGGCCCGGCCCCCGAACGCACGCTCCCGGCCTTCGTCGAGGCCGAGGCTGCGACCGATCCGCGGGTCGGGACCCTCCGCATCGAGCCCACCGCCGACGGCGGCCTCCGCGCCACCATCGAACGAGGGAGCGGCGCGACGCTCGACGAGCAGTCCACGCTCGCCTCGACCCGGCGCGAGCTCACCCCGACCACCGAGGAGATCGCGACCCTCGCCGGGAACCTCGTCTCACGGAGCGGCTTCGACGCCGCTCCCGCGGTCGACGACCTCGGCCTCTCGTTCGTGCTGCTCGGACCGGGATCGGAGGACGGCCGTGCCGCCGCCGTCGAGGCCCGGGCGCGCGCGGCGCTGGACGGGAACCCGCAGGTGGCCGCGATCGGCGAGACCGACTTCGGCCCGCTCTGGCGCTTCACCGACGCGGAGGCGGACGCCCCGGGCGCCCGGCTGCCGGAGCCCGGCCCGATCGCGGGCTGGATCGTGGCGGGCCAGCTCCTCGTCGTGGGGGCGGCGCTGCTGCTCTCGATCCCGACGGGCGGCGGACGCGAGCCGGACCGACGGCCGCCCTCGCGGCGCCGTCGACGACGGCCGCGCCCGGTTCCGGATGCCGCGGCCGCGTCGTCCGCGGCCGAGGACGACGCCGTGACCGGGACGCCCCCCGAGGACGACACCGACGAGGATGCCGCCGCCGAGCCGGTGCCGGCGTCGGCCGCCGCACGGCCGACGTCCCCGGGCGAGCCGGACGAGGAGGGAGATCGACGTGCCGACGACGCGTGAGGTGCTCCGAGCGACCGGCCGCGCGGCCGCGGTCGTCGGCGTCGCCGCGATCGTGACCGGGCTCGTCGGCGCTGCCTCGCTGCTGCCGCTGCCGGTCGTGGCCGCCGCACCGCCGTCGACGATCGTGCAGCCGGCCGAGAGCCGTCAGCTCCGGGTCTGCCCGGGTCCGCTGCTCTCGCTCGCGGACGACGCCGCAGCCGCCACGGCCGCCCGCTCCATCGGCGAACCGGACCTCGTGGTCGCCGCCGACCCCGCCGACGCCGAGGTCGCGCAGGTCGACCTCGCCGCGCCGGACGACGCCGCCGGCGCTGCCGGCCCGGTGGCGCTCTCCGCGGAACCCGGAGCGGTCATGTCGGGCATGCTCGCCGGGGCGCAGTCACAGTCGGCGGACACGGAGTCGCTCCGCGGCTTCGCCGCCGCGGACTGCGCGGAACCGGCGTCGGACTCCTGGCTCGTCGCGGGTGCGACCGACGTGGGACGCTCGGGGCTCGTGCTGCTCGCCAATCCCGGAGAGGTCGCCTCGACCGTGGACCTCCGCGTCATCGGCGAGACGGGCCCCGTGGAGGCGCCCGCCGGCCTCGGGATCGTCGTCGCACCCGGGACGCAGCGGGTCGTGTCGCTCGCCGGACTCGCCCCGAACGTCCGGACCCCCGTGGTGCACGTCACGAGCACGGGCGCGCCCATCGCGGCCGCACTGCAGCACTCGGTGGTGCTCGGACTCGACCCCGCAGGGCTCGAGCTGTCGACGCCGACGGCCCTCCCGGCCGCGCAGCAGGTGCTGCCGGGTTTCGTGGTCGTCGATCGCCGCGGGGTCGCGACCGACGAGGACCACGCCGACGGCGACGACCACCCGGCGCTCCGGATCTACGCGCCGGAGGGCGTCGAGGCATCCGCTTCGGTCGAGGTCCGCGACGAGGACGGCGCACCGGCCGCCCAGGTCGAGGTCGAGCTCGCGCCGGGGCAGGCGACCGACCTCCCCCTCGGGACGCTCGACCCCGGTACCTACACGATCCTCGTGGACGCGGACGCGCCCGTGGTGGTGGCCGCCCGGTCGACCGTGCTCGGCCCCGGCGACGACCCGATCGTCGCCGACCTCGCGTGGACGACGGCGACCGGGCCGCTGCTCGACGGCGCGACGGTCGCGGTCCCCCCGGGCCCCGGAGCGGCACTCGAGCTGGCCAACCCGACCGAGGTCGACGTCGAGGCGATCGTGTCGGCGGGCGCGGACGAACGGAGCGTCGTCGTGCCGGCCGGCGGCGCGGCGTCCGTCCCGGTCGGCGGCGGCGACCGGCTCGTCCTCGCCGGCGTCGACGGCCTCCACGCGGCGGTGACGTTCCGCGGCGACGACGCGCTGGCCTGGATGCCCGTGCCGCCGCCCGGTCCGCTCGACGCGCCGGTGCGGGTCTTCCCCCAGTAGCGCCGGCGCCGTTCGGCGGGTCGCGCCGTCGGCCGATCACGCGCGGCCGCTCCGGGCGGGCCTCAGAGGTGGCGGTAGCGACCCGGCGCCAGCTCCCACGGGTCGCGCCCGAGGAAGTCCGCCACGGCGCGGAAGACGCAGCTCTCGACGAGCAGCTTCTCGTCCTTCTCCTCGCCCTCCTGCGTCCGCAGGAACCGCACGATCGGCAACCGGAAGAAGACGATGCGACGCTCGTCGTGGTACACCTTCCACCGGTCGACGTGGTCGTCGTGCACGGCCTCCGCCGGGGCGTCCGCGACCTGGATCGACACGCCCTCGAGCTCAGGCCACAGGCCGCGCAGGTAGGCGGCGGTCGATGCGATCGTCAGGTCGAACTCGTCGATCCTGGTGCGCAGCAGCGGCAGGTGCGGACCCGTCACGGGCGAGCGCATCCCACGGCCGTGGCGGTCCCGGGCGAGGCGCCGGGGCGAGGCCGCCGTCGCGGCGACACGACGGGAACGTGGCATGGCCTCCATGGTACCGGCCGTCCGGATCGCTACGCTGGGGGTCGCCATGAGACGTTGTTCGCGCACCGCATGCGCCGCCGAGGCGGTCGCGACCCTGACGTACGACTACGCCGACTCGCTCGCGGTCCTGGGGCCCCTGTCGTTCACGCGCGAACCCCACTCCTACGATCTCTGCGCCCGCCACGCCGAGCGTACGTCCGCCCCGCGGGGCTGGCAGATCATCCGGCACGTCACGCTCGGTGAGGTAGGGTTCACCGCATGAATCCCCCCGCGAGACCGGGCGCTGCCGCGCGCCTCGAAACGATCGTCAAGGCGTACGACGTGCGCGGCATCGTCGGCGACGTCCTCACGGACGATGTCGTCGAGGCGCTGGGCGCGGCCTTCGTCGACGAGGTCCTCGCGGCCGACGGTCGCGTCGTCGTCGGGCACGACATGCGGGACTCCTCCCCGGGCTTCGCCGAGGCGTTCGCGCGGGGGGCGACGGCGCGCGGCGCCGACGTCGTCGCGATCGGGCTCTGCTCGACGGACGAGACGTACTACGCCTCCGGCGCGATGGACGCGCCCGCGGCGATGTTCACCGCGAGCCACAACCCGGCGGCCTACAACGGCATCAAGTTCTCGCGGGCGGGCGCGCAGGGCATCTCGCTCGACACGGGGCTGGCGGCGATCCGTGACCGCGCCGCGACCTACCTCGAGCAGGGGTTCACGGCCGTCGCCGAGCCCGGCCGCGTCGGGGCCGCCGACATCCTCGCCGACTACGCCCGCCACCTGCGCTCGCTCGTGGACCTGGGCGGCATCCGCCCGCTCCGCGTCGTCGTCGACGCGGGCAACGGCATGGGCGGCCTCACGGTCCCGGCCGTCCTCGGCGAGGCGGCCGGCCTGCCGGCGATGCCGCTGGACATCGTCCCGCTCTACTTCGAGCTCGACGGCAGCTTCCCCAACCACGAGGCGAACCCGCTGGACCCGGCGAACCTCGTCGACCTGCAGCGCGCGGTGCTCGAGCACGGCGCCGACCTCGGCCTGGCGTTCGACGGCGACGCCGACCGCTGCTTCGTGGTGGACGAGCGCGGCGAGGCCGTCGACCCGTCCGCGGTCGCGGCGATCGTGGCCCTCCGCGAGATCGCGAGGGTGCGTGCGGGCGGCGAGGCCGAGCCGACCGTGATCCACAACCTCATCACGTCGCGGTTCGTCCCCGAGACGATCGAGGCGGTCGGCGCGGTCGCGGTGCGCACGCGCGTCGGGCACTCGCTCATCAAGGACCGCATGAAGGAGACCGGGGCGGTCTTCGGCGGCGAGCACTCGGCCCACTACTACTTCCGCGACTTCTGGGGCGCCGACAACGGCATGCTCGCGGCGATGCACCTGCTCGCGGAGTTCGGGTCGCAGGGCGCCCCCCTCTCGACGCTCGCCGCGCGCTTCACGCCGTACGCGCTGTCGGGGGAGATCAACTCGACGGTCGCCGACGTCGCGGCCGCGTACACGCGGATCGTCGAGGCGTTCACGGGGCGGGTCGAGTTCGACGAGCTCGACGGCCTGACGGCCACGGGCATCACGTCGGAGGACGAGCCGTTCTGGTGGTTCAACGTGCGCCCCTCGAACACGGAGCCCCTGCTGCGGCTCAACGTCGAGGGCGAGGACGTCGCCACGATGTCGGCCGTCCGCGACGAGGTGCTGGCGCTCATCCGCGCCTGATCGCCCCCGGGTCCGCGGGTGCGAGAATGGTGCCCATGACCCTCGTCACGCCCTCCGCGACATCCGCCCTGCCCTTCAAGGTCGCCGACCTCTCGCTCGCCGAGGCGGGCCGGCACCAGCTCCGCCTCGCGGAGAACGAGATGCCGGGCCTCATGGCGCTGCGGGCCGAGTACGGCGCGTCGAAGCCGCTCTCGGGCGCCCGCATCGCGGGCAGCCTGCACATGACGGTGCAGACCGCGGTGCTCATCGAGACGCTCGTGACGCTCGGCGCCCAGGTGCGCTGGGCGAGCTGCAACATCTTCTCGACGCAGGACGAGGCGGCCGCGGCGGTCGTCGTCGGCCCCGAGGGCACCGTCGACGAGCCGAGCGGCGTCCCCGTGTTCGCGTGGAAGGGCGAGACGCTCGAGGAGTACTGGTGGTGCACCGACCGCATCTTCGACTGGTCGGCGGAGGCCGAGGCGGCCGGTGCCGACTGGATCGGTCCGAACATGATCCTCGACGACGGCGGCGACGCCACGCTGCTCGTGCATCGCGGCCGGGAGTTCGAGGCGGCGGGGTCGGTGCCCGCGGCGACGGATGACGCGAGCGCCGAGTACCGCGTCGTGCTCGACACGCTCCGTCGCTCGCTCGAGGGGAGCCCCGATCGCTGGACCCGCATCGCCGACGGCCTGCAGGGCGTCACCGAGGAGACGACCACGGGCGTCCACCGCCTCTACGAGCTGCACGCCGAGGGCGAGCTGCGCTTCCCGGCCATCAACGTCAACGACTCGGTCACGAAGTCGAAGTTCGACAACAAGTACGGCATCAGGCACTCGCTGCCCGACGGCCTGAACCGCGCGACCGACGTCCTCATCGGCGGCAAGGTCGCGTTCGTCGCCGGGTACGGCGACGTCGGCAAGGGTGCGGCGGAGGCCCTCCGAGGGCAGGGTGCCCGGGTCATCGTCTCCGAGATCGACCCGATCAACGCGCTGCAGGCCGCCATGGACGGCTACCAGGTCGCGCGGCTCGAGTCGGTGATCGACCAGGTCGACCTCCTCGTCACCGGGACCGGCAACAAGGACGTCGTCCGCCTCGAGCACCTGCTCGGGCTCAAGCACCTCGCGATCGTGGCGAACGTCGGTCACTTCGACAACGAGATCGACATGGCCGCGCTCGAGTCGCTCGAGGGCGCGGAGCGGGTCGAGATCAAGCCGCAGGTGCACGAGTGGCGCCTGCCCAACGGGCGGAGCATCCTCGTGCTCTCCGAGGGGCGGCTCATGAACCTCGGCAACGCCACCGGGCACCCGTCGTTCGTGATGTCGAACTCGTTCACGAACCAGGTGCTCGCGCAGATCGAGCTGTGGACCCGCCCCGAGGCCTACCCGGTCGGCGTCTACGTGCTGCCCAAGCACCTCGACGAGAAGGTCGCGCGCCTCCATCTCGACGCTCTCGGCGTGGAGCTCACCGTGCTCACGCCGGAGCAGGCGGCGTACCTCGGCGTCCCCGTCGACGGGCCGTACAAGGTGGACCACTACCGGTACTGACGCCCGTCGCCGGCACCACCGGCGTCAGCGCTCGGGGAACCCGTTCGGGCGCGCGTCCAGGACGGGCTCGAGTGCGGCCATGCGCGCATCGACGAGTCCGAGCGCCGTGAGGTCGCGGCTCCGGCGCAGTGCGGCCACGGCCGCGAGGAACAGCTCGGGGTCGGTTCGCGGCACGGGGGAGACCCAGGGCGCCGCCTCGGCCGCGAGTCCGGCCGCCACGCGCACGCGGCTCGCCGGCGCGAGGTGCGGCGCGTTCCGGAGGAAGCTCGCGATCCGGCGCGCGAGTGGGTCGGGCATGCGCCCGACGTCGGCGATCGCGGCCCAGCCGGCGAGCGGCTCGGGGACCCCGAACGCCAGCGGCACGTAGGGCTTCACCCGCTCGACCTGGCCGTGCGTGCCCGCGAGCAGGTCGCCCAGCCGCTTCGAGTCGGGGTTCAGGAAGCCGACGAGGACCGCGAGGCCGCCGAACGTCATCCAGATCTCGAGCACGCCGGTGAGGGCCCGGATGAGCGCGTGCCGGAAGCCGATCGATCCGCCGTCGTCGCGCACCACCCGGATGCCGAGCGCGAGCTTGCCCAGCGAACGCCCGCGCGAGGCGGTCTCGACCGCGGTGGGCAGGACGACGATCAGGGTCACGACCAGCGCGAGCCCGACCGCGCGGAACGCCGCCTCGTCGAGCTCCAGCCCGGCGATCGCGAGGAGTGCGAGCAGCCCCACCAGGATCGTCGCGAGGACGTCGATCGCGGCGCCGCCGGCCCGCATCACGGCGCCGGCCGGTCGGAGGTCGAGGGCGACCGCCTCACCCGTGAGCACGGCCTCGTCATCGACCACGACGGCCCGGGTCGCGCCGGGGCGGGCGGAGGCGTCGGCGGGCATGGCTAGTATTCAAGCAGATGGACCTCGACGCCCTCGCGACCGCCCGCCACGACGACTGGGAGCGGCTCGACGCGCTCTCGCGGCGGTCGCGGCCCGACGGCGCCGAGGCCGATGAGCTCATCGACCGCTACCAGTCGGCCGCGGCCGACCTGTCGCTCGTGCAGGCGACCGCGGGGTCGACGGCGCTCGGCGAGCGGCTCTCGCTCTCGCTGGCGCGTGCCCGGCTGCGGTTCACCGGCACCGCCGAGAACCCGCTCCGGCAGCTGTCGCGGTTCGCGCTCATCGGACTGCCGGCCGCGCTGTACCGGATCCGCTGGCTCACGCTCGCCGTCGCGGTCGCGACGGTGCTCGTCGCCGCGCTCTACGCGGGATGGGTGCTCGCCGACCCCCGCGTGCTCGCCGGCCTCGGCAGCGACGAGGAACTCCGGCGCCTCGCAGAGGAGGGCTTCGTCGCCTACTACTCCGAGAATCCCGCCGCCTCCTTCGCCGGGGCGGTGTGGACGAACAACGCGTGGATCGCCGCGCAGTGCGTCGCCTTCGGCATCACCGGGATCTGGGTGCCGTGGGTCGTGCTGCAGAACGCGCAGAACCTCGGGGTCACGGCGGCGGTCATGATCTCGTACGACGAGGCCGACACCTTCTTCCTCTACATCGCGCCGCACGGGCTGCTCGAACTCACGTGCGTGTTCGTCGCGGCGGCGGCCGGCCTGCGGATCTTCTGGGCGTGGGTCGCACCGGGCCCGCGTCCGCGCGGCGAGGCCGTGGCCGCCGACGCCCGTTCGCTCTTCTCGGTCGCCATCGGCCTCGTGTTCTTCCTGTTCCTCGCGGGCGTGATCGAGGGCTTCGTCACGCCGGCGCCGTGGCCGTGGCCGGTCAAGATCGGCATCGGGGCACTCGCCCTCGGGCTGCTGCTCTTCGCGATGCTCGTCCTGGGCCGCCGCGCAGCCCGGGCCGGCGAGACCGGCGACCTGGCGACGTTCGACGCCGGCGCCCGCCGCGCCTCCGCGGGCTGACCGTCGGGCGGCGGCGCCCCTCGCCGGGGCGCGCTCCCAGGGGCGGCGCGACGGCGGACGTCGCGACTCAGAGCTCTCCGGCCGCCTTGAGCTCGAGGTACCGGTCGGCGAGCGCGGGCGGGAGCTCGGCCGGGCCGGCCGAGACCGTCGAGGCGCCGAGCCTGCGGACGGCCGCGGCGACCCGATCCGCGTCGAGCCGGCCGCGCTCGGCGGCGGCCGCCGCGTAGACCTCGCCCAGGCCGTCACGTCGCACGGCCGCCGAGGCGAGCGCCGGATCGGCGACCGACGCCACGACGACGCGATGCCGTGCCGTGAGCTGCGGCAGGACCGCGAGCAGGCCGCGGGCGGTGCCCGGCGCGTCGGCGGCCGTGAGCAGCACGACCAGCGCCCGCCGGCTCGTCACCGCCCGCACCTGCGCCGGCACGCCCGCCCAGTCGGCCTCGATGAGCTCCGCGTCGACGCCCGCCATGGCGTCGACCATCCGCGACAGCAGGTCGGCGCCCGTCGCGCCGTGCACCCGGCCTCGCAGTCGTCGGTCCCAGAGCAGGAGGTCGACCCGGTCGCCCGCGTGGCTGGCGAGCGCGGCGAGCAGCAGGGCCGCCTCGAACGCGGTGTCGAGGCGGGGCTCGTCGCCGATCCGGGCGGCGGCCGTCCGGGAGGTGTCGACGACGATCACGATGCGCCGGTCGCGCTCGGGCCGCCACGTGCGCACCATGAGCTTCGCCGAGCCCGGGGACTCGGGGTCGGAGCGGCGGGCGGTCGCGCGCCAGTCGATCGACCGCACGTCGTCACCGCGCACGTACTCCCGGAGCGAATCGAACTCGGTGCCCTGTCCGCGGACGAGCAGCGGCGTCCGGCCGTCCAGCTCGCGCAGGCGGGTCAACCGCGACGGCAGGTGGGCGCGTGCATGGAACGGCGGCAGCACGCGCAGCCGTCCCGGCGCCGAGAGCGTCGCCTGGCGGGCCCACAGGCCGAGCGGCCCGTGCGAGCGCACCGTCACGGCGGCGGTCGTCCGGTCGCCGCGCCTCGTGGGCGTGAGCGCCTGCACGAGCCGCCGCCCCTCGCCGGCCGGCACGTCGGCGCGCACCCGGTTGCGACCGTGCACGCCGGCCGAGGGAGGCCATCCGTCGCGGACCTCGGCGCGCAGCATCCGCCCGCCGAGGTTGCGGAGCACGAGCTCCGAGCGCACGGTCTCGCCGAGACGCAGCCGCGGGGGCAGCTCGCGCTCGATCGCCACCCGACGGGGCGAGGCGGCGACGGCGAGGTCCGCGGCGCCGAGCACGAGCGCGAGCGCGAGCCAACCGAGCAGCACCGCCCAGGCGGTGCCCGGGTCCCGGCCGAGCAGCACCACGGGCACGACGCCGAGGGCGACGAGCAGGCTGAACCGTCCGGTGAGCGCCATCGTCAGAGCGGGACCTGCACCTGCTGCACGATCGAGCGCAGCACCTGGTCGACGGCGACGCCCTCGAGCTCGGCCTCCGGTCGCAGCTGGACGCGGTGGCGCCAAGCGGGCAGCAGCATCGCCTGCACGTGATCGGGCGTGACGCGCTCGACCCCGGTCAGCCAGGCCCACGACTTGGCGGCGGCGAGCAGCCCGGCCACCGCGCGCGGGCTGACCCCGAGGCGCATCGACGGGCTGCGACGCGTCGCCCGGGCGAGGTCGACGACGTACGCGAGCACGTCGTCGGCGACGCCGACGCGGCGCGCGGCGGCACGCGCGGCGGCCAGTTCCGCCGAGCCGAGCACGGGCTCGACGCCCGCTGCCGCGAGGTCGTGCGGGTCGAATCCGTCGGCGTGGCGGCGGAGCATCGCGACCTCGGCGTCGCGCTCCGGCACGTCGAGCACGAGCTTCAGCAGGAACCGGTCGAGCTGCGCCTCGGGCAGCGCGTAGGTGCCCTCGTACTCGATCGGGTTCTGCGTCGCCGCGACGAGGAACGGATTCGGAAGCGGGCGGGTGACGCCGTCGACCGAGACCTGGCGCTCCTCCATCGCCTCGAGCAGCGCCGACTGCGTCTTCGGGGGTGTGCGGTTGATCTCGTCCGCGAGGAGCAGGTTCGTGAAGACCGGCCCCTCACGGAAGGCGAACTCCCCGGAGCGCGGATCGTAGGCGAGCGAGCCGGTCACGTCGCCCGGCATGAGGTCGGGCGTGAACTGCACTCGCCGGGTCTCCAGCCGCAGGGTGCGGCTGAGGGTGCGCACGAGCAGCGTCTTCGCGACGCCGGGCACGCCCTCGAGGAGCACGTGGCCGTCGGCCAGCAGCGCGATGATCAGGCCGGTGACGGCGCCGTCCTGGCCGACGACCGCCTTGCCCACCTCGGTGCGCACGCGGTCCAGTGCGGCGCGCAGCTGCGCGTCGTCGGGCATCGGGTCGGTCATGGTCGCCTTCCTGTCGGGTCGGTGGTGTCGAGCCCCGGGTCGGGGAGCATCGTCTCGTGGACGGCCCGCTCGAGGTCGTCCACCGCCCTCGCGAGCCGGACGAGGTCCGCGTCGCCGCGCGGCTCCTCGTCCACGAGCAGGGCGCGGACGTCCGCGGCCGCGCGGCCGGTGGCGTTCGCGACGCCGGCGACGACCGCGTCGACGTCGGCGGAGCGCGGCAGCCGGAGCGCGACGGCGAGCCGGCGGATCGCGGCGATGCGGAGCTGGTCGAGCGCGCGCAGCCGTGCGGAGCCCCGGGCGTAGAGGCGCGCGCGTCCCTCCCCGGTCTCCGAGGCGGGCACGTGGACGGGCAGGTCCTCGACCACGAGCGGGCCGAACCGGCGCCCGCGCCAGATGCCGGCGACGACCGTGACGACGACGAGCAGCACGAGGACGGGGGTCGTCCAGCCCGGCATGAGCTCGCCGAGGGTCGGCGCGTCCGCGGCATCCGCGTCGCCCGGGCCGGGGAGGTACCACGCGACCCGGTCGCGGGAGCCGAGGAGGCCGATCGCGAGGGCGGCGTTGCCGGCCTCGTCGATCGTGGCGTTCGCGAACGGGGTCGTCGCCCCGACGAGCACCACGTCGGCGCCCTGCGGCGACGTCCCCGAGACGACCGCGAACGCGTCGCCCGCGGGGAAGCACCCCGTGAAGCGGGCGGCCTCGGCATCGTCGTCGACCGCGAGCGCCCGCTGGCCGTCGGAGAGCGCGCCGGCCCGCTCGGCGGCGGGAAGCTCGCAGGATGCCGCGCCGGGGGCGCCGTCGGCGAGGCCCGCCAGCCGCACGCCCGGTGCGAGCACCTCGAGGGCGGCGAAGTCGGGCCGTGCGACGACGATGAGGTCGGCATCCGCCGCGAGCCCGCGCAGGCCGTCGCGATCCAGGACGCCGAGGTCGTCGTGGAGGAAGACCGTCGCACCGTCGCGCGCCGCGTCGCGGGCCGCGTCGAGGGAGCGGACCTGCTCGACCTCGACGCCCTGCGCCGCGAGCACCCGGGCGAGCGCCTGCGCACCGACGGGCGCCGCGTTGTCGGCCGCGAGCGGTGCCCCCGGCGCGCGCACCGTGCCCTGCAGGACCACGAGCAGGGCCGCGCCGCCGAGCAGCACCAGGACGATCGCGATCCACGTGCGCCGGCGCCGCAGCGCGGTCCGCAGGCGCGGCGTCACCGCCTCCGCGGGCGTCGCCGTCGCGGTCACGCCGGTGCTCCGGCACCGGCGGGCGCCGCCGTGGGACGGGTCGTCGCGAGCTCGGCCTCGAGCGCCGACACCGCGGCGTACGCGGTCGCGTCGCCCGGACGCCCGAGGTACCGCACGGCGTCGAACGCGTCCGCCGCCGCCTCGAGGCGGTCGCGGTGGTCGGGGAACGGGGCGGATGCCGCGCGGCCGACGCCGTGCGCCGTCGTGCCCGGATGCACCTGCACGAGCTCGCGCTCGAGCAGGTCGCGCGCGAGCGCGCGGAACCGCTCCTCGATCGCGAGCGACCAGTCGCCGGCCGCCGCGGCCCGCTCCGCCGACCGCCGGAGCGTCGCCGCGTCGCGCACGTCGCCGTCGTCGAACAGGGGCACCGTGGCCCGGGCGCGCCGTCGGAGCCGTGGCAGGCCGAAGACGATGAGGCCGACCACGACGAGCCCGGCGACCACGAGGACGGCGATGAGCGCGAGCGCCGGACCGGGCAGTCCCGTCGCCCCGGAGAAGAGGTCGGCGATCCAGTCGCGCACGGCCTGGGCCGCGAGGTCGAAGGCGGTTGGCTCCGCCGCCCGGTACTCGGGCCGTGCGAGCTCGTCGGCGACCCAGCGCCGCGCCTCCTCGGCGTCGGGGTCGAGCGGCGGCGCGAGCCGCAGGGCGCCGATCAGGTCCACGTGGGCGCCGGACCGCCGGTCGGGGTGGCGCCGGGGGTCGCCGCGCTCGGCACCGGCTCGTACGGGTCGGTGACGGGCAGTCCCGCTTCGCGGGCCTCGACGTGTCGCTCGAGCTCGAGGTCGAGACCCTCGGAGCGCATGCGCAGGTCGATGTAGATCACGGCCACGAGGGCGGCCTGGACGACGGCGACGATCGCGCCGACGAGCACCGAGAGCACCATGGCGATGACCGTCGACGAGACCACGACCGCCTCATACGTCGCCCCGACCGTCGGG
Source organism: Agromyces tropicus (assembly GCF_039531345.1). Classification (NCBI taxonomy): domain Bacteria; kingdom Bacillati; phylum Actinomycetota; class Actinomycetes; order Micrococcales; family Microbacteriaceae; genus Agromyces; species Agromyces tropicus. The sequence continues at coordinate 318,871 of NZ_BAAAPW010000004.1, read as the reverse complement.
TCGAGGATCATCGCGAGGATCGTGCCGCCGAAGGTCGGCACCTGCACGACGGTCTGGGCGATCGTGGTCACGATGAGGCCGACGAGCAGGATGAGCCCGAAGGTGCGCCAGAAGTGCCCGGTGGTGAGCGCCCACGAGCGTCGCACCGCCCGGCCGATGCCCGCACGTTCCAGCACGATGACGCTCGGGACGAGGGCGAGCTTCGTGCCGAGCCAGGCGCCGAGCACGGCGAGCCCGAGCAGGAGCAGCAGGACGACGAGGATCGCCCCGATGACGGTCAGGGGGTCGGGCGCGATGAGCGCCGTGAGGAGGATGATGCCCATGAGGACGGCGACGACGACGAACACGATGACGCCGACGAGCAGCGTCCACCCGATGAGCGGCCCGATCCGCTTCGCGGCCCGCTTCCAGAGCGCGCCGAAGCCGAGCTTCTCGCCCAGGGTGCCCGTGGCCACCTCGACGACCATGACGCCCTGCAGGAACGCGCCGGCGACGACGCCGATCGCGAGCGGCACGATCGACAGGAGGAGCGTCCACCCCACGGCCCCCGCGAGGATGGCGTCGGCGTCCTCGGCGGTGCCCGCCGACTCGACGCGCCCGAACGCGGTGACGAACAGGGGGAGGAAGACGGCGGTCGACGCGATCGCCGAGACGAGCTGGACGACGAGCCCGGTGCCGAACACGGGCGCCGGGTTGCGGCGGAGGGTGCGGAACGGCGCCCAGAGCAGCGTGCCGAAGCCCATCGGCCGGAGCGGGAGCAGGCCCGGCTTGGGCGGCGGGGTCCAGCCTGCGCCGGGCGGCGGCCCGTACTGCGGGACCTGACCGTACCCGGGCCCGTACTGCGGCGCCTGGCCGTACTGCGGGACCTGGCCGTACCCCGGGGGCAGCGGCGGTGGGACGGGCGCGCTCGGCGGGGGCGGCGGCGGAGGCGTCGCGTCGCCGGGGCTCGCCGGGGGAGCGGGGGGATGCCACTGCTGGTCGGACACGTGCGTCGGGCTCCTTCCGGGGATGCCACCAATGCTAGCCACTGCCGCGTCGAGGCCGACGCCCGGCGGTGAACGACTACGCTGGTGCCGTTGGCCCACCGCCCGGCCGGAGGCCGGAACCCACGGAGAACGAACGCATGACGCCTCGCGTACTCGTCGTCGACGACGACACCGCCCTCGCCGAGATGATCGGGATCGTGCTGCGCACCGAGGGGTTCGACCCGGTCTTCTGCGCCGACGGCGGCGGTGCCGTGGCCGCCTTCCGCGAGTCCCGCCCCGACCTCGTGCTGCTCGACCTGATGCTGCCCGGCATGGACGGCATCGAGGTCTGCGGGCGCATCCGGGCCGAGAGCGGAACGCCCATCATCATGCTCACGGCGAAGAGCGACACCGCCGACGTCGTGAAGGGCCTCGAGTCCGGCGCCGACGACTACATGGTCAAGCCCTTCAACCCGAAGGAGCTCGTCGCGCGCATCCGGACGCGACTGCGTCCGGCCCCGGAGGCCGCGGTCGAGACCATCACGGTGGGCGACCTCGAGATCGACGCGGCGGGCCACGAGGTGCGCCGCGGTGACGAGCGCATCAACCTCACGCCGCTCGAGTTCGACCTGCTGCTCACGCTCGCGTCGAAGCCGCAGCAGGTCTTCACGCGCGAGATGCTGCTCGAGCAGGTCTGGGGCTATCACTACAAGGCCGACACCCGGCTCGTCAACGTGCACGTGCAGCGGCTCCGCGCCAAGATCGAGCACGACCCCGACAACCCGAGGATCGTCATGACCGTCCGCGGCGTGGGCTACCGCGCCGGCGCCACGACCTGAGACGGCGCGCATGTCCACCGCGGCGAATCCGGCGGAGCGCGCGGCGGGCTGGGTCCGCGGTCGCGCGCATCGCTTCGGCACGGCGTGGCGGCGGTCCCTCCAGTTCCGCACGGTGCTCATCACCCTCGGACTGTCGAGCCTCGCGATCCTCGTGATCGGCTTCACGATCTCGTTCACCGTCGCCTCCAACCTGTTCCAGGCGCAGGTTGAGCGCGTGCTCGGGTCCTCCGCGACGGCCCGGGCGGCCGCGCAGGCGGCCCTCGACGCGTCCGACGCGGTCGACCGCGCGTCGGTACAGCAGGTGACCAGCTCGGCGCTCTTCGATACCGTCATCGGCGTCTCGGGCAGCACCGACATCGCGCTGTTCCGGGCGCCCGACACGACGCCGCTCGCCATCGCGCCGCCCGACGTCCTGAGTCCCGACCTCGGCGGGCGCATCTCCGCGGAGCTGCGCGAGCGCGTGCAGCAGAACCCGGACGAGCAGTTCTGGCAGTCGGTCGAGCTGACCGACGCCGATGGCAACCCGGTGCCGGGCATCGTCGTCGGCACCGACCTGCTGATCCCGGGCGTCGGCCGGTACGAGCTGTACATCGGGTACGACCTGGGCGATGCCGCGCAGACGCTCGCCTTCATGCAGCTCACCGGGGCGATCGGCGCCGTGGCGCTCATCGCGCTCCTCAGCGCGATCACGCTCGTCGTCGTGCGATGGGTCATCGAGCCGATCCAGGGCGTCGCGGCCACCAGCCGACGGCTCGCCGCCGGCGACCTCGGCGTGCGCCTGCCCGTGCGCGGCGAGGACGAGCTCGCGGCGCTCGCCGAGTCCTACAACGGCATGGCCGACACGCTGCAGGCGCGCATCCGGGAGCTCGCGGAGCTCTCGGTCATGCAGCAGCGCTTCGTCAGCGACGTGTCGCACGAGCTGCGGACGCCGCTCACGACGATCCGGCTCGCGGGCGACGTGCTGTACGGCCAGCGGGAGGACTTCCCGCCCGCCACGGCGCGCACGGCGGAGCTCCTGCGGACGCAGACCGAGCGGTTCGAGACGCTGCTCGCCGACCTGCTCGAGATCAGCCGCTACGACGCCGGCTCGGTCGAGCTCGAGACGGAACCGACGAACCTCGTCCACCTGGCGGGGGAGTCCATCGAGTCGATGCACGCGCTCGCCGAGGAGCGCGGGAGCGAGCTGCGCCTCGAGGCCCCGGGCGGCCACCTCGACGCCGAGGTCGACCCGCGCCGGATCCGCCGGATCGTGCGGAACCTTATCGGCAACGCCATCGAGCACGGCGAGGGCCGTCCGATCGTCGTGTCGGTCGACTCGAACGCGACGGCGGTGGCGCTGTCGGTGCGGGACTACGGCATGGGCATGAGCGAGGATGCCGCGGCGCGGGTCTTCGACCGGTTCTGGCGCGCCGATCCCAGCCGACGGCGCTCGATCGGCGGCACGGGGCTCGGCCTCGCGATCTCCCTCGAGGACGCCGTGGCGCACGGTGGCACGCTCGACGTCTGGTCGCGAGAGGGACGGGGCACCGTCTTCCGGCTCGTCGTGCCGCGCGTGCGCAGCGCCGGCGTCGACGTCGAGTCGCCGCTGCCGCTCGAGCCGTCCGATCCCGACGCCACCGGGCCGGTCGACGTCGGCGCAGTCCCGCCCGGCGGGGCGGCCATCGAGGAGGTCCGGGATGCGTAGGCCCGTCGTCGTCCGACTCGCCCGGATCGCCGCCGCGGCGCTCGCCGGCGCGCTGGTCGCGACCGCGGCCGGGTGCGCGTCGATCCCGACCGGCGGGCCGGTGAACCAGGGACTCACCGAGTCCGAAGACCAGGGCGTCGACGTCGACGTGCTCGCGCGCGGCCCTCGCGAGGGCGCGGACCAGCAGCAGATCCTCGAGGGGTTCATCGACGCGGCCGCGAGCCCGACGGGCAACTACGAGATCGCCAGGCAGTTCCTCACCTCGACCTTCGCAGACGAGTGGCAGGCCGACGAGGCGACCACGATCGACGTGCTCGCGGATCGCTCGTTCACCCAGCTCGGCGACGACCTCATCCGCACGAGGGTCGTCCCGCAGGCGAGCCTCGCCGACGACGGGCAGTACCTCGAGACCGGCTCGACGGAGCCCCTGCAGCTCGAGTACCGGTTCGAGCTGGAGGACGACGAGTGGCGGATCTCGAGCGCCCCGCCGGGCGTGCTCATCGACGAGACGACGTTCGGGCTCGTGTATCGCGAGTACACGCTGGCCTTCTACGATCCGCAGTTCCGCTACGTGGTCCCGGACGTGCGCTGGTTCGCCGGGCGCGCGTCCGCGCAGACGAGCATCGTCCGGGCGGTGCTCGAGGGGGCGGCCGAGTGGCTCGCGCCCGGCGTGGTCTCGGCGTTCCCCGAGGACCTGCAGCTCGACCAGGCGACGGTGCCGGTCACCGACGGCGTCGCGGAGGTGTCGCTCTCGGGTCCGGCGTTCGACAGCCTGCGCACCGTGCAGCTCATGCAGTACCAGCTCGAGGAGAGCCTGAGCGGCGTGCGGAACGTGCGCGACGTGCAGCTCTCGCTGAACGGCGTGCCGCTGAGCGCGCCCGACCTGAGCCCGCCGCCGCTGCGGACGCTCCGCGTGGATCCGCGTCCCGTCGTCTACGACGGCGAGGCGTTCGGGTACCTGTCGTCCGGCGATGCGATCGCCGGGATCGACGGCGTCTCGGACCCGGTCGTCGCGCTCGTCCCGAGCGGCGCGGCCCTCGGACCGGATGCCACGGCGGCGGCCGTGCTCGCCGAGGGCGGCGTCTACCGAGTCGCCGAGGGCTCCGAGCCGGAGCTGCTGGACCCGAGGGAGGGCCTGATCACGCCGGCGCTCGACGTCGACGGGATCACGTGGTCGGTGCCGCGGACTGCGCCCGACGAGCTCGCGTGGTTCGACGGCACCGGCGAGTCCGGCCAGATCGGCGTGCCCTGGAACGCCGACGAGATCGTCTCGATCCAGTTCTCCCGCGACGGGACGCGACTGGTGGCGCTGCTCGAGGACGGCGGCCGTACCCGGGTCGTCGCGGCGTCGGTGCAGCGCGACGACCGCGGCATCCCGCAGGCGCTCGGCTCGGTCGGCCTCGAGCTTTCGCCGTCGGGCGGCGAGCCGCTCGACGTCGCCTGGCTCGACTCCCGGACCATCGGCACGCTCACCGCGACCGCGCCGGGCAAGACCCGGCTCACGACGCAGGAGCTCGGCGCGCCGGCGGCGTCGCGCGACGGCCCGGACGAGGGCATCGAGGTCGACGGCGCGAACAGCCTTCGGGACCTGCGCGTGCTCACCGAGGGCGGCGGCATCGCGACCGGCGCGGGCGTGGGGTGGCAGGAGCAGCCGAGGGGCGTCCGGTTCCTCGCGACGCAGCAGACCGGCTGACCCGCCCGCGCGGCCCGTCCTCCACCGTTCGCGCTCGTGCACGCGCGCCGACGGGTCCCCGGCCGACGCCCCCCGGAGGACCTCCCGTCCGGGAGGATCTCGGCGTGGGACCCCGGACGGACGAACGGATGCCGCGTCCGCTGCGCGATGCGCTGCTCGACGCCGCCGGACTGGTGCTCCCGGTCGCGTGCGCCGGGTGCGGTGCGCCCGACCGGTCGCTGTGCGACGGATGCCGCGCCGAGCTCGTGCCACGTCCGTTCCGGGTCGCGCGCACCGCCGAACCGGCGTGGGCGGCCATGCCGTACGCCGGGACCGCGGCTCGCGTCATCCGCGCACTGAAGGACGGCGGGCGCACGGATGCCGCGGGGTCGCTCGGCACCGCGCTCGGGGCCGCGCTGGCGGCCGCGTGCGGCGAGCTCGACGACGCGCCCCGTGAGGTCGCCGTGGTGCCGTCCACGCCCGCCGCGCGACGTCGGCGCGGGGTCGACGTCGTCGGGCTCCTCGTGCGCCGCGCCGGCTACCGGCCGTCGCACGTGCTCCGCGCCCGCCCCCGGCGGGACCAGGCGGCGCTCGGGCGCGAGGAGCGTCGCACGAACTCGGCGGGGTCGTTCGCGGCTCGCGGACCGCTCGACGGGCGGCGCTTCGTCCTCGTCGACGACGTCCTGACGACCGGTTCGACGCTCGCGGACGCGGCCCGCGCGATCGTCGCCGCGGGCGGCTCGGTGGACGCCGTCTCGGTGCTCGCGAGGACGGAGCTGCGAATCGGCCGAGGGGAGCCGGACGGCTGGCGATCGACTCGTGACATCGGGGACCTCGCGGGCTACGGTGTCAGGACAGGCGTGGTCGAACCACCCTTCAGATCCGGGTGACACGCCGGTGGATGGAGGTTGACATGGAACTGAACATCGTCGGACGAAACCTGGAAGTCACCGATCGATTCCGCGCCTATGTCGCAGAGAAGGCCGAGAAGGTGTCGAACCTGTCCGACCGAGCCATCGCGCTCGACGTCAAGGTCAGCCGTCACAACGAGAAGAACGGCAACAACGCGGGCCTGGACCGCGTCGAGCTCACCCTCGTCGGGAAGGGCCCGGTGGTCCGGGCCGAGGCCGACGGGGCCGACAAGTACGCGGCGTTCGACGTCGCGCTCGGGCGGCTCCTCGAGCGCATCCGCCGCGCGAAGGACCGTCGCAAGGTGCATCGCGGCAGCCGCCGCCCGACCTCGCTGCGCGAGGCGACCGACGTGGGCTTCGCCGGCACGGGCGTGCGGGCCGCCGACGTCGAGGTCCTCGAGAAGGTCCGCACCGGCAACATCCCCGTCGTGGGCGATGAGCCCGCGGCGGAGGAGGACGAGGACTACTCGCCCGTGGTGATCCGCCGCAAGGTCTTCGCGGCGACGCCCATGACCGTCGACGACGCCCTGTACCACATGGAGCTCGTCGGCCACGACTTCTACCTCTTCATCGACGCCGAGACCCACCGGCCGAGCGTCGTCTACTGCCGCAAGGGCTGGGACTACGGCGTGATCTCGCTCGACGAGCACGCCCGGGGCGACCAGGCCGAGGCGGCCGAGGCACTGGGGCTGGCGCGCACGAGCGCCTGAGCGGCATCCGCCGCAGGCCGACGGCCCCGGGTCGACGCGAGCGCGTCGGGCTCGGGGCCGTCGCCCAGCCTGCTGCCCAGTAGCATGGCTATGATGACCGTCTGCACAAGGCGGATCCTCCGGCGTGCGCGGGTGCCCCACCCCGACGTCGCATGCCTGAACGACAACGGGAGAGCAGTTCGTGGCTTCGATTCTGGAAAAGGTCCTCCGCGTCGGCGAGGGTCGCACGCTCAAGCGGCTCGAGAACTACGCCGCCGCGATCAACGCCCTCGAAGACGACTTCCGGGCGTTGAGCGACGAGGAGCTCAAGCACGAGACGGTGGAGCTCCGCGAGCGCTACGGCAACGGCGAGTCCCTCGACGACCTCCTGCCCGAGGCATTCGCTGCCGTCCGCGAGGCGAGCCGGCGCACGCTCGGCCTGCGCCACTTCGACGTCCAGCTCATGGGCGGCGCGGCGCTGCACCTCGGCAACATCGCCGAGATGAAGACGGGTGAGGGCAAGACGCTCGTCGCGACGACGGCCGCCTACCTCAACGCCCTCACGAGCCGCGGCGTGCACATCGTCACCGTGAACGACTTCCTCGCGAGCTACCAGTCCGAGCTGATGGGCCGCGTGTTCCGCGCCCTCGGCATGACCACCGGCTGCATCGTCGCCGGCCAGACGCCGGCGGTCCGCCGCGAGCAGTACGCCGCCGACATCACGTACGGCACGAACAACGAGTTCGGCTTCGACTACCTGCGCGACAACATGGCCTGGCAGGCGTCCGACATGGTGCAGCGCGGCCACTACTTCGCGGTCGTCGACGAGGTCGACTCGATCCTCATCGACGAGGCGCGCACCCCGCTCATCATCTCCGGCCCCGCATCGGGCGAGGCGAACCGCTGGTTCACCGAGTTCGCCGGCCTCGCCAAGCGTCTGGTGGCGGGCGACGACTACGAGGTCGACGAGAAGAAGCGCACCGTCGGCGTGCTCGAGCCCGGCATCGCCAAGGTCGAGGACTACCTCGGCATCGACAACCTCTACGAGTCGGCGAACACCCCGCTCATCTCCTTCCTGAACAACTCGATCAAGGCCAAGGCGCTGTTCAAGAAGGACAAGGACTACGTCGTCATGAACGGCGAGGTGCTCATCGTCGACGAGCACACCGGCCGCATCCTCGTGGGCCGCCGCTACAACGAGGGCATCCACCAGGCGATCGAGGCGAAGGAGGGCGTGCAGGTCAAGGCCGAGAACCAGACGCTCGCCACCGTCACGCTCCAGAACTACTTCCGCCTCTACGACAAGCTGTCGGGCATGACCGGTACCGCCGAGACCGAGGCGGCCGAGTTCATGTCGACGTACAGGCTCGGCGTCGTCCCGATCCCGACCAACAAGCCCATGGTCCGCATCGACCAGGCCGACCTCGTCTACAAGAACGAGGAGGCGAAGTTCGCCCAGGTCGTCGAGGACATCGTCGAGCGGCACCAGAAGGGCCAGCCGGTGCTCGTCGGCACGACCAGCGTCGAGAAGAGCGAGTACCTCTCGCGGCTCCTGGCGAAGAAGGGCGTGCGCCACGAGGTCCTGAACGCGAAGAACCACGCCCGGGAGGCCGCGATCGTCGCCCAGGCCGGCCGCTTCGGCGCGGTCACGGTCGCCACGAACATGGCCGGCCGCGGCACCGACATCATGCTCGGCGGCAACGCCGAGTTCATCGCCGTGCAGCGGATGCACGAGCGCGGGCTCAGCCCCGTCGACACGCCCGACGAGTACGAGGCCGCGTGGGACGAGGTCTTCGAGCGGATCAAGGCGGAGACCTCGACCGAGGCCGAGAAGGTGCTCGCGGCCGGCGGGCTCTACGTGCTCGGCACCGAGCGCCACGAGTCGCGTCGCATCGACAACCAGCTGCGCGGTCGATCCGGCCGCCAGGGCGACCCCGGTGAGAGCCGCTTCTACCTCTCGCTCACCGACGACCTCATGCGGCTGTTCAACGCCGGCGCCGCCGAGAGCCTGATGTCGCGCGGCGTGCCCGACGACGTCGCCATCGAGTCGAAGGTCGTCACCCGCGCCATCCGCTCGGCGCAGTCGCAGGTCGAGGCGCGCAACGCCGAGATCCGCAAGAACGTCCTGAAGTACGACGACGTCCTGAACCGCCAGCGCGAGGCGATCTACTCGGACCGCAGGCACATCCTCGAGGGCGACGACCTGCACGACCGCGTGCAGGTGTTCCTCGAGCAGGTCATCGACGAGGTGCTCGACGAGCACACCGCTGCGGGCAGCCCCGACGAGTGGGACTTCGACGCCCTCTGGGCCGAGCTGAAGACGCTGTACCCGATCGGCATCACGATCGACGAGGTCGTCGCCGAGGCGGGCGAGAAGGGCCGCGTCAACCGCGACTTCGTGCGCCGGGAGATCCTGTCCGACGCGAAGCTCGCCTACCAGCGCCGCGAGGAGCAGCTCGGCGGACCGGCGATGCGCGAGCTCGAGCGGCGCGTCGTGCTGTCGGTCATCGACCGTCGCTGGCGCGACCACCTTTACGAGATGGACTACCTCAAGGACGGCATCGGCCTGCGCGCGATGGCGCAGCGCGACCCGCTGGTCGAGTACCAGCGCGAGGGCTACGCGATGTTCCAGCAGATGATGGGCTCCATCCGCGAGGAGACGATCGGCTTCCTGTTCAACCTCGAGGTCGAGGTCGCGCCGCAGGCGGGCGTCGCAGGACCGCGCATCGAGGCGAAGGGCCTCCAGCGGTCCACGGCACCGGAGGAGAAGCTCAGCTACACGGCTCCGAGCGACTCCGGCGGCGTCGAGGTCCGCAACCAGCGGGGCCAGCTGCAGCAGGCGGCGACCCAGCGCGCCCGACGCGCGGTCGCCCAGCAGTCCGCGCCGCAGCAGCAGCCGCAGCAGCCGCAGCAGCCCGCCGCACGCGGCGCCTTCGGCCAGCGCACGGAAGACGGGCCCGGACCGATGAACCGCCAGGAGCGTCGCGCGCAGGAGCGCCGCGGTCGCTGACGACCCTCACGACGGGCCCGGGGATCCCCCGGGCCCGTCGTCGTCCGCCGGGTGCGCGGACACGGTTCCGGGTGTCATCGCCGCGCCCTCGAGGAACCACGTGTGCACGGGTCCGATGCCCTTCACGTCCACCGTGCCGCGTTCCGTCAGCCGGTGACGGGCGCCGAGCGCGTCCGCGATGCGGTCGGTGACCTGGATGACGTCGGGCGGTGCGGTCGTCTGCATGCGGCTCGCGGAGTTCACGGTCGCGCCGTAGACGTCCCACAGGAACCGCGAATCGCCGATGACGCCGGCGACCACCGGGCCGGTGTCCAGCCCGATCCGGAGCCGGATCCCGCGCCGTCCGCCGATCGCCCGACCCGCGGCGATCGACCGCATCCCGAGCGCGAGGTCCGCGAGCGCGGCGAGGTCCGGCCCGCCGTCCGGGCCGCCCGAGATGGCGAGGTACGCGTCGCCGATCGTCTTCACCTTCGTCACGCCGAGCCGCGCCGCCAGCGCGTCGAACTCGCGCAGCAGGTCGTTGAGGTCGTGGACGAGGTCGTCCGCCGACAGGGAGTCGGACAGGCTCGTGAAGTCGACGATGTCGGCGACGAGCACGCCGACCGACTCGTACCGGTCGGCGATCGGCCGCTCACCCGACACCAGCCGATCCGCGATCCGGTCGGGCAGCACGTTGCGCAGGATCCGGTCGGACCGGTCGCGCTCGTCCGCGAGCGCCGCGGCGAGCCGGTCCCGCGACCGGACGTAGGAGCGCATCGCGAGGAACATGATGGTCGCGACCGAGACGATGTTGATCGCGAAGAACACCGTGACGACGCGGTCGTCGAGCGGCGGCGCGCCCTCGCGCAGGACCCCTTCGAACGGCACCAGCACGACGACGATGCCCGCGAACGCGGCGAAGACGATCCCGGGCCGTCGTACGCGGGTGAACGAGAGCGCGCCGACCACGGCGACGGACGCGAACATGACCACGGCGCTGCTGCGGGCGAAGCCGCCGAGCGCGACGTGCACGAGCGGCGGCAGCACGAGGAACATCGCGAGCTGAGACCGCCGGAACCAGCGGTCGTCGCGCGTGCGGCGAAGGTGCGCGAGCCCCGCGAGGGTGAGCACGACGTACAGCGTCGGCATCGCCGCCGGCACGGGCAGGCCGATGGCGTAGTAGAACGCCGCCCACGGCGAGACGACGAGCACCGTGAACATCGCGGTGAGCGTGAGGACCGACTTCTCCATGCGGCGGCCGTCGCCGTCGTCGGCGGAGTGGCCGAGGGATGCCACGGACGTCACCATCGACGGCAACCGGCGCGATCGCGCGGGGGAGCGCTCCATCGCATGAGCGTAGTGGATGCGCGACGCGCGCCGGCAGCGCGGCGCGCGCCGGGTTCAGAGCACGCTGATGACGCTCGCGCGCCAGCGCTGGTCGAGGCCCTCGAGGCGGATGGCGACCGCGCGCGACCGGGCACGCTGGTGCACGAGCACCACGGCCTCGACGATCCCGTCGACGGGCTCGCAGAGGTGGACGCGGCCGACCGTGAAGGCCGGGCGCTGCGGCGCCTGCCCCTTCGCACGGCGGGCGCGGGCGGCGAGGACGACCCGCTTCGAGAGGTTGCGGTAGACGTCGTCGGTGACCCACCTGGCCAGTTGCTCGAGGTCGCGTGCGCCGGCGAGGACCTCGATGACGCAATGGGTCAGGTTGCGCAGGATCGGCTCCGGGTCCGGGAGCTCGGCGCGACCCGCGCGCTGCCGCGCGAAGTAGTCGTCGAGGTCGAGTCGGCGGGCGCTGGTCCCGTTGATGGCGGCGCTGCGCGGCGCGCCGTTCGGGCGTGCGGTCATGACGGCTCCAGTAGGGCGGGGCGATCGGCGGGGGTCCGACGCGTCGTACCCCCTGTTCGGGGGTGTCCGGGTCTCCTAGATCGAACGGTAGGGGTGGCGCCGTACGGGTGTCAAGGAAACTCCCGCCCTGTGGACAACTGCGAGACGACATGGCCGCGCGGGTAGCGTCGGCGCATGCGGTGGGACCGGCTGTTCGACGACCTCGAATCGCAGCTCGACCGCGACCGCCGCGACGAGGAGCGCGCGCTCGCGCTCGAGTCCGAGCGCCTGCGGGTCGGCCGGCTCGGGCTGCGCGAGCGCATCGCCGCGATGGGCGGTCCGGAATCGGGCGCCGTGCGGCTCGAGCTCGTCGACGACACCTCGCTGCAGCTGCGGCCGACCGCGTTCGGCCGGGACTGGATCGGGGGAGTGCCCACGGGCGGGGCGCCCGGCGCGCAGTGCGTGGTGCCCGTGCCCGCGATCGCCGGCGTGGTCGCCGGCCGTCGACAGGTCGAGGCGAGCCTCGCGCCGCCGCCGACGCCGCCCGCGGCGCTCGTCGAGCGGATCGGCATGGCCTTCGCCCTCCGCGACCTCGGCCGACGACGAGCGGTCGTCGAGGTCCGCACCCTGAGCGGGCGGCTCCACGGCACCATCGACCGGGTCGCCGCGGATCACCTCGACCTCGCGCTCCACGAGCCCGGGGTGCCGCGACGCGAGCGCGAGGTCCGAGGCTACCGGCTCGTGCCGTTCGCCCGGATCGTGGTCGTCACCGCGATGCCGCCGGCGTGACCGGTCGACTCGCGTCCGCGTCGGACGCCGGGGTCAGTCGACCGGGCGCGGACCCATGGTGCGGGCCCCTGAGAACTCGATGACGTTGGCGAACTCGCCCTCGTTCCACACGACCTCGCGGCGCGCGGATTCGTAGCGCAGGTCGATGAAGGCCTCGAGGTGGGTGCGCTCGACGCGCCAGGGTCCGCGGTCGCCCACGCGGATGGCGGGGAGCTCGCCGGACATGACGAGACCGTGCACGGTCTCGACGTCGACGGCGAGCAGCTCAGCCGCGTCGGCGATCGTGAGGAAGCGGCCGAGCGGCTCCCCCGCAGCGTGATGGACCATGCCTCAAGTATCGGCGTGCGTCCCGAGGAGCGTGCGCCGTGTGGATAACTTCACGGTGCTCTCGGAGACTTCCGTGACGATGGGTCGCGGTCCTCGCCCCGTGGCGCGGCCGGAGGGGGGAACGGCGATGGCGGAGCGGACGGCGCGCGGCGGGCGGCGACCCGATCCCAGGCTCGTGATCGGGCTCGTGCTCGTCGTCGGGTCGACGCTCGGCACCTGGGCCCTCGTCGACGCGCTCGACGACACGACCGAGGTGCTCGTCGCGCCCGAGACGCTGACCCCGGGCAGCCGGATCGACGTCGACGCCCTGCGCGTCGAGTCCGTCGGGTTGGGCGCGCTCGCACCGAACTACCTCGCCCCGGGGGACGTGCCGGCCGAGGGGCTCGTCGTGGTCCGCACGGTGCGCGGGGGCGAGCTCGTGCCGACCGCCGCGGTCTCGGACGCCGCCGACGCCGCTCACGCGAGGGTCGTGGTCCAGAGCCGCGGACCGATCGCCGGCGAGATCGCGCCCGGCTCGCTGGTGGACGTCTGGGCCGCGCGAGCCGTCGAGCGCGGCAGCTTCGAGCCGCCGGTCGTGCTCGTCGCCGGGGCCGAGGTCGCCCGGGTCCTGGAGGACGACGGCATGGTGGCCGCCGACGGGCCGAGCGTGGAGCTGCTGATCCCGCGCGAGAAGACCGCCGCGGTGCTCGAGGCGCTGGCATCGGGCGACGCCGTCGACCTCGTCCCCACGGCGACGGGGGCGGGCTGATGGCCCGGCTCGCGTTCGCGCTCGAGCCCGCGGTGGAGGACCGGTTCCTCGCGGGCCTCGTCGAGGCCGGCCACACGATCGTCGCCCGTGTGCTCGGCTGGCGCGACGTGCTCGACGGGCTGGACGTGCTCGCCCCGGACGTCGTGGTCGTCGGCGCCGCGGCGGCGACGCTCGACGCCGAGCTGCTCGCGGCGTGCGACACCCGTGGCATCCGGCTCGTGGCGCTCGCGGGATCGGCCCGCGAGCGCGCGGAGGCGCGGCGGCTCGGCCTCCACGAGGTCCTCGACGCCGACGGCGATCCGGCCGAGCTCGAGCAGCTCGTGGCGGACGGCCCGGCCCTGCCGTCGCGCCTGTCGGAGCCGGAGCGGTCGGCGCGCGCGTCCGCGGACCGCCCCGGCGTGGTGGCCGTCTGGGGTCCGGCGGGGGCGCCGGGGCGCACGACGACCGCGATCTCGCTCGCCTCGGAGCTCGCGGCCGCCGGGCACCTCGTCGCGCTCGTCGACGCGGACCCGTACGGCGGCGCCATCGCCCCCGTGCTCGGACTGCTCGACGAGGCGCCGGGCTTCGCCTCGGCGTGCCGCCTCGCCGGCTCCGGCGCGCTCGACCGGGTGGAGCTGGAGCGCATCGCGCAGCGGCACTCGTCCCCGCGCGCCTCGTTCGACGTCTTCACGGGGCTCGTCGGCCCGAGCCGGTGGCCGGAGCTCTCGCACGACCGGGTCGCCGAGGCGCTGCGCGTCATGCGGGCCCGATTCGAGTTCGTCGTCGTCGACACGGGATTCAGCCTCGAGCGCGATGAGGAGCTGACGAGCGACCCGCTCTCCCCCCGGCGCAACGCGGCGACGTTCGCGGCGCTCGAGGCCGCCGACCGCGTGGTCGCGATCGGCCTGGCCGACCCCGTCGGGCTGTCCCGGCTGCTCCGCGGCCACGCCGAGCTCGTCGACCTCGTCGATCCGGCGTCGATCGACGTGGTCGTGAACCGCGTCCGTCCGAGCGCCCTCGGCATCGACGCGCACGCGCAGGTCCGGCAGACGCTCCGTCGCTTCGCCGGGCTCGCCGACGCCACGCTGCTGCCGCACGACGGGCGCGCCGCCGACGCCGCGATCCTCACGGCGCGGACGCTCCGCGATGCCGCGCCCCGCTCGCCGCTGCGCGCCGCGCTGCGCGGCTACGTCGACGCGCGGCTCCTCCCGCCGCCCGAGCCGCGCCGACGTGCGGCGTTCGCCGCGCTCCGCCGTCGCACCGCGGCGGCCTGAGCGGCCGCTCCGGGTGGGTACGCTTGACCCGTGTCGACCCTCAGTGACCTCGTCCTCGCCCAGGGGCGCAGCAGCCAGGCCGACGTCGACTGGCTGCACATGCTCGTCGGCGACCTGCAGCTGCTCGCCGACCTCGCCTTCGCCGACATCGTGCTGTGGGTCCCGTCGGGGGAGGACGACTTCGTCGCCGTCGCCCACTCCCGGCCCTCGAGCGCGGCGACGCTGTTCTACCGCGACTTCGTCGGGCAGGGGATCCGCGAGGAGTGGAAGGGGCTCGCGTCGCAGGCGTTCGAGACCCGCGAGATCCAGGACTCGTCGGCGCCGGACTGGTACGAGGAGATGCCCACCCGCGTCCGCGCCGTACCCGTCATGCGACGGCTCTCGGTGACCGGCACGGCGCTCGCGCCCCAGCCGGTCGCCGTCATCACGCGGCACACCAACCTCGGGTCGACGCGCACCCCGAGCCGGCAGGAGCTCACGTTCAACGACTGCGCGGGCGAGCTCTTCCAGATGATCGCCTCGGGCGACTTCCCGGACCTCGGTGCGCCCACCGGTCCTCGGAGGGGCGCACCGCGCGCCTCGGACGGCCTGATCCGGCTCGACGTCGACGGCGTGACGACGTTCGCGAGCCCGAACGCGCTCTCGGCGTTCAACCGCATGGGCTTCGACGACGAACTCGAGGGGCAGTCCCTCGCGGATGTCGCGACGCGGCTGCTCAGCGGCAAGCTGGTCGTGGACGAGTCGCTCCCGCTCGTGGTCACCGGTCGCGCACCGTGGCGCACCGACGTCGAGTCGCGCGGGGTCACGGTCTCGCTGCGCGCCATCCCGATCCGTCGTCGCGGTGAGCGCACCGGCGCGATCGTGCTCACGCGCGACGTCACGGAGCTGCGCCATCAGGAGCAGGAGCTCATCACCAAGGACGCGACGATCCGCGAGATCCACCACCGCGTGAAGAACAACCTGCAGACGGTGGCATCGCTGCTGCGCATCCAGGCGCGCCGCACGCACTCCGACGAGGCGCGCGACGCGCTGACCCAGGCCATGCGACGGGTCGGCGCGATCGCGGTCGTGCACGACACCCTCTCGGAGGGCCTCACGCAGAACGTGGACTTCGACGAGGTGTTCGACCGGGCGCTGCTGCTCGTCGCCGAGGTGGCCGCGGCGCACAACACGACCGCCCACCCGAAGAAGTCGGGCACGTTCGGCGTGCTGCCGAGCGAGTACGCCACGCCGCTCGCGCTGGCGCTCACCGAGCTCGTGACGAACGCCGTGGAGCACGGCCTCGCCGGTCAGGAGGGCGACGTCGAGGTCATCGCCGATCGCTCCGACACGGTGCTGACGGTGCAGGTCCGCGACAGCGGATCGGGCCTCCCGGAGGGCAAGGTCGGCGAGGGTCTCGGGACGCAGATCGTGCGCACGCTCATCCAGGGCGAGCTCGGCGGCACGATCGACTGGCACACCATCATGGGCACGGGGACCGAGGTCACCATCGAGGTGCCGCTGCGCTGGATCACGAAGGACTGAGCGGCGAGCCGGTCCGCCACGTGCGGACGGCATCCGCGCGAGCGCGGATGCCGTCCGGTCCGGGTGCTGCGGGGAGTCCGCGCGATCGGCGGGGTCCGCTCCGCGAGGGCGACGAGACGGGTCGCCGGAGCGTCGATCGCGCGTGCGTGCCGGGTCTCAGCCGGCGCGTCGGGCGCGAGCGGCGCGGCGCTTCAGAGCGCGGCGCTCGTCCTCGCTGAGACCACCCCAGACACCCGAGTCCTGGCCGGTCTCGAGGGCGTACTGGAGGCAGATCTCGGTGACGGTGCATCGGGCGCAGACCGCCTTGGCCTTCTCGATCTGGTCGACGGCCGGACCGGTGTTGCCGACAGGGAAGAAGAGTTCCGGGTCGGCGGTGAGGCAGGCGGCTTTGTCGCGCCAATCCATGGAGATGCTCCTTGTGTTGTCGGTTCGCAGCGAGCGCACGCGAGTGCGACCGGAAACCGGCGGTGCTGCTGGGGGAAAGCCGAATCTCGGGAAGTAGGATCGGGGAAGCGATCGGCTCACGTCCCTGTGAGCATCAATTCGGCCTCATAAATGGTCGCATAGCGAGGGAAGCGAATCAAGAGTGGTCTTCGGGAGATGCCTGTGAATCAGGGCGGCGCGAGGGCCGCGTTCGTGACCGTGGTCGGGCTGCTGTTCGCCGAGGCCGCCGGCCTGGCGGCGGTGCTCGTCTGGCTGGTCGTCGATCTCCTCGTGCTGCGTCCGTCGTCGCTCGCGACCGCGCTCGCACTCGTGGTGCTCGTGGCGATCGCCACGGCCTGGGTCGCCGCGATCGCGGTCGCCGCGCTGCGGCGTGCGCCGTGGTCGAGGGCCGCGGCGATCGTCTGGCAGGTGCTCCAGCTCTCGGTCGCCGTGGGCGCGTTCCAGGGCCTGTTCGCGCGGCCGGACATCGGCTGGGTGCTGCTCGTGCCCGCCATCACGGTCATCGGGCTGCTGCTGTGGCCGCCGGTGCGCGACCTCTACGCGCGCCCGGAGGACCGACCGGCCGCCTGAGCCGACGGCGCGCCCGAGACGACGGAGGCGGCCGCCGCATCGTGCGGCGACCGCCTCGGAGCGGGAGCGGCGTCAGTCGTCGAGCCCGAGCTCCTTTCGGATGCGCGCGACGTGGCCCGTGGCCTTGACGTTGTACATGGGCTTGGCGATGCGGCCGTCCTCGTCGATCAGGAAGGTCGAGCGGATCGACCCGGTGACGGTCTTGCCGTAGAGCTGCTTCTCGCCCCAGGCGCCGTAGGCCTGCTGGACGGCGAGGTCGGCGTCCGACAGCAGCGGGAAGTTCAGCCCGTCGCGCTCGGCGAACTCCTTGAGCCTCGGCACCTCGTCCTTCGAGACGCCGACCACGCGCACGCCCGCACCGGCGAACGAGTTCAGGCTGTCGCGGAAGTCGCAGGCCTCGGTCGTGCAGCCGGGCGTCATCGCGGCGGGGTAGAAGTAGAGCACGACCTTCTGCCCGCGCAGCGACGAGAGCGTCACGGGCGAGCCGTCCTGGTCGGGGAGGGTGAAGTCGGGGGCGAGGTCGCCGGCGGCGAGTCGAGCGTCGGTCATGCCTCAATCGTAGGCAGCCCGCGGATGCCGGGCGTCGCATGCCGCTCGCGGCATCCGTCGTCGGCCGGGTTCAGGCGAAGGTCGCGAGCAGCCGCTGCAGGGAGTCGAGTCGCACGCGGCCGGACTCGCCGAGCTCGCCCGCGTCGACCGCCTCGATGATCGCGCAGTCGGGGGAGTCGGGCAGGTGCGTGCACCCCCGCGGGCAGTCCTCCGCGATCCGAGCGAGGTCGGCGAACGCCCCGAGGATGTTCGCGGGGTCGACGTGGCCCAGCCCGAAGGAGCGCACGCCCGGGGTGTCGATGACCCACCCCGTCCGGCCGTCGTGCTCGAGCCGGAGGGAGACGGTCGACGAGGACGTGTGCCGCCCGCGCCCGGTGACCACGTTCACGTGGCCGGTCGCGCGGTTCGCCTCGGGGACGAGCGCGTTCACGAGCGTGGACTTGCCGACACCGGAGTGGCCGACGAACACCGTCCGGTGCCCGACCAGCCGCTCGGAGATCGCGTCGAGCGGCATGTCGCCGGACCGGCTCAGGAAGACGGGCAGGTCGAGCCCGTCGAAGTTCGCGAGGAACGGGGCCGGGTCGGCGAGGTCGGTCTTCGTCACGCACACCAGCGGAGCGATGCCGGCGTCGTAGGCGGCCACGAGGTAGCGGTCGACGAGCCGCACGCGCGGCTCGGGATTCGCGGCGGCGATGACGATGAGCATCTGGTCGGCGTTCGCGACGATGATCCGTTCGACCTCGTCGGTGTCGTCGGCGCTGCGGCGGAGCAGCGTGCTGCGTTCGAGGATCCGGACGATGCGGCCGAGCGTGCCCTCGTCGCCCGTCGTGTCGCCGACGAGGTCGACCCGGTCGCCCGTCACCACGGACTTCCGACGGAGCTCGCTGGCCCGTGCGGCGACGATCTCGCGCTCGTCGGGGCCGCCCTCGTCGACGAGCACGGTGTAGCGGCCCCGGTCGACCCCCAGCACGACGCCCTCGACCGCGTCGGCATGCTCGGGACGGACCTTGGTGCGCGGGCGGCTGCCGCGACGGTTGGGGCGGATCCGGACGTCGGACTCGTCGAACTCCGGCTCGTCCTCGTCGTCGTCCGTCTCCCACCAGCTCATCCGAGCATCCGCTCCCAGAGCTCCGTGAACTGGGGGAGGGTCTTCGAGGTCGAGCCGATGTCGTCGACGACGACGCCCTCGACCGCGAGCCCGACGATGGCGCCCGTGGTGGCCATCCGGTGGTCGGCGTACGCCCGCCACTCGCCGCCGTGCAGGGGCGCGGGCTCGATCCGGAGTCCGTCCTCGAGTTCGGTCACGCGGCCGCCGAGCGTGGCGAACTCCGCCGCGAGCGCCGCGAGGCGGTCGGTCTCGTGGTGCCGGATGTGCCCGATGCCCGTGAACGTGCTCGGGCCGTCGGCGAACGCCGCGAGCGCCACCAGGTTCGGCACGAGCTCGCCCGCCTCGGAGAGGTCGAGGTCGACCCCGCGGATGCCGCGACCCCCGTCGACCGCGGCCTCGGGTGCGTGCACGGTGAGCCGATCGCCGTCGCGGGCGACGCGGGCCCCGAACCGCGGCAGGAGCTCGGCCAGCTGCGCCCCGACCTGCGTCGTCTCGGCCGGCCACCCGGAGATCGTGACCGATCCGCCGGCGACCAGCGCCGCGACGAGGAACGGGGCGGCGTTGGAGAGGTCGGGCTCGATGTCGATGTCGCGGGCGGCGATCGGGCCCGGCGCGACGCGCCAGCGGCCGACCGAGGGCTGCTCGACCTCGACGCCGCGGCGGGCGAGCGCCTCGACCGTCATCTCGATGTGCGGCAGGCTCGGCAGCCGCTCGCCGGCGTGCTCGAGGTCGAGTCCGCGCTCGAAGCGGGGCGCCGAGAGCAGCAGACCCGAGACGAACTGGCTCGAGGCCGAGGCGTCGATCGTCAGCGCGCCGCCCTCGACCCGGCCGGTGCCGTGCACGGTGAACGGCAGCGCCCAGCGCCCGTCGTCGTCGAGGTCGACGCCGACGCCGCGGAGACCCTCGATGACGCCCCGCATGGGACGGCGATAGGCCGCCTCGTCGCCGTCGAACGTGGTCGGCCCGAGCGCCAGCGCCGCCACCGGCGGCAGGAAGCGCATGACCGTGCCCGCGAGGCCGCAATCGACGGTCGTCGACCCGAGCAGCTCGTCGGCGGGCACGACGCGCAGGTCGTCGCCGAACCCGCCGGCGCCCGGCATCCGCTCGAACCCCACACCGAGTGCGCGCAGCCCCTCGACCATGAGCTCGCTGTCGCGAGACCAGAGCGGTGCCCGCAGGGTCGACGGACCGTCGGCCAGGGCGGCGAGCACGAGCTCGCGGTTCGTCAGCGACTTCGAACCGGGGATCGACAGCGCGGCGGACAGCGGGCGCGCGGCGGTCGGCGCGCGCCACCCGGCGTCCGTCTCGATGGGCCGGTCGTCGCCGTACGGATCGAACTCGGGGGCGGAATACCTCGATACCTGCATCGGTTACCAACAGTAGCGTCCGAGAGCGGGAAGGAGTCGGTGCGTGTCAGCTGCAGTACTCGAACGTCCGGTCGTCTCGGAGGCCGACGATCTAGGATGGCCCCTGATGAGCGGCGACGACACTGCGACCCCGGCCGACGACACCCGGCCCGATGACGAGACGCGCGACCTCGGTGCGCTGTTCGAGGAGCAGGCGCTGCCGTTCATCGACCAGCTCTACGCGGCCGCGCTGCGAATGACGAAGAACCCCGCCGACGCGCAGGACCTCGTCCAGGAGACGTTCGTGAAGGCGTACGCGGCATTCGCGTCGTTCAAGCAGGGCACCAACCTGAAGGCGTGGCTGTACCGCATCCTCACGAACACCTTCATCAACAGCTACCGCAAGAAGCAGCGGGAGCCGTACCAGGGCACGATCGACGAACTCGAGGACTGGCAGCTCGGCGGCGCGGAGTCGACGACGGCGTCGTCGAGCCGGTCGGCCGAGGCCGAGGCGATCGATCACCTGCCCGACTCGGCCGTCAAGGACGCGCTGCAGTCGCTTCCCGAGGACTTCCGCCTGGCGGTGTACCTCGCCGACGTCGAGGGATTCTCCTACCAGGAGATCGCCGACATGATGAACACCCCGATCGGGACCGTGATGAGCCGCCTGCACCGTGGCCGGCGCCTGCTCCGCGAGTCCCTCGCCGACTACGCGCGCGAGCGCGGCTTCGCCGCGGCGCAGCCGGCGGCCCGATCCACCAGGAGCGCGAAATGACGGACTGCGGTTGCGACAAGGCGAAGGCCGAGCTCGAGGAGTACCTGCACGACGAGCTGTGCAGTGAGGATGCTGCGGACATCCGCGAGCACGTCGAGCACTGCGAGGACTGCCGCGGCGAGCTGCGCGTGGGCGTGGCGATCACCGAGGTCGTGCAGCGGGCGTGCAAGGAGACCGCGCCGGAGGAACTGCGGACCGTGGTGCTCACGCGAATCCGCGCCATCCAGTCCGGGCACGGCGTCCTGATCGACTGACGGGCGCCGCGGCGACGGATCCTTCGTGATCCGAACTTTCGATGGACGCGCGCGGAGCACCCCCGTCCGTAGGTTCGATGACGATGAACGAGCACGTCGTCGCGAAACGTTCCGGGGGTCGCGTCCCCGTCTGGCTCCGGGCCCTGATCCCGACCGTCCTGATCCTCGTCTGGTTCGGGCTCTTCGGCGCGGGAGGCGCCGCCTTCGGAGGCCTCTCCGACGTCCAGCGCAACGACCAGGAGTCGTTCCTCCCGTCCTCCGCCGAGGCGACCGAGGCGAACGCCCTCCAGGAGGGCTTCCGCGACTCGGCGAACGTGCCCGCGATCGTGATCGTGGCGACCGAGGACGGGTCCGACCTCAGCGCCGCACAGCAGGACGACGTCGAGGCGCTCCGCGCCGACGTCCTGGAGGTCGAGGGGGTCGTCGCCGACGAGAGCTCGCCCGTCATCGCCTCCGACGACGGCGAGGCGGCCGAGTTCGTGGTCTCGATCGCCCCGTCCGAGGAGGGCGAGGGCGGACCCCGCGACACGGTCGAGGAGATCCGTGCGCTGATCGAGGCGACCCCGGTCGACGGCACGACCGCCGCCGTGACCGGTCCGGCCGGGTTCACCGCCGACCTCGCGGCGGCGTTCGCCGGCATCGACGGGCTCCTGCTGGCGGTCGCGCTGGCCGCGGTGCTCGTGATCCTGATCATCGTGTACCGGTCGCCGCTGCTGCCGCTGATCGTGCTGTTCACGAGCGTCACGGCGCTCACCGCGTCCGTCTTCACGGTCGTGCAGCTCGCGAAGGCCGACCTCCTGCTCCTCTCCGGGCAGACGCAGGGGATCCTGTTCATCCTGGTGATCGGTGCCGCGACCGACTACGCGCTGCTCTACATCGCCCGCTACCGCGAGGCGCTCGGGCAGCACGAGACGAAGTGGGATGCCACGTGGGCGGCGCTGAAGGGCGCGTGGGAGCCGATCGCCGCCTCGGCGGGCACGGTCATCGTGGGCCTGCTCATCCTGCTCGCGTCCGAGCTCAACTCGAACAAGATCCTCGGGCCGGTCGCCGCGATCGGCATCGTGTTCGCGCTGCTCGCCGCGCTGACGCTGCTCCCCGCGCTCCTGCTGTGGGCGGGGCGGGTGGCCTTCTGGCCGCGCCGAATCGCTCGCGTCGAGGTGACCGCAGACGGCGAGGCGCACGGTCGGCACGCGACGCCGGGCGCCGCCGACGAGGCCGGCGAGCGCGGCCTGTGGGGCGCCGTCGGCCGGCTCGTCTCCCGACGTCCGCGGATCGTCTGGATCGTCTCCACCGCGCTGCTCGGGGTCATGGCACTCGGCCTCGTGCGGCTCGACGCCGACGGCGTGCCCGCGAGCGAGTTCGTGCTCGGCGAATCGCAGGCGCGCGACGGGCAGGCGCTCGTCAGCGAGCACTTCCCGGGCGGCTCCGGCACGCCCGCGGTCGTCATCGGCCCCGAGGACGCGCTCCAGGACATGGCCGACGTCGCGCTCGACACGCCCGGCGTCGACTCGGTCGCCGTGCTGGCCTCCGACTCGCCCGCCGGCAGCGCGCAGGTCACCACGGACGGCATCCAGGCGTTCGGCCCGCCCGGGACGCCGGCGCCCGAGCCGACCGTCGTCGACGGCCTCGTGCTCCTGCAGGCGACGCTCCAGGACCCGTCCGACTCCGCCGAGGCCGAGGCGACGGTCGTCGACCTCCGCGAGCGGCTCGACGCCGTCGGCGACGACGTGCTCGTCGGCGGGCCGACCGCGGTCGCGCTCGACACGAACGAGGCCGCGCTCGCCGACCAGCGCCTCATCATCCCGCTGGTGCTCGCGGCGATCCTCGTGATCCTGATGCTGCTGCTCCGCGCGGTGGTGGCGCCGCTCATCCTCATCGCGAGCGTCGTGCTGTCGTTCGCCGCGGCGCTCGGCGTCTCCGCGCTCGTCTTCGAGTTCGGGTTCGGGTTCCCGGGCGCGGACCCGTCGGTCCCGCTGTTCGGGTTCGTGTTCCTCGTGGCGCTCGGTGTCGACTACAACATCTTCCTCATGACCCGCGTCCGGGAGGAGTCGGCGGCGCACGGCACGCGCGAGGGCATCCTGCGCGGACTCCGGCTCACCGGCGGCGTGATCACGTCGGCGGGACTCGTGCTCGCGGCGACGTTCGCAGCGCTGGGCGTGCTGCCGATCCTGTTCCTCGCGCAGATCTCGTTCATCGTCGCGTTCGGCGTGCTGCTCGACACCTTCCTCGTGCGCACGCTGCTCGTCCCCGCCGTCTCGTACGACATCGGCCGTGCGATCTGGTGGCCGAGCCGGCTCGCGCGCGAGGAGCGCCGCCACGGCGTGCAACGTCGGCGGGACTCGTGCTCGCGGCGACGTTCGCAGCGCTGGGCGTGCTGCCGATCCTGTTCCTCGCGCAGATCTCGGCGGCGATCGCCATCCGTCGCTACCTGCGCGTCTGAGCCGCGCCGCCCCGGGGGGGGCCGCCGCCCGTCTCGACGTGGAGGACGCCGTCCGCGACTACGTCAGCGCGCGCTTGACCAGGTCGGCCTGCTCGGCGGCGTGGCGCTTCGCGGAGCCCGTCGCGGGCGAGGCCGCGGCCGCGCGGGCGACCAGGCGCACCTCGCGCGGACCGAGCTTGTTGGTCTCGATCACGAAGAACGGCCAGGCTCCCTGGTTCTCGGGCTCGTCCTGCGCCCACACGAACTCGGCGTTCGGGTAGGAGTCCGCGATCTGCTTCAGCTCGGCACCGGGCAGCGGGTAGTACTGCTCGAGCCGGACGAGGGCGACCTCGGGGTTCGGGTTCTTCTCGAGTTCCGCGAGCAGGTCGTAGTAGAGCTTGCCGGCCATGAACACGACGCGCTTGACCGCGGCCTTGTCGGTGATGCGGGCGTCGTCGATGACCGGCTCGAACCGGCCCTGGGTGAAGTCGTCGACCTCGCTCGTCGCCCCGCGCAGGCGCAGCATCGCCTTCGGCGTGAACACGACGAGCGGACGGCGCGGGCGCTGGTAGGCCTGGCGGCGGAGCAGGTGGAAGTACGACGCGGGCGTCGACGGGCGTGCCACGGTCATGTTGTTCTCGGCGCACATCTGCAGGTAGCGCTCGATGCGGGCGCTCGAGTGGTCGGGGCCCTGGCCCTCGTAGCCGTGGGGGAGCAGCAGCACGACGCTCGAGCGCTGGCCCCACTTCTGCTCGGCCGACGAGATGAACTCGTCGATGATCGTCTGGGCGCCGTTGGCGAAGTCGCCGAACTGGGCCTCCCACATGACGAGTGCGTCGGCGCGCTCCACCGAGTAGCCGTACTCGAAGCCCATCGCGGCGTACTCGCTGAGCAGCGAGTCGTAGATCCAGAACCGCGCCTGCTGGTCGCCGAGGTACTGCAGCGGCAGCCACTCCTGGCCGTTCGTACGGTCGTGGAGCACCGCGTGCCGCTGCACGAAGGTGCCGCGGCGGGCGTCCTGGCCGACGAGGCGCACCGGCGTGCCCTCGAGCAGCAGCGAACCGAGCGCGAGCAGCTCGCCGAAGCCCCAGTCGACCTTGCCGTTGCGGCTCATGTCCTGGCGCTTGGCGAGGAGCTGCTGGATCTTCGGGTGGACCGTGAAGCCCTCGGGCTTGTTGATGAAGGCGTCGCCGATCGCGTGCACGACCTCCGTCGACACGCCGGTCGTCTCGAGCTCGCCCGACGCGGGCTCGGCCTCGGCGGGCTGCGCGCCCACGATCGGGATGGAGCCGGTCTGCGCGGCGTGCGTCTCGGCGAAGGCCCGCTCGAGGCGGTCCTGGAAGTCGCGGTGCGCCTCCTCGTACTCCTCCTGCGTGATGTCGCCACGACCGACGAGCGCCTCGGTGTAGAGCTTGCGGACCGAGCGCTTCGCCTCGATGAGGTTGTACATGAGCGGCTGCGTCATCGACGGGTCGTCGCCCTCGTTGTGGCCGCGGCGGCGGTAGCAGACGAGGTCGACCACGACGTCGCGCTTGAACTCCTGGCGGTACCGGAACGCGAGCTCCGCGACCCGGACGACGGCCTCGGGGTCGTCGCCGTTCACGTGGAAGATCGGGGCCTGGATGGCCTTGGCGACATCCGTCGAGTAGATCGAGGAGCGGGCGTCGCCCGGCACGGTCGTGAAGCCGACCTGGTTGTTGACGACCAGGTGCACGGTGCCGCCCGTGCGGTACGCGCGCAGCTGCGACATCTGCATCGTCTCGACGACGACGCCCTGGCCGGCCATGGCCGCGTCGCCGTGGATCAGGATCGGCAGCACCGGGTAGGTGCCGACCGGCTTGCGGTCCTGCTTCGCGCGGACGATGCCCTCGAGCACGCCGTCGACGGCCTCGAGGTGCGACGGGTTCGCCGCGAGCGACACCGGGACCTGCTGGCCGTCGTCCGCGGTGAACGTGCCCTCGGTGCCGAGGTGGTACTTCACGTCGCCCGAGCCCGAGAAGGACTTGGACTCCTGCGTGCCCTCGAACTCGCGGAACACCTGGCCGTACGTCTTGCCGGCGATGTTGGTGAGCACGTTGAGGCGGCCGCGGTGCGCCATGCCGATGGCGACTTCGTCGAGGCCCTCCTTCGCGGCGCCCTGCAGCACCTCGTCGAGCAGCGGGATCATCGACTCGCCGCCCTCGAGGCTGAAGCGCTTCTGGCCGACGTACTTCGTCTGCAGGAAGGTCTCGAACGCCTCGGCCTCGTTGAGCTTGCCGAGGATGCGCATCTGCTCGTCGTGCGTGGGCTTCTCGTACTTGCGCTCGACCTGCTGCTGGATCCAGCGGCGCTGCACCGGGTCCTGGATGTGCATGTACTCGATGCCGATCGTGCGGCAGTACGAGTCGCGGAGGACGCCGAGGATGTCGCGGAGGAGCGCCGTGCGCTTGTCGCCGAAGCCGCCGGTGACGAACTCGCGGTCGAGGTCCCAGAAGGTCAGGCCGTGGCTCTCGATGTCGAGGTCCGGGTGGGAGCGCTGGACGTACTCGAGCGGGTCGGTGTCGGCCATCATGTGGCCGCGGACGCGGAAGGAGTTGATGAGCTCCTGCACGCGGGCGGTCTTGTCGATCGCGCTGGCGATGTCGACCGAGATGTCCTGGTTCCACTTGATCGGCTCGTACGGCAGGCGGAGCGCCGCGAAGAGGTCCTGGTAGAAGTTGCGGTCGCCGATGAGCAGCTCGTGCACCTTCTTGAGGAACTCGCCCGAGCCGGCGCCCTGGATGACGCGGTGGTCGTAGGTCGAGGTCAGCGTGATCGTCTTGCCGATCGCGAGGTTCGCGAGCGTCTTCTCGCTCGCGCCCTGGAACTCGGCCGGGTACTCGAGCGCTCCGGCGCCGATGATGCAGCCCTGCCCCTTCATGAGGCGGGGCACCGAGTGCACGGTGCCGATGCCGCCGGGGTTGGTGAGCGAGATCGTCGCGCCCTTGAAGTCGTCGGCGGTGAGCTTGTTGCCGCGGGCGCGCCGGACGAGGTCCTCGTACGCGGCGAGGTACTCGTTGAAGGTCATGGTCTCGGCGCGCTTGATGGCGGGCACGAGCAGCGCGCGGGAGCCGTCGGGCTTGGGCACGTCGATGGCGATGCCGAGGCCGATGTGCGCCGGCTTCACGAGGGAGGGCTTGCCGTCGACCTCGGAGTAGTAGACGTTCTGGCTCGGGAACTCCTTGAGCGCCTGGATGAGCGCCCAGCCGATCAGGTGCGTGAACGACACCTTGCCGCCGCGCGTGCGGCGGAGGTGGTTGTTGATCACGATCCGGTTGTCGATCATGAGCTTCGCGGGCACGGTCCGCACGCTCGTCGCCGTGGGCACGGCGAGCGACGCGTCCATGTTCGCCGCGAGGGTCTTCGGGAGGCCCTTGAGCGGGACGATCTCGTCCTCGCGCTCGCCGGCGTCGACCTGCTGCTGGGGGCTCGTCACCGGGACGTCGGCCGGCACGGGCGTGGTGCGCGGGGCGACCGAGGTCGTGCGGGCGGCGGGCGCCTGGCCGATGACCGCGTTCGGCGCGGTGGCGGGGCTGGGGGCGGATGCCGTGCCCTCGTCGGTGGGGGCGGCGGCCTCGGACTGCCGGGCGGTCGGCGCCTCGGCGGCCGGGGCGGGCGACGAGCCGTCGGTCGGCGCCTGGGCGGCGGCCTCGGCGGCGGCCCGGTGCACGTCGGCCTCGTCGGGCATCGATGCGGGCGCCTCGGCGGCGGGCGCCTCGCCCGTCCGCACCTGCCGGTAGTGCTCGAGCACCTCGCGCCACGTCTCGTCGACGGAACTGGGGTCGGCGAGGAACCGCTCGTACATCTCGTCCACGAGCCATTCGTTGGCTCCGAACATCGCCGACGTCGTCTCGTCGGACCCCGACCCGGTCAATTGGCTCGACACAGCCTTTCGCCCACTCTCTCCATTGATTGGAAATCTCACCTGGTGGCGTGGCGCGCGCAGCACGTCGCGGAACGCCTTCACAAGCCTAAACCCCTTCCGGAGCGCTCCAGCACCGGGCACCGGACGCGGAGCGGGATCGCAGCAACCTCCCAGCGCCCGGCCCGGGCCGACGCTCCCGCTCGCGGCCTACGCTGAGGGCATGGAGTTCTATCGCACGACGCCGCGGCACGACCTCACGTACTCCGACGTCTTCCTCGTGCCGAGCCGATCCGGCGTGACGAGCCGGTTGGACGTGTCGCTCGCCCCCGACGACGGGTCCGGCGCGAGCATCCCCGTCGTCTCGGCGAACATGAACTCGGTGACCGGCCCGCGGCTCGCCGCGACGCTCGCGCGCCGCGGCGGCATCGGCGTGCTGCCGCAGGACCTCCCGCTCCAGGAGCTCGACGACGCGATCCGGTGGGTCAACTCCCGGCCCTCGCGCTTCGACGTGCCGCACGCCTTCCCGGCCGACCGCACCGTCGCCGACGCGCTCGAGGTGCTGCCGGCCGTCGAGGGGCACGGGATCGTCCTGCACGACGACGACGGCGCCTACGCCGGGACCATCCCCGCGACGCGCCTCGCCACGGCCCTGCCGGACGCCCGGCTCGGCGACCTCGTGCACGGCGCCATCCCGTCGCTCGACGCGGACGACGTCGACACGCCGCGGCGCGCCTTCGACCTCATGGTCGACGCGGACATCGACTTCGCGCCGGTGCTCGAGCACGGCCGCGTCATCGGCACGCTCAGCCGCCGCAGCGCCCTGCGCGGCACGGTCTCCGAGCCGAACACGGATGCCGCGGGCCGGCTCCGGGTCGCGGCCGCGGTCGGCATCAACGGCGACGTCGGCTCCAAGGCCCGCGCGCTCGCGGCGGCCGGGGTCGACATGCTCGTGGTCGATACGGCGCACGGGCACCAGGAGGGCATGATCCGGGCGGTGCGGGCCGTGCGGGAGGCCGGTCTCGGCATCCCGATCGTCGCCGGGAACATCGTCACGGCCGACGCGGTCGCCGACCTCGTCGAGGCGGGCGCCGACGTGCTCAAGGTCGGCGTGGGCCCGGGTGCGATGTGCACGACCCGCATGATGACCGCCGTCGGCCGTCCGCAGTTCTCCGCCGTGCTCGAGACCGCCGAGGCGGCACGCGAGCTCGGCGCGACCGTGTGGGCCGACGGGGGCGTCCGGTACCCGCGCGACGTGGCCCTCGCGCTCGCGGCGGGCGCGGCATCCGTCATGATCGGCTCGTGGTTCGCCGGCACGATCGAGGCGCCGGGCACGCTGCGGCGCGACGCCGACGGGCGCGTGTACAAGGAGAGCTGGGGGATGGCGTCGACGAAGGCGGTCAAGGAGCGGTTCGGCCGGCTGTCGGCGTACGAGCTCGCCCGCAAGGAGCTGTTCGCCGAGGGCATCTCGTCGTCGGCGATCTACCTCGACCCGCTGCGCCCCTCGCTCGAGGACCTGCTCGACATGATCACGTCGGGCGTGCGCAGCTCCTTCACCTACGCCGGTGCGCGCAACCTGCCGGAGTTCCGCGAGCGCGCGCTCGTGGGCATCCAGTCGGCCGCCGGCTACGAGGAGGGCAAGGCGCTGCCGGTGAGCTGGTAGCCCGCACGTCACCCGGCCGTGTGACGGCCGGGTCACGGCTCGGGGAGCGCGGATATACTTGGCCGCACAATGGACGACCCTCCCTCTGCGACCTCGCCCGGCCATAGACCCTCGCCCGTGACCGAACGGGGAGGTGCGGATGTCTGAGTGGCTGCTCCTCGGCATCGGATTCCTCCTCACGATCGGCACGGGCCTGTTCGTCGCGAGCGAGTTCGCGCTCGTGAACCTCGACCGCGCCGACCTCGAGGCGCGGCGCGCGAAGGGCGAGACCCGGCTCGGGCTCACCATCGAGGGCCTCAAGATCACCTCGACGCACCTCTCGAGCGCCCAGCTGGGCATCACCCTCACGACGCTGCTCACCGGCTACACCATGGAGCCGGCGATCTCGTCGCTGCTCGCGGGCCCGCTGGCGGCCGTCGGCGTGCCGCAGGCGCTCGTGCGCCCGGTCGGCGCGATCACCGCGGTCGTCGTCGCGACGCTGCTGTCGATGATCATCGGCGAGCTCGTGCCGAAGAACTTCGCGCTGGCGCTGCCGCGTCAGACCGCCAAGGTCGTCATGCCGTTCCAGACGGCGTTCACGTGGCTGTTCCGCCCGGCGATCGTGGTCCTGAACGGCAGCGCGAACCGCCTGCTCCACCTCGTCGGCATCGAGCCCAAGGAGGAGCTCTCGGGCGCGCGGTCGGCCGAGGAGCTCTCGAGCCTCGTGCGGCGCTCGGCCAGCGCGGGCCTGCTCGAACAGGACACCGCGACCCTCCTCGGCCGCACGCTCCGCTTCTCCGAGCACGACGCGTCGGACGTCATGACGCCGCGGCCGCGCCTCGCCGCGGTGCAGCGCACCGAGTCGGCCGAGGCCGTGCTCGAGCTCGCGCGCCAGACGGGCTACTCGCGCTTCCCCGTGTACGACGAGGACCTCGACGACGTCGTCGGCCTCGTGCACGTCAAGCAGGCGGTCGCCGTGCCCCGCGAGAAGCGCGAGGTCGTGCCCGCGTCGGCGCTCCAGACCGAGGCGCTCCGCGTGCCCGAGACCATGAAGCTCGACGCGCTGCTCGGCGAGCTTCGCGGGCGCGGGTACCAGATGGCCGTCGTGGTCGACGAGTACGGCGGCACCGCGGGCGTCGCGACGCTCGAGGACCTGGTCGAGGAGCTCGTCGGCGAGGTCGCCGACGAGCACGACCGGACGCGTGCGGGGGTCGTGCGCCGCGGCGAGTTCGTGAGTTTCCCCGGCATCCTGCGACCCGACGAGCTGCTGGACCGCACAGGCATCCGCGTGCCCGAGGACGGCGCCTACGAGACGGTCGCGGGCTACGTCATGGCCACGCTCGGCCGCATGCCGATCATCGGCGACGAGGTCGACGTGGAGGGCGGCACGTTCCGCGTGCAGCGTCTCGACGGCCGGCGCATCGACCGCATCCAGTTCTCGCCCGCGACCGTGCCGACGCGGGCCGACACCGTGACGGAGGTGGAGCGATGAGCGACTGGGCCGGCCTCGCGTGGCTGTTCGTGCTGCTGCTCGGCAACGCCTTCTTCGTCGGCGCCGAGTTCGCCGTGATCTCGGCGCGGCGGTCGCAGATCGAGCCGCTCGCCGAGGAGGGGCGCCGCAGCGCGAAGACCGCGCTGTGGGCCATGGAGCACGCGACGCTCATGCTGGCGATGAGCCAGCTGGGCATCACGATCTGCTCGCTGCTGATCCTGGCGGTCTCGGAACCCGCGATCCACCACCTCCTGGAGGTGCCGCTCGGGCTCACGGGCTGGTCGGAGCAGGCGGTGTCGACGATCGCGTTCGTGATCGCGCTCGTGCTCGTGTCGTACCTGCACGTCGTCCTCGGCGAGATGGTGCCGAAGAACCTGTCGTTCTCCCTGCCGGACCGGGCCGTGCTGCTGCTCGCGCCGCCGCTGGTGTTCACGGCGCGCGTCTTCCGCCCGGTGATCGTCGCGCTGAACGCGACCGCGAACGGCGTGCTCCGCCTCTTCGGCGTGGAGCCGAAGAACGAGGCGACGTCGACGTTCACGCTCGAGGAGGTGCAGACGATCGTCGACCAGTCCCGTCGCGAGGGCGTCCTGCAGGACGCGAGCGGCACGTTGACGGCGGCGTTCGAGTTCACGACGAAGCGCGTGCACGACGTCGCGGTGCCGATGTCGGAGCTGGTGTGCCTGCCGGCGGATGCCACGCCGGGCGACGTGGAGCGTGCGGTCGCTCGCCGCGGCTTCTCGCGGTACGTCCTCGCGGGCGCCGAGCGCGAGCCCGTCGGGTACGTGCACCTGAAGGACGTCATCGACCTCGACGACGACGAGTTCGACGACCCGATCCCCGCCAAGCGCGTGCGCCGGCTCGTCTCGATCTTCGACGGCACCGACCTCGAGGACGCGCTCGCGAGCATGCGTCGGCTGGGCACGCACGTGGCACGGGCCTTCGACGAGCAGGGCCGGACGACGGGCGTCA
Source organism: Agromyces tropicus (assembly GCF_039531345.1). Classification (NCBI taxonomy): domain Bacteria; kingdom Bacillati; phylum Actinomycetota; class Actinomycetes; order Micrococcales; family Microbacteriaceae; genus Agromyces; species Agromyces tropicus. Next base: position 287,203 of record NZ_BAAAPW010000004.1, on the reverse strand, counting down.
TCTTCCTCGAGGACATCATCGAGGAGCTGGTCGGCGAGGTGCAGGACGCGACCCGCCGGGGGTGAGGCGGCGCCGCCTCGAGCGGCGTAGACTCCAGTGGTCACCGAAGGTGAGGATCGCTCGGTTCCGGGCGTCCGGCCTCGACCGCCGCCCAGGGCGCGGGCTCCCCGCCGCGATGGCGCATCGACGTGCGCCGACCGGCGCACGCGTGACGGGAGATCGGGGAACATGATGACGGACATCCTGATGACCATGGCCACCCTGCCGGCGGCCGACCTCGCGAGGGCGCGGGCCTTCTGGCACGACGCGTTCGGGCTGGACCCGATGGACTCGCGGGACGGCGCCGACTTCTACGTCATGGCCGGCACGACCGTGCTCGTCTACGAGACCGAGTTCGCGGGGACGGCGAAGAACACGGCGCTCTCGCTGCTGACCGAGCACCTCGACCACGACATGACCGAACTGCGGACGCACGGCGTGACGTTCCACGACTACGACCTGCCCGGCCTGAAGACCGTGGACGGCGTCGCCGACCTGGACGAGATGCGCACCGCCTGGTTCGACGACACCGAGGGCAACATCATCGCGCTGAGCGAGCCCGCGTCGGCCGAGATGATCGAACGCGTGCGGGCTATCCGCAGCGGTGCGGCGCCGGCGTGACCGTGCGGGAGGGGGAGAGGGCGCCCGCGGCCGGTCGACTACCGGCCGGGACCGGTTCCTGATGCCACCCGGAGAGGGTGGGGCGGCGCCGCAGGGCGCGGCGTAGACTCGCCGCAATCCGAGAATACGAGGTGAACTCATGTTTGAGAACTCCCTTGCGAGCGGCGTCCTCCCGGCCTCCGACTTCGAGCGGGCGCAGCGCTTCTGGCACGACGTCTTCGGGCTCGATCCGGTGCGCACCGACGTCGGCGGCGCGATGTACGTGATCGGCTCCGTCCCGGTGCTCGTCTACCCGTCGGAGTTCGCCGGCACGAACCGGGCGACCGCCTTCTCGATCATGACCGACGACCTGGATCGCGACATGGCCGTGCTCCGGGAGAAGGGCGTGACGTTCCTCGAGTACGACCTGGAGGAGTTCAAGACGGTCGACGGCGTCGTCGACATGGAGGGGGAGCGCGGAGCCTGGTTCGAGGACAGCGAGGGCAACATCATCGCGATCGCGCAGCCGAACGAGGGGATGCTCGCCGAGGCGCGCTCGATGCTCGCCGCGGCCGGCGGCTGACCGCTCCGACCGTCACCACTCGCCGTCGTTGAGGTCCGGCCTCGCCCGGACGTACTGCGGCGGCCACATCGACGTGTCCGCGCCGAGGTCGTGCGCCGCCCGGATCGCGAAGTGCGGGTCCCGCATCATCGCCTTGCCGAACATGACGGCGTCGGCCGCGCCGGACGCGACGAGCGCCTCGGCCTGCGCTGGCGTCGTGATGCGGCCGACGGCCGAGACCGACACCCCGGCCCGGTCGCCCACGAACTCGGCGTGCGCCGCCTGGTAGGCCGGGCCGACCGGGATGCGCACGTCGCGCAGGAGTCCGCCCGTGGAGATGTCGAAGAAGTCGGCTCCGTGCTCGACCGCGCGCTCGGCGACGAGCGAGGTCTGCTCCTCGTCCCAGCCGCCCGGCGCCCAGTCGGTCGCCGAGAACCGGACGAAGAGCGGCATCCGCTCGCCGATCTCGGCGCGCACCGCGCGCACCACCTCGAGCAGGAGCCGGGACCGCCCCTCGAGGTCGCCGCCCCAGCGGTCGTCACGCACGTTCGACAGCGGGGAGAGGAACTGGTGCAGCAGGTAGCCGTGCGCCGCGTGGACCTCGACGAGGTCGAACCCGGCCGCGACCGCGCGCCGCGCCGCAGCGCGGAAGTCGTCGATGACGGCGAGGATGCCGTCCTCGTCGAGGGCGACGGGCTCGCGGAGGCCGTCGAAGGCGATCGCCGACGGCGCGAGCGTCGTCCATCCGCCCTCGTCGAGCGGCTGCGAGCCGGAGCGTCGGAGGAACTCCGGCCAGACCGATGCCTTGCGGCCCGCATGGGCGAGCTGGATGCCGGAGGCCGCGCCCTGCGTGCGGAGGAACCGCGTGACCCGCGCCCACGCGTCGGCCTGGGCGTCGTTCCACAGTCCCGTGTCGTGGTCGGAGATGCGACCCTCCGGGCTCACCGCCGTCGCCTCCGCGATCACGAGTCCCGCGCCGCCCGCGGCCATCGACCCGAGGTGGACGAGATGCCAGTCGGTCGGGACGCCGTCGCGCGCCGTCACCGAGTACTGGCACAGCGGCGGCACCCAGACGCGGTTGCGGATCTCGAGGTCGCGGATCGTGATCGGCCGGAACAGCGCGGGGCCCTCGCCCCGCATCGCCTCCTCGGGGCTCATGCGGCGAGGGCCCTGAGCCAGGCCTCGAGGCCGGCGGCATCCTCGAACACGTGGCCGGCACCGCCGACCGCGACGGCGCCGTCGACGTTGACCGCCTTGTTGTCGACGAAGAGCAGGTCCTCGGGTCCGATGCCGAGCTCGCGCATCACGTGCTCGAAGATCTCGGCCTCCGGCTTGACTGCGTGCAGCTCCCCGCTGACGAAGACGGCCTCGAAGAGCGGGGCGAAGGAGCCGTGGCGCAGCCAGCCGCCGAAGTCCGGCCCGGCGTTCGAGAGGAGCGCGAGCCGCGTCCCGCCGCTGCGCAGGGCGTGCAGCACGGCGAGCGTGCCGGGATCGACGCTCAGCCAGCTGCGGTGGTCGATCGCCCAGAGCTCGTGCACGTCGAGGTCGGACCACGTCGCCCCGATCTCGTCGGCGACGAGCGACCAGTAGTCGGCGATCGGCAGCGTGCCGCGGTCGAGCTCGTCGCGGTGCGCCCAGTACGCCGCCCAGAACGCCTCGGCGTCGGGGGCCGCGACCCCTGCGCGCGCGAGCAGCGCCGCCCGGTCGTCGGCCGACGGCGCACGCGAGATGACCTCGCCGTAGTCGAAGACCACGACGCGTGGAGACAGGGCGATCGGCGCGGGAATGGTCGCGGGCATGCCCATCAACCTATCGTTGGGAACATGGGAACCGGCACGTGGCGCGAGTGGACCGCCGACGACGCATCCGAGTGGCTCAGCGCTCCGGGGGCCGATGACGACAAGTACCGTCGCGGGGTCCTCGGCGTCATCACCGGTTCGGCCGACTTCCCCGGTGCGGCGGTGCTCGGCGTCGAGGCCGCGCACCGCACCGGCGTCGGCATGGTGCGGTTCACGGGCCCGCGGGCGGTCCGGCAGGCCGTGCTGGCCGCGCGTCCCGAGACCGTCGCCGTCGCCGGCCGCGTCCAGGCGTGGCTCCTCGGGTCCGGCATGGACTCGTCCAACCGCTCGTTCATGCTCGCCGGCGAGTTGCAGCACGCGCTGGCGTCGGGACTGCCGGCCGTGCTCGACGCCGGCGGACTCGACCTCGTCGGCACCCACGTCGGCCCGACGGTCATCACGCCGCATTCGCGCGAGCTCGCGCGGCTCCTCAACGACCGCGACGTCGAGTGCACGCCCGAGGAGGTCGAGGCGGACCCGACCGGCTGGGCGGAGCGCACCGCCCACCGGCTCCGGGTCGCGGTGCTGCTGAAGGGCGCGGTGACGCACGTGTGCGACCCCGAGGGCACCGCGCTCACGGTGACCGCCGCGACGCACTGGCTGGCGAGCGCCGGGACCGGCGACGTGCTCGGCGGGATCATCGGCGCGCTCGCCGCCACGCACCACGACCGGCTCGCCGAGGAGGCCGGGGCGATCACGCGGCTCGCCGCGACCGCGGCCTTCATCCACTCCGAGGCCGCGCGGAGGGCGAGCGAGGCCTGGGCGGGCGGCCCGGTCACCGCGCTCGACATCGCGCAGGCCGTGCCGCCGGTCGTCGGCGGGCTCATCCGGCGCTGAACGTGCGCGGGCGGGACGGCATCGACGTCGCCGGGCGCCGCCCCGACACGGGGCACCGAGCCCGCGCCCTGCTGGGCGGCCGCGCCGCGCTCTGGATCGCCTTCCTGGTCGTGCACGCCGGCCTCGTGCTCCTGAACCTCGTCGCGCCCGGATGGCCGCTCGGCGACGTGACCGGCGTGTACCGGGTCTGGGCAGAGAACGCCCAGCAGGGCTGGCTGCGCATGGGGATCGACAGCCCGTGGGTATATCCCATCCTGGCCTTCGCCCCGATGACCGCGGCGCTCGCGCTGGGGTCCGCCTGGTACGGCCAGACGTGGCTCGTCATGGTCTCGGTGCTCGACGCGATCGCGTTCTCGGTGCTGATCGGGACCGGGACGATGTCGCGGCGTCGCCGCGCGGCGGCGTGGTGGTGGCTGGCGTTCCTCGCGATGCTCGGACCGATCGCACTCGGCCGCATCGACGCGGTGACGGTGCCGTTCGCGATCGTCGGGCTCCTGTGGGCGGCCGGCCGGCCGCGCGTCGCCGCCGTGCTCGTCACCGTCGCGACGTGGATCAAGGTGTGGCCGGCGGCGCTGGTCGCGGCGATGGTCGTCACGCTCCGACGGCGGTTCGAGGTCGCGACCGTGGCCGCGGCCCTGTCGGTGGGCATCCTCGCCGTGAGCCTGCTCGCCGGTGCGGGCGCGAACGCCCTCGGCTTCGTCGCCGAGCAGGCCGGCCGCGGGCTCCAGGTCGAGGCGCCCCTGGCCGTCGGCTGGCTCTGGTGGATCGTCGCGGGGACCGACGCGGCGACCATCCGGTACGACGAGGACATCCTGACCTTCCAGGTCGAGGGACCGGGGGTGGCGGCCGCGGCGTCGCTCACGACGCCCCTCATGGTGCTCGGCGTCCTCGCCGTGCTGGCGGTCGGCATCCGCGCGGCCCGCCGCAGCGCCCACGTCGTGGCGCTGCTTCCGCCGCTCGCCCTCGCCTTCACGACCGTCCTGATGCTCGCGAACAAGGTCGGCTCCCCGCAGTTCGCCACGTGGCTCGCGGCTCCCGTGGTGCTGGGCATCGCGCTCGGCGGGTCGCGGTTCGTCACGCCCGCAGCGCTCGCCGCTGCGGTCGCGGTGCTCACGCAGGTCATCTACCCGTACTGGTACGCGTGGCTGCTGATCGCGAATCCCGGATTCGTGCTGCTGCTCACCGTCAAGGCCGTGCTGCTCGTCGTGCTGCTGGGCTGGTCGGTCCGCGCCGTGTGGCAGGCTGGGAGCGTGCGGCGCCCGGCGGCGGCGCCCTGATCCGGCGCACGGCGCCGTCGACCCCCGAGGAGGGACTCGCATGCTGGTGGCGTTCTCGGTCGCACCGAGTGGCACGGGACGGAGCGACGGGTCGGTGCACGACGCCGTCGCGGCCGCGGTGCGGATCGTCCGCGAGTCGGGCCTGCCGAACCGCACGACCTCGATGTTCACCGAGATCGAGGGGGAGTGGGACGAGGTCATGCGCGTCGTGAAGGACGCCTGCGACGCCGTCGCCGACTACGGCTCGCGGGTCTCGCTGGTCCTGAAGGCCGACATCCGGCCCGGGTACTCGGGAGAGCTCGACGCGAAGCTCGACCGGCTCGAGGCGGCGATCGAGAACGACGGCTGAGCGGCGGCGCCGGCCGGCGCCGCCCCCGGTCGCGGCGGTCGCGGCCGGCTTGTCGAATCGATTCGATCCGTGCGATGATCGACCGGTGACCCCCGAGAACCACGGGCCGACGACGACGTCGCCGGCCCGCATCCGTTTCGCCCTCCTCGCGCTCGCGATGGGCGGCTTCGGCATCGGCGCGACCGAGTTCGTCGCCATGGGCCTCCTGCCCGACATGGCTGCCGACCTGCTGCCGGGCCTGTCGGCCGAGTCGGCGGATGCCGCGAACGCCGCCGCCGGGTGGATCATCTCCGCGTACGCGCTCGGCGTCGTCGTCGGGGCGCCGACCATCGCGGCCGCGGCGGCGCGCTGGCCGCGCAAGCGGCTCATCCTCGCCCTCCTCGCCGCATTCAGCCTCGGCACCATCGCCTCGGCGCTGCTGCCGACCTTCGAGCTCGTCGTCGCCGCCCGGTTCCTCGCCGCGCTGCCGCACGGCGCCTACTTCGGGATCGCCTCGCTCGTCGCCGCGAACCTCATGGGACCGGGCAAGCGCGCGCGGGGCGTCGCACTCGTGCTCTCGGGCCTCACGATCGCCAACGTCGTCGGCGTGCCGGCGATCACCTGGCTCGGCCAGCAGGCCGGATGGCGCATCGCCTACCTCGCCGTGGCCGGCATCTTCGTCGCGACCCTCCTCGCCGTCGCGGCCGCCGTCCCGTGGCAGCCGGGCGACCCCGGCGCGACCATCGGGCGCGAGCTGCGCATCTTCACCCGCACCCAGGCCTGGTTCGCGCTCGCGATCGGCGCGGTCGGCTTCGGCGGGCTGTTCTCGGTCTACAGCTACGTCGCGCCGCTCGCCACCGAGGTCACCGGGCTGCCGTCCGGTGCGGTGCCCGTCGTGCTCGTCGTCTTCGGCCTCGGCATGACGATCGGCAACCTCGTCGGCGGCCGCCTCGCGGACTGGAGCGTGCGCCGCTCCATGTACCTCTTCTTCGGCGTGCTCGCCGCCGCCCTCGTGCTGCTCGGCCTCACGGCGAGCCACCCGCTGGGGCTCGGCGCCGGCGTCTTCCTCGTCGGCGGCGCGGCGGCCGCGCTCTCGCCCACCATCCAGGCGCGGCTGCTCGACGTCGCGCGCGACAGCCAGTCGATCGCGGCCGCGCTCAACCACTCGGCGCTGAACATCGGCAACAGCGTCGGCGCCATCCTCGGCGGCGTGGTCATCGCCGCGGGGCTCGGGTACGTCGCGCCCGTCTGGGTGGGACTGCTCCTGACCGTCGCGGGCTCAATGCTCGCGCTCGGCACCTTCGCCCTCGACCGAGCCCGCCACCGTCGCGGCGTGCCGCTGCCCTCGGTGACCGGGGCCATCGGCGCGATCGGGGACTGACGCCGGCGGTTCCGGGCTACTCGGACTGCAGCAGGATGCCGTCGGCGATCGCCCGCTTGCGCAGCGCGACCTTCGTGCCCACGTCGAAGCCGGCGAGGCGGTACTTCTCGCGGATGCGCTTGAGGTAGCTCTTCGCCGTCTCCTCCGAGATGCCGAGCTGGAACGCGACCGCCTTCACCGGCTGGCCCGCACCGTACAGCGCCATGACCCGCCGCTCCTGGGCGCTGAGCCGTGGCGTGGCGGCGTCGCCGATCAGCGCCTCCTCGAGTTCGGCGGACAGGTACGTGTCGCCGTCCCGCGCGGCCTTGATCGCCTCGACGATCGTCTCGACCGGCTCCGACTTGACGAGGTAGCCGAGCGCGCCGGCGCCGAGCGCCTCGCGGACCACCGCGGGCTCGGAGTACGTGCTCATGAGCATCGTGCGGACACCGGCCGACTTCAACGTCGACAGCTTGATGGAGATCGGGATGTTGTCGCGCAGGTCGAGGTCGAGCAGCACGACGTCGACGGGGAACTCCGGGTGCGCGAGCAGCTCGGACCACGACGGCACCGCGGCGACGAGGTCGACGTCCGCCGTGGCGGCGCGCAACCACTCGGTCAGGGCGCCGAGCAGCATGCGATGGTCGTCGACGACGGCGAGTCGGATGGCCGGCAGGTCGGATCGGATGGGCGGCAGCTCGGGTTCGGGCACGTCATGCTCCCCTCGGGTTGACGGCGCTGGGCGGCGCCGGGTTGCGGACCGTGGGGTCGATCCGGCACTCGAGTGCGACCCGGAACCCCTCGGGCTCCGCGACGACCTCGCGTACACCGACATTATCGAGGGCATCCCATGCCGCTGCATCGACTCGGCGCGCCGTGAGGCCGGATACGTCGAGATCGATCACCACGCCGCCGCCCTCGTCCGCGTCCGCCGTCCCCCCGGCGGCGGCCCCGTCGGGCTCGGGCGCATCGGCCCCCCGGCAGTGCACGCGGACCTCGAGCGGCGGCTCGGTCGACTTCCGCCGGCGCTGCCCGGCGATGAGCCAGAGCGCCAGCAGGAGCCCCTCGCGCTGCGCCGGCCCGAGGAGCCCGGCGGTGCCGTGCGCGTCGTCGACCGACACCCGCCGGCTGAGGTACGCCGACTCGGTGACCGCGTGCCGCAGCCACGTGTCGGTGCGCCCCTCGATGAGACGGACGCGCAGGCGCGCCGCGAGCTCGCCCGCCCGCTCGGCGGCCTCCAGCAGCGATTCGGCGTCGAAGTCGAGCTCGGCCAGTTCCTCGGAGGCGCGCATGCCGACGGCGGAGCGTGACGTGGCGACGGTGGACTGCACGAGCGTCAGGTCGACCTCGCGCCCCACGAGGCGACGGAAGCCGCGCACGGCGATCGCGACGAGCACCGCGGGCACGACGGCCGTCGCGGCGACCGCGAGTCCGGCGACGGTCCACGGCCCCTGCACGAGCGCCGCCACCGCGAGTGCGAGGGCGATGGCCGACGAGGCCGCGACGGGTGTGCGGGTCTCGCGCAGCGCGGCCACGGGCAGCAGCAGGGCCGCGGCCGCGGGCGCCGCGGTCGGGGTGATGCCGAGGTGGAGCAGGCCGGCCGTGGCGACGATGTCGAGCCAGACCGGCACGACGAGCGCGACCAGGACGACGACGTAGGTCCAGTCGGCGACGCGCGTGAGTCCGCGGGTCGCGACGATCGTGGCGATCGCCACGACGCCGAAGGCGATCCACGCCGCCCCGGAGCCCGAGCCGGGCGGGAACAGCCCGATGAGGCCGATGGCGTGCGCGAGGTGGCCGAGCACGATGACGGATGCCGCGGCCGCCACCCCGGCGGCGAGGCGCCGCCCCCCGTGCGCGCTGCGGATGTCCTCGGCGGCGCGCGCGGATCGGCTCGGCCGGTGGAAGAGGATCTCGTGCGTCGTGTCGGGCGAGGGCGCGTCGCCCCGGTGCGTTCGTCGGAGGAGGCTCACGGCTTCGGCACCTCCAGCATGACCGTGGTGCCCGAGCCGGGCGAGCTGAACACCCGGGCGCGACCGCCGACGGCCTGGAGGCGGCCGACCACGGACTCCGCGAACCCGAGGCGGGCGGGGTCGACCGCCGCGGGCTCGAACCCCGCGCCCTGGTCGGTGACCATGGCCCGGACCGTGCGCTCGTCGTCGGTGACGGTGACGTCGGCGACCGTCACGCCGGCGTGGCGGCGCACGTTCTCGAGGCACTCGCCGAGCGCGCCGAGCAGCGCGTCGAGCGTGCCGCGGGGCAGCACGAGGTGGTTCGCCCCGTGCCAGTTGACCTCGAGGCCCATGCGTGCGAAGCGCTGGCGGACGGACTCGAACGTGGCGCCGAGCCCGTCGTCGTGCGAGTCCGGCGAGAAGATGGCGCTCGAGCCGTTGTCGAGGGGGGCGCCGAGGCGGAGTTGCTTGAGCAGGCGCGCGTCGTCGCCCGCCTGCTGCCGGAGCGCGCCGACGCCGACGCCGACGCCGGAGTGGGCGAGCAGGCTCAGCGTGGCGAGGACGGTGTCGTGGAGCACGCGGGCGTCCTGTCGCTGCTGCGCCTCCGACTCGCTCGCGAGCCGCTCGGCGCGGTGCGCGCGACCGACCTCCTCGATGCGCTCGGCGGCGCGCTCGATCGCGCGCGCGAGCCACGTGGCCACGATGACGCAGGCGATCCAGCCGGCGATGGTCGAGACGGCCACGAGCCGCATGTCGGCCCCGATCGCGGCCGACGCGCCGATGGCCGCGAGGGTCGCCGCGCCGGCGGCGACGATCACCGCGGGACCCGAGGGCCGCACCACCAGCGGGACCGCGAGCGCCGCGGTGGTGAGCGCGCCCGTCGCCGCCATGGCCGTGGCGGCCGCCGGGTCGACCGCCTGGTCGAGGCCGATCGTGAGCAGCAGGCCCGTCGCCGCGGCCATCGCGGCGAGGGTCGGCATGAGCGCCGCGCGCCGTGGCCAGGATGGCGAGCGCGCCGACGGCGACGGCCAGCGCCGCGGCGAGGGCGAACCGGGACTGCGGCACCGCACCGGGCACCACGAGGCATGCGAACGCGACGGACGCGCCGGTCAGGCTGCCGACTCGGGCGAGCCGGCGCAGCAGCCGGTCGCGCTCCTTGTCGATGCGTCGCATGCACCCCCCTCGGCCGCGTGCCCACCCGCGCCATGGCGGCTCCCTCGAAACTACCTCACAACGCCCCCCGGATGCGGGACAAGCCGCCTCAGGCGGACTCGGATGTCCGCTTCGTCAGGCGGCGAGCAGGCGCGAGATCCAGCCGCCGATGGCCGCATCCTCGATGAGGAACGCGTCGTGGCCGTAGTCCGAGCCCAGCACCGCCGGCTGCTCGCCGTGCACCGTCCGGCGGAGCGCCGACGCGATCTCGCGCTGGCCGTCCAGGGGGAAGTACCGGTCGCTGTCGATGCCGAGCACGAGCGTCGTCGCCTCGATCCGGTCGAGGGCGGCGGCCACGCCGCCGCGGCCGCGGCCGACGTCGTGGGAGTTCATCGCCTCGGTGAGGACGAGGTAGCTGTTCGCGTCGAAGCGACGCGTGAACTTGTTGCCGTGGAAGTCGAGGTACGACTCGACGGCGAACCGGCCGCCGCCGCCGAGCGGGTCGAGGTCCGACTGCCAGCTCCGCTCGAACCGGTGGTTGAGCTCGATCGGCGTGCGGTAGTTCAGCATCGCCATCCGGCGGGCGAGCGCGAGCCCGCGCGTGGGCCCCTCGCCGTCCGGTGCGTCGTAGTAGGCGCCGCCCCGGAACGCCGGATCGCTGCGGACCGCCTCGAGCTGCACGGAGTTCAGCGCGATCTGGTCGGCCGTGGCCGCCGCCGGCGCCGCGAGGACGGCGATGCGCTCGACCGCATCGGGCGCCATCAGGGCCCATTCGAGCACGTGCATGGCGCCCATCGAGCCGCCGACCACGGCCGCGAAGCGCTCGATGCCGAGCTCCCGTGCGAACGCCACCTGCGCGGCCACCTGGTCGCGGATCGTGACGAACGGGAACCGCGCACCCCACTCGACGCCGTCGGGCGCGACCGACGCCGGACCGGTCGAGCCCTGGCATCCGCCCAGCACGTTGGGTGCGACGACGAACCAGCGGTCGGTGTCGATCGCGCGACCGGGTCCGACCACGCCGGGCCACCAGCCCGGGCTGGCATGCCCGGGCCCGGACGGCCCGAGCACGTGGCTGTCGCCGGTCAGCGCGTGCAGCACGAGGATCGCGTTGTCGTGCCCGGGGGAGAGCTCGCCCCAGGTCTCGTACGCGATGCGGACGTCGGGCAGCTCCTGCCCGGACTCGAGCGCCAGCGCGCCGATCCGGGCGAAGCGGCGGTCGCCGACCGGGTCGCCCTCGCGCCAGGCGCCGGTCGCGGGCGCGCGGCTCGCGAGCTGGTGGGCGGCGCGCGCCTCGGGGACGATGCTCGCGGGCACCGTCTCCGCCGTCGTCTGCCAGTCCATGCCTCCGATTCTCCCCGAGGTGCGGGTCGCCCGGGCCACTGTTACGGCCCCGGCTCCCGGCCGCCGCGGCAGGCCCGGGTCGGACGGCCGAGGCGGCCCGGAGACGACGGATGCCGCGCCCCTCGCGGGACGCGGCATCCGTGTCGCTCGGACGGTCGCTACACGCGCGCCGCCTCCGAGGCGCGGCGCGCGGCGGCGAGGCCCGCCTCGAGGTCGGCCTTCAGGTCGTCGACGTTCTCGATGCCGACCGAGAGGCGCACGAGGCCCGGCGTGACGCCGGTCGTGAGCTGCTGCTCGGGGGTGAGCTGCGAGTGCGTCGTGGACGCCGGGTGGATGACGAGCGATCGCACGTCGCCGATGTTGGCGAGGTGGCTGAACAGCGAGAGGTTGTCGACGAGCGCGCGGCCGGCGTCGACACCGCCCTTGAGCTCGAACGAGAGCACCGCGCCGACCCCCTTGGGGGCGTACCGGTTCGCCGCCGCGTACCACGGGCTCGAGGGCAGTCCGGAGTAGTTCACGTGCGCGACGTCGGGGTGGCCGTCGAGCCACTCGGCGATCTCCTGCGCGTTCTGCACGTGGCGCTCGACGCGCAGCGAGAGCGTCTCGATGCCCTGGATGAGCTGCCAGGCGCTCGCCGGGGCGATCGAGGAGCCGAGGTCGCGCAGCAGCTGCACGCGCGCCTTGATGATGAACGCGAGCGGGTCGCCGACCGCGGCCGTGTAGCTCGCGCCGTGGTACGACGGGTCGGGCTCGGTGAGGCCGGGGAACTTCTCGACGTTCTTCGACCACTCGAAGCGGCCGCCGTCGACGATGACGCCGCCGATCACGGTGCCGTGGCCGCCGAGGAACTTGGTCGCCGAGTGGATGACGATGTCGGCGCCGTGCTCGAAGGGACGGATGAGGTAGGGCGTCGCGATCGTGTTGTCGACGATCAGCGGGATGCCGTTCTCGTGCGCGATGCCGGAGACGAGTTCGAGGTCGAGGATGTTGATCTTCGGGTTGCCGATGGTCTCGGCGAAGAAGAGCTTCGTGTTCGGGCGGACCGCGCGGCGCCACTCGTCGGCGTCGTCCTGGTTCTCGACGAACGTGGTCTCGATGCCGAGCTTCGCCAGCGTGTACTTGAACAGGTTGTACGTGCCGCCGTAGATCGAGCTCGACGAGACGATGTGGTCGCCCGCCTGCGCGATGTTCAGGACCGCGAAGGTCTCCGCCGCCTGGCCGGACGAGACGAGCAGCGCGCCCGAGCCGCCCTCGAGCGCCGCGAGGCGCTCCTCGACGACCGCCTGCGTCGGGTTCATGATGCGCGTGTAGATGTTGCCGAACTCGGCGAGCGCGAAGAGGTTCTGCGCGTGCTCGGCCGAGTCGAAGACGTACGAGGTGGTCTGGTAGATCGGCGTCGCCCGGGCCTTGGTCACGGGGTCGGGCGCGGCGCCCGAGTGGACCTGCTTGGTCTCGAAGCGCCAGTCGGCGGTCTGGTCGGCCATGTGGGACTCCTTCGCGGTCGGAGTGCGGTCCCCCCGCATCCGTCGCCCACCGTACGTCCGCGTGCGCGACCCCTCAACGGATGCCGCAACACGGCGTCATGCGCGCGAGCCGGGCTCCCCGCCGTCGGGGTCGCCGGGCCCGTCCGCCGCGTCGCCCGCGGCGCCGTCCCGGGCGTCGGCGGCAGGTGCTCCGGTGTCCGCCGCCGGCGGTGGCGGCGGGAGGTCCGGCGTCCGCCGGGTCGACGGGAGGGGCGGCAGCGCGTCCTCGGGGAGGACGATCGTGCCGGTCGCCGTCGCCGGCTCGGGCCGGAACAGCCACCTGGCCCGCGGCTCGACGAGCGGCCGGAACACGCGGCGCACCGGATTCAGCGAGAGCACGACCGAGACGCCGACGCAGAAGACGATCATGGCCGGCAGCACCCACCACGGCTGGTCGCCCTCGAGCAGCGGCGTCTCGCGCAGCGGGAAGAGCACGAAGGAGTGCAGGAGGTAGATGTACATCGTGGCGCTGCCGAACGCCGTGAACCACGTCGTCCGCCTCGGCATCAGGATGAGGAAGGCGACGGCGAGGAGCAGCGCGAGCAGCAGCAGGAACAGCCGGATCGCGCCCGACCACGGCTCGTCGTAGCCGATGGCGACGTACGACTCGTCGTAGAGCATGAAGCGACGCAGCCGCAGGTCGCGCCAGGTCTCGATCGCGGCGGGCAGTGCGACCAGCAGGACCGCGAACAGCGCGATCGCCCCCGCGCGCCAGCGCCAGGTCGCGGCGGTCGAGAGCTCCAGCCAGCGATCGGTGATGCGCCACTGGCGCAGCTTCCAGCCGAACACGAAGAAGGGCAGCATGCCGAACGTGCGGGTCAACGCGAGCGTCGAGTCGATCTCGGTCGTGTAGCCGGCACCGATCGAGATGACGATGGCGATGATCAGCGGGTAGCGCAGCAGCACCAGGTACGGGAGCACGATCCGCCAGATCGCCAGCGCGATGAGGAACCACAGCGTCCACGACGGCGAGGTGTAGTCGAGCACGACGTTCCAGCCGAGCAGCGCCTTCAGCGCCGTCCAGATCGTCTCGAAGATCAGGTAGGGGAAGACGATGTCGGTGAGGATCTGCCGCATGGCCCGGGCGTTCGGCGGACCGGACTTGGCGAAGTACCCGGACACGGTCACGAACACGGCGACGTGGAAGGAGTAGATGAAGAGGTAGAAGCTGTACGCGACGTCGTCCTCGGCGATGAGCGGCAGGATGCCGTGGCCCACCACCACGAGGGTGATCGCGATCCACCGCGCGTTGTCCCAGAGCGGGACGCGGCGCTTGCGATGCGGCGGCCGGTGAGCGCGTGGCTGGGTCGTCGGATCCATCCGCCCATTCTCCCGCACCGCGTGCTCCGGCGGTCGGAGCGGCGGGGCGCATCGGTGCAGAATGGGCCGCATGGATCGGTTGCGCGCAGTCGTCACGGGAGCGAGTTCGGGGATCGGGGCCGCCACGGTGCGGGGTCTGGTCGCCGCGGGCTGGGAGGTCGTGGCGGTCGCCCGCCGGGAGGACCGGCTCGCCGCGCTCGCCGAGGAGACCGGTGCCGAGCCGTTCGTGGCCGACGTGACCGACGACGCGTCGGTGGCGGCGCTCGCGAGCCACCTCGCCGCCACGGGCGGGGTGCACGCGCTCGTGAACAACGCGGGGGGCGCGAAGGGCCTCGCGTCGGTGGAGGATTCCGACCTGGCGGACTGGTCGTGGATGTTCGAGGTGAACGTGCTGGGGCTCAAGCGCGTGACGAGTGCGCTGCTGCCGCTGCTGCGGCGCGGCGCGACGGAGCGGGGCGTCGCCGACCTGGTCAACGTGACCTCCATCGCCGGCCACACCGCGTACGCGGGCGGTGGCGGCTACAACGCCGCCAAGTTCGCCGCGCACGCCGTGACGGAGGTGCTGCGGCTCGAACTGAACGGCGAGCCGATCCGCGTCGTCGAGGTCGCCCCGGGCATGGTGCGGACGGACGAGTTCGCGCTCGTCCGGTTCGGCGGCGATCGCGAGCGCGCCGACGCGGTCTACGAGGGGGTGCCCGAGCCGCTCGTCGCGGAGGACATCGCCGGCGTCATCGTCGACGCGATCGCCAAGCCCCGCCACGTCGACCTGGACCTCGTGATCGTGAAGCCCGTGGCGCAGGCCGCCCCGTACCGGCTCGCGAAGGGGCCGCTCGTCGTGAAGGACGGGCCGGGCGCATGAGGATCGGTCGCGTCGAGCGTCGGCAGCACTGGGTCGAGCGCACCTCCGCAGTGCTCGCGGTCCTCGGGTTCCTCTTCGTCGCGGCCTACACGGTCAGCGTGCTCGTGCCGGAGTTCGCCCACGAGTGGCGGCACGCCTTCAACGCGATCTTCGTCGTCACGTGGATCGCGTTCCTCGCCGACGTCGTCGTGCGCCTCGTGCTCACGCCCGCGGGCCGGCGGTGGCACTACACGTGGCACCACCCGATCGAACTCCTCTCCGCGGTGCTGCCGGTCTTCCGCGCGCTCCGCGCGGTCGCGCTCCTCCGGCACCTGCCGGTGCTCCAGCGCCGCACACCCGACGCGGTCAGGGCGAACTTCGTCGTCGCCGCGGTGCTCTACGCCGCGATGTACGTCTTCTTCCTCGCGCTCGCGACGCTGCAGGCCGAGCGGGACGCGCCCGGGGCGACGATCACGAACTTCGGCGATGCCCTGTGGTGGGCGGTCGTCACCCTCACGACCGTCGGCTACGGCGACACCTACCCGGTGACCACGCTCGGGCGCATGTGGGCGGTGTTCCTCATGGTCGGCGGCATCGCGATCGTCGGCGTCGCGTCGGCGACCATCATCTCCGTGCTGAACGAGCGGCTGAACGCCATCCGCAGCGGACACCCGTCGGACGCGCCCCTGCTGGCCGAGCACGAGGGGCTGGTCGGCGGCGACGTCAGGGGCGGCCGCGGGGACGACGACGCGGACGACGGTGCCGACGACGACCGATAGCCTTGCGGGCATGACGTTCGACGCGAATGACGCCGCGGCCGGCGGCGACGGGATCCGACGCGAGATCCTGACCTGGGACGACTTCGGCGACGCGGCGCGCTCGCTCGCCGGCGACGTGCTGGGCTCGGGCTTCCGGCCCGACGTGGTGATCGCCATCGCGCGCGGCGGGCTGCTGCTCGCGGGCGCCATCGCGTACGCCCTGGGCACCAAGTCGTGCGGCTCGATCAACGTCGAGTTCTACACCGGCGTCGACCAGCGCCTGCCGGAGCCCGTGCTGCACCCGCCCATGCTCGACGCACCGGCCCTCGCGGGCCGCCGCGTGCTGCTCGTCGACGACGTCTCCGACTCCGGCCGCACGCTCCGCAAGGTCGTCGACCTGCTCGGCGAGGCCGGGGCGGAGGTGCGCACCGCGACGCTGTACACGAAGTCGCACACGGTGCTCGCGCCGGACTACGACTACCGCCGCACGGACGACTGGATCGTCTTCCCCTGGTCGGCGCTGCCGCCTGTCGAGGCGCCGGAGGCGGACCGGTGAGCGTGCACCTCGTCGGCGGCGGGTGGGACCCGTCGCACGCGGCATCCGTCTACGCCCCGTTCCTCGCCGAGGCGGCCGAGGTCGCCGGGCGCGCGGGCGCCGATCGGCCGCGCATCGCCGTGCTCGTCGTCGCGCCCGACCGGGAGGCCGCCGCGCTCGCCGAGCGCTGGCGCGCGGTGCTCGACTCGGTGGCCGACGTGGAGGTCGCCGTGACCGTGGTGCCGGAGGACGGCGCCTTCGCCCTCGAGGCCCTCAACGGCGCGCACGGCGTGCTCGTCGGCGGCGGGCTCACGCCCGCGTATCGTCGTGCCGTCGAGCCCGTCGCGGGCGAACTCCGGCGCCGCACGGCGTCGGGCGAGCCCTACCTCGGCTTCTCCGCCGGCGCATCGATCGCCTCCGACGCCGCCCTCCTCGGCGGCTGGCGCATCGGCGGCGTCGCCGTGGCGCCCGAGGAGGCGGGGGAGGACCTCGACGAGGTCACCGTCGAGGCCGGCATCGGCCTCGTGGATCTCACGATCGACTGCCACGCGGCGCAGTGGGGCACGCTCACGCGGCTCATCGCCGCGACCGAGGCGCGGCTCGTCGACGGCGGCATCGCGATCGACGAGGACACGCTGTTCACGATCGGGACCTCGGGGCTGCGGGTCGCGGGCGCCGGCAGCGTGTGGAGTGTCACCGGCGACGGCGACGGGGTCTCCGTCCGGAGCATCTCCGGCTGATGGCGCGCACGCTCCCCGAACTCGCCGAGGCGGGCCTCGTCGACGCGACGTGGGCCGACGCCCTCGAGCCGGTCGCCGCCGACATCGCGCGGATGGGCGACGTGCTGCGCGCCGAGGTCGCCGCGGGCCGCGGGTACCTGCCCGCGGGCGACGCGGTGCTGCGCGCCTTCCGCCAGCCGGTGCCGGACGTGCGCGTGCTCATCGTCGGCCAGGACCCGTACCCGACGCCCGGCCATCCGATCGGCCTCTCGTTCGCCGTCGAGCGGCACGTGCGCCCGTTGCCCCGCAGCCTCGTGAACATCTACCGCGAACTCTCCGAGGACCTGGGCGTGCCGCCGGCGCCGCACGGCGACCTCGGCGCGTGGAGCACGCACGGGGTCATGCTCCTGAACCGGGTGCTCACGGTCCGTCCGGGAACCCCGGCCTCGCACCGCGGCATGGGGTGGGAGCGGGTCACCGACCACGCGATCCGCACGCTCGTCGCGCGCGGCGGACCGCTCGTCGCGATCCTCTGGGGCCGCGACGCGCAGTCGCTGGCTCCGCTGCTCGGCGACGTGCCGCGCATCGAGTCCGTGCACCCGAGCCCGCTCTCGGCGAGCCGGGGCTTCTTCGGCTCGCGGCCGTTCAGCCGCGCGAACGAGCTGCTCGTAGCGCAGGGCGGCGAGCCCGTCGACTGGTCGATCCCGGCCTGACGCGGCGGACGTCATCCGTTCGCAACGTCACGCGCGTAGCATGGCGGAATGCTCGAGGAGGAATACCAGACGCGCCGGGTGCTGCCGAGGCACCTCCGGAAGACCGAAGCTCCCGAGTCGCCGTTCTCGTTCGAGATCCGCCCGGCCCGCCCGGCGGACCTGCCCGCGGTGCGCGAGATCTACAACTACTACGTCGCGAACTCGACGGTGACCTTCGACGAGGACGCGATGTCGCTGCGCGAGTGGAAGCAGAAGTACGCCTACCTGCACCGGCTCGGCATGCCGTTCCTCGTCGCCGAGGCACCGACGGGGCAGCTGCTCGGGTACGCGCTCGTGACGCCCTGGAAGCAGAAGCGCGCCTACCGGTACACGGTCGAGAACTCGATCTACCTCGGCCCCGCGGCGTCCGGCAAGGGGCTCGGGAAGGCGCTGCTCGGCGCCCTCATCGACGCGTCGCGCGAGGCCGGAATGAAGGAGATGATCGCGGTCATCGCCGACCAGGGCGCCGAGGCGTCGATCGCGCTGCACGAGCGGTTCGGCTTCACCGAGATCGGCCGCATGGGCCGCGTGGGCTTCAAGTTCGACCGCTGGCTCGGCACCGTCCTGCTGCAGAAGACGCTGAAGTAGCGGATGCCGCGGTCGGCGACGCTCCTATGGATGTCGAGCCGGGTGTTCAAGGAGAGTCGAGCAGCAGCTCGACGCCGCCGTACAGCGCAGGCAGGGCGAACGCGACGAACAGGCCCGCGGCGCCGAACAGTGCCGGATGCGCGAGCCCGATCACGGTGCGGCGCAGCCCGGGGCGCCCGGCGAGCATCGCCTCGGGCACCCCGTCGGCGGCGGGCGCCTCGCGCCAGCCGCGCACGCGCGAGAGGAACCAGGCGCACCGGAGCACGAACGCGGCCCACAGGATGCCGACCACGGTCGGCACGATCACGAGCATGATGTCGAGGCCGACGCCGACGATGTCCGCCTCGCGCCCCTCGGCGGCCAGCTGGATCACCGCCGAGATCGCGGCGCCGACGACGACCGAGAGGCTCCAGGCGACCACGCCGATGACGAGCGCCAGGTAGCGGATCGCGAAGTGGCCGAACACCGACGACATCTCGTCGAACCGCCGACGGGGCGTGGCCTGCAGCACGGTGACGGTCGCGGCCAGCGACGGCGCCACGAGCAGCGCGAGCAGGACGCCGAGCAGCCAGGCCGGCCAGCCGGCGGCGATGCCCGCGGCGGCCGCGATCCCGAGCGCGACGCTCCAGGCGGCGCCCCACGCGAGCGGATGCCGCGCCACGGCACCGGCGATGCGCGTGCCCGTCACCCCCGCCACGCGCGCCACTCTACCCGGGTGCTGCGCGGCGCCCGCGGTGCGTAGGCTCGGGTCGTGGCCGACCTGCACGAGGACCTGCACGAGTACACGGCGCTGGAGCTCCACCAGCTCCTGCAGCGCGGCGAGGTGACCCCGGTCGAGGCGACCGAGCACTACCTCGCCCGCATCGATCGCCTCGACCCGGAGGTCGGTGCCTTCGCGGTGGTGACGCCGGAGGCCGCGCGCGAGCGGGCCGGGCTCGTGGAACGCGAGGTGGCGCACGCGGCGCCGCTCTGGGGCATGCCGCTCGCGGACAAGGACCTGCACCCCCGCGCGGGCGTGCCCACGGCGTTCGGATCGCGGGCCTTCGCGGGGGAGGTGCCCGACGAGTCGGACGACGTCGTCCGGGCGGTCGACGACGCGGGTGCCGTGAGCCTCGGCAAGACCGCGACGCCCGAGTTCGGGCTGCCGTCGTACACCGAGCCGCTCGCCGGGCGGCCCGCACGCAACCCCTGGGATCCGGCGCTGGGGGCCGGCGGCTCGAGCGGCGGCGCGGCCGCGGCGGTCGCCGCCGGGCTCCTGCCGTTCGCGCCCGGCAGCGACGGCGGGGGATCGATCCGCATCCCCGCCGCGTCGTGCGGCCTCGTCGGCGTGAAGCCGTCGCGGGGGCGCGTGCCCTCGGGGTCCGGCATCGACCGGCTCGCCGGACTCGGCGTGGTCGGCCCGCTGGCGCGCACGGTCGCCGATGCGGCGCTGCTGCTCGACGGACTCGTCGCGCCGCGCGGCTACCCGGCGCGGCATCCGTTCGCGCTGCGCGCGCCGGGGGAGGACGGGCCGTACCTCGGCGCGGCGATCCGGGGGGAGGGGCGCTTCCAGGTCGGCGTGCTGCGCGACACGCCGTGGGACGACTTCACCGAGATCCGGGTCGACGAGGAGCCGCGTGCGGCGCTCGATCGCGCGATCGGCCTGCTCGACCGGCTCGGCCACGGCGTCGACGAGCTCGCGCCGGCTCCCGAGCCCGGGTACCCCGACGCGTTCCGCACGATCTGGCAGGCGGGCGCCGCGGGGATCCCGATGCCGGACGACGAGGAGGGTGCGCTCGAGCCGCTCACCCGCTGGCTGGTCGGCCGCGGTCGGGAGCGGACGGCGGGCGAGCTCGCCGAGGCGCTGGGGTGGCTCGCGGGGTTCGAGCGGCGGACGATCGCGCGCTTCGCGGCGGTCGACGTCGTGCTCACGCCGGCGCTCGCCATGACGCCGCGACCGGTCGGCTGGTACGACCCGGAGGACGCGGAGGAGAACTTCGCCCAGCAGGTCCGGTTCACGCCGTTCACGTCGTTCGTGAACGTCGCAGGGCTTCCCGCGCTCACCCTGCCGGTGCACGACACCGACGGGGGGCTGCCGATCGGCGTGCAGCTGATCGGTCGCCCGGGCGGCGAGGCGACGCTGTTCGCGGTCGCGGCGCAGCTCGAGCGGGCCGCGCGACGCGGCCGGCGGCGGCCGCCGCTCTGGTGACGGATGCCGCGAGCGCTGTGCAAGACTTAGGTAATGCTTACCTCACTCGCCGAGTCCTCCGCGCCCGCACGACCGCGTCCGGCCTACCGCGGATTCCGTGCGAGCGTCGCCCGGGTGCGCCGGCTCACGCCGCACTTCACGCGCGTCACCTTCTCGGGCGAGGAGCTCGCCGGCTTCGGCACCGCCGGCCTCGACCAGCGGGTCAAGGTCGTGCTGCCGCTTCCGGAGTCCGGGTTCGCGCACTTCCCCGACGGCGAGGACTGGTACGCCGCGTGGCGCGACCTGCCCGCCGATCGCCGCAACCCCTTCCGGACCTACACCATCCGCGCCGTCCGTCCCGAGGCGCGCGAGGTCGACATCGACTTCGTCGCGCACGGCGACGCCGGACCCGGCTCGGCGTGGGCCGAGCTCGCGCGCCCCGGTGACGAGATCGTGCTGGTCGGCCCCGACGAGCTGAGCGAGGGGCGCACGATCGGCATCGACTGGCGCCCCGGTGCGGTCGACACCGTCCTGCTCGCGGGGGACGAGACCGCGGCACCGGCGATCTGCGCCATCCTCGAGGCCCTGCCGGCCGATGCCGAGGGCGCCGCGATCATCGAGGTGCCCTCCGCCGCCGACGCGCTCGAGGTCGCGGCGCCCGACGGCGTCGAGGTGCGCTGGCTGCCCCGCACCGAGGCGCAGGGGCACGGCGAGCGGCTCGTCCCGGCGGTCCGCGACTGGGTCGCGCGCACGTGCTGGCTGCGCGAGTGCGCCGAACCCGCGACGGCGGCGACGGAGGCCGCCCGACGGACCGTCGCCGAGCTCGAGGCGGCGGCCGACGCCGACGGCGTCCTCTGGGACGTGCCGGAGGGCACGAGCCTCGACGGCGACTGCTACGCCTGGCTCGCCGGCGAGGCATCCGTGATCACCGCGCTCCGGCGCTTCCTCGTCCGCGAGGCGGGCCTCGACCGGCGCCAGGTCGCGTTTATGGGCTACTGGCGGCAGGGCCGCGCCGAAGCGGCGTGAACGCGGCACCGGTCCGGGCGGCGGTCCCGTCGCCGGCCGTGGCGCGCGCGGCGCGCACCGGCGTCGGGCGACACGGCGTTCCGGCGGAGGGGCGTCGGGCCCGGCGCGGCGTCGCCGTGCTGGCCGGGAGCGCGGCCGTCCTGCTCGTGATCGTCGCCGCGAGCCTCGTGCTCGGCGTGCGGACGATCGACCCGGGCGAGGTCTGGCACGCGCTGGTCTCGCCGGACCTCGCCGACCCCGACCAGGCCGTCGTGGTGCAGCTGCGGATCCCGCGGACCGTGATCGGCCTCGCCGCCGGCGCAGCGCTGGGGCTCGCCGGCACCCTCATCCAGGGCGTGACCCGCAACCCGATCGCGGACCCCGGCCTGCTCGGCATCAACGCCGGCGCATCGCTGGCCGTCGTGCTCTGCATCTCGCTGCTCGGCGTGACGGCCCCGCTCGGCTTCATCTGGTTCGCGTTCGCGGGCGCGACGATCGCGGCTGCCGTGGTGTTCGCGATCGGCGGCGCACGGCCGGTGCGCCTCGCGCTGGTCGGGGCGGCGGTGACGGCGCTGCTCACGCCGCTCATCGCGCTCGTCCTGCTGCGCGACACCGAGGCGTTCAACCAGTACCGGTTCTGGGCGGTCGGCTCGCTCACGGGACGCGACCTGTCGACCGTCGCGGTGCTCTGGCCGTTCCTGGTGGTCGGCACCGTGCTCGCGGCGCTCCTCGCGCACCGCTTCAACCTCCTGGCGCTCGGCGACGACGTCGCCGCCGCCCTCGGGCAGCGCGTCGGGATCACCCGCGCCGTCGCCGGGCTCGCGCTCGTCCTGCTCTGCGGGACCGCGGTCGCGTTCGCCGGGCCGATCGCGCTCGTCGGGCTCGTCGTGCCGCACGCGGCTCGCCGCCTCGCCGGCAGCGACTACCGCTGGATCACGGCCCTCGCGGTCCTGCTCGGACCGATCATGCTGCTGTCCGCCGACGTGATCGGGCGACTCGTCGTGCCGAACGCCGAGCTCGAGGCGGGCGTGGTCGCGGCATTCCTCGGCGCGCCGGTGCTCATCGCCATCGCGCGGAGCCGACGGGTGGCGGGGCTCTGATGGCGGGGTCACGGGTCGTCGGCGGCCCCGCGGCGCCGGGCGGCGTCCCCGCCTCCGGTGCGGACGCCGCCCGGATCGCCGCCGTCCGCGGCGCGGACCGACGGCGCCGCGCGGCGGTCGTCCTCGCCGGCTCGGCCGCCGCGGCCGCCATCGCGCTCGCCGCACTCTCGTTCGGCGCGGCCGGGGTGACGCCGGAACGCGTGCTGGAGGTGCTGCTCGGCGGGGGCGATCGCATCGACCGCTTCGTGGTCCTCGACCTGAGGCTCCCGCGCATCGTCGCCGCGCTCGTCGTCGGCATCGCGTTCGCGCTGGCCGGTGCCGTCTTCCAGTCGACGCTGCGAAACCCGCTCGCCAGCCCCGACATCCTCGGCGTCTCCGCGGGGGCGAGCCTCGGCGCGGTGTGGGCGATCCTCGGGCTCGGCGCCGGCGGCGCGATCGTCGCGGGCTTCGCGTTCGGCGGCGGGCTCGTCGTCGCGGTCGTGATCTGGCTCGCCGCGTGGCGGCAGGGCCTGCACGGCGTGCGGTTCGTGCTCGTCGGCGTGGGAATGGCGTACCTCTGCGGGTCCACGGTCGCGTGGCTGCTCGCGCGCGCCGAGGTGCGCGAGGCCCAGACCGCCCTGCACTGGACGGTCGGCAGCGTATCCGACGTCCGAGGCGAGGAGTTGTGGATCCTCGCGGCCGGGACCGCGGCGTGCGCCGCGCTCCTCACGCTCCTCGGGCGGACGCTGCGCCCGCTGGCGCTCGGCGACGACCACGCCCGCGCGCTCGGGGTCCGCGCGGACGGCGCGCGCGTCGCACTGCTCCTGGTCGCCGTGGCGCTCGTCGCGCTCGCGACGTCGGTCGCCGGGCCCATCGCGTTCGTCGCCCTGATCGCCCCCGCCGTCGCCCGACGGCTCGTGGGCGCCGGGGGTGCGGCCGTCGCCGCGGCCGCGGTCGTCGGCGGCGTGCTGACGCTCGGCGCCGACGTGGCCGGCCAGTTCGCGATCCCCGGCTTCACCGCGCCGCTGGGCATCGTGACCGGCGTGATCGGCGCCCCGTACCTGCTGTGGCTCCTGGCCCGGACCGAGAGGAGCCGTGCATGAACCCACGTCCGTCGCCGTCGCCGTCGTCGTCGGCGCCCTCGCCCGTGGCTGCCGGCGCCCGGGGGCTCGTCGCCGAGGGCGTGAGCCTCGGCTACGACGGCCGGCGCGTCATCGACGGGCTCGACCTCGCGATCCCGTCCGGCCGCATCACGGCGATCGTCGGCCCGAACGCGTGCGGCAAGTCGACGCTGCTGCGAGGGCTCGCCAGGCTGCATCCGCTCGAGGCGGGCCGCGTCGTGCTCGACGGCCGGGACGTCTCGCGGATGCCGCGTCGCGACGTCGCGCGTCTCGTCGGCGTCCTGCCGCAGACCTCCGTCGCCCCCGACGGCGTGCGCGTCGCCGACCTCGTGGCGAGGGGCCGGTTCCCGCATCAGGGCTGGTTCGGACGGCACTCGAGCGACGACGACGAGGTGGTCGCCGAGGCGCTGGCCGCGACCGGCATCGCCGACCTCGCCCGGCGTCCGATCGACGAGCTCTCCGGCGGGCAGCGCCAGCGCGTCTGGATCGCGATGGTGCTCGCCCAGCAGACCGACCTCGTGCTGCTCGACGAGCCGACCACGTTCCTCGACGTCGCGCACCAGCTCGAGCTCCTCGACCTCCTCACCGCCCTCAATCGCGAACGGGGCACGAGCGTCGTCATGGTGCTGCACGAGCTGAACCTGGCCGCGCGGTACGCCGATCACCTCGTGGTGATGTCGGCGGGGCGGATCGTCGCGGAGGGCGAGCCGGAGGCCGTGCTGACCGCCGGCACCGTGCGCGAGGCGTTCGGCCTCGAGGCGCACGTCATCCCCGACCCCGTGTCGGGCGGGCCGCTCGTGGTGCCGATCGGGCGGTTCCACGCACTCGACGACCGAGGGTGACGCGTTGTCTGCGAGGGCCGCTGACTTAGGTTAGCCTTGCCTTACCAACTCTCGAACCAAGGAGCATCCGTGCGTCTTCGACGTTCCCTCATCGCCGTGGCCGGCGCCGCCGCCACCGCTCTCGTCCTGTCCGCCTGCTCGGCCGCCACCGCCGAGCCGACCGACGGCGGCCCGGACGCCGCGGCCGCCGACGGCTTCCCCGTCACGATCGAGCACGCCTTCGGCGAGACGGTCGTCGAGGACGAGCCGGCGCGCGTCGCGACCTGGGGCTGGGGCGCCACCGAGGCGGCCGTCTCGGTGGGCGTGTATCCCGTCGCCATCGCCGAGCAGGTGTGGACCGTCGGAGCGGGCGAATACCTGCCGTGGGTCGAGGACGCGTACGAGGAGGCGGGCGAGGAACTCCCCGCGCTCATCCCCGATCCCGAGGGCGGCGCCACCGTCCCCTACGAGGAGTTCATCGCCGCCGAACCCGACCTGATCCTCGCGCCCTACTCGGGCCTCACCGAGGAGCAGTACGACACGCTCTCCGAGATCGCGCCCGTCGTCGCCTACCCCGAGGCGCCGTGGACGACCGCGTGGGACGACGTGATCCGCATCACCGCGGAGACCCTCGGCCGCGCGGACGAGGGCGACGCGGTCCTGCAGCGGATCTCGGACGGACTCTCGGAGCAGGCCGCCGCGCACCCGGAGTTCGCGGACACCACGTTCGCCGGCATCTGGGACGGCGACGGCTTCGTGTACGTCTACACGCCGGCCGACGCCCGCATCGAGGTGCTCACCGACCTCGGCCTCGAGGTCGCCCCGAGCGTCGCCGAGCTCGACACGAGCGACGGCGGCTTCTACTACGAGCTCAGCTACGAGCAGCTCGACCGCCTCGACGCCGACGTGATCGTGAGCTACCACTCCTCGCAGGCGGACGCCGACGCCTTCCTCGAGAAGCCCGAGCTCCAGGCGATCCCCGCGGTCGCCGCCGGCCGGATCGCGCAGGTCGCCGACCCCGTCACCGTGTCGTCGGTCTCGCCGCCGACGGCGCTGAGCTTCGACTGGGAGGGCGGCATGCCCGCCCTGGTCGACGCGATCGCCGGCGCGCTGCGCTAGCCCGCCGGGCCGCCTCGCGAGCGACGGCACGGGTGCTCCGACGGAGCCCCGGCCCGTCGCGGTCGCGCCCGGCGGGCGCCCGGCGGACCGGTCAGGCGGCGCGGCGCGGCCGCCGGCGGGGCAGGTACCCGCCCGCCTCGAGGCCGGCCTCGACCTCGAAGCGGTTCGTCAGCGGGTCCCGGCCCGAGAGCCAGTAGAGCAGCGGGAAGAGCAGCCCGTAGGTGCGCCACTGCTCGCGGTGCACGACCTCGTGGCCGAGCACCGTGTCGGAGTCGTTGTCGGCGGTCAGGTAGCACCCGCCGACGCACGAGCCTCCGCGTCCGAAGGTCCACTTCGGCATGCCGCGGAAGACGAGCAGCCCGTGCCGGCGCTCGATGCGGCCGCGGCTCCACAGGAAGCCCCACGTGAACCCGACCGCGGTCGCGTACCAGTAGCCCGCGCGGCTGATCGGGGAGTCGGTGAGCCGGATCCGGACCATCCGGCTCACCCGCGGACCTCCGGACGGCCATCGGCCTCGAGCAGGCGCAACCAGATCTCGCTCAGCGTCGGGAAGGCCGGCACGGCGTGCCACAGCCGGGCCACGGGCACTTCGCCGACGATGGCGATCGTCGCCTGCTGCACCAGCTCGGCCACGCCCTGTCCGACGAACGTGGCGCCGACCACGACGTCGCGCTCCGCGTCGATCACGAGGCGCGCCCGGCCGCGGTAGTGGTCGGCGAGGATGCCGGCGCCGCTCACGCTCGAGAACGGCACCTCGGGCGTGCGCACCGCGAGGCCGCGATCCTCGGCCTCGGCGGTGGTGAGGCCGACGCTGCCGACCTCGGGGTCCGAGAACACGACGCTCGGCACCGCCGTGTGGTCGGCCGTCGCCGCGTGCACGCCGTACCGGGCCGTGTCGACCGGACGCCCCTGCGCGCGGGCGGCGATCACGTCGCCCGCGGCCCGCGCCTGGTACTTGCCCTGGTGGGTGAACTCGGCGCGACCCACGACGTCGCCCGCCGCGTAGAGCCACGGCGCGCCGTCGACGGGCGCGACAGCGGTCGCCGCGAGGCTGTCGTCCACCCGGATGGGTGCGCCGGGCTCGAGGCCCGCGGTCTCGAGGCCGATCCCGGCCGAGCGGGGGCGGCGCCCGGTGGCGACCAGCACCTCGTCGGCGATGAGCGTCGACCCGTCGTCGAGCTCGAGCACGACGGCGTCGGACGCGTCGCGTTCGACCCGGCATGCACTCGCCCCGAACCGGACGTCGACCCCGAGGTCGTCGAGGCCCTCGGCGACCGCCTCGCCGGCGAACGGCTCGAGGGCGCTCAGCAGCTCGTGCCGCACGAGCATCGTGACCTCCGAGCCGAGGGCGGCGTACGCCGTCGCCATCTCGACGGCCACCACACCGCCGCCGATGATCGCCAGTCGCCCGGGCACCTCGTGCGCGCTCGTCGCGTCGCGGCTCACCCACGGACGGGCATCGGCGAGCCCGGGGATGTCCGGGATGATGGGGTCCGAGCCGGTGCAGACGGCCACGGCGTGACGGGCGACGAGCTCCTCGTCGGGCCCGCCGTCGGGCGGCGTGACGACGACCCGGCGCTCGCCGACCAGGCGTCCGTGGCCGCGGACGAGCACGGCGCCGATGCCCGTCAGCCAGTGCACGCCGCCCGCGTCGCGCCAGTCGGAGGTCCAGTAGTCGCGACGGCGGAACGTCGCGTCGGCGTCGAGGGTGCCGGTGACGGCCTCGGCCGCCCCCGGTACGCGCTGCGCGTCGCGCAGTGCGGCGCCGCTGCGCAGCAGGGTCTTCGAGGGCACGCAGGCCCAGAACGTGCACTCGCCGCCGACCAGCTGGTGCTCCACGACCGCGACCTCGAGACCGCCGGCGCGAGCCCGGTCGGCCACGTTCTCGCCGACCGCCCCGGCGCCGAGCACGATCAGGTCGAACTCCCTGGCCATTCGGGCCCCCTTCCCGGCCGGGGTGCGTCCGGCCACCTCGCCAGCCTAGGGAGCGGACGTCGCCAGCGGAACGGTCGGCGCCCACCGATCCGGCCCGGGTCCGGGTGCCGGTGCGGTCCCGGCGATCAGCGTGCGCCGGAGGCGAGCGCGCCGATCAGGCGCAGGATCGTCGGGAGGTCGTCGATGGCGGCCTCGGGCGAGGCCGGTGCGAAGCCCGCGATCGACGCCCCCGCGAGCGGCAGACGGTCGACCACGGCGCGCACGACCGCGACGAGCTGGTCCGCGTCGGCGCCGAACGGCAGCGGGTAGGAGAGCCCGGCGATCGCGGACGGATCGAGCACGTCGAGGTCGACGTGGACGTACACGCGCGTCGCGCCCGTGTCGGCGACCGCCCGGGCGATGGCATCGGCGTCGGCGAACCGCTCGGTCCCGAGCACGACGATGCCGTGCTCGTCGATGAACGCCTGCTCGCCATCATCGACCGACCGCACGCCCCCGAGCACGAGCCGGGACGGCGCCACGCGCTCGTGCTCGACGAGGGCGAGTCCCTCCGCGCCCTCGCCGGCGATCGCGCGCAGGACCATGCCGTTGAACGCGCCCGACGGACTCGTCTCCGGGGTGTTCAGGTCCGGGTGCGCGTCGAGCCAGAGCACGGCCAGCGACCCGGGCTCGGCGGCCGCGGCCGTGGCGACCGCGGTGAGTGCGACGCCGCAGTCGCCGCCGATCGTGATCGGCGTGCGGTCGAGGCCGCCGAGCGCCTCGCGCAGGCGCTCGCCGACGCGGCGGATCGCACTGAACCGGTGCACGCCGGTGCCCAGGGCGTCGCCGGCCTCGACCGGCACGTCGACCAGCACGGTCGCGGCGGAGGGCAGGTCCCCGCTGATCGCTCTCGCGCCGTCGGCGTGGCTCATCGCACGCGCGGACACGGAGCCCTGCCATTCGGGGACGACGACGAAGGCGGCCGGCATGGTTCCCAGTATGCGCCCGCACGCATCCGCTCGGCGAGCCGGCGTCCGGGGTCGGCGGCGACGCGCGGTCGGGCGCGGCTCAGTCCTGGTCGGGGAAGCGGACCAGGCCCGCCTGCACCGCGAGGCCGACGCACGCGACCGCCATGACGCCGAGGCCGAGCAGGCCCGCGACCGTCGTCGACGCGATCACGGCGGCGCCGCTCACGGCGAGCAGCGCCAGCGTCGCCCACCACGCCCAGCGCCGCCGGGTCAGGCCCGTCGTGAGCGCCGCGGCGACGAGGAGCGCGAGGCGCCCCCACAGGTCGACGGGCATGAGGATCGGGCCCGTCGCCGTCGAGAGGAGGGCGCCGATGACGAGCAGGCCGGCCCAGGTCCCGAACACCCACGGACTGAACGGCTTCACCGGGCGCGGGCGCCGAGCCGCGCCCGCGGGCCGGTCGACGACGACCCGACCGTGGTCGCCGACCTCGGCCGGGGAGTCGGCGAGACGCCGGTAGGCGCGCGTGACCTCGATGAACCGCGCACTCGCGGCCCGCAGCTCGTCCTCGGTCGCGCCCGTGACGCGGTCGGGGTGCAGCTCGCGCGCGAGCCGCCGGTAGGCGCGGTCGACCTCCGCGGGCGGTGCGTCGGGCGGGACGCCGAGCACGCGGGCGGCCTCCTCGCGCGTCATCTCCGCGCCCGTCATGCCGCCTCCCTCCGACGGTCCCGCCCATCCGGGGTCTCCGGCCGATCGCCGGCGGATGCCGCGGGGCACGCGCCCCGCGGCATCCGCCCCCGGCTCACGACCCGGAGATCTGCCCCTGCGCACCGCCGGCCTTGAGCGCGGCGAGG
This sequence comes from Agromyces tropicus, assembly GCF_039531345.1. NCBI lineage: Bacteria > Bacillati > Actinomycetota > Actinomycetes > Micrococcales > Microbacteriaceae > Agromyces > Agromyces tropicus. Next base: position 257,835 of record NZ_BAAAPW010000004.1, on the reverse strand, counting down.
CGCGCCTCGACCTCGGTCAGCTCGCCGAGGTCGTCGAGCTCGTTGAACTGCGCGTCGATGCTCGACGCGGCCAGCTCCGCCTGCCCGCGCGCCTTCGCCTCCTCGCGACGGACCTTGTCCTCGAACCGGCCGAGCTCGCTCGTCGGGTCGAGGATGTCGATCGACTTCACGGCCTCGTGCACCTGCTGCTGCGCCGCGGCCGTCTTGGACCGGGCGATGAGCTCGCTGCGCTTGTTCTTCAGCTCGACGAGCTTCTGCTTCATGCCGTTGAGACCGGCCTTGAGCTTCTCCACGACCTCGGTCTGCGCCGCGATCTGCGGCTCCGCAGCGCGGGCCTCGTTCTCGGACGAGATCTGGCGGCTGAGGGCGACCTTGGCGAGGTTGTCGAACTTGTCGGCGCCCGCGGTGTCGCCCGCGGTGCGGAGCTCGTCGGCCTTGCGGCTGGCGGCGAGGGCCTTGTCGCCCCACTCGCGCGCGGCCGCCACGTCCTCGCGGTGGTCGTCCTCGAGCAGCCGCAGGTTGCCGATCGTCTCGGCGATCGCGGCCTCGGCGTCGGCGATCGAGTTGGTGAAGTCGCGCACCATCTGGTCGAGCATGACCTCGGGGTCCTCGGCCTGGTCGATGAGCGCGTTGATGTTGGCTCGCAGCAGCTGCGAGATCCGCCCGAAGATGGACTGCTTGGTCATCGGTGGTGTCCTTCCGTTGGTGGTCGTCGGTCGATCGGTCGCGTGCGGCCCGTCAGAAGCGACCCCCGCTCCCGCGCCGCGAGCGCGTGGCCGAGCCGCCGAAGCTGCCGGGGGAGCGGCGGCCGCCCCCGAAGCCCCCGCTCGTGCGGCCGCCGAAACCGCCGCCGAGTCCCCCGAGTCCGCCGCGACTGCGGCCGCCGCCGAGCATGGAATCGATCAGGATGCCGCCGAGGACCGCCGGGAACACGTCGCCGCCGCCGCCGCGCGCGGGCGCGCCGTACCCGCCGCCGAAGCCGCCGACGTCGCGCTGCGCGAGGGACATCGCCTCGCCGGCGAGGCGGTCCGCGCGCTGAGCGGAGCCGAGGGCGGCGGCGGGATCGGTCGTCGCGAGCGACTGCGCCTCGACGACGAGGCGCCCCGCCTCCGCGAGCCGGGTCCGGGCCTCGGCGCCGATCGCGCCGCGCCGGGCCACGAGGTAGTCCTCGGCGGCCTGCACGCGCGATCGCGCCGACAGGAGCGAGCGGTCGAGCTCGGCGCGAGTGCGCTCCGCCTGCACCCGGGCGTCGCGGGCACCCTGGATGGCCGCGTCGATCTCGGCGTTGACGGCGTCGAGTCGCGCCTTCAGGTCGTGCGGCGACCGGCCGGGTGCGGCGAGGTCGGCGCGCAGGCGGCCGGCTTCGTCCGCGACGCGGTCCGCGAGCGCGGCGAGCGACGCGTCGGACATGCCGCGTGCCGTCCGGACGTCGGCCTCGAGGTCGTCGACGCCTGCGGCCACCGCGGCGTCGCCGCCCGCGAGGTCGTCGGCGATGCGGTCGACCGCCTCGGCCAGGAGCCGCGCCTGGTCGGCGGCCTCCTCCGCGGCGCGGATGTCGACGGCGGCCGCGGCGGTGTCGCCGCCCGCGATCGCGGCGCGCGCCTCTCCGAGCCCCTCGTCGGCGAACGCGATGCGCGCCCGCGCCTGCTCGGGGTTGTCGGCGACGCTCGCGAGCGGCGCGTCGGCGTAGTCGGACCGGAGTTCGCCGAGCCGCGCGGCTGCGCCGTCGATGCCGGACTCGGCACGCCGGACGGCCGCCTCGGCGCGCTCGAGCGCCTCCGCCGCGTGCTGCTCGAGGGCGCGCAGCTCGTCGAAGCGCTCGGCCTGCGCGTCGAGGAGGGACTCCGCCTCGGCGGTCAGCGACAGGATGCCGGCGTACCACTCGCGCTGCTGCGCGTCGGTGTCGGGCTCGTGGTCGTCGAGCCGCTGCTGCAGGCCGAACGCCTCGCGCACCTTGCCGTCGGCGGTCGCGAGCGCCGCGCGGAAGCCGGTCGTCGCATCCTCGCCGAACGAGGCGACCGCGAAGCCCAGCTCCTCCTCGCTGGTCTTCAGGGCGTCGTCGGCGGCGACGAGCGCCCCGCCCGCGCGGCGGCGCAGCTCCTCGAGCGACACGGCGGGCTCCGCCGAGCCGGCGACGGCGGATCGGCCGCGGCGCCGACCGGCCAGCACGATCGCCACGACGGCCACGACGACGACGCCCACGGCCAGCAGGATCCAGAGCCACCCGAGTCCGCCGCCCGGCGATCCCTCGCCGCCGCCGATCGCGTTCGCGGCGGCGATCGCAGCGCCCGCCCAGTCGCCGTCCCGAAGGTGCGGCTCGACGACCTGCACGGCGATGCGGTCGACGTCCGCCGCCGAGAGCGAGGCGTCGTCCGCCGCGGACAGGTAGTACGCGCGACCGTCGACCGCCACGGCGAGCAGGTAGTCCTCGCTGCCCATGTTGTTGTCGTTGGCGGTCTCGGTCGTCCACGAGCCCGCGTCGTCCGGGTCCTCGAACTCGCCCACGAACGCGACGAACAGCTGCCGTCCGGTGCGGTCGGCGCCCTCGTCGATCGCCGCCTCGACCTCGGCGACCTCCGTGGGCGTCAGCGCGCCGACGGTGTCGACCACGGGGCTCGCGCCGAAGTCCACGGGCGCCTCGGCGGACGCCGCCACCGGCGCGGCGAGCAGCGCCAGTCCTGCGAGGACGGCGACCGCGATCGAACCACCCCTGCGAACCGACCGCATGCGCCAGCGCCTTCCCTCCGAGCCGATGACTGGCCCTCCGGGCCGATGTCTGGAGTCTATTGGTGCGCCCGGCGACGGTGCACGCCTTCACGGCGCACGCTCAGACGGTCGCGCCCGGGCATGGAGGGGTCGCGCAACGGGGGCGGAGGCCGTCTCGCCCGCGCGCGGCGGCGGAGACGGAACGAGCCCGGACCCTCAGCTGGCTGAGTGGACCGGGCTCTTCACGACGTGCCCCCGGAGGGATTCGAACCCCCGACCTACGGTACCGGAAACCGGCGCTCTATCCCCTGAGCTACGGAGGCGCACAGCCAGACACACTACCACCTGCGGCAGGCCCCGAACGCACGCCCGGGCCCGCTCAGGACCCCGCGAGGTTGCCGACGATCACGGCGACGAGCCCCTGCGCATCGCCCGGCTCGAACAGCGCCGGGGACTCCACGACGATCCAGTAGCCGTCCGAGAAGACCTGCGCCTGGCCGACGTCGCCGGAGCGGCGGAAGAAGCCCTCGACGTCGGGCGGGGTGCCGTACGTCGGCACCGCCTTGGAGTGCAGGGCCGCGTCGCCGACCTGCAGCTCGTACGCGTGCTCCGGGAGGGTCGCGACGCCGATCTCGAGCAGGTCCCCGCTCGTCTGGTTCAGGTAGCCGCACGCGGTGCCCTCGGCGGCGGCGACGTCGCGGATCGTCGTGGCCGTCGGCTCGTACTCGGGCGCGGTGCCGAAGCTGGCGTTGTACGCGTAGAGCTGGTCGAGCGTGAGGATCTCGTCGCAGGCCGCCTCGAACGGGATCGGCTCCTCGGTCGGCTCGGGGGTCGGTGCGGCCGAGTCCGACGGACCGGGGCCGGCCGTGGCGGGGGCGTCCGTGCCGCCGGACGCGGCGGGCGGCTGGGCGCCGGTGCCCCCGCACGCCGAGAGCACGAGGGCCGTGGCGGTCGCGATCAGGGCGATCGACACGGTGCGGGGGCGGGGGGCGTTCGGGCGCGACATGCGGAAACGATAGCAACGCCTCCCGGTAGGATCTTCGAGTGACTCCCGCCGATCTCTCGCGTGCCCTGTACGACCTCGTCATCGCCCTCGTCGCGCGACGACGCGAGGCCGGCGCCGAGGTCACGCTGGAGCTCGCGCCCGAGTCGGTCACGCTCGAGCGCCCCAAGCTGCGCGAGCACGGCGACTGGGCCTCGTCGATCGCCCTCCGCATCGCCAAGCCCCTCGGGACCAACCCCCGTGAGCTCGCCGGGGAACTCGCCGCCGGCCTCGCCGACGTGGACGGCATCGCGAGCGCCGAGGTCGCCGGCCCGGGCTTCATCAACATCCGGCTGGATGCCGCGGCCGCCGGCGCCCTCGCGCAGGTGATCGTCGAGCAGGGCGACGCGTACGGCCGCGGCGACAGCCTCTCGGGCCGCGTCATCAACCTGGAGTTCGTGTCCGCGAACCCCACCGGGCCACTGCACATCGGGCACACGCGCTGGGCGGCGCTCGGCGACTCGATCGGCCGGGTGCTGCGCGCCGCCGGCGCCGAGGTGGCGAACGAGTACTACATCAACGACGCCGGCAACCAGATGGACAACTTCGGGGCGTCCGTGCTGGCTGCGGCCAAGGGCGAGCCGACGCCCGAGAACGGCTACCCGGGCCCCTACATCGCCGACCTCGCCGAGCGCGTGCTCGAGCGCGAGCCGCACCTGCTCGAGCTCGACGACGAGGTGGCGCTGCACACCGCGCGAGAGATCGCCTACGAGCTGCAGCTCGGCGAGATCCGTGCGTCCCTCGAGCGCTTCAACGTCCACTTCGACGTGTGGTCCAGTGAACGCGCGCTGCATGCGAAGGACGACGACGGGGTCTCGGCGATCGACGCCGCCGTCGAGCGGCTCCGCGCACAGGGCCACGTGTTCGACGAGGACGGCGCGGTCTGGGTGCGGACGACCGACTTCGGCGACGACAAGGACCGCGTCATCCGCCGCGCCAACGGCGTCTACACCTACTTCGCCGCGGATGCCGCGTACTACCTCGACAAGGGCGACCGCGGGTTCGAGCACAAGATCTACCTCCTCGGCGCCGACCACCACGGCTACGTGCACCGCCTGAAGGCGCTCGCGGGCGCCGCGGGCGACGACCCCGAGCGCGACATCGAGGTGCTCATCGGCCAGCTCGTGAGCATCAACGGCGCCAGGCTCTCCAAGCGCGCGGGCAACATCATCGAGCTCGACGACCTGCAGGCCTGGCTCGGCACCGACGCGCTCCGGTACACGCTGGCCCGCTACCCGGCCGACTCGCCCCTCGCGATCGACCCGGAGGTGCTCCAGCGCCGCGGCAACGACAACCCCGTGTTCTCCGTGCAGTACGTGCACGCCCGCACGACGCAGCTCGCGCGCAACGTGGCCGAGGCCGGCGTCGACCGCTCCGCGTTCGCGCCCGAGCTGCTCGAGCACGCGACCGAGTCGGCGCTGCTCGGGGCGCTCCAGGAGTTCCCGCGCATCGTCGCGCAGGCGGCGGAGCTGCGCGAGCCGCACCGCATCGCCCGGTACCTCGAGGAGCTCGCCGGCCTCTACCACCGCTGGTACGACAACTGCCGCGTGCTCCCGCTCGGCGACGAGCCGGTGACCGACCTGCACCGCACGCGCCTGTGGCTGAACGACGCGACCGGCCAGGTCATCCGCAACGGGCTCGGGCTGCTCGGCGTGTCGGCGCCGGAGCGCATGTAGCCTCGCCCGCATGACCTCGCCCGATGCCGAGACCGTGCCCGTCGATCCCGTGGGCCGCGGCGGCGAGCCGCCGCGCCGGCGCTCCGGCGTCCGGGTCGCGGTGGTCGTCATCGTCCTGCTCGTCGTGGTCGCCGCGCTGCTCGTGCTCGTCGAGACCGTCGGTCGGGCCATCGCGGAGCGGAACGTGGCCGCCTCGATCGAGCGGAGCCTCCCGGAGGGGGTCTCGGGCGAGGTCGACGTCGAGATCCACGGCGTCTCGGCGCTCTGGCAGGTCGTCACCGGGAGCATGGACGAGATGGTCGCCACGTCGTCGGGCCTCGACGTGTTCGGGGTGCCGGTCGACGTCCGGGTGACCGCGCACGGCGTGCCGCTGGGGGAGGGCGAACCGGTCGAGCGGGCCGAGGTCGTGGCGTCGGTCGACGGCGACGCCGTCGACGAGATCGCCGCGTCGCAGGGCATCCCCGGCGGACTGACGCTCGGCGACGGCACCGTCGCCTACGAGGACGAGATCCGCTTCCTCGGCATCCCGGTCGGCTTCTCGATCACCGCGGAGCCCGAGGCCGCGGGCGACCGCATCCTGCTCACGCCGGTGGCCGCGGACATCACCGCGGCGGGCGGCAGCCTCGACGCGTCGGGCCTCGTCGACGGCATCCTCGGCGGAGATCCGGTCCCGATCTGCGTCGCCGACCGGCTCCCCGAGGGCGTCGAGGTCTCGGGCGTGGCGGTCGAGCCCGACCGGGTCACGGTGCGCCTCGAGGCATCCGGACTGCCCCTCGCGGAGGAGACCCTCCAGACGACCGGCAGCTGCGGCTGACCCTCCGCGGCGCGGTCGACGTCGGCGTCCACGCGCGCCGGACGGGATCGCCGCGGGGCCGGGCCGCCGCACGGCGTCACCGATTCGGCCACCGGCATCCGCGTCGGTAGACTCGCCGTACGCCGCCCCACAAGGGCGTCGCACCGAGGCTTCAGGAACCGATCCGGGTTCGCTCGCCGTCCGAGTGATCCGTCGTTCCATCGTCCCGTGAGGTTCCCGTGTCATCCAGCGCATCCGTCCACGCGCTGCCGGTCGCGCCCGCGGATCCCAACGCCCTCGCCCCGTCGGTCTGGCCGCAGGGCGCGCACCGCGACGAGGCGGGACGGCTCGTGATCGGCGGCGTCGACGCCGAGACGCTGGCGCACCGGTTCAGCACCCCGCTCTACGTCGTCGACGAGCGGGTCGCGCGCGCCCGTGCGGTGCGGACCCGCCAGGCCTTCGAGCGCGCGACGGAGCGCATCGGCACGACCGCGAGCGTCTACTACGCGGGCAAGGCGTTCCTCTGCGCCGCCGTCGTCCGGTGGATGACGGAGGAGGGGCTCTCGATCGACGTCGCCACGGGCGGCGAGCTCGCCGTCGCGCTCGCCGCGGGTGCGGATCCCGCGCGCATCGGCTTCCACGGCAACAACAAGTCGCTCCGCGAGATCGAACGCGGCGTCGCGGCCGGCGTCGGCACCATCGTCATCGACAGCGAGATCGAGGTGCGCCGCGTCGCGGAGGCCGCCGCGCGCGCGCACCGCGTGCAGCGCGTGCGACTCCGGGTCAACTCGGGCGTGCACGCCTCGACCCACGAGTTCCTGGCCACCGCGCACGAGGACCAGAAGTTCGGCATCGCGCTCGGCGACGCCGCCCGCGTCGTCGCCGCCATCCGCTCGCATCCGTCGCTCGACTTCGTCGGCCTCCACTGCCACATCGGCTCCCAGATCTTCGACGCCGCGGGCTTCGCCGAGTCGGCCGAGCGGCTGCTGGCCGTGCACGCCGAGCTCGCCGCCGTCGCGCCCGTGCCCGAGCTCAACCTCGGCGGGGGCTTCGGCATCGCGTACACCGAAGCCGACCGGCCCGCGCCGATCGAGCGCATCGCGGACGGCATCGCGCGGGCGGTCGCCGTCGCGTGCGAGCGTCACGGCGTGCCCGTGCCGCGCCTCGCCTTCGAGCCCGGCCGCTCGATCATCGGGCCCGCCGGCGTGACACTCTACGAGGTGGGCACCGTGAAGCCCGTGCCCACCGACGACGGATGGCGCCACTACGTCTCCGTCGACGGCGGCATGAGCGACAACATCCGGACCGCGATGTACGGCGCCGACTACACGGTCCGGCTCGCGTCCCGGACCTCCCACGACCCGGCGGCGCTCGTGCGCGTCGTCGGCAAGCACTGCGAGTCGGGCGACATCGTGGTCGACCACGACTGGCTGCCGCACGACGTCGCGCCCGGCGACCTCGTCGCGGTCGCCGCCACCGGCGCGTACTGCTGGTCGCTCGCCTCCAACTACAACCACGTGCCGCGACCCCCGGTCGTGGCCGTCTCCGGCGGCACCGCGCGCGTCATCGTGCACGGCGAGCGCGAGGAGGACCTCCTCGCGCGCGACGCCGGCCTCACCGACCACGACGATGACGCACACGGAGTCACCGCATGATCGAATACCGTTCCATCCGCGTGGCGCTGCTCGGCGCCGGCTCGGTCGGCTCCCAGGTCGCCCGGCTGCTGCTCGAGCAGGGCGACGAGCTCGCCAACCGCATCGGCGCACGCCTCGAGCTGGTCGGCATCGCCGTGCGCGACGTCGACGCGCCGCGCGACGTCGACCTGCCGCGCGACCTGCTGACGACCGACGCCGAGTCGCTGATCGTGAGCGCCGACATCGTGATCGAGCTCATGGGCGGGCTGGAGCCGGCACGCACGCTCGTCCTGAAGGCGATCGCCTCCGGCGCCGACGTCGTCACGGGCAACAAGGCGCTGCTGGCGACGCACGGTCCCGAGCTCTTCGCCGCGGCGGAGCAGGTCGGCGCGCAGCTGTCGTACGAGGCGGCGGTCGGCGGCGCGATCCCGATCATCCGCCCGCTCCGCGACAGCCTCGCCGGCGACCGCATCGAGCGCATCCTCGGGATCGTCAACGGCACCACGAACTTCATCCTCGACCGGATGGACACGACCGGGGCCTCGCTCGAGGACGCGCTCGCCACCGCCACGGACCTCGGCTACGCCGAGGCCGACCCGACGGCCGACATCGGCGGCTACGACGCCGCGCAGAAGGCCGCGATCCTCGCGAGCCTCGCCTTCCACACCGCCGTGCCCATCGACGCGGTCCACCGGGAGGGCATCACGGGCGTGACCGCCGCGCAGGTGGAGTCGGCGCGCCGCGCCGGGTACGTCGTCAAGCTCCTCGCGATCTGCGAGCGGCTGGCCGACCCCGAGACGGGGGAGGAGGGCGTGTCGGCGCGCGTCTACCCGGCCATGGTGCACCGCAGCCATCCGCTCGCGGCCGTCCACGGCGCCAACAACGCGGTGTTCGTCGAGGCGGCCGCCGCTGGGCCGCTCATGTTCTACGGCGCCGGCGCCGGCGGCGTGCCGACGGCCTCGGCCGTGCTCGGCGACCTCGTCGCCATCGCCCGCCGCCACGTGCTCGGCGGCCCGGGCACGGCGGAGTCGACCCACGCCGAGCTGCCCGTGCTCGAGATCGGCCGTATCACCACGCGGTACGCGATCACGATCGAGGCGGCCGACCAGCCGGGCGTGCTGGCGACCATCGCCCACGTCTTCGCGGACCACGGCGTGTCCGTCGGCGAGCTGGAGCAGACCATCAACGACGGGACCGGCCGGGCTACGCTGGTGATCGGCACCCACGGGGCGCGTGAGTCCGCGCTCGCACAGACGGTCGCCGCACTCGCCGACAGCCCTGTCGTGACCTCCGTCGCATCCGTGATCCGAGTCGAAGGAGCAGAGTGAACCAGCAGGCTACGAAGGCGCCGTCCCGGCAGTGGCGCGGCGTCATCCGCGAGTACGCCGACCGCCTCGACGTGACGGATGCCACCCCGATCGTGACCCTCGGCGAGGGCGGCACGCCGCTGCTGCCCGCCCCCGCGCTCTCGCGGCGCACGGGCGCCGACGTCTGGGTGAAGTTCGAGGGCATGAACCCGACGGGCTCGTTCAAGGACCGCGGCATGACGATGGCGGTCACGAAGGCCGTCGAGCGGGGCGCCGAGGTCGTCATCTGCGCGTCGACCGGCAACACCTCGGCATCCGCCGCGGCCTATGCGACCCACGCCGGGATCAGGGCCGCCGTGCTCGTGCCCGAGGGCAAGATCGCCATGGGCAAGCTCAGCCAGGCGATCGCCCACGACGCGCACCTGATCCAGATCCAGGGCAACTTCGACGACTGCCTCGACATCGCCCGCGACCTGGCCGAGAACTACCCGGTGCACCTGGTCAACTCGGTCAACAACGACCGCATCGAGGGGCAGAAGACGGCCGCGTTCGAGGTCGTCGAGGTGCTCGGCGACGCGCCCGACCTGCACTTCATCCCGGTCGGCAACGCGGGCAACTACACCGCGTACACCCGCGGGTACCGCGAGGACATCGAGGCGGGCAACGCCACGCGGCTGCCGCGCATGTTCGGCTTCCAGGCCGCCGGCTCCGCGCCGCTCGTGCGCGGCGAGCCGGTGCGGCACCCGGAGACGATCGCGAGCGCCATCCGCATCGGCAACCCCGCATCGTGGCACCTCGCGCTCGAGGCGCGCGACCTCACCGACGGCTACTTCGGCGCCATCGAGGACGAGAAGATCCTGGAGGCCCAGCGCATCCTCTCCGCCGAGGTGGGCGTCTTCGTCGAGCCCGCATCCGCGATCAGCGTGGCGGGCCTGCTCGACCGCGCGGAGGCGGGGATGGTCCCGGCAGGCTCGCGCGTCGTGCTGACGGTGACCGGGCACGGGCTCAAGGACCCCCAGTGGGCGCTCCGCCTGCCCGACGGCTCCGAGGTCGCCCCGACCGTCGTGCCCGCCGACGTGGCGCACGTGGCCGAGGCCCTGGGGCTCGGCGCATGAGCGCGGCCTCGGCCGAGGCGACGCCGGCGCCGGAGGCGACTCTCGTGGGCCGCCGTGTGCACGTGAAGGTGCCGGCGACGTCGGCCAACCTCGGCCCCGGGTTCGACACGCTCGGGCTCGCACTCGCGCGCTACGACGAGCTGGACGTCGAGGTGATCGACGACGGGCTCGAGATCGAGGTGCACGGCGTCGGTGCGGGCGAGGTGCCGCTCGACGCGTCGCACCTCGTCGTCCGGGCCATGGCGCACGCGTTCTCGCGGTACGGCCGCGAGCTGCCGTCGATCCGCCTCGTCGCGCACAACGCGATCCCGCACGGGCGCGGCCTCGGCTCCTCCGGCGCGGCGATCGTCGCGGGCGTGATGGCCGCGAAGGGACTGCTCGAGCCCGAGCTCGACCTCTCCGCCGACGACCTGCTCGAGCTGGCCACCGAGCTCGAGGGGCACCCCGACAACGTCGCCCCGGCGCTCTTCGGGGGACTGACGATCGCGTGGATGACGCCCGACGGGCCGCGGCACAAGAAGCTCATGGTGCACCGCGGCGTGTCGCCGCTCGTGCTCGTGCCCGAGCACGAGATGTCGACCGCGCTCGCCCGCAGCCTCCAGCCCCAGTCGGTGCCCCACGAGGACGCCGTCTTCAACGTCTCGCGGTCGGCGCTGCTCGTCGCGGCGCTCATCCAGAGCCCCGAGCTCCTCCTCGCGGCGACGGAGGACAAGCTCCACCAGAGCTACCGCGCCGAGGCGATGCCCGAGACCGACCGGCTCATCCGGCTCCTCCGCGCGGCCGGGCACCCGGCCGTCGTGTCCGGCGCCGGACCGTCGATCCTGGTGCTCGCGAGCGACCCGAGCGAGCGCGCTGATGCGGTGCGGCTGGTCGAGGAGTCGGCGGACACCGCGTGGCAGGCGCTGCCGCTGGCCGTGGACTTCCTCGGTGCGACCGTGACCGCCGCCGACCGGGACTGACGCCGCCGGCACCTCCCGGAGACGCCGTCGACGCGGCGTGGCGCGTGGTCGGAGGCGTCACCGCCCGGTGCTAGACTGGAACCCGCACCCGGCAGGCGCTGCACCATCCGCGTCGTGGCCGTTCGGTGCGATTCCCGGCATCTCATGCTTTCGCCATCGCGCAGATCTGCGCCCCGTGCGCACGTCTGCGACGTGCCGCGACGAACTCTCCTCGGCCGACCCCCGATGCCCGGCCAGGGGAAAGGACAATCCCAGTGACCAACGGAACCGACCACGCCGAGGGCGTGGCGAACCGCACCCGCCTGTCGACCATGAAGGTCGCCGAGCTCCAGGAGCTCGCCGCCTCCCTGGGCATCGCGGGTGCCTCGAAGCGCCGAAAAGGAGACCTCGTGGAGTTGATCTCCGCCCACGCCGACGGCACCGCCGCCCCGGCCGACGACGTCGTCGTGCCCGAGGCCGCGGACGCGCCCGAGGCCCCGGCCGCCGACGTGCCCGAGGCCCCGGCCGCCGAGCCCGAGCGCGAGGCCGACGCACCGGCCGCCGAGGCGTCCGCTCCGGCCGCCGAGGCCGCCGAGCCCCGCCGAGCCCGCCAGTCGCGTCGTGCGACGACCGCGACCGCCGCGGCGCAGCACGCGAACGCCGGCCTGACCGGCATCGAGCTCGTCCCCGGCGAGGAGTCCCGCGACGGCGCGGGCACCGCCCGGGCCGCAGCCGAGGCGACGCCGGCCGGCGCCGACGCCGGCGAGGCGGCGCGCGCCGCCGTGCGCGAGGAGCTGGCCGCCGCCACCGGCGGTCGCTCCGGCGAGCCCGCCGAGGAGGGCGCGAAGGGCGAGGGCGGCGAGCAGGCCGCGCAGGAGCCGCGCCAGGGTCGCAGCCGGAACCGGGGCCGCCGCGGCGGCGCCGACCGGGGCGACGCGCAGAAGCCCGACCAGCAGGGCGGGCGCAAGGGCGACGACCAGTCCGACGCCGACAAGGGCCGCCAGGGCGGCGACGGCAAGGCCCGCCAGGGCGAGTCCGACAAGGGCAAGCAGGGCGGCGACGCCGACAAGGGCCGCCAGTCCGACGGCGACAAGGGCCGCCAGGGCGGCGACGCCGACAAGGGCAAGCAGGAGCAGGGCGGTCGTGGCCAGCAGGGCGGCCGCGGCGACCAGCAGCAGGCCGACGGCGAGGGCGGCGGCGGGCGACGCAACCGCTACCGCGACCGCAAGCGCCGCGGGCAGGGCCAGGCCGATGAGGTCGAGCCCGAGATCCTCGACGACGACGTGCTGATCCCCATCGCCGGCATCCTCGACGTGCTCGACAACTACGCCTTCGTGCGCACGACCGGGTACCTGCCGGGCCCGAGCGACGTGTACGTCTCGCTCGGACAGGTGAAGAAGTACCACCTGCGCAAGGGCGACGCCGTCGTCGGTGCGATCAAGCAGCCGCGCGAGGGCGAGTCGAACAGCCGCCAGAAGTACAACGCGCTCGTCAAGATCGACTCGGTCAACGGCCAGAGCGCCGAGGAGGCCGCGACCCGCGTCGACTTCCAGAAGCTCACGCCGCTCTACCCGCAGGACCGCCTGCGCCTCGAGACCGAGCCGACGAAGCTCACGCAGCGCATCATCGACCTGGTCGCGCCGATCGGCAAGGGCCAGCGCGGGCTGATCGTCGCGCCGCCGAAGGCCGGCAAGACGATCGTGCTGCAGCAGATCGCGAACGCGATCGCGATCAACAACCCCGAGGTCCACCTCATGGTCGTGCTCGTCGACGAGCGCCCCGAGGAGGTCACCGACATGCAGCGCACGGTCAAGGGCGAGGTCATCGCGTCGACCTTCGACCGTCCGGCGGAGGACCACACCACGGTCGCCGAGCTCGCGATCGAGCGCGCCAAGCGCCTCGTCGAGCTCGGGCACGACGTGGTCGTGCTGCTCGACTCGATCACCCGCCTCGGCCGTGCCTACAACCTCGCGGCCCCGGCATCCGGTCGCGTGCTCTCGGGCGGTGTCGACGCGTCGGCGCTGTACCCGCCCAAGCGCTTCTTCGGCGCCGCGCGCAACATCGAGAACGGCGGTTCGCTGACCATCCTCGCGACCGCGCTCGTGGAGACCGGATCGAAGATGGACGAGGTGATCTTCGAGGAGTTCAAGGGCACCGGCAACTCGGAGCTGCGCCTGTCGCGCCAGCTGGCCGACAAGCGCATCTTCCCGGCCGTGGACGTCAACGCATCGTCGACGCGTCGCGAGGAGATGCTGCTCTCGCCCGACGAGGTCAAGATCACCTGGAAGCTGCGCCGCGCGCTGGCCGGCCTGGAGCCGCAGCAGGCCCTCGAGGCCGTGCTCGGGCGCCTCCGCGAGACGCAGTCGAACACCGAGTTCCTGCTCCTCATGCAGAAGTCGGCGCCGGTGGGCGGCAACGGGAACGGGCACGGCCACGGCCACGAGTCCGACCACCACCGCTGATCCATGTTCGAGTCCGTCCGGGCACTGATCGCCGAGCACGCCGCGCTCCAGGAGGAGCTGGCGGACCCGGCGCTGCACGCCGACGCCGCGCGCGCGAAGCGCGTGAACCGGCGCTACGCGGAGCTGAGCCGGATCGTCGCCGCGAACGACGCGTGGACGCAGGCTCAGGAGGACCTCGAGGCGGCGCGCGAGCTCGCCAAGGAGGACGAGGCGTTCGCCGAGGAGATCCCCGGACTCGAGGAGCACCTCGCCGAGTCGCAGGAGCGGCTGCGGCGCCTGCTCATCCCGCGTGACCCCGACGACGGCCGTGACGTGATCATGGAGATCAAGGGCGGCGAGGGGGGCGCGGAGAGCGCCCTCTTCGCCGCCGACCTCCTGCGCATGTACATCCAGTACGCGCAGTCGAAGGGCTGGAAGACGGAGCTGCTCGAGCGCGACGAGTCCGACCTCGGCGGGTACAAGAACGTGCAGGTCGCGATCAAGTCGAACGCGAGCGACCCCTCGCAGGGGGTGTGGGCGCACCTGAAGTACGAGGGCGGCGTGCACCGCGTGCAGCGCGTGCCGGTCACCGAGACGCAGGGGCGCATCCACACCTCGACGACGGGCGTGCTCGTCTTCCCCGAGGTGGACGAGCCCGAGGAGGTCGAGCTCAACCAGAACGACCTCAAGATCGACGTCTACCGCTCCTCCGGTCCCGGGGGCCAGTCGGTGAACACGACCGACTCGGCGGTGCGCATCACGCACCTGCCGACCGGGATCGTCGTGGCGATGCAGAACGAGAAGTCCCAGCTGCAGAACCGCGAGGCGGCGATGCGCGTGCTGCGCGCGCGCCTGCTCGCCCGCCAGCAGGAGGAGCTCGCGGCCGCCGCGTCGGACGCGCGGAAGTCGCAGATCCGGTCGATGGACCGCTCGGAGCGCATCCGCACGTACAACTTCCCCGAGAACCGCATCGCCGACCACCGCACGGGCTACAAGGCGTACAACCTCGACCAGGTGATGGACGGCGCGCTCGATCCCGTGATCGAGTCCGCGGTCCACGCCGACGAGGAGTCGCGGCTCGCCGAACTCGGCGACCAGTGAGCGACGTCTCGATCCGACCGTTCGCCGAGGGCGACTGGGCGGCGGTCCTCGCGATCATCGGCGAGGTCGTCCGCGAGGGCGAGACGTACGTCTACCCGACCGCGATGTCGCCCGAGGAGGCCCGCGCGACCTGGATCGAGGCTCCGCCCGGCCTGACCGTCGTGGCCGAGGTCGACGGCAGGGTCGTCGGCACCGCGAAGATGGGTCCGAACCGTCCGGGCCACGGCGACCACATCGGGACCGCGTCGTTCATGGTCGCCACCGACGCGCGTGGATCGGGCGTCGGCCGCCGGCTGGCGGAGTGGGTCGTCGAGTGGCACCGGCGCGAGGGGTTCGAGGGCATCCAGTTCAACGCGGTCGTCGCCTCGAACGAGCGCGCGGTCCGGCTCTGGCGTTCCGTGGGGTTCGAGGTCGTCGGCACGGTCCCCGGTGCGTTCCGGTCCCCGCGACACGGTCGCGTGGGCCTGCACGTCATGTTCCTGCCGCTCTGAGGGGCGAGCCGGCGACGAGTACGGCGCGGGGCTCGCGACCGGTGGTCCGCAGGCGGATGCCGCGGCATCCGTCGTGCGCGTGCACCTAGATGTGGAAGTCGACGTGCCAGTCGTGCATGCCGCGTGCCGCGTCGGCCGTCGCGGGGGAGAGCGGCTTCGCGACCGCCGGGATGCCCACGAGCAGCGAGTGCGGCGGTGCGCCCCTAGTGACGACCGCGTTCGCACCGATGGCGCTGCCGGAGCCGACCTCGATGTCGCCGAGGACCTTCGCCCCGGCGCCGACCGTCACGCCGTCGCCGAGCGTCGGGTGGCGCTTCGCACCGCGCGGGGCGCCGCGGGGCGCCTTCCCGCCGAGGGTGACGCCGTGGTAGAGCATGACGTCGTCGCCGACGATCGCCGTCTCGCCGATCACGACGCCCATGCCGTGGTCGATGAAGAACCGCCGCCCGATCGTCGCGCCCGGATGGATCTCGATGCCCGTGAGGAAGCGCACGAGCTGCGACAGCACGCGCGCCGGCAGGCGCAGGACCGTCACCTGCCACATGCGGTGCGCCAGGCGGTGCGCCCAGATCGCGTGCAGGCCGGAGTAGGCCAGCACGATCTCGATGCGGCTCCGCGCCGCGGGGTCGTGGGACCGGGCCGTCGCGATGTCTTCCCTGAGGCGGCCGAGGATTCCCACCCGTCCAGTCAACCAGATCGTCCGCGGCGCCTAGTCCAGCAGGCCCTCGTAGAGCACCGTCGAGAGGTAGCGCTCGCCGTAGCTGGCCACGATCACCACGATCGTCTTGCCCGCGTTCTCCGGGCGCAGGGCGAGCTCGCGCGCCGCCTGCACGGTCGCGCCCGAGGAGATCCCGCCGAGGATGCCCTCCTCGACGCCGAGGCGGCGCGCCATCGCGACGGACTGGTCGATGTTCACGTCGATGATCTCGTCGTAGACGTCCCGATCGAGGATCGCGGGCACGAAGTTCGCGCCGATGCCCTGGATCTTGTGCGGGCCGGGCTGGCCGCCGTTCAGGATCGGCGACTCGAGCGGCTCGACGCCGACGACCTGCACCTCGGGCTTGCGCTCCTTGAGCACCTGGCCGACGCCGGAGATCGTGCCGCCCGTGCCGATGCCCGACACGAAGATGTCGACGCCGCCGTCGGTGTCGTCCCAGACCTCCTCCGCCGTGGTCCGGCGGTGGATGTCGACGTTCGCCTGGTTCTCGAACTGGCGGGCGAGCACGGCTCCCGGCGTCTCCGCGGCGATCTGCTCGGCGCGCGCGACGGCGCCCTTCATGCCCTCGGCGCCCGGCGTGAGCACGAGCTCGGCGCCGTAGGCGCGCAGCAGCGCCCGGCGCTCCTTGCTCATGGTCTCGGGCATCGCGATGACGACGCGATAGCCGCGCGCCGCGCCGATCATGGCCAGGGCGATGCCGGTGTTGCCGCTCGTGCCCTCGACGATCGTGCCGCCCGGCTGCAGCTCGCCCGACGCCTCGGCGGCGTCGACGATGCCGATGCCGAGGCGGTCCTTCACGCTCGCCGAGGGGTTGTAGAACTCGAGCTTGGCGAGCACCGTGGCCCCCGCGCCGTCCGTCACCCGGTTCAGCTTCACGAGCGGCGTCTTCCCGAAGACGTCGGTGATGTTCTCGTAGACCTGGGCCATGATCTCGCTCCCTCTCGTGACGGCGGCGTCGTGCCGCGCACCAGCATACGGAGGGCGGGGACGTGCCGGGAGTGGGTTACATTCCATTGCGTGAATGCGACCTCCGAGGAGCCCTCGTCCCGACCGCTGCGCGAGGTGCGCGACGGGACCGTGCGCGCGCTCGCCGAGGCGGGCGTGCCGGACCCGGAGGTCGACGCGGACCTGCTGCTCGGCCACGTGCTGGGGCTCTCCCGCGGCGGCGTGCACGCGCGCGTCGTCGTCGGCGGCGAGCTGTCGGCGACGGATGCCGCGGCCCTCGACGCCCTCGTCGCGCGGCGCGCGCGCCGCGAGCCGCTGCAGCACCTGACCGGCCGGGCGGCCTTCCGATCGCTCGAACTCGCCGTCGGGCCGGGCGTGTTCGTGCCGCGTCCGGAGACCGAGCTGCTCGCGCAGCTGGCGATCGACGCCCTCCGCGCGGCCGCCGGTCCCGAGCCGATCGGGGTCGACCTCGGCTCCGGCAGCGGCGCGATCGCGCTGTCGATGGCGACCGAGGTCCCGCACGCCCGGGTGTGGGCGGTCGAGAATTCGCCCGAGGCCTTCCCGTGGACGCGCCGCAACGTGGACGAGGTCGGTGCGCCGAACCTCGAGCTCGTCTTCGGCGACCTGGCGGAGGCGCTCGGCGACCTCGAGGGGCGCGTGTCGGTCGTCGCCTCCAACCCGCCGTACATCCCGGACGACGCGATCCCGCGGGACCCGGAGGTGCGCCTGCACGATCCGGAGCACGCGCTCTACGGCGGTCCGGACGGGCTCGATGTCGTGCGCATCCTGTCGCGCCGAGCGCTCGAGCTCCTGCACCCGGGCGGGGCGCTCATGGTCGAGCACGGCGAGGCGCAGTCGGAGGCCATCGCCGCCGTCCTCTCGGCCGACGGATGGCACGCCATCGCCCATCACCGCGACCTCACCGGCCGCGACCGGGTGACCACGGCCCGCCGGTGAGGCGGTGCGACGGCGGGACCCGTCGCCGCGATGCGGGACGCGGCATCCCCATGCCCAGCGCCGGCCGGGCGGCCACGTCTAGAATCGAGCGGTCATGACACTCATCCACGACTGCTCGGTCGAGTCCGAGCTCCTCGCCGGCATGCGCCTGGCCCGTCGCGCCATCGGCAGCGGCGAGCTCGTCGTCATCCCCACCGACACCGTCTACGGCGTCGCCGCCGACGCGTTCAGCCCGGCCGCCGTGCAGCGCCTGCTCGACGCGAAGGGCCGCGAGCGCACGTCGCCGCCGCCCGTGCTCGTCCCCGGCATCCCGACGCTCGACGCGCTCGCGGTCGAGGTGCCGGACGCGGTGCGCCGGCTCGTCGCCGAGTTCTGGCCCGGCGGGCTCACGGTCATCCTGCGCGCCCAGCCGTCGCTGCAGTGGGACCTGGGCGAGACGCGGGGGACGGTCGCCCTCCGCATGCCCGACCAGCGGATCGCGCTCGAGCTCCTCTCGGAGACGGGCCCGCTCGCCGTCTCGTCCGCCAACCTCTCCGGCATGCCGTCGGCGACCACCGCCGAGGGGGCCGCCGACATGCTCGGCGACCGCGTGGCGGTCTACCTCGACGGCGGCCCGGCCGGCACGGGGTACGACGCCATCGGCGAGCGCCCGGGCGACACGTCCTCGACCATCGTCGACGCCACGGGCGTCGACGCCGACGGCGCGGGCGTTCTCCGCATCGTGCGTGCGGGCGTGATCTCGCGCGAGCGCATCGCCGAGGTCGTGGGGGAGGAGCTCCTGCAGCCGGCCGGCGGCACGTCGGACGGCGATGCGGCCTCGGACGGCGACGCGCCCGTCGGGGCCGACGCGCCCGAGGCCGGTGCGCCCGCCGGCGACGCGCCCGAGGCCGGTGCGCCCGCCGACGACGCGCCCGTCGCGGCATCCGCCGGCGACCGCGAGGGCTCGACCGCGGAACGGACGGATCCCGCCGCCTCATGACCCTGTTCGTCGTCCTCGCGCTGGTCACGGCGGTCGTCACCTTCGCCGGGTCGCTCGTGGTCTGGAAGCTGAGCCTGAAGTACCGGCTCTACCCGAAGATCCGGGAGCGCGACGTGCACACGCGGCCGACGCCGCGCCTCGGCGGGATCGCGATGTTCCTCGGCATCCTCGTGGCGTTCGCCGCCGCGGCGTGGGTGTCCGCGCTCGGGATCGACCGCTTCGCGAACCTGCAGATCGTGTTCAAGGACCCGTTCCAGGTGCTGGCGATCCTGCTCGCGGCCGGACTCATCGTCGGCATGGGCGTCGCGGACGACATCTGGGACCTCGACTGGCTCACGAAGCTCGCCGGCCAGTTCATCGCCGCCGGGCTCATCGCCTGGCAGGGCGTCTCGATCGTCTCGCTGCCCATCGGCGGCCCCGACGGCGGGATCACGGTCGGGTCGAGCTGGATGAGCGCGACGGTGACCGTCTTCACGATCGTGCTCGTGATGAACGCCATCAACTTCATCGACGGCCTCGACGGGCTCGTCGCGGGCGTCGCGCTGATCTCGAGCGGCGTGTTCTACCTGTACTCCTACCTGCTCGTGCAGCAGACGTCGCCGACGAACTACTTCAACCTCGCCTCCCTCCTCGCCGTCGTCGTCGTCGGCGCCTGCCTCGGCTTCCTGCCGTTGAACTGGCATCCGGCGAAGCTGTTCATGGGCGACGCCGGAGCGCTCCTCGTGGGGCTGCTGATGGCCACGTCCGCCATCGCGGTGACCGGGCAGGTCGACCCGTCCCAGCTCGGCACGGACGAGCTGTTCCCGGCGTTCATCCCGATCATCATCCCGTTCGCGGTGCTGCTGATCCCGCTGCTCGACTTCGGCCTCGCGGTCGTGCGCCGGCTGCGCGCCGGCAAGTCGCCCTTCGCGGCCGACCGCAAGCACCTGCACCACCGCCTGCTCGACATGGGCCACTCGCACCTGCATGCGGTGCTGATCTTCTACGGCTGGACCGCCGTCGCCTCGTTCGGCTGCCTGCTCGCGTTCGTCCTGCCGGTGTACTTCGAGGTCGACTCGAGCTGGGCGTTCCTCTTCCTCGGCGTCGGATTCGTCGTCCTCGCGGCGCTCACGCTCGCGCCGCTCGGGCGGCGCAAGCGCCAGACCGTCGCGGCCGAGGCGGATGCCGCGGGCACGACCTCGGCGCCCGGCCTGGACGAGCTCGCCGCCGCCACGACCACCCGACCCGCCCCCGAGCGCCCGGACACGGGCGGACACCCCACAGGAGCCTGATGACCGCCGCACCGCGCGATCCCGCCGACCGGACCCCCACCTCCAACCCCGTCCTCCGACGCGCCCTCGTCTGGGGCGCCCTCATCGCCGCGGGCATCGCCGTCGTCGGGGGGATCCTCGGGTTCGTCCTCGCCGGGCCGGAGGGGCTCGTCGGCGCGCTGATCGGCACCCTCATGGCGATGGTGTTCATGGGCATCACCGGTGCGAGCATCCTGCTCGCGAACCGTTTCGCCGGCTCGGACGCGTTCGTCGGCGCGTTCTTCGGCATCGTGCTCGGCGGCTGGCTGCTGAAGTTCATCGTGTTCATCGTGCTCGTGGTCCTGCTGAGGGGGGCCGACTGGCTCGATCCGGTCGTCCTCTTCCTGTCGATCGTCGCCGGCGTGATCGGTTCGCTCGTGGTCGACGTGCTGGTCGTCGCCCGCTCGCGGCTGCCCTACGCGAGCGACGCGCAGCTGCCGCCGCCGCCCTCGGACGACTGACGCCGCCTCGCTCCATCGCTCCGGACGCCGCCCCACGTGGGCGGCGTCCGCGCGTTCCGGGCCGGGTGGCGGCGAGATTCCTCCGCTTCGCGGCCATGCCGTCCTGCGGACCCCGGTCGCCGTCGCGACGGGAGATCATGCGCCGCGCGGCATGCTCCCCGGTCGGCGCCGACTTCTACAGCGTGTAGCGATTCGGCGGAGCGGCGAAGTCTTGCTACAGTAGGGGCGATCCCCCACGGTTCCGCCCTGCTCCGGCATGGGTGCCGGACCGTTTCCATGTTCGTCGACGCGAGAGCTCCGCTCCACGCCCCGAAACAGGAGATAGCGCTGCTAGCTAACGCTGTGAACCTGCTGGTTCCGACTGAAACCAATGATGGTGAGTTCCACGGGCCGTCGATCGAGGAGTTCTTCCCCGGCCCGCTCCTGTTCGAGGGCTCGCCCTTCGAGATCAGCCGCATCACGCTGGTCCAGTTCATCGCGGTCGCCGCACTGCTGCTGGTCTTCTGGGCCGGCACGCGACGCATGCGCGTCGTGCCGGGCCGCTTCCAGAGCCTCGTCGAGATGGGGCTCGACCTCGTCCGCGTGAACGTGGCCGACGACCTGCTCGGCAAGAAGGACGGCAAGCGGTTCCTGCCGATCCTCACCACCATCTTCTTCATGGTGCTGTTCATGAACATCACGGGCATCATCCCGTTCCTGAACATCGCCGGCACCTCCGTCATCGGCGTGCCGCTGGTGCTC
Source organism: Agromyces tropicus (assembly GCF_039531345.1). NCBI lineage: Bacteria > Bacillati > Actinomycetota > Actinomycetes > Micrococcales > Microbacteriaceae > Agromyces > Agromyces tropicus. The sequence continues at coordinate 236,501 of NZ_BAAAPW010000004.1, read as the reverse complement.
GCGGTCGTCTCCTACGTCACGTTCATCTACGCCGGCATCAAGGAGAGCCCGAAGAACTTCTTCAAGAACTCGCTCTTCCCGGCCGGCGTGCCGTGGCCGGTGTACATCATCGTCACGCCGATCGAGCTCATCTCGACCTTCATCATCCGCCCCGTCACCCTGACGCTGCGACTCCTGATGAACATGGTCGTCGGGCACCTGCTGCTCGTGCTCTTCTTCGCGGCGACGCAGTTCTTCGTCTTCCAGCTCGGCGGCTGGTACGCCCTGCTCGGCGCCGGCTCGCTCGCCTTCGGGCTCGCGTTCACGGTCTTCGAGATCCTCGTCGCCGTGCTGCAGGCCTACGTCTTCACCCTCCTCACCGCGGTCTACATCCAGCTCGCGGTGGCGGAGGAGCACTGAGCCAGGGCATCCGCCCGTAGGAACCCCAAGAAAGGAAACCCATAACGTGGACGCAACCACCGTTCTCGCTGAGATCAACGGCAACATCGCGACGGTCGGCTACGGCCTCGCCGCCATCGGCCCGGCCATCGGCGTGGGCATCGTCGTCGGCAAGACGATCGAGGGCGTCGCTCGCCAGCCCGAGCTCGCCGGCCGCCTCCAGGTGCTGATGTGGATCGGTATCGCCTTCACCGAGGCGCTCGCCTTCATCGGCATCGCCACCGGCTTCATCTTCGTCTGATCGCCCAGTCCAACTTCAGGAGGCCAACGTGCTTCACGCAGTGCTGAGAGCTGCAACCGAGGGCGAGACGCCGAACCCGGTGCTGCCGGCGGGATATGACATCCTCTGGTCGTCGGTGTGCTTCGTCATCATCCTCGTGTTCTTCTGGCGCTACGCCCTGCCGCGCATGCAGCAGCTGCTGGATGAGCGCGCCGAGGCCATCGAGGGCAACATCGCCAAGGCCGACGAGGCGCAGCGCAAGGCCGAGGCGGCGCTCGAGGAGTACACCGCCCAGCTCGCCGACGCGCGCGCCGAGGCGGGTCGCATCCGCGAGGGCGCCCGCGAGGACGGCAAGCGCATCGTCGCCGAGGCGAAGGACCAGGCGTCGACCGAGGCCGCTCGCATCAGCGCGAGCGCGCAGGCGCAGATCGAGGCGGAGCGCCAGTCGGCGCTCGTGTCGCTGCGCTCCGAGGTCGGCACCATCGCGATCGACCTGGCATCGGGCGTCGTCGGCGAGACCCTCTCCGACGATGCCAAGGCCAAGGCCGTCGTGGACCGCTTCCTCGCCGACCTCGAGGCGTCCGAGCAGGCCGCCGCAGGAGGGAAGAAGTAGTCCATGGGCAGCGCTACGAGAGAGGCCCTGGCCGGCACGCGAGCCGAGCTCGCCGCGCTCGGCCGGGCCGAGCTCCCGGTGGCCGGCGACCTCCTCGCCGCGACCCGGGTGATCGCCGCCACGCCGCAGCTGCGGACGGCCCTCACCGACAACGAGGCCGACGCCGCGCAGAAGGCCGAGCTCGTCGAGCGGGTGTTCGGCGGCAGGATCGCTCCCGCCTCGGCGAAGCTCCTCGTGAGCGCCGCGTCGCAGCGGTGGTCGAGCCAGGCCGACTTCCTCGACGGCGTCGAGGAGCTCGGCTTCCGCGTCGCGGCCGAGGCCGCGGGTGATGCGGAGGTCGACGCAGAGCTGTACGCGTTCCAGCGCACGGTCGCCTCGGACGCGGAGCTCGAGCTGGCGCTCGGCTCCAAGCTCGGCTCGGTCGAGGCGAAGGTCACGCTGGTCGAGCGGCTGCTCGGCCGGGTCGCCTCGCCCGCGACCACGCTGATCGTGCGTCACCTGGTCCAGTCGCCCCGCGGGCGCCGCACGGGCGAGATGCTCCGCGGTGCAGCCGCCGTCGTCGCCGACCAGCGCGGGTTCGACGTGGCCACGGTGACGACCGCGGCGCCGCTCACCGGCGACCAGCTGGCCCGCCTCGAGCGCACGCTCGGAGCCCAGGCCGGCCGCCGCGTCCGCTTCGACGCCATCGTGGACCCCGAGGTCCTCGGCGGGATCCGGGTGCAGATCGGCGACGACGTCATCGACGGCAGCGTCGCCAGCCGCCTCAGCGACCTGAGGCAGAAGCTTGCCGGCTGACGCCGGACGACAACGACCGGCGTCCTGCGCCGCGACACATCAGTAGCTGTACAAGCGGTACAGACAGGGCCTCGCCCTCAGAAAAGGAAATGGCAATGGCAGAACTCTCCATCAGCCCCGACGAGATCCGTTCGGCTCTCTCGGAGTTCGCCCGGGACTACGAGCCGGGCGCGGCGCAGAAGACCGAGGTCGGGTACGTCACCGACGCCGCCGACGGCATCGCCCACGTCGAGGGCCTGCCCTCGGTCATGGCGAACGAGCTCGTCAAGTTCGCGGACGGGACGCTCGGCCTCGCCCTGAACCTCGACGAGGACGAGATCGGCGTCGTCGTGCTCGGCGAGTTCACCGGAATCGAGGAGGGCATGGAGGTCACCCGCACGGGCGAGGTGCTCTCGGTGCCCGTCGGCGAGGGCTACCTCGGTCGCGTGGTCGACCCGCTCGGCGCCCCGATCGACGGCCTCGGCGAGATCGCGACGGACGGCCGTCGTGCGCTCGAGCTCCAGGCGCCCGGCGTCATGCAGCGCAAGTCGGTGCACGAGCCGCTGCAGACCGGCATCAAGGCCATCGACGCGATGATCCCCGTCGGCCGCGGCCAGCGCCAGCTGATCATCGGTGACCGCCAGACCGGCAAGACCGCCATCGCGATCGACACGATCATCAACCAGAAGGCGAACTGGGAGTCGGGCGACCCGACCAAGCAGGTGCGCTGCATCTACGTCGCGATCGGCCAGAAGGGCTCGACCATCGCCTCGGTGAAGGGCGCGCTCGAGGACGCCGGCGCGATGGAGTACACGACCATCGTCGCGGCGCCGGCATCCGACCCGGCGGGCTTCAAGTACCTCGCCCCGTACACCGGCTCGGCCATCGGGCAGCACTGGATGTACGACGGCAAGCACGTCCTGATCATCTTCGACGACCTGTCGAAGCAGGCCGAGGCCTACCGCGCCGTGTCGCTGCTGCTGCGTCGCCCGCCGGGCCGCGAGGCGTACCCCGGTGACGTCTTCTACCTGCACTCGCGTCTGCTCGAGCGCTGCGCGAAGCTCTCCGACGAGCTCGGTGCCGGCTCGATGACCGGCCTGCCGATCATCGAGACCAAGGCGAACGACGTCTCGGCGTACATCCCGACGAACGTGATCTCGATCACCGACGGCCAGATCTTCCTGCAGTCGGACCTGTTCAACTCGAACCAGCGTCCCGCTGTCGACGTCGGCATCTCGGTCTCCCGAGTCGGCGGCGACGCCCAGGTCAAGTCGATCAAGAAGGTCTCGGGAACGCTCAAGCTCGAGCTCGCCCAGTACCGCTCGCTCGAGGCGTTCGCGATGTTCGCGTCCGACCTCGACGCCGCGAGCCGTCGCCAGCTCGAGCGCGGTGCGCGACTGACCGAGCTGCTCAAGCAGCCGCAGTACTCGCCGTACCCCGTCGAGGAGCAGGTCGTCTCGATCTGGGCCGGCACGAACGGCAAGCTCGACGAGGTGCCCGTCGAGGACATCCTGCGCTTCGAGCGCGAGTTCCTCGACTACCTCGGCCGCAACACGTCGGTGCTCTCGGACCTCCGCGAGACCAACGTGCTCTCCGACGAGACGGTCGCGACCCTCGAGTCCGAGGTCGACACGTTCAAGCTCGAGTTCCAGACCGGCGAGGGCAAGCCGCTCGCCTCGGTCGGCAGCGAGAAGTTCGAGGCGATCGACGAGGAAGAGGTCGGCCAGGAGAAGATCGTCAAGGGTCGTCGCTAGTCGCTTCCCCAGTGCCCGGGGCTCCCGGGAGGGGCCGGAACCGGCCCGACCGGGAGCCACGGGAACAGGAAGCCAGGACACAGGAGAAACATGGGAGCGCAGCTTCGGGTCTACCGCCAGAAGATCAGGTCGGCGCAGACGACCAAGAAGATCACGCGAGCGATGGAGCTCATCTCCGCCTCGCGCATCCAGAAGGCGCAGGCGCGCGTCGCCGCGTCGACGCCGTACTCCGACGCCATCACGCGCGCGGTCTCGGCGGTGGCGAGCTACTCGAACGTCTCGCACGTGCTCACGACCGAGCCCGAGCGGGTCGACCGCGCGGCGATCGTGATCTTCACCTCCGACCGCGGCCTCGCCGGCGCGTTCAACTCGCAGGTCCTGCGCGAATCGGAGGAGCTCGCCGAGCTGCTCCGCAGCCAGGGCAAGGAGGTCGTGTACTTCCTCATCGGCCGCAAGTCGGTGGGCTACTTCAGCTTCCGTCGCCGTGACTTCGAGCGCAGCTGGATCGGCGGGACGGACAACCCCGAGTTCGAGACGGCCAAGGAGGTCGCGGACGCGGTCCTCGAGGCCTTCCTCCGCGACAGCGCGGACGGCGGCGTCGACGAGATCCACATCGTCTACAACCGCTTCGTGAGCCGCATCACGCAGGTGCCGGTCGTCACCCGCCTCCTCCCGCTCGAGGTCGTCGAGGCCGAGGCCGAGGAGGCGCCGGCCGGCAAGGCCGAGGTGTTCCCGCTCTACGAGTTCGAGCCGGATGCCGAGACCGTCCTCGACGGCCTCCTGCCGGTCTACATCGAGAGCCGCATCTTCAACGCCATGCTGCAGTCGGCGGCGGCGAAGCACGCCGCGACGCAGAAGGCGATGAAGTCGGCGACCGACAACGCCGACAAGCTCATCACGGACTACACGCGCCTGGCCAACGAGGCCCGCCAGTCCGAGATCACGCAGCAGATCGCAGAAATCGTCGGCGGAGCGGACGCGCTCTCCTCCGCCAAGTAGCCCAGATTCATCCAGAAGGAAGAGAACATGACTGACACCGCAACCGCGCCGGTCCAGGACGAGACGGGCACCGTCGGCCGCATCGCGCGCGTGACCGGACCCGTCGTCGACATCGAGTTCCCGCACGACTCGATCCCCGACATCTACAACGCGCTCAAGACCACGATCACCCTCGGCGAGCACACGTCGGAGCTGACGCTCGAGGTCGCCCAGCACCTCGGTGACGACGTGGTCCGCGCCATCGCCCTCAAGCCGACCGACGGCCTCGTCCGCGGCCAGGAGGTGCACGACACCGGCGCGCCGATCTCGGTGCCCGTCGGCGACGTGACCAAGGGCAAGGTCTTCAACGTGATCGGCGACGTGCTGAACGCCGAGCCGGGCGAGACCATCGAGATCACCGAGCGCTGGCCGATCCACCGCAAGCCGCCGAGCTTCGACCAGCTCGAGTCGAAGACGCAGCTGTTCGAGACCGGCATCAAGGTCATCGACCTCCTCACCCCGTACGTGCAGGGTGGCAAGATCGGCCTCTTCGGCGGTGCGGGCGTCGGCAAGACCGTCCTCATCCAGGAGATGATCCAGCGCGTCGCGCAGGACCACGGCGGTGTGTCCGTGTTCGCCGGCGTCGGCGAGCGCACGCGTGAGGGCAACGACCTCATCCACGAGATGGAGGAGGCGGGCGTCTTCGACAAGACCGCCCTCGTCTTCGGCCAGATGGACGAGCCGCCGGGGACGCGTCTTCGCGTCGCCCTGTCGGCGCTCACCATGGCGGAGTACTTCCGCGACGTGCAGAAGCAGGACGTGCTCCTCTTCATCGACAACATCTTCCGCTTCACGCAGGCGGGTTCCGAGGTGTCGACGCTGCTCGGACGCATGCCCTCCGCCGTGGGCTACCAGCCGAACCTCGCCGACGAGATGGGCATCCTGCAGGAGCGCATCACCTCGACGCGCGGCCACTCGATCACCTCGCTGCAGGCGATCTACGTGCCCGCCGACGACTACACCGACCCGGCGCCGGCCACGACGTTCGCGCACCTCGACGCGACCACCGAGCTGTCGCGTGAGATCGCGTCCAAGGGCCTCTACCCGGCGGTCGACCCGCTGACCTCGACGTCGCGCATCCTCGACCCCCGCTACCTGGGCGAGGACCACTACCGCGTGGCGACCACGGTCAAGCAGATCCTCCAGAAGAACAAGGAGCTGCAGGAGATCATCGCCATCCTCGGTGTCGACGAGCTCTCCGAAGAGGACAAGATCACGGTGTCGCGTGCACGCCGCATCCAGCAGTTCCTCTCGCAGAACACCTACATGGCCAAGAAGTTCACGGGTGTCGAGGGTTCGACGGTGCCGCTGAAGGACACCATCGAGTCGTTCGACGCGATCGCCCGAGGCGACTTCGACCACGTCGCCGAGCAGGCCTTCTTCAACGTCGGCCCGATCTCGGACGTCGAGGAGAAGTGGGCGCAGATCCAGAAGGAGAACGGCTGAGCATGGCCGCCCTCAACGTGAGCGTCGTCTCGGCCGACCAGGAAGTCTGGTCGGGCGAGGCGGCCATGGTGGTGGCGCGCACGGTCGAAGGCGAGATCGGCATCCTGCCGGGTCACGAGCCGATGCTCGCGATCCTCGCCGGCGGCGAGGTGCGCGTCACCCTGCCCGGCGGTGAGAAGATCACCGCGAACGCGGAGGACGGGTTCCTCTCGGTGCAGTCCGACGCGGTGCAGGTCGTCGCGTCGCGCGCCGCCCTGGCCTGAGGGAGCGCGGATGCCGGGGGAGCAGCCGTTCGACCGCCAGTTCGGTGACCTCAGCGTCACCCAGCTCATCGTCATGGCCGGGCTGCCGGGTGCGGGCAAGTCGACGATCGGGGAGATCGTCGGCGCCCGCCTCGGCGCCACGGTCGTGTCCGTCGATCCGATCGAGTCCGCGATCCTGCGGGCGGGCATCGACGCCGACCAGCCCACCGGCCTGGCCGCGTACCTCGTCGCCGAGCAGATCGCCGAGAAGGAGCTCGACTCCGGCCGGACGGTGATCGTCGACGCGGTGAACGCGGCCGAGTCGGCGCGCCTGCAATGGCGTGACCTGGCCGAGCGGTCGGACGTGCGACTCCGCGTGATCGAGGTCGTCTGCTCGGACGCCTCGGTGCACCGCGCGCGGCTCGAGAAGCGCGAGCGGAACCTCCCGCACCTCGACGAGACGACGTGGCGGGCGGTCGAGCAGAGCCTCGACGGCTACGCGGCCTGGACCGGCCCGTCGGCCGCGCTGCCGCGCGTGACGATCGACAGCGTGGAACCGCTCGGCGTGAACGTCGACGCCGCGCTCGAGTTCATCTCCGCGTAGTGCTCGTCCTGCTGCCGCCCTCCGAGACGAAGCGCGACGGAGGCGACGTCGAGCCGCTCGTGCTTCACGCGCTCGCATACCGGACGTTCGATGCGCAGCGGTCGACCGCGCTCGCTGCGATCGCCGACCTCGCGGGCGACCCCGAGGCCATGATGCGCGCCCTCAAGCTGGGCCCCCGCCAGGCCTCCGAGGTCGACCGCAACCGAGCGCTCGCGACAGCGCCCACGATGCCGGCCATGGACCGGTACACGGGGGTGCTCTACGACGCCCTCGACTCGCCGTCGTTGGCTGCGGAGGCCAGGGCGTACGCCTCCCGTCATCTCGTGATCCACTCGGCGCTCTTCGGCCTCCTCGGCGCCGCCGACCCGATCCCGGCGTATCGCCTCTCGCACGACTCGCGCCTGCCCGGCCTCCGCCTGAGGGCGCTCTGGCGCGAGCCCGTGAGCTCCGTGCTCGCGGCCCATGACGGCCTCATCGTCGACCTCCGCTCCGAGGGCTACGCGGAGCTCGGCCCCGCTCCGCGACGCCCGGACTCGGTGTTCCTGCGCGTTGTGTCCGTCGACGAGTCAGGACGGCGGCGCGCGCTCAACCACTTCAACAAGCGCGCGAAGGGGCTGTTCACGCGAGCCCTGCTCGAGTCCCGCCCCGAGCTCGAGACGCGCGCCGACCTCCTCGACTGGGCCGCGACGAGCGGCTTCCGCCTGGACCTCGGCGCGACGCGGCCGTCGGCGCCGGACGAACTCGAACTGGTCGCCTGACCGCGACGCGCCGATGCGCTGGTGCGCGGAGGAGGGGCCGCCGCGCCGACGCGCGAGCCACGAGCCGCCGTCCGAGTCGTCGGTCAGGCCACCCGGTGGGCCGCCCGGCCGGAGCCGGAGCGGTGGCACCCCGCGACGTGGTCGTCGACCATGCCCATCGCCTGCATGAGCGCGTACATCGTCGTCGGGCCGACGAACCGGAACCCGAGCGAGCGCAGGCGTCGGCTCAGCGCGATCGATTCCTCCGTCGTCGCGGGGACCTCGGCGAACGAGGCGGGCGGCGCGGGCCTGGGTGGCGGGGCGAAGCCCCACAGCAGCTCGTCGAGCGTGCCGTCGAGGGCGAGCGTGGCCTTCGCGTTCCCGATCGTCGCCTCGATCTTCCCGCGGTGCCGGATGATCCGCGCGTCCCCGAGCAGCCGTTCGACGTCGTCGTCGGTCATCTCGGCGACCCGAGCCGGGTCGAAGCCGTGGAAGGCCTCGCGGAAGGCCGGTCGGCGACGGAGGATCGTGATCCACGAGAGCCCGGCCTGGAAGCCCTCGAGGCAGAGCTTCTCGAAGAGCCGGACCGGGTCGTGCTGCGGTGTGCCCCACTCCTCGTCGTGGTACCGGCGGTACTCGGGGTCGGACGCGCCCCACGCGCACCGGGCGAGCCCGTCGTCGCCGACCACGACGTCGACGGACGGTACCCCGCTCACGCGGCGAAGCCGATCTGCTCGTGCGCGAGCAGCCAGAGCTTGGTCGGCACGCCGTCGCCGCCCGAGTACCCGGTGACCCGGCCGTCGGACCCCAGCACGCGATGACACCCGACGATGATCGGCACCGGATTGGCGCCGACCGCGCCGCCGATGGCCCGCGCGGAGCCCGGTCGGCCGACCGCGCTGGCGAGCGCGCCGTAGGAGATGGCCTCGCCCCAGCCGAGCCGCTGGAGCTCGGCCCACACGGCGCGCTGGAAGGGCGTGCCGCTGAGTCGGACCGGCACGTCGAACGTCGTGCGCGTGCCGGAGAAGTACTCGTCGAGCTGCCGACGCGCCGTGTCGAGCACGGGCGCCGGCCGTTCCGGCAGGTCGTCGTGCGGCAGCGCGCCATCGCGCTCGATCGCGAGCCCGGTGATCTCGGTCTCGTCTGCGAGGAGCTCGATGCGGCCGATCGGCGTGTCGAACCGGATGAGGTACGGGGAGGTCATGGTTCGAGGATAGGTGGGCCCGCCGTCATCGACTGGCGGGAATCGGACACTGCGTGCACGATGCCCGACCCGTCCCGATGTGGAGGACGGGACGCGGTCGTGCCGGAGCCGTCCTCCACAGCGTCGCCGGGCGGCGCGAGCGTGGACGGGGACGCAGATCGTCCCCGCCGGACCACCGCGCCGACCCAGGCTGTCGGCATGACCGCGACCATCCGCGCCGAGACGGCGCACGACTTCCTCGCCCTCGTCCCGCATCTCGTGGGCTACCGGCCCGCGCGCTCGCTCGTCTGCGTCGCGTTCGAGGGCGCTCGCACGGTCGGGGTGGTGCGCCACGACCTGCCCGACGCGGCGACCATCGACGCCACCGCCGGCGCGATCCTCGGGACGCTCTGCCGGATGCCGCGAGTCGACGCCGCCGTGGTGGTCGCGTACGTCGACGAGTCGTTCGGCGGCGGCGGTGTCCCGGTGCGAGGCGTGATCGAGGCGATCGCACACCGGCTCGAGACGGCCGGGTTCGCCGTCCGGGACGCGTTGTGCGTCGCGGCGGACGGATGGGGGTCGCTGCTCGACGCGTCGCTGCCGCCCGGAGGACGGCGCATGGAGCTCATCGAGGGGAGCCGGGCGGCGCGGCGCGCACGGAAGGAGACGGGGCGCCCGCCCGCGACGACCGCAGCGGACCTCGTCGTCCTCCCGGAGCCTCGGGCCGACCTGGCCGAGCCCATCCGCGGCGTGCTCGACGGACTCGACGGCACGTCTCGAGACGACGGAGCGCTCGAGGATCGGGTCGGCGAGGCGCTCGACGCCATCGAGGCCGCGGTCGGCGCCGCGGCGGACCCGCTGGTGCTCGTGGAACGCGTCGCGGCCGGTGACGCCCGGAGCCCGGAGGAGCTCGGCTGGCTCCTGCACCTGTCCGCGCAGCCGCCGATCCGCGACGCGATGATGCTGCAGGCCGCCTTCGGGCCGCTGATCGGCGAGCTGGCGCTCGACGCGGCCGCCGAGCCCGAGACGGCGGGCGTCGGGTCGCCGGCGCACGACGTCGCGCCGGACCGTGCCGGCGCCGAACCCGTGGACGACGTCCTCGCCCGCCTGCTGCTCGGGCGCAGCTGCACGCGGCCCGACCCGGGGCGCGTGCATCGCAGCCTCGAGGTCGTGACCCTCGCGATCGGCAATGCACCCGCGGGGCGGCGGAGCGGTGCCCTGTGCATCGCCGCATGGCTCGCGTGGGCGCTCGGCCGCGGTTCGGCGGCCGGCGCGCTCGTCGATCTCGCCCGCGCCGAGACCCCGGAGCACACGATGGCCGCACTGCTCGAACGCTTCCTCGGAACGGGTGCGCTCCCGGACTGGGCGTTCACCGAGCCGGACGCGGCCGGCGCCGGGGCCGGCGGTCGCCCGGCAGCCGGCGCCCGACGATGAGACGACGGACGCCCGAGCCGAATCGGCCCGGGCGTCCGTGCGGGGGCGCCCCCGTGGAGCGGATCAGAGGAGGTCGGCCGCCTCCGTCAGCACGCCGCGCAGGGTCTGCTCGATCTCGCGGAACTCCGCCGGTCCGATCGTCAGGGGCGGGGCGAGCTGGATGACGGGGTCGCCACGGTCGTCGGCACGGCAGTAGAGCCCGGCGTCGAACAACGCCTTCGAGAGGAAGCCGCGGAGGAGTCGCTCGGACTCGTCGTCGTCGAACGTCTCGCGGGTCGCCTTGTCCTTCACGAGCTCGATGCCGAAGAAGTAGCCGTCACCGCGGACGTCGCCCACGATCGGGATGTCGAGCAGCTTCTCGAGCTCGGCGCGGAACAGCGGCGAGTTCTCGCGGACGCGCTCGTTGAGCTTCTCCTCCTCGAAGATGTCGAGGTTCTCGAGCGCCACGGCCGCCGAGACCGGGTGCCCGCCGAAGGTGTAGCCGTGGTAGAAGCTCGTCGTGCCCGTCTTGAACGGCTCGTAGATCTTCTCCGACACGATGGTGGCGCCGATGGGGGAGTAGCCCGAGGTCATCGCCTTCGCGCAGGTGATCATGTCGGGCACGTAGCCGTACGCGTCGCACGCGAACATGTGGCCGATGCGACCGAACGCCGCGATGACCTCGTCCGAGACCATGAGCACGTCGTACTTGTCGCAGATCTCGCGCACGCGCTGGAAGTACCCGGGAGGCGGCGGGAAGCAGCCGCCGGAGTTCTGGATCGGCTCGAGGAAGACGGCCGCGACGGTCTCGGGGCCCTCGAACAGGATCATCTCCTCGATCCGATCGGCCGCCCAGAGGCCGAACGCCTCGAGGTCGTCGGTCGGTCCGCCCATCTCGGCGGCACGGTAGAAGTTCGTGTTCGGAACGCGGAACCCGCCCGGGGTGATCGGCTCGAACATCTGCTTCATCGCAGGGATGCCCGTGATCGCGAGCGCGCCCTGCGGCGTGCCGTGGTACGCGACGGCGCGCGAGATGACCTTGTGCTTGGTCGGCATCCCGCGGAGCTTCCAGTAGTACTTCGCCAGCTTGAAGGCGGTCTCGACGGCCTCGCCGCCGCCCGTGGAGAAGAAGACCCGGTTGAGGTCGCCCGGCGCGTAGTCCGCCAGGCGGTCGGCGAGCTCGATGGCGGCGGGGTGGGCGTACGACCAGATCGGGAAGAAGGCGAGCTCCTCGGCCTGCTTCGCCGCGACCTCGGCCAGCCGGCGCCGGCCGTGCCCGGCGTTCACGACGAACAGGCCGGACAGGCCGTCGAAGTACTTGCGGCCGTGCACGTCGAAGACGTGGTGGCCCTCCCCGCGCGTGATGATGGGCACGCCGTGCTCCTCCATCACCGACTGGCGGGCGAAGTGCATCCAGAGATGGTCCTTCGCCTTCTGCTGCAGCGCGGCGTCGTCGAAGCCTGCGGAGCCGAGGCGCGGCGCTGCGTCGAGGGTGGTCATCGGGGGATCTCCTTCCGGGCGACCCGCGGTCAGCGGGTGCCCCAGTTGTAGAACTGCTTCTGCAGCTTCAGGTAGACGAACGTCTCGGTGGACTGCACGCCCTCGAGGTTCCGGATGCGCGAGTTCAGCAGCGTGATCAGCTGGTCGTCGTTCTCGCAGACGACCTCGGCCATGAGGTCGAAGCTTCCGGCCGTGAGCACGACGTAGTCGATCTCCGGGATCTCGGCGAGCGCCTCGGCGAGGGTGCGGGTGTCGCCGGTCGCCCGGATCCCGATCATCGCCTGGCGCGTGAATCCCAGCTGCATCGGGTCCGTGACCGCGACGATCTGCATGACGCCCGCCTCCGTGAGGCGCTGGACGCGCTGTCGCACCGCCGCCTCGCTCAGGCCGACCGCCTTGCCGATGTCGGCGTACGAGCGGCGGCCATCGGCCTGGAGCTGCTCGATGATCGCCTTCGAGACGTCGTCGAGCTGCACCGGCCGGTGGGCGTTCGGGCGGTTGCCGTTCGTCATGCGTTCGATCATGACAGTGGAATGGTTGTTTCACAAGGGATTCAGTCGAGTTCAGGGCGAATGGCTGCGGATTCCATCGTCAGGAAGCCTTCCGTTCCGTCGGATCCTGTGCGAGCATGGTCGGCACCCGCGCCCGGGCGCGGCCCGGCGCATGCCGCCCGGACGCGAGGGCGCCGCCCGACATCCCCGACGGAGGAATCCCCGTGACCGAGCTCCTGCGCAACTTCATCGACGGCGCGTACGTCGACGCCCGTGGCGACGAGGCCGTCGACCTCATCGACCCCGCCACCGAGGAGGTGTACGCCCAGGCGCCCGTCTCCACGGTCGCCGACATCGACGCGGCGTACGCCGCCGCCTCGACCGCATTCGAGTCGTGGGGCGGGACGACGCCCGCGGAGCGGCAGCTCGCCCTCTTCCGCATCGCCGATGCGATGGAGGCGCGGGCCGAGGAGTTCGCCGACCTCGAGTCGCAGGACACCGGAAAGCCGCGCGCCTCGCTCGTCGACGACGAGATCCTCCAGTCGGTCGATCAGCTCCGCTTCTTCGCGGGCGCGGCGCGCAACCTCGAGGGCCGCGCCGCGGCCGAGTACCTGGCGGACCACACCTCGTTCGTGCGCCGCGAGCCCATCGGCGTCATCGGCCAGGTCGCCCCATGGAACTACCCGCTCAACATGGCCGTCTGGAAGATCGCCCCGGCGATCGCCGCCGGCAACACCGTCGTGCTCAAGCCCTCCGACACCACGCCGCTGGCGACGCTCAAGCTCGCCGAGGTCGCCGCCGAGTTCCTCCCGGCCGGCGTGCTCAACGTCGTGACGGGCGACCGCGCGACGGGCGCGGCGCTCCTGCAGCACGCGACCCCGGAGATGGTCGCCATCACCGGCTCCGTGCGCGCGGGCATGGAGGTCGCCCGTGCCGCGGCCTCCGACCTCAAGCGCGTGCACCTCGAACTCGGCGGCAAGGCGCCCGCCGTGGTGTTCGACGACGTCGACCTCGAGGCCGCGGCCGACGGCATCGTCTCCGCCGCCTACTTCAACGCCGGGCAGGACTGCACCGCCGCGACCCGCGTGCTCGTGCACGAGTCGGTGCACGACGAGCTCGTGGCGATCCTCGTCGAGCGCGCGCGCACGAACGCCCGCACCGGCGCGCCGCGCGAGGAGGGCGTCTTCTACGGCCCCCTGAACAACCCGACGCAGCTCTCCAACGTCACGGGCTTCATCGACCGGCTCCCGGACCACGCCGACATCGCCACCGGCGGACGCCGGCAGGGCGAGCGCGGCTACTTCTGGGAGGCGACCGTGGTCACGGGTCTCCGCCAGGACGACGAGGCGGTGCAGCGCGAGATCTTCGGGCCCGTGCTGACCGTGCAGTCGTTCCGCGAGGAGCGCGAGGTCATCGCGATGGCCAACGGCGTCGACTACGCGCTCGCCGCCTCGGTGTGGACCCGCGACCACGGCCGTGCCATGCGCTTCGCCAAGCACCTCGACTTCGGCTGCGTCTGGATCAACACGCACATCCCGTTCGTGTCGGACATGCCGCACGGCGGCTTCAAGCACTCCGGCTACGGCAAGGACCTCTCGCAGTACGGCTTCGAGGACTACACGCGCGTGAAGCACGTCATGAGCTACCTCGGCTGACCTCCGCGCAGTGCCAGACTGGACCCCATGGTCGACGGTGCGCTGCGCCGCCGGGACGAACCCGGCGCCCCCCAGTGGGACGTGGTGGTCGGCGCGCGGTTCATCGCGGCCGTGGCCGCCCCCGCGCACGATCGGGTCCTGACGGCGCTCGCCGAGGCGGCCGCCGACCCCGGGATCGGGCTCGAGGACCTCGTCGCCCGGATCCCCATGGGCGACGGCGGCGTCGAGCACCTCGCGCTGGCCTGGTGGCCGAGCTCCGGCGACCCGATCACGGCGGTCGTGCGCGGCGACGCCGTCATCGACCTCGCCTCGCCCGGCGGTGCTCGCCGGCTGGACTCGCGCGGCATCACGCCGTGGCACCTCGCCGAGTTCACGGCGGTCACCCGGCTCCGCATCGCCGGCCCCGGCGGGCCGCTCGAGGCCGTGCGGCAGGCGGGGCTGCGCGGCACGCCCGTGCCCGCCGACCGTGCCTCCTTCCGCGCCGCCGCCGTCGAGTGGGCGTGGCGCGAGACGCAGGGCGGATCCGGATCGGAGGCCGCCGACCCCGACCGCGACACCGTCCTCACCGCACGTCCGTCCCGCACGACCGAGCGGCGTCCGCCGGTCACCCGGGTTCCGACGATGCCGCTCGACGTCGTCGGCGACGACGCGGACACGGTGCGCTACGTGCGCGGGGACGGCGCCGACGCCGACACCGTGCTCACCTCGGCGGCGCGCGCCCGCCTCGCAGAGAAGCTCGGCCGGGACCGGCCGGCGGATGCCGCAGGGCCCGCGCCGCGCCGGGGCGGTCGCGCCGCGACGACGGAGGGCGCGGTCGCGGCGCCCAGGTTCCGCATCGTCGGCGGCGCCGACGGCGACGTCTCCGTTCCCGTCTTCATCGGGCGGAGCCCGAGCGCCCCGCGGATCGCGGGGGAGCGGGTGTCGCTCGTGCGCGTGGACTCGCCGACGGGCGTCGTGTCGGCCACGCACCTCGAACTGCGGATGGAGGGCAGCCGTCTGGTGGCCGTCGACCTGCGCTCGACCAACGGCACCGAGGTGCGGTCCGCCTCGGGACGGCGTCGGCTGCGCGCCGGCGAGTCGGTGGTCGTGTCACCGGGCACGACGCTGCAACTGGGAGGGGATACGATCGTCGAGATCCTCCCCGCGCTCGGGAGCCTCGACGCATGACCTCGATCGGACACTGGGGGAACGGGTGACGCAGATCGGCAACGGCAACAGCCGCCACCGGGTCACGCTGCCCGACGGGACCGAGGTGACGCTCTCGTGGGCGGCCGCGACGGACACCGGCCTGCGCCGCGCCGTCAACGAGGACAGCTACGTCGCCCAGGCGCCGCTGTTCGCCGTGGCCGACGGCATGGGCGGCCACGCGGCCGGCGACTTCGCGAGCGCCGCGGTCGTGACGCGGCTCGCCGAGCACGGCGGCAAGGCGGCGATCGGCACGTCGGACATCGACGGTGCGCTGCGACTGGCCGTGCAGGACATGGGCCGCGGCGCCGGGGTGACGGACGAGGGCAGCGGGACCACGGTCACGGGCGTCGCCCTCGGGCTGATCCGCGACGAGCCCGCCTGGATCGTGTTCAACATCGGCGACTCGCGCGTCTACCGGCTCGTCGGCGGCGTGCTCGAGCAGTTGACCGTGGACCACTCGATCGTGCAGGAACTCGTCGACGCGGGCCAGATCACCCGCGAGGAGGCCGACACGCACCCGCACTCCAACGTCATCACGCGTGCCGTCGGGTTCCACGAGGCGCCGATCCCCGACTACCGGGCGATCGCGCTCGAGGAGGGCATGCGCCTGCTGGTGTGCTCGGACGGCCTCACCAAGGAGCTCACCTCCTACGGCATCCGCCACTTCCTCATCTCCGGCCGCTCGCCCGAGCAGGCCGTCCACCAGCTCGTCGAGGCGGCGGTCGGCAACGGGGGCCGCGACAACGTGACCGTGGTCGTCGTCGACGTCCTCCGCATCGAGCGGCCGTCCACACCGGACGACGAGGACTGAGCCCCGCGGCCCGGGCCGACCCTAGAATTGGGGGGCGATGCCCCGCGCCGCCGCCGGCGCCGACGGGACGCACCGCTACCGAGGCCGCTGGGAGGATCGTGTCGAGGCGACTGCCGTCAACGCCGCCGAACCTGCCCGGCTTCTCGTTCATCCGGGTCCTCGGCTCGGGCGGCTTCGCCGACGTGTTCCTGTACGAGCAGAACATGCCGCGCCGCCTCGTCGCGGTGAAGGTGCTGCTCGCCGAGGTCGTCAACGACGAGGTCCGGCAGATGTTCCAGGCCGAGGCGAACCTCATGGCGCAGCTCTCGAGCCACCCGTCGATCCTGACGGTGTACCAGGCGAGCGTCGCCGCCGACGGCCGCCCGTACCTCGTGATGGAGTACTGCTCCGCGACGCTCGGCCAGCGCTACCGCGCGGTCCAGCTGCCGCTCGCCGAGGTGCTCTCGATCGGCGTGCGGATCGCGAGCGCGGTCGAGACGGCGCACCGCCAGGGCGTGCTGCACCGCGACATCAAGCCGTCGAACATCCTCACGACCGCCTACGGCCATCCCGTGCTCGCCGACTTCGGCATCGCCGCCACCCTCGGCCAGGCGGAGGCCAGTGACGCCGTCGGGCTGTCGGTGCCGTGGTCCGCGCCCGAGGTGCTGCTCGACGAGGTCGCCGGCACGGTGGCCAGCGAGGTCTGGTCGCTCGGCGCGACGGTGTACTCGCTGATCGCCGGGCGCAGCCCGTTCGAGGTGCCCGGCGGCGACAACGGCACCGTCGCGCTCGTCGGCCGCATCGAGAAGGCCAGGGTCGCCCCGACGGGGCGCCCCGACGTGCCCCGCAGCCTCGAGGCCGCCCTCGCCCGGGCCATGTCGAAGCGCCCCGCCGACCGGCAGTCCAGCGCGCTCGAGTTCATCCGCGACCTGCAGGCCGTCGAGGAGGAGCTGGCCCTGCCGCAGACGCCCCTCGAGGTCGCGATGGACGACTGGGCGCTCGCCACCGCGGTCGACCTCGATGAGCGGACTCGCATCGGGGCGGGCACGACCGTCGGGCCGTCGCGGCCCCGACGCCGGCGGCCCGCGGCATCCGGCCGGCCGAGGACCGTCGACTCGACCTCGCAGGGCTCGCTCTCGGGGCGCGGGCGCGCAGCGCCGCCCTCCACGGGCCGGCTCATCGCGGGCGTCGCGATCGCCGCCGCCGTGTTCGTGGCGCTCGTGGTCGCCGGCCTCGTCACCGTCGCGCGGGGCGCCGGCGAGATCCCGGTCGTGACGGACGTCCGTGCGCGGACCGAGGGCGCGGCCGTCGAGTTCTCGTGGGACGACCCGGGCCTGCGCCAGGGCGACGCGTACATCGTGACGGTGGACGGCACGGCCTCGCCGCCGCAGCGGGCCGCCGAGTACGCGATGAGCGTCGACGAGCCCGGCACCGTCTGCGCGAGCGTGACGGTGTGGCGCGGCGGCAAGTCCGGCGCGGCGAGCGCGGAACGGTGCGCAGAGGTCGACGAGGTCCCGCGATGACCACGCTGCGGACCCTCTGGATGCGGCGCCGCTCGGCGCTGCTGACCGGGGTGTCCGTGGCCGCGACCGTCGCCGTCGTGGCCGGTGTCGCCGTGGCATCCGGCGGCTACACCGCGCAGCGCGTCGACCTGGGCGACGCGGCCGTGTGGGTCGCCAACGACGAGCGGCAGACCGTCGGGCGCGCGAACACCGCGGTGCTCGAGCTCAACGCGCTCGTCGACACGGGCGGTACCCGCGCCGAGGTCGTCCAGGACGGCGCCTCGGTGCTCGTCCTCGATCGGGACCGGGCCAGCGTCGGCATCGTCGACCCGACGACCTCGACCGTCACGGACACGGTCGCGGTCCCGGGCGACGCCGACCTCGCGCTCGCGGACGGCCGGGTCGTGGTGTCGGCCGACGGCGACGTGTGGGTGCCGACGATCGACGAGTTCGGGGCCTTCGACGCCGAGGCCGACCCGGCCGTCTCGTTCGGCGCCGGAGCGGTGGTCTCGACCGACGACGCCGGCCGCATCCTCGGCTTCGTGCCGAGCACGGGCGTGCTCTACCGCTCGACGGCCGACCGTCCGGACGAGGTGCGCTCGACGCAGCTCGACCCCCTCGAAGAGGGCGCGGCCGTGCAGCTCACGTCGGTGGGCGGCCGATGGGCGGTGCTCGACGAGCTGCACGCGCTCCTGCACCTCGAGGGCGGCGCCACGGTCGACCTCGACGGCCTCGCGGAGCCCGCCGACGCGCCCGTCCTCCAGCGCCCGGCGAGCACCGGCGACACGGTGCTCCTCGCCACCCGCACGCGGCTGCTCGAGGTCGCGTTCGACGGGTCCACGCCACGCGAGCTCGTGGCGGGTCGTCGCGGCACGCCGGCACCGCCGGTGCTGCACGACGGGTGCCGCCGCGCCGCGTGGGGCGACGGCATGGCGTGGGACGAGTGCCGGGCCGCCCCCGAGGTCCCGCTCCGCGGCGCCGCGGGAGCGCTCGCCCTCGACTTCCGCGAGAACGGCGACACGCTCGTGCTGAACGACCGGCGCAGCGGGGCGAGCTGGGCCGCATCGGCCGACTACGGCCTGATCGACAACTGGGACGACCTGCTCGCGGTCCAGCGCGACGAGCAGACCGTCGAGGAGAACGATCCCGACACGCCGCCCACGATCGAGAAGGCCCAGGTGCCGCCGGTCGCCGTCGACGACGAGTTCGGAGCACGCCCGGGGCGGGCCACCCTCCTGCCCGTGCTGCTCGACGACTACGACGCCAACGGCGACGTGCTCGTCGTGTCCGGCGTCGACGGCGAGCTCCCCTCGTGGGCCCGCCTCGACCTCGTGGCCAACCGCCAGCAGGTGCAGCTCACGCTCGACGACGACGCGACCGGCTCGTTCGAGTTCGGGTACACGATCGACGACGGCCGGGGCGGGACCGCGCGTGCGCTCGTCGCCGTCACGGTGCGAGGGCCGGACGAGAACGGGGCGCCCGAGCAGGTCCGCCCGACCCGCGCGGTCGTGGAGGAGCGCGGGCGCGTGACCACCGCCGTGCTCGGCGAGTGGGTCGACCCGGACGGCGATCCGGTGTTCCTGCGCCGCGCCGCCGTCGACGGCCCCGACCGGGTGTCGTCCACGGCCGACGGCGTCGTGGTCTTCGACGAGGGCGGCGATGCGTCCGCGGCGCGGACCGTGGCCCTCGTCGTCTCGGACGGCCGCGACGACGGCAACGGCGCGATGACGGTGGCGGTGCGCGCGCTCGGCGAGGCACCGCTCGTGGCCGAGTCGTTCGTCGCGCTCGCGACGGCCGGCGAGGAGATCGAGCTCGAACCGCTCCGCCATGTGCGCGGCGGATCCGGGATGCCGCACCTGAGCGCCGTCCCGTCGAAGCCCAAGGCCGAGATCACGCCCGACTTCGACGCGGGCACGTTCCGCTTCCGCACCGACGACGTGCGCACCCACTACCTCGAGTACACGGTCACCGACGGCGGGCAGACCGCCACCGGCCTCGTGCGCGTCGAGGTCAGCGCGCCCCCGGAGCGCGACACGACGCCCATCACCGTTCCGCACACGGCCTTCCTCCGGCTCGACCAGCCGATGGAGGTCGACGTGCTCGCCACCGACATCGACCCGACGGGCGGCCTGCTGATCCTCACGGGGCCCGGCGAGGAGCCCGCAGACGGCGGCGTCCGCATCGAGATCGTCGAGCACCGGGTGCTCCGCGTGACGCTGACCCAGCCGCTGCCGACGGGCTCGACGACCTTCGGCTACCGCGTGAGCAACGGGCTCGGCGACGCGGAGGGCACCGTCACGGTCGTCGAGGTGCCGCGTCCGGACCGCTTCCAGCCGCCCATCGCCGTGCCCGACACCGTCTCCGCACGCACGGGCGACGTCGTCGACATCCCCGTGCTCGACAACGACGAGCACCCCGACGGCGATCGCCTGACGCTGGCCGCCGACCTCGTGCAGGAACCCCGGGCGGGGCTGCTGTTCAGCTCGGGCGAGCGGCTGCGGTACTTCGCGCCCGAGACGCCCGGCGAGTTCACCGCGGTCTACCGCGTCGAGGGTCCCGACGGCCAGTTCGGCACCGCGGCGGTCACCATCACCGTGCGCGAGGCCGACTCCGACGGCAACTCCGCCCCCGTGCCGCGCACGGCGGTCGCTCGCGTGCTCTCCGGGGGGACGGTGCGCATCCCGATCCCGCTCGGCGGCATCGACCCCGACGGCGACTCGGTCCAGCTCGTCGGGCAGGAGTCGAACCCGGAGCGGGGGTCCGTCGTGGACCGCGGGGCGGACTGGCTGGAGTACCGCGCGGGCGAGTACTCGGCGGGGACCGACACGTTCGAGTACGCGGTCGTCGACGCGCTGGGTGCGCGCGCCACCGGCACGGTGCGCGTCGGCGTCGCGCCGGGACTCGACGGCGCCCGCCCGCCCGTCGCGATCGAGGACGACGTGACGGTGCGCCCGGGACGCACCGTCGCCGTCCGCGTGCTCGAGAACGACAGCGACCCGGACGGCTCGCCGCTGCGGCTGACGGGCGTCGAGCCGAACACCCCGAACACCGTCGTGCGCCGCGACGACGACGTCGTGGTGGTCGACGTGCCGAACGCGCCGGACACCTACGGCGCCATCTACACGATCGAGAACGCGCGGCAGGCGAGCGCGTCGAGCTACCTCCGGATCACCGCGGACCCGGAGGCGCCGCTGGCGCGACCCGAGGCGTCGGACGTCGTGCTGAGCCTGAGCGACGTGCTCGAGGAGGACGAGGTCGAGGTCGACGTGCTCGGCGAGGTCTTCATCGCGGACGCGGACGCCGGCGAGGCGGACGTCGCGCTCGTGCCGGGGCACTCCGACGGCGCGCGCGTCGGCGGCGACGGCACCGTCCGCGTCGAGGTGCAGGACACGCGTCGGATCGTGCCGTTCTCCGTCGGTCACCCGGACGACCCGGACCTGCGCGCCTACGCCTTCATCTGGGTGCCCGGACGGGACGACGCCCTGCCGCAGCTGCGACGGGACGTCCCGCCCGTGCGGGTGACCTCGGGCGAGGAGGTCCTCCTGGAGCTCGAGGACTACGTCGTCGCCGCCTCCGGGCGCCCGGTGCGGTTGACGGATGCCGCGACCGTGCGCGCGTCGCACTCCGACGGCAGCGACCTCGCCGTCGACGCCGACACCGTGCGGTACCGCAGCGAGGAGGGCTACTTCGGCCCGGCGTCGATCTCGTTCACGGTGACCGACGGGGAATCCGCGGACGACCCCGACGGGCGGACCGGGACGATCGTGATCCCGATCGACGTGCGGCCCGCAGAGGGCCAGCCGCCGACGTTCGTCGGCGGCGTGATCGACTTCGAGCCCGGCCAGGAGAAGGCCATCGACCTCGAGCGGCTCACGAGCACGCCAGAGGACGACGGCGAGGGCCTCGAGTTCCGGGTCGTGGGCGTCGTGCCGGAGGGCTTCTCCGCGGAGCTGGACGGCACCGAGCTGCGCGTGCGGGCGGCCGAGGGCACCCTGCAGGGCACGCGACGGTCGATCACGGTCGGCGTCGCCGACGGCGGCATCGAGGGCACCCCAGGGCGCATCGAGCTGCGCGTCGTGCCCTCGACGAGGCCGATCGCGCAGCCCGCGCCGGATCTCGCGGTCGCACCGCGCGGTCGCACGACGTCGGTCGACGTGCTCGACAACGACGCCGCGGGCAACCCGTTCCCGGGCACGCCGCTCCGCGTCGTCCGCGTCCGGGGCCTCGACGCGGCGAGCCTCCCCGAGGGACTCTCCGTGGTGCCCGACGCGGATCGATCCCGGCTGGCGGTGACGGTCGCCGAGGGGGCGGAGCCGGTCAACACGACGCTGCAGTACCAGGTGGCCGATGCCACCGGCGACTCGAGCCGGTACGCCTGGGGCACCGTGACGATCTCGGTCCAGGACCGCCCGGAGCCGGTCACCGACGCACGGCTCACCGCGTTCGGCGACGGCCGCATCGACCTCGCGTTCGGTGCGGGCGCCGCGAACAACTCGCCGATCGAGGCGTACCGGATCAGCCTGCTCGATCCGGGCGACCGCAGCGAGCTCGCGGCATCCGAGTGCGCCGCGACCACGTGCACGGTGCCGACGTCGGGCAACGGTCCGGACTCGGCCGCGATCGTCCGGATCCAGGCGCGCAACGCGATCGGCCTGAGCGAGCCGGTGGAGCTGCCCGAACCGGTCTGGTCGGACGTGATCCCGCCGCCCGCCGCCGGGCTGCGCGCCGCCCCGCTCGACGGGAGGCTGCGCGTGGAGTGGCAGCCGGTGCCCACCGGCTCGGGCAGCCCGATCCGCACCTACGTCGTCTGGGTCGCCGGCTCGCCGACCGAGGTGTCCGCCTCGCGCGCGTGCACGGCGTCGCTGTGCTCGCTGGAGTCCCAGGGCATCGCGAACGGCAGCACGGTCACCGTCACGGTGAGCGCGCGGAACGGCGCGCTCCCGGCGCTCGCGACCTGGACCGAGGCCAGCACGACCGGCACGCCGTTCGGCGACCCGTTCGCCGGCGGCATCTCGGTCGACGCGGACCCGGCGGCCGGCAGCGTGGTGGTGTCGTGGACGCCGTTCGACGGCAACGGCGACGGCATCGGCGGCTACTTCGTGCAGCGGCTCGTCGAGGGCGAGTCCGCCGTGCCGGGCGGCGCCCAGGCCTGCACCGTGACCGGACCGGCACCGGGTGCCGTCGTCGCGCCCACGGTCGGCGGCTCCGTCGCCGAGATGGTCAGCGTCGGACCCGGCGCGGCGAGCGTCGAGTTCGCCGGCACCAGCACGGAGGCCGCACGGTACGGGTTCGTGGTCTGGGGCTACAACCGGGCCGGCTGCGTCCCGACCGAGGTGGCGACGACCGTCGTGCGCCCGGCGCCGGGCGCGATCGGCGGAATCCGCAGCGACATGGACTGGCTCAACGGCGAGACGTGGGACCGCTTCATCGACGACGTCGACGCGGGCACCAAGCGACTGCAGATCATCGCGGTCGACGCGGGCGGTGCGCGGGTCGGCTCCCCGCGCGACTTCAACGGCTCCGGCTGGCTCCGGCAACTGCTGAACCGGCCGTTCGGCGAGACGGCGCGCTTCCAGGTGCGCGCCTGCTCGGTGTGGGGCTCGTGCGGTCCGTGGTCGGAGACGTTCCCGACGGGCGAGTCGCCGTCGCTCACGTTCTCGCTCCCGGGGCGCGCCTACGATGCCGCGACCCAGACATGGTCGTGGTCGGCGGACCCCGCCAACTCCGGACTTCCCGCCTCGTACCGCTGCGGCGCCGACGGGGACCGGGTCGGCCGCCAGGCGCAGACCGCGACCTCGTGCCAGGTGAACGGCGCGAAGGCCGGCGACGCCGTCTGGTTGGATGTTGAGGTCGCGGGCGTCACCGCGAGGTTCGAGTCACGATGAAGTCCACCGAGGAGCACCGCATGACCATGACCCCCGAGGACGCCACCCGGTTCGCGTCGAACCTCGATCGGCTCGTGAGCGCCGTCGAGGAGATCCTGCTCGGCAAGAACCGCGTCATCCGCCTCGCATTCACGTCACTGCTGAGCGAGGGGCACCTGCTGCTCGAGGACGTGCCCGGCACCGGCAAGACGTCCCTCGCCCGGGCGATGGCGCAGTCCGTCGCCGGGACGAGCAACCGCGTGCAGTTCACGCCCGACCTGCTGCCCGGCGACATCACCGGCGTGTCCGTGTACGACCAGCGATCGGGGGTGTTCGAGTTCCACCCGGGCCCCGTCTTCGCCAACATCGTGCTGGCCGACGAGATCAACCGGGCCAGCCCGAAGACCCAGTCCGCCCTCCTCGAGGTCATGGAGGAGGGCCAGATCACCGTCGACGGCCAGACGCACCCCGTCGGCCGGCCGTTCATGGTGATCGCGACCCAGAACCCCGTCGAGCAGGCCGGGACGTACCGCCTGCCCGAGGCGCAGCTCGACCGGTTCCTCATGCGGACGTCGATCGGCTATCCCGACCACGCCTCGACCATCCGCATCCTCGAGGGGACCGACCAGCGCGCGCACGACCATCGCGTCGAGGCACGGCTCGACGCGGCCGAGATCGTCGAGATGGCCGCCCTCGCCCGCACGGTGTACGTCGACCCGACGATCAACGACTACGTCTCGCGACTCGTCGACGCCACCCGCAGCGCCACCGAGGTGCGGCTCGGGGTGAGCGTCCGAGGCGCGCTCTCGCTCGTGCGCGCGGCGAAGACGCATGCCGCGGGACGCGGACGCCACTACGTCGTGCCCGACGACGTGAAGGCCCTCGCCGAACCCGTCCTCGCGCACCGGCTGATCCTGGACCCCGAGGCCGAGTTCGACGGAGTCACCGCCTCGAACCTCATCGCACAGGTGCTCATCGAGACGCCGCCGCCGTCTGCGAGGCAGGCCGGGTGACCTTCCAGACCCGGTCGACGATCCCCGAGGAGGCCGCGCGGCAGGGCGTCCTCGCGGTGGTCATCGCGCGCATCGTCGTGGCCGTCCGGGCTGCGGCATCCGTGGTCGAACGGTGGACGCGCGTCGCCCGGGGCGTCGTCACGCCGCTCGGCTGGGGCGTGCTCGCCGGCGCGGTCGTCGCGCTCGTGCTCGGGTACGGCTGGGGCTGGATGGAACTGACGATCATCGGGTGGGGCCTGCTCCTGCTCGCCGCGGTCGCCTCGGCCTGGCTCCTCGGGCGCGGCGCCGGGGCGATCGAGCTGACGCTGCCCGTTCCGCGCGTGGCGGTGGGCGAGTCGGCGCAGGCGCGCCTCGTCGCGCGGAACCCCGGGCGGCGTCGCTTCGCCGGCGCGCGGCTCGAACTGCCCGTCGGGCGCCGCGTGATCGCCCGGATGGTCCCCGCGCTGCCGCGCGGCGGCACGTTCGACGAGCGGCTCGCGATCCCCACCGAACGGCGCGGGGTCATCGACGTCGGCCCCGCGCGGACGGTGCGGGCGGATCCGATCGGGCTCATGCGCCGCGAGATCGTCTGGTCGGACGTGCGCCAGCTGCACGTGCATCCGCGCACCATCGCGGTGTCGGCCCTCAGCACCGGGTACCTGCGCGATCTCGAGGGCTCGCCCACCCGCGACCTCACGGCGAGCGACATCGCGTTCCACGCGCTGCGCGAGTACCAGCCCGGCGACGACCGGCGGTTCATCCACTGGCGCAGCTCGGCGAAGACCGGCACCTTCATGGTGCGGCAGTTCGAGGAGACCCGGCGGAGCCGGCTCATGGTGCTGCTCGACCTCGCCGCCGACGCGTACGAGGACGAGGAGGACTTCGAGCTCGCCGTCAGCGTCGCGGCCTCGATCGGCGCCCGCGCCATCCGCGACGCCCGGAGCCTCGCGTTCGTCGTCTCGGGGCGCGAGCGCATCCGGCCGCCCGCCGCGAGGCGGGGCGTCCCGTCCGCGCACGGGCCGGGCGGGGCCCACGGCTCCCGTCCCGGCCTCGCCGCCATGCGCGAGCTCCCGACGGCGTCGCGCGACCGGCTGCTCGACGCGCTCTGCCTCGTCGAGGTCGATGAGCGCGCGTCCGGGCTCGGCGACACGGTGCGAGCCGCGTCGGAGTCGATCGCGGGCGTGTCGCTCGCATTCGTCGTGACCGGCGGCGCCCGGGGCGTGGCCGACCTCCGCCACGCCGCCTCGCGGCTGCCGCTCGGCGTCGAGGCCGTCGTCGTGCGCTGCGCGACCGAGGGGGAGGCCAGCGCGCGCGCCGTCGGCGGGCTCTCGGTCTACGGCATCGGCTACCTCGAGGACCTGACGGCCCTGCTGGCCCGGACGGCGTCGGTGGCATGAGCGCCACGGGAACGCCCCGCGCGGCGCCGGACCGGCGACCGGGCGGCCCGACGCGCGCGCCGATCCGCATCGCCGGCGCCGGCCTGCCCTCGGCGCTCGTGAGCACGGCGATCCTCGTCGCCGTCGCCGCGACGGCGATGATCCCGTGGTGGCCCGTGTACGAGAGCGGCGCCTTCCTCGTCGCCGCCGCGGTCGCGATCCTCGTCGGCGCCGCCGTCGGCGTCGTCGGCGCCGCGTTCGCCTGGCCGTCGTGGGCCGTGGTCTCGACGGTGGCGGCCGCGTACCTCGTGCTCGGCGTCCCCGTCGCGGTGCCCACCAGCGCCTACGGAGGGGTGCTGCCGACGGCCGAGGGGCTCATCGACCTCGTGTCCGCCGTCGCCCTGTCGTGGAAGCAGCTGGTCACCATCTCGGTGCCGGTCGGGTCGTACCAGGCGCTGCTCGTGCCGCCGTTCCTGCTCGGGCTCATCGCGACCACGGCGTCCGTCACCATCGCGCTGCGCACGCGCCGTCCGGCGCTCGCCCTGCTGCCGCCGGCCGGGCTGCTGGTCGCGGGCATCGTGCTCGGCGTGGTGCACGACGACGTCGCGTTCGAGGCGGGCGTCGCGTTCCTCGTCGCCGGCGTCGCCTGGCTCGTCCGCCTCGCGATCGCCGAGCGACGTCGCGCGAGCCTCGCCGGATCGGCCGAGGCCGCGCTCGCCGACGTGCGCCGGATCGTCGGAGCGACGGTGGTCGTCGCGCTCGCGCTCGTCGGCGCGACGGCGGCCACGCTCGCGCTGCCGGCGGGTCCGCGTTCCGTGGCGCGCGCCGAGCTCCGCCCGCCGTTCGAGCCGAACGACTACGACAGCCCCCTCGCCGGGTTCCGCGCCGCCTTCGAGCCCGATGCCGCGGACCTCGAGATGCTCCAGGTCCGTGGCCTGCCCGAGGGGGTGGGGCTCAGGATCGCCGTGCTCGACACGTACGACGGCGTCGTCTACTCGGTCGGTGGAAGCGACCGGGCGGGCGCGTCCGGCCAGTTCACGCGCCTGCCGTACCGGCTCGACCAGTCGGGGACGCCGGGGGAGCGGGTGGAGCTCGACGTGGCCGTGCTGGCGTACGACGACGTCTGGGTGCCGGGCGTCGGGAACCTCGAGCGCATCGCATTCGGCGGCCCGCGCCAGGGGGTCCTCGAGGACGACTTCGCCTACAACGACGTCACGGGCACGGCCGGCGTCCGCTCCGGCCTCACGGCCGGCGACCGCTACACGTCGCAGTCCGTCGCGACGGTCGAGCCCGTCGACCTCGCCTCGCTGCGCCCGGGCGGCGCGATCCTGCCGGACTCGCCGGACCCGCCGGATCCGCTGCTGCGGCTGCTGGACCGCTGGACGCGCTCCTCCGACACGCCCGGCGTGCGGCTCGCCGCGATGATCGAGGGCTTCCACCGCGAGGGGTACGTGAGCCACGGCATCGGCGAGGACGAGGTGCCGAGCCGCTCGGGGCACGCGCTCGACCGGCTCGCGGAGCTCGCGACCGCCAAGCCCATGGTCGGCGACGGCGAGCAGTACGCCGTCGCGGCGGCCCTGCTCGCGCGCGAGATCGGGTTCCCGGCGCGCGTCGTCGTCGGGTACCTCCCGGGCGGCGAGGCGGATGCCGAGCCCGACGGCGCACGGACCCTGCACGGGGACGACCTGCAGGCGTGGATCGAGGTCCAGGCCGAGGACGGCGCGTGGATCCCCGTCGACCCGAACCCCGAGGTCCGCCCGGTCCCGGAGCGGCAGCCCGACGAGCCGACCATCGTGTCCCGGCCGCAGTCGGCGCTCCCGCCGCCCGAGGACCCGACGCCCGTCGACGACCTCGCCGCCGAACCGGACTCGGGCTCGCAGGACCCGGATCGGGGCGACGCCTGGGTGGCGGCGCTGCTCGCCGTGCTCCGGATCACGGGGATCGCGCTCGCCGTGCTCGCGCTGCTGGCCAGCCCCTTCCTCGCGATCATCCTCGCCAAGGCCCGGCGGCGACGGCTGCGTCGCCGCGCGCCGACGGTGGTCGAGCGGATCGAGGGCGGCTGGCAGGAGTTCGCCGACCAGGCCGCCGACCACGGCTACCCGATGACGGTGACCGCGACCCGCGCCGAGCAGGCGGCCGTGGTCGGCGGCCTCGCGCCCGCGGTGCTCGCGGCCGTCGTCGATCGCGCCGTGTTCGGCCCCGACGGTCCGCGCGACGGCGACGACGAGCGGGTCTGGGCTGCGGTCGACGAGCTGCAGCGCCGCCTCGACGAGCCGCGCTCGTGGCGCGAGCGGATGCGGGCGCGCGTCTCGCTCGGGTCGCTCGGCGGGTACGCTGGCTCGCGGAAGGGGGGCGCGACGTGAACTGCCGGATCTGCGGTGCGCCGCTGCCCGAGGGGGCCATGTTCTGCGGCGAGTGCGGGAGCTCGACCTCGGCGACCCCCGAATCGCGTCGACCGGTCGACCCCCGCCCGGGCGACACCTACGTGATCCACCGCTCCGAGAGCGGGGTGCTCAGCGTCCCGCTCGACGACGTCGACGCGGCGCCGACCGTCGCGGAGGGCGGACCCGCGGCCGAGGTCGCGTCGCCCGCCGAGGTCGCCACCGATGGGGCTGGAGGGGATGCCGCCACCGCCGCAGCGCCCGCGCTCGACGACGGGCCGGCGGCCGCCGCCCCGGGCGCCCGCTTCGTGCTGACCTTCACCACGGGCGAGGTCGTGACGGTGCAGGGCACGGGCCTCGTCGGGCGCAAGCCGCTCGCCGAGCCCGGGGAGGCGTTCGACCACCTCGTCCAGATCGTCGACCGGGGGCTCTCGGTCTCCAAGACGCACCTCGAGTTCGGCGAGCACGAGGGCGGGCTCTGGATCGCCGACCGGTTCTCGGCCAACGGGACCGTCGTGCGCCGCCCGGGCGAGCACGCCGTCCGGTGCGAGCCGGGCCGTCGGATGCTCGTGCCCCGGGGAAGCCGGGTCGAGATCGGCGAGCAGGCCTTCACCGTCGCCTGAGCCCCACCCGGGCGGCGACGGACCGCTGGGCGACCGGACCGTCGGGGGAGCGGCGGCCGAGCCGCACCCCCGTCCGTGTCGATGGGGTCGCTCCGGAGGCCACCCGTCCTGCACGAGACGGCGTCGACCGGGCCCGCTCCCGGATCCGCGGCGCGGCCGATGTCCGCCGGCGTCGACGTGGTGCGCTGGCGGCATGACGGGGACCGCGGTACCGGGCGCGACCGCGCCACCGCTGCGGCTGCCGCCGGCCCGGCCGGAGCCGGCGCGCGCCGGGTTCCCGTGGATCGCCTCCGCGGCGCCGGTCGCCGGTGCCGTCGCGATCTGGGCGATCACGGGGTCGGCGCTCGCACTGCTGTTCGCGGCGCTCGGGCCGCTCGTCGCCGTGGCCGCGATGCTGGACGGACGTCGGACGGCGCGGCGCGAACGTCGGGTCCGGGCGCGCGAGCGCGCGCTGGCGCTCGAACACCTCCGCGCGGAGCTCGCGCGACGGCACGAGGGCGAACGTGCGGCGGCGTGGCGGGCGGCGCCGACGGCGCGGGCCCTGCCCGGGATCGGGGCCCCGGCCTGGCGCGCCCGCCCGCCCGCCGAGGTGGTCGTCGGCTCGGGCGCCGTCCCGAGCCGGGTGGTGCTCGAGGGATCGGCCGGTGACGACGACGAGCTGGCGGCGCTCGTGGTCGAGGCCGGTCGGCTCGATGCGGCACCCGTCCGGGTGGGCCTGGCGCACGGGCTGGGCTTCGTCGGGCCGCCGGCGCTCGCGCGGGCGGCCGCCCGGGCGGTCGTCCTGCAGCTCGCCGAGGCGGTCCATCCCGCCGTGGCATCCATCGTCGGCCACGGCGGTCACTGGGCGTGGACCGGTGCGCTGCCCCATCGCGCGAGCGGTGCGGGCGTCGTCGTGATCCGGATCGTGGAGCCGGGCGACCCGGCGATGGGCGAGTCCGCCGAGCTCGGGCCCGGCGGCTCGCCGTCGGAGGTCCTCCTCGCGATCGCGGCCCACGTCGGCGAGCTGCCGCCCGGCGTCCGGACCGCGATCGAGGCGACGACGGCGGTCGGTGCGCGACTCGTCGTCGAGGGCGGCGACGTCGTCCCGATCGAACCCGAGCTGCTGTCGCAGGCGGAGGCCGAGGCGTTCGCAGGGCGCCTCGCCGCCATCGCACGGCGCTCGGGACTGGCCGCGGCGTCGCGCGCCGTCCCGGACGCCGTCCGCCTGGCGGACCTCCTCGAGCCGACGGCCGCCGTCCCGGGGCGATCGAGCCTCGCGGCGACCATCGGCGTCGGCGACGGGCCGGTGCGGGTCGACCTCGTCGACGGCCCGCACGCGATCGTCGCGGGGACCTCCGGCAGCGGCAAGAGCGAGTTCCTCGTCTCCTGGATCGCGGCCATGGCCGCCGGCCACCCGCCGGAGCGCGTCGCGTTCCTGCTCGTCGACTTCAAGGGCGGCGCGGCGTTCGAGCCCGTCGCGGGGCTCGTCCACGTGACCGGCACCGTGACCGACCTCGACGCGGACGACGCGAGCCGTGCCGTGACGAGCCTCAGGGCCGAGCTCCGCCATCGGGAGCGCGTGCTCGCGGCGGCCGGGGCGCGGGCCATCGCCGACCTCCCCGACGGAGTGCTCCTCCCGAGGCTCGTCGTCGTCATCGACGAGTTCCAGGCGATGATCGAGCGCTTTCCGGAGCTCGGTGCCGTCGTCGCCGACCTCGCCGCGCGCGGGCGGTCGCTCGGAGTGCACCTGGTGCTCGCGGCGCAGCGGCCGAACGGCGTGGTGCGCGAGCAGGTGAGCGCCAACTGCGGCATCCGCATCTCGTTGCGCGTGCTCGAGCGCGCCGACAGCGTCGCGGTGGTCGGCGTCGACGCGGCCGCGTCGCTCGACCCGTCCCGTCCGGGGCGAGCGATCGTCGATCGCGGCGACGGGCGGCCCGTCGAGGTGCAGGCGGCGCTCGCCGACGCCGATGCGATCGCCGCCGTCGCGGCGCGCCACGGGGATGCACGGCCGCCGCGGCGGCCGTGGCTCGATCGCCTGCCGGCCCGCATCGCCGTCGACGACGTCGATGCCGCGCTCCTCGCCGCGCCGGGCGGGCGGGCGCATCGCGGTATCGCGGGCGGCCACCCGACCGACGATCCGCCCGTGGCGGGCGGCCTCGTCCTCGGCGTCGCGGACGATCCGGCCGAGCAGCGCCGTTCGCTCGCCGTGTGGCGACCGGGGGCCGACGGCCCGGTGCTGGTGCTCGGGATGCCGGGCTCCGGGCGGAGCACCCTGCTCGACGCGCTGGCACAGCAGGTCGGGTCCCGTCACGGGGCGGGCGCCGTCCTCCGGCTGGGCGGCCCGCGCAGCCGCGAGTGGGACGACCTCATCGACCTCGGCGGCGCCGGCGCCGGGCCGGCCTCCGACACGGCCGCGGTCCGCCTCGTGGTCGTGGACGATGTCGACACGCGCTACGACGCATGGCCGGACGAGTACCGACTGGCGGCGGTCGAGGCGCTCCAGCGGCTCGCCCGCCGGGGCCGGCGAGGAGGTCCGGCGTTCGCGGCGTCGGCCGGACGGGCGACGGCGCTCGCGCCAGGACTGCGCGACGCGTTCACGACGCACGTGCTGCTGCGGCATCCCTCCCGTGCCGAGCTCGTGCACGCGGGCGGCGACGGCGCGCTGCACCGGGACGCCGCCCCGCCCGGGTCCGGGCAGTGGCGGGGGCTCCGTGCCCAGTTCGTCCACGCGGGGGCGGGCGCCGCGGGCGCGGCGTGCGCCACGGCGGCGGGACGAGCGCCGACGCCGACGATCGCGTTCCCCGCCACCGGCGTGGTCGCGGTGTCGACGTCGCGGGCGCGGGTCGACGCCGGCCTGATCGCGCGGATCGCCCCGTGGGTCGAGGTCATCGGCCTCGCCGACGGCGCGGCAGCGGCGGCGCGCGCCGCCGCCGTCCTCGGCCCGGTACCCGCCGGGGGAGCGGCCGTCGTCGTGGGCGATCCCGACACCTGGGCGGCGAACTGGTCGCTCGCCGCGGCGGCGCGGACCCGGGCCGATCTCGTCGTGCACGGCGGCGCCGCGGAGTACCGCGCGCTGGTGCGCGATCCCGCACTCCCGCCGCTGCTGGACCCGGAGCGGGACCAGTGCTGGCGCCTCACTCCGGCCGGCACGGTCGAACGGCTCGGTTGGCCGACAGACTGACGACGGATTCCGAGCGTCCACCGCCCGAAACGGCACTGATTCCGTGCGCGAAGGTCTCGGAACCTAACGATTCGGTCATCAAGTGCTGATTTCAGCCACGCAGTGTGTCAGTATCTTCGCACCCCTGCACGCGCATGCATGTCGATTGGAGACCTCGTGAGCAGCCGTCCCCTTCCCCAGGACCCCATCGTCCGCGCCCTCGTCGCGCAGGCCCGCCAGGCGCAGGTGACGCGCCGCGGCCTGCTCGCGGGCGCCGGTGCCGGCGCGTCCGCGCTCGCCCTCGCCGCCTGCTCGACCGGCGGCGGCCAAGCCAAGCCGACCGCGGCGGCGGACACGTCCGACACCGACAAGACCCTCAACTGGGCCAACTGGGCCGCGTACATCGACGAGGATGACGACGGCAACTACCCCACCCTGGTCGCCTTCGAGGAGCAGACCGGCATCTCGGTCAACTACGAGGTGGCCGTCGACGACAACAACACCTACTACGGCAAGGTCAAGGACCAGCTCGCGCTCGGCCAGGACATCGGCGCCGACACGGTGTGCCTCACCGACTGGATGGTGTCGCGTTGGATCCGCCTGGGCTACACCCAGGAGCTCGACCACGGCAACATCCCGAACATCGCGAACCTCGCGCCGGCGCTGGCGAACCCGAGCTTCGACGAGGGGCGCAAGTACTCCCTCCCCTGGCAGGGCGGGTTCGCGGGCATCTGCTGGAACACCGAGAAGGTCCCCGGCGGGCTCGAGACGGTCCAGGACCTCTGGAACTCCGAACTCAAGGGCCGCGTCGGCGTGCTGTCCGAGATGCGCGACACGATGGGGCTCATCATGCTCCAGAACGGCGTGGACATCTCGAGCCCCGACTGGGGCGACGCGGAGTTCGACGCCGCGATCGAGGTCCTCGACGAGCAGGTCGCCAACGGCCAGATCCGCAACATCAAGGGCAACTCGTACCTCGAAGACCTGAAGAGCGAGGACACGCTCGCCGCGATCTGCTGGTCGGGCGACATCACGGTGCTCAACGCCGAGGCCGGCGACAAGTGGCAGTTCGCCATCCCCAGCGCGGGTGGAACGCTGTGGAACGACAACTTCCTCATCCCGATCGGCTCCCCGCGCAAGACGAACGCCGAGACGCTCATCAACTACTACTACGAGCCGGAGGTCGCTGCCGAGGTCGCGGCGTGGGTGAACTACATCACCCCGGTCGTCGGCGCCCAGGAGGCCGCCGTCGCCATCGACCCCGAGCTCGCCGAGAACCAGCTCATCTTCCCGAACGAGGAGACGCTCTCGAACGCGTTCATCTTCCGCGCGCTCTCCGGCGCCGAGGAGCAGAAGTACCAGACGCAGTTCCAGCAGATCCTCCTGGGTTCGTGATGTCGATCCGAGAATTCGCCGAGAGCGGTGCCGACCTCGAGCTCGTCGGCATCCAGAAGCGCTTCCCGGGGTTCACCGCGATCGAGGAACTCGACCTGACGATCCCGGCGGGATCGTTCTTCGCCCTCCTCGGACCCTCGGGCTGCGGCAAGACGACGACGCTCCGATTGGTCGCCGGCCTCGAGGAGCCGACGGCGGGTCGCATCCTGATCGGCGGGAAGGACGTCACGGACACCCGGGCTCACCAGCGTCCGGTGAACACCGTCTTCCAGAGCTACGCCCTGTTCCCGCACATGTCGATCATCGAGAACGTCGAGTTCGGCCTGAAGCGCCGGCGCATCGGCGACGCTCAGTCGAAGGCGCACGAGGCCCTGAAGCTCGTCGAGCTCGACCACCTCGCGCAGCGCCGCCCGGCCCAGCTCTCCGGCGGCCAGCAGCAGCGCGTCGCGCTCGCCCGCGCGATCGTCAACCGGCCGGCGCTGCTGCTGCTCGACGAGCCGCTCGGCGCGCTCGACCTGAAGCTCCGGCGCCAGATGCAGCTGGAGCTCAAGACGATCCAGGAGGAGGTCGGCCTGACCTTCCTCCACGTCACGCACGACCAGGAGGAGGCCATGACCATGGCCGACACGGTCGCCGTGATGAACAAGGGCGCGATCGAGCAGATGGGCGCGCCGGAGGAACTCTACGAGCTGCCGCGCACGACGTTCGTGGCGAACTTCCTCGGCAAGTCGAACCTCTTCACGGGCGACGTCGTCGGCACGACCGACACGGCGATCTCGGTGGACGCCGGCGGGCACCGCATCACCGTGCCCACCGCACGCTCGCAGCGCCACCAGGGGCTCGTCACGGTCGGCGTCCGTCCCGAGAAGGTGACACTGCACACCGAGCAGCCCGACGAGACGGCAGACCGCAACATCCTCGGTCCCGGACACGTCATCGACGTCTCGTTCGCCGGCGTGAGCACGGAATACGCGGTGGCGGTCCCGGGCGTCGGCACGGTCTCGGTGTTCGCGCAGAACATGACCTTCGGACCGGTCGCGCACGAGGGGAGCGAGGTCTGGCTCAGCTGGGACGTCGAGCACGGCTTCGGCCTGTCCGACGAGCCCGACGAGTCGTCCCGGTTCCCGGCCGACGACGACACCCGGTCCATCGCCGTGCAGCGCCGCGAGGCGCTCATCACGGAGCTCGAGGGCAACTGAGCCATGGCCTTCGCAGCTTTCTCGACGGCGGAGGTGCAGCCACAGGTCACGAGGCGGAAGAGCCCGATCGCGCTCTTCCTCCTGCTGCCGGGCATCCTCTACCTGGTCCTGTTCTTCCTGACGCCGCTGTTCTCGCTCATCCTCACCTCGCTGCAGGCGCCGAGCGAGTTCGGCGACATCGGCGTGTACGACTACGCGTTCAACTGGCAGAACTACGTCACGGTCATCCAGGACTACTGGCCGCACATCCTGCGCTCGTTCGGGTACGCCCTCCTCGCGACCGTGTTCGCGCTCCTGTTCAGCTACCCGATCGCGTACTTCATCGGCGTCAAGGCGCGTCGATGGCCGCTCCTGCAGAGCCTGATGCTCGTGCTCGTGATCGCCCCGTTCTTCATCAGCTTCCTCCTGCGGACCCTCGCGTGGAAGCAGATCCTGTCGGACGAGTCGCTCATCATCACCTCGCTCAAGGCCATCGGCCTGCTCGGCCCGGACGCGTACTTCGCCGGGACGCCGTTCGCCGTGGTCTTCGGCCTGACGTACAACTTCATCCCGTTCATGACGCTGCCGCTGTACACCACGCTCGAGCGGCTCGACACGCGCTACCTCGAGGCCGGCAGCGACCTGTACGCGAACGCGTTCACCGTCTTCCGGAAGGTCACGATCCCGCTGTCGATGCCGGGCATCGTCGCGGGCACGCTGCTCACCTTCATCCCGGCGGCCGGCGACTACGTCAACGCGAGCCGCGACTTCCTCGGAGGTCCGGACACGCAGATGATGGGCAACGTGATCGAGGCGAACTTCCTCGTGCTGCTGAACTACCCGGCGGCCGCGGCGCTCTCGATCATCCTGATGGCGGCGATCCTCATCCTCGTCGGCGTCTACGTCAAGCGTTCGGGAACGGAGGACCTGCTGTGAGCGGCGAAGTCCAAGCGGCGGCCGTCCTCGGCGGCCTGACCGAGAGCGAGGAGAGCGAGACCCGCCGACCGCCCCAGGCGCCCCGCCGGCGCCGGCTCGGCCTCGGCGACTGGCTCCTCCCGGCGTACGTGGTCATCGCGTTCGTCTTCCTGCTGATCCCGATCGCGTACACGTTCGTGTTCTCGTTCAACGACTCGCTGAAGTCGAACATCGCCTGGCGCGGGTTCACCTTCGACAAGTGGCTGAACGTCTGCAACGTCGAGGGCGGCGCGGTCTGCGAGGCGTTCGGCAACAGCATCCTGATCGGCGTGGTCTCGACGGTCGTCGCGACCACGCTCGGCACCATGATCGCGATCGCGCTCGTGCGGTACCGCTTCCGGGCGCGCTCGTCGATCAGCCTGCTGCTGTTCCTGCCGATGGCCACGCCCGAGGTCGTTCTCGGTGCCGGCCTCGCCGCGCAGTTCCTCGCCGTGGGCGTGCCGAAGGAC
The DNA here is from genome assembly GCF_039531345.1 of Agromyces tropicus. Taxonomy (NCBI): domain Bacteria; kingdom Bacillati; phylum Actinomycetota; class Actinomycetes; order Micrococcales; family Microbacteriaceae; genus Agromyces; species Agromyces tropicus. Next base: position 200,541 of record NZ_BAAAPW010000004.1, on the reverse strand, counting down.
ATGACGACGATCATCCTGGCGCACACGATGTTCTGCATCAGCTTCGTCGTGGTGACGGTGAAGGCCCGCGTGGCGAGCCTCGATCCGGCGCTCGAGGAGGCCGGCCGCGACCTGTACGGGTCGCCGCGCGAGGTCTTCTGGCGGATCACGTTCCCGCTGCTGACGCCGGGCATCATGGCGGCGGCCCTGCTGTCGTTCGCGCTGAGCTTCGACGACTTCATCATCACGAACTTCAACTCCGGTTCGGTGACGACGTTCCCGAAGTACATCTACATCTCCGCGGCCCGCGGCATCCCGGCCGAGGCGAACGTGATCGCTTCGGCGGTGTTCATCGTGGCGCTCGTCATCGTGGTCGGCGCCCAGGTCTCCCGCGCGGCGCGCGCCAAGCGGCTCGCCGCGCAGACCGGCTGACGCCGCCCGCGCACACGAGCGGAGGCCGCGACCCGATCGGGTCGCGGCCTCCGTCGGTCCTGGGACGGATGCCCCGTGCCCGGCGCCGCGGGACTGCGGCCGACGTCGGACTAGACCGTCGAGCGGATGCGACCCACCACCCGGCCGCCGCCCAGCACGTCGAGGCCGAGCTCGGGCTCGGCCGCGTCGACGTCGGCGGCCGCGAGGGCGCCCTCGGCGACGAGCAGCCGCGCCGCGACGATCGCGGAGGCGCGCGGCGAGCCGTCGAGCATCTTCAGCGCCACGGTGGTCCCGTCGGGCGCGGTCATCACCTGGACGCCCTCGGCGCCGAACTTGGAGAAGACGCCGAGCCGGTCGATGAGCACCGAGTCGGGGCGCCCGGCGCCGGCGATCGCCCAGCCGTTCGCGCGCACGCCCTCGGTGAGTGCGGCCGACTCGCGGAAGAGCGCGAACGGCGAGGACGACGACGAGGTCGTGATCTTCTGGATGCCGCGCGCGAGCGCCGTGAGCCCGACCGCGTGCACGGGCGCGCCGCACCCGTCGATGACGCTCGCGGCCGGCCGCTCGCCGGTCAGCCGCTCGAGCACGTCGAGGATCCGCTTCTGCAGCGGGTGCTCGGGGTCGAGGTAGTCGTCGAGGGACCACGCGTTCGCGTGGCAGGCGAGCAGCATCGCGGCGTGCTTGCCCGAGCAGTTCATCGTGACCGGCTCGGCACGCCGGCCGGTGCGGACCAGCTCGTCGCGCGAGGCGCGATCGGTCGGGAACTCGGCCGGGCAGTGCAGGGCCGACGCCGACAGTCCCGCGCGGGCGAGCAGCCCGCGCACGAGCGAGACATGGTGCGGGGTGCCGCTGTGGCTCGCGGTCGCGATCGCCGCGTCCTCGCCCCGCAGCGTCACGCCCGAGGTCATGACGGCGAGCGCCTGGAACGGCTTCATGCTGGACCGGGGCAGCACCGGGGTGACGACGTCGCCCAGTTCGCGGACGACCTCGCCGTCGGGGTCGAGCACGACGGCCGAGCCGACGTGGCGGGACTCCACGAACCCGCCCCGCTCGACGACGGCGAGCTGGGCGGCGGAGGCGGCGGTGAAGGTCTCGCCCACGCGTCAGCCGAGCGTCGCGAACGCGTCGTCGAGCACGCCGAGCGCGTCCTCGATGAGCTCGTCGGTCATGCGGAGGCTCGGCAGGAACCGCAGCACGTTGCCCCAGGTGCCCGCGCTGAGGAACAGCACGCCCTGCTGCGCCGCGGCCGCGACGAGCCGCCCGACCGCCTCGGCGTTCGGCGCCTTCGTGGTCTCGGCGGTGCCCGGCTGCACGAGCTCGATCGCGATCATCGCGCCGCGTCCGCGGATGTCGCCGATGATGTCGTACTTCGCGCGCAGTCGCTCGAGGCCTGCGGTGAGCGTCGCCTCGATCCGGCGGCCCTCGCCGAGGAGGTCCTCCTCGTCGATGGTCTCGAACACGGCGATCGCGGCCGCGCAGGCGACCGGGTTGCCGCCGAACGTGCCGCCGAGCCCGCCCGGCTGGGACGCGTCCATGATCTCGGCGCGACCCGTGACGGCCGCGAGCGGGAAGCCTGCGGCGACGCCCTTGGCCGTGAGGACGAGGTCGGGGACCCAGCCGAAGTGCTCCGATGCGTAGAGGCGGCCGGTCCGTGCCATGCCGGACTGGATCTCGTCGGCGATCATCACGACGCCGTTCGCGGTGCACCACTCCTGCAGCGCCGGGAGGTAGCCGTCGGCGGGCACCATGAAGCCGCCCTCGCCCTGGATGGGCTCGACGACCAGGCACGCGAGGTCGCTCGCGCCGACGACCTTCTCGAGGTATCCGATGGTGCGCGCCGCGGCCTCCGGGCCGGTCAGGCCGTCGCGGTACGGGTACGAGCTCGGTGCGTGGTAGACGTCCCCGGCGAGCGGACCGAACCCGGTCGCGTACGGCATCGCCTTGTAGTTCATGGCCATCGTGAGGTTCGTGCGGCCGTGGTAGGCGTGGTCGAGCACCGCCACGGCGCGGCGCCCGGTGTGCTTGCGGGCGATCTTGACGCCGTTCTCGACGGCCTCGGCACCGGAGTTGACGAGCACGGTCTTCTTCGCGAAGTCGCCGGGCGTGTGGCGGGCGAGCAGCTCGGCGACGCGCACGTACTCCTCGTACGGCGTGATGGTGAACAGCGTGTGCAGCACGTCCCGGGCCTGGGCCGTCGCCGCTTCGACGACGCGGGTCGGCGTGTGCCCGGCGGTCGTGACGCCGATGCCGGCGCCGAAGTCGAGGAATCGGTTGCCGTCGACGTCCTCGAGGATCGCGCCGTGCGCACGCTCGATGTAGACCGGCAGGGCGCTCGACACGCCCGCCGACACGACGGCGGCGCGGCGGGCCTGCAGCTCCTGCGAACGGGGGCCGGGGATGGCGGTCACGACCCGTCGCTGCTGCGGCACGGGGGCCGACGCGGCCGACTCGGACGGCAGGGACTCGACGGGGAGCTGGGTGTCAGTCATGATCAGCCCAGCCTATCTCCGGAGCACGCGGGGACGTCGGGGGAGTGGTGCAGAATCGACGGCGGTGCGGACTCCGCCGCACCGTCCGAGGGAAGGGGCGGCGATGCTCGGCGAGCACCACTACGCGATCGAGCTGGAATGGGAGGGCGACCGCGGCGAGGGCACGGCGTCGTACCGCTCGTACGGGCGGCAGCATGCGGTGCGCGCGGCCGGCAAGCTCCACCCGATCGCCGGGTCGAGCGACCGCGCGTTCCACGGCGATCGCGATCGCTGGAACCCGGAGGAGCTCGTGCTGGCCGCGCTGGGCCAGTGCCACATGCTGTCGTACCTGCACGTCGCGGTGAACCACGGCGTCGTCGTGGTCGGGTACGAGGATGCCGCGACCGCGCTCATGCGCGAGGACGGCCGGGGCGGCGGGCGGCTCGTCGAGGCGGTCCTGCGCCCTCGCGTGACCGTCGCGGACGCGTCCATGGTCGAGCTCGCCGAGTCGCTGCACCACGAGGCGTCCGAGAAGTGCTTCATCGCGGCATCCGTCAACTTCGCCGTCCGGCACGAGCCGACGACGCTGGCCCGCGCCGAGTGACCGGCGGGGCGGTCAGGGCAGCGTCGGCGTCGGCGCCAGCGCCGACCCGGGCGGCGCCGGTGCGGGGCAGGGGTAGCCGCCGACGAGCCGCGAGCACGCGGGGAAGTACGCCGGCAGGCGCTCCTCGTGCGGGTCGCCGAACCACCGGTTCCAGATCCGCCAGAAGTTGAGGTTGCCGTACGTCGAGCAGTCGTCGCCCGCGGACGGGTCGCTCAGCACCGCGTCGTTGGGCTGGTAGGGCGTGTAGTTGTACAGGTTGGCCGTCGCCTGGTTGCGGATCCGCACCACGGTGGCACCGCACGACGCGTCGGGGTGGTACCCCACCTGGACGCGGCCCACCGCGAACTCGCGCTCTGGCTGGACCGTGTACTGCCGGAACTGCCAGGCCGCGTTGTACACCTGGTTGAAGAACCCGAAGTACTTGCGATCGCAGTCGGCGGTGTCGGGGCAGCCGTACCCCGTGGCGCGCTCGTACCCGTAGGCGCTCGGGTGGGTGAGCAGCGACTGCTCCTTCTGCAGCAGCACGAGCAGTGTGCGCGGGCTCACGCCGCAGGCGGTCGCCACCTCGGCGATGATCCGGCTCGCCGGGACGGCGTCGCCCGCCGGCACCCGCGTGCAGTGGCGTGGGCCGGCCGCGGCCACCGCCGGCACGTCCTCCACGTAGTCGGCGAGGCACGGCACGTCGTCGGCCGGCCGGCAGTCGCGCCCGGCGATGAAGTCCTGGATCTCCGGGGTCGTCATGGCGGCCGAGTCGTAGAAGGCGTCGTCGCTCACGATGAAGCCGGGGTCGAACTGGTCGGAGGACGGCACGCGGCGCTCGTCCGAGGTGAGGTCGCGCTCGATCCCGGGCGGCGGCGCGCAGGCCGACAGCACGAGTGCCGCGGATGTCGCGAGCACCGCGATCCACGTCCGCGCCGCCGTCCTCATCGGGCCGACCCTACCCGGGCGCGCCCGACCGACGCTGGGAATGTCCACCGGTGCGGCGCACCGCCGCGACGCTCAGACGCGCTCGCGCGGGGCGACGCGGTCGGCGATCCGGGCGAGGGTGCCCTGCGGCGGCGCCTCGTTGTAGGCGTCGGCGAGTTCCTGCCCGGTCAGGGCGTGGATGGCGGCCATGATCTCGTCGGTGGCGGCACGACGCGCGCGGCCGGACGACGCAGCGCCATGGTGCGAGAGGTCGAGCGGTTCGCCGAACCGCACGGTGACGGGGCGCACGCGCGGCATCGACGAGCCGACCGGCTGGATCTCCTGCGTGCCGACGAGCCCGACGGGCACCACGACCGCGCCGGTCGTGAGGGCGAGCCAGGCGATCCCCGTGCGACCCCGGTACAGCCGTCCGTCGAGCGACCGCGTGCCCTCGGGGTAGAGGGCGAAGGCGCTGCCCGCGTCGAGGATGCGTCGGCCCTGGTCGAGCGCGGCCTGCGCCTGGGCGCCGGCGCCCCGCTCGACGCTCACCGCCCCGATCGCGGTGAAGAACGTGCGCGAGATCCAGCCCGTGAGGCCCGTGCCGGTGAAGTAGTGCGACTTCGCGAGGAACTGCACCGGGCGCGGCGCGGCGAGCGGGATCACGATGCTGTCGACGAACGACAGGTGGTTCGAGGCGAGGATCACGGGGCCGGTGCGCGGTACGTGCTCGGTGCCGGTGATGGTCGGACGGTAGACCATGCGCACCAGCGGGCGCAGGACCCCTCGGACGAGCCCGTAGAGCGGGCCGGGCCGGGACGGCGGTGCGGGGACGGCGTCGGCCTCGATCTCACTCACGCCTCGACGGTACGTCAGGCAGTATGCGCGGCCCGGAATATGGAGACGGAGCGGAGTCGGCTCTCCGAGTGCGCCATCATGGGCGGATGGACACCGCAGCGGACGACGTCGTCGAGCTCGACGGCACCGGGGTCCGCGTGGTCGTCGTCACGGGCGGCCGGCGGGCCGCGAGCGTCGAGTCCGTGCTGCGCGCCCACCTCGCCGCGTCGGCCGGCGTGCCGTCCGACGACGTCGAGCTCGACGACGCCTGTCCCGTCTGCGGCGTCCGGCACGGCAGCCCGGTCGTGCGCTACCCGACGACCCCGTCCGGCGGCGCCTGGTTCGCCGACGCGGCCACGGGAGGCGGAGTCGTGGTCGCCGCGGTCGGCACCCGGCATCCGGTCGGCGTCGGCGTCGAGGCGGCCGCGCCCGAACCCGCTGCGGCGCTCGACGCCGCGGCGCTGCACCCCGAGGAGCGCGAACGGCTCGCGGTCCTCGACCCCTCCGCCCGGTCGATGGCGCGCGCGCAGCTCTGGGCGCGCAAGGCCGCGCTGCTGCGCGCGGTCGGGCACGTCGAGGTGCTCGAGCCCGCGCGGATCGCGCTCACGGCCCCCGGCGACGACGGCGGCGACGGGCGCGTCGTGCGCAGCGTCCCCGAGCTCGGCCCCGGCTGGGAGGACCTGCGGATCCTCGACGTCGCGGTGCCCGGCCGCGTCGCGGCATCCGTCGCGGTCCTCCCGCGCCGCTGACGCCCGCCCCCATAGAGTGGTCGGGTGCGCAGCGTCATCATCCTCGGGTCCACGGGTTCCATCGGCACGCAGGCGCTCGACGTCATCCGCGCGAACCCGCGCCGCTTCGACGTCGTCGGCCTCGCGGTCGGCTCGAACCGCGCCGAGCTGGAACGGCAGGCCGACGAGTTCGGGGTCGAGCACACGGCCGTCGGCATCGACGAGGCCGTGCAGCTCGTGCGGGACGTCGATGCCGACGTCGTGCTGAACGGCATCACGGGCTCGGTCGGCCTCGGGCCGACGCTCGCGACCCTCGAGCGCGGCACGACCCTCGCGCTGGCGAACAAGGAGTCGCTCATCGTCGGCGGCGACCTCGTCACCCGTCTCGCAGCACCGGGCCAGATCGTGCCGGTCGACTCGGAGCACTCCGCGATCGCGCAGGCGCTGCGGTCCGGCACCCACGACGAGGTGCGCCGGCTCGTGCTGACCGCCTCGGGGGGCCCGTTCCGCGGGCGCCGTCGCGAGGAGCTCGTCGACGTCACCCCTGCCGAGGCGCTCGCCCACCCGACCTGGGACATGGGCGTGGTCGTCACCACCAACTCCGCGACGCTCGTCAACAAGGGTCTGGAGGTCATCGAGGCGCACCTGCTCTTCGAGGTCGACTACGACCGGATCGACGTGGTCGTGCATCCGCAGTCGATCGTGCACTCCATGGTCGAGTTCATCGACGGGTCGACCATCGCGCAGGCCTCTCCGCCCGACATGCGGCTGCCGATCTCGCTCGGGCTCGACTGGCCGAACCGCGTGAGCGCGGCCGGCCGGCCGCTCGACTGGACGACCGCGCAGCGGTGGACGTTCGAACCGCTCGACGACGAGGCGTTCCCGGCCGTGCGGCTCGCCAAGCAGGTGGGCCGGGCCGGCGGCGAGTACCCCGCGGTCTACAACGCCGCGAACGAGCAGGCCGTCACCGCGTTCCACGACGGCCGGATCGCCTTCACCGACATCGTCGACACGGTGCGGGCCGTCGTGGACGCGCACGAGGCGCCGTCGGGCGCGCTCACGGTCGAGTCGCTCGCGGAGGCCGAGCGCGTCGCGCGTCGGGCCGCCGACGCGCGCATCGCGCGCGCCTGAGCGGCGTCGACCGCCGCCGCGACGCCGGTTCCCAGCCGGCGGACAGCGCGCCCCTAGGGAACGCCCCTACGATGACGGGGTGGAATCCGTGCTCGCATTCGTGATCGGCGTCGCCATCATCGTCGTCGGCCTCGCCCTCTCGATCGGCCTGCACGAGATCGGGCACCTGGTGCCCGCCAAGCTCTTCGGCGTCAAGGTGACGCAGTACATGATCGGCTTCGGGCCCACCATATGGTCCCGTCGGAAGGGCGAGACGGAGTACGGCGTCAAGGCGATCCCGCTCGGCGGCTACATCGCGATGATCGGGATGTTCCCGCCCGGCAAGGACGGCGCGACCCGCGAGGACAGCACCGGGTTCTTCCGGAACCTCGTGCAGGACGCGCGCGCCTCCAGCGCGGAGTCGATCACCCCCGGCGACGAGCACCGCGCCTTCTACCGCCTGCCGGTCTGGAAGCGCATCATCGTGATGTTCGGCGGCCCGTTCATGAACCTGGTGCTCGCCGTCGTGCTCTTCGGCGTGCTGCTCATGGGCTTCGGGATCACCCAGGCGTCGACGACGATCGGCACGGTCTCCGAATGCGCCCTTCCGGCGACCAGCGAGCGGCAGGCCTGCGAGCCCGGCGACCCGGCGGCGCCGGGCGCCGAGGCGGGGATCCGGCCCGGCGACACGCTCGTCTCGGTCGACGGCACCGCGATCGACTCGTGGACGGAGTCCACCGCGATCATCCGCGAGCACCCGGGCGAGCAGATCCCGGTCGTCGTCGAGCGCGCCGGCGAGCAGGTGACGCTGCAGGTCACGCCCATGCTGAGCGAGCGCTACGCGACCGACGAGTTCGGCCGGATCGTCACGGGCCCGGACGGCGAGCCGCAGACCGTCGAGGTGGGCTTCGTCGGCATCGGCGCGGCGACCGAGACCGTGCAGCAGCCGATCACGGCCGTGCTGCCCATGGTCGGGGAGAACGTGCGGGCCGTGGCCGGCATCATCGTCAACCTCCCGCAGCGCATGGTGGATGTTGCGAACGCCGCCTTCGGTCCGGACGAACGCGACCCGAACGGGCCGATCTCGGTCGTCGGCGTGGGGCGCGTCGCCGGTGAGATCGCGAGCCTCGACGACGTGCCGATCGCGTCCCGCGCGGCCGGGCTCGTCGGCATCCTCGCCTCGCTCAACGTGGCCCTCTTCGTCTTCAACCTGATCCCGCTGCTGCCGCTCGACGGCGGGCACATCGCCGGCGCGCTCTGGGAGGCCATCCGCCGCGGCTGGGCGAAGCTGCGCCGCCGGCCCGATCCCGGGCCCGTCGACCTCGCGAAGCTGATGCCGCTCACGTTCGCCATGGTCGTCATCCTCGGCGGCATGAGCGCGCTGCTCATCTACGCGGACATCGTCAAGCCCGTCAGTCTGTTCTAGCACGGCCTGTCCGCGTACTCCCTGCGGAGTACGCGTGCCGACGCCCGCCGCCGGATCCGGGCCGGTGCGGGCCGGCGTTACGATCGGAGGATGCCCCTGTCGACGTGGGACGGCACGGCCCAGTGGCCGGGCCGGCCGGAGCAGTTCCGCCCGCCGCCCGCGGTCACGCTGCTCGTCCCCGTCGTCGTCAGCGCGATCGTGCAGGTGCCCGGCACGATCGGCGTCGCCGCGTGGTTCCACCTGCGGCCCGGCATCGCGCTGCTCGGGATCGCGCTCGCCGTGGCCGGACCCCTCGCGCTGCTCGGCGCGCGTCGCGCGCCCGGGCCCGTCGTCGCGATCGTCACCGCGCTCGCGCTCGCGGACCTCCTGACGCCTCCGGACGTCGGCCCGCCCTACGTCGCCCTCGCCTTCGCCATCGTGCTCGCGGTCGCGCGCGGCGCGCTGACGTGGGCGGTGGTCTCGGTCGTGGCCGGCTGGGTGCTCGCGATCGCACTCGGCTCCCTGCTCGGCCTGTCGTGGCATCCGTTCCGGATCGCAGCGACGACCGCCCTGGTCGCCGCGTGCTTCGGCATCGGCGCGTTCGTGCGCGTGCGGCGCGAGCGCGCGGCCGAGTTCCGCGCGGAGACCGTGCGGCGGCGGCGCACCGCCGAGGAGCGCGAGCGGATCCGGATCGCGCGCGAGCTCCACGACGTGATCGGGCACGCGCTGTCGCAGATCAACGTGCAGGCCAGCGTCGGGCTCCACCTCATGGACCGCGACCCCGAGCAGGCGCGCACCGCGCTCGAGAACGTGAAGACGACCTCGAAGACCGCGCTCGAGGAGGTGCGCAGCGTGCTCGGCGTGATCCGCGCCGACGCCGACGCCGACGCGCCGCTCGCGCCGCAGGCGGAGCTGGCCGAACTCCCACGGCTCGTCGCCGGCGTGCGCTCGCCGGGCTTCGAGGTCGAGCTGGTCGACCGGCTGGAGCAGGTGCCCGGCCGCGCGGTGCAGTTCGCGGCGTACCGGATCGCGCAGGAGGCGCTCACGAACGTGGTGCGCCACGCGGACGCGACGCGGGCGGTGCTCACCGTGGAGCGGCTCGAGGGCGACCTGCTCCTCACGGTCGACGACGACGGGCGGGGAAGCGACGACGCCGTGCCGGGCAGCGGCATCCTCGGCATGCGCGAGCGGGCCGCGCTGCTCGGCGGCACGGTCCAGGTCGAGCGGTCGCCGCACGGCGGCACGCGCGTCACGGCCCGGCTTCCGTGGAGCGCTGTCGCATGATCCGGGTGGCGCTCGCCGACGACCAGCTGCTCGTCCGGGCCGGCTTCCGCGCCCTCCTGTCGGCGGAGCCCGACATCGAGGTGGTCGGCGAGGCGTCGACCGGGGAGGAGCTGCTGGACCTCGTCCGCGCCGCGCCCGTCGACGTGGTGCTCATGGACATCCGGATGCCGGGCGGCGACGGCCTGTGGACCACGGAGCGGATCGCCGCGGACCCGGCGCTCGCCGGGGTGCACGTCGTCGTCGTCACGACCTTCGAGCTGGACGAGTACGTGGCGCGCGCGGTGCGCGCCGGCGCGAGCGGCTTCCTGGTGAAGGACACCGAGCCCGCGGACCTCATCCGCGCGGTGCGCGTCGTGGCGGGCGGCGACGCGCTGCTGTCGCCGGGCGTGACCCGGCGGCTCCTCGAGCGCATGGCGACCGGCCTGCGCGAGGGGCCGGATCCGGAGGCCCTCGACGCGCTCACCGAGCGCGAGCGCGAGGTGCTGCGGCTCGTGGGCCAGGGGCTCACGAACGACGAGATCGCGGCGCGGCTCGTGCTGAGCCCACTGACGGCGAAGACGCACGTCTCCCGCATCATGGCGAAGCTGCACGCCCGCGACCGGGTGCAGCTCGTCGTCGTCGCATACGAGACCGGCCTCGTCGCCCCGGGCTGGCAGTAGCGCGCGCACCTCGCGCCGATGCTCCCGTGGGAGTAGTCCGAGTGCCTCCCGCCGGCCGATGTGCGGCACGGTGCGCGCCGCGAGGCTGTGATCGACGGCCCGCTCAGGGGCCGCACGATCAAGGAGTCAGACATGCTCACCACCCTCGCCGCCGCGTCCGCGGTCACCCACGTCGGCCCGTGGGGCGCCGGATTCGGCTGGGCGTTCCTGTTCGTCCCGATCCTCTGGATCCTCGTCATCGGCCTCCTCGTGTTCCTCGTCACGCGGCGCCGTCGTGCCTGGTACGGCGCGGACGGGCCGCCCTGGGCCCGCTCGGGCTCCGCGGAGTCGACGCTGGGCGAGCGCTTCGCGAACGGGGACATCGACGAGGCGGAGTACCGCGCGCGACTGGAGGTGCTGCGCGCCAACCGGCCCGGGCAATGACCGGTCGGCAGTTCCGGGGGTGGGGCGGATGCCGCGGCATCCGCCCCACCGTCGGCGTCGGCCGACGCCGCGACGGCGTCAGGCGAGCGAGCGCGCCAGGGCGGCCGCCTGGTGCCGGTGGCCGATCGTCTCGTAGCCCACGATCACGACCACGGGCGCGAGCGCCGCGATCACGATGCCGGTGCCCATGGAGGCACCTCGCGCCACCGTCCAGACGGCGATCGCGAGCGGCACGAGGCTGCCCGCGAAGAGCACCACGTGGAAGGGATCGAATTCCTGCAGCAGCGCGGTGTACAGGGCGAACAACGCGAACAGGAAGACCGCCACGGGGACGACGACCGTCAGCAGCGCCTGCGTGTCGTCGACGTGCGCGGTGCCCTCGATGACGAACGCCGCGACGTGGAGCCCGGCGCCGGTCGCCGCCAGGGACGCGAAGACCACGAGGTGGCCGTAGCCCCACCGGAACCCGCGGCGCCGGTGCCGCTCGAGCACGGGCGCCGACGGCATGATGAAGTACACCCACCAGAGCCCGAAGGCCAGCAGCACGCCGCCGACCGTGACGAGGACGGCCTCGACGTCCCATCCCTGCTCCTCGACGACCGCGCTGATCGCGAGGATCGTGCCGAGCACGATCTCGCCGAGCGTGATGATGACGAGCAGCCCGTAGCGCTCGGCGATGTGGTGCGCGTGCCATGGCGTGCCGCCGACGTAGCGCTCGACCACGAAGGGGACCGCCATCTCGAACGTCACCAGCACGACCCAGGCGACGAAGGCGCCCTCGAGGGGCGGACGGACGACGAGCAGGGTGATCCAGCCGACCTGCGCGAGGGACACGAGGCCCGCGTAGGCGAGGGCGGTGGGCCGTCGCGCCCGGTCGTGCCGGGCGGCCCGCAGCCACAGGGCGACGACCGCGACGCGCATGATGACGTAGCCGATGACCACGATGCGGTTCTCGAGCTCGCCGCCGGCGTCGATCGACGAGAACGACTCCGGCAGGCCCAGCGCGAGCACGATGACGCCGATCATCACGACCATGGTGGCGATGCGGAAGAAGACGTCGTCGTTGTCGTACGCGGACGCGAGCCACGCGTAGTTGATCCACGCCCACGCGATCGCGAACACCGCGAAGACGAACCCGGCGGTCGCCGACGCGACGTGGCCGAGCTCGAGCAGGTGCGCGGTCTGCGTGCCGGCGGCGCTGAACGCGGCGACGAACACGAGGTCGAAGAAGAGCTCCAGGGGCGTGGCGGAGCGGTGCGGCTCGTCGGGGTCGCGTCCGGTCATCCGGCGCAGCCGGTGGTCGAGTCCGGTCGGCGCCGGGCGTCCGGTCGTCCCGCTCATGGCGTCCCCTCCCCGCTCGGCGGTCATCCGTGCCGCGGAGTCATTCTGCACCAGGCACGGCGCCGCCGACCGGGGAGGATCGGCGAGGGGAGGGTCAGCGCGAGAGCAGGAGCGCCTCGCCCTGGCCGCCGCCGCCGCAGAGCGCGACGGCCGCCTTCCCGTGGTCGCGGCGGGAGAGCTCGAGCGCGGCGTGCAGCGCGAGCCGCGCACCGGACGCCCCGATCGGGTGGCCGAGCGCGATGGCGCCGCCGTGCACGTTGACCGTCTCGGGGTCGAGCGAGAGGTCCTTCATCGACTGCAGCGAGACCGCTGCGAAGGCCTCGTTGATCTCGACGAGGTCGAGGTCGCCGGACTCCCAGCCGGCGCGGTCGAGCGCGGCGGCGATCGCGTTGGAGGGCTGCGAGTGCAGCGAGTTGTCGGGCCCGGCGACCTGGCCGGACGCGCCGACGAGGGCGAGCCACGGGAGCCCGCGCTCCTCGGCCCAGGCCCTGCTGGCGACGACGACCGCCGCCGCGCCGTCGGAGATCGGCGACGAGTTCCCGGCGGTGATGGCGCCGCCCTCGGCGAACGCCGGGCGGAGCTTCGCGAGGGTCTCGGGGGTCGAGTCGGGGCGCACGCCCTCGTCGACGGAGACGACGACCGGGTCGCCCTTGCGCTGCGGGATCTCGACCGGCACGATCTCGTCGTCGAAGCGCCCGTCGGCCTGGGCCTTCCCCGCACGGACGTGCGAGGCCGCCGCGACCTCGTCCTGCTCGGCGCGCTCGAGGCCGTACCTCGCGTTGAAGCGCTCGGTGGAGGCGCCCATCGACTCGTGGTCGAACGCGTCCGTGAGGCCGTCGTGCGCGGTGACGTCGAGCATCTCGACGCTGCCGTAGAGGTGGCCCGTGCGCGAGCCGGGGAGGATGTGCGGGGCGTTGGTCATCGACTCCTGGCCGCCGGCGACGACGACCTCGGCCTCGCCGAGGCGGATGAGCCGCGCGGCGTCGGCGATGGCGACGAGGCCAGACAGGCAGACCTTGTTGATCGTGACGGCGGGCACGCGCCAGGGGATGCCGGCGGCCACAGCCGACTGCTTCGCCGGGTTCTGGCCGGCACCCGCCTGGAGCACCTGGCCCATGATCACGGCGTCGACGTCGTCGGGCGAGACGCCGGACTTCTCGAGGGCGCCGCGGATGGCGATCGTGCCCAGCTCGACGGCGCTCAGCCTGCCGAGGTTGCCGGCGATGCGGCCGAACGGCGTGCGGGCGCCGGCGACGATGACGACGTCGGGGAAGCTCATGACGGTGGGACTCCTTCGTCTCGGTGGGGGTGCACGGGGTGGGCGCACCGGTCCGGGTTGCGCGTCGTGCGCGATCGACTCTAGTGTACGTTCCTGAGACCTGAACCACCTGTCAGGTTCGACACCGTCGTCACCCAGAGAGGCTCACAGCATGCGAGTTACACCGAAGTACCTCGCGCCGGCGCTCGTCGCCGCCGCGGCGATCACGCTGGCCGGTTGCGCACCGACCACCGCGGCCGGGGGAGGCGACGCCGACGGGGCGGACGCCGCGCCCGTCGCGATCGGCATGATCACGTCCCAGACCGGACCCCTCGCCGCCTACGGCGAGGCCTACACCGCCGGGTTCGAGGCCGGCCTCGACTACGCCACGGACGGCACGGGCGAGGTCGACGGCCGCGAGCTCGACGTCACCTGGGAGGACGACCAGGGCAACCCCGACACCGCGGTCGCCAAGGCCAAGGACCTCATCGGCCAGGGCACCACGGTGCTCGCCGGCACGGTCGTCTCGGGCATCGCGCTCTCGCTCGCCGAGCAGGCCGAGCAGAACGAGATCCTCTACATCTCCGGTCCGGCCGCGGCCGACGCCATCACCGGCGTGAACGACTACACGTTCCGCTCCGGCCGCCAGACCTACCAGGACGTGGCCACCGCGGGCACGTTCATCGGCGACCCCGACGGCAAGAAGGTCGTCGTGTTCGCGCAGGACACCGCGTTCGGCCAGGGCAACCTCGCCGGCGTCGAGGCGGTGCTCGGCGGCCAGGGCGCCGACGTGCAGGGCGTGCTCGTCGCGGAGGACGCGACCGAGTTCACCCCGTTCGCGCAGCAGCTCATCGACGCGCAGCCCGACCTGATCTTCGTCGCGTGGGCGGGCGCCTCCTCGGGCGCGATGTGGACCGCGCTGCAGCAGCAGGGCGTCTTCGACGCGGCCCCGGTCGTCACCGGCCTCGGCGACGTCGCGACCTACCAGGCCTACGGCGACGCGTCCGGCGACATCTCCTTCCTCAACCACTACTTCGGCGGCGCCGCGGGCACCGACATCGAGGACGAGATGATCACCCGGCTCGACGAGGCGGGCGCCGTGCCCGACCTCTTCTCGGTCGACGGCTTCGTCGCCGCGCAGATGATCGTGCAGGCCGTGCGCGAGGGCGGCGACGACGTCGACGCCATGATCGACGCGCTCGAGGGCTGGACCTTCGAGTCGGTCAAGGGCGAGGTCACCGTGCGCGCCGAGGATCACGCGCTCATCCAGCCGATGTACCAGGTGAAGCTCGTCGAGGGCGCCGACGGCTGGGCTCCCGAGCTCGTCGAGACCGTCGACGCCGACACCGTCGCCCCGCCGGTCGCCGGCTGATCGACCCCGACCACCAGGCACGGAAGGCCCCATCGCGATCATGACCGACCACCCGGCGCTCGAACTCGAGCACGTCGACCTCCGCATCGGCGGCGCACAGCTCCTGAAGGACGTGTCGCTCGCCGTGCCGGAGGGCGAGATGCTCGGCGTCATCGGCCCGAACGGCGCCGGCAAGACGACGCTCTTCAACGTCGTCTCCGGAGTCCTCAGGCCGACCGGCGGGGCCGTGCGCCTCGCGGGCGCCGACGTGACCACGCAGCCCGTGCACCGGCGCGCCGCGGCCGGCCTCGGCCGCACGTTCCAGACGTCGAGCCTCTTCCCGGCGCTCGGCGTGCTCGAGAACGTGCGGCTGGCCGCCCAGGCGCGCGAGGGCCGCGCGGCATCCGTGTTCCGCACCCCGCGGCGCACGGATGCCGCGACCCGACGTGCCCTCGCGGCGCTCGAGGAGGTCGGCATGGCCCACCGGGCCGACGCCGGCGCCTCGGGCCTCGCGCACGGCGAGAAGCGCAAGGTCGAGATCGCGATGCTCATCGCGATGGAGCCGCGCGTGATCCTCCTCGACGAGCCCATGGCGGGCGTCGGCTCGGCCGACGTCCCGGCGCTCACCGAGGTGATCCGCGGGCTCCATCGCGGCGGGCGCACCGTCCTCATGGTCGAGCACCACATGGACGTCGTGCTCGGTCTCGCCGACCGGGTCGCCGTCATGCACCACGGCGAGCTGCTCGCCGCCGACTCCCCGGAGGCCGTCATGGCGAACCCCACCGTCCAGTCCGCATACCTCGGGACCGCCGCATGAGCGCCCGCCCCGCCACCGACCCGACGCCGAACCCCGACCCGCCCCTCGACGTCGAGCCCATCCTCTCCGTCCGCGGCCTCCACGGCCGCATCGCCGGCCAGCAGGTCGTCGAGGACGTCTCGTTCGACGTCCCGGTCCGCGGCGTGACGGCCCTCCTCGGCCGCAACGGCGTCGGCAAGACGTCGACCATCAAGTCGGTCCTCGGCCTCATCGAGCGCTCCGGCGAGGTCCGCCTCGCGGGCGAGCGCATCGACCGGCTGCCGACGCACCGCATCGTGCAGCGCGGCGTGGCGTACGTGCCCGAGGACCGCGAGGTCTTCGGCTCGCTGACGGTCGCCGAGAACCTGCGGCTCGCCGAACGCGACCGATCGCCCCGCCGCGAGCTCGTTGCCTCGCTGTTCCCCGACCTGGAGGCCCGCCGCGACCAGCGCGCCGGCACCCTCTCGGGCGGGCAGCAGCAGATGGTCTCGCTCGCCCGGGCGCTCGTCAACGAGAACCGGCTGCTGCTCGTCGACGAGCCCACGAAGGGGCTCGCGCCCCGCATCGTCGACGAGGTGGCCGACGCGCTCGCCGAGGCGGCACGGACCGCGCCGATCCTCCTCGTGGAGCAGAACCTGCTCGTCGTGCGGCGCCTCGCCGAGCGCGTCGTCGTGCTCTCCTCCGGTCGCGTCGTCTTCACCGGCACGGCGGACGAGCTCCTCGACGACCACGACCGGGTCCAGCGCTTCCTCGGCGTCCACGACGAACGGGAGGCCGCCTGATGGACACCCTCGTCCTCCTGCTCATCACCGGGCTCGGCCTCGGCGCGCTCTACTTCCTCGTCGCGAGCGGGCTCTCGCTCATCTACGGCCTCATGGGCGTGCTCAACTTCGCGCACGGCGCGTTCCTGACGATCGCCGCGTTCCTCGGCTGGGAGGCCGGTCGCCGGATCTCCGACGGCACGTGGACCGGCCTCGCGATCTCGGCCGTCGTCGGCATCCTGGTGGGCGCCACGGTCGCCGTGCTGACCGAGGTGCTCATCATCCGCCGCCTCTACGAGCGCCACATCGAGCAGGCGCTGGTCACGGTCGGCATCTCGCTCGCCGCGGTCGCCCTGTTCGAGGGCATCTGGGGCACCGACCCGATCTACACCGACCGTCCGGCGTGGCTCACGCAGACGACCGAGATCCTCGGCGCGCGGATCCCGAACGACCGCTTCCTGCTCATCGCCTGCGCCGCCCTGGTGCTCGGCGGCATCGTGGTCTTCCTCCGGAAGACGCGGTACGGACTCATCATCCGCGCCGGCGTCGAGAACCGGAACATGGTGACCGCGCTCGGCATCGACGTGCGCCGTTCGTTCACGCTCGTCTTCGCCATCGGCGGCGCCGCGGCGGGCCTCGGCGGCGTGCTGGCCTCGGTCTACTACGGGTACGTCTCGGCGCACCTCGGCTCGGTGCTGTTGATCTTCGCATTCATCGTCACGGTGATCGGCGGGCTCGGCTCGCTCACGGGCGCGGCGATCGCGTCCGTCCTCGTGGCCGTGCTCCAGCAGTTCGCCAACTTCTACCTCGGCGGCACCGGCGACCTCGTGGTCGTCGTCCTCCTGGCCGCCGTGCTGCTCATCCGCCCGCGTGGGCTCCTCGGGAAGGCCGCCGCATGACCGCGAAGACCACCCGCCTGCTCGTCGGCGGCATCCTGCTCGTCATCGGGCTCGCCGTGCTGCCCCTGCTCGCGATCGACGTCCCCGGCGTGCTGCCCGGGCCCACCTACACGGCCGGCACGCTGCAGCTGCTCGCGTTCGCATTGCTGATCGCGGCGCTCGCCCTCACCTACCGCATGATGTTCGGGCTCGCCGGGCTCCTCTCGTTCGGCCACGCGCTGTTCTTCGCGGCCGGCGCCTACGGGCTCGCGATGACGCTCGAGGCCTTCGGGCCGGCCGAGTGGCCGAGCGCGCTCGTCTTCACGGCGTCGATCCTCGTCACCCTCGTGCTCGGCTTCGTGCTCGCCGCGACCGTCGGCGCCCTCGCGCTGCGGGTCACCGGCATCTCGTTCGCCATGGTCACGCTCGCCTTCGCCCAGGCCGGCTCGGTGCTCGTGCGGCGCAACCCCGGCGGCGCCACGGGCGGCGACGAGGGCATCCCGCTCGACACGGCCAACGTGCCGCCCGAGCTCGTGGGCGTCGTCGACACCCGCAACCTGTACTGGATGGCGCTCGGCATCCTGGTCGTCGTGTACCTCATCGTGCTCTGGGTCGAGCGCAGCCGCGCCGGCCACGTCGCCGAGGCCGTCCGCGAGAACGAGCTCCGGGTGCGCGTCATCGGCATGCGGCCGTACGACGTCAAGCTGCTCGTGTTCATCGTGGCGTCGGTGCTCGCGTCGGTGGCCGGGATGGGGTACCTGCTGCTCCAGTCGGGCGCGGCACCGCGCATCGCGACGGCCGACTTCACCCTGACGCTGCTCGTCATCGTCGTGCTCGGCGGGGTGGGGGCGCGCTGGGGCGCGATCGTCGGCGGTATCGTCTACACACTGCTCGACCAGCGGCTCACGGCGCTCGCCGGGTCGGACGCGATCGCCGCCCTCCCCGACGTGCTCCGGATCCCGCTGTCCGAGCCGCTCTTCATCCTGGGCACGCTGTTCGTGCTGGTGGTGCTGTTCCTCCCGGGCGGCATCGCGGGACTGCCGTCCCGCATCGCCACCGGTCGGCGGCAGCACCCCGCCGAGCCGGAGGAGGCGGTCGATGCCTGACGGAGCCTGCACCCTGGGTCGTTGGACCGCGGACCGCGCACGGACCGCTCCCGACGCCGTCGCGATCGACGACCGCGGCGTGGCGGTCACGTACCGCGAACTCGACGACCGCGCCACGCGGCTGGCCGCCGCGTTCCGCGCGGCGGGCTACGCGATCGGCGACCGCGTGGCCACGATCACGGGCAACAGCGCCGACCACGTCGTGGTGTTCTTCGCGTGCGCCAAGGCGGGCCTCGTGCTCGTCCCGCTGTCGTGGCGGCTCTCGCCGCGCGAGCTGGCCGAGCAGCTCGAGATCGCCGACCCGGTGCTCCTGCTCGTCGAGGACGAGTTCCAGACGCTCGCCCGCGCGACGCTCGGGCGCCTGGCCGGTCGTCTCCCCGTCGCGGCGCTCGGCTCGCACGGGGTCGAGCAGCGCCTGCCGCACCCCGGGGGGCGACGCGAGGCGCCGGCCACGCGGACGGACGTGCGCGACGAGGACGCCCTCCTCATCGTGTTCACCTCGGGCACGACCTCGCGGCCCAAGGGCGCGATGCTGACCCACGCGAACTGCTTCTGGACGAACCTCTCGCTGTCGAAGACCATCCCGATCGGCGACGACGACGTCGTGCTCGCCGTGATGCCGCAGTTCCACGTCGGCGGCTGGAACATCCAGCCCCTGCTGGCGTGGTGGTCCGGTGCGACGGTCGTGCTCGAGCGCACCTTCGACCCCGGCCGCGTGCTGCGGCTCGTCGCCGAGCGCGGCATCACGACCATGATGGGCGTGCCGGCCAACTACCTCTTCCTGGCGCAGCACCCGGACTTCGCGCACACCGACCTCTCGCGGCTCGGCCACGCCGTCGTCGGCGGCGCCCCGATGCCGCCCGCGCTGCTGCGGACGTGGCATGCGCGGGGCGTCGCGCTCACCCAGGGCTACGGGCTCACCGAGGCCTCACCGAACGTGCTCTGCCTGCCCGACCGCGAGGCGCGCGAGCGCGTCGGCTCGGCCGGCCTGCCCTACGCGCACGTCGACGTCGCCGTCGCCGATCCGGCGACCAGCGAGCTGCTCGACGGCGCCGTCGAGGGCGAGCTCCTCGTCTCCGGTCCCGGCGTCTTCCCCGGGTACTTCCGCGACCCCGAGGCCACCGCCGCCGCGCTCTGTGACGGGTGGCTGCACACGGGCGACCTGGTCCGCCGCGACGCGGACGGCTACTTCACGATCGTGGATCGGCTGACCGACGTGTACATCTCCGGCGGCGAGGGCGTCTCGCCCGCCGAGGTGGAGTCGGTGCTCATCGCCCACCCGGCCGTCGCCGACGTCGCCGTCGTGGGCGTGCCGGACGACCGATGGGGTGAGGCCGGGTCGGCCTGGGTGGTGCTCCGGCCCGGCGCGATCACGGATGCCGCCGAGCTCACCGAGTTCGCTCGCGGCTCGCTCGCGGGCTACAAGGTCCCGCGCGACCTCCACTTCATCGACGAGATCCCACGGTCCACGGCGGCGAAGACGCTGCGCCGGGTGCTGGCGGAGCGCGCGGCGCGGCTGCGCGAGGCCGAGGCCACGGCGGACGGAGCACACGCGTGAGCGCCGCGCCCCGGACCGCGCGCGGCGAGAAGACGCGCCGCCGACTGCTCGAGGCCGCCGAGCACGTGTTCGCCGACCACGGCTACACCGACGCGTCCGTCTCGCGCATCACCGAGCGGGCGGGCGTCGGGCAGGGCACGTTCTACCTGTACTTCGACTCCAAGCTCGACGTGTTCGACGAGCTCGTCGAGGACCTGAACCAGCGCGTGCGGCACGCGATGAGCGAGGGTGCGCGCGGCGCGACCTCCCGGCTCGAGGCCGAACGCGAGGGCTTCGCGGCGTTCTTCCGCTTCACGGCCGAGCACCCGGCCCTGTACCGGGTCGTGCGGGAGGCCGAGTTCGTCTCGCCGGGCGCGCTGCGCCTGCACTACACGCGCATCGTCGAGGGCTACATCGACGGGCTGCGCCAGGCGCAGCTGGACGGCGAGATCGGCGACATCGACCCGACCGTGGCGGCGTGGGCGCTCATGGGCATCGGCGAGATGATCGGCATGCGCTGGGTGCTCTGGGGCAACGGGGACGGCCCCGGCGCCGACGCGGACCCGACCGCCTCGGGCACCGACGCGGTCCCCGAGCACGTGCTCGACGAGATGATGCGATTCATCGGCGGCGCCCTGGGACGGGGCGACCGCCGCAGCGAAGGGGAGGACTCATGACCGGACTGTCCGGACGACGGGCGATCGTCACCGGGGGAGCGAGCGGCATCGGCCTCGCGTGCGCCGAGGCGTTCGCCGAGGCCGGCGCGCACGTGACGATCGCCGACCTCAACGGCGAGGCGGCGACGGCGGCGGCCGAGCGCATCGGCGGCGAGGCCTGGCAGGTCGACCTGGGCGACACCGGGGCGCTCGCCGACCTCGCCCTGGAGGCCGACATCCTGGTCAACAACGCGGGCATCCAGCACGTGCGCCCGATCGAGGAGTTCGAGCCCGAGCGGTTCGCGCTGATCCTGCGCATCATGCTCGAGGCGCCGTTCCTGCTCATCCGCGCCGCCCTGCCCGGCATGTACGAGCGCGGCTGGGGTCGGGTGATCAACCTGTCGAGCGTGCACGGCCTCCGGGCCTCCCCGTTCAAGTCGGCGTACGTGGCCGCGAAGCACGGGCTCGAGGGGCTCTCGAAGGTGACCGCCCTCGAGGGCGGGCCGCACGGCGTCACGTCGAACTGCGTGAACCCCGGCTACGTGCGCACGCCGCTCGTCGAGAAGCAGATCGCCGACCAGGCGACGGTGCACGGGATCCCCGAGGAGGACGTGGTCGAGAAGGTCATGCTCACCGAGTCGGCGATCAAGCGCCTCGTCGAGCCGACCGAGGTGGCCAGCCTCGTCCGGTGGCTGGCGAGCGACGACGCCCGCATGGTGACGGGTGCCAGCTACACGATGGACGGCGGATGGAGCGCGCGATGAGCGGACCCGAGCCCTTCGCCGCGCCGGTGCGCGGCGGCGACCTCGCCGGCGGGCAGTGGCGGGCGGATGCCGCGGGCGTGCCGATGCTCGCCATCCACGGCATCACGGCGAGCCACCGCGCGTGGCACCACGTCGCCGCCGCGCTGCCCGACCGTCGCATCGTGGCGCCCGACCTGCGTGGGCGCGGCCGCTCCGCCGACCTGCCGGGCCCGTGGTCGCTCCGCGACCACGCCGACGACCAGCTGCGCGTGCTCGACGCCCTCGGCATCGATCGGGCGTTCGTGGTCGGCCACTCGATGGGCGCGTTCGTGACGGTGCGCTTCGCGGCCGCGCACCCCGACCGCGTCGCCGGGGTCGTGCTCGTCGACGGCGGCCTGCCGATCCCGCACCCCGAGGGGCTGGACCCGGAGGAGGTGGCCGCCGCCGTGCTCGGTCCGGCGATCGCCCGGCTGGAGATGCGGTTCGCCGACCACGACGCGTACGCCGAGTTCTGGAAGGCGCACCCGGCGATCGGCCCGGTGTGGGACGAGCGGGTCGCCGACTACGTCGCCTACGACCTGGTCGGCGCGGAGCCCGAACTGCGCAGCTCGTCGCGCGCCGAGGCGGTCGCCCAGAACGTGCTCGAGCTCGACGGCGGCGACGGCTACCTGGAGGACCTGCTCGGACTTCCCGGCCCCGTCGACTTCCTCCGCGCGGAGCGCGGGATGCTCGACCAGCCCGAGGCGCTGTACCCTGCCGAACGGGTGGCGGCGGACGCAGAACTGATGCCGGCGCTCCGCGTCACCGAGGTCGCGGAGCTCAACCACTACACCATCGTCATGACGGATGCGGGCGCCGCCCGGGTCGCCGAGGTCGTCGCACCGCGGCTGGCCGAGGCGGACGCCGCGGCATCCGTCGGGACGCGTTGACGAGGAGGTCACACGATGACACTGGACAAGACCGTCGGATCGGCCGCTGAGGCGGTCGCCGACATCCCGGACGGCGCGTCGCTCGCCGTCGGCGGGTTCGGGCTCTGCGGCATCCCCATGGTGCTGATCCAGGCGCTGCTCGAGCGCCGGGTCGGCGACCTGTCGGTCGTCTCGAACAACTGCGGCGTCGACGACTGGGGCCTCGGGGTCCTCCTCGGCGCGGGCCTCATCCGCAAGATGACCTCGTCGTACGTGGGCGAGAACAAGGAGTTCGAGCGGCAGTACCTCTCGGGCGAGCTCGAGCTCGAGCTGACCCCGCAGGGCACGCTCGCCGAGAAGCTCCGCGCCGGCGGCGCCGGCATCGCCGGGTTCTTCACGCAGACCGGCGTCGGCACCCAGGTCGCCGAGGGCGGCCTGCCGCAGAAGTACGCCGCCGACGGGTCGATCGCGATCGCCTCGAAGGCCAAGCCCGTGCAGACCTTCACGATGCGCGGCGAGGAGCACGAGTTCGTGCTCGAGGAGGCCATCACGACCGACTTCGCGCTCGTGCACGCCCTGAAGGGTGACCGGCACGGCAACCTCGTCTTCGACAAGTCGGCCCGCAACTTCTCGCCGCTGTGCGCGATGGCCGGCCGGATCTGCATCGCCGAGGTGGAGGAGCTCGTCGAGCCCGGCGAGATCGACGCCGACGCCGTGCACCTGCCCGGCATCTTCGTCGACCGCGTCGTCGAGGTCGGCACCGACGTCGAGAAGCGGATCGAACGCCGCACCGTGCGAGAGGGGAACTGAGATGGCGCTCACCAGGCTCGAGATGGCCGCACGCGCGGCGAAGGAGCTGGCCGACGGCTCGTACGTGAACCTCGGCATCGGCCTGCCGACGCTCGTCCCGAACTACGTGCCCGACGGGGTCACGGTCGTGCTGCAGTCCGAGAACGGCATCCTCGGCGTCGGGCCGTACCCGACCGAGGACCAGGTCGACCCCGACCTCATCAACGCCGGCAAGGAGACCGTGACCGTGCTTCCGGGCGCGGCCTACTTCGACTCCGCGACGAGCTTCGGCATGATCCGCGGCGGCAAGGTCGACGCGGCCATCCTCGGCGCCATGCAGGTGTCGAAGGACGGGGACCTCGCGAACTGGATGATCCCCGGGAAGATGGTCAAGGGACCCGGCGGGGCGATGGACCTCGTGCACGGCGCCCGCAAGCGCATCGTGCTCATGGAGCACGTCGCCAAGGACGGCTCGCCGAAGATCGTCGACGCGTGCTCGCTGCCGCTCACCGGCAGGGGCGTCGTCGACCGGATCATCACCGACCTCGCCGTCATCGACGTGACGCCCGACGGGCTGAAGCTCGTCGAGCTCGCGCCCGGCGTCACCGTCGAGGAGGTCGTGGAGAAGACCCAGCCCGAGCTCGACACGTCGGGCGTCACCGCACTCACGTAGCCCAACCCGCACCACCCGCACCGCCTGCAGCACCCGCACCACCCCGAAGGCCCGAAGGAGCGCCACATGGACCACATCCTCCCCGGCATCGTCGTACACGAGCTCGCGACGCCGCGCTACACCGCGCAGGTGCTCGAGCGTCCCAGTGCGGACGCCGACGCCCCGCGCGCGACCGTGCTGTTCGTGCACGGCAACGTGTCGTCGTCGCTGTTCTGGCAGCCGACCATGCTCGCGCTGCCGGCCGACGTCCGGGCGCTCGCCGTGGACCTGCGCGGCTTCGGCGGCAGCGAGGTGCGGCCGGTCGACGCGACCCGCGGGCTCGGCGACTACGCCGAGGACGTGGCGTCGGTCGTCGAGGCCCTCGGACTCGACGAGGTGCACCTCGTCGGCTGGAGCATGGGCGGCGGGGTCGTGATGCAGGCGCTCATCGAGCACGCGCTGCCCGTGGCATCCGTCACGCTCGTGAACCCCGTCTCGCCGTACGGCTTCGGGGCGACGGATGCCGCGGGCCGGCTGCTCACGCCCGATGCCGCCGGCTCGGGCGGCGGGGGCGCGAACCCGGACTTCATCGCCCGGCTCCGTGACGGCGACCGGACCGCCGACGCCCCGTCGTCGCCGCGCTCGGTCTATCTCGGCACGTACGTCACGCCCGGCTTCGCGTCCGAGCACGACGACCGCTGGGTCGAGTCGATGCTCACGACGGCGATCGGCGAGGACAACTACCCGGGCGACGCGACGCCGTCCGAGAACTGGCCCGGCTTCGCCCCGGGCACGCGCGGTGTGCTCAACACGATGGCCCCGACCAGCTTCGACGTCAGCGGTATCGTCGACCTCGACGCCAAGCCGCCGATCCTGTGGATCCGCGGTGCGAACGACGTGATCGTGTCGGACACCTCGCTCTTCGACCTGAACCACCTCGGCGCGCTCGGCGTGATCCCCGGCTGGCCGGGCGAGGACGTCGCGCCCGCGCAGCCGATGGTCGCCCAGACGCGCGCGGTCCTCGACCGCTACGCCGAGCGCGGCGGCACCTACCGCGAGGCCGTCTTCGAGGCGAGCGGCCACTCGCCGCTCATCGAGGAGCCCGAGCGCTTCGTCGCCGAGCTCGTCGCGCACGTGGTCGGGGAGGGCGAGGCGGCCGCCTGAGCCGCCGGCCGCGACGGAGAACTCGGCTGGGGTGCGCCGAGGGCGCGCCCCCGCCTTCGCGCCACCCCCTGCCGAACGCGAGCCGTTCGGCGCAGGATGGTGGTCCAGGCCCCGTGAGGGAGGAACGCATGCTCGGCGCGCCACTCGACCACGACGTCCCCGTGGCGGACCCGCGGGATCCGCGCAAGCCCTCCTCGCCGTTCCAGATCACGCGTCGCGCGTGGCGGTACCTGGCGAGACGCGTGTTCCGCGAGTTCATCGACGACGAGTGCCTCGACACCGCGGCCGCGTTGACGTTCTGGGGGACCCTCTCGGTGTTCCCGGGGCTCCTCGCGGTGACCTCACTGCTCGCGCTCGTCGGCCAGGGCGGCGCCATCCGCGAGATCCTCGGCCTCGCCGAGCAGGTCGCGCCCGGCCCGGTGCTGGAGGTGGTCGAGGAGCCGCTGCGGGCCTTCGCGGGGTCGCGTGCGGCGACCATCGGCTTCCTCACCGGCCTCGTCATCGCGCTGTGGTCGGCCTCGGGCTACGTCGCGGCCTTCACGCGGGCCATGAACCGCATCCTCGAGATCGACGAGGGCCGGCCGTTCTGGAAGCTGCGCCCGTTCCAGCTCCTCATCACGGTCGGGGCCATCGTGCTGGTGACGATCGTCGCCGTGATCCTCGTCGTCTCCGGTCCGGTCGCGGATGCCGTCGGCGAGGCGCTCGGCGTCGGTGCGACGCTGCGCACCGCGTGGGACGTCGCGAAGTGGCCCCTGCTGGCGGCGGTCGTCGTGCTGGTGGTCGCGCTGCTGTACTACGCGACCCCGAACGCCCGGCAGCCGAGGTTCCGCTGGATCAGCCTCGGCGCGCTCATCGCGATCGTCCTCATGCTCGTCGCGTCGGGCGGCTTCGCGCTCTACGTCGCGAACTTCTCCGACTACGACCGCACGTACGGATCGCTCGCGGGCATCATCGTGTTCCTGCTGTGGCTCTGGATCACGAACGCCGCGCTGCTGCTCGGCGCCGAGTTCAACGCGGAGCTCGAGCGCACCCGCCAGCTGCAGGCGGGGATCCCCGCCGAGGAACGGCTCAGGATGCCGCCCCGCGGCACGCGCAGCATCGAGAAGGCCGCCGAGCGGCACCGCCGCAACCTCGAGCTCGGCCGTCGCATCCGACGGGCGCACGATGCGGAACCGGACCACGACGGCGAGCGCGGCGAGGAGCGTCGCACCTGACCGGCACGCCCGCCCCGGGCCATCCGTTCGATGGAGGCCCCGCCCAGCGACCCGGCCGTAGACTCGAGTCGTGCCTGCAGTGAATCTCGGAATGCCCAAGGTCCCCGAAGTCCTCGCGCCCCGGCGCAAGTCCCGGCAGATCAAGGTGGGCAAGGTGCTCGTGGGCGGCGACGCCCCCGTGAGCGTGCAGTCGATGACGACGACGCCGACGCCGAACATCAACGCGACCCTGCAGCAGATCGCCGAGCTCACCGCCTCCGGCTGCGACATCGTCCGCGTCGCCGTGCCGAGCCGCGACGACGCCGAGGCGCTGCCCATCATCGCGAAGAAGAGCCAGATCCCGGTCATCGCCGACATCCACTTCCAGCCGAACTACGTGTTCGCGGCCATCGACGCCGGCTGCGCCGCCGTGCGCGTCAACCCCGGCAACATCCGCAAGTTCGACGACCGCGTCGGCGAGATCGCCGCCCGGGCGAAGGCCGCCGGCGTGTCGCTCCGCATCGGCGTGAACGCCGGGTCGCTCGACCCGCGCCTCCTCGAGAAGTACGGCAAGGCGACCCCGGAGGCGCTCGTCGAGTCCGCCGTCTGGGAGGCGAGCCTGTTCGAGGAGCACGACTTCCACGACTTCAAGATCTCGGTCAAGCACAACGACCCGATCGTGATGGTCAAGGCGTACCGCATGCTCGCCGAGCGCGGCGACTGGCCGCTGCACCTCGGCGTCACCGAGGCGGGCCCTGCCTTCCAGGGCACCATCAAGTCCGCGACCGCATTCGGCATCCTGCTCGGCGAGGGCATCGGCGACACCATCCGCGTCTCGCTCTCCGCGCCGCCGGTCGAGGAGGTCAAGGTCGGCCTGCAGATCCTGCAGTCGCTGAACCTCCGCGAGCGCAAGCTCGAGATCGTCTCGTGCCCGTCGTGCGGGCGCGCGCAGGTCGACGTCTACAAGCTCGCGAACGACGTCACCGACGGCCTGGAGGGCATGAGCGTGCCGCTCCGCGTGGCCGTGATGGGCTGCGTGGTGAACGGTCCCGGCGAGGCCCGCGAGGCCGACCTCGGCGTCGCGTCGGGCAACGGCAAGGGCCAGATCTTCGTCAAGGGCGAGGTCATCAAGACCGTGCCGGAGGCCGAGATCGTCGAGACGCTCATCGCCGAGGCCAACCGCATCGCCGCCGAGATGGGCGCCGACGCACCGGTCGGCGAGCCGACCGTCGTCACCTCCTGACTCGGATCGGGCGCACACCGGTCACCCCGGTACCCCCTGTCCGCCCGTTCCCGCCGAGGGTAATGTGACGCGCACGGGCCCGGGGGAGGGCCCGGGAAGGATGGCGCGATGAGCGGCGACGGCTACGAGTACCCGGACGAGGCGGGCTACCCGGACGGGACGGGAACGCTGCACGAGGGCACGGACGACTCGGACGCGGCACCGGCCGACGCGGCCGACGCCGCCGAGCAGGACCTGGAGTCGTTCGCGATGGAGGACGAGCGCGACGTCGACGGCGACTGAGCGCCGAGCTTCGGAGCGCGGCATCCGCCCTGCATAGAATCGTCGGGTGCCCACACGCCTGACGAACTTCTTCCTCCGCACGCTCCGTGAAGACCCCGCCGACGCCGAGGTCGCGAGCCACAAGCTGCTCGTGCGCGCCGGCTACATCCGGCGCCAGGCGCCGGGCGTGTTCGCGTGGCTGCCGCTCGGCCTCCGCGTGAAGGCGAAGATCGAGCGGGTCGTCCGCGAGGAGATGGAGGCCGCCGGAGCGCACGAGGTGCACTTCCCGGCGCTGCTGCCGCGCGAGCCCTACGAGCAGACCGGCCGCTGGACCGAGTACGGCGACGCGCTGTTCCGGCTCAAGGACCGCAAGGAGGCGGACTACCTCCTCGCCCCGACGCACGAGGAGGTCTTCACGCTGCTCGTGAAGGACCTGTACTCGTCGTACAAGGAGCTCCCGCTCACGATCTACCAGATCCAGGACAAGTACCGCGACGAGGCGCGCCCGCGCGCGGGCCTCCTGCGCGGCCGCGAGTTCACCATGAAGGACGCCTACTCGTTCGACGTCAGCGACGAGGGGCTCGACGCGTCGTACCAGGCGCAGCGCGACGCATACGAGCGGATCTTCGCGCGCCTCGGCCTCGACTACGTCATCGTCAAGGCCGATGCCGGCGCGATGGGCGGCTCCAAGAGCGAGGAGTTCCTCCACCCGACGCCGGTCGGCGAGGACACCTTCGTGCGCTCGGCCGGCGGCTACGCCGCGAACGTCGAGGCGTACACGACCGTCGCGCCCGAGCCGATCCCGTTCGACGGGCTGCCCGCGGCCGAGATCCTCGACTCGCCGAACACGCCGACGATCGCCACGCTCGTCGACCTCGCGAACCTCGAGTACCCGCGGCCCGACGGCCGGGACTGGACGGCGGCCGACACGCTGAAGAACGTCGTCCTCGCGCTCACCCACCTCGACGGCACGCGCGAGCTCGTCGTCGTCGGCCTGCCCGGCGACCGGGAGGTCGACGCCAAGCGCGTCGAGGTCGCGTTCGCGCCGGCCGAGGTCGAGCCGGCGACCGAGGAGGACTTCGCGCGCCACCCGGGTCTCGTCAAGGGCTACATCGGCCCCTGGTCGCCCGAGGGTCCGGTGCTCGGCGCCGAGTCGAGCACGGGCATCCGCTTCCTCGTCGACCCCCGGGTCGTCGACGGCACCGAGTGGATCACGGGAGCCAACCTCGACGAGAAGCACGTGTTCGGACTCGTCGCCGGCCGCGACTTCACGGCCGACGGCGTAGTCGAGGCCGCGAACGTGCGCGAAGGCGACCCGGCGCCCGACGGCTCCGGCCCCGTCGAGATCGCGCGCGGCATGGAGATCGGCCACGTGTTCCAGCTCGGCCGCAAGTACGCCGAGGCGCTCGGGCTGAAGGTGCTCGACGAGAACGGCAAGCTCGCCACCGTGACGATGGGCTCGTACGGCATCGGCGTGACCCGCATCCTCGCGATCATCGCCGAGCTGCACAACGACGAGAAGGGGCTCGTGTGGCCGCCGTCGGTCGCGCCGTTCGACGTCCACGTGCTCGCGACGGGGAAGGACACCGCGGCCTTCGACGCCGCCGAGCGCGTCGTCGCCGACCTCGAGGCCGCCGGCCTCGACGTGCTCTTCGACGACCGGCCCAAGCTGTCGCCGGGCGTCAAGTTCGCCGACGCCGAGCTCATCGGCGTGCCGACCATCGTGATCGCCGGTCGCGGCGTGGCGGACGGCGTCGTCGAGGTCTGGGACCGGGCGTCGGGCGAGCGCACCAGCGTGCCGATCGACGGCGTGCGCGCCGCGCTCGGACGCTAGCGTCGTCTCCGATCACATGCGGGAATACCGCGACCGGGCGAAGCAGTAGATGCCGTAGACGATGAGTCCGGCGCCGACCAGCCAGAGCAGGACGGTGCCGAACGGGAGGTCGGCGAGGCTCTTCAGGGCCGCGTCGAGGCCGCCGGCCTTCTCGGGGTCCTGCGTGAGCGAGGCGATCACGAACAGGATCCCGACGATGCCCACCGCGATGCCCTTGGCGATGTAGCCGACCGTGCCGAGGGCGAGCGTGCCCGTGCGCACGGCCCCGGACGGCAGCGAGAGGTGCTTGGCGAAGCGCTGGGTGGCGCCGCGGTAGACGAACGCGATGCCGATGCCGAGGACGACGAGGCCCACGAGCACGAGCAGGAACACCCCTCCCGGCGTCGCGAGCAGTTGGGCACTCAGCGTCTGCGAGGACTGGTCGGAGTTCGAGCGGCCGCCGAGGGCGTACACCAGCGACGTGACGGCGATCGAGACGTATGCGATCGCCGTCCCGACGTACTTGACGCGGTGGCCCCACTTCTTCTTCGAGTCGGGGTCGCGCTCGAGGAAGGCCTCGGTCACCTGCCATATGGCGAGCGCGAAGAGTCCGAGCGCGATGACCCAGAGCAGCACGACCCCGAAGGGCAGCTGGACGAGCTGCTGCATGGCGCCGCTCTGGTCGGCCTCGCCGCCCCCGGCCCCCACCGACACCGAGATCGCGATCGCGCCGATCACGATGTGCACGATGCCGAGCACCACGTAGCCGATGCGTGCGGCGACTTCGAAGGCCTTCGAGTTCTGCGCCGCGCTGGCCGCGGCCTTGCTGGTATCG
Source organism: Agromyces tropicus (assembly GCF_039531345.1). Classification (NCBI taxonomy): domain Bacteria; kingdom Bacillati; phylum Actinomycetota; class Actinomycetes; order Micrococcales; family Microbacteriaceae; genus Agromyces; species Agromyces tropicus. The sequence goes on along the minus strand of NZ_BAAAPW010000004.1, from coordinate 170,424 downwards.
GTCATCATCCGGTCACTGTAGCGACGCGGGCGCCTGCGCCGTCAGGGGGCCCCGCCTGCTTGCGTCCGCACGATCCGGAGTGGTAACGGCGGGTGCGCGGCGATGGCGGATGCGTCGGGGGCATCCGCCATCGCCCGTCTCTCATGCTCCCGTCGGACGCGGACCGCCCACGAGCGCCACGCCGACCGCGGCGACCACGGCGAAGGCGGCGTCCGGCACCCAGGTCCCCAGGGCGGCCACGTGCCAGACGAAGAACAGGGGGAGCGCCCACAGGGCGGCACGGACGACCCGGGAGCCGAGGCCGCCCACGACCGCGGCGATGCCGAGCACGGCGGCGAGCGCTCCGAACGAGGCGATGAGCACGGTCGCCGCTGGGGCGAACGCGTCGTCGCCCGCGACGAGCGTCGACAACGCGAACACCGCCGAGAGGGCGAGCAGGGCGACGAGGAGCGACTGGCCGACGCGGGTGCGGACGCGAGCGGCGCGCGCACTGCGGGACGAGGGCTGGGCGAGCGGGTCGATCGGGCGTGCGGCGGCGCCGTCGTGATCGGCGTCGAGCGATGCGGGCATGGGGTTCCTCCGGCGACTGGTCGGTTCGGATGCCGGGGGATCCCGGCAGGGCCAGCCAACCGTCGGCCGCGGCGTCGCGCACTGCGGCGGACCGCACGGATCCTGCGGTCGACCGCAGGATCCGGCGTGGCGGAAGGGTGGGATACTTCCCGCATGGTGCGGATGTCGCCGGCGCTCCGGGCGGTCGTGCTCGGTGCGGCGGCCGCGGTCGGCCTCGCCGTCGTGCTCGTCGCCGCGCCCGTGCCGCCCGACGAGTCCGGTCCGGCCCTCGTCGTGCCCGTGATGTTCGTCCTCGCGGGTCTCCTCGGCCCTGTCCGGCGCGGCTCCGCATTCACGTGCACCGCGGTCGCCCTCGTCGGCACGCTCCACCTCGTCGCCCTCGGGGCCTCGGCCCTCGCCCTCGCGGCCGTCGAGCCGCCCGTCGCCTGGCACGTGGCGTCGCAGGTGCTGTTCGTCGCGGGCTTCGGGATGCTCGTCCCGCTCGCGGCGGGATACCCGGGCGGGCCGGCGCCGCGCTGGACGTACGTCGTGCTCGCGGCCGGCGCCGTCGTGCCCGCGCTCGCCGCGTTCTCGGGCCCGACCCCCGGCGTGCTCGGCGGCGCGGCGCCGCTCCGCCCGATCGCGCACGTCCTCCCGGGGTGGGTCGCGGAGGCGAGCGCCGTCGTCTTCCTGCTCCCGGCCGCGGCCGTGGCCGTCGGCGTCGTGCGGATGGTCCGGGGCGACCGCGCCCTGCGACGGCGACTCGCGTGGCCGCTGGCCGCGCTCGGCGGGTTCGCGGTCGTCATCGCGATCGGCGCCGCCGTCGCGTCCGAGGCGGGAGCCCTGGCCACGGCGCTGTTCCTCGTCGCCTCGCCGCTCGTGCCCGTGGGGCTGATCGCGGGAAGCCGTGCGCCCGAGGACGCGGGCGCCGACGTGCGGATCCTGCGCCGGGAACTGCGGGCGATCGCGGCACGTCTCGACGCCGCCTCGCTCGCCCTGCCCGGCGACGCGGACGGGATCGGACCGGGACGCGTGGGCGACCTCGATCCGCGCCTGTCGCGCCTCACCGCGCGGGAGACGGCCGTGCTCGCGCTCCTGGCCCGAGGACGCAGCAATCCCGCCATCGCGCGGGAGCTCCACGTCTCGCTCTCGGCGGTCGAGAAGCACGTCACCTCGATCTTCCAGAAGCTCGAGCTGCCGACCGGCCCGGACACGCATCGTCGCGTGGCCGCCAGCGCGGCCTACCTGTCGACGGAACCACGTGATGCCGACCCTCGGAGGACGGGACGTCGAACGGCGTCGGATATCGACCCGCTGGGCACGGATAGCGAACGGATAGCGGGCCGCGCCAGCCTCGGATCATGGGACGGGGAACGCAGCGCGATCTCCCCGGACGAGGGCGGTGATCCCACGCCGCCGACCGGAGACACCGAGAGGTGGAGGGAATGATGTTCGCAGCAACCACGCATCGCCGCACGCACCACCGCATCGCCGGAGTCGCGGCGGCAGCCGCGCTGCTCCTCACCGGGTGCGCGACGGCCGATCAGGCCGATCAGGCCCCGGCGACCGCCGCCGCCGGATCGGAACCCTCGGCCGAGGCCTCGTGGGACGACCCGATCTGGGAGGCCTACGGCGAGGACGGGGAGAACGTCGAGGAGATCGAGGGCGTCGCCGAGGACTTCCCCGCGCAGTTCCCGCTTCCGGACGGGGACCTGGCGGGCTCGATCGTGGCGCCCGGTGTCTGGAGCATGATCTTCGAGACCGACGAACCCGAGCAGGCGGAGGAGCTGGCCGAGCGGATCGGCGAGATCGTCCCACAGGTGGCGAGCGGCCCCCTGCGCAGCGGCGAGGAGGGAGCGGAGTGGGGCTTCGTCGACGACCGCTTCGTCGTCGCGCTCGAGATGCGGCCCGGTCCCAACCCGCCGGCGATGGTGGCCATCACCGTGCTCGAGCGGTGACGCCGCCCCGTTGACGCGTCCGTCGCCCCGGCCCACACTGCCAGCATGACCGTGTGCGTGCTCGGTCCCCTCGACACCGGTGGGCCGGCGCTCAGCCCGAGGGAGCGGATCATCCTGTCCGCCCTGGTCGTGCGGCGCGCGCGGCCGGTGTCGCCGGATGAACTGGCCGACGCGTGCTGGGGCGAGCGGCTCCCGAAGACCTGGACGCAGCAGGTCCAGAACGCGATCGCGAGGATCCGCTCGCGTCTCGGCCGGGACGCCGTGCTCACGGTCGGCGGCGGCTACCGACTGGGCGTTCCGGACGGCGCCGTCGACGCGGTCAGGTTCGAGCGCGAGGTGTCGCGCGCGCGGCGGTACGGGCTGGAGGGCGCGCATGATCGCGCGGCCGCCGCATACCGTCGGGCGCTCGGGCTCTGGCGAGGCGATCCCTACCCGGACGTCCCCGACTGGCCGCCCGCGCGCGCCGAGGCGATGCGCCTCGCCGGGATCCGTGCGGACGCGGAGGAGGAACTGCTCGACGCGCGACTCCGCCTCGGCGAGGACGCGGCGGTCATCCCCGAGGCCGAGCGGATGGTGCGGGAGGCACCGCTGCGCGAACACCGCTGGGCCGTCCTCGCGCTCGCCAACTACCGGGCCGGCCGGCAGGCCGAGGCGATCGGGGTCCTCCGATCCGCACGCGTGCGGATCGTGGAGGAGCTGGGACTCGACCTCGGCAGCGAGCTCCGCGGCCTCGAGGTCGACATCCTCCGCCACGATCCGGCACTCGAACCGGGCGCGGGGGCCGAGGGGGCAGGTGGCCCGGATGCGGAGTGCCCGTACCGCGGCCTCGCGGCGTACGACGTCGACGACGCCGCGGTGTTCTTCGGCCGGGACGGCGACATCGGAGCGATCCTCGCGCGCGTGCGCGCCCGGGCGATCGTGACGATCGTCGGTCCGAGCGGGTCGGGGAAGTCCTCGGTGCTGCGCGCCGGCGTCGTGCCGCGGATGCGCGAGCTGGGGCGACGCGTGGTCGTGGTCACTCCCGACGAGCCCGGCCTCGCCGAGCTCCGCGAGACGGTCGGCGGAGAACCCGCCACGCTCGCCGTGGACCAGGCCGAAGAGCTGCTCGACCTGCCCGATGCGGAGCTGCGCGAGCTCGGAGCGCTCATCCGCTCGTGGCTCGAGGCCGGCGGCGGCATGGTCCTCACGCTCCGCTCGGACTTCCTCGACCGAGCCAGCGCGGTGCCCGTGATCGGCACGACGCTCGGGCAGGACGTCTACGCCCTCGCCCCGATGGACGACGAGGGCCTCCGGCTCGCCTGCACGGGGCCTGCCGAGGCCGCGGGCCTCTCACTCGAGACCGGGCTGGTCGAGGTCATCCTCCGGGATGCCGGGCACCGCGCCGCCATCCTCCCCGCCCTGTCCCACGCACTCGCGGCGACGTGGGGTCGTCGGGACGGCGCGACCCTCACCCTCGAGGGCTACGACGCGGTCGGCGGGATCGCCGGCGCGATCGCGGGCTCGGCGGAGCGGGTGTACGGCGCCCTCGGCACCGAGGGGCGGGAGGTCTGCCGCTCCCTCATGATGCGGCTCGTCGAGCGCACGCCGGAGGGGGCGACCGTCCGTCGCCGCGTGCCGCTGGAGACGCTCGCCGACGGGGCCACGCGTCGCGCCGTCCTCGAGTCCCTCGTCGCGGCGAGGCTGGTCACGATCGACCGCGACTCCGCGATCATCGCCCACGAGGCCGTCGGACGGGCCTGGCCGCGGCTGGATGCGTGGCTCGACGAGGATGCCGGGGACGCGCGGATGCTGCGGCGGACCGAGGCCGCCGCGGCGGCGTGGCATGCGGCCGGACGGCCCGACGACGAGCTCCTGCGCGGCGCGAGGCTGCAGTCGGCCGTCGAATGGCGGGAGCGCGCCGCCCCGGCGCTCACGGGCACCGAATCCGACTACCTCGCCGCGTCCGTCGCCGCGCACCGCGACGAGATTCGCGACCTGGAGGCGCGCGCGGAGCGGGAGCAGCGCGTCAACCGCCGGTTGCGTGTCGCATTGGCGGTGGCGGCGCTCCTCGCGGTGATCGCCGTCGTCGCCTCCGGCCTGGCGGTCGTGCGGAGCGCGGACGCCGAGGCCGCGGCCGAGCAGGCCCGCATCGAAGCGCTCACCTCGGCCGCGTCGAGCACCGAGACCGACCGGGAGGTCGCGGCACTCCTGGCCGCCGAGGTCCATCGGCGCTGGCCCGACGACCCGCGAGCGAGGATCGCACTCGAAGGGGCCCTCGGCCGCGCGGGCGGGTTGGTGCGCACGGTGCGCTTCCCCGACGCCGTGAGCGTCGCCGCGGCCGTCATCCCCGGTACCCGCACGGCGCTCGTCACGGTCGATCCCGCCTCGGAGGGCGGCGAGGACGGTGCAGGCCCGACCACGACGGTCCTCGACCTCACGACCGGCGCGGTCGTGCGCGACGTCGACGTGGAGCTCGCCTCCCTCGGGGGCGATGCGGCCCGCAGCGCGAGCCGATCGGCCGCGCCGTACCGTCAGGTGGTGGTCAGCGAGGACGGGTCGACGGCGTTGATCCACACGCGGCGCCAGTCGCCCGCCGATCCCGGGACCTGCTGCGTGAGCGACCTCGTCGCGGTGCCACTGCGTTCGGACGGGGTCGCGCTCGAGGCGCTGACGCTGGAGGCGGATCTCGTCGACCGCCCGGTGCTCGCGCCCGACGGCCGCGCCGCATTCCTGCTCCTCCGGGGCGCCGGCGAACCGGCGAGGATCGACCTGACGACGGGCCGCCTCATCCGCCCGCCCGATTCGGCCGCGGCGTCGGAGACCGGCGTCGGCGTGCAGCGGATCGCGCTCGTCGACGACCGACTGTACGGCGGCGCAGGCGACCACCTCCGCGTCTACGACCCCGAGTCGCTCAGGCGCACCGGCGTCATCGACCTGCCGGTCAGGGGGACGGCGTCGATGACCTCACTCCTCCTCGCGTCGGACGGAGTCGGCGGACTGCTCGCGATGTCGTCCGCCCGGGCGGCGCGCGTCGGCATCCCGTCCGGCGACGTGGACTGGGTGCGGACCGACCTGAACTGCTCGACCGTGCTCGCCGGACCGGAAGCGGGCTTCCTCTGCGCCCGCGTCGACGGGATCTGGGCGTACGACCCGGACACCGGGCAGCCGACGCGCCGGATGCTGGAGCCGCTGTCGTCGTGGACGTCGACGGTGGACTGGATCGCGGGCGCCGCCGAGGTCATGACGGTGACCCGAGACCCCGCCATGATCCGGCGCTGGCGTCCGAGCGGCGGATACGCGGTGCGGGACCTCGAGGGCCTGCGCGACGCGGCGTGCGCCGTCGCGTCCCGTCAGCTCACCAGAACGGAATGGGCGGACCACTTCGGCGACGAGCCGTACCGGCCCACCTGCCCCGACGCGCCCTGAGCCGGCGCCGCGCCGGACCCGGGGCGTGCCGTGGCATCCGCCCACCGATCCTCAGGAGAGGGCGACCGCCTTCGCCGCCCGCTCCCCGGACTCGACGGCGCCGTTGAGGAACCCGTAGTACTCGACGCTCGTGTGCTCTCCCGCGAAGTGCACGTTGCCCTCCGGAACCGCCGCGACGCCGAACAGCTCGGTGTACTGGCCCGGCTTCTGGCAGGTGTACGCGCCCTTGGCCCACGGGTTCGCGACCCAGAAGTCCCGATACGAACGCCCGGTGTACGCCGCGGTGGCGCCGGGGAAGATCGGCTCGAGCTGCGCGAGGTAGGCGTCGACCTGAGACGCCGGCGCCGGGCCGAAGGCCGCGCCCGTCCACGCCTTCACCTGGTCGCCGGCGGGGAAGAAGTTGAAGACGCCCGCAGGGAGGGGCTGGGCGGCCGTGTCGTCCCAGCCGCACTGGAAGCCCTCCTTGTCCGTGTACGCCGCGCCGCCGTAGCCCTGCTCGACCCACGGCCGGCTCGACAGTTCGACGTGCAGCTTCGCGTTGGCCCCGAGGCCGACCTCGTCGATCGCGCGGCGCTTGAGGGCCGAGAAGCCGGATCCGTCGAGGTCGCAGTCCCTGAGCGTCGAGAAGGGCAGCGCCAGGACGACCCGGTCGGCGACCACGTCGGCGGTCGTCGTGCCGTTGCGGAAGCTGAGCCGCACGGTGCCGTCGGCGAGACGCGTGACGGCGACCAGCTCGCGGTCGTACTGCACGGTCCCCGACGGCAGTTGGTCGATCATCCGGCTGACGATCTGGTCGTTGCCCCCGCGCACGCCGTACTTCTCGTCGGCGCCGTTGACGGGGGAGAGGCTGTTCTGGGCGTTCCAACCGAGCAGGTAGACGAGGTTCAGCGCCGACTGCTCGTGCGGCTCGAGGCCGTACTCGGCCATCACGTTGGACTGCATGAGCCTGCCGAATCGGCCGGCCGTGCCCCCCGGGATGACCTCGTCGATCCACTCGTCGACGGTCATGGCGTCGAGCGCGATGCCCGAGGCGGTGGAGGAGTCGAACGTCTGGCAGTAGGGCGCCGAGGCGAGCGCCGACTTGAACGCCTGGTAGACCTCGCCCCAGTCCTCGTCGGCGTCGTCGTAGGGGTAGTCGGCGCCGTCGATCCAGTACTTGTCCTCGAGGCCCTGATAGCTGCCGCCCGCGACGACGTCGAGGCTCAGGCCGAGGTTGGAGGCGAGGTTGCGGATGGCGTTGTGGTCGGTGTTGATGAGCGAGCCGCCGTGCTCGACCACGAAACCGTTCGAGAAGTGGCCGCGGAGCGACCAGCATCGGCCGCCGGCGCGCGTGTTCGCCTCGTACACCGTCGACGGGATGCCCTTGACCCGCCAGAGCCAGTGCGCCGCGCGAACGCCGGCGAGGCCCGCGCCCACGATCGCCACGCGGGGCGCGGCGGCCTTGGCCGCCGTGGCCGCGTTCGCCGGGGCGGCCATCGCGAGCGCCGCGCCCGCGCCGAGCGCGGCGCCGCCGCGCAGCAGCGTGCGACGCGAGATGGCGCCGGGTTCGTCGCGGCCGAGCACGTCGGCGACCGGGACGCCGGTGCGGTCCGATTCCGCGTGGGCGCGGATGATGCGTCCGATCCGTGCGCTGATGGGGGTCGTGCCCATGCGTCCTGCCATGATGAGAGCCTCGCGATCCGTCTCGAAGTGGGGTGGAGTGCTGCTTAACATGTTGCTTAGTGCCATTGAGCAGCAATCCATGGCCCGCGTCAACACCCGGGCGGGGCGCGGCGACGACGGGGCCCGGGGTCCGAGGGGAGGCAGGTGTGTCCGATGACGGCGGCGAGGGGGTCGGAGGGCAGGTCCGGCGCTACCGGACCGCGCGACGGATGTCGCAGCGCGCGCTCGGCGCGCAGGCCGGCGTGACCAGCGGGTTCCTCAGCCAGCTCGAGACCGGCCGCGCGAACGCGAGCGTCTCCACGCTCCGCCGGCTCGCCGACGCGCTCGGCGTCTCGCTCGCCGACCTCGTCGCGCCGGGGCCGGTGCCCTCCGGCCGGGTCGTGCGCGCCGACCGCCGTCGGCGGTTCTCCGCGACCGACGGGATGGTGAAGTGGTTCCTCACCGAGCCGCCGCACGGGCACGTCGAGATGTACGCCGTGGAGATCGAGCCGGGCGGCTCGACCGGGCCGCACCAGTACCGGCACGGACACGCCGAGGAGGTCATCCTCGTCACGCGCGGGCGCGTCCGCGTCGAGCTCGCCGAGGAGGCCTACGACCTCGGGGAGGGGGACACGATCGTCTTCGCGAGCAGCACGCCGCATCGCGTCGCCAACCCGGGCGAGGACCGGGTCGAGCTCGTCTGGGTGAACTCGCCGCCGACGCCGGAATGAGCCGGCCCCGCCCCCTCACTCCTCGTGGTGCAGGTGGTCGCGGTGCTTGTCGGCCTGGTGCTCCGCCACCGACAGGTCGATCGGTCCCGTGACCGACCGCTCGTCGACCCAGCACTCGATGCCCGTCACGCCCGGCAGCCGGTCCCGCGTGAACACGGGATCGCGGCCCTGGCGGCGCTGGTGGGTGTAGTCGCCGAGGAGCCGGAAGGCGATGCCGGACAGCAGGGCGATCGCGATGAGGTTCACGAGCGCCATGAGGCCCATGATGCCGTCGGCCGTGTTCCAGACGAGGTCGCTGGCGGCGACCGATCCGACGAAGATGGCCACGACCACGAGCGATCGGTACGTCGCGAGCAGCCACCGCTTCGGCGAGATGAACTCGATGTTCGACTCGCCGTAGTAGTAGTTGCCGAGGATCGAGCTGAACGCGAGCAGGAACACGACGATCGTGAGCAGGACGCTCGCCCAGGGCCCGAGGTTCGCGACCATCGCGTCCTGCGTGAGTCCGATGCCGCGCTCGGCGTTCGCGAGGTCGGGGTTCGACACGAGGATGATGAACGCGGTGACCGTGCAGACGAGGAAGGTGTCGAAGTAGACGCCGAGGGTCTGCACGAGGCCCTGCTTGACGGGATGCGTGACCGCCGCGCTGGCTCCCGCGTTCGGCGCCGAGCCGAGGCCGGCCTCGTTCGAGAACATGCCCCGCTTGACGCCCGTGAGGATGATCGTGCCGAGCGCCGCGCCGACGACCTCGTTGAACCCGAACGCCTCGGTGAAGATGGAGGCGAACACCTCGGGAAGCCGGGTGATGTTCAGCGCGACGATGATGAGCCCGACGAGCAGGTAGATCAGCGCCATGAGCGGCACGACGGCCTGGGTGACGTGCGCGATGCGGCGCACGCCGCCGAAGACCACGAGGCCCGTGAGCACGGCGAGCACCGCCCCGGCGACCCACGCGATCCACTCGCCGCCGCCGTCGGGCGCGACGGCGCCCGTGAGCGACGCGCTGATCGTGTTCGCCTGCAGCGACGAGAACGCGAACGGGAAGCAGACGATGAGGATGACCGCGAAGAGGATGCCGGCCCAGCGCGCCTTCAGGCCGCGTTCGATGTAGTACGCGGGCCCGCCGCGGAAGCCGTCCCTGTCGCGGACCTTGAACAGCTGGCCGAGGCTGGACTCCACGAACGCGGAGGCGCCCCCGATGAAGGCCATGAGCCACATCCAGAAGATGGCGCCGGGCCCGCCGATCGCGATCGCGGTGCCCACGCCGGCGATGTTGCCGACGCCGACCCGCGACGCGGCCGAGATGGTGAAGGCCTGGAAGGCCGAGACGGACTGCGGCTCGCCCGACTCGTCGCGCGGGGTCCTGTCGGTGAGGGTCCGGAACATCTCGGGGATGAGGCGGAACTGCACGACGCCGGATCGCACCGTGAAGTAGAGGCCGAGCAGCACCACGACGGGCAGCACGATCCAGGTCCAGAGCGTGTCGCCCGCGGCGAGCACGAGGTCGTTGAGCGCGTCCATCGCCCCAGCATGCCAGCCCGCTTCCGGAGCGCCCGGGAGCGAGCCGTCGTCGGCGTGGCTCCGCCTCCGCGGCATCCGGTACGCTTGAGTGTTCCGCCCACGAGGGGAGGCGGACTGAGAGCTGAATATGGGAGGCCGGAATGGACATCGACCTCAGCGTGCTCCGAATGATGGAGCGCGAGAAGGAGATCCCGTTCGACGAACTGGTGCAGATCATCGAGCAGGCGATCCTGATGGCCTACCTCAAGCACACGAACCCCGGCCAGCACGGCCACGCGAACCCCCGTGGCGCCCGCGCGCACCTCGACCGCAAGACCGGTCACGTGTCGATCTACGTCCCCGAGTACGACGAGGAGGGGAACGTCATCGGCGAGGCCGAGGACTCCCCGAGCGACTTCGGGCGCATCGCCGCGTTCGCGGCGAAGCAGGTCATCAACCAGCGCCTGCGCGACATCGCGGACGACGCGGTCCTGGGCGAGTTCCGCGGCCGCGAGGGCGACATCGTCGCCGGCGTCATCCAGCAGGGACCCAACCCGAAGATGGTGCACATCGACCTCGGCACGGTCGAGGCGATCCTGCCGCCCGAGGAACAGGTGCCCGGCGAGGACTACCCGCACGGCGCCCGCATCCGCGTCTACGTCACGAGCGTGTCCAAGGGCACGAAGGGGCCGTCGATCACGGTCTCGCGCACGCACCCGGCGCTCGTCCGCAAGCTGTTCGCGCTCGAGGTCCCCGAGATCGCGTCCGGCGTGGTCGAGATCGTCTCGCTCGCCCGCGAGGCGGGCCACCGCACGAAGATCGCCGTGCGCGCCAACCAGCCCGGCGTGAACGCGAAGGGCGCGTGCATCGGCGAACTCGGCCAGCGCGTGCGGGCGGTCACCGCCGAGCTCGGCAGCGAGAAGATCGACATCGTCGACTGGAACGAGGACCTCGCGACGTTCGTCGCGTCGGCGCTGTCGCCGGCCAAGGTCACGAGCGCCTACGTCATCGACGAGGGCACGCGTGCGGTCCGCGCGCTGGTCCCCGACTACCAGCTCTCGCTCGCGATCGGCAAGGAGGGCCAGAACGCCCGCCTCGCGGCGAAGCTCACCGGGGCCAAGATCGACATCCAGCCCGACTCGATCCTCGACCAGGCGTGACGGCTCCTCCCCGCCGCGGCGGGCGCGGTCGGGAGGCGCCCAGCGTGGAGGTGTAGGATGGAACCCGTCAGAACGTGCATCGGATGCCGTTCGCGCGCCCCGCGATCCTCACTTCTGAGGATCGTCGCCCAGTATCCTCGAGTCGTCGCCGACACGTCGGCGGTGCTCCCGGGGCGCGGCGCGTGGCTGCATCCGACGCTCGAGTGCTTCCGACTCGCCCAGCGACGGCGCGCCTTCGGGCGCGCGCTTCGCGTGAGCGGCGATCTGGACACATCCGAAGTAGAGAACAGGCTGAACGGCTAATGGACAACTCATGAGCGGCTCGAAATGAGACCCGTCCGCCATTGATGGTCCGCCCCTGTCCGGGGTCGGACCCGGAACAGGAGAGAAGTGGCTGCCAAACCACGAGTGCACGAGATCGCCAGCGAGCTCGGCGTCGACAGCAAGGTCGCGCTCGAGAAGCTGAAGGAGATGGGCGAGTACGTCAAGGGCCCGTCGTCCTCGATCGAACCCCCCGTCGCGCGTCGCCTGCGCGCCGCCCTCGAAGGGGCGAGCAAGGCGAGCGCGCCCGCGGCGGCGGCGAAGCCCGCTGCGGCGAAGCCCGGCCCCAAGCCGGGCCCGAAGCCCGCGCCCGCGCCCGCGGCGACCCCGGCCGACGCCCCGAAGAGCGTCGCCGAACGCCAGGCCGAGGCCGAGCAGAAGGCGGCCGCTGCGGCCGCCGAGAAGGCGGCGACCGAGAAGGCCGCCGCGACGTCGTCGGCGCCCAAGCCCGGCGGCCCCAAGCCCGGCGCGCCCAAGCCCGCCGACGTCGCGCGTCCCGGCGCGCCCAAGCCCGGCGGGTCCGCCCCGCGTCCGGGCGGTCCGCGCCCCGGCGCGCCGCGCCCCGGCAACAACCCGTACTCCAGCTCGCAGGGCATGGGCCAGCGGCCGAGCCAGCCGCGCCCGGGCAACAACCCGTACTCGAGCTCGCAGGGCATGGGCCAGCGGCCGAGCCAGCCGAACATCCCGCGGCCCCAGCCCCCGCGTCCCGGCTCGCCCCGTCCGGGCGCGCCGCGTCCCGGCGGCGGTGGCGGCGGCGGCCGTCCCGGCGGCTTCCAGCGCCCCGGCGGCGGTGGCGGCGGCCAGCGGCCCGGTGGCGGCGGCGGCGCCGGCGGCGGCTTCGCCGGTCGTCCCGGCGGCGGCTTCGGCGGCCCGCGTCGCGGCCGCGGCCGCCGCGGCCGCGGCCGCGGCGGCCGCACCGCGGGTGCCTTCGGTCGCGGCGGCGGCAAGAGCAAGGCGCGCAAGTCGAAGCGGACGAAGCGGCAGGAATTCGAGATGCGGGAGGCCCCGTCGCTCGGCGGCGTGAGCGTCCCGCGCGGCGACGGCAACACCGTCATCCGCCTGCGCCGAGGCGCCTCCATCTCGGACTTCGCCGACAAGATCGACGCGAACCCCGGTTCGCTCGTCACCGTGCTGTTCCACCTCGGCGAGATGGCGACGGCGACGGAGTCGCTCGACGAGGCCACCTTCGAGGTGCTCGGCGCCGAGCTCGGCTACAAGATCCAGGTCGTCTCGCCCGAGGACGAGGACAAGGAGCTCCTCGAGGGCTTCGACATCGACCTCGACGCCGAGGAGGCGGAGGAGTCGGACGAGGACCTCATGCCGCGTCCGCCGGTCGTGACCGTCATGGGTCACGTCGACCACGGTAAGACGCGACTGCTCGACGCCGTCCGCAACGCGAACGTCGTCGCGGGCGAGGCCGGCGGCATCACCCAGCACATCGGTGCGTACCAGGTGCACACCGAGCACGAGGGCATCGACCGCGCGATCACCTTCATCGACACCCCGGGTCACGAGGCGTTCACCGCCATGCGCGCCCGTGGTGCGCAGGTGACCGACATCGCGATCCTCGTGGTCGCGGCCGACGACGGCATCATGCCGCAGACGGTCGAGGCGCTGAACCACGCCCAGTCGGCGAACGTGCCGATCGTGGTCGCGGTGAACAAGATCGACAAGCCCGACGCCAACCCGGCCAAGGTGCGCCAGCAGCTCACCGAGTTCGGCCTCGTGGCCGAGGAGTACGGCGGCGACGTCATGTTCGTCGACGTCTCGGCGCGCGAGAACATCGGCATCCAGGAGCTGCTCGACGCAGTGCTCCTGACCGCCGACGCCGGGCTCGACCTGCGTGCGAACCCCGACAAGGACGCCCGAGGCGTGGCCATCGAGGCCAAGCTCGACAAGGGCCGCGGCGCCGTGGCGACCGTGCTCATCCAGTCGGGCACGCTCAAGGTCGGCGACGCGATCGTCGCGGGCACGGCCTACGGCCGCGTCCGTGCGATGAGCGACGAGAACGGCGAGCCGGTCGAGGCCGCGACGCCGTCGCGTCCGGTGCAGGTGCAGGGCCTCTCGAGCGTCCCGCGCGCCGGCGACACCTTCCTCGTCACCGAGGAGGACCGCACGGCCCGTCAGATCGCCGAGAAGCGCGAAGCCGCGGAGCGGAACGCCCAGCTGGCCAAGGCCCGCAAGCGGATCTCGCTCGAGGACTTCACCCGTGCCCTCGAGGAGGGCAAGGTCGAGGCGCTCAACCTCATCATCAAGGGCGACGTGTCGGGTGCCGTGGAGGCGCTCGAGGAGTCGCTGATGAAGATCGAGGTGGACGACTCGGTGCAGCTGCGGATCCTCCACCGCGGCGTGGGTGCCGTGACCGAGAGCGACATCGACCTCGCCACGATCGACAACGCGATCGTGATCGGGTTCAACGTCCGTCCCGACGTCAAGGCGCGCGAGCGCGCCGCCCGCGAGGGCGTCGACGTGCGCTTCTACAACGTCATCTACAACGCGATCGACGACATCGAGAACTCGCTCAAGGGCATGCTCAAGCCCGAGTACGAGGAGGTGCAGTCGGGCGTTGCCGAGATCCGCGAGGTGTTCCGCTCGTCGAAGTTCGGCAACATCGCCGGCTGCATCGTGCGCTCGGGCACCATCACCCGCAACGCGAAGGCGCGCGTCATCCGCGACGGCGTCGTCATCGCGGACGGGCTCGCGATCGAGTCGCTCCGCCGGTTCAAGGACGACGTCACCGAGGTCCGCACGGACTTCGAGTGCGGTATCGGCCTCGGCAAGTACAACGACATCCAGGTCGGCGACGAGATCGAGACGACCGAGATGCGCGAGAAGCCGCGGGTCTGATCCCACGGTGCGGGGCCCCGCTCGTCACGAGATGAGCGGGGCCCCGACCCCTCCCACCAGAACGGAAAGGCAGGCCATCATGGCCGATCCGCAGCGGGCCAGGAAGCTGGCCGACAGGATCAAGGAGATCGTCGCCCGCCGCCTCGACAAGGGGCTGCGCGACCCGAGGCTCGGGTTCGTCACGATCACCGACGTGCGCGTCACCGGCGACCTCCAGCACGCGAGCATCTTCTACACCGTGTACGGCACCGACGAGGAGCGCCGCGACTCGGCGCTCGCGCTCAAGGCCGCCACGGGGATGCTCCGCACCGAGGTCGGGCGCAACATCACCGCCCGCCTCACGCCGACCCTGGAGTTCATCGCCGATGCGGTGCCCGAGAACGCCAAGCACATCGAGGACCTCCTCCGGGAGGCGCGCGAGCGCGACGCGGCGACGACGGTGGCCGCATCGTCCGCCCAGTACGCGGGCGACGCCGACCCGTACGTGAAGCCGCGCGAGGTCGACGAGGACGAGGCCGAGGCGCGCTGAGCCCGACGTCGCGAGCGGGCGTCAGCCCGCCGGCGACGGCCGACCGAGGAGCGCGTCGGAGACCTCGGCCATCCGCCCGCGCAACGCGGCGATGAACGCGACCGCCGTCGGCTGGCGCAGGGCCTCGGGCCGGCAGACCAGCCAGTACGGCAGCCGTTCCTCGATCTCGTCGGGGAAGATCCGCACCAGGTCGTCGTGCCGGTCCGCGAGGAACGCGGGCAGGAGGCCGTACCCGGCGCCCGCACGCGTGGCGTCGACGTGCACGTACACGTTCGTGCTCGAGACCGCGTCGACCATCCGTCTCGTCGAGCGGCGCGCGGTGTCGAGCGCGTCGACCTGCAGCATCGACTCGATGAAGTACACGAGCGGCTCCCCGGCCAGTCCGTCCACCGACGCCGGCGCGCCCCGTCGCTCGAGCAGCGTGCGGCTCGCGTAGAGCCCGAGCACGTAGTCGCCGAGGTGGGTCGCCTCGGCGCGGTGCACGTGCGGTCGGCCGACCACGACCTCGAGGTCCACGCCGACGCGCTGCGCCGCGGCGCGGCGGGTCGCGGCCACGATCTCGAGGGAGACGCCCGGGTGCCGCTCCCGCAGCGCCGCGACCGCCGGCGACGCGATGAACCCGCTGAACCCGTCGGTGGCCGACAGCCGCACCACGCCGGCGAGGGCCGGCTCGTCGGGGGAGAGGCCCCGCATCGCCCGCTCGACCTCCTCAGCGGCCGCGACGGCGTGCTCGCCGAGCGGCGTCAGCACCCACCCGGCGGCGCCGCGAACGAGCACGCGCCCGCCGAGCGACCGCTCGAGCGCGTCGATGCGGCGGGCGATCGTGGTGTGGTTCACGCGGAGGCGTTCGGCGGCTCCCGTGTACCGACCCTCACGGGCGACGGCGAGGAGCACGATGAGGTCGTCGGCGCTCGTCGGCCGGCGGGGTGTCGATGGCATCTGTGCAGCTTCGCACATCGCAGGTGCGATCTTCGTCATTGGTCTGCACGGGTGTGCACGCGAGACTCAACCGGTGGCGCGACAGCGTCAGCACCCCACCACGTTCCATGCGAAGGAGCATCGAATGACCCAAGCACCCGTCAAGGAGGCGAGCGCGACGTCCGGCACCTCCGGCCTGCGCCGCGTCGTCACCGCGTCGATGGCCGGGACCGTCGTCGAGTGGTACGAGTTCTTCCTCTACGCCTCGGCCGCCACGCTCGTGTTCGGCACCGCCTTCTTCCCGCCGTCCGAGGACCCGTACGCCGGCATCATCGCCGCGTTCCTCACGTACGCCGTGGGATTCATCGCGCGTCCGCTCGGCGGCATCGTCTTCGGGCACCTCGGCGACAAGTACGGACGCAAGCGGCTGCTGCAGTTCAGCATCATCCTCATCGGCGTCGCGACGTTCCTCATCGGATGCCTGCCGACCTACGCCCAGGTGGGCCTGCTCGCCCCGACGCTGCTCGTGGTCCTGCGCTTCCTGCAGGGATTCGCGCTGGGCGGCGAATGGGGCGGCGCCGTGCTGCTCGTCGCCGAGCACAGCCCGTCCGAGCGCCGCGGCTTCTGGGCGAGCTGGCCGCAGGCCGCCGTCCCGGTCGGCAACCTCCTCGCCACGCTCGTGCTCTTCGTGCTGAGCTCGACCCTGTCCGACGAGGCGTTCCTCGGCTGGGGCTGGCGCGTCGCGTTCTGGCTGTCCGCGGTGATCGTCCTCATCGGCTGGTACATCCGCACCAAGGTCACCGACGCGCCGATCTTCCTCGAGATGCAGGCCGAGCGGGATGCCGCCAAGGCGACCAGCTACGGCGTGCTCGAGGTCATCACGCGCTACCCGCGCGGCGTCGTCACCGCCATGGGCCTCCGCGTCGCGGAGAACATCCTGTACTACGTGGTCGTGACGTTCTCGATCGTCTACCTCACGCAGGTGGTGCAGGAGGGCACCGCGAACACGCTGCTCATCCTGGTCGCCGCGCACGCCGTGCACTTCGTCGCGATCCCGGTCGCGGGCAACCTGTCCGACCGCTTCGGCCGGAAGCCCGTGTACGCGCTCGGCGCGGTCCTCGGCGCCTCGTGGGCGTTCTTCGCCTTCCCGCTGATGAACACCGGCAACCCGATCGTCATCTGGGCGGCCATCGCGCTCGGCCTCGTCTTCCACGCGCTCATGTACGCGGCGCAGCCCGCGATCATGGCGGAGATGTTCCCGACGCGCATGCGCTACTCGGGCGTCTCGCTCGGCTACCAGGTCACGTCGATCTTCGCCGGCTCGCTCGCGCCGATCATCGCCACGAGCCTGCTCGGCCAGTTCGGCTCGAGCGTGCCGATCGCCATCTACGTGGCGATCGCGTGCGCGATCACGCTCGTCGCCGTCGCCGCGGCGCGCGAGACCCGGGGGCTCGACCTGCGCGAGCTCGACGCCGCCGACCGCGCCCGCACGGAGGCGACCGCCACCGTCGGCTGACCCGGCGGTCCGACCGCGGGCCGCGGCGGGGTCCCGGGGCGCACGCCTCCGGACCCCGCCGTCCGGTCGATCCGGCCGACGTGCCGTGCGGCCCTGTCCGTCGGCCCCGGCGCCGGGGTACACTGCGGGGCGTCGGCGCCCGGACGTCGGCGCCGTGGACGGGTTGCGCGTCCGGCCCGTCGGAGGAGGGGTCAATGTCGAGCGTCGCACCGCCGGTCATCCTCGTCGTCGCGCGCGATCGCGACGCCCGCAGCTCGGTCGTGGCCGAGCTCGAGCGCCGCTACGCCCGCGACTACCGCATCGAGCAGGCGGTCGACGAGCACGAAGCGGCGGAACGCATCGACGCGATCGCCGAGGAGGGCGGGCTCCTCGCCCTGATCCTCGCCGACCGGGCGGGCGACCTGGACGGACGCACCGTGTTCTCGCGTGCGCGCCGGAGGTTCCCGGACGTGCGACGCGGTCGGCTCATCGAGTGGGGCCAGTGGGGCGATGTCGCAGTGCGCGACGAGATCCTGTCGCTCATGGGCGCCGGCGAGCTCGAGTACTACGTCATCCGCCCGTGGCACACCCCGGACGAGTACTTCCACCGCACCATCACCGAGTTCCTCCTCGAGTGGGAGCGCTCGATCGGCCTGCGACCCCGCGAGGTCGCCGTCATCGGCCGCACCGCGCTGCCGCGCACGCACGAGCTGCGCAGCCTGCTCGCGCGCGGCGGCGTGCCGCACGAGTGGCTGGATCCGGGCTCCGCGGCGGCGCGGGACCGCCTCGCCGCCTCGGGCCTCGACGCCGTGCCCGAGGAGCCCGTCGTCGTGATGCTCGACGGTCGCGTGCTCCGGAACCCGGGCAACGCGGAGCTCGCCGAGGCCTACGGCCTCACCACCTCGCTCGGCCCGGAGCCGTCGGCCGACGTCGTCGTGGTCGGCGCGGGGCCGGGCGGGCTCGCGGCGGCGGTGTACGCCGCCTCCGAAGGCCTGGACGTGCTCGTCGTGGAGCGCGAGTCGATCGGCGGGCAGGCCGGGTCGAGCTCGCTGATCCGCAACTACCTCGGCTTCTCGCGCGGCATCTCGGGCTCGGAACTGGCGCAGCGCGCCTACCAGCAGGCGTGGGTCTTCGGCGCCCGCTTCGCGCACGCCCGCGAGGCCGTCGCGATCGAGGTCGAGGACGGCGGGTTCGTCGTGCACGTCGCGCCGGAGGACCACATCCGGTGCCGTGCGATCGTGCTGGCCACGGGCGTGTCGTACCGCCGGCTCGGCGTCGCCGAGCTCGAGCGGTTCGAGGGCGCCGGCGTCTTCTACGGTGCGTCCGCGATCGAGGCTCAGGGCGTCGCGGGTCGCCCCGTGTTCATCATCGGCGGCGGCAACTCGGCGGGGCAGGCCGCGCTCCACCTGGCGCGGTACGCGGCATCCGTGGCCATCCTCGTCCGCGGCACGGGCCTCGCCGAGAGCATGTCGCAGTACCTCATCGACCAGCTCGATGCGCAGGGCGTCCGGGTCCACACCCGCGTCGAGGTGGTCGGCGGCGGGGGCGACGGGGCGCTCGAGCGCATCCGGCTGCGCGACCGCGACACCGGCGAGGAGCACGACGAGGAGTGCGCGGGCCTGTTCGTGCTCATCGGGGCGTCGCCGCGCACCGAGTGGCTCCCGCCCGAGATCCTCCGCGACCGCTGGGGCTACGTGCTCACGGGGCCCGAGGTCGTCGCCGCGCCCGAGCGGCCGGCATGGACGGTCGACCGCGAGCCATTCCCGCACGAGACGAGCGTGCCGGGCATCTTCGCCGTGGGCGACGCGCGCCGCGGCGCGATCAAGCGCGTGGCCTCGGCCGTCGGCGAGGGGTCGGTGGTGGTCTCCTCGGTGCACCGGCGGCTCGCGGAAGCCGCCGCCGCGGACGCGGCCGCCGAACGCGGGAGCGGTCCGACGTGACCTCTGCGGCGTCCGGCACCGGTCCGGCGGCCCCGCGGCCGCCCGCCGGACGCGTCGCCTGGACCGCCGTCGTGCTCGCGATCCCACTGCTCGGGCTCGGACTCCTCATCGCCCGGCCCGCACTCGACCTCGAGTGGGAGCACCAGCCCACCCACTTCTGGCTCGTGCTCGCCGCGGGCGCGATCAACGCGGCCCTGGCGTGGGCGGTCGCCGCAGCCGCTCGCCTGCGGCGCGACCCGCGGCTCGTGCTCGTGTCGCTCTCGTTCCTCGCGGCGGCCGGGTTCCTCGCCCTGCACGCGCTCGCGACGCCCGGCGTGCTGCTCGCGGGCAGCAACACGGGCTTCGCGCTCGCGACTCCCGTCGGACTCACGGTGGCCGCCGTGTTCGCGGCGTGGTCGAGCGCCGACCTCGACGGGGCGCACGGCGCCCGGGTGCTGAAGATGACCCCGTGGCTCATCGTCGCGCTGCTCGCGGTGATGGTCGCCTGGGGCGCGGTCTCCCTGCTCGAGCTCGGCCCGCTCGCGGGCGCGCCGCCCGAACGGCTGGACGCCCCCTTCACGGTGCTCGCGGTGGTGGGGCTCGCCTGCTACGCGATCGCCGTCGTCCGGTACCTGCGGATGCCGCGGCATCCCGCCTCCCCGCTGCCGCTCGCGTTCGCCGCCGCGTTCACGCTGCTCGCCGAGGCGGAGATCGCGGTGGTCTTCGGACGCAACTGGCACCTGTCGTGGTGGGAGTGGCACGTGCTCATGCTCGCCGCGTTCGTGCTCATCGTGGTCGCCGCGCAGCGGTCGTGGCGCGAGGAGCGGTGGGCCGGACTGTACACGCGCGAGACCGCGGCGGGGGAGCGGGAGGTCTCGATCCTCTTCGCCGACCTCGCCGGCTTCACGCGCTTCTCGGAGCAGCACGAGCCCGCCGAGGTGACGGCGATGCTCAACGCGTACTTCACCGACGTGATCCCGCCGCTCGTCGGACGCTACGGGGGCCGCGTCGACCGCCTGATCGGGGATGCGGTGATGGTGGTGTTCGAGGACGGCGGCGCCGACGGCGGTCACGCCAAGCGCGCCGTCGGCGCGGGTCTCGCCCTGCAGCAGGCGGCGTCGGCCGTGCAGGCCGAGCACCCGGACTGGCCGCGGTTCCGCGTCGGCGTGAACTCGGGCGAGGTGAACGTGGGGATCCTGGGCACGGGCGGCGGCAGGACCTACACCGTGATCGGCGACGCCGTGAACGTCGCGTCGCGACTCGAGGGCCTCGCTCCGGTCGGCGGCGTCGCGATCGGCGCGGCGACGGCCCGCCTGCTCGGCGATGAGGCGATCACCAGGCCGCTCGGCGCCCTCGAGGTGAAGGGTCGCGACGCGCCCGTCGAGGCCTTCCAGCTGCTCGGACTCGCCGGCGGCTGACCCGCCGTCGGCGCCCGGCACGTCTCGGGGCGGGGCCGACGCGGCGGCGGGCCGGGGCGGGATCCGCGACGCGGTCAGGAGTCCGGCAGGACGTAGCCACCGTCGACGCGGACCGCGAGGCCGTCGGCGACGAGGCCCTCGAGCGCGCGGTCGAGCCGGTCGTCGACGACGCGCGCGAGCTCCTCGAGAGCGACTGGCCGATGCGCGGCGCGCAGCTCGCGCAGGACGAGGCCGCGCGCCTCGCGGTCGCTGCCGGCGAACCTCGCCTGTCGGGCGCGCCGCGGGCCGTCGTAGGCCGGGTACCCGGCGGCCCGCCAGGCGCAGCGATCCGCGATCGGGCAGTCGTCGCAGCGCGGCGCGCGGGCGACGCAGACCGTCGCCCCGAGCTCCATCGCTCCCGCGTTGAACGCCCTCGCCCGCGCGCGGTCGGGCGGCAGCAGGGCCGACATCGCGTCGAGGTCGCGACGCGTCGACGGCGGACCGGCCTCCGCGACGCCGCCGACGGCGCGGGCGATCACGCGACGGGTGTTGGTGTCGACCACGGGGTGCCGCTCGCCGAACGCGAACGCGGCGATCGCGCGGGCCGTGTACGGCCCGATGCCCTGCAGCGCCGACAGCGCGTCGAGGTCGCAGGGCACCTCGCCGCCGTGCCGCTCGACGATCTCGGTCGCGGCGCGGTGCAGCCACAGCGCCCGCCTCGGGTAGCCGAGTCGATCCCACGCCCGCACCGCGTCCGACGCGGGCGCGGCCGCGAGGTCGGCCGGCGTCGGCCAGCGGCGGATCCACTCCTCCCACCGCGGTTGCACGCGCGCGACCTGGGTCTGCTGCAGCATGAACTCGCTCACGAGCACCGCCCACGGGGACACGTCGGCCGCGCGCCACGGCAGGGGGCGCGCCGCGTGGGCGAACCAGTCGACGATCGCCCCCGAGAGGGCGGCGGTGGCGTCGGTCGTCCCGGTCTCGGCGGCGGGTTCGCGGGTCGGCATCCGTCCAGCGTAGGCCCGGTCTGCGTCGACGCGACCGGTGCGGCGACGTACGCTCGGAGCATGCGCCTGGTCACCACGCCCCGCGTGGCGTTCCTCCGGGGGATCGCCGACGAGTTCCTCGCCCGGATCGGTCGCGGGCGGGTGATCGTCGCCATCGACGGTCCCCTGCGGAGCGGCAAGACGCAGCTCGGCGACGACCTCGCCGACGTGCTCCGCGAGCGCGACCTCTCGGTCTTCCGCGCGAGCACCGAGGACTTCCACCGGTCGCGCGAGGCGCAGGCGGACTACGGCCCGGACACCGCCGAACGGTACTGGCGCTACGGCATCGACGAGTCCCTCCTCGAGCGCACGCTCGTCGAGCCGTTCCGGATGGCGGGCTCGACCGCGTTCGTGACGCGCGGGTTCGACCTCGCGCGCGACGCGTGGGTCGAGCCGAAGTGGCGCACGGGTCCGGCGGACGCGATCCTCGTGCTGGACGGGCGCTTCCTGCTGCGTCGTCGGCTTCGCGACCGCTGGGACGTCGCGCTCGCGGTGGACGGCGAGCCGACGGATGCCGCCGATCGCATCGCCTACGCGTCGAGCGATCCGCGTGCCGTGGCATCCATCGTGATCGACCAGTCGGATCCGGCGCACCCGCGGCGCGGCGATGCCGGCGGGCTCGGCGACGACGACGGACCCGCCGCCGAGGCGCGTGCCGAGGCGGCGGAGGGGGACTGACGCGGCGTCGCGAGGCCCCGCCGGCTACGCCTGCGGCCCGGCGTCCGCCTGCGGCCCGGCGTCCGCGTGCGGCCCGGCGTCCGCCTGCGGCACCTCGTCACGGGGGCCGACCGGGTCGGCGGGGGCGGGGCGGAGGCGGCCGACGACGAGTCGCCCGACGAGACCGGCGGCCGCCACGACGACCGCGACCACGAGTGGCGGGAGCACGACCTCGGGGCGCGTCGTCGCCGCACGGAAGACGTCGGCGGCGTAGTCGAGCATCTCGGCCGGCTGACGGGCGAGCACGCGACTGCCCGCGGCGGCGGTCACCGCCGTGATCAGCGCCGGTCCGATCCAGAGCACCACCAGCGCGACGATCGCCGCGAGGACGCGCCCGACCGTGCCGATCCCCGCCCAGGCCACGGCGGCCCCGACGAGCACCGCCGGCAGCCACCTGAGCAGCCCGAGCGCCTCGGTGATCGCCGGGTCGGCGAGCGCGGGGTGCGGCGCCAGCAGCAGTCCGAGCCACGACGGCACGAGCACCGCCGCGAGCGCGAGCCCGATCACGGCGCCGGCGCGGGGCGCGACGGCCACCAGCAGCATCACGAGCACGCCGACCAGGTTCGCCAGCACGGCCACGGCGACGAGTGCGGCCAGGTACAGGTCGGACTCGGTCCGGTCCTCGAGGCCGTCGGCCAGGACGGTCGTCGTCTGCACGATCGCGGCGGCCTGCACGACGAGGAGCCCGACCAGCAACCACGCGACGCCCGAGCGCGGGCGGACCCCACGCGTCGCGCGGGCCGCGATGCCGGCGACCGCGGCGCCGACGACGAGCAGCGCCGCGATCGTCGACAGCGCGTACTGGCTGAACGGCAGCAGCACGACGGGGTACTCGTCCGGCAGCGCGTCGGTCGCCCAGAGGTTCTGGAGCGGCAGCCGTCCGCCCGTCACGAGCCAGGGCAGCAGTCCGAACGCGCCCGCGGCCATGCCGATCGGAAGGGTCAGCCACCAGCGCAGGGGGCGGCGCCCCGGCGCGGCCGGATCGGCGTCGGCTCCGGTCCGGGCGGGCGCCGCCGCGTCGTCGTCGGTGCCCGCATCGGCGCGTTCGGGGACGGGGTCGTAGGGTTCCACGTCGACTCGATTCGTTCGGAGGGTCCGGATCGAGGGAACCCTAGCCCGAGCGGCCGGCGCCGTCGGCGCTACGCGCCGGTGTCGGCGAGCACGGCGACCACGCGCTCCGGGGGCAACGGCGCCCCCGCGGCCTCGACCTCGTGCACGAGGGCCGTGAGCGCCCGGTTCACGGGGGCGTCGATCCCCGCGGCCTCCGCCTCGCGCACCACGGCGCCGTTCAGGAAGTCCACCTCGGTGCGCTGGCCGCGTCGCAGGCTCTGCTGCGTCGAGCCGAGGTTCGGCACGTTCCCCATGCGCACGCGCATCGACCACGGCAGCGCCTGCCCGAGCGCGAGGGGCAGGCTCGCGAACGCGCGCAGTCGCCGGTCGCCCAGGCCCTGCAGGGAGCCGAACCGGACGCCGCGGGCGATGCCGACCCGGACGCACTCGCGCATCGAGGCGGCGACGACCCGGCGCAGCTCCCGATCGTCCACGACGTCCTGGACGCTCCGTCCGACGATGGCGGGCACCGCGTTCAGCATGTTGACGACGAGCTTGGTCCACTGGGAGCCGCGGAAGTTCGCGACCGCGACGATCGGCACGGCGCCGGAGAGGTCCGCGGCGATGCGCCGGACCTCGTCGTCGGCCGGACCGTCGCCGCGCCCGAGGTAGCTGGCGGCGGTCGTCGTCACGCGCACCGTGCCGGGCTCCGTGTAGTTGGCCGCGATGATCGAGAGCAGGCCCATGCACGACGACTTCGGCAGCAGCCGCTCGGCCGTCGCGACGCCGTCGAGCCCGTTCTGCACGACCACGACCGGCACGCCGTCGATCGCCGCACCGTTGGCGGTGATCGCGGCCGCGGCATCCTGCGCCTTGGTGCACACGAGCACGAGGTCGGGGCGGACCGACAGGCGCTCGCCGGCCGCCGGGTGCACGTGCGCCTCGCCGTACCCGCCCGACAACCGGATGCCGTCCGCGCGGATCGCCTCGAGGCCCGCGCCGCGGGCCGTCACCTCCACGTCGTGCCCCGCTCGCGCGAGCAGCGCGGCGAACGTGCCGCCCAGCGCACCCGCGCCGATGATCCCGATCCTCACCGCACCAGCGTAGGCGGATGCCGGCGACGAATCGGCCACCGCGGCGCTGTTAGCCTGTACGGCGTGAACAGCGGCATCCTCCTCGTCGACAAGCCGCAGGGGATGACCAGCCACGACGTGGTCGCCCGCGTGCGACGCCTCGCCGGCACCCGGAAGGTCGGCCACGCCGGCACGCTCGACCCGATGGCGACGGGCCTGCTGCTGCTCGGCGTCGAGAGCTCGACCCGGCTCCTCCACCACCTGGTCGGGCTCGACAAGGAGTACCTCGCGACGATCCGGCTCGGCTGGGCCACGACCACCGACGACGCCGAGGGCGAGCCGCTGCCCGCGGCATCCGCCGAGTCGGTCGCCGCCGTCGATCCCGACGACCTCGCCCGCGGCATGGCCGCCCTCACCGGCACCATCGACCAGGTCCCCAGCGCCGTGAGCGCCGTCAAGGTCGACGGCAGGCGCGCCTACCAGCGCGTCCGCGACGGCGAGGCGGTCGAGCTGGCGCCGCGCACCGTGACCGTCTCGGCGTTCGAACTGCTCGACACCCGCGGCGGCGACGGATGGCGCGACCTCGACGTGCGCGTCGCGTGCTCGTCCGGCACCTACGTGCGCGCCCTCGCGCGCGACCTCGGCGCCGCGCTCGGCGTCGGCGGCCACCTCACCGCGCTCCGGCGCACCCGCATCGGCGCGTTCGACGTCGCCGAGGCCGGCGGGCTCGAGGGGCTCGACGTCGACGCCGCCCGCCTCGGTCCCGCCGACGCCGCGCGCCGGACGCTGCCCGTGGTCGAGGTCGACGACGACGCCACGCGCGACCTGCGGCACGGAAAGCGGATCGCCGCGGACGCCGCGGCGGCGGCCCTCGACGGCGGCACGCCGATCGCCGCGGTCGGACCGGGCGACGTGCTCGTGGCGATCGTGGAGCGCCGCGGCCCCCAGCTGAAGGTCGTCACCGGGTTCCCCGCCGAGGAGGGCGCATGATCGAGTGGTTCGCCTACGTGCAGGTCGCGGTCGCGGTGCTCTCGGGCCTCGTCGGCATCGTGCTGGGCCTCGCGGGCCGGGTGCCGAACGACCTCGTGCTCGGCGCGCTCGCGCTCGTCGAGCTGCTGCTCGTCGCCCAGGTCGTCGTGGCCCTCGTCGCGCCCGCCGTCGGCAACCCGCCGACGGGGAGCCTGCTCGAGTTCTGGGTGTACCTCGTCAGCGCCGTGCTGCTGCCGCCGGCCGCGGCGCTCTGGGCCCTCATCGACCGGGGACGCTGGGCGACCGTCGTGTGCGGGGTCGCTGCGCTCGCCGTGGCCGTGATGGTGTACCGGATGCTGCAGATCTGGACGGTCCAGCAGGCGTGAGGCCGGGTCTGGGAGAATCGGACGACATGAACGACACATCCACCGCCCCCGCCGACGCGCGTCGCCGAGGGCGACTCAGCGGGATCGGCCGGGTGCTCGTCGCCGTGTACGGCGTGCTCGCGCTCGCCGCGACCGGACGCTCGGTCGTGCAGATCGTCGAGAAGTTCGACGAGGCGCCGGTGGCGTACGCGCTCTCGGCCCTCGCGGCCGTGGTCTACATCCTCGCCACGGTCGCGCTCGTGCTGCCGGGACGGACGTGGTACCGCGTGGCGTGGGCGACGATCGTGTTCGAGTTCACCGGCGTGATCGTCGTGGGCCTGCTGAGCATCCTCCGGCCCGACCTGTTCCCGCACGACACGGTGTGGTCGTGGTTCGGCCGCGGCTACCTGTTCATCCCGCTCGTGCTGCCACCGCTCGGCATGTGGTGGCTCGCCCGTCACCCCGTCGACGCCGATGCGAGCGGGGACGCCGAGTGAGGACGTTCCCGGGGATCGAGGCCGTGCCGGCCCACTACGGGCCCTCCGCGGTGACGATCGGAAAATTCGACGGCGTCCACCAGGGACATCGTGCGGTCATCGGCGCCCTGCGCGACATCGCCGACGCGCGTCGGCTCGAGGCCGTGGCGATCACCTTCGACCGCCATCCGGCCGCCTTCCACGCCCCCGAGCGCACGCCGCCCGAGCTCGTGAGCACGCGGCAGAAGCTCGAGCTGCTCGCCACCACCGGGCTGGACGCCACGGTGCTGCTGCACTACGACGCCGCCCTCGCGTCGAACACGGCCGACGCGTTCGTGCGGCGCTTCCTCGTCGAGGCGCTCGACGCACGGGTCCTCCTCGTCGGGAGCGACTTCCGGTACGGCGCGGGCAACGAGGGCGACGTGGCGATGCTCCAGCGGCAGGGCGAGGAATACGGATTCGAGGTCGTGGTGGTCGAGGACGTCGTGCCCGAGGGCGGGCGCCGCGTGTCGTCGACCTGGATCCGCGAACTGCTGGACGCCGGCGCCGTCGAGCATGCCGGCGAGCTCCTGGGACACCTGCCGACGGTCCGCGGCCTCGTCGTGCACGGGTTCAAGCGCGGCCGCGAGCTCGGCTACCCGACGGCGAACCTCGCGCCCGACGCCGAGGGCTTCATCCCCGGCGACGGCGTCTACGCCGGCTGGCTCACGGACGCCGGCACGACCTATCCGGCCGCGATCTCGGTCGGCGTGAACCCGACGTTCGACGGGGTCGAGCGGCGCACCGTCGAGGCGTACGTGCTCGACCGCGACCTCGACCTGTACGACCACGTGGTCAGCGTCGAGTTCGCGCATCGGATCCGCGGCATGGAGAAGTTCGACGGCATCGACGCCCTCGTCGAGCAGATGGGGCGCGACGTCGTGCGGGCCCGCGACCTCGTCGGCTGAGTCAGGCCGAGGGCACGTCGTCCCGCTCGTCGCCGCGCGGCGGGTGCGGGGCGACCGTGCCGATGCCCATGAGGAAGCGCAGCAGCGCGTTCGCCGTGTCGACCAGCGGGCTGCCGTGGCCGAACTCCCAGCCGGCATCCGTCGCCCGCAGCGCGTGCCCTGAGATGACGGCCCGGATCTCGGTCGGCGCCGCGGCGGCGCGGCGGAGCGCTACGGCGCCGGAGGCGCGGGCGGACAGCGGCACGTCGGCGCCCGCCGCGCCGCCGACGAGCAGGGCGGCCACCACGGCGTCGTCGAGCTCGGCGACCCCGGTCGCGCGCTCGCGTCCGAGGACGGTCGCGGCGCGGGTGTCGAGCGCGTCGGCTCCGGCCGACGGGCCCGACAGGCGCTCGAGCTCGTCGAGCCGCCGCGCCTCGCCGCCGCGCACGAGCCGCTCCGCGGCGTCGAGCGCCCGGCGCGTGCGCGTCCGGTCGAATCCGCGGACGAGGTCGGCCGTCACGTCGGCGACGCGCCAGCCGGGTCGGTCGGTGGGGGCGGACCAGAGCTCGTCGCCGCCCGCGCGCAGGACGGTGGCGACGGACCGGAGGACCTCGGCCGTCTCGGCGCGCCGGTCGGCGGTCACGCCGGACTCGTCCACGTCGGGACGGCGGCTGAGCGGCAGATAGCGCGAGAGGTCGGCCACCACACCAGCCTAGACGCGCGCGGCCGCCGCGGCGCCGGCTCGACCGGCCGTCGGCGGGGCGCGACCGAGACGGGGGAGCGCGCGCCGATCGCCCCTCGCCCGCGCGGGACGGGGCGGGGGGCGATCGGGTCCGGTCGCCCGGCCTCAGCCGGCGACGGGGACCGCCGCGGCCGCCGGCGCGGCCGCCGGCGCGACCGGCTGCGCACCCGTGACCGGCTCCGCGACGGGGACAGGCGCGGGGTCGAGCGGGCGCTCCGCGCGTCCGGCGGGCAGCAGCACGGCGAGCACGCCCGCGAGCGCGAGCACCGCGGCCCCGGTGGCGACCGCGGGGATCGCGGCGTCGACATAGGCGGTCGGCGTGAGCTCGCCGCCGGCCCCGGTGAAGACCGCGGTGAGCACGGCGACGCCCAGGGCACCGCCGATCTCGCGGAGCGTGGAGTTGGTGCCCGAGGCCTTCGCGTGGTCGCGCTCGGGCATCCGGGCGAGCACCGCGGTCGCCATCGGCGCGAAGACGAGGCCCATGCCGATGCCGGCGAGCGCGAACGCGGGCACGAGGGTCGGGTAGGCGACGTCCGCGCTGAGCGTCGCGGCGATCCAGAACATCGCGGTCGCCTGCGCGGCGAGGCCGGCGACCATGAGCGCCCGGGTGCCGATCCGCGGGGCGAGCAGTCCCGCCAGCGGTGCCACGAACATCGGCGCGAGCGTCCACGGCATCGTCATGAGCCCCGCCTCGAGCGCGCTGCGGCCCTGGACGACCTGAAGGAACTGCACGAGCAGGAAGATCGCCCCGAACACGCCGAAGCTGAACGTGAAGCCCACGGCGTTCGCGACGCTGAAGCTGCGGTCGCGGAAGAGCGACAGCGGCAGCACCGGAGCGCTCGCGCGCGCCTCCCAGAGCAGGAACGCGACGAGGAGCACGACGCCTGCGACGAGGGGGAGCAGCACGTCGGCGCTCGTCCACCCCGCCTCGTTGCCGCGCACGATGCCGAACACGAGGCCGAGGACGCCGAGTCCGGCGAGGGCGACGCCGGCCAGGTCGATCGGCCGCCGTTCGCCGCGGACGTCCGCGAGGACGAGTCGGACCAGGAGGAACGCGATGATGCCGATCGGCACGTTGATCCAGAAGATGGACTGCCAGTTCCATCCCTCGATCACGGCGCCGCCGACGAGCGGTCCGAGCGCGACGCCGAGGCCCGACACGCCGCCCCAGATCCCGATCGCGAGCGGTCGGAGGCGCGCCGGCACCGCGCCGGCGACGAGCGTGAGCGAGAGGGGCATGATCGCCGCGGCGCCGAGGCCCTGGACGGCGCGGGCGCCGATGACCATCCACGGCTCGGTGCTGAGGGCGGTGAGCACGCTCGCGGCCGTGAAGATCGCGATGCCGCCGAGGAAGACCGTGCGGCGGCCGATCCGGTCGCCGAGTGCGGCCGCGGGCAGGATGAACGTCGCGAACGCGAGCGTGAAGGCGTTGAGGAACCACTGCAGCTCCTCGATGCCGGCGCCGAGGTCGGCGGCCATGACCGGGAGCGCGTTGGTGATGACGAGGTTGTCGAGCGACGCCATGAACATCGGGAGGGACGTCGCGATGAGGATGAGCCAGACGGGGGCCCGTCGTGGAGATGGCATGGGAGTACGTTCCGTTCGTCGGAGTAATCGAATGATTACAAGAATGCAATGTAGTTATCGACTGATAACATGTCAAGCATGACCCCACGAACCGAGCGCATCTCAGCGGATGAGCGGCGCGAGCAGATCCTCGCCGCCGCCACGACCGTCTTCGGCGAGCTCGGCTACTCCGCGGCCACCACCGACCGCGTCGCGAGGGCCGCGGGCATCAGCCAGCCGTACGTGGTCCGGCTCTTCGGCACCAAGGAGCAGCTCTTCATCGAGACGCTGCGCCGCACGCTCGGCCGGCTGCTCGCCGCATTCCGTGCGGCGCTCGCCGACGCGGACGACGCGGGCGACGTCGCCGCCGACGTCGCCGCCGACGCGGACGGGAAGGCCCGCGAGGCCCGGCTCGGCGAGGCCTACCTCGAGCTCGTCGAGGACCGCGGGACGCTGCTCACGCTGCTGCACGGCTTCATGATGGGATCCGACCCGGTGATCGGGCCGGTCGCGCGAGACGGCTTCCTCCAGGTCTTCCGCATGCTCCGCGACGAGGCCGGCTTCGAGCCCGAGCAGATCCACCGGTTCCTCGCCGACGGGATGCTCATCAACACGCTGCTCGCCTCGGGCATCGGGCTCGCGGCCAAGGGCGACCGCGACGCCGCCGAGCTCATGGACTGCACCTTCGGCAGCCACGTCGCCGAGGTGCTGGAGCGCGCCTCGGCCTGACGCTCAGGTGCGGCGGGGCCTGCGCGACCCCGGGAGGGGCCGGGCGTCCGGCACGGCCCCGGGAGCGTCGGGCGCCCGGCGCGGCGCCTAGACTCGGCTGGTGAGCCCCGAGACCGCCCCGCTGTGGCGGGGTCGAACCCTCGCCCTCCTCGGCATCCTGCTCGTCGCGTTCAACCTGCGCACCGCGGTCGCCTCCCTCTCGCCGATCCTCGGCCTGATCGAGGCGGACATGTCGGTCCCGACGGCGCTGGTCGGCCTGCTCGGCATGCTCCCGCCGCTCTGCTACGCGGTCTTCGGCATCGCGACGCCCGTGCTCACCCGGCGGGCGGGGCTCGAACCGGTGCTCGTGGGCGCGCTCATCGCGCTCGTCGTCGGCAGCGCCGGCCGCGGCCTCGCCGGTTCCGGATGGTGGCTGTTCGCCGCGAGCACGGTCACCTTCGCGGCGGTCGGCGTCGGCAACGTGCTGCTCCCGCCGCTCGTGAAGCGGTACTTCCCCGATCGCATCGGCCTCGTGACCTCGCTGTACGTCACCGCGCTGTCGGTGAGCACCTTCGTGCCGCCGCTCGTCGCCGTGCCGGTCTCCGAGGCGGCGGGGTGGCGCACCTCGTTCGAGGTGTGGGCGGCCGTCGCGCTCGCCTCGATCGTCCCGTGGATGGCGCTGCTGCTGCACCCGCGCCGTGCGGCGCCCGCGGCGCTCCCCGAGGAGGCGGAGCCGGGCCTGCTCCGGCACGCCTTCCGCTCGCCGCTGGCGTGGGCGCTCGCCGCCGTCTTCTCGGTCGCCGGATTCAACGCGTACGCGGTCTTCGCCTGGTTGCCGTCGATGCTCGCGGACACGGCCGGCACGAGCGCCGCCGCCGCGGGCGTGCTGCTGGCCCTCTACGCCGCGATGGGACTGCCCGTCTCCCTCGTCGTCCCGGTCCTCGCGACGCGGCCCGCGACGGTCCGCGTGATGGTCGCGATCGCCGCCGCGACCATCGCGGCGGGCTGGACCGGACTGCTGGTCGCGCCCGCCGCCGCGACCTGGCTGTGGGTCGCGCTCGCGGGCATCGGTCCGCTGCTCTTCCCGCTCTCGCTGGTGCTCGTGAACCTGCGGACCCGCACGCACGCCGGGGCGGTCGCGCTGAGCGGCTTCATGCAGTCGGTCGGCTACGTCATCGTCGCCCTCGGCCCCATCGCGGTCGGACTGCTGCACGAGGCGACCGGTACGTGGGCGGTGCCGATGGCGCTCCTCCTCGCGACGGCGGTGCCCGCACTCGCGGCGGGGCTGGTCGTCTCCCGGGCGCGCTTCCTGGAGGACGAGCGGGCGGCCGTCCGGGGCCGATGACTCCGGGACGGCGCACCGCATGCGGGCGCGCCATCCGCTCCTCGCTGCTCATGTGAGCAGACTTGCACGCGAGTGTTGCCGATGCGCCATCCGCTGCCTACGCTGGTCACGGCGGAAGGAGGCGAATGGACGAGACCGACGAACTCCTCTCGATCCGTGCGGCCGAGCTCTACTACGAGGAGAACAAGACGCAGGACGAGATCGGCCAGGCCCTGCGGCTCACGCGCTGGAAGGTGGGCCGGCTGCTCGCCCAGGCGAAGCAGCGCGGGTTCATCCGCATCGAGATCCTGCACCCGCGGGCCAGACGGCTCCCGATCGAGCGCCGGCTCCGCGAGGAGCGCGGCCTCGAGGACGCGATCGTCGTCTCCGCCGCCGGCGTGTCCTCCTCCGAGGAACTGCAGTCGCGCACCGCGCAGGCGGCCGCCGACTACCTCACCGCGCTCCGCCCCGTGCCCCGCACCCTCGGCGTCAGCTGGGGCCGCACGCTCTTCGAGCTGTCCCAGCACCTGCGCAACGGGTGGGCGACGGGCGTGAACGTCGTGCAGATCAACGGCGGCGTGAGCCTCAACCGCCGCGCCGGCACGGCGGCGGCGACGGCCGTCGCCATCGCCCAGAAGGGCGGCGGCAGCGCCACCCTCCTCCCGAGCCCCGCCATCCTCGAGCACCTCGCGACCAAGGAGGCCATCGAGGCCGACCGCGTCGTCGCGGGCGTGATCGAGTTCGCCAGGTCCGCCGACGCGTACCTGTTCAGCGCGGGGCCCGCCGACCACACCTCCGTCCACATCGAGAGCGGCTACCTCACCGAGACCGACGTCGACCTGCTCGTGCAGAAGGGCGCGGTCGGCGACGTCGTCGGTCGCTACATCGACTCCGAGGGCAACATCGTCGACCCGGCGCTCGACGCGCGCACGGTCGGCCTGACCCTCGACGAGGTCCGCGAGAGCCGGCTGCGCATCGCCGTCATCGCCGGTCGCAGCAAGCACCCCGTCGCCGACGCGGTCGTGCGCTCCGGCCTCTGCTCCGTCCTCGTCACCGACGAGGCCACGGCCCTCCACCTCCTCGACGGCTGATCCGGCCGAACCACGAAAGACAGGTCATCCACCATGTCCGGCACCTCCCTCGTCACCGCGCGCGAGCGCGCGGTGGCCGTCCTCGGCGGCCAGCCCGACGACGCCACGCTCCGCAGGTACCTCCACGGCATCCCGGGCGTCGACGCCGTCGGCCTCGAGCAGCGCGCCGCCGGGCTCGGCACGCGCTCCATCAAGACGTCCTCGAAGCAGTGGGCGCTCGACCGCATCATCTCGCTCATCGACCTCACGACGCTCGAGGGCGCCGACACCCCCGGCAAGGTGCGCTCGCTCGTCGCCAAGGCGATGAACCCCGATCCGGCGGATGCCACGACGCCGCGCGTCGCGGCCGTGTGCGTCTACGGCGACATGGTCCCGTTCGCGGTCGACGCGCTCGGCTCCGTGCACGGCGACCCCGACGACGGGCTCATCTCGGTGGCCGCCGTCGCGACGGCGTTCCCGTCGGGCCGCTCGTCGCTCGAGATCAAGCTCGCCGACACGGCCGAGGCCGTCGCGAACGGCGCCGACGAGATCGACATGGTCATCGATCGCGGTGCGTTCCTCGCCGGCCGCTACGGCCAGGTCTTCGACCAGGTCGCCGCCGTCAAGGAGGCCTGCCGTCGCCCCGACGGCACGAGCGCCAGCCTGAAGGTCATCCTCGAGACCGGTGAACTGGTCACGTACGACAACGTGCGCCGCGCGTCCTGGCTCTCGATCCTGGCCGGCGGCGACTTCATCAAGACGTCCACCGGCAAGGTCCAGCCGGCCGCGACCCTGCCCGTCACGCTCCTCATGCTCGAGGTCGTGCGCGACTGGCACCTGCTGACCGGCCAGCGCATCGGCGTGAAGCCCGCCGGCGGCATCCGCGCGTCCAAGGACGCGATCAAGTACCTCGTCACGGTCGCCGAGACCGTCGGCGAGGAGTGGCTGCAGCCGCACCTGTTCCGATTCGGCGCCTCGAGCCTGCTGAACGACGTGCTCCTGCAGCGCCAGAAGATGGCGAGCGGCCACTACTCCGGCGCCGACTACGTGACGATCGACTGAGACGAGAGCACCGCATCATGAGCTTCCTCGAGTACGCACCCGCCCCCGAGTCCCGGGCGATCCTCTCGCTCCGCGACGAGTACGGCCTCTTCATCGACGGCGAGTTCGTCGACGGCCACGGCACCCCGTTCCAGTCCGTCTCGCCCGCCAGCGAGGAGAAGATCGCGACGATCGCGAACGCGAACGGGGCCGACGTCGACGCCGCCGTCGCCGCGGCGCGCCGCGCCCACGACCGCGTCTGGTCGCGCATGCCCGGCCGCGACCGCGGCAAGTACCTCTTCCGCATCGCCCGGCTCATCCAGGAGCGCGCCCGCGAGCTCGCCGTCGCCGAGTCGCTCGACAACGGCAAGCCGATCAAGGAGTCGCGCGACGTCGACGTGCCGCTCGTCGCCGCGTGGTTCTTCTACTACGCGGGCTGGGCCGACAAGCTCGACTACGCCGGACTCGGCGCGAACCCGCGCGCGCTCGGCGTGGCCGCGCAGGTCATCCCGTGGAACTTCCCGCTGCTCATGCTCGCGTGGAAGATCGCGCCGGCGCTCGCGGCCGGCAACACCGTCGTCCTGAAGCCCGCCGAGACGACCCCGCTCACGGCGCTGCTGTTCGCCGAGATCGTGCAGCAGGCCGACCTGCCGCCGGGCGTGGTGAACATCATCACGGGCGCGGGCGACACCGGTGCGGCGCTCGTCGGCCACGACGGCGTCGACAAGGTCGCCTTCACCGGCTCGACCGCCGTCGGCCGCGCGATCGCGAAGCAGGTCGCGGGCACCCACAAGAAGGTCACGCTCGAGCTCGGCGGCAAGGCCGCGAACATCGTGTTCGACGACGCGCCCATCGACCAGGCGATCGAGGGCATCGTCAACGGCATCTTCTTCAACCAGGGCCACGTGTGCTGCGCCGGCAGCCGCCTGCTGGTCCAGGAGTCGATCCACGACGAGGTCGTCGAGCGGCTGAAGACCCGCCTGTCGACGCTCCGCCTCGGCGACCCGCTCGACAAGAACACCGACATCGGCGCGATCAACTCGCGCGAGCAGCTCGAGCGCATCCGCGAGCTCTCCGACGCCGGCGTCGCCGAGGGCGCCGAGCGCTGGAGCGCCCCGTGCGAGATCCCCGAGAACGGGTTCTGGTACGCGCCGACGATCTTCACGAACGTGCAGACGTCGAACCGGATCGCGCGCGAGGAGATCTTCGGGCCGGTGCTGTCGGTGCTCACCTTCCGCACGCCGCAGGAGGCGATCGCCAAGGCGAACAACACCCCCTACGGCCTCTCCGCCGGCATCTGGACCGACAAGGGCAGCCGCATCCTCGCCGTCGCCGACCAGCTCCGCGCGGGCGTGGTGTGGGCGAACACCTTCAACCGCTTCGACCCGTCGAGCCCGTTCGGCGGCTACAAGGAGTCGGGCTACGGCCGCGAGGGCGGTCGACACGGCCTCGGCGCCTACCTGTCGCCCGCGACGGCCGCGTCCGCCGGCCGCACCCCGGCGCGCGCCGTCGAGGCCCGCGCCACGGCCGCCGTCGAGGAGAAGCCCGCCAAGCGTACCCGCCGACCGTCCAAGCCCGCGAAGAAGGGAGCCGCGAAGTGAGCCGCCTCGCCGTGCCCAAGACCTACAAGCTGTTCATCGGCGGCGCGTTCCCGCGCAGCGAGTCCGGCCGCACCTACGAGGTCGCGGCCGCCGACGGCGCCTTCCTCGCGAACGCCGCGAAGGCCTCGCGCAAGGACGCCCGCGACGCGGTCCTGGCCGCGCGCGGCGCCGTCGCCGGGTGGGGCGGTGCCACCGCGTACAACCGCGGCCAGGTGCTGTACCGCATCGCCGAGCTGCTCGAGGGCCGGCGGGCGCAGTTCGTCGCCGAGATCGAGGCCGCCGAGGGCGTCACCCGCGCCCAGGCCGGCGCCCAGGTCGACGAGGCCATCGACCGGTGGGTCTGGTACGCAGGCTGGGCCGACAAGTTCGCGCAGGTCGCGGGCAACGCCAACCCGGTGGCCGGACCCTACTTCAACATCTCGGTGCCCGAGCCCACCGGCGTCGTCGCGATCGTCGCGCCGCAGGACTCGTCGCTCGTCGGGTTCGTCTCGGCGATCGCCCCGGCGCTCGTCGCGGGCAACGCCGTCGTCGTGGTCGCGAGCGAGCGGTTCCCGCTCTCGGCGATCAGCCTCGCCGAGGTGCTCGCCACGAGCGACGTGCCCAAGGGCGTCGTCAACGTGCTCACCGGCTCGCCCGCCGAGATCGCGCCGTGGCTCGCGAGCCACTCGGACGTGAACGCCCTCGACCTCGTCGGCGCGGGCGAGCTCGACTGGGTCGACCTCGAGATCGCCGCGGCCGAGACGCTGAAGCGCGTGCTGCGCCCCGAGCCGGGCCCCGACGCCGCGGCGCCGACGCTCGACCGGATCGCCGCGTTCACCGAGACGAAGACGGTCTGGCACACGAAGAGCCTGCGGTAGGCGGTCGCGCATGTCCGGACGCAACGACGCATCCGACGAGCGCGGCCGGCTGCTCGCCGACCCCTTCGACTACCGGGTCACGGGTCGCGGCGCGGTGGTGGTCATCCGGGGCGGTCGCGCCGTGATGACCGTGGGCGGCCGTGAGGCCGCGAAGCTCGTCGCCGCCCTGCAACGTGCGGACGATTCACAGGCGCAGCACCTGCTGGCCCGGGCGAGCGGGAACTATCGTCGGGGGAACGAGCACGGGTAGGTCCCGTGCGCGTCCGGCCGAGGGGAGGGGCGCCGTGCGGGTCCTGGTCACGGGAGCGACGGGGTACATCGGCGGCCGCCTGGTGCCGCGCCTCGCGGCGGCGGGCCACGACGTCCGCGTGATCGTGCGCCGCCCCGAGCGGCTGCGCGACGTGCCTTGGGCGGACGACGTCGAGGTCGTCGAGGGCGACCTCACGGATGCCGCGGCCGTCGACCGCGCGACGCGCGACGTCGACGTGGTCTACTACCTCGTCCACTCGATGGGCGGGCGCGGGGACTTCGAGGACATCGAGCTCACGATCGCACGGAACGTGGCCGGGGCCGCCCGTCGCAACGGCGTGGGCCGCATCGTCTACCTCGGCGGCCTGCATCCCACGGACGGGCCCCTGTCGCGGCACCTGCGCTCGCGCGTGCGCGTGGGGGAGATCCTCCTCGCCTCCGGCGTGCCGACGGTCGTGCTGCAGGCCGGGGTGATCATCGGGTCGGGGTCGACCTCGTTCGAGATGATCCGGCACCTCACCGAGGTGCTCCCGTACATGCCGGCGCCGCACTGGGTCCGCAACTTCATCCAGCCGATCGCCGTGCGCGACGTGCTGCACTACCTCATCGCCGCCGCCGACGTGCCGCCCGAGGTGAACCGCGCGTTCGACATCGGCGGAC
This sequence comes from Agromyces tropicus, assembly GCF_039531345.1. Classification (NCBI taxonomy): domain Bacteria; kingdom Bacillati; phylum Actinomycetota; class Actinomycetes; order Micrococcales; family Microbacteriaceae; genus Agromyces; species Agromyces tropicus. The sequence goes on along the minus strand of NZ_BAAAPW010000004.1, from coordinate 133,614 downwards.
CGGACGTGCTCCGCTACGGGCAGCTGATGAACGGCTACGCGGTCGAGGCGGGGCTGCACCAGCGGCCGATCGCCTCGCTGCCGGTGCTCACCCCATGGCTGGCCGGCCAGTGGGTGAACCTCGTGACCCCGATCCCGCGTCGGCTGGCCGTGCCGATCATCGAGTCGCTCCAGTTCGACTGCGTGATGCGCGAGCACGACATCGACGACGTGATCCCGCCGCCCGCCGAGGGCCTGACGCCGTACCGCCGGGCGGTGCGGCTGGCGCTCGAGCGCGAGCGCGAGGGCGAGGTCGAGACGAGCTGGCGCAACGCCGAGGTCGCCGGCGCGCCGAGCGACCCCCTGCCGAGCGACCCGGAGTGGTCCGGGCACGTGGTGTACACCGATCGCCGGGAGCGGCGCTCGAGTGCGTCCGTCGACGACCTGTGGAGTGTGATCGAGGGCGTCGGGGGCGAGAACGGCTGGTACTCGTTCCCGCTCGCCTGGGCCATCCGGGGCTGGATCGACAAGCTCTTCGGCGGCGTCGGGCTCCGGCGCGGCCGCCGGGATCCCGACACGCTGCATCCCGGGGACGCGGTCGACTTCTGGCGCGTGGAGCGCATCGAGCGGCCGCGGTTCCTGCGCCTGCGCGCCGAGATGCGCGTGCCCGGCCGTGCGTGGCTGGAGATGTCGGCCGAGCCCGAGGGGTCGGGATCGCGCTACCTGCAACGGGCGGTCTTCTTCCCGAAGGGCCTCGCAGGCAGGCTCTACTGGTGGTCGATCGTGCCGGTCCATGGCATCGTGTTCGCAGGCATGGCCAATCGGATCACCGCGGAGGCCGAGGCGGCCGCCGCCGAGGACGCGCCGGACGCCGAACCGGCGTCCTCCGGCCGCGCGCATGAGGCTGGCGCGGCCCCTCCGGGAAATAGATAACGAAACGGTAACGACCTTTGCTAGGGTGACCTGCACGGTCCGCGCAACGCGGCGCGGTCCGTGGAAAGGCCCGATCCGTGCGTCCCACCCGAGACGCGGTCGACCCGGCGACCGCGACCCCCGCTCGACCGTCCGCCCGCCTGCTCCGACCGCCGCGCCCGCTCGTGCGCATCCCGCTCGCCGCGGCCGGCATGATCGCCACCGCGGGACTGCTCTGGACGGCGTCCACCCCGACCGACGTCTACGCGATCGACGTGTTCGGCGCGCTCCGCCAGCCTGGCGACGCTGCCGCCATCATCGGCCACCGCGGCGACCGATCGCAGGCGCCCGAGAACACCATGCCCGCCCTCGAGCTCGCGATGGACGAGCTCGCGTACGTCGAGACCGACGTCCGACTCACGCGCGACGGCGTGCCCGTGCTCTTCCACGACACCGACCTCGAGCGGGTCGCCGGGCGCGACGACACCGTCGAGGAGCTCGACCTCGCCGACCTCGAGCGGCTCGACGCCGGCGCGTGGTACTCCGACGAGTGGGCGGGGGAGCGCATCCCCACGCTCGAGCGGTTCCTCGTCGCGCTCGCGGAGCGCGACGACGCCCGGGCGCTCGTCGAGCTCAAGGCCGACTGGACCCCGACCGAGGTCCGCACGGTGCTCGACCTCGTCGAGCGGCACGGACTCCGCGGCCGCGTCGTGTTCCAGAGCTTCAGCGTCGAGACGCTGCAGTCGATCCAGCGCGTCGCACCGACGACGCCCCGCATCATGCTCATCCGCGAGCTCCCCGCCGACCCCGTGCCGCTCGCCGAGCAGCTCGGGCTGATCGGGTTCGGCACGACCGCGGCATCCGTCACGGCCGTGCCCGACGCGGTCGACGCGGCGCACGCCGCCGGGGTCGCCGTGCTCTGCTACACGCTCAACAGCCAGGACCGGTGGCAGGAGGTGAGCGAACTCGGCGTCGACGGCATCATCACCGACCAGCCGAGCGACCTCGACGCCTGGATCGCCTCGACCTCGCCGGGCACCTGAGCCGCCGCCGGCCGGCGTGACCGGCGCCGAGGCGTCAGGCGACGACGACCTCCGCACCGAGCCGCTCCGCGGCGGCCACGAACTCGCCGTGCATGCGCGTCGAGAACAGGACGAACCGCACCAGCTCCGGGGCCTCCGTCGCCGCGACGGCGGTGCCGATCGCGACCTCCGCGGCGTCGTCGGCCGGCCAGCCGTAGATCCCCGCCGAGACGGCGGGCAGGGCGACGGATGCCGCGCCGAGGCCGGCCGCGACCGCGAGCGAGTTCCGGTAGGCGCCGACGAGCAGGGCGCGCCGCCGGACCGCCTCGGCGCCCGCGCCCGGCCACACCGGACCGACAGTGTGCACCACCCAGCGCGCCGCGAGCCGGCCCGCCGTCGTCGCGACCGCCTCGCCGGTCGGCAGCCCGTCCGGCAGCGTCGTCTCGCGCAGCCGTCGGCACGCCGCGAGGATCTCCGGGCCGCCCGCGCGATGGATCGCGCCGTCGACCCCGCCGCCGCCGAGCAGCGACGAGTTGGCGGCGTTCACGATCGCATCGACGCGCTCGAGCGTGAGGTCGCCCGTGACGAGTTCGATGCGCGCCATCTCAGCTCCGGTTGTTGGAGAGCTCGAAGATGCGCACCAGCTCCGCCACCGCCTCCTCGCGCTGGTCGCCGCCCTCCTCGTACATATGGGAGACGTGCGTGCGGAGGTGGTTCTCGACGAGGAGCTTGTTGAGCGATCCGAGGGACTTCTGGACTGCGAGCGACAGCGTGATGATGTCGACGCAGTAGTCCTCGTTCTCGATCATCTTCTCGATGCCGCGCAGCTGGCCCTCGATGATCTTCGTGCGGTGCAGCGCCCGCTTCTTGATGTCCTCGATCACCACGTCAGGATACGCCCGCGCGCCATACCCGGGCCGGTATCGCGCCCACGCGCCCGCGGTGCACGATGCGGCGCGTGACGCCGCGCGGGCCGTTCGCTAGCGTGATCGCATGTCCACCCCGCGACCGGTCCGGCTCCGCCGGCTCGCCACCGCCGCGCTCGCCGCCGCCGTCGTCGTGCTCGGCCTCGGCGCTCCCGTCGCCGCCACCGCGTCCGCGACCCCCGGCTCCGTCCCCGTCCGCCCCGCCCCGCATCTCGCCGCCGATGCCGTCGCGCCGGTCGTCGCGGTCCCGGCGGGCGTCGACGACTTCACGTTCGCGAGCTTCGACGCGGTCTACGACCTCGGTCGCGACGGCGACGGGCGGTCGACGCTGCGGACGACGGAGACCCTGGTCGCGGTGTTCCCCGAGTACGACCAGAACCGCGGCATCCGCCGCGCCATCCCGCGCTGGTACGACGGACACCCCACCGACGTGCACGTGGTGTCCGTGGTCGACGAGACCGGCGCCGCGCGCGGGTTCGAGACCGAGCGCAGTGAGGACGGCGAGTTCGAGCTCGTCACGATCGCCGCCGACGACTTCGTGCACGGCGAGCAGACCTACGTCATCGCCTACGACCAGCGCAACGTCACGTTCGACCCCGACGACGCCGACCTCCAGGAGTTCTACTGGGACGTCAACGGCACCGGCTGGCGGCAGCCGTTCGGCGTGGTCCGCGGGGAGGTCCGGCTCGCGCCCGACCTCGTTCCCGCCTTCACCGGCGACGTCGCCTGCTACAGCGGCTACGAGGGCTCGAGCACGCCGTGCGCGAGCCTCGAGGTGCAACCCGGCGGCGAGCCGGTCGTGATCGCCCGGGCCGACGCGCTCGGCCCGTACCAGAACCTGACGGTGGCGCTCGGCTTCCGAACGGGGACGTTCGAGCCGCGGGACGAGCGGTTCACCTCCTCGCCGGTCGCGATGACCTCCCTCTTCGGGGCGCTCGGCGCCGTCGGCGTCGCGATCTTCGCCGGGGTGCGGCGTGCGACGCGCTGGCGCGACCATCCGGGTCGCGGGCTCATCATCGCCGAGTACGAACCACCCGAGGGGATCACCCTCATGGAGGCCGCCGACCTCGTCGGCGCCGCCGGGAAGGGCGTCACCGCGACGCTGCTGGGCGAGGCCGTCGATCGACGCGTCCGAGTGCTCGAGACCGGCTCGCGCCGGTACTCGGTCCAGGTCGCCGGGTCGATCGAGGGCGCCGACCGCGACGCGTCGCGCGTGCTCCGGGCCCTGTTCGGACCGCTGGCACCGATCGGCGCGACCCGCGACCTGAAGTCGCGCGACAGCTCGCTCGGCACCGCGCTGGCGCGGCTGCGCACCACCGTGCACTCGCGCGTCGAGCGCGAGGGACTGCGCCGGAAGCCCGACCGCGGCCTGCGCGCGCTGCTGTCGTTCCTCGCGATCGGCGCGGCCGTGGTCGCCGTCGTGTTCGGGTTCCTGGCGCTCGACGAGCAGATGGGCGGCGCCTGGCCGTGGGCGACCATCCTCGTCGGCGGCGTCGCCGTGTTCGTCACGTTCGGGATCGTGGGCTCGGTGCGTCCGCTCACCGAGCGCGGGCGGACCGCGAAGGACCACCTCGAGGGGCTCCGCCTCTACATCCGCCTCGCCGAGGCCGACCGCCTGCGCGTGCTGCAGTCGCCGAGCGGAGCCGAGCGCGCCACCGTCCCGGCGCCGGCGATCCCGCCGCCCGCACCGGGCGCCGCGCGCTTCGAGCGGCCCGCACCGGCGGGTGGCCGGCCGATCCGTGCGGACGGCTCGCCGGACCCCGAGGTCATGCTGCGACTGAACGAGCGACTGCTGCCGTACTCCGTGCTCTTCGGCATGGAGCGCGAGTGGAGCCAGGTGCTGGCGGCGCTCTACGCGCAGCAGGGCCGCGAGCCCGACTGGTACTCGGGCCGCAGCGGCTTCAACGCCGCGTACTTCGCCGCGAGCGTCAGCTCGTTCAGCGCCGCGTCGAGCACGAGCTGGTCGGGGTCGTCGTCGAGCTCCTCGTCGAGCGGCTCCGGCGGCGGCGGCTCGTCGGGCGGGGGCGGCGGCGGAGGTGGTGGCGGCGGCGTCTGACGCGCGGCCGCGTCAGTCCTCGTCGGCGGGGCGCTCCTGGGGCAGGACCACCCGGCGCTCGGCGTCGATGCCGACCACGTCGTCTTGGTCGCCGTCGCCGATCTCGCGGGTGTCGTCCGCGCCCGGCTCCGGCTCCGGCGGGAGCTCGCCGTCCTGCGCGACCTGGAACTCGTGATCGTCGGCGATGCCTCCGCCGACCCCCGTCGACACGTCCATGCGACGAGACTAGCCCTGCGCGTCGCGCCGCGACAGGGCATCGGTCCCGTCTCCGAGACACCCGATCGGGCCCGCATTCGCGCGGAATCGGCTCCGGCGCGTAGAATGTGCTCCGGCGCTCGACGGATCCATCCGCGGGCCGACGGCCGGGGGGAACTCGCTCCGCCATGCTCGGCCCTTCACGGATCCGCCGCACCGCGACGGCCTCGCTCGTCCGATCCCGTTCGCCGGTGCCGGCCACCTGCCCGTGGCCGAGTGCGCCGGATCGCATCGGGCCCAGAAGGGGAGGACCATTGGCCCAGACGAGGCAGCGGCAGCGCACGCGTTCGCGCGACGACGACGCGCCCATCATCCCGATCCTCGCGCGCAAGGTGCGCGAGGTCGAGCAGAAGGCCCAGAAGAACAAGCTGGGTCCCACGAACCGCACCAAGTTCCAGGTCATCGCGCTGCTCATGCGCGAGGAGCGCGCGCGGGTGAAGGCGGACGCCGAGCTGGGCGACGCCGCCCGCACCGAGCTCCTGAAGCGGCTCGACGGCATCGCGCAGATCCTCGCGAAGACCGCCGCGCGCGACACGAGCCTGATCACGCTGCTCGAGCCGGACGCGTCGATCTCGACCGTCGCCCAGCGCTTCCGCCGCGACTGGCTGCTCGAGTCGGGCGCCGAGCTCAGCGACGACGAGCTCATCATCGTCCGCGAACCCGAGCCCCGGCCGATGCTGTCCGAGAACCAGGTCGTGCCGCCGTCCGTGAAGTCGCGACAGCTCGCGAACCCGTTCCTGGCTCCCGACTTCGACCGCGGCGCCCCGGCGGCCGTGCCGGTGCGGCGACTGGCGAACTGGGAACTGCTCGGCCCGCTGTTCAAGTCGTTCGAGTCCGGCTCGGGCGGCCAGGCCGCGTCGATGGAGCTGCCGGAGGCGCCGAAGGTCGACCGGCTCGCCCCGCGCGGCCTCGAGCTCATGCCGCACCAGGCGCGCTTCATCGAGTCCGCCCGCGACGGTCACCGCCGCTTCCTGCTCGCGGACGAGCCGGGGCTCGGCAAGACGGCGCAGTCGGTGCTCGCGGCATCCGTCGCCGACGCCTACCCGCTGCTCGCCGTCGTGCCGAACGTCGTGAAGATGAACTGGGCCCGCGAGGTCGAGCGCTGGACCCCGCACCGCCGCGCGACCGTCATCCACGGCGACGGCGACACCGTCGACGCGTTCGCCGACGTGATCGTCGTGAACTACGACGTGCTCGACCGCCACATGGCGTGGCTGTCGACCCTGGGGTTCCGGGGCATGGTCGTCGACGAGGCGCACTTCATCAAGAACCTGCAGTCCCAGCGTTCGCGCAACGTGCTCGCGCTCGCCGAGCGCATCCGCGCGAACACGCCCGGGGGCGACCCGCTGCTGCTCGCGCTCACGGGCACGCCGCTCATCAACGACGTCGACGACTTCCGCGCCATCTGGCAGTTCCTCGGCTGGATCGTCGGCGACCGGCCGTCGCCGGAGCTGCTCGGACGCCTCGAGGAGACCGGCCTGACGCCGGCCGACCCGGGGTTCTACCCCGAGGCACGGCAGAGCGTGATCGACCTCGGCATCGTCCGCCGCCGGAAGGTCGACGTGGCCGCCGACCTGCCCGACAAGCGCATCGCCGACCTGCCCGTCGAACTCGACGACGAGCTCGGGCGCTCGATCCGCGCCGCCGAGCGCGAGCTCGGCAACCGGCTCGCGAGCCGCTTCCGCGCGCTGGTCGAGTCGCGCAAGCTCCGCGTGGGCGACCTCGACGAGCTCGAGCGCGACCAGTTCATCCGTGCGGTCGCCCTCTCCGAGCTCGAGGAGTCGAAGTCGTCGAAGTCGGGCGAGAACGTCTTCACGATGGTCCGCCGGATCGGCCAGGCCAAGGCCGGGCTCGCGGCCGACTACGCCGCGCAGCTGGCCCGCTCGGCCGGCAAGGTCGTGTTCTTCGCCAAGCACATCGACGTCATGGACCAGGCCGAGGCCTCGTTCGCGGCGCGGGAGCTGCGCACGGTGTCGATCCGCGGCGACCAGGGCGCGGTCGCCCGCCAGCAGGCCATCGACGCGTTCAACACCGATCCCGAGGTCGCCATCGCCGTCTGCTCGCTCACGGCGGCGGGCGTCGGCGTGAACCTGCAGTCCGCGTCGAACGTCGTGCTCGCCGAGCTGAGCTGGACGGCGGCCGAGCAGACCCAGGCCATCGACCGCGTGCACCGCATCGGCCAGGACGAGCCCGTCACGGCGTGGCGCATCATCGCGGCGCACACGGTCGACGCGCGGATCGCGGAGCTGATCGACCAGAAGCAGGGCCTCGCCCTCCGCGCGCTCGACGGAAGCGACATCGAGCCGGGCTCGGCCGACTCGGTGCAGCTGGACGCCCTCCAGCACCTGCTCCGCCAGGCGCTGGACGGCGCGCTGTAGCGCCGGCCCGCGGCATCCGCCCGACACCGCACGCCGGACCGGCGGCGGTCGTCGGCGCGACCGGATGCCGCGGGCCCCGCTAGACTCCCCACGTTCGCGCCTCGACGATGCGGCACCCCCGCGAACGTCCACCCTCACGAGGAGTCACACAGGCATGAAGATCGGCATTCTGACGAGCGGCGGCGACTGTCCAGGGCTGAACGCGGTGATCCGCGGCGCCGTCCTCAAGGGCGTCATCTCGCACGAGGCCGAGTTCGTCGGCTTCCGCTGGGGCTGGCGCGGCGTCGTCGAGGGCGACATCATGCCGCTGACCCGCCACGACGTGCGCGGCCTCTCGAAGCAGGGCGGCACGATCCTCGGCTCGAGCCGCACCAACCCGTTCGAGGGCGAGCGCGGCGGTCCCGACAACATCCGCGAGATGCTCGAGGCCAACGGCATCGATGCGATCGTCGCGATCGGCGGCGAGGGCACGCTCACGGCGGCGCGCCGCCTGGTCGACGAGGGCGGACTGCCCGTCATCGGCGTGCCGAAGACCATCGACAACGACCTCGCGGCGACCGACTACTCGTTCGGCTTCGACACCGCGGTCGAGATCGCGACCGAGGCGATCGATCGCCTCCGCACCACGGCCGAGTCGCACGACCGCTGCATGGTGCTCGAGGTCATGGGCCGGCACGTCGGCTGGATCGCGCTCCACTCCGGGATGGCCGGGGGCGCCCACGCCATCCTCATCCCCGAGCAGCCCATGGGCATCGAGGAGATCTGCGAGTACGTCGAGTCGGTCCGCGACCGCGGCCGCGCGCCGCTCGTGGTGGTGGCCGAGGGCTTCAAGCTCGACACCATGGACGAGGCGCACTCGCACCTCGGACTCGACGCCTTCAACCGCCCGCGCCTCGGCGGCATCGCCGAGAAGCTCGCGCCCATGATCGAGGAGCGCACGGGCATCGAGTCGCGGCACACGGTGCTCGGCCACATCCAGCGCGGCGGTGCGCCGTCCGCGTACGACCGCGTCCTGGCGACGCGGCTCGGCATGGCCGCGGTCGACGCGGCGGTCGACGGCGCCTGGGGCAGCATGGTCACCCTGCGCGGCACCGACATCGCCCGCGTGACGATCGCCGAGGCGACCGGCGGCCTCAACCTGGTGCCGCAGTCGCGCTACGACGAGGCCAAGATCCTCTTCGGCTGATCCGTGGCCGACCAGCCGTCGCAGGGCCCGGGCGGGCGGATGCCGCTGCCCGAGGTCTGCGTCTGCTACGTGCTGCGCGAGGCGGCGGGGCGGACCGAGGTGCTGCTCGGGCGCAAGAAGCACGGGCTCGGCACCGGCTACTTCGTCGGCCTCGGCGGCAAGCTCGAGGCGGGGGAGTCGGCCGTCGACGCCGCGGTGCGCGAGGTGCACGAGGAGTCGGGGCTGCTCGTGTCCGCGGCCGACCTCGAGGCACGGGGGCGGCTCACCTACCTGTTCCCGCACCGGCGCGCCTGGAGCCAGGTGTCGAACGTGTTCGTCGTGCGCGCGTTCCGCGGCGTCCCCGCGCCGTCCGACGAGCTCGACCCCGAGTGGTTCCCGCTCGAGGGGGTGCCGCTCGGGGAGATGTGGGACGACGCCAGGCGGTGGCTGCCGGGCGTGCTGGCCGGCGGCCGGGTCGAGCGCACCTACGTGTTCGGGCCCGACCTCGCGACCGTGGTGGATGAGCACGATCACGTCGCGTAGGATCTACGGGGCTCGGCGCTCGCCGACCTCCGCAACCCACCTTCCGTGAACATCCGGTGAACCACGGTCTCACCGACGGACAGAAAGACGCCGGTGGATCTCACCCTCATCGTCGTGCTGGTCATCGCACTGGCGCTCTTCTTCGACTTCACGAACGGCTTCCACGACACCGCCAACGCGATGGCGACGCCGATCGCCACGGGTGCCCTGCGCCCGAAGGTCGCCGTCGCACTCGCCGCGGTGCTCAACCTGATCGGCGCCTTCCTGTCGACCGAGGTCGCGAAGACCATCTCGGGCGGCCTGATCAAGGAGGGCGAGAACGGGATCTTCATCACTCCCGAGCTCATCTTCGCCGGCCTGATCGGCGCGATCACCTGGAACATGGTGACCTGGCTGCTCGGCCTGCCCTCGTCGTCGAGCCACGCGCTCTTCGGCGGCCTGATCGGCGCCGCGCTCGTGGGCTTCGGCATCCAGGCCATCGACGGCGGCGTCGTGATGTCGAAGATCATCCTCCCGGCGCTGCTCGCCCCGTTGACCGCGGGCGTCGTGGCGTTCACGGCCACGAAGCTCGCCTACGCGATCACGCGCCGCTACGACGGACGCCCGGACGGGCGCGACGGCTTCCGCTACGCCCAGGTGTTCTCGAGTTCGCTCGTCGCGCTCGCGCACGGCACCAACGACGCGCAGAAGACGATGGGCGTCATCACGCTCACGCTCATCTCGGTCGGAGCGCAGCCGGTGGGCTCCGGTCCGGAGTTCTGGGTCATCGTGACCTGTGCGATCGCGATCGCGCTGGGCACGTACATGGGCGGATGGCGCATCATCAAGACGCTCGGCACCGGGCTCACCGACGTCAAGCCGGCGCAGGGCTTCGCCGCCGAGACCTCGACCGCGGCGACCATCCTCGCGTCGAGCCACCTGGGCTTCGCGCTCTCGACCACCCAGGTCGCGTCCGGCTCGGTGATCGGCTCCGGCCTCGGCCGCCGCGGCTCGAAGGTGCGTTGGCGCACGGCCGGACGCATCGGCATCGGCTGGATCCTCACGCTCCCCGCCGCCGGCGGCGTCGGCGCCCTCGCCGCGGTCGTCGCGACCATGGGCATCGCGGGCGTCCTCATCGACGCGGTCGGCGCCGCGGTGATCATCGGCGGCATCTTCCTCTGGTCGCGGCGCGACGAGGTGTCGCACCGCAACATCCTCAGCGAGGTGGCCGACTCCGGCCGGGCCGTGAAGATCAAGCGCAACCCCAAGCCCAAGCGGAAGGTGACCTCGTGATCGACTGGATCGCGTTCGTGATCGTGCTCGTCGCCTCGCTCGTCGGTGCGAGCGTCGTCGTCAGCGCCTACGCGCTCGGCCTCCGCCTGCTCACGATCGGCGGACGCACGCCGGTCGTCGCCCCGGCGGAGTTCACCGACGCGATCACGGTCATCTCGCCCGAGGAGGCGGCCAGGGCCGCCAAGCGGGCGCAGAAGGCCGCGAGGAAGAACCCCCTGACCGACGCCCAGAAGCGCCTCGCCGTCATCGGCGGGTACTCGTGCTTCGGCCTCAGCGGCCTCGCCGTGCTGTACGGCATCTACCTGATCGTGCCCGCCTTCCACGGCGGCTGATCCGCCCCCGATCGTCGGGCCGACGTCGTCCCGCTCCCGCTCCGCAGAGCGGACCCCGACCGATCGTGCGCACCGCGCACCCGACCACGCACTGGACGAGATGACCCTCCGACCCGACACCGAGCCGCCCGTCGAGACGACCACCGAGACGAACGCCGCGGGCGTCGCCGACGCACCCGTCGCCGACCCGGCCGCCCCCCACGAGCCTGCGCCCCGGAACGCGCTCGACCGCTTCTTCGAGATCACCCGCCGCGGCTCCACGGTCGCCGCGGAGGTGCGCGGCGGCATCGTGACCTTCGTCACGATGGCCTACATCGTCATCCTGAACCCGATCATCCTCTCGGGCGGCACCGACGTCGCCGGCGAGACCCTCGGGTTCGCGCAGGTCGCCGCCGTCACGGCGCTCACCGCGGGCGTCATGACGATCGTCTTCGGCCTCGTCGCGCGCCTGCCGTTCGCCTTCGCGGCCGGGCTCGGCATCAACTCCTTCCTCGCCGTCTCGGTCGTCGGCCAGGTGACGTGGGCCGAGGCGATGGGACTCGTGCTCGTCAACGGGCTGATCATCGTGCTGCTCGCCGCGACGGGCCTGCGCCGGCTCATCTTCGAGGCCGTGCCGATGCCGCTGAAGCTCGCGATCACCGTCGGAATCGGCGTGTTCATCGCCTTCATCGGCTTCGTCGACGCCGGGTTCGTGACGGCGACCGGCTCGGCCTCGCCGCCCGTCGGCCTCGGGGTCGACGGCTCGGTCGGCACCGTCCCGACGATCGTCTTCGTCGTCACGCTGCTGCTCACGGGCGTGCTCGTCGCGCGTCGGGTGAAGGGCGGCATTCTCATCGGGCTCCTCTCGGGCACCGTGCTGGCGCTCGTGCTCGAGGCGATCCTCGACCTTGGCCCGAAGGTCGGCGCGGACGGTGCCGTGAACCCGCAGGGCTGGGGCCTCTCCGTTCCCGAGCTGCCCGCGCAGTGGGTGAGCCTGCCCGACCTCTCGCTCGTCGGCCAGGTGAGCTTCGGGTCCTTCGAGCGCATCGGCGTCCTCGCCGCGCTCATGCTCGTCTTCACGCTGGTGTTCACGAACTTCTTCGACGCCCTGGGCACCATGACCGGGCTGTCGAAGGAGGCCGGCGTCGCCGACGCGAGGGGCGAGTTCCCGCGGCTGCGGTCGGCGCTCGTGGTCGAGGGCGTGGGCGCCGTCGCCGGCGGGTTCGCGTCGAGCTCGTCGAACACGGTGTTCATCGAATCGGGCTCCGGCATCGGCGAGGGCGCACGGACGGGCCTGGCGAACGTCGTCACCGGCGGGCTGTTCCTGCTGGCCGTGTTCCTCACTCCGCTCACCTCGGTCGTGCCGTCGGAGGTCGCGGCCGCGGCCCTCGTCATCGTCGGGGCGCTCATGATGTCGCAGATCCGCGAGATCGACCTCCGCGACGTGAGCGTGCTGCTGCCGGTGTTCCTCACGGTCACCGTCATGCCGCTCACGTACTCGATCGCGAACGGCATCGGCGCGGGCTTCGTGAGCTGGGTGGTCGTGCGCTCCTTCGCAGGCCGGGCGAGGGAGATCAGCCCGCTGCTGTGGATCGTCGCCGCCGGGTTCGTGGTCTACTTCGCCCGCGGTCCCGTCGAGGCGCTGCTCGCCGGCTGACGCGCCGTCCGCCGGCCGGCCCGCCGTCCCGACGGCGCGCCACCGCGCCGATGCGGGGGTCTGCCCCATGTCGCGGTCACGGCGCGATCCCTAGCGTGGACGACGTACCCACGGACAAGGAGATCCACTCATGACCACCGTCACCCCCGCACCGGCGACCGACGTCGAGACGCGCGGGTTCGCCGTCTCGAGCCTCGTGCTCGGCATCGTCTCGCTCGTCGCCGGATTCACCGTCGTGGTGCCCGTCGCCGGCCTCGTGCTCGGCATCCTGGCACTGCGGCGCGAGCCCTCGGCCCGGACCATGGCGATCTGGGGCGTCGTCCTCAACGGCGTCGTGCTCGCCGGCGCCGTGATCGCCACGCTGGCGTTCCTCGCCTTCGGCCTGCTCCTGCTGCCGTTCGCGCCGCTCGCGTTCATCTGATCCGGCGCGCCGGTTCCACGGCGCGCGCCCGACGGGGCCCCGGCCGATCCGGTCGGGGCCCCGTCGCCTGCTCCCGGCGTACGGCCCGCGGCGCTACCCTGACGCTGAGGGGGCGGCATGGACGCGGATCACGGGGCACGCATCTCGACCTGGGGGACGGGTGCACCCGAGCCGCGCTACGCCGAGAGCGAGGACGGCTCCGTCGCCTACCAGGTGTTCGGTCGCGGCCCGCGCGACCTCATGTTCATCGGCAACTGGGCGAGCAACATCGAGGTGATGTGGGAGCACCCGTCGATGGTCCGCTACCTCGACCGCCTCGCCCGCTTCTCCCGCGTCATCTGCTTCGACAAGCGCGGAGCCGGACTGTCGGATCCGGTGGCCATGGGCGCGCTGCCAACCCTCGAGCACTGGATGGACGACGCGCGGGCCGTGCTCGATGCCGTCGGGTCGACGTCGGCGACGCTCCTCGGCGATGCGGAGGGCGGCCCCATGGCGATGATGCTGGCGGCGAGCCATCCGCATCGCACCGACTCCCTCGTGCTCGTCAACACCTTCGCGCGGCTGCTGCGGGCCCCCGACTACCCGATCGGCATCCCCGAGCCGACGGCCGAGCTCCTCCTCGGCGAGTGGCGTCGCAACTGGGGGACCGGGGCCGTGCTCCAGCTCACCGCGCCCGACGTCGCCGACGACCCGCAGCTGCAGCGGTGGGTCGGCCGGTACATGCGGCTGTCGGCATCCCCGGCCGCGGCGACCCGGATGTACGAGTGGGTGCTCCAGCTCGACGTGCGGTCGGTGCTGCCGAGCATCCAGGTGCCGACGCTCGTACTGCACAAGGCGGGCAACCGGCACTACCGGCTCCCGATGGGGCGGTACCTCGCCGAGCACATCCCGGGCGCGCGGCTGGTCGAGCTGCCCGGGTCCGCGTGGTACCCCGCGTTCGTCGAGGCCGACGCCCTCCTCGACGAGGTCGAGGAGTTCGTGACCGGCGACCGACCCGTGCCGACCGACGACCGCGTGCTCGCGACGGTGCTCTTCACCGACATCGTCGGCTCGACGGACCTCGCCGCGCGCCTCGGCGACCAGCGCTGGCTCGACCTCAAGCAGGCGCACGACGAACTCGTCCGCTCGCGCATCGAGCGGTATCGGGGCACCCACGTCTCGTCCACGGGCGACGGGTTCCTCGCCCTCTTCGACGGCCCCGCGCGTGCGGTGCGCTGCGCCTGGGAGATCGCGTCCGCGGTGCGGTCGCTCGGGATCGAGGTGCGCGCGGGGGTGCACAGCGGCGAGGTCGAGTTCCAGGCCGACGAGGTCGCCGGCATCGCGGTGCACCTGGCCTCGCGCGTGATGTCGCTCGCCGGCGCCGGCACGGTGCTCGCGTCCGGCACGGTCAAGGACCTCGTCGTCGGCTCGGGCATCGCGTTCGAGGACCGCGGCGTGCACGAGCTGCGCGGCGTGCCGGGGGAGTGGCGGCTGTTCGAGGTGGCGGGCATCGGGTGAAGTGCGATGCGCGGGCGCCGGGGCGCACGAATCGGACGCCGTGTACAACGGATGCGCACGGATCGTACACGCTGCGGCGGCAATCGCCGGAGCGCCGCGAGTAGGCTCGGGGGCGTACCAGGCGCGGCGATCCCGTGCATCCCCGAGGCGATGGAGCCACAGTGTCGATGACCCGACCGCATCCCCGAACCGTCGAGAGCGTCCGATCGGAGGACGACGTGATCCCCACGAAGACGACCGAGACGAGGACCGAGACCGACTCGCTCGGGTCGGTCGAGGTCCCGGAGGACGCGTACTGGGGGGTGCACACCATGCGCGCCCTCGAGAACTTCCCGATCTCGAAGCGCCCGATCTCGGTGTACCCCGAGCTCGTGGTCGCGCTCGCGCAGGTGAAGCAGGCCGCGTGCCGCGCGAACAAGGAGCTCGGCGCCCTCGAGCCGCGCAAGCAGGCGTGGATCGACGAGGCGTGCCAGCGGATCATCGACGGCGAGTTCCACGACCAGTTCGTGGTGGGCGTCATCCAGGGCGGTGCGGGCACCTCGACGAACATGAACGCGAACGAGGTGATCGCCAACGTCGCGCTCGAGATCTCGGGCCGGCCCAAGGGCCGCTACGACCTCATCCACCCGATCGACGACGTCAACCGCAGCCAGTCGACCAACGACACGTACCCGACCGCGCTGAAGCTCGCGATGACGGCCTCGCTCACGACGATGCTCGCCGAGCTCGACGCGCTGCGCATCTCGTTCGGCCGCAAGGGACGCGAGTTCCACGAGGTGCTCAAGGTAGGCCGCACCCAGCTGCAGGACGCGGTGCCGATGACGCTTGGCCAGGAGTTCCACGGGTTCGCGACGACGCTCGGCGAGGACATCGCGCGACTCCGCGAGACCATCAAGCTGCTCTCCGAGGTCAACCTCGGCGGCACCGCGGTGGGCACGGGCATCACGGCCGACCCCGGGTACGCGGCCGCCGTCGTCCGGCACCTCAGCGAGATCACGGGCCAGCGCCTCGAGACGGCGCCCGACCTCGTCGAGGCGACGAGCGACACCGGCGTGTTCATGACGTTCTCGAGCGCGCTCAAGCGCAGCGCGATCAAGCTCTCGAAGATCTGCAACGACCTCCGGCTGCTCTCGTCCGGTCCGCAGGCCGGGCTCGCCGAGATCAACCTCCCGCCCAAGCAGGCGGGCTCGAGCATCATGCCGGGCAAGGTGAACCCGGTCATCCCCGAGGCGGTCAGCCAGGTCGCCTACGCGGTCGCCGGCGCCGACGTCACGGTGATGATGGCCGCGGAGAACGGCCAGCTGCAGCTGAACGCGTTCGAGCCGGTCATCGCGCACTCGCTGCTGCAGTCGATCACGTGGATGCGCCAGGCGTGCTGGACGCTGCGGGTGAACTGCGTCGAGGGCATCACCGCGAACACCGAGCGGCTCGAGGCGCAGGTCGCGTCGAGCGTCGGCGTCATCACCGCGCTCATCCCGTTCATCGGCTACACCGAGGCGGCCAAGCTCGCCAAGGCCGCGCTCGCGACCGGCCGGCCGGTCGCCGACCTCGTCGTCGAGGCCGGGCTCATGACCCGCGAGGACGTGACCCGCCAGCTCCTGCCCTCGCGCCTGTCGGGCGTCGCCCCGATCACGCAGGCGATCAACGTCGTCGAGCGCAAGGGCGAGCCGAGCGACTGACCCGTCCGGGGCGTCGACGAGGGTGTGGATGCCGCGGCATCCGCCCCCTCGCGCGTCGGGGCGGCGGCGGTCCGGACGACGCGCGTCAGATGACGCGGCAGTGCGTGGTCAGCGAGCCGATGCCCTCGATCGACACGGTCACGGTCGAGCCGTCGTGCAGGAAGACCTGCGGATTGCGCGAGTAGCCGGCGCCGCCCGGGCTGCCGGTCGAGATGAGCGTGCCGGCGGGCAGCGTCGCCGTGCGGGAGAGGTACGCGATGATCTCGGCGACGCTGCGGACCATCTCGTTCGTCGAGGCGTCCTGCAGGATGTGGCCGTCGAGGTTCGTGGTCAGCCAGAGGTCCTGCGGGTCGGCGACCTCGTCGGCCGTGACCACCACCGGACCGGTCGGCGTGAAGCCGTCGAACGACTTGCACCGCGACCACTGGGCTTCGCTGAACTGGATGTCCCGTGCCGTGATGTCGTTGACGACGGTGTAGCCCCAGACGTGGTCGAGCGCGTCGCGCGCGGCGACGTCGCGCGCGGGCGTGCCGATGATCACGCCGAGCTCGGCCTCGTAGTCGACCTGGGTGGCGACGTCGCCGGCCCACGTCGTCGTCGCGCCGTGGCCGGTGAGCGAGTTCGGCCAGAGCGAGAAGATCGTCATGGCCGACTCGGAACGGAGCTTCAGCTCGGACGCGTGCGCGGCGTAGTTGGCGCCGATCGCGAGCACCTGCGTGGGCCTGAGGACCGCGGAGTCGTGGCGGAGCTCGGCGACCGGGGCGGTCGGCGAGCCGGCGGACACGGCCGCGTCGACCACGGAACGGACCTCGGCGAGGCCCTCGGGCCCGCGTTCGATGAGCTCCTGCAGGTCGCGAGGCGCATCGGGCATCGCGTCGTCGAGGAAGAGCGCCTGTTCGTCGAGGACCACCGCGAGTCGGGGGGTCGTCTGGCCTTCGACTCGGAGGTGCGCGAACTTCACCTGTCTAGGCTATCGGCCGGCTTCGCGTCGTCGCTGTGCAGAACGTACAACGAACCACCTGTGATGCTCCGTCACGTCGACAATGCCGTCGGGGCGCCCGCATCGGCGCGGGCGCCGTACTGCACTCACGTGGCCGCGGCGGCACGCCAGAGGTGCATCGAGGCGTAGCTGCGCCACGGCGCCCAGGCGGCACCGCGCGCGGCGAGCGCGCGCGCCTCCGACGGCAGGCCGAGCCGCGCGGCGCCGTTGCGCAGCGCGACGTCGGAGACGAGCAGCTCGTCGGGCTCGCGCGTGACCCGCATCGCGAGGTAGCCCGCCGTCCACGGGCCGATGCCGGGCAGCGACAGGAGCTCCGCGCGGAGCTCGCTCCGTTCCCGCTCGGCCGCGACCACCAGCTCGCCCGACGCGAGCCGGGCGCTGACGTCGAGGATGGTGCGGATCCGGGCGGCCGGGCCGCGGAGCACGTCGGCGCCGTGCTCGGCGATCGCGGCCGCGGTCGGGAACAGGACGCGCTCGGCGCCGCCGAGCGCGACCCGCTCGCCGAGGTCCGACGCGAGCCGGGTGAGCGCGGTCCGCGCCGCCGCCACCGAGACCTGCTGGCCGACGAGCGCCCGGATCACGAGCTCGTGCGGGTCGAGCGCGCCGGGCATGCGGATGCCGGGCACGCCCGCGACGGCGGGCGCGAGCGCCGGGTCGGACGCGAGCGCCGCGTCGATGGCCTCGGCGTCGGCATCGAGGTCGAACAGCCGGCGCACGCGTGCCACGAGGGGAGCGAGATCGGCGAGGCTCGCCAGGTGCGCCTCGACGTCGAGGGCTGCGGCGTCGGGCACCGCGGCGAGGCGGACCAGGGCGGGGCCGGTCGGCAGCGCGAGCGTCCGCTCGTAGCGGTCGGCGCCGGCGACCTCGACGCGCTCGAGGGCGCGGGTCGCGAGCCAGGCGAACACGCCCGCGGCGTCGAAGGGCGCGCGCGCGGGCAGTCGGAGCCGCACGACGCCCGTCTCGCCGACGGCGGGCTCGACCGCGGCCGGGCCGACGGGCCGGCGCCGCGCGCGGGCCGATGCGCGCAGCTCGAGCGGGCTGCGCTCGTAGACGGCGCGGACGGTGTCGTTGAACTGCCGGATGCTGCCGAATCCCGCCGCGAAGGCGACGTCGGACACGCGCATCGCGGTCGAGGTGAGCAGTGCCCGCGCGGTCTGGGCCCGATGCGCGCGGGCGAGTGCGAGCGGCCCGGCGCCGAGCTCGGCGGTGAGGACCCGCGTGAGATGCCTGGGCGTGTAGCCGAGCCGGGCGGCGAGCCCGGGCACGCCCTCGCGCTCGACCGTGCCGTCGGCGATGAGCCGCATGGCCCGCGCCGCGAGGTCGTCGTCGAGGTCCCACTCCGGCGAGCCGGGCACGGCGTCGGGCAGGCACCGCTTGCAGGCCCGCAGCCCGGCCTCGTGCGCGGCCGCCGCCGTGCGGTAGAAGGTGACGTTCCCCGGCTTCGGCGGCGCGGCGGGGCAGCTGGGCCGGCAGTAGATCCCGGTCGAGTGCACGCCAGTGATGAACTGCCCGTCGAACCGGGCGTCGCGGGCGAGCATCGCGCGGTACCGCTCGGCGAAGACGGGGTCCGCGAGCGGGTCGGCGGTCCTCGTGGGACGGTGGGGGCTGCCCGGGCGGGTGGCGCTGGTCGTGGTCACCCCTCCAGCGTCGCATCCCCCGGCGGCTCCGCATAGCGGGAATCGGACATCGCGGCGACGCTACGCTGAACCCCATGCCGACGGATGCCACGACCACCGACCTGCACTCGAGCCTCGCGGCGGTGCTCGGCGACCGCGTCGCCTTCGAGGGGCCGTCGCTCGAGGCCACGCGCGAGGACCGGTCCGGGCAGCGGAGCGACGCGCCGCCCGTGGCGGTCGTCCGCGCCGCCTCCGTCGAGGACGTGCAGGCGCTGATGCGGATCGCGTCGGCGACCCGCACGCCGGTGGTCCCGCGCGGTGCCGGGACCGGGCTCGCGGGCGGCGCGATGTCGAGCCGCGGGTCGATCGTCCTCGACGTGTCGGGCATGGACCGCATCCTCGAGCTCGACGCCGTCGACGAGCTCGCCGTGGTCGAACCGGGCGTCCTGAACGGCGACCTCGATGCGGCCGCGCGCGAGCACGGGCTCTGGTACGCGCCCGACCCGGCGAGCCGGGCGATCTCGTCGATCGGCGGCAACATCGCGACGAACGCCGGCGGGCTCCTCTGCGCCAAGTACGGCGTGACGCGCGAGAGCGTGCTCGGCCTGGGCGTGGTGCTCGCCGACGGCTCCCTGCTCCGCACCGGCCACCGCACCGTCAAGGGCGTCACCGGATACGACCTCACGGCCCTCGTGACCGGCTCGGAGGGCACGCTCGGCGTGATCGTCGAGGCGACGGTGCGCCTCCGGCCGATCGTGCGCGGCGCCGTCGAGACCGTCGCGGCCGCCTTCCCCGACGTCGAGTCCGCCGGCGCGGCGGTCGGCGGCGTCGCGGCCGCGCGCGTGCGGCCCGCCATCCTGGAGCTCATCGATCCGGTCGGACTCGCCCGCGTTGCCGAGCACCTCGGTCCGGCGGCGCTCGCGGGGACCCCGCTCGAGGACTTCGCGCCCGGCGAGACGTTCCTGCTCGCCCAGCTCGACGCGGGGGATGCCGCGGACGAGGCGGAGGTCGTGGCGCGCGTGTTCGCCGACGCGGGCGGCCGGGTCAGCCGTTCGACCGACGCTGCGACCGGCGACCGGCTCCTCGCGGTGCGGCGCGCGATGCATCCCGCGCTCGCGTCGCGCGGCAGCGTCCTCATCGAGGACGTCGCCGTGCCCCGGTCGCGCCTTCCCGAGATGTTCCGGGAGATCGCCCGCATCGGGGAGCGGTACGAGGTCGAGATCCCGACCCTCGCCCACGCCGGCGACGGCAACCTGCACCCGAACTTCGTGTTCGAGGGCGACGAGGTGCCCGATCGGATCTGGGCGGCCGCCGGCGAGCTGTTCCGCGCCGCGGTCCGCCTCGGGGGCACCCTGACGGGCGAGCACGGCGTCGGCGTGCTGAAGCGCCGGTGGCTCGCCGAGGAGCTCGGCGAGCCGTCCGTAGACCTCCAGCGCCGGATCAAGGCGGTGTTCGACCCGGACGGCATCCTGAACCCCGGCGTGATCTTCGCGCCGGAGGACGGCGGCGATCGCTAGGCTTCCCGGGTGACCGCGCCCCCCATCGACCCCTCCGCCGCAGGGCCGCGCCCGGGCGGCCCCGTCGCCGGCATGCCGGCCTTCCCGCCGCCGTCGCGGCGCCGCTCCGGTGCGGGCACCGCAGTCGTGGTGCTCATCGCCGTGGCCGGGCTCGTGGGCCTCCTCGTCGCCGGCTACCTCGCCGTCGCGCTCGGGATGTCGGTGCTCGCCGTCGGCACGCTGGTCGCCCTCGTGCCGCTCGCGATCGTCCTGCTCGCGGTGCGCTGGGTCGACCGGTGGGAGCCCGAGCCGCGCTGGGCGCTCTGGCTGGCGTTCCTGTGGGGTGCCGCGGTGTCGGTCGCGATCGCGCTCCTCGTCGACCTGGGCGTGCAGCTGTTCGCGGCGTTCGCCTCGCCCGACGGCGCCTCGAGCGACGAGGCCCTGCAGGCGGTCGTGCAGGCGCCGTTCGTCGAGGAGCTCGCGAAGGGCCTCGGCGTGCTGCTCATCTACGCGCTCGCCCGCTCGCACCTCGACGGCCCCGTCGACGGCCTCGTGTACGCCGCCACGATCGCGGCCGGGTTCGCGTTCACCGAGAACATCCTCTACTTCGGCTCCGCCCTCATCGAAGGCGGCGCCGGCGAGCTCGGCATGACGTTCGTCATCCGCGGACTCTTCTCGCCGTTCGCCCACGTCCTCTTCACCGCGTGCACGGGCATCGCCGTCGGCATCGCCGCGCGGCGCGGCCACGGCGCGAACGTGTTCGGCTGGTTCGGGCTCGGCCTCGCCTGCGCGGTGCTCCTGCACGCGTTCTGGAACGGTTCGCTCGCGTTCGCCGACGCCTTCGCGCTCTACTTCACGGTGCAGGTGCCCTTCTTCGTCGGCGCGATCGTGGTCACCGTGCTGCTCCGCCGAGAAGAGCGGCGCGTCACGCGCGCGAGACTCGGCGAGTACGCCGCGGCGGGCTGGTTCAGCGCGGACGAGGTCGACGGCCTCTCCAGCTGGGCCGGCCGACGTGCCGCGCTCGCCTGGGCGCGCGCGCAGCGTCCTCCCCGGACCGGCCAGGTGCAGCGATTCATCGCGGATGCCACGAGGCTGGCGTTCACGCGCAACGCGATCGCGACCGGGCGCGCGGACGTCCGTCGCTTCGAGGACGAACGGGCGCTGCTCGAGGCCGTGGTCCGCGACCGGAACACGATCTCGTCCTGACCCCGACCGGTCGCCCGGGGGTGCGCGGCGACTATGATGGCCCCGTTCCGGATTGACGGCGATCGGAGGCGGCATGCCCGTGCCGCAGCAGGACCCGCGAGGAGGCGGTGACGGCTCCCTGCGCGACCGACTGGTGCGCGCCCAGGAGGACGCGATCACGACGGGGGTCGTGCCGCTCAGCCTCCGCCCGGTCGTTCGCGCGTCCTGGGAGCGCGCCATCCGGGGGGCCATCGATCCCGACCGGGCGCTCCCGCGCATCGACATGGACGAGGACGCCTTCCGGGAGTACCGAGCGGCGCACGCGCTCGCGCCCGTGATGCCCGTGATCCGTCGGCTGCTCGTGGACGGCACGGACGACCATGGCCTCGTCGTCGCGATCGGCGATGCGCAGGGGCGCCTGCTCTGGGTCGAGGGCGACCCGCACCTGCGGCGGCGCGCCGAGGACATGCTGTTCGTGGCGGGGGCCGACTGGTCGGAGGGCAGCATCGGCACGAGCGCGCCCGGCACCGCGCTCGCGCTCGACCGCGCCGTGCAGATCCGCGGCGCCGAGCACTTCAACCGCATCGTGCACCCGTGGAGTTGCACCGCGGCGCCCGTCCACGACCCCGAGACGGGCGCCCTGCTCGGCGTCATCGACATCACGGGAACCGACCTCGCCGTCGCGCCGCACACGCTCTCGCTCGTGTCCGCGACGGTCGCGGCCGTCGAGGCCGAGCTGCGCATCGCGAACCTCGAGACGACCGTGCGCAGCACCATCCGCCGCTCCCGCATGCGGGCCGTGCCCGTCGAGCGCACCTCGCTGTCGGTGCTCGGCGAGCAGCGTCCCCGCCTCGGCGTCCACGAGCTCAGCCCCCGGCACGCCGAGATCCTGACCCTGCTCGCGTGGCACCCGCGCGGTCTCGGCGCCGAACGCCTCGCCGCCCTCGTCTACGAGGGCGACCCGTCGCCGGTCACGCTGCGCGCCGAGATGACGCGCCTCCGCCGCGTGCTGGAGGCGGCCGGCGAGCCGCCCCTCGAGTCCCGTCCGTACCGCCTCGCCCGCGAGCTCGACGTCGATGCCGCCCGTGTCGCCCGACTGGTCGGGCAGGGCGCGCTGCGCCGGGCGCTCGAGCAGTACCCGGGGCCCATCCTCCCCTCGTCGACCGCGCCGGGCGTCGTGGAGCTCCGCGAGGAGCTCGCGAGCCGCCTCCGCGAGTCCATGCTCGCGGATGCCCCAGCCGAGGTGCTGCTCGCGTTCGCCGAGCGCGACGAGCACCGCTACGACGCGGCGCTGTGGCGCGCGCTCCTCGAGGTGCTGCCCGCGCGCTCCCCTCGGCGCGCCTCGGTCGTGGCCCACCTCGAGCGCATCGACGCGGCGCTCCGCTGAGTCGCGCCCCGCGCTCGTCCGCCGCATCGAGGACGGATCCGCCGCGCGTCCGCACTGCAACGTGGTTGCAACCCTCGGGCAACCGGCCCGCAACGCCCCCGCCCGTACCGTGACGAACGCCCCACTCCGAGGGCATGACGACGACGTCACGAGGAGACACGATGACCGTGTACGCCGCGCCCGGCACCGCCGGCGCACTGATCCAGTTCAAGCCGCGCTACGAGCACTTCATCGGCGGCGAGTGGGTGAAGCCCGTCGAGGGCGCCTACTTCGACGACATCTCGCCGGTCAACGGCCGGCCGTTCGCCGAGGTCGCCCGCGGCACCGCGGCCGACATCGAGGCCGCGCTCGACGCGGCGCACAAGGCCGCCCCGGCCTGGGGCCGCACGAGCACCGCGCACCGCGCGGCCATCCTGAACGCCATCGCCGACCGCATCGACGCCAACCTCGAGCTGCTCGCGGTCGCCGAGACCTGGGACAACGGCAAGTCGATCCGCGAGCCGCTGAACGCGGACCTCCCGCTCGCCAGCGACCACTTCCGCTACTTCGCGAGCCTCATCCGTGCACAGGAGGGCAGCTTCACGCAGCTCGACGAGGACAACGTCGCCTACCACTTCGACGAGCCGCTCGGCGTGGTCGGCCAGATCATCCCGTGGAACTTCCCGCTGCTGATGGCCGTGTGGAAGCTCGCCCCCGCTCTCGCCGCGGGCAACGCGGTCGTGCTGAAGCCCGCCGAGCAGACACCCGTGTCGATCCTCGTGCTCGTCGAGCTCATCGCCGACCTGCTGCCGGCGGGCGTGCTCAACGTCGTCAACGGCTTCGGCGTCGAGGCCGGCAAGCCCCTCGCGTCGTCGAACCGCATCCGCAAGATCGCCTTCACGGGCGAGACCACGACCGGCCGGCTCATCCTGCAGTACGCGTCGGCGAACATCATCCCCTCGACCGTCGAGCTCGGGGGCAAGAGCCCGAACATCGTCTTCGAGTCGGTCGCCGACCGCCGCGATTCGTTCTACGAGAAGGCGCTCGAGGGCTTCAGCCTCTTCGCGTTCAACCAGGGCGAGGTCTGCACCTGCCCGAGCCGGTCGCTGATCCAGAAGTCGATCTACGACACGTTCCTCGACGACGCCATCGAGCGCACGAAGCTCGCCCGTCAGGGCAACCCGCTCGACACCGAGACGCAGGTCGGCGCGCAGGCGTCGAACGACCAGCTCGAGAAGATCCTGAGCTACATCGACATCGGCAAGAAGGAGGGTGCGAAGCTGCTCCTCGGCGGCGAGCGCGTCGACCTCGGCGGCGACCTCAGCGAGGGCTACTACGTGGCCCCGACGATCTTCGAGGGCGAGAACCGCATGCGGCTCTTCCAGGAGGAGATCTTCGGGCCCGTCGTCGCGGTCACCAGCTTCCAGGACTACGACGACGCGATCCGCATCGCGAACGACACGCTCTACGGCCTCGGCGCGGGCGTCTGGAGCCGCAACGGCAACGAGGCGTACCGGGCCGGCCGCGACATCCAGGCCGGTCGCGTGTGGGTGAACAACTACCACGCGTATCCCGCGGGCGCGGCGTTCGGCGGCTACAAGTCCTCCGGCATCGGCCGCGAGAACAACAAGGAGGCGCTCTCGCATTACCAGCAGACGAAGAACCTCCTCGTCAGCTACAGCGAGAACCCGCTCGGGTACTTCTGATCGGAACGGAGTCGGCCATGTCGATCGACGCACCGGACCTCGCCGCCCTCACGGGGCGGGTGGTCGCGTCCGTCACGGTCGCCGGGGACGTCTCGCCGCGGGTGGAGCTCACGCCCGCGGCGGGCGTCCTGCTCGCGACGCTGTGGGCGAAGCACGGCCCGCTGATGTTCCACCAGTCGGGCGGATGCTGCGACGGGAGCGCTCCGATGTGCTACCCGGCCGGGGACTTCGTGACGAGCGACGCCGACGTGCTGCTCGGCGAGCTCGACCTCGGCTCGGCCCGTGTCGTGCCGTTCTGGATGTCGGCCGAGCAGTTCGGGTACTGGCGCCACACGCACCTCACCGTGGACGTCGTGCCCGGGCGCGGCAGCGGCTTCTCGCTCGAGGCGCCCGAGGGCGTCCGCTTCCTCATCCGCTCGCGGCTCATGGAGGAGTGAGCACCCGACCCCACGCCGCGGGGCGGCGCGTAGCCGCCTGCCCCGTTCCTCGGTCGCGGCGGTCCCGATGGCCGCCGGACACGAAGAAACTCGTCGCCCCGTGGTGTGGCCTCAGCCGACAGCACTCCGGGGCGACGAGTCTTTAGGGCTACAGAGTGCAACGTGTTCGCCATCCGCGCAAGAGCGCGGTGGACGGGTGTCCGCGATTGAACCGAGGCGCGGCATCCGTTTGGATGGACGCATGACTGATACGAACAGCAAGCCCGAGGTCGAGGCTCCCGAGGGCCCTGCGCCCGTGGAGCTCGTCATCGAGGACGTCGTCGTCGGCGACGGCGCGGAGGCCGCGCCCGGCTCGACGGTCGACGTGCACTACCTCGGCGTCGAGTACGACTCGGGCGAGGAGTTCGACTCGTCGTGGAGCCGCGGCCAGTCGATCAACTTCCCGCTGCAGGCGCTCATCGCCGGCTGGCAGGAGGGCATCCCCGGCATGAAGGTCGGCGGGCGCCGCAAGCTCACCGTCCCGCCGCAGAAGGCGTACGGCACCGCCGGCGGCCACCCGCTGTCGGGCAAGACCCTGATCTTCGTGATCGACCTGCTCGGCGTCAGCTGACCCGAGCGCGTCCGAACCGCGCGAGGCCGGCGTCCCACCAGGGAGGCCGGCCTCCGTCGTGTCCGGGCGGCGCTCGGAGAGATTTCCATGCAGGTGCATCCGATCGGGCGGGTCGGCGGGAAGGAGATGGTGAAGGCACATCATCGCCCCGCCTCGCCGGGGCCGATCGGGAGGGAATCATGCAGAAGATCTTCGCCGCCGGGATCGGGGTCGGCGCGCTCGTCGCGCTCGGCGCCGTCGCACCGGCGAACGCCGCCGAGGACACCGCCATGCTGTCGGTCCTGCACGGCGTGCCGGGCCTCACCGTCGACGTCTACGTGAACGACGAGCTCACGCTCGACGACTTCGAGCCCGGGGACCTCGCCGGTCCGCTCGAACTCGCGCCGGGCACCTACACCGTCGCGATCACGGCGGCCGACGCCGCCGACGCGTCCGAGCCCGCGATCGGGCCGGTCGACCTGCCGCTGGAGGCGGGCATGGACTACACCGCCGCGGCGCACCTCGACGCCGACGGCAACCCGACCGCCACGCTGTTCACGAACGACACGTCGGACATCGCCGCGGGCGAGGGCCGCCTCACCGTGCGCCACATCGCCGCAGCGCCCGCCGTCGACGTGCTCGCCGGGGGCGACCCGGTGATCGAGGGGCTCGCCAATCCGGACGAGGCCACGCTCGACCTGCCCGCCGGCACGGTCTCGGCGTCGGTGGCCGCGGCCGGGACGACCGACCCGGTGCTCGGGCCCGCCGACGTCGACGTCGCCGAGGGCACGCTGACCATCGCGTACGCCTGGGGCAGCCTCGACGACGACACGCTCGCCCTCGCCGTGCAGACGGTGAGCGGCATGCACTCGAGCCCCGACGGCGTGCCCGCCGGCCAGGCGGGCCTCGTGGCGACCAACGCCCCCGAGCGCCAGCTCGGGATGTGGGTCGGCGTCGGCGCGCTCGTGCTGGCGGCGATCGCCGCCGCCGCGGTCGCGACGCGCCGCACGGTCACGTCGAAGTCGGAGCGCTGAAGCCCTGTGGGAGGGGAGGAGGCCGTGGTGAGGGTGTTCGGGTCCCTGATCGCGGCCTCCGCCGTGCTCGGCCTGCTGGCCGGGTGCTCGGCGGAGCCGTCGGGGGTCGGCTCCGCCGTGCCGTCGGCGAGTGCCGCGCCACCGGTCGCCCCGTCGTCCGAGGACGGCGTCGCGCGACCGGCGGCCGCGGCACCGCCGGCGGCGGTCCCGGACGTGCCGCGACGTTCCGCGGCCATCGAGGACCAGCCGGTCGCCGCACCGGCGCCCACGCGCCTGGAGGTCCCGTCGCTCGGCATCGACGTCGTGGTGCGGCCCGTCGGGCTGGACGGGAACGGCGACATGGACCTGATCGACGACCCCGCCGTCGCCGCCTGGTACCGCTGGGGGCCTGCACCCGCCGACCCGGCGGGGTCGGTCGTGATCGCGGCGCACGTCGATTCGCTCGAGTACGACGTGCTGCCCTTCGCCCGGTTGCGCGATGCGGCGCCGGGCACTGAGGTCGTCGTGACGGATGCCGCCGGCACGCGCCGCACGTACGAGGTGCGCGGGCTCGAGGTCGTCGAGAAGGGCGCCGTCGACTGGGACGCCGCGTTCGACCGGTCGGGGGAGTCCCGGCTCACGCTCGTCACGTGCGGCGGCGAGTTCGACTACGACCGGCGCACGTACCTGTCCAACCTGGTCGTGACGGCCGCGACGACGGGCTGACCTGGGTGGGGGTGCGTGGATATGCTGATGACGACGTCGCAGGCGACCGCTGCGGCGCCCCACGCGACCGGCATCGCGGTGGATCTCCGAGCGAGGCGGCGAGGGAGTGGACGCGCACCCGTGACCACGACGACCTTCGATGACCTCGACGATCGAGACGTGGGCCTGGCATTCGCCGACGGCGACGAGGGTGCGCTGCGTGAGGCGTACGCGCGTTGGGCGACGCTCGTGTTCCGCCTCGCGTACCGCTCGCTGGGGAACCGCTCCGACGCGGAGGACGTGACCCAGCAGGTCTACGTCTCCGCCTGGCGCGGCCGCGGGTCCTTCGATGCCGAGCGGTCGAGCCTCAGCGCCTGGCTGGTGGGGATCACCCGGCACCGGATCGCGGACGCGCACGAGGCCCGGGCGCGGGTGCGGCGCCTCGAGGAGAGCCTCGCCGCCGAGGCGGCCGCGGCGCCGACCGCGACGGCGCCCGACGACCTCGCCGATCGCGTGATGGTGGCCGAGGAGCTCGACCGGCTCGAGCCCGTGCCGCGCCGCGTGATGCAGCTCGCCTTCTACGACGAGCTCAGTCACTCGCAGATCGCCGAACGGCTCGACCTGCCGATCGGCACCGTGAAGAGCCATGTCCGTCGTAGCCTGATCCGGCTGCGATCACGTTGGGAGGTGGATGATGGACCACGTCGAGCCTGACGAGCTCGCGGTGCTCGCCCTGGACGGGCGGGACCCGGAGCCGGCGGTCCGCGACCACCTGGCATCCTGCGCCGACTGCCGCGACGAACTCGCGTCGCTCTCCCGCACGGTCCGCTTCGGTCGCGGGACGCCCGACGACCGCGTCGAGCGCCCGTCGCCCGGGGTCTGGTCGGCGATCCACGCCGAGTTGGGCCTCGACGCGGCACTCGCCGCGGATCCGCTCGCCGAGCGCACAGCGCTCACCGAGGGCACGGAGCTCGCCGAGGGCGACCGGCATCGCGGGATCGCGGCCGGAGCGGCCCTGGAGGGCGACCGCCACGTCGCGCCCGTCCGCGCCTCGACGCCCTCCCCGGCGCGTCCGCCGGCCACGCCCCGCCCGCCCGCCCGTGCAGGAGCGCGACGGCGGCCGAGCCGCTGGCTGGTGGCGTCGATCGCCGCGCTCGCGGGCATCGTCGCCGGGGTCGGGATCGGCCTCGCCGTCGCCGGCGCGGGCGTCGGCCCCGAGCCGTCGCCGAACGTCGTGCTCGCCGACGCCGAGCTCGACGCCTTCCCGGGCTGGGAGGGCGCGGGCCGGGCGACCGTCGAGGAGGACGCCGCGGGCGAGCGCACCATCGTCGTCGACCTCGACACCCCGGTTCCGGCCGGCGAAGTCCGCGAGGTGTGGCTGATCCGGGCGGATGCGTCGGGGCTCGTGAGCCTCGGCCTCATGGACGGCGACTCGTCGCGGTTCGCCATCCCGGAGGGGATCGACCTGGCCGAGTACCCGCTCGTGGACGTGTCGGCCGAGCCGGTCGACGGCGACCCGGCGCACTCGGGCGACTCGATCGTGCGCGGGGAACTGAGCGAGGCCTGAGCGCGCGGCCGTCCGCGATATCGTGCGGGGACGGACCCCGACCCGAGGGGACGCATCCCGACCCGAGAGGCACGACGACGTGACCCCTGCCGCTCCCGCATCCGTTCCCGCGCCGGACACCGAGGAGGTGGCGCCGGAGCCGCTCGCGCGGACCGACCGCCGACGGCTGGCCGCCGCGTTCGTGCCGTACGTGCTGCTCGCGATCGTGCACCTCGTCGTGATCCAGGTCGGCGACGCCGCCGCGATCACCGCGACGAAGCTGCTCCTGATGCCCGCCCTCGCCGTCGCCGTGCTGCTCGCCCGGCCGAGCCGGGGCGTCGCGCTCGGGTTGCTCCTCGCCGCGATCGGCCTGTCGTGGGGCGGTGACGCGCTGCTCACCGGGCGGGGCGACGGATGGTTCGTCGCGGGCCTGCTCTCGTTCCTCGCGGCGCACGTCGCCTACGTCGTCCTGTTCCTCCGGCTGCCCGCGAACGGCCGGCGGCTGCCGTGGTGGACGCTCGCGTACGGCGTGTGGTTCGCCGGCTTCCTCGCGCTCCTCGCGCCCGGGCTCGGCGGACTGCTCGTGCCCGTCGTCGTCTACGGCCTCGTCCTCGGTGCGATGGCGGCGCTCGCCGGGGGCCTCGGCGGGCTCGTGGCGCTCGGCGGGGCGCTCTTCGTCGCGTCGGACTCGGTGCTCGCGCTCGGCCGGTTCCTGCCCGGCTACGACGTCGCGGTGCACGACCTCGTGGTGATGTCGACCTACCTGGCCGCCCAGGGACTCATCGTGCTCGGCGTGCTCACGCGTCACGTCCGGTAGACGCCTCCGGCGCCGCCGGCCCGGCACCGCCCGGAGACGGGGGCGCGGGCGTCGGCCCCGGCGACGACGGTCCGGCCGGCTCGGCGGGCGCGGGGCGCCCCGCGGCGTCCGCCCGACCCCGCGACGGCTCGGCGCGCTCGCGGACCCGGTCGACGAGGTCGCGCCACGGCCCGGTGACCTGCCGCTCCGCGAGCGTGGCCTCGTGCGGCTCGCAGCGGATGCGGTAGGTGTACCGGTCGGGCTCGGGCGGCACGGGCGGCGCCTCGGTCCACGGCAGCCGTTCGACGAGCAGCACCCACTCCTCGGGGTCGGGCTGGTCCTCGACCTCCACGGTCCACGTGAGCCGCAGCCCGGCGAGTCCGCCGCTGCGCACGACCTCGACCTCCATGGTCCGGATGCTACTCCGGATCGATGCCGACGGCCCGCCACCCGGCGGCCACCGCGGCGGCCTCGCGGGAGGCGATGCCGAACCGCGACCTCGCCGCCGCGAGCGTCGCGGCGGAGAACACCGCGAAGCCGTCGTCGGGGCCGAGCACGCCGTCGGTGAGGGTGTCGTACCAGACGTGCCCCACGTGCTCCCAGGCGAAACCGCCGAGGTCGACGGCCGCGAGCGCGAACGCGCGGTTGGGGATGCCGGAGTTCAGGTGCACGCCGCCGTTGTCGAGGTCGGTCCGCACGTAGTCCCGGTAGTGGCCGGGCTGCGGGTCGCGGCCGAGGACGTCGTCGTCGTACGCACTGCCCGGGTCGAGCATCGAGCGCAGCGCCCGTCCCTCGACGAGCGGCGTGAACACGCCCTCGCCGATCAGCCACGTCGCGGCCGCGGCATCCTGCCCCATCGCGTACTGCTCGACCAGTGCGCCGAACACGTCCGATACGTGCTCGTTCAGCGCGCCGGACTGGTCGCGGTAGCGCAGCCGCGCGGTGAGCTCGGTGATGCCGTGTGCGAGCTCATGCCCGATGACGCTCAGCGACTGCGTGAACCCGCGGAACACCTCGCCGTCGCCGTCGCCGAAGACCATCCGCTCGCCGTCCCAGAAGGCGTTGTCGTAGCGGTCGCCGAAGTGCACGGTCGCGTCGAGCGGCGCGCCGCGGCCGTCGATGGCGTCTCGGCCGTAGGCCCGCGCGAACAGCGCGAACACCTCGCCGAGGCCGTCGTACGCCTCGTCGGTCGACGCGTCGCCCGTGGCCGGCGCGCCCTCCGCTCGCACGAGGCGACCCGGCAGCGACTCGACGCCCTCCGCGTCGGAGATCCGGCGGTCCGGTGCGGGCTCCCGGATCGCGACGCCCGGCGCGGGCGCCTCGACCGTGCGACCGCCGCGGTCGGCGACGAGGCCCGGGTGCTCGTGCGGCGCGAGCGTCGTGCCGATGCCCTCGGCGCGCAGCTCGCGCATGGGCTCGTCGCGCACGAGCGACCGGCGCGCGGCCTCGGCCGCGACGTCGTAGTGCTCCTCCGCCGCGGCGATCCGCAGCAGCAGGTACGGGGGCACGATGCCCGCGCGGGGTCGGTCCGCGCGGGGAGCGCGAGCCTCTGGCATCCGGGTCATGCGTCGATGCTGGCACGCTCCGCCGACAGGTCGGTGCGCCCCGCCGCGGACGCCCCGAGCCCGGATCGCCCGCCCCTGCCGCGGGCGCGCGAGCGGCGCGCATGCGAAGCTGGACGCGTGACCCCTGCCGTCGCCGCCCCGCCCGAGCTGCGCACGCACCCGATCGCGCTCGTGCCGGCCGTGCTCGTCTGCTCGGCCGCCGTGCTGCTCTTCGGGTTCCAGGAGCGCCTGCCCGGTTACGCGATGCTGGTCGTCGGCCTGCTCGTCGCCTGGCTCGTCGACCGCTCGGGCCGCACCGAGCGATTGCTCGCCGACCTCGCCCTGATCGCGATCGGCCAGGTGATCATCTCGACGATGTCGCTGAAGGCCGACCTCTCGAACGAGGCGATGGTGCGGTTCGCGATCGTCCTGGGCTCGGCGGTCGCCGTGCCGTACGTCATCTCGCGGTTCCTGCACCGCGAACGCGTCATCCGCTTCCCGTGGCGCACGGGCCGCCGCTGGACGCGCACGCAATGGGTGTACCTCGTCGTCGTGACGACGGCCGGATGGCTCATCCTGCCGTTCTACTTCATCACGTCGGGCGTCTACGAGAACTGGCCGACGGTGACCGAGCCCGCCGAGATCGCACGCCTCTTCGTCGGCGTGAACGCGGTCGGCACGTGGGACGAGCTGTTCTTCATCTGCACGGTCTTCGCGCTGCTGCGCCGGCACTTCCCGACCTGGCAGGCGAACCTGCTGCAGGCGGTCGTGTTCGTCTCGTTCCTGTGGGAGCTCGGCTACCAGTCGTGGGGGCCGCTGCTCACGATCCCGTTCGCGCTCGTGCAGGGCTACACGTTCAAGCTCACGAAGTCGCTCACCTACGTGCTGATCGTGCACCTCATCTTCGACGCGGTGGTGTTCTGCGTCATCGTGTACGCGCACAACGGGTGGCCGGCGATCTTCCCGTTCGTGCCCGCCTGAGGTCAGCCCGGGCGTCTCGGCCGCACGGCGCGCACCGCGCCGACGGCGAGCGCCGCGGACCCGGCGAGGGCGGACGCGCCCACCGCCCACTCCAGTGGACCGGGCGCCTCGGGCGGTGTCTCGAACACCGCGCCCGAATCGCTGCGGTACACCGTCGCCTCCGATCCCACCTCGAGGTCGTCGCTCCGCAGCTCGGCGGTCGAGCCGTCGGGCAGCTCGACGTCGACCACCCGGTACGGCACGAGTCGGCTGCCGCGCCGGTCGGCGACGAGCGCCTCCTCCGTGCGTTCGCCGACGACCGTCGTCAGGACCGGCGAGGTCGAGCGGACGGCGTCGGACACGGTCTCGCCGATCGCGGCGACTCCGGCGACCCCGAGTGCGACCGCGCCGAACGCGAGCACGCCGGCCGTGACCCGACGCGGCGGGTAGCCCGCGCGGTCCTCGGTCCGTCGTCGTGGGAGGTCGGCCATCGGGAACGTGCTCCTCCGGGTCACTCGATTCCATCGTCCCACGCTCCCGGGCGTCGGTCGCCTCACGTCGTCACGGGCCGGAGGTCGTCGCGGCGGGATATCCTCGCGCCATGCGCGTGGTGCGGTACGACCGCTACGGCGGCCCCGAGCGGTTGCGCGTCGTCGAGGCGCCGGGGCCGAACGCCGGACCGGGCCGGGTGCTCGTGCGGGTCGCGGCATCGTCGGTCAACTCGTGGGACTGGGACCTGCTGCGCGGGTCGGCGCTGTCGCGCTTCGGCGGCCCCCTCGGGCCCATGCACCGCGTGCTCGGGGCGGACGTCTCGGGCGACGTCGTCGCCGTCGGCACCGGCGTCTCGCGCTTCGCGGTCGGCGACGCCGTGTGGGGCGATCTCTCCGCGGCGGGCTGGGGCGGGTTCGCCGAGTTCGTCGCGACGGATGCCGCGGCGCTCCGCCGTCGGCCGGACGGCATCGATCCGGTCGCGGCGGCGGCGATCCCGCAGGCGGGCGGCCTGGCGTGGCAGGCGCTCGTCGACGTGGCGGCGCTGCGCGGGGGCGAGCGCGTGCTCGTCGTCGGCGCCGCCGGCGGGGCCGGCACGATCGCGGTGCAGCTCGCACGCCATCTCGGCGCGGGGGAGGTGGTCGCCGTCGACCGGGCGGCGAAGCTCGACCTGCTGCGCGGCCTGGGGGTGACCGCGACCGTCGAGGCGGATGCCGCGGACGAGCTGTACGCCGCCGCGGCCCGGGATCCGGCCCGCCGGTTCGACGTGATCGTGGAGCTCGTCGCGGCGCGGCCGCTCGCCGACTACCGCCGCGCGCTGCGCCCGGGCGGCCGCTTCGTGATGGTCGGCGGGAGCCTTCGGACGATCGGGCGGGTCGCCGTGACGGCGGGACGCCCGGATGCCGAGGGGCGCACGTTCCGGCTGCTCGCGGCGAGGCCCAACGGCGGCCTCGACGAGCTCGGCGGGCTCGTGGCATCCGGCGTGCTCGCCCCCGTCATCGAGGAGGCGCTGCCGCTCGAGCGCGTGCCGGAGGCGCTGGCCCGCATCGGGGCGGGGGCGGTGCGCGGGAAGCTGGTGATCGCGCCGTAGCGCTGCACTCAGCGCGCGCCGCGCTCGCCGAGCCAGTCGCGGAGCACCGCGGCGTGGTTGCGCTGCTCGTCCTTCGCGCCGAACAGCAGGGTGACGCGCTCGTGCCGGCCCGCCGCCTCGAGCAGCGCATGGGCGGCCGGGTTCTCGTCGAGCTCGCCGCGGTAGCGCGCGGCGAACTCGTCGAAGCGGTCGGCGTCGGCGTGGTGCCATTCGGTCCGGAGCGAGGGGGAGGGCGCGGCATCCTTCGCCCACTCGTCGAGCTCGGCGCGCTCCTTCGAGATGCCGCGCGGCCAGAGCCGGTCGACGAGGACCCGGTAGCCGTCGGATGCCGCCGGGGCGTCGTAGACGCGCTTGATCGCGATGGCCATGCGGCCAGTGTGCCCCCGCCATGGCCGATCGGCAACGCGCCGACGGCGCGCTCCCGGTGGGGCCCGCCGCTACGCCGCGACGGCCGCGCGGCGCTCCAGCACGATCTGCTGCACGGCCGCGCGCCCGGCGCGGTTCGCCCCGACGGTCGACTGGCTCGGCCCGTAGCCGATGAGGAACAGCCGGGGTTCGTCGAGCGAGCGGGAGTCGGCGACGCGGAAGCCGCCGGCGCGGGTGCGCAGGCCGAGCGGCGCGAGGTGGTCGAGGGCGGGCCGGAACCCCGTCGCCCACAGGATGACGTCGGCCGGACGGAATGTCCCGTCGGGCATGCGCACGCCGCCCTCCTCGATCGACGTGAACATCGGATGCCGCACGAGCACGCCGCGCGCCTGCGCCGCGCGAGCCCAGGGCGTCCAGTGCATGCCGGTCACCGCGATCACGCTCCCGGGCGGGAGGCCCTCGCGGACCCGCGCCTCGACGCCGGCGATCGCCGCGCTGCGCGCGGGCAGGTCGAAGTCCTCGTCGATCCACTGCGGCTCGCGCCGGGTCACCCACGTCGCGTCGGCGACGTGCGAGATCTCGTCGAGCAGCTGCACGGCCGAGACGCCCGCGCCCACGATGATCACGCGCTGCCCGGCGAACTCGTCGGCCGAGACGTAGTCGGCGACGTGCAGCTGGCGGCCGCGGAAGCGGTCGACGCCCGGGTAGTAGGGCCGGAACGGCCGCGTCCACGTGCCCGTGGCGTTGATGACGTGGCGCGCCGCCCACGTGCCGCGGTCGGTCTCGACGAGGAGCCGGCCGTGCGGATCGTCGTCGGCGCGGCGCACGGCGCGCACGCGCACGGGGCGCTGCACGTCGAGTTCGAACCGGCGCTCGTACTCGGCGAAGTACGGCGGCAGCGCCTCGCGACTCGGCGCGGTCGGCTCCGCCGGCGGCACGGGGTACCCGGGCAGTTCGTGGATGCCGTTGACGGTGCCCATGCGCAAGGACGCCCACCGGTGCTGCCATGCGCCGCCCGGCGCGGCGTTCGCGTCGAGCACGACGAACGTGCCGGCCGCCTCGGGGTCGAGGCCGACCGGCGCGAAGCCGCGCCGACGCAGGTGATGGGCGGCCGAGAGCCCGGCCTGCCCCGCGCCGATCACGGCGACGTCGACGGGAAGTGGGTCCACGCATGCCGGAACCGCGCGCGGCGCCCGGGTATTCCGCCGGCTCCCGGGCGGTCGCGACCGGGGCGACCGGCTCACTCGGGCCGGCGGGCGATGCGGAAGGTGCCGTCGGGCTGCCACTCGGCGGCGAGCACGTCGACGGCCGAATCGACGGTGAGGATGCCGTCGCCGCCGCGGTGCCCGGTCGCGAGTTCGGCGGGGATGCGCGTGCGCAGCGAGAGGCCCTCGGCGGCGAGCGCCCACAGTCCGGTGCAGTTCACCGCCATGCCCCGGGCGCCGATCCGCGCGACGAGGCAGCCCGAGTGACCGGTGGTCGCGACGGCGTACACGGCGACGGCGTCGATCGGCCCGTCGGGTCCGAGGACCCGCGCCGCTCGCGCGCCCGGGAATGCCAGCTCGAGCCAGGCGGGGAGGGGGTCGGCGCGGAGCGCCGGGTCGAGGAAGGCTCCCATCGGGCCGGGCCGGCGCGCGAGGTCCGCCGGTCCGGCGATCGCCCCGGCCGCAGGCGGCGCCACCGGGACGACGGTCGCCGTGACCGCCGGCCCGTGGGCGGGGGCGGTCGGCTGCGGATCCCCGGGACCCGCGGCGCCCCCCGCGACGATCGCGGCGAGGCCGACGGCGACCAACGTCGCGGCCCGCGCGGCGAGCGGCCGACGGCGACGCGTGTCGCTCGGCGGACGCGGTGGGCGGGTACCCGCAGGCGCCGCGGCACGATGGGCGGCGGACGCCTCGGGCGTCGCGGACGCCGCGGCGCGGCGGTCGAGTTCGAGCAGCCGCCACTCGCTGTCGGTGAGCAGGAGCGTGCGGCCGGTCACCGGATCGACGCGCTCGAAGCGCGGGTCGTCCGCCCCGGCCCGGGAGTAGACCCGTTCGCGGAGCTCCGTGCGTTCCTCGTCGATCGACATGCCCGGACCGTCCGTTCCCAGCCTAATCCGGGGCGCGGTCGACGGCAGGTCGGCTCCGCCGCGGCGATGCCGGTCACCCGGGCACGTGCCTGACGAGGAACGTCCCGTCCGCGTGCCACTCCGCGACGAGCAGGTCGGCGACCGCCGCGTCGCCCGAGACACCGTCGTCGTCCGGGTCCCCGGCCGCGCCGAGGCCGGCGGGGATGGGCGTCCGCATCACCAACCCCTCCACGGCGAGCGTCCGCACGGCGATGCAGTCCCAGACCATCCGCTTCGCCTCGATCCGGACGATCAGGCACGCGACGCGATCGGGCGAGGTGACGGCGTAGACGCCGATCCCGGTGATCGGCCCGTCCGGGCCGACGACCTGCGCGACGCGCGACGACGGGAACGTCGGCTCCAGCCAGCCGGGCAGCGACCCACGGCTGCGCTCCGGGTCGTGGAACACCGCCATCGGGCCCGGCCCACGTGCTCCGTGGCTGCCGCCGGATGCTTCCCCGGCGGCGATGGGCGCGTGCGGCACCACCGCGATCTCGACCGGCGCCGCATCGGACGACGTCCCGGTCGGCGGACCGCCCGTCCATGCGACGAGGGCCCACGCGGCCATCCCGGCCGCGACGCCGACCACGAGTGCGGCCCGGCTGCGCGCCAGGACGCGGCGACGCGGGGACGGCGGTGCGACCGCTGCGCCCGTCGGGTCGGGTCCCTCGGATGCCTCGTCGACGCCTCGGACCGCCCTCGCGCCCCGTCGTCCGGCGAGCGGCGCCCGTGCGGGCTCGAGCGCGAGCAGGTCCCGCTCGCTCTCGGTGAGCCAGCGGACCTCGCCGGTCTCCGGATCCACCTGCTCGGTGCGCGGATCGTCCCGGCCGGCGCGGGAGTGCACCCGCGCCAGGAGCTCCGTCCGCCGTTCGTCGTCCGACGTCATGCGCGTTCCGATCCGGGCAGCACGCTACTCCCGCGCCGTGCGCGGAGGTATCCCGCCGACGGGGGTGATCCCTGACGGTGCCGCCGTCCGTCGGGGCGCGTCCGTCGCCACGCACGGCGGCCGGGCGCCATCCGCTCTGCTAGACTCTGGAGGTTGCCGTGAATCGGCCGCGCATCAAGAGAGCCCAGGCATCAGGCCCCGGGCAGCGCGCAACGAGAAGAAGGGATCCCATCTATGGCACTGGATGCAGACATCAAGAAGGCGATCATCGACGAGTACGCGACCCACCCCGGTGACACTGGATCCCCGGAGGTCCAGATCGCGATCCTCACCAAGCGGATCAAGGACCTCACCGAGCACCTGAAGGAGCACAAGCACGACCACCACTCGCGTCGTGGCCTGCTGCTCCTCGTCGGTCAGCGTCGTCGTCTGCTCGGCTACCTCGCCGACGTCGACATCAACCGCTACCGCTCGCTCATCGAGCGTCTCGGGCTGCGTCGCTGAGCGCATCCCTGCGCGGCTCTCGATGACCCCGCGAACTTCTTGCGAAGGCCCCCGGCCGCGCCACGGCGCGACGGGGGCCTTCGTCGTCCCCGGGCCGCGCGACCGCCGGCGCCGCACCGCGCCCGCACGACCAGGAGGACCGACATGACCGAACCGGCTCCGCACCCGTCCGACGCGTCGGAGCGGCCGACGCCCTTCACCGTCGACGACTTCGCCGCGCGCCTCCGTCGGGTCGCCCGCTCCGCCGCCGATGCCGGCCTCGCCGGGCTCGTCGTCACCCCCGGGCCCGACCTCGACTACCTCACCGGGTACGTGCCGGTCACCACCGAGCGCCTGACCATGCTCGTCGTCCCCGCCGACGGGGACGCCGCGCTCGTCGTACCGAGGCTCGAACGGCCCGATGCCGAGCGCGCGACCGCAGCGCCGCTGGTCGGCATGGTCGACTGGATGGACGGCGACGACCCCTACGCCGCGGCGGCAACGCTGCTCGAACCGGGTCGCTACGCGATGTCCGACTCCGCGTGGGCGATGCACCTCCTCGGGCTGCAGGACCGGCTGGCGACCACCTCGTTCGTGTCGATGACGACGGCGCTGCCGATGCTCCGCGCAGTGAGGGCGCCGACGAGCTCGTCCGCCTCGCCGCCGCGGGTGCGGCCGCGGACGCCGCGTACCGCGACATCCTCGACGTCCGCTTCGCCGGTCGCGCCGAGGCCGACATCGCCGCCGACCTCGCCGCATCGCTCGTGGCGCACGGCCACTCGCAGGTCGACTTCACGGTCGTGGGCTCGGGCCCGAACGGCGCGAACCCGCACCACGAGCAGGGCGATCGCGTCATCGAGGACGGCGACATGGTCGTGCTCGACTTCGGCGGCCTGAAGGACGGCTACGGCTCCGACACGACCCGGACGGTCCACGTGGGCGAGCCGACCGACGAGGAGCGAGCGGTGCACGAGCTCGTCGTCCGCGCCCAGCAGGCGGGGTTCGACGCCGTCCGCCGCGGCGTGCCGTGCCAGGAGATCGACCGCGTCGCGCGTGCGGTGATCGACGACGCCGGCTACGGGGAGTACTTCATCCATCGCGTCGGCCACGGCATCGGGATCACGACGCACGAACCGCCCTACCTGGTCGAGGGGGAGGAGACCGCCCTCGAGCCCGGCATGTGCTTCTCGATCGAGCCGGGCGTCTACCTGCCGGGCCGCTTCGGCGTGCGCATCGAGGACATCGTCACGGTCACGGCCGACGGCGGGCGGCGCCTGAACACCACGCCGCACGGGATGGCCATCGTGCACTGACCCGCGTGGCCGGACCGGGGCCGGCCCCGCGCCGAACCCGGCGCCCTCAGTCGGCCGTCCGGGCCCGGTACGCGCGGGTCGCCATCCGGTTGCCGCAGCGCGTGCTGCAGTACCGCTTGGAGGCGTTCTTCGAGAGGTCGACGAACACCCCCGTGCAGTCGTCGGCCTCGCACCGGGCGAGCCGGTCGGTGCCGTCGGCTCGGATCACGTCGATGAGGGCCATCGCGGCCTCGACGAGCATGCGCTCGGCGAGCGGCGACTCCTGCGAGACGGCGTGGATGTGCCAGTCGAGCGCGTCGTGGCGCACGAGCCGGGGGATCGCGTGGGCCTCCTCGAGGATCGCGTTCACCTCGCCCACCATCGGGTCGCGCTCGAGCGTCCAGATGCCGCGGAGGCGCTCGCGGACGGCTCGAACCTCGGCGAGCTCGCGCGCGTCGCCGTCGCGGCGACCCGAGAAGCCCCACTCGTCGAGGAGTGCGGCGAGCTCGGAGGTCGTGGCCAGCTCGTCCTCCCCGGATTCGGAGGCGCCGGGCACCGTGTCGGCGACCGCGGCCATGAACCCGAGGGCCGCGACCGTGTCATCGGTGAAAATCATTTGACTCCTGACATCTGCTCGGCTACTGTCACGAGCATAACGGCGTTCGGTCATGACGAGGCTGAACAGCGTGCGGAGTTGTGGAGGAGGCGGCCGTGCGTGCATCACGGGGGATCGTCGGCATCGCGATCGGGCTCGCGGCGGGGCTCGCGTTCGGCGCAGGCGGCGTGTTCGTCAAGCCGCTGCTGGAGAGCGGATGGTCGCCGGGAGCCGCGGTCCTCGCCCGCATCTCGATCGCGGCCGCGCTCCTCGCGGTGCCCGGCCTGATCGCGCTCCGCTTCGACCTGCGTCCGCTGTGGCGGGCCCGCTGGACCGTGCTGCTGTACGGCGTCGTCGCGGTCGCGGGCGTCCAGTTCGCCTTCTACGCGTCGCTCGAGCGCATCCCGGTCTCGATGACGCTGCTCATCGAGTACCTCGCGCCCATCGCCCTCGTGCTGCTGGCGTGGGTCCGCACCCGGCGGATGCCGCAGCTCATCGTGCTCGCGGGCTCGGTCGTCGCGCTGGCCGGCCTCTGGCTCGTCATCGGCCCCGGCGGCGGCGACCTCGACCCGCTGGGCCTCGCGTTCGCCGCGGTCGCGATGATCGGCGTCTGCGTGTACTACGCGATCGGCGAGCGTGCGACGGAGGAGCTGCCGCCCGTGGCCCTGCTCGCCGCCGGCTTCGTCGTGGGCGCGCTGGCCCTGTCGATCGCCGGGCTGCTCGGCCTCATGCCCATGGACGTCCGGCTCGTCGACGTCGACTTCCTCGGCGGCACCGCGCCCTGGTGGGTGCCGCTGCTCACGGTCGGCGCCGTGTCGACGGCGTTCGCGTACACCGCCGGCGTCGCGGCGATCCGCATGCTGGGGTCGCGGCTGTCGTCGTTCCTCGGGCTCTCGGAGGTGGTCTTCGCGGGCATCGTGGGCTGGATCCTCCTCGGCGAGGCGCTCGGTCCGCTGCAGATCCTGGGCGGCGTCCTGATCCTCGGCGGCATCGTGCTCGTCAAGCTCGAGCGCACGCCGCGGCGCGGCGCGCCCGTGCTCGACGTCGACCTGGTGCCGGTCCCCGCGGACGCGCCCGTCGACCCGCCGACCGATGGCCCGGACGACCCGGCCGCGCCGCGACGCGCGGAGACGCCGGAGGAGCCTCGCCTCGACGCCCCGACCGGGCCGATCACCAGCCCGGCGTAGGCTCGGCCCATGCGATTCGGCCTCGTCATCCTGCCCCAGTACGAGTGGCCCGGGGCCGGACGCCGGTGGCGCCAGGCCGAGGAGCTCGGCTTCGACCACGCCTGGACCTACGACCACCTGTCGTGGCGGGGCCTCGCGGGCGAGCGCTGGCACGCCACGGTGCCGACGCTCACGGCGGCCGCGACGGTCACCGAGCGGATCCGCCTCGGCACGTTCGTCGCGAGCCCGAACTTCCGCCATCCGGTGCCGTTCGCCAAGGACGTGGCCACGCTCGACCAGGTCGCCGGTGGTCGCCTCATCCTCGGTCTCGGCTCCGGCGGCACCGGGTTCGACGCGCACGTGCTCGGGCAGCCGGAGATCTCGCGCGCCGAGCGGTTCGACCGGTTCCGCGAGTTCACCGAGGCGCTCGACGCGCTGCTGCGCTTCGAGCGCGGGTCGGGCGAGGGCATCTCCTACTGGGGCGACCACTTCTCCGCCGTCCGCGCCCGCATGGTCGGCGACCCGGCGCAGGAGCCCCGCATGCCCTTCCTCATGGCCGCGGACGGCCCGCGCGCGATGCGCCTCGCCGCCCGGTACGGCTCCGGCTGGGTGACGACGGGCGGGGACGTCGACGCGGATGCCGCGTGGTGGCCGCGCATCGGCGAGCTGATGACTCGGATGGAGGACGCCTGCGCCGCCGAGGAGCGCGATCCGGCCGGCTTCGACACCGTGCTCTCCCTCGACTCCGAGGCCCGCTACTCGATGGCGAGCGTCGCGGCGTTCGAGGACGCCGTCGGGCGCGCCCGCGAACTCGGGTTCAGCGACGTGGTCGCCCACCGGCCGCGCGAGCACGGACTCTACGCGGGCAGCGAGGCCGTGCTCGAGGAGATCGGCGCGCGGCTGCCGGCGCTGCGCTGACGCGGCCGCCGGTAGCCTGTCGTGGTGCCCGCGCCCCGTTTCGTCCCGCCCGCGCGGTGGGAACCCCTGCCGTACCTCGTGCTCGTCGTCCTGCTCGTGCTGACCGGCGTGATCCGCCCGGAATCCGGCCCGTGGTACGTGCTCCTCGTCGTCGCGATCGTCGCGGCGGCGGCGTGGATCCTCGTCCTGTTCCTCCGGGAGCGGCGGATGCGGAACCCGGACCCGATGGGCGACCTGTCGACGCTCGACGGGCTGGCGGTCGTCGAGGCCCCGGCGGTCGCATCCGCCGTGCGGACCGTCGTCCCGGTCATCGACGTCCACCGCCACCAGGCCGCGATCGACCTCGCGCGACTCCACGGCGGCGTCGACCAGCACGCGGTGCTCGTGCCCCGCGCTCGGCGATGGCTCTCACCGCGGTACCGCATCGGAGTCCAACTCGTCGGCGACCCCACGCCTCGGCACGCCGGCTTCCTGGGCGATGCGGCGGACGCACGGTGGCGCGACGCGCTGGATCGCGAGCGCGGCCGGGGTCGCTACGTCCGGGTCCCCGCGCAGGTCACCGGCACGGCCCGTCCGTACGGCGTCGAACTCGACCTCAGCGGCCTCGAGGCGGCGCTGGAGGCCTGAGCGCGGCCGCGCGCCCACGGCGACGTGCCGAACGTCCGCATCCGGGCCCGTTGAAACGGACGATCGTCCACGCATACGGCGCGGACCGCCGGAAGTCAAGACTGTCGAGGGTGCCTCAGCACCGGTTATCGTCGGGGCACTGGGGGGTCGACGAGGACGCCCCGAGGAGGAGAGACCATGAACCGAACGACGAGGCTTTCACGCCGCGCCGCGGTGCTCGCGACGGGGGCGACCACCGTCGCCGCGCTCGCGCTCGCACCGGCGGGCGCCGCATTCGCCGCCCCAGGCGGCAACTCCTGCGAGAACCGCAACAGCAACACGGTCGCCAAGCTGCTGCAGTGCGTCGACGCCGACGGTGCGATGGAGCACCTGCAGGCGCTGCAGGACATCGCGGACGCCAACGACGGCACCCGCGCGGCCGGCACCTCCGGCTACGAGGAGAGCGTCCAGTACGTCGTCGACACGCTCGAGGCCGCTGGCTGGGACGTGTCGATCGACGAGTTCGACTACACGTTCTTCGGACCGGCCTCGCTGAGCCAGCTCACGCCCGTCCAGGCGGACTACAGCACGGGCGCGTTCTCCGGAACGGGAGCCGGTGACGTCACCGGCAACGTCATCCCCGTCGACCTCGACCTCGGGCTCGGCAACGCCAGCACGAGCGGGTGCGAGCCGGAGGACTTCGTCGGCCTCGACTTCTCGGGTCCGAACGACATCGCCCTCATCCAGCGCGGTGCGTGCAACTTCGGCAACAAGGCGCTCAACGCCGAGACCGCCGGCGCCGAGGCCGTCGTCATCTTCAACCAGGGCAACACGGCCGACCGGACCGGCCTCATCGTCGCCAACGCCGGCACCCTCAACGACGGTACGCCGATCACGCACGGCATCCCCGTCGTCGGGGCGAGCTACGACGACGGCGTCGCCCTGTCGCAGGCCGGTTCGACCGCGCACGTGTTCGTGCCGGCGCCCGAGTCGCGTCCGCAGAAGAACGTCATCGCCGAGAAGACGGGCGTCAACGACGACAACGTGGTCATGGCGGGCGCCCACCTCGA
The DNA here is from genome assembly GCF_039531345.1 of Agromyces tropicus. Classification (NCBI taxonomy): domain Bacteria; kingdom Bacillati; phylum Actinomycetota; class Actinomycetes; order Micrococcales; family Microbacteriaceae; genus Agromyces; species Agromyces tropicus. Next base: position 90,512 of record NZ_BAAAPW010000004.1, on the reverse strand, counting down.
CTCCGTCGAGGCAGGCCCGGGCATCAACGACAACGGCAGCGGTTCGGCCTCCCTGCTCGAGATCGCCCAGAACCTCTCCAAGCTGCAGCCGCAGAACACCATCCGGCTCGCGTGGTGGGCCGCCGAGGAGGACGGCCTGCTCGGCTCCGAGGCGTACGTCGCGGGTCTCAGCCAGGAGGAGAAGGACCGCATCGCGCTGTACCTGAACTTCGACATGGTCGCGTCGCCGAACCACATCTTCATGGTGTACGACGGTGACGAGTCCGGTTGGGATGCCCCGGCCGGCGTGCCGATCCCCGAGGGCTCCGTGCAGATCGAGGACCTCTTCGAGAGCTACTTCACGTGGGCGGGCGTGCCGTACGACGACGCGCAGTTCAGCGGTCGCAGCGACTACCAGGCGTTCATCGAGAACGACATCCCCGCGGGCGGCCTGTTCACCGGCGCCGAGGTCGTGAAGACCCCGGAGCAGGAGGCCATCTGGGGCGGCGTCGCCGGAGAGTCGTACGACCAGTGCTACCACCAGGCGTGCGACACGATCGACAACGTGAACGTGGCCGCGCTCGATGTGAACATCGACGCGATCGCGCTCGCGGTGCTGGCCTACTCGTACTCGACGGAGTCGGTGAACGGCGTCCCGGGCGCGAACGTCCCCGGCGGCCTGAACCTGCCGGCACCCGCCGGCCCCGAGGGCACGGTCAACAACCCCGGCGGCGGCGGGCTCTCGCCCGACCACGGCCACGACCACGGCCCGGGCTCGTCCGACTGAGTCGGCACGTCCGAACCTGCGGGGCCCGTCGCGTCAGCGGCGGGCCCCGCGTCCGTGCGCCAGACTGGGGCGATGCGGACCATCGTGAAGCGCCGTGACGGCGCGCCCGACGGGTTCTTCCCGGCCGAGGCCGCCGGCCTCGCCTGGCTCGCGGCGGCGGGCGGCGTGCGTACGGCCGCCGTCGCCGGCGTCGGGGAGGACTGGATCGAGCTCGAACGCGTCGACGAGGTGCGTGCCAGCCGCGCCGCCGCGTCCGGGTTCGGCGCCGCGCTCGCCCGCACGCACGCGGCCGGCGCCGCCGCCTTCGGCGCGAGGCCCGACGGATGGCACGGCCCGCTGTTCATCGGACGGCGCGAGATGCCCGCGGCGGACGACCGGTCGTGGGGCGCCTTCTACGCGCGCGACCGCGTTCGCCCGTTCCTGCCGATCGCCGTCGAGGCCGGGTTCCTGACGGCCGGCGAGGCGTCGGTCGTGGAGCGTGCGTGCGAGGTCGTCGAGGTCGGCGCCTTCGACGACGACGAGCCGCCCGCCCGACTGCACGGCGACCTCTGGACGGGCAACGTGCTGTGGTCCGACGGCGGGGCCGTGCTGATCGACCCGGCCGCCCACGGCGGCCACCGCGAGACGGACCTCGCGATGCTCGCGCTCTTCGGCTGCCCCTTCCTCGACGACGTGCTGGCGGCCTACGACCGCGCGGCGCCACTGCGCGAGGGATGGCGCGACCGGGTGCCACTGCACCAGCTGCATCCGCTCGCGGTCCACGCGGCGGGGCACGGGCGGGGCTACGGCGTCGCGCTGGCGGAGGCCGCCGAATCGGTCCTCGGGCTGGCGAGCTGAGCACCGGGTCCGGCGCGGGAATAGATCCGGGGGTCCTTCCGTTCTGGTCAATTGCATGCAAAAGCATGGAACGAGAGAAGGAGCCCAGGAGGGCGACATGCAGTTCGGAATCTTCACCGTCAGCGACATCACGCAGGACCCCACGACCGGCCGCACCCCGAGCGAGGCCGAGCGGATCCAGGCGACGCTGACCATCGCCAAGCACGCGGAGGAGGTCGGTCTCGACGTCTTCGCGCTCGGCGAGCACCACAATCCGCCGTTCTGGTCGTCCTCGCCCACCACGACGCTCGCGTACATCGCCGGCCAGACCTCGACGCTCCAGCTGTCGACGGCCACGACGCTGATCACCACCAACGACCCGGTGAAGCTCGCCGAGGACTACGCGATGCTCCAGCACGTCTCCGGCGGTCGCGCCGACCTCATGCTCGGCCGCGGCAACACCGGCCCGGTCTACCCGTGGTTCGGCAAGGACATCCGCCAGGGCCTGCCCATCGCGATCGAGAGCTACGAGCTCCTGCACCGCCTGTGGCGCGAGGACGTCGTCGACTGGGAGGGCAAGTTCCGCACCCCGCTGCAGGGCTTCACGGCGACGCCGCGCCCGCTGGACGGCGTGCCCCCGTTCGTCTGGCACGGCTCGATCCGCACGCCCGAGGTCGCCGAGCAGGCCGCGTTCTACGGCGACGGCTTCTTCGCCAACCACATCTTCTGGCCCGCGTACCACACGCAGCGCATGATCGCGCTGTACCGCCAGCGGTACGAGCACCACGGCCACGGCACCGCCGCGCAGGCGATCGTCGGCCTCGGCGGGCAGGTGTTCATGCGGAAGAACTCCCAGGACGCCGTCAACGAGTTCCGCCCGTACTTCGACAACGCCCCCGTCTACGGCCACGGCCCGAGCATGGAGGAGTTCACCCAGCAGACGCCGCTGACCGTCGGCAGCCCCCAGGAGGTCATCGACCGCACCCTCGGCTTCCGCGACTACGTCGGCGACTACCAGCGCCAGATGTGGCTCATCGACCACGCCGGCCTGCCGCTGAAGACCGTGCTCGAGCAGCTCGACCTGCTCGGCGAGGAGGTCGTGCCGGTGCTCCGCTGCGAGTTCGCGAAGGACCGCCCGGCCGACGTGCCGGACGCGCCCACCCACGCGTCGCTCGTGCGCGCGGCGTACGGCGATGACGCGCCGCGCCAGGCCACCCCGAACGCGAACCGCGGTGACAACCTCACCCTCGGCTCGCCCTACCAGGACGCTCCGGCGCCCGCAGCCACCGGCTCGGCCTTCGGCCCGGCCGCGACCCGGAAGGCGGTCGTGCGATGACCACCCGCAAGCTCGTCGTCATCTCGTCGGGGCTCTCGACCCCGAGCTCGAGCCGCCAGCTCGCCGACCGGCTCCTCGCCGACAGCGCGTCGCTCCTGCAGGAGCGGGGCGTCGAGGTCGAGGCCCAGGTGTTCGAGCTGCGCGACCTCGCCCACGACATCACCAACCACCTGCTGATGGGCTTCGCTCCGCCGAAGCTCCAGGACGCACTCGACGCGGTCGCGTCGGCCGACGGCCTCATCGTCGTCACGCCGATCTTCACGACCAGCTACGCGGGCCTGTTCAAGTCGTTCATCGACGTGATCGACCCGCAGGCGCTGACCGACCTGCCGGTGCTCATCGGCGCGACCGGAGGCACCCCGCGCCACTCGCTCGCGATCGACTACGCGATCCGGCCCCTGTTCACCTACCTCCACGCCATCCCGGTCACCACGGGCGTCTTCGCCGCGACGAGCGACTGGGGCGGCGGCGGGGACGGCGTCCGGTCGCTGCCGGACCGCATCTTCCGCGGCGCGACCGAGTTCGCCGACCTCGTCGGGCGGACCGACCGCAGCGCACTCGTCGGCGACCCGTTCGCGCTCGACCGCCCGATGGGCCACCTCCTCGGGGGGCTCGCGGGGGAGTAGCGCGCGACCCGGTGCAGCGGATGCCGCGGCGGAACCCCCGCCGCGGCATCCGCTCACCTGCGCCTGGCGTCGATGAGGCGGACGGCGGCGTCGACCGCGAGGCCCAGCGCGACGGCGGTCGCGATCGAGACCCCGATCGCCAGGAGGGGGCGATCGGCGAGGGCGGTGCCGACGACTCCGCCGACCGCGACGTTGTACAGGGCCCACCCCACGCCCGCCGCGGCCGCGAGCGGCGCGTAGCGCGCGAGCGGGATCCGAGCGGCGCCGGCCGAGAGGTTGACCGCGATGCGCGCGAACGGGACGTAGCGCGCCGTGAAGACGAGCACGGCCGTGCGGCGCTCGACGGTCCGGCGCACGCGCGCGATCGCCGCAGCGACCCGGGGACGTCGCTGCCACGCCCAGCGGTCGACGCCGGCCCACCGCCCGAGGCCGTAGCAGGCGAGGTCGCCCGCCAGCGCCCCCGCCGCGGCGGTCGCCGCGATGGCCGCGACGGGCGGATCGCCGGAAGCGCCGGCGAGCGCGGCGAGGGCGACGACCGCGGTCTCGCTCGGCAGCACGACGAGGAACGCGTCCCCGACGACGAGGGCGAACAGCGCGGGGAACAGCCACGGCGATCCCACGACCTGCCCCACCCATGCCTCGCCCACCACGCCGGTCTAGCCGAGCTTGGTGAACGACAGGCGTCCGTCATCGTTCGACCGGGAAACTGAGGATCCCTCATTCTAGGGATACCGGCGCGCTCGACCCGGGAGTAGCGTCCGGAAGTGGAGCGTGGCCTCGGTGCCACGCACGCCTCGCGTACTCGATTCGGGGGAGTCACGGACGCGCGTGGTTTCAGGGCTGCATCCGACCAGAGATGACCCGATACCTGAAACCCGGAAGAAGCGCATCATGTCCATCCGTCGAACCCTCGCCGCGCTCGTCGCGACCGCCGCCCTCGTCTTCGTCGGCGCCGGCCCCGCACTCGCAGGCGGCAGCCCGCACTTCATCAAGAACGCGACGAAGGCGTCCCTGTCCGGGACCTCGCTCGTCGTCCAGTTCAAGGAGGCCGGCCTCGCATCCGGCGCCGTCGAGACGATCCAGGCCACCGCGCACCTCGACGCCACGTACTCGTGCGTCAACGGCGGCGGCAACATCCCGTCCGATCCCAAGAAGACGACGATCTCGCAGGACGTCTCCGAGAGCGGCGTGTTCACCGCGGGCAAGAACGGCAACGTCGTCGGCACGCTGACGCTGATGGTCCCCGCCCCGGCCGACGTGCTCGACTGCCCGAACGGGCAGACCGCCACCCTGATCTCCGGCACGTGGTCGAATGCCTCCGTGACGGACTTCACGAGCGGCGCCTTCTTCGCCATCAGCGGGAGCTGGAGCTTCTGACCCCCGGCGATCCGCAGAGGATGAGGCGGGGAGCCGGCCGGCTCCCCGCCTCCGTCGTCCCGGACGACCTCAGTCGTCCAGCACGAACGTGACCTCGAGCGTGACGGACCACTCGACGATGCCGCCGCCCTCGACCGTGACCTTCTGCTCCTTCACCCAGGCCCCGCGCACGCCGCGCAGGGTCTCGATCGAGCGGGCGATCCCGACCTTGACGGCGTCCTCGAAGCTCGTCTCGGAGAAGGCGGTGATGGTGGTGACTCGTGCGACCGATGACATGCGTTTCCCCCTTGAACGATGGCGGACGCGCCGGGCGGTGCGCCCGGCTCCCATCTTGCGCCGACGGCCCCGCAGCCGCGAGGGGTTGACCCGTTGCGGTCCGGTCGACGAACGGCCGCCGTCGATGCGGTGAACCCTCGTCGACGAGCGGCGTCGCGGCGTGCGTCGCGTCCGGCCGGCCCGCACGCTGGATCCCGTGAGAGTCGCACTGCTCGCCGAGTCGTTCCTCCCGCACATGAACGGCGTCACGCACTCGCTCCTGCAGGTGCTGCGCCACCTCGAGCACCGGGGCCACGAGGCGCTCGTGATCGCCCCGCGCTCCGGACCCGTCGACCACGGGCTGCACGGCGCCCGGGCGACCTTCCTCCGGTCGGTGCCGATGCCCGGGTACCCCGAGGTCCGCGTGACGTTCGCGGGCGCGCGGCGGCTCGCGGCGACGCTCGCCGACTTCGCGCCGGACGTCGTGCACCTCGCCTCGCCGTTCGTGCTCGGCTGGCAGGGCGTGATCGCGGCCGAGCGGCTCGGCGTGCCGAGCGTGGCCGTCTACCAGACCGACGTCCCGGCGTACGCGGAGCGATACCGCGTCCCGGGCGCGGCACCGGCGCTCGCCGGGCACGTCGCGCGACTGCACCGGCGGGCGACGCTCACGCTCGCGCCGTCGACGGCGGCCATCGCCCAGCTCGAGGGCTACGGCGTCGAGCGCCTCCGACGCTGGGCGCGCGGGGTCGACACCGACCGGTTCCGCCCCGGACGACGCTCGGAGGCATGGCGCCGTCGCTTCGCCCGCGACGACGAGGTGCTCGTCGGCTACGTCGGCCGGCTCGCGCCCGAGAAGCAGGTCGAGGACCTGCGGGCGCTCGCCGGGCTCCCCGGCGTCCGGCTCGTGGTCATCGGCGACGGCCCCGAGCGCGCCGCGCTCGAAGGGCTGCTGCCGGATGCCGCGTTCACGGGCTTCCTCGGCGGCGACGCGCTCGCCGAGGCGATGGCGAGCCTCGACGTCTTCGTGCACCCGGGCGAGAGCGAGACCTTCTGCCAGACCGTCCAGGAGGCGCTCGCGAGCGGCGTGCCGGTGGTCGCCACCGGGCGCGGCGGCCCGCTCGACCTGGTCCACTCGAGCCGCGACGGATGGCTCTACCGGCCGGGCGACCTCGACGACCTCGCCGCCCGGGTCCGCGACCTCGCGGGCGACGACGCCAAGCGGCGCGCGTTCGGCCGGGCCGCGCGCGAGGGCGTCGCCGGGCGCAGCTGGGGCCGGCTGGGCGACGAGCTCCTCGACCACTACGAGCTCGCGGTGCGCCTGCGGCGCGGTCTCCCGCCGCTCGCGCCGGAGCGTGCCCGTCATCCGTCGGGCGCCGAGCCGTCCGGTCCGGGCGTCGCGCCGGAGGGCCGGACGACCTCGGCACACGCCGCCGCGCCGGGTCGCACCTCGCCCCGAGCGGGCGCCGCCGACGGCGAGGAGCGGATCGCCCGGACGCCCGCCGCGACCGCCGCGACCGCCGCGACGCGCCCGGCATGGCGCCGCTACGTCGCGGTGGGCGACTCCGTGACGGAGGGCCTGTGCGACTCGTCGCGCATGGCGGCGGGGGCGTACCGGGGCTGGGCCGACCGCCTGGCCATGCTGCTCGCCCAGTCCGGCGACGGCATCGGCTACGCGAACCTCGCCGTGCGGAGCCGACGCGTGCGCGACGTGGTCGACGTGCAGCTGCCGCGCGCCGCGGCGCTCGGTGCCGACCTCGTCACCGTGCTCGTCGGCGGGAACGACCTCGTGCGGGTCGACGCCCGACCCGAGGTCCTGGCCGCGCGACTCGGCGACGCAGTCGACGCCGCGCGCGATCGGGGCGCCGACGTGCTGGTGGTGACGCCGTTCCTGCCCGCGCACGCGCGGCTCGGGGCCGTCCGCATGCGGTTCGAGCGGTTCGTCGACCGGGTCCTGCCGCGCGCGGAGGCGGCCGGCGCGCTGGTGCTCGACGCGTCGCGGCACGCCGGCCTCACGGCGCGCGGCGTGTGGGCGGAGGACCGCGTGCACCTGAACTCGTCCGGCCACCGGGCGCTCGCCTACGCGGCCGCCGACGCGCTGGGGGTGCCGGATGCCGCGGCGCTCGCCGGGCTCGACGCCGCGCTGCACGGCGACGCGGACGATCCCGACGCGCCGCCCCTCGCGACGGCGGAGTGGCTGCGACGCCATGCGGTGCCGTGGGTCGGACGGCGCATGCTCGGCCGCACCGCCGGCGACGGGCGGGAGGCCAAGCACGACGCGCTCGTGCACCTGCCCGGCCGCACCGGCGAGTCCGCGCACCGCGGAATGCGGGCCTGACCGGGGAGTCGAGGCATCCGTCGGATCCGCCTGCTAGGTGGCGACACGCCGGGCTGATAGGCTCTGGAAGGATGCCCGCGCGGCATCCGCTCAATTCAACATGAGCTCGCGCCCGCTGACGGGCGCGCCGGAGCAGGCCGGCAGGAAGCTGGTCCCCTGTGGTGGCTTACCAAGCGAGAGCTTGGTGGACTTCTACTGGTGGCCAGCGCTGGCGGGTCATCGACGCGCTGAGATCTGCCTGTTCCCTGCTCCTTGTTCACCTCGCGCGCCACACGGGCGCGCGAGCCGAAACAAAGGAGAGAGACCTCTTGGAAGGTCCTGAGATCACGTTCGCCGAGACCGTCATCGACAACGGTCGATTCGGCACCCGTACCGTCCGGTTCGAGACCGGTCGCCTCGCGCAGCAGGCGCAGGGCTCGGCGGTCGCCTACATCGACGACGAGACGATGCTGCTCTCGGCCACGTCGGTGTCGAAGCAGCCCAAGGAGCACTTCGACTTCTTCCCGCTCACGATCGACGTCGAGGAGCGCATGTACGCCGCGGGCCGCATTCCCGGCTCGTTCTTCCGCCGTGAGGGCCGTCCCTCGACCGAGGCGATCCTCACCTGCCGCCTGATCGACCGCCCGCTGCGCCCCTCGTTCGTCGAGGGCCTGCGCAACGAGGTCCAGGTCGTCGTGACCGTGCTCGCGATCGAGCCCGACGAGCTGTACGACGTCCTCGCGATCAACGCCGCGTCGATGTCGACCCAGCTGTCCGGCCTGCCCTTCTCCGGCCCGATCGGCGGCGTCCGCGTCGCCCTCATCGACGGCCAGTGGGTCGCGTTCCCGAAGCACTCGCAGCTCGAGGACGCCGTGTTCGACATGGTCGTCGCCGGCCGCGTCGTGACCGAGGCCGACGGCAGCCAGGACGTCGCGATCATGATGGTCGAGGCCGAGGCGACCGACGGTGCCTGGAACCTCATCCAGGGCGGCGCCGTCAAGCCGACCGAGGAGGTCGTCGCCCAGGGCCTCGAGGCCGCGAAGCCGTTCATCAAGCAGCTCGTCGAGGCGCAGCAGAAGGTCGCCGCGACCGCGGCGAAGGAGACGGCGGACTACCCGACGTTCCCGCCCTACCAGCAGTCGACCTACGACGTCGTCGCGGGCCTCGCCTACGACGAGCTCAAGGGCGTCTACCAGATCGCCGGCAAGACCGAGCGGCAGGACGCCGACGACGCGCTGAAGGCGCGCGTCAAGGAGGCCGTCGCCGCCAAGGTCGAGGCCGGGGAGCTCCCCGAGTCGGCCAACGCCGAGGTGTCCGCCGCCTACAAGTCGGTCACCAAGCTCGTCGTCCGCTCGCGCGTGCTCGACGAGGGCGTGCGCATCGACGGCCGCGGCCTGGCCGACATCCGTCCGCTCGACGCGGAGGTGCAGGTCATCCCGCGCGTGCACGGCTCGGCGATCTTCCAGCGCGGCGAGACCCAGATCATGGGCGTCACCACGCTGAACATGCTCAAGATGGAGCAGCAGATCGACTCGCTCTCGCCCGAGACGAAGAAGCGCTACATGCACAACTACAACTTCCCGCCCTACTCGACGGGTGAGACGGGTCGTGTGGGTTCGCCGAAGCGTCGCGAGATCGGCCACGGCGCGCTCGCCGAGCGGGCGCTCGTGCCCGTGCTGCCGAGCCGCGAGGAGTTCCCGTACGCCATCCGCCAGGTCTCGGAGGCGCTCGGCTCGAACGGCTCGACCTCCATGGGCTCGGTCTGCGCGTCGACGCTCTCGCTCCTGAACGCGGGCGTGCCGCTGAAGGCGCCGGTCGCGGGCATCGCGATGGGCCTCATCTCCGACACGAAGGACGGCGAGACCCGCTACGCGGCCCTCACCGACATCCTCGGTGCGGAGGACGCGCTCGGCGACATGGACTTCAAGGTCGCCGGCACGTCGGAGTTCGTCACGGCGATCCAGCTCGACACCAAGCTCGACGGGATCCCCGCCTCGGTGCTCGGCGGCGCGCTGACCCAGGCCAAGGAGGCCCGGTCGACGATCCTGCAGGTGCTGAACGCCGCCATCGACGGCCCCGACGAGATGGCGCCCACGGCGCCGCGCGTCATCAGCGTGCAGATCCCGGTCGACAAGATCGGCGAGCTGATCGGCCCGAAGGGCAAGACGATCAACGGCATCCAGGACGACACCGGCGCCGAGATCTCGATCGAGGAGGACGGCACCGTCTACATCGGCGCGACCGACGGCCCCACGGCCGAGGCGGCCCGCGCCGCGGTGAACGCGATCGCCAACCCCACCAACCCGGAGGTCGGCGAGCAGTTCCTCGGCACGGTCGTGAAGATCGCCGCGTTCGGCGCGTTCATCTCGCTGCTGCCCGGCAAGGACGGCCTGCTGCACATCTCCGAGGTGCGCAAGCTCGCCGGCGGCAAGCGCGTCGAGAACGTCGACGACGTGCTCGGCGTCGGGCAGAAGCTGCTCGTCGAGATCACCAAGATCGACGACCGCGGCAAGCTGTCGCTCGCGCCGGTCATCGCGGAGGAGGCCGACACCAACGGCCGCGCCGCGACCGGCCAGCACGCCGAGGCGCCCGCCGAGGGTGCCGACGCGTAGTCAGTCGCCCGCATCGCCACCGGATGCCCGTCCCGATCCGTCGGGGCGGGCATCCGTCGTCTCGGGCCGCCGGAGCCGCTAGCCCCGGGTGTCGGCCGCAGCGGCCACGATGCCGCGCATGACGTTCCAGTAGCCCACCGGCGCGACCCGGGTGACGAGGTCGCTCAGGCGCGAGTCGCGGCCGATGAACACGCGCGGACGGCGGCGGACGATGCCGTCGACGATGCGCTCCGCCGCCTGGGCGGGCGTCGTCCGGTACAGGGCCGCCTGGGCGTCGGCGGCGCGCGCGGCCGCGCCGGGCGTCACGGCGGCGGCGACGCGCGCGTGGTGGATGATGCCCGTCTGCACGCCGCCCGGGTAGATCGCGGAGACGCTGACGCCGGTCGTCTCGAGCTCGTGCCGGAGCGCGTCGGTGAAGCCCCGCACGGCGAACTTCGAGGTGACGTAGGGCACGCGACCGGCCGGGGCGGCGAGCCCGTAGAGGCTCGAGACGTTGGCGACGTGGGCCTCGCCCGACTCGATCAGCTGCGGCAGGAACGCCTTCGTCGTCGCGACCGTGCCCCACAGGTTGATGTCGACCACCCAGCGGAACTCGTCGAGGGTCGCCTGCGCGAAGCTGCCGAGCATCGACACGCCGGCGCAGTTGAGCAGGATGCCGGCGGGCACCCCGTGCGCGGACGCGACGGCGTCGGGCAGCGCCGCGATCGCGTCGAGGTCGGCCAGGTCGGCGGCGTGGGTGCTGACGGTCGCACCGGCGTCCCGCAGCGTCTCGGCCAGCGCCTCGATGGCGGCCGCGTCGCGGTCCACGAGGGCCAGCGCGCACCCGCGCTCCGCGAGGAGCTCGGCCGAGGCGCGCCCCATCCCGCTTCCGGCGCCGGTGACGACGGCGAGTCGTCCGTCGAGCTGCAGGGGTCGTCGGCGGGCCATGGTGCTCCTTCGCGGGGTGGTTCGGGCAGTACACCCTGACACGCGCGCCGCCCGGAACCAAAACCGAGCGGCGCGCGTGATTGTGTCCAGGACCGGGTCAGGGCTCGCCGGGCCGGCTCAGCGTGAGCAGCGCGGCGCCCATGACGCGGTCGCGCTCGTCGAGCGCCTCGCGGGCGGCGGACCGTGCTGCGAGGGTGCGCAGCATCCGGTCGCGATCCCCGGCGCGCGCCGCGCGCCGCCGCCCCCACCTGGCGAGGGCGAGTCCGGCCCGCACGGCGAGCTCGGAGAGCCGGCCGGATGCGGGGGAGAGGATGAGGGTGTTCATGATCGTTCCGTTCCGTCGGTCTCGGAGGCTTCGCCGCGAACGAGCGGGAAGGCGTTGACGTGGATCTGCACGGGGCGCGATCCGGGGGACGGCGTGCGCTTGTACGCGTCGATGTACTTCTTGAGGACCAGGTCGATGTCGGTCACGAGGCCGTGGAGCTGGTCGGGCGTCAGCTTGAGGTTGATGGTGTCGGAGGTCGCGATGTCGAGCCAGTCGCTGCCGAACACCTCCTCGCCGGAGCTCAGGAACTCCCTGAGGTTCTGCTCCCGCGAGCGGTACCACTCGTCCTCGACGAGCTTGACGGCGAGGCGTTCCGCGCTGCCCTGCGGGAGGCTGCGGGCGTCGGGGATGGCGATCGAGCCGGGCCGTCGCTCCCACCAGCGTTCGCGACCCTTCCCGCGGCCCTCGACCTCCTGCACGAGGCCGGCCCTGGCCAGCTGCCGCAGGTGGTAACTGGTCGCGCCGCTCGACTCGCCGAGCCGCTCGGCCAGCCCGCTCGCGGTCAGCGGGCCGTACGTGGACAGTTCGTCGTAGATCCGCACGCGGAGCGGATGCGCGAGGCTCTTCAGGCTCTCGGTGGACAGCACGTGATCGATGCCGGGGTGCCGGGTGCTGCTCGGCCACGACTCGAGGTCGTTCCCCTCCGCGTGGTCGTTCGCCTGCTCGTCGTTCGTCTGCGCGTCCATGGTGCAAAGGTATCTCTGCAAAGAGGTCTTTGCAAGTGTTTCTTTGCAGAAGGTTCTTTGCAGCAGGTCCTTCGCCGGCGGTTCACCGCTCGAGCAGCGGTCCCAGGCGGTAGGGGATGAGCTCGCCCATCGCGAGGGAGGTCTCGGTGCGCTCGACACCCTCGATGGCGAGGATCGACTCGTCGATGCGGAAGAGGTCGTGCGCGTCGCGGCAGACCACGCGGACGAGGAGGTCGACCTGCCCGGAGAGGCCGTGCGCCTGGATCACCTCGGGGATCCCGGTGAGGGCCTCGACGACGTCGGCGAGGACCTTCTGCCGGGCGTGGACCGCCACGAACGCCTCGAGCGGGTACCCGAGCGGGGTGGGGTCGATGCTCCGCTCGAACGACAGGAACGCGCCGGCGGCCTCGAGTCGCGCCATCCGCGCCTGGACCGTGTTGCGGCTCATGCCGAGCCGTTCCGCGAGGGCGACGACGGTCGCCCTCGGGTCGGTCGCGAGGGCGATGAGCAGGGCGCGATCCACGGGGTCGTAGCCGGTCATACCGCCACACGATAGCACCGGATCGACCCGTGGTATCGAGCAACATGCTCAACGCCGGGCGCGTTGCTTGAGCCGAATGCCATATCGTCGTACCCTGCGAGTATCCGGCATCGGCGCCGGTGCAGGCTGCCCACGAAGCGACCTGCCGACACGGAGGTTCGACGATGACCCCTTCCGACCGAGAGGCGACCGGGCTGCTCACCCGCCCCGACGACCTCGTCCGACTCCTCGACGCCACCGGCGGTCGCCACGCGAACCCCGAGTTCGACCCGTGGATCGCCGACGTCGACCTCGACGCGCTCGTCGACCTGCACCGCGACATGGTGGTGGTCCGCCGGCTCGACGCCGAGGCCACCGCGCTGCAGCGCCAGGGCGAACTCGGCCTGTGGCCGCCGCTCGCCGGCCAGGAGGCCGCCCAGATCGGCTCGGCGCGTGCCCTGCACGACGACGACTTCGTCTTCTCCAGCTACCGCGAGCACGCCGTCGCGTGGCTGCGCGGGGTGCGTCCCGACGAACTGCTCAGCGTGTGGCGCGGCTCCGCGGCATCCGGATGGGACCCCTTCGAGAAGCGCATGGCGATCCCGCAGATCATCATCGGCGCGCAGTCGCTGCACGCCGTCGGCTGGGCGATGGGCGCCAGGTGGGAGGAGACCACCGCGGCGTCGATCTCGTACTTCGGCGACGGCGCCACGAGCGAGGGCGACGTCAACGAGGCGCTCGTGTTCGCGTCGAGCTTCGACGCGCCGGTGGTCTTCTTCTGCCAGAACAACGGCTGGGCGATCTCCGAGCCGGTCGGGCTGCAGTCCAAGCAGCCGCTCGCGCGCCGCGCCGACGGCTTCGGCATGCCCGGCATCCGCGTCGACGGCAACGACGTGCTCGCCGTGCTCGCGGTCACCCGCTGGGCGCTCGACCGCGCCCGCCGCGGCGAGGGCCCGGCCTTCATCGAGGCCGTGACCTACCGGATGGGCCCGCACACCACGGCCGACGACCCGAAGCGCTACCGCACCGACGACGACCTCGCCGCCTGGCGCGAGCGCGACCCGATCACCCGCCTGCACGCCCTGATCGCGGCATCCGGCGCCGACATGGACGCCGTCGACGCCGACGCCAAGGCCGCGGCCGACCGCGCCGCCGCCGAGCTCCGCGCGGGACTCACCGCGATCCCCGACCCGGAGCCGATGAGCGTGTTCGACCACGTCTACGCCGAGCCGAACAGCCACCTCGAACGGCAGCGCGAGCGCTACGCCCGGTACCTGGCCATGTTCGACGAGGAGGGCGAGCGATGACGACCATCACCTTCGGCAAGGCGATCAACGAGGGGCTCCGCCGCGCCCTCGCGGAGGACGACAAGGTCGTGCTCATGGGCGAGGACATCGGCACGCTCGGCGGCGTGTTCCGCATCACGGACGGCCTGAAGGCCGAGTTCGGCGAGCACCGCGTGGTCGACACGCCGCTCTCCGAGGCCGGCATCGTGGGCACCGCGGTGGGCCTGGCGTACCGCGGGTTCCGACCCGTCGTCGAGATCCAGTTCGACGGCTTCGTGTACCCGTCCTTCGACCAGATCGTGGCCCAGGTCGCGAAGCTGCACTACCGCTCCCGTGGCACGGTCCGGATGCCGATCGTCGTCCGGATCCCCTTCGGCGGCGGCATCGGCGCGGCCGAGCACCACTCCGAGTCGCCCGAGGCGTACTTCACGCACACCGCCGGCCTCCGCGTCGTGGCGTGCTCGAACCCCGCCGACGCGTACGTGATGATCCAGCAGGCGATCGCGAGCGACGACCCCGTGATCTTCCTCGAGCCCAAGCGCCGCTACCACGTCAAGGGCGAGGTCGACCTCGACGCGAACCTCGCCGACGCACGGCCCATGGGCGTCGCGACGACGGTCGCCACGGGCGACGACGTGACGCTCGTCACCTACGGAGCGCTCGTGCAGGTCGCGAAGGACGCCGCCACCGCCGCCGCGGAGGAGGGCGTGTCGATCGAGGTCATCGACCTGCGCTCGCTCGCCCCCGTCGACTACGCCACCATCGAGGCCAGCGTCCGTCGCACCGGCCGGCTCGTCGTCGCCCACGAGGCCGGCGAGCAGGGCGGTGTCGGCGCCGAGATCGCCGCGTCGATCACGGAGCGGTGCTTCGAGTACCTCGAGGTCGCCCCGGTCCGCGTGACCGGACACGACATCCCCTACCCGCCCGCCAAGCTCGAGCAGTACCACCTGCCCGACCTCGACCGCATCCTGGACGGCGTCGACCGCGCGATGGGCCGGCCCAACTCGCTCTCGGACATCTCGGAGGTGGACGCGTGAGCACGATCCGCGACTTCGCATTGCCCGACCTCGGCGAGGGACTCACCGAGTCCGAGATCGTCGCCTGGCGCGTGAAGGTCGGCGACCACGTCGAGCTGAACCAGATCATCGCCGACGTCGAGACGGCGAAGGCCGTCGTCGAGCTGCCGTCGCCGTTCGAGGGCACCGTCACCGCGCTGCACGCGGCCGAGGGCGAGACCGTCAACGTCGGCGAGAAGCTGTTCTCGTGCGACACCGGCGGCGGAGCGCCGTCCGCAGCGAGTGCGTCGGCGACGGATGCCGCGGCGACCGCGTCCGCACCGGCCGCGGAACCTGCCGCCGCCCCTGCGCCCGCCGAGACGTCGGTCGCCGAGACCCGTGAGCCCACGCTCGTCGGCTACGGCGCCGGCGCGGAGCGCGGCCCGAAGCGTCGTGCGCGGCGACTGGGCGGAGCGGCCCTGCGCGAGGACCTCGTCCCGGCGCCGCCCGAGCACGACCGCATCGAGCCCGACACCGCGACCCACCCGCGCGGGAACGGCGACGGCACCGGCCGCGGCGAACGCCCCCGGTCGACCCCGCCGGTGCGCAAGCTCGCGCGCGACCTCGGCGTCGACCTCGAGCAGGTCGAGGGCACGGGCGAGCGCGGGCTCATCACGCGCTCCGACGTCGAGGCCGCGGCATCCGCCGTGCCCGCCGCGTCCGCCGAGGCGGCGCCGAGCCGGCAGGCCGCACCGAGCGGCGCCGCGCCCGCCGAGACGCGCATCCCGATCAAGGGCGTGCGCAAGCACACGGCGGCCGCGATGGTCCGCAGCGCCTTCACGGCGCCGCACGTGACCGAGTTCCTCACGATCGACGTCACCGCGACGATGGAGCTGCTCGCGGGCATCCGCGCCGACCGGGCGTACGCGGGTCACAAGGTGACCCCGCTGGCCGTCGTCGCCAAGGCGCTCTGCATCGCGGCCGCCCGCACGCCCGAGGTCAACTCGCGCTGGGACGAGGACGCGCAGGAGATCGTCCGATTCGGCGGCGTGAACCTCGGCATCGCGGCTGCGACCGAGCGCGGGCTCGTGGTCCCGAACGTCAAGGGCGCCGATCGGATGACGCTCATCGAGCTCGCCGACGCGATCGCGCGGCTCGCGGAGACCGCACGCGCCGGACGGACCGCGCCTGCGGACCTCTCGGGCGGCACGATCTCGATCACCAACATCGGCGTGTTCGGGATCGACGCCGGCACGCCGATCCTCAACCCGGGAGAGGCGGCGATCCTCGCCATGGGCGCCGTGCGGCGCACGCCGTGGGAGCACCACGGCGAGATCGCGCTCCGCGACGTGATGACGCTCTCGCTCTCGTTCGACCACCGCCTGGTCGACGGAGCGCAGGGGTCGCGCTTCCTTGCCGACGTGGGGCGCATCCTGCGCGACCCGGGGCTGGCGTTGACGATGTCCTGAGCGTGCCCGCTCTCCGAACGGGAGGAACTTCGGCGCGCCGCGCGGCGTGTCGCGATGCGACGCGCCGCAGCCGGCGGGGAAGTTCCTCCCGTTCGCATGCGGGGTGGCGGCCGCGCCGCCGGGCGAGCAGCATGGTCGGATGGACCGACGCACGCTGCTCTCCCGAGAAGACGTCGCAAGCGACCTCGACGGCACCGGATTCCGACACGACGGCGAGCGGCTGACCGCTGAATTCCGCACCGCGGATTTCGCGAGCGCGGTGCGCCTGCTCGATACCGTCGCGGTCGAGGCGGATGGCATGAATCACCATCCGGACGTCTCGCTCGGATGGGGTCGCGTCGAATTCGACCTGCAATCGCACGACGTCGGCGGGGTGACCTCACGGGACGTCGCGCTCGCGCTCCGGATCGCCGAGATCGCGGGCGAGCAGGGCGCCGCGGCGCACTGAACCACGGTCGGATGACGCGGGGCGTCGACCTCGACGACGCCCCGGCCGCGTTCCCGCGCGGGATGGTCGAATTCGATCATTTGTCAAGCCAATGGCGAATTCTCCACATTCGGCGGGAATGCAGGCAATTCCATTCGCATCGTCCTTATGCTCGGAATAGCCCGTCCCAGAGAACGACGCGGAACCCACCGCAGGAATGGAAGTGCAAGATGGCGAAGCGCGTGGTCGAGACGTTGATCGACGACCTCGACGGCAGCGATGCCGACCGGACCGTCTCGTTCGCCCTCGACGGCGACCAGTACTCGATCGACCTCTCCGGCGAGAACATCGACAAGCTCGAGGCGGCGCTCGCGCCGTACATCGGCGCGGCGCGCAAGACGGCGTCCCGCGGCGGCGGCGGCCGACGGCGCAGCAGCGCGGCGGGGGACACGAAGGACGCCCGCGAGTGGCTGCGCTCGAACGGCCACCAGGTCTCCGACCGCGGCCGCATCCCGGCGCCGCTGATTGAGCTGTACCGCAACCGCTGACGCATCGACGGGGCGGTGCGCCGCCCCGTCGATCGCGCCGGGATCAGCGCAGTTCGAGCACGACCTCGTCGATCTCGGCGCCGCGCGCGTTGGCGTACCCCCGGTCGCGGCCGACCTCGACGAAGCCGAGCTTGCCGAGCACGGCGATCGAGGCCGCGTTGTCGGCGGCGGCGTGCGCGCGCACGGGTCGGGGTTCCGTGTCGAGGAACAGGCGCATCGCACGGGTCGCGATCCCGCGCCGCCAATGGGCGCGGTCGACCCAGTAGGTGATCATGCGTCCGTCGTCGGGATCGCTCCAGCTCCCCGCGTCGCCCACGACCACGCCGTCCGCGCGGATGGTGGCGAGGCGTGCCCCGGGGTTCGCGTGCAGCCGCTCCCATCGGGCGTCGAACGCCGCGCGATCGGCGATGTCCTCGGGCGTGAAGGCCGCCATCGTGACGGCCTCCTCGTCCTGCCGGATGCGGAACAGCTCATCGAGGTCGCCCGCGCGGGTCTCGCGCAGGGTCACGACGTGAGGCTCGACCATGCCATGTCCTCCAGGATGCTGCGGACGACCTTGTCCGCGGGTCGGCGCCCATGGATGCGGGCGCTGTGGGGGGTCGAGTTGATCAGTCCGAAGGCGGCGTGGGCCCGGATTCGCAACTCGGATTCGGCCCGGTCGGGCCGTAGGCGGGCGAGGACGCCCACCCAGAGTTCGACGTAGGCGCGCTGCAGGCGACGCACCTCGTGCGCGTCGGCGTCGTCCAGGCTGTCGAGGTCCCGGTCCTGCACGCGGATGACGTCGGCGTTCGCCAGTGCGAAGTCGACGTGGAAGCGGATGAGGGCGCGAAGCGCGGCTGCGGGGTCGGCGGCCTCCTCGACCGTCCGCCGGCCGCCCTCGAGCAGGCCGCGGCTCGCGTCGGCGAGGATCGCCGCGAGCACGGCGGCCTTGCCGGGGAAGTGCCGGTAGACGGCGGGGCCGGAGACGCCGGCGGCCTGCCCGAGCTCCTCGAGCGTGACGCCTGCGTACCCGTGCTCGGCGAAGAGCCGCGCCGCCGCGTCGAGCAGCGCGGCGCGGCGGTCGGCCTTGGCGCGGCCTCGCTCGGTGAGCGTCTCGCTCAGGGGGCACCTCCCGGGGCATTCGGTGAATGAACACTAACCGAACGCGCCCGTGCGGGCAACCGCCGTGCGGCGCGGCGGCCTCAGCGCGCGGTCGCGGCCGCCGCCTCGCGCACCAGGCGGACGGCCTCGGCGGCGCCGCGGTTCCACGGCGTGCCGTGGCCCGGCAGCACCCACGCGACGCCCGTGTCGGCGATCCGGTCGAGCGACTCGAGCGCGTCGTCGGGGTCGTCGGTGAACGGCGCGGGCTGCGGTCCGCGCCGGCCGGTGAGCACGTGGCGGGTGGTGAGCGCGTCGCCGACGAAGACGGCGTCGAGGTCGCGGGAGAGCACGGCGATGCTGCCGGGGGAGTGGCCCGGCATGGGGATGATCTCGGGCGAGCCGGGGAGGTCGAGCCGTTCGCCGCCCTCGAGCGTGCGGGCGTCGGTGAGGTACTCGGTCTTCGCGCCGCCCTTGCCCACGGCGTAGGCGAAGAATCGCACGACTGGCCAGGGGCGGATGCCGCGGCCGAGCGATGTCGACGGCTTCGCGCCGCCCTTGCCCCGCTCCGCGTCGGCCGCGTGGACGTACACGGGGATGCCATGCTCGCGGCGCAGGCGCTCGGCGAACCCGAGGTGGTCGGTGTCGCCGTGGGTCAGGACGACGGCCCGCACGTCGTCGATCGACCGGCCCGCCTCGGCGAGCTCGGCGAGCAGGTCGGCGTGGTGGCCGGCCAGGCCGGCGTCGACCACGGTCACCCCGCGGTCGTCGATGAGGAGGTAGGACGCGACGATCTCGTTGCCGACGCGCCGGATTCCGGGCGTGAGTTCCATGAAGGCTATGATACGTAGCTATGATGGCTACTGTCAATAGCCATGAGTCGAGGAGGCCGGCATGCCCGCACCCGCCAAGGTCACGCCCGAGGCGCTCCGCTCCACCGGGCGCGAGGTGCTCGAACGCGACGGACTGCCCGGCCTCACGATGCAGTCGGTCGCGACGGCGCTCGGCGTCCGCGCACCGTCGCTCTACAAGCACGTCCGCGACCGCGACGACCTCGTCCGCGTCGTGGCGGAGGACGTCGCCGAGGAGCTCGGCGGGCACCTGGACCGGGCCCTGGCGCGCTCCGGCGATGCCGCCGACGCGGCACGCACGCTCGCGGCATCCGCCCGCCGCTTCGCCCGCGAGCACCCGCACGGCTACGGGCTGCTCTTCGGGCCGCTGCCCGACGGCGCTCGCGTGCGCGGCAGCGCGCTCGAGCGGTCGAGCCTCGCCCTGCTGGAGGTGGCGCGCCGGCTCGCCGGCGAGGCCGAGGCGCTCGAGGCCGCCCGCACCCTCACCGCGTGGATGCACGGCTTCACGACCATGGAGCTCGCCGGGGCCTTCCGCCTCGGCGGCTCGGTGGACGAGGCCTGGGCGTACGGCCTCGAGCACCTGATCCGCGGGCTCGGCGCGGCGGGCCCCGGCGTCTCCGGCCCAGCGCCGAGTCCGTGAGCGCGGCCCGCTTGCACAACTCGGTGAATGGTCGCTAACATGAATCCCGGTTAGCGAGCGTTCACCGAAGCGCTCGCCTGACGCCACGACGGAGAGGCGGAACGGGAGCGGATGCACATCCTCACGAGCGCGATCGACGCGTCGTCCGAATCGGCGCGAGCCAACGCCGACGCCCATGCCGCCCTCGCCGACGAACTGCGCGAGAAGCTGCGCGTCGCCGCCCTGGGCGGCCCCGAGGCCTCGCGCGACCGCCACGTCGCCCGAGGCAAGCTGCTGCCGCGCGACCGCGTCGAGCGACTCCTCGACGAGGGCAGCCCGTTCCTCGAGCTCGCGCCGCTGGCGGCCGACGACCTCTACGACGACGACACGCCGGCAGCGGGCGTGATCGCGGGCATCGGGCTCGTCCACGGACGGCCCGTCATGGTGGTGTGCAACGACGCCACG
This sequence comes from Agromyces tropicus, assembly GCF_039531345.1. Lineage (NCBI taxonomy): Bacteria > Bacillati > Actinomycetota > Actinomycetes > Micrococcales > Microbacteriaceae > Agromyces > Agromyces tropicus. The sequence goes on along the minus strand of NZ_BAAAPW010000004.1, from coordinate 70,215 downwards.
GTCAAGGGCGGCACGTACTACCCGATGACGGTGAAGAAGCACCTCCGCGCACAGGACGTCGCCCTCGAGAACCGGCTCCCGTGCGTGTACCTCGTCGACTCCGGCGGCGCGTTCCTGCCCAAGCAGGACGAGGTCTTCCCCGACCGGGACCACTTCGGGCGCATCTTCTACAACCAGGCGAACCTCTCCGCACGGCGCATCCCGCAGATCGCCGCGGTCATGGGCTCCTGCACCGCCGGCGGCGCGTACGTCCCCGCGATGAGCGACGAGACCGTGATCGTGCGCGACCAGGGCACGATCTTCCTCGGTGGCCCGCCGCTCGTGAAGGCCGCGATCGGCGAGGTCGTGACCCCCGAGGAGCTCGGCGGCGGCGAGCTCCACGCCCGCACCTCCGGCGTCACCGACCACCTCGCCGAGGACGACGAGCACGCGCTCGAGCTCGTGCGCGACATCCTCACGACCCTGCCCCCGCGGCCCGATCGGGCCTGGGCCGTGCGCGAGCCGCGCGAGCCCGCGGTCGACCCCGCGACGCTCACCGCGGCCGTGCCGGTCGACGTGCAGCAGCCGTACGACGTGCGCGAGGTCATCGCGCGGCTCGTCGACGGCAGTGAGTTCCACGAGTTCAAGAAGGAGTACGGCGACACGCTCGTCACCGGCTTCGCGTGGATCGACGGCCACCCCGTCGGCATCGTCGCGAACAACGGCGTGCTGTTCAGCGAGTCCGCCATGAAGGGCGCGCACTTCATCGAGCTGTGCGACCAGCGCGGCATCCCGCTGGTGTTCCTCCAGAACATCTCGGGCTTCATGGTCGGCCGCGATGCCGAGGCGGGCGGCATCGCCAAGCACGGAGCCAAGATGGTCACGGCGGTCGCCACGACCCGCGTCCCGAAGTTCACGGTCGTCATCGGCGGCTCCTTCGGCGCCGGCAACTACTCGATGTGCGGTCGGGCCTACTCGCCGCGGTTCCTCTGGATGTGGCCCAACGCGCGCATCTCGGTGATGGGCGGCGAGCAGGCGGCATCCGTGCTCTCCACGGTCAAGCGCGACCAGATGGCCGTGCGCGGCCAGGAGTGGTCGGCGGAGGACGAGGAGGCCTTCAAGGCCCCCGTGCGCGAGCAGTACGAGAACCAGGGCAGCCCCTACCACTCGACCTCGCGGCTGTGGGACGACGGCGTCATCGCACCGGGCGACACCCGCACCGTGCTCGGCCTCGCCCTCGAGCTCGCCAGCCGCACGCCGCTGCCCGAGCCCCGCTTCGGCCTCTTCAGGATGTGATGGGAATGTTCGATCGAGTCCTCGTGGCCAACCGCGGCGAGATCGCCGTGCGCGTCATCCGCACGCTGAAGCGCCTCGGCATCCGTGCGATCGCCGTGTACTCCGACGCGGACGCCGACGCACCGCACGTGGCGCTCGCCGACGAGGCCGTCCGCATCGGACCCGCCGCTGCGGCCGAGAGCTACCTCGACCCGGCGCGCATCGTGCGCGCCGCACTCGAGACGGGCGCGCAGGCGATCCACCCCGGCTACGGCTTCCTCTCGGAGAACGCCGCGTTCGGGCGCGCGTGCGCCGAGGCCGGCCTCGTGTTCGTCGGCCCCGACGCGCTCGCGCTGGAGGTCATGGGCGACAAGATCCGCGCGAAGCGCCACGTGTCCGAGTCGGGCGTGCCCGTCGTCCCCGGCGTGAGCGACCCCGACGCGACCGACGAGTCCCTGCTCGCGGCAGCCCCCGACGTCGGCTTCCCGCTGCTCGTGAAGCCCTCGGCCGGGGGCGGCGGCAAGGGCATGCAGGTCGCGCGCGACGCCGACGAGCTCGCCTCGGCCCTGCCTGCGGCGCGGCGCGTGGCGCGGGCCGCGTTCGGCGACGACACCCTGCTCATCGAGCGGTTCGTCGAGCGGCCCCGCCACATCGAGGTGCAGGTGCTCGCCGACCGCCACGGCGGCGTCATCCACCTGGGCGAGCGCGAGTGCTCGCTGCAGCGCCGCCACCAGAAGGTCGTCGAGGAGGCACCCTCGCCGCTGCTCGACACGGCGACCCGCGAGCGGATCGGCCGCGCGGCCTGCGACGCCGCCCGCAGCGTCGACTACGTCGGCGCCGGCACGGTCGAGTTCCTCGTCTCGGATGCCGCGCCCGACGAGTTCTTCTTCATCGAGATGAACACCCGGCTCCAGGTCGAGCACCCCGTCACGGAGCTCGTCACCGGCGTCGACCTCGTCGAGCAGCAGCTGCGGATCGCCGCGGGCGAGCCGCTCGCGATCGCGCAGGTCGACGTGCGGATGACCGGTCATGCGATCGAGGCGCGCGTCTACGCCGAGAGCCCCGAGCGCGGGTTCCTGCCCGCGACCGGAGAGGTGCTCGCGTGGCGACCGGCGACCGGGGAGGGCGTCCGGGTCGACGCCGGCGTCCGCGCGGGCCAGCAGGTCACCGCCGACTACGACCCGATGATCGCCAAGGTGATCGCGCACGGCGCCGACCGGGGCGAGGCGCTCGAGCGGCTCGATGCGGCGCTCGCCGACACCGTGCTGCTCGGCGTCGAGACGAACATCGCCTTCCTCCGGTCCCTGCTCGCGCACCCCGACGTGCGCGCGGGCCACCTGGACACCGGGCTCATCGACCGGCTCCCCGCGCCCGGGTCGACCGGGGCGGCCGACGACCCCGCGGGCGCCGCGGACCCCGCCGACGGCGACGAGGCGGCGGATGGCGCCGGCGACCCGCTCTCGGACGTCGCCCGGGCGGCGCGGGAGCGCGACGCCCGTGCCGGCGCAGCGTCGGCGCACGCCTGGCAGCGGGACCGCGGGTGGCGGATCGCCGCCCGGCCCGCGCCCGACGGCTCGGGGGCCCGCGTCGCCCGAGCGCTCGCCGACGCCGACGTCGCGACCGACGCCGACGGCACCGTCTGGGTGCACCTCGACGGCCGCACGGCGGCGTTCCCCGCCACCGATCGCCGCACGGCGCTCGATGCACGCCTCGCGATGCTCGAGCGCGGCGGGAACGCCGACCCGGACCTCCGCGCGCCCATGCCGGGCAGCGTCACGACCCTGCTCGTCGCCGACGGCGACCATGTCGCGGCCGGGCAGGCCGTGCTCGCGATCGAGGCCATGAAGATGGAGCACCGCGTGACCGCCGCCGTCGCCGGCGTCGCCCGCCTGCGCGTCGCCGTCGGGGACCAGGTCGCGCGCGACCAGGTCGTGGCGAGCGTCGAGTCCGCTGCGTCGCCCGACGGCGCCGACCCCGCGGCATCCGACCACCGACCCCGGGACGGCGCCCACGATGCCGCCGTCGCGAACGCATCCCACGAGGAATGAGGAGCACCATGCACGACCTGACCGACGAGGAACAGCAGCTGTACGACATGGTCTGCGAGTTCGCCGACACCGTCGTCGCCCCGCAGGCCTACGAGGCCGACCGCACCCACGAGCTGTCCATGGACGTCGTCGCCCAGATGGGCGAGCTCGGGCTCTTCGGCCTGCCGTTCCCCGAGGAGGTCGGGGGCCAGGGCGGCGACTACATGGCGCTGTGCCTCGCGATCGAGGGACTCGCCCGCGTCGACCAGTCGGTCGCGATCACGCTGGAGGCCGGCGTCGGCCTCGGCACCATGCCGATCTTCCGCCACGGCACCGACGAGCAGAAGGCCGAGTACCTGCCCGACCTCGTCGCGGGGCGCGCGCTCGGCGGCTTCGGCCTCACCGAGCCCGAGGCGGGCTCCGATGCGGGCGCCACCCGGACGACGGCCGTGCTCGACGGCGACGAGTGGGTCGTCAACGGCTCCAAGCAGTTCATCACCAACTCGGGCACGCCGATCACGCGCTTCGTCACCGTCACGGCGGTGACGGGGGAGCGGACGCGCCCCGACGGCTCCACCTCGAAGGAGCTCTCCACGATCGTCATCCCGAACGGCACGCCCGGGTTCACCGTCGGGCCCGGCTACGACAAGTCCGGATGGCGCGCCTCCGACACGCACCCGCTGACGTTCGACGACGTCCGGGTGCCGGCCGGGAACCTGCTCGGCGAACGCGGACGCGGCTTCGCGAACTTCCTCCGGGCGCTCGACGAGGGACGCATCGCGATCGCCGCACTGGCGACGGGCGCGGCGCAGGGCTGCCTCGACGAGGCCATGGCCTACGCGAAGACCCGCAACGTCTTCGGCGTGCCGATCGCGAGCCACCAGTACATCGCCTTCACCATCGCCGGCATGCAGGCGCGCGTGCACACCGCCCGCCTCGCCTGGCACGACGCGGCGCGGCGCGCCGACGCAGGGCTGCCGTTCAAGAAGGAGGCGGCCATCGCGAAGCTCGTCGCCAGCGATGCGGCCATGCTGAACGCCCGCGACGCGACCCAGATCTTCGGCGGCATGGGCTTCATGAACGAGACGACCGTGGCCCGGCACTACCGTGACTCGAAGATCCTCGAGATCGGCGAGGGCACGAACGAGGTGCAGCTCATGGTCATCGCGCGCGAGCTCGGGCTGGCGGCGTAGGGCGGCCCGGCCGCCGGGGAGGAGGGAGCGTCATGACGGATGCCGAGATGCGCGAGGTCGTCCAGCGCGGGCTCTGGTTCGAGGAGTTCGAGGAGGGCGTGCGCTACCTGCACCGTCCCGGTCGCACCGTGACGGAGGCCGACAACGTCCTGTTCACGACGCTCACCATGAACCCGCAGCCGCTGCACCTCGACGCCGCGTGGTCGGCCGGCCAGCCGTTCGGCCGCATCCTCGTGAACTCGCTCTTCACGCTGTCGACGCTCGTCGGCCAGTCGGTGGGGCAGCTCACGCAGGGCACGCTCGTCGCGAACCTCGGGTTCGGCGCGGTCGCGTTCCCGAATCCGGTGTTCGTGGGCGACACCCTCTACGGTGAGAGCGTGGTCGAGTCGAAGCGGTTGTCGTCGTCGCGCCCCGGCGAGGGCATCGTGGTGCTCGCGCACACCGCGCGCAACCAGGATGGTGCCGTGGTCGCCACGGCGTCGCGCACCATGCTCGTCTGGACCCGCGACGCCGGCGAGCACCGCTCGACGGGGAACGGCGAGGTGAGCGGATGACGCACCCGCCCTTCCCGTTCGGTCCCGCGCTGCTGTTCTGCCCGGCGGATCGGCCCGACCGGTACGCCAAGGCGGCGGAGCGTGCCGACGCGGTGATCCTCGACCTCGAGGATGCCGTGGCCGACTCCGCGAAGTCGGCGGCGCGCGAGTCGCTCGTGGCGAACCCGATCGATCCCGCGCGGGTCATCGTGCGGGTCAACCCGGCGTCCACCCCGCACCTCGCCGACGACCTCGCCGCGGTGCGGCGCACCGGCTACCGCACGCTCATGCTCGCCAAGTGCGAGGGCACGGCCGACCTCGTGACGCTCGAGGACTTCGACGTGATCGCGCTGTGCGAGACCGCACGGGGCGTGCTCGCCGCGCCCGACATCGCGTCCGTCCCGATCGTCTCCGCACTCATGTGGGGCGCGGAGGACCTCGTCGCCTCGCTCGGCGGCGACTCGAGCCGCCACGCCGACGGGCGCTACCGCGACGTCGCGCGACACGCCAGGTCCCAGGTGCTGCTCGCGGCCGGCGCGCACGGCGTGGCGGCGATCGATGCGGTCCACCTCGACCTCGCCGACGCGGACGGCCTCCGCGCGGAGGCCGAGGACGCGACCGCACTCGGATTCGCCGCCACGGCGTGCGTGCACCCGGCTCAGGTGGAGGTCGTGCGGGCGGCGTACGCGCCGAGCGACGAGCGGCTGGAATGGGCGCAGGCGCTGCTGGCCGAGGCGGCCGTGCGCGAGCGCGACGGCGTCTTCGCCTTCCGGGGGCAGATGGTCGACGCACCGCTCCTGCACCAGGCCGAGGCGGTCGTGCGGCGGGCTCGTTCCCGGGGCGGCATCGATGGAAGGACAGGAGCCCGATGAAGATCATCGTCCTCGTGAAGGAGGTCCCCGACACGTACGGGGAACGCAAGCTCGACCTCGAGACGGGGCTCGCCGACCGCGCCGCGAGCGAGGCGGTGCTCGACGAGATCGGCGAGCGGGCGCTCGAGGTGGCGCTCGCCCACGCCGACGCGCACGCCGACACCGAGGTCGTGGTCATGTCGATGGCCCCCGAGAGCGCCGCGACGACCATCCGGAAGGGACTGGCGATGGGCGCCGGATCGGCCGTGCACATCGCCGACCCGGGCCTGGCCGCGGCGGACCTCGGGCTCACCGCGCGCACCCTGGCGGCCGCCATCCAACGCACCGGGTTCGACCTGGTCATCACCGGCAACCTCTCGACCGACGGCAGCGGCGGCGTGATGCCGGCGATGCTCGCGGAACTGCTGGAGGTGCCGAACGCGACGGCGCTCACGTCCGTCGAGATCGCCGACGACGCGGTCTCGGGGACGCGCGGCGTCGACGGGGGCACGATGCGCGTGCGCGCGCCGCTTCCGGCGGTCGTCTCGATCACCGAGGCGCTCCCGGACGCCCGCTTCCCGAACTTCAAGGGCATCATGGCCGCGAAGAAGAAGCCGTTCGAGACGCTCAGCGCCGCCGACCTGGGCATCGAGCCCGAGGATCTCTCCGTGCCCGTGTCGATCATGACCGCCGTCGCCGAGAAGCCGCCCCGCACCGCGGGGACCAAGATCACGGACGAGGGCGACGGCGGCACCCGGATCGCGGAGTTCCTGATCGAGAACCGACTGGTCTGAGAGGACGATGATGACCGACCATCCCGCCGACGCGATCCTCGTCGTGCTCGAGACGACGCCGGCCGGCGAGCTCGCGTCCAGTGCCGCCGGCCTCCTCGCGGCCGCCTCCGGGATCGGCACTCCCGTCGGCCTCGCCGTCACCGCGCCGGGCGCGTCGCAGGCGGTCGCCGAGCGGGCGGCCGCGCTCGGGGCCGAACGTGTGCTCGCCGTCGAGACGACCGCGACGCAGTCCGAGCTCACGGTCCCGCAGGTCGACGCACTCGCCGCGGCCGCGGCGCTCCTGGCCCCGCACGCCGTGCTCGTCTCGAACTCGATCGAGGGGCGCGACATCGCGGGTCGCTTCGCCGCCCGCACGGGTGCACCGATCGCCGTCGACGCGATCGGCGTCTCGCGCGACGACGAAGGCGTCCTCGCCCACCACTCCGTGTACGGGGCCGCGTACACCGCCGACTCCGCGGCGACGTTCGGACCCCTCGTCGTCACCGTCCGCCAGGGCGCCGTCGACGCGCGCGCCGACGCACGACCCGTCGCGCTCGAGGCGCTCGAGGTGACGGCCTCGGGCGCGGCGTCGGCGGCGATCGAGTCCGTCGAGGCGGTGGCCGAGACCTCCAGTCGCCCCGAGCTGCGGGGCGCCAAGCGGGTCGTCTCGGGCGGTCGCGGCCTCGGCTCGGCCGAGCAGTTCGCCCTCGTCGAGGAGCTCGCCGACGCGCTCGGCGCGGCCGTGGGCGCGTCGCGCGCGGCGGTCGACGCCGGCTACGTGCCCGCGAGTCACCAGGTCGGCCAGACGGGTGTCGCGGTCTCGCCGCAGCTGTACATCGCGCTCGGCATCTCGGGCGCGATCCAGCACCGTGCCGGAATGCAGACGGCCAAGAACATCGTCGCCGTCAACAAGGATCCCGACGCGCCCATCTTCGATGTCGCGGACTTCGGCGTCGTCGGCGACGTCTTCACCGTGGTCCCGCAGCTGATCAGCGCCCTCGCCGAGCGGAGCCGGTGACCCGTGGCCGCTGCAGGGAGCCTGCGCAGGGGACTGCCTCGCCGGCGCGGCGGCGAGCCCTGGCCGCCTGCCGGCCTCACGCCCGGCGACCGGGTCGCCGAGGTCGACGTGCCCGGTTCGACCGCGACGATCGCCGCGCCACGGGACGCACCGGCGCCGCCGACGGCGACCCACGTCCCGACCGCGGCGCCCGCGGAAGCGTCGCCGGTGGTCGCCGGCGCCGAGACCGTCGCCGGTGGTCGCCGGCTCCGAAGCGGGCTTCCACGTGTTCGCGGCGGCCGGGCCTGGCCCGAGACCGACGCGGCCGCCGGTGCTGCGACGGAGGCCGCAGCCGCGGCACCGTCGCCGACGCCGCCACCGGTGGCACCGCTCGCAGCCACGCCACCCGCCACCGTCGAGCCCGTCGCCGAGCCGGCCGTTCCATCGTCACCGTCAGCGCGAGCCGATGTCCCCGCCTCGGCGGCGACGATCGCGCTGCGCCGTGGGCTGCCTCGGGTCGCGGGGGGAGACCCGTGGCCGACGACGTCGGTCGCAGCGATCCCGGAACGGCCTGCGCCGGTCGCGGACGCCGCGCCGGTGGCGGCCTCCGCGGCGCCCGTCGAGTCGGTCGGCGCTCCACCGGCGGTGCCGACCCCCTCCGCGGCGGCCGCCGGAGGGCCCGCTTCGGCGACGGCGCCCGCGTCGTCGACCGAGTCCGCCGAGCCCGCGGCCACCGTCTCGGCGCCGTCGTCGAGGCCCCCCTCGGAGTCGGGTCTCGCGCGGTACCGACCGCTGACCCTGCGGCAGTGGGTCGGGGCATCCGTCGTCGGCGTCCTCGCGATCATCGGCGCCGCGACCATCGTCGTCCAGCTCACGAGGTGGTTCCTCGGGCTGGAGGCCATGCAGGACTTCCTCGCGACCTACCCCGGCGAGACCCCACTGCCCGAGGGCGCGCCCGTCGGGCTCCCGGCGTGGCTCGGCTGGCAGCACTTCTTCAACGTCTTCCTCATCGTGCTGATCATCCGCTCCGGGCTGCAGGTGCGCACCGAGCGGCGCCCTCCCGCGTACTGGACGCCGCGCTGGTCGAGGGGCGGCCAGGGCAGGATCAGCCTCACCCTGTGGTTCCACCAGTCGCTCGACGTGCTGTGGCTCGTGAACGGCGTCGTCTTCGTCGTGCTCCTGTTCGCGACCGGCCAATGGATGCGCGTCGTGCCGATCAGCTGGGAGATCATCCCCAACGCGGTGTCGGCCGCCCTGCAGTACCTCTCGCTCGACTGGCCGCTCGAGGACGGCTGGGTCAACTACAACAGCCTCCAGGTGCTCGCGTACTTCGCGACGATCTTCATCGCCGCGCCGCTCGCCGCGATCACCGGGGTGCGGATGTCGGGCCTGTGGCCGAAGGGCGCCACGAGGCTGAACCGGGTCTACCCGGTGGAATGGGCCCGTGCCGTGCACTTCCCGGTCATGCTGTACTTCGTCGGGTTCATCGTCGTGCACATCGCGCTCGTCCTCCTGACGGGGGCACTGCGCAACCTCAACCACATGTACGCGGCGCAGGACGCCGACGGCTGGCTGGGATTCTGGATCTTCGTCGCGTCGCTCGTCGTCATCGCGGGAGCGTGGATCGCCGCGCGTCCGACCGTGCTGGCCCCGATCGCGGGGGTGCTGGGCAGGGTCGGCCGATAGCCACGGGCGGAGCCGGTCGTCTCATGAGGACGACCGGCTCCGCCCGGGTCCGGTCAGACCGCGAGGTCGCGGCGGCGGAACACGAGCCAGCCGAGCACGAGCAGCACGGCGATCACGGCGAGGTTCAGCCAGATCGCCGGGCTCCAGCCGTCCAGCAACGGCTGGTCGCCGTAGGCCCAGCTGTAGGGCGACCAGTCGTGCAGCCACCGCAGGTCCTCGCTCTGGTTGCCGACGGCGTTCAGGGCGTACGCCGCCACGGCGACGCCCGTACCCGCGCCGAGCGCCCACGATCGACGCCCGGTCATCGCGCCGACCGCGATCGATGCGCCGGCGGCGAGGGCGATGAGCCCGAAGTACGCCACGCTGATCGCGACGAGCGGGCCGACCTCGATCCCGAGCTCGGACGGCTCGTTCAGCCCCAGCACGACGAGTGCGCTGAGCACCACCAGCCAGAGGAGCTTGACGAATACGGCGGCGGCCCGCTCCGCGAGCAGCTGGCCGCGGATGACCCCGTGCGCGAGCACGAGCTCGAGCTGGCCGTTCTCCTCGTCGTTCGCGATCGCGCCCGTGCCCCACCCGACGGCTGCGATCGTACCGAGCGCGAAGCCGATCAGGCCGTAGAACGTCGCCTGCGCGTAGCCGGCGCCCGTCGCGATCTGGTCGTAGTCCAGCGCCCGGATCAGCTCGGGCGGGAGGGAGTCGAGCAGCGCCTGCATCTCGCCCGCCCCGCCGAAGGACGGGTACAGCGGCAGGTAGAGCATGAGCGCGGCGGCGAGGCCGATCGACCAGCCGAGCAGGCCGCGCCAGCCGTCGAGGATCGAGCGCCGGAAGAGGGGGAGCGGGCGGTTCATCGCACGACCTCCGGCTCGTCCGCGGCGGGTTCGGCGTCGGCGCCCGCGGAGACGTCGGTGCCGTAGTAGGCGAGCACCATCTCCTCCAGGTCGGGCTCCTCGATCGTGAGGTCCACGAGGTCGAGCCTCGCGACCGCCTTCACGAACGCATCGACGTGCGTGTCGAGCGTCGCCGACAGCGCTGCCGTCCCGGCGCCGTTCGTCGTGGCGGCGACGCCCTGCACGCCGGGGAGCGCGTCGAGGACGGCGCGCGCCGCGGCGGCATCCGCTTCGGCCACGACGACCTTGACGTGCCGGACCGCGTTCTCGCGGAGCGCGGCGACCGTCGACCGCTCCACGATGCGACCCTGCTTGAGGATCGCGATCTCGTGCGCGGTCTGCTGGACCTCGCTCAGCACGTGCGAGCTGAGGAACACGGTCTGGCCGGCCGCCCTCGCCTCGTGCAGCATCGCGTGGAACTCCTGCTGGACGAGCGGGTCGAGCCCGCTCGTCGGCTCGTCGAGCACGAGCAGTTCCGGCTCGTGCATGAATGCCTGGATGAGCCCGATCTTCTGCTTGTTGCCCTTGGACAGGCTGCGCACGGGCCGGCCGAGGTCGACGCCGAGCCGGTCGGCGAGGTCGTCGACCGCGCCCTTCCGCACGGGCCCTGAGATCTCGGCGTAGTGCGCGAGGAACTCGCGCCCCTTCACGCGCGTGCCGAGGTGGAGCTCGCCGGGCAGGTAGCCGATGCGCCGGCGCAGCGCCGCCCCGCCGTCGCGCGGCGAGCGCCCGAGCACCGAGAGCTCGCCCGCCGTGGGCCGGATGATGTCGAGCAGCAGCCGCATCGTGGTGGTCTTGCCCGCCCCGTTCGGCCCGATCATGCCGAACACGCTGCCGCGCGGGATGTCGAGGTCGAGCCCGTGCAGGGCGGTGGTCGCACCGTAGCGCTTGGTGAGGCCGCGCGCGCTGACGGCGGCCCCGATGTCGGTGGTCATGTGGATCCTCTCGTCGGTCGATGGGTGGGATGCCGCGGCGCGTCAGTCGCGCGCGGGATCCCCGACCGGCGGGTCCGGGTCCTGGACGGGGTTGCCCGGCCCCTTGTCGGATCGCACCCGGGGTGCCGGGTCGGCGCGACGGGGCTCGGGCGCATGGGTCTCGGAGGCGGCGTCGAGCGCCTCGCGCGCGGCGTCGAGCAGGCGCGCGTCGGCGTAGAGGCCGTGCGTGTAGAACTCGAGCGTGGGCAGCGTCATCCGCCGCACGGCGGCGGCCGAGTCGATGGGCGTGCCGAGCACGCGCGCGAACTGGGAGCGGAGGAGGAGCGGCGCGAGTCCGTACGACGTGATGAGCACGGCGCGGAGTTCCGGATCGCTGGAGTCGCGCATGCTGCCGTCGGCGACGCCGCGCTCCAGCATCGCCCGGGTCTCGTCGAGCAGCAGGTCGAACAGGCGCGCGCCGCCCGGGGTGTCGTCGGCGAGCATGACGGCGAGGTAGTCGATCGACGTGCGGAACCGGCCGGGGTCGTCCAGCCACTCCCTGATGGTCGCCGCGACCGCGGGCTGGTCGAGGCGGTCCTTCTCGCCCATGAGCTCGCGGACGAGCCAGTCGTCGCACGCCTGCCGCAGTGCCTCCTTCGAACCGAAGTGGTGCACGACGAGCGCGGCGCTGACGCCGGCGTCGGCGGCGATCTCGCGGAGCGTGGTGTCGGCGTAGCCGTGCGCGCCGAAGCGGGCCACGGCGGCGTCGCGGATGCGGGCCGCGGTCGTGGCGTCCTCGGGGCGCGTTGAACGCATGTTCAGGATACTAAACGCGCGTTCAATGACTCCGCAAGGCCCATCGGCCGCCTGTCCCGTGTCACCTGGTGTTCACCAACGATTGGGTAACGCTTCCCCGTCATGTTCAACCGACCCGTTCGTTCCTGACATAACCTCGGAGCCAATCCTGGGGAGGAGGATCGCGTGGCACGACGACACGCACTGCGGGGGGCACGACGCGCGGACGGCGCGGCGGCCGTGATCGACGCGCCGGAGGGCACCGGGTCGGAGCCGCGGCGAGCTACCGAGTCGAGTGAGCCGTCCGAGGCGGAGACGCACGACACGACCGAGCCGGCCTTCGGCGCAGGAGCGCCGCAGGCGAGCGACGCCGAGGTCTCGACCAACGCGGTCTCCGGGCCGATCACGGTGCCTCGGCGCGAACGGATCGGCGAGACCGGCATGGAGGTCCACCCGCTCGCGCTCGGCGCGAACACGTTCGGACGGATGCTCGGCGCCGACGGCAGCGCCGAGGTCCTCGACCGCTTCGCCGCCCTCGGCGGCAGCCTCCTGGACACGGGCGACGGCGACGCGGCGGCCCGCAGCGAGGAGATCATCGGCGCCTGGATGCGCAGCCGCGGCACCCGGGACCGGGTGCGGCTGATCGCCAGGATCGGCCGGCGACCCGATCACGCCGGGCTCGCCCCCGAGGCCATCGTCCGCGCCGTCGACGACGCGCTCGCCCGGCTGGGCACCGACCGGATCGACCTCCTGTGCTTCCACGGCGACGACGCGGAGGTCCCGCTCGAGGAGAGCCTCGGCGCCGTCGACGCGCTCGTCGCCTCCGGCAAGGTCCTCGCCGTGGGGGCGTCGGACCTCGGGCCCGAGCGGCTCATCGAGGCGCGCGTGCTGGCCGCGAACGGACTGCCGCGGTTCCAGGCGCTCACCACGCGGTACAACCTCATGGAGCGGCGCGGCTTCGAGGGCGCCACCGAGCTCGTCGCCCACGCGCAGGCGCTGCCCGTGCTGGCGTCCTTCGCGCTCGCCGACGGGTTCCTCGGAGGCGCCGTCCGTCGTCGGGTCGACGTCCGCCGCGACGCGCGGGGCGATCGCCAGGCACGGCACCTCGGACGTCGCGGGCTCCGCGTGCTCCGGGCGCTCGACGAGGTCGCCGCCGCGCACGGCACGGTCCCCGCAGCCGTCGCGATCGCGTGGCTGCTCGCCCGGCCGACCGTCGTCGCCCCGGTCGCGAGCGTCAGCCGTCCCGACCAGGTCGACGCCCTGCTCGCGGCCGCGTCGCTGGAACTGCACCGTTCCGAGATGGTCGAGCTCGATCGCGCGTCCGCCTGAGGACGCCCGTCCGCGCGCCGGGACCGACCCCGGGCCGGGTGGCTTAGGCTGGACGGGTGAACGGCGCCGTCGACCTCCAGCTCGGTGAGCCCGAACTCACCTTCCACGCCGCCGGTGACACGCTCGTCCGCCGTTCCGTGCTCCCCTCCGGCATCCGAGTGCTCACCGAGCAGGTGCCGGGCAGCCGCAGCGCGACCATCGGATTCTGGGTCGCCGTCGGCTCGCGCGACGAGCATCCCGCCGAGAGCGGCCACCCCGCGACCTTCGGCTCGACGCACTTCCTGGAGCACCTCCTGTTCAAGGGCACCGAGACCCGGAGCGCCCTCGACATCGCGGTCGCGTTCGACGCGGTCGGCGGCGAGCACAACGCCGTCACCGCGAAGGAGTACACCTGCTACTACGCGAAGGTGCAGGATCGCGACCTCCCCATGGCCGTCGAGGTGCTCGCCGACATGTTCACCTCCTCGGTGCTCGATCCCGAGGACTTCGAGAGCGAGCGCGGCGTCATCCTCGAGGAGCTCGCGATGGCCGGCGACGACCCGGCGGATGTCGCGAACGAGCGGTTCTTCGAAGCCGTGCTCGGCTCGCACCCGCTCGCGCGCCCGATCGGCGGCGACCCCGACACGATCCGCGCCGCGACGCGCGACGGCGTGCGCGAGCACTACCGCCAGAGCTATCGGGCGCGCGACCTCGTCGTGACGGCCGCCGGCGCCGTCGACCACGACGAGCTCGTCGCGGGGCTCACCGCGGCGCTCGCCGCCGCGGGCTGGGACCTCGACGAGGCCGCCGACCCGGTCGAGCGCCGGTCCACGGAGCTGTCGCTCCTCGACGGACGCGCGCCACTGACGGTCGTGGAGCGTCCGGGCGAGCAGGCGCACCTCGTCATGGGGGTTCCCGGCCTCGTCGCCACCGATGAGCGTCGCGCCGCGCTGAGCGTGCTCAACACCGTGTTCGGTGCGGGTATGTCGTCGCGGCTGTTCCAGCAGATCCGCGAGCGGCGGGGGCTCGCGTACGCGGTGTACTCGTTCGCGCCCGGCTACTCCGACGCCGGCGTGTTCGGGATGTACGCCGGCTGCGCACCGAAGAACGCGGCGACCGTCGCCGCGCTCATGCGCACCGAGCTCGAGCGGCTCGCCCACCACGGCGTGACCGACGACGAGCTCAGCCGCGCGATCGGCTACCTCGGCGGCGCCTCGGCGCTCGCGCTCGAGGACTCCGACACGCGGATGTCGCGACTCGGCCGCGCCGAGCTCGCACTGGGGGAATTCGCCGACCTCGACGAGGCGCTGCGCCGCGTCGGACGCGTCACCGCCGACGACGTCCGGGCGCTCGCCGCGGAACTGGCCGGACGGCCGTTCTCGCTCGTCGCGGTCGGCCCGGTCGGCGACCGGGCCTTCCGGTCCGTCGTCGACCAGCCCGAAGCCCGACCCGACGTCGCATAGCGACGTCCGACCACAGGACCCGACGTGCCCCACCACCTCTACCTCGTCCGTCACGGCGAGCAGCTCGACGCCGAACACGGCCTGCCCGACGGCCCGCTGTCGCCGCGCGGCCGCCGCCAGGCCGAGCTGCTCGCCGAGCGTCTCGGCGGCATCCCGTTCGACGCGGCCTACCACTCGCCGCTCGAGCGCGCCGCCGAGACCGCCGAGATCATCGCCGCGAAGCTGCCCGCGCTGAAACCGGAGCCCTCCGCCCTCCTGTTCGACTGCGTGCCGTCCGGTCCCGCCGACGAGACGCCCGCCGCGTACGCGCCGTTCTTCGGCTCGTTCACCGAACTCGACTTCGAGGCCGGTCGGGCGCAGATGGCCGACGCGAACGCGGAGTTCCTCCGGTCCCACCGGGAGGACCGGCACGACCTCCTCATCACGCACAACTTCGTGATCGGCTGGTTCGTCCGCGAGGTGCTCGGGGCGCCCGAGTGGCGGTGGGCGACCATCAACCAGGCCAACTGCGGCCTGACGGTGCTCACCCAGCGCGCGCCGGGACGACCGTGGTCGCTCGTCGTCCACAACGACCTCGCCCACCTGCCGCCCGAGCTGCGGACGGGACTGCCCGAGCCCTACGCGCTCTGAGCGCCGCGCGGCCCGGCGGCCGACGGCCCCCCTCAGCCCGCGGCGGGCTCGGCGGGTGCGACGCGCTTGCCGTACCAGTTCGTCGCGTTGGGGTTCTCGTTGTACGGCTCGATCCCGACGTACCCGGTCGCTGCGTACAGCCCGCCCGCGGCCTCGAGGCTCGCGTTCGTGTCGAGCACCAGCTCGCCGGCGCCGAAGTCGACGGCGCGCCGCTCGAGTTCGCCCAGCAGGGCCCGTCCGCCGCCGCGTCCGCGGGCGGCCGGTGCGAGCCAGAGGTGCTTCACCTCGTAGCGCACGGTGCCGTCGGCCGCGGCCGGGATCCGGCGCACGCCCCCGCACCCGACCGCCGCCCCGGACTCGTCCTCCACGACGAGGAAGACGCCCGCCGGCGGCGTGAACTGCGCGGCATCCGGCCAGGTCGGCCGATACGCGCCCTGCTCCGGCGGGAAGCCCGCCGCGCGCTCGGCGAAGTAGTCCCCGAGCAGCCGATGTGCGTCGGGATCGGTCACGGCGGCGTCGCGGAAGCGGAGCATGCGCCCAGCCTACGACCGGGCGCGGATCCCGCCCGCGCCCGGTTGCTAGGGTGAACGTCGTGACGATCACGGTGGCGGTCGCGGGCGCGACGGGGAAGATGGGGCGCCTCGCGACCCGACTGATCGACGAGGCGGAGGACCTCGAGCTCCATGCCGGACTCGACTCGTCCTCGAGCCTCGACGAGCTCGCGGGCGCCGACGTCGTCCTCGACGTGACCCATCCGGCCGCGAGCGGGGCGATCGTCGACGCGGCCATCGCCGCGGGTGCCGCGGTCGTCGTCGGCACGTCCGGCTGGTCGCGCGAGCGCATCGCCGAGGTCGAGGTGCGCCTGCGCGAATCCGACTCCTCGCGCGGCATCCTCTTCGTCCCGAACTTCTCCGTCGGCAGCGTGCTCGGCTCGGCGTTCGCCGCATTCGCCGCGCGCCACTTCGACTCGATCGAGATCGTCGAGGCGCACCACGCCGGCAAGGTCGACTCGCCGTCCGGCACCGCGGTGCGCACCGCCGAGCTCATCGCCGCGTCGCGCGGCGAGATGGGTCCGGTCTCCGCCCCGCACGCCGACCAGCGGGCTCGCGGCCAACTCGTGTCGGGCGTGCCGATCCACAGCCTCCGCATGGACGGCATCCTCGCCGACCAGCGGGTCGTGCTCGGCGGCGCGGGGGAGACGCTGCAGGTGGTCCACACGACCATCGCCGCGAGCGCGTACGAATCGGGCATCCTGCTGGCGCTCCGTCGCGCATCCTCCGCCGAGGGCGTGACCGTCGGGCTCGACGCCCTGCTCGGGCTCGAGTTGCCCGACGCGCGATGAGCGGCGCGAAGCTCGCCGCCGCCGTCATGGCGGTGATCCTCGCGATCTACCTGGCGCTCGTCGGCTGGCGCGCCGTGCAGTTCGTCGCGACGGGCGAACCGGTCGCCGTCGCGATGGGCGTCGCGCTCATCGTGCTTCCCGTCATCGCCGCGTGGGCGATCTGGCGCGAGCTCGCGTTCGGCATCCGCTCGCAGCGGCTCGTGCGGCAGCTGGAATCGGAGGACGCGCTCGACCTCGGCCTCCCGCTGCGCGCGAGCGGGCGCCCGGAGCGCGCGGCCGCGGACGCCGCCTTCCCCGAGTTCCGGGCCGCCGTCGAGGCCGAGCCCGAGTCCTGGCGGGCCTGGCTCCGCCTCGGGCTCGCGTACGACGCCGCCGGCGATCGTCGCCGCGCCCGACGAGCCGTCCGGCGCGCTATCGAGCTGGAGCGGGCTCGGGGTTGAGCGTCGCGTCGAGCGCGGCCTCGACCGTCGGGTACCGGAACCGGTAGCCGTCGTCGATGAGCCGCTGCGGCCGGACCTTCTGGCTCGAGAGCAGCAGGTCGTCGGCCGCGCGCCCGAGGGCCGCCTCGAGGAGCCGCTCCGGCACGGGGATCGCGTACGGACGGTGCATGCGCTCGGCGAGCGCCCCCATGATCCGGTCGGCGGTCGCGGGCGTCGGCCCGACCAGGTTCACCGGTCCGGACACGTGCGACCCGAGCAGGTGCGCGATCGCCCCGACCTCGTCGTCGAGCGCGATCCACGGCCAGTGCTGCCCGCCCGTGCCGAGGCGTCCGGAGACGCCGAGCGAGGTCAGCAGCCGCAGCCGCTGCATGACGCCGCCGCGGCCGACCACGATGCCGGTGCGCAGCATCACCGTGCGGGTCTCGTGCGGCGCGAGCTGCGCGGCCGCCTCCCAGCGGCTGACGACGTCGGCGAGGAAGCCGTCACCCGCCGAGGAGTGCTCGGTGAGCAGTTCGCCCGGGCGATCGCCGTAGATGCCGACCGCCGACGCGCTGAGGAAGGCCTTCGGCGGCGTCCGTGCCTTGCGCATGGCGTCCGCCAGGGTGCGCGTCGCGTGGACGCGCGACTCCAGGATCTCGTCGCGGTAGCGACGCGTCCACGGCAACCGCTGCAGCGAGGCGCCGGACAGGTTCAGCACCGCGTCGACGCGGTCCATGACGGTGAAGTCGATGATGCCGGACCCCGGCGACCACGAGACCTCGTCGTCGTTCTGCGCCCGGCGGCGGACCAGTCGCAGGACCTCGTGGCCGTCGCCGGCCAGGCGATCCCGGACGGCGGAGCCGATGAAGCCGGAGGCGCCGGCGACGAGGACCCGCACCGCTACGCGAGCTCCGCCTCGATCGTGATCGTCGTGCCCGTCAGTGCCTTGGAGATCGGGCAGTTCTCCTTCGCGTCCTCGGCGAAGGCCTCGAACTCGGCCTCGGTGATGCCGGGCACGCGGGCGCTCACGAGCAGGTGGCTGCCGGTCACGCCCTCACCGGGCTGGAACGTCACGGCCGCCGTGGTCTGGATGCTCTCGGGCTCGTGCCCGGCGCTCGTGAGGATGTTCGACAGCGCCATCGAGAAGCACGCCGAGTGCGCCGCGCCCAGCAGTTCCTCCGGGTTGGTCGTGCCGGCCTCGCCCTCGGCGCGCGCCTTCCAGTTGACGGGGAACTCGGCGACCTTCGACGAGTCGAGGCGCGTGGTGCCCGAGCCCTCGAAGAGGCTTCCCGTCCAGACCGTGGTCGATTCGCTCGTCAGTGCCAATGGGTCCTCCTCCTCGAGCCGGGGTCCCAGCCTATCGACCGGATGCCGCGGGCGGCAGTCGCATCCCCAGCCGTGTCCCGGCGGCTGATCAGGCCGGGCGGATGACCCGGGCGCGGACGAGCAGCAGGTAGATGCGGCATCCGAGGCAGTACGCGAACGCCGCGTTGAGGAACGCCGCGACGAACGCGAACGCGGCCGCGACGGGCACCGCGGCGGCCACGCCGAGCAGTCCGAGCACGACGCCGGTGCCGCTCACGACCAGTCCGACCAGCTGGGCGAACGTCGGCGGACGCGGGTCCTCGAGCTCGGCGGGCGGCGCGAGGCGCGGGCGCACGAGCGCGCGGTAGATGGCGCCGAACGGATGCCGTGCGACGCCCGCGAACGCACCCCACGCGAACAGGATCGCCTGGGCTGCGAGCAGCACGAGCGCCGCGGTCGCGAGGCCGCCGACGCCGAGGAGCACCGTCACGAGCAGGATGACCGACGTGATCGCCGCCGAGAACCGCGGTCCGCG
Source organism: Agromyces tropicus (assembly GCF_039531345.1). Lineage (NCBI taxonomy): Bacteria > Bacillati > Actinomycetota > Actinomycetes > Micrococcales > Microbacteriaceae > Agromyces > Agromyces tropicus. Next base: position 51,300 of record NZ_BAAAPW010000004.1, on the reverse strand, counting down.
GGGGTCGATGCCGGCAGGCGGCGCGGTGGCGCCCCCGGGAGCGGGGCCCGTCGGCGCGGCGCCGGGGTCAGGCGTGGTGGGGGACACGGGACCTCCCGGTGATCGAGTCGATGACCTCCCGCACCTCGTCGAGGCGCGGGGCCCCGGCGATGCGCGCGACGGCGCGGCCGTCCGCACCGAGCACGAGCACGGTCGGGGTCTGGGTCACGCGGAACGCGTCCGCGAGCCCACGACGGTGGGTGAGGTCGACGTCGACGTGGCGGACGCCGTCGTACTCGTCGGCGAGGCCGCCGAGCGCCCGCGCGGTGGCGGGGCAGCGGCTGCAGAACTCGGTCGAGAACTGGACGAGCGTCGCGTCCGCGCCGAACGCGGCGGCGGGCAGCCCGAGCGCGTCCGCGTCGCGGACGGCCGCGGCATCCGTCGACGTCGTGGCGGCGGCCGACGCGACCCGCCGGACGCGGCCGTCGCGGGCGCGCCAGGCGAGGCCGAGGAGGAGCGCGACGGCGGGCAGGCCGAGGCCGACGACGAGGACCGGCGCGAGCTCCATGTCCGGCAGGCTACGACCGGGCGCACGCGGCGTCACGTCGTGTGACGCCGGGTGACGGGATGCCGTCGCGCGCGCCTGCCCGCGACGTCGTCGGGGCGGCGTAGCCTTGACGCCGTGGCCAGCGCGATCCCCACCCCGTACGAAGACCTCCTCCGCGACGTGCTCGAGCACGGCACGCCGAAGTCCGACCGGACCGGCACCGGGACGCGCAGCGTCTTCGGACGCCAGGTCCGGTTCGACCTCGCGCAGGGCTTCCCGCTCATCACGACGAAGCGCGTGCACTTCAAGTCCATCGCCTACGAGCTGCTGTGGTTCCTCCGCGGCGACTCGAACGTGCGGTGGCTCCAGGAGCGCGGCGTCACCATCTGGGACGAGTGGGCGGATGCCTCGGGCGAGCTCGGCCCCGTCTACGGCGTGCAGTGGCGCAGCTGGCCGATCCCGTCGGGCGGGCACGTCGACCAGATCGCGCAGGTGATCGAGCAGATCCGCACGAACCCCGATTCCCGCCGCCTCGTCGTCTCGGCGTGGAACCCGGCCGACATCCCCGACATGGCGCTCGCGCCCTGCCACGCGCTCTTCCAGTTCCACGTCGCCGACGGCCGACTCTCGTGCCAGCTCTACCAGCGCAGCGCCGACATGTTCCTCGGCGTGCCCTTCAACATCGCCTCCTACGCCCTGCTCACCCACCTCGTGGCGCAGCAGGCCGGGCTCGAGGTCGGCGACTTCGTCTGGACCGGCGGCGACTGCCACGTCTACGACAACCACGTCGAGCAGGTCGTGGAACAGCTCTCGCGCGAGCCGTTCCCGTACCCGGCGCTGCGCATCGCGCGCCGCCCGGACTCGATCGACGGCTACCGCTTCGAGGACTTCGAGGTCGTCGGCTACGAGCACCACCCGGCGATCCGCGCGGCCGTCGCCGTATGAGCGCGGAGCCGGACGTCGACGCCGTGCCCGGCATCGGACTCATCTGGGCCGAGGCGCACGGCGGCGTGATCGGCGCCGGCGGCGGCATGCCGTGGCACGTCCCCGAGGACCTCGCGCACTTCAAGCGCACGACCGACGGCGCCCCCGTCGTGATGGGCCGCCGCACGTGGGACTCGCTGCCGCCGCGGTTCCGGCCCCTGCCGGGACGGGCGAACATCGTGGTGACGCGGCAGGCCGGCTGGCAGGCCGACGGCGCCGTGCGCGCGGGCTCGGTCGATGAGGCGCTCGCCCTCGCGGCCTCCGACGCCGACGACCGGATCTGGGTCATCGGCGGCGCCGACCTCTTCGCGCACACGATCGGCCTCGCCGACCGCCTCGTCGTCACCGAACTCGACCTCGACGTCGCCGGCGACACCTACGCGCCCGACCGCACCGGCTGGCGCGTCGCCGCCGCGGAACCGGCCGACGGATGGCACGCCTCCCGCACCGGCATCCGCTACCGTTTCCTCACCCTGGCGCGCTGAGCCGGCCCCCCGTCGGCCCGCCCCGCCCCGCCCCGCTCCGCCCGGCTCCGCACAAGTCGGCGGAGATACGATCCACCACGCCGGCCGCGTGGCGGCCTCGACGGCGTGGCGGATCGTATATCCGCCGATCGGGACGCGCGAGTCATCCTCCACAACCGGCGGCCGGGGCCGCGTCGGAGCCTCGTCGGCGACCGGCCCGGGCGGCCGGCGGCGCCGAGGCACGATGGCGCGATGGCGGATGGCGTGGTCGGGCAGCTCTGCGCGGAGCTCGGGCAGGTCGCGCGACGCGCGGAACTCCGGGCGCGTGGTGCCGATGCCAGGACGATCCGGCGCGCCGTCGCCGTGGGCGAGGTCGTCCGGGTGCGACCAGGGGTCTTCGCCTGCCCGTCGCTTCCCGCTCCGGTGATGGCGGCCCTCCGCCACGGCGGGGTGCTGGGCTGCGTCTCCGTGGCACGGGCGCACGGCTTGTGGGTCCTTCCCCTGGACCACATCGTGCACGTCTCGCTTCCGCCGCACGGTCACGCGCGACCCCATGCCGGCTGTGCCTGCGTGCAGCACTGGAACGACCTCGGTCCGGCGCGCACCAGCGTCGACCTCGTCGATGCCCTCCTGCAGATCCGCACCTGCCTGGGTGACGACGCGTTCTTCGCGACGGTGGAGTCGGCGCTGCACCGCGGTGTGCTCACGCAGTCGGCCCGGGCGGACCTCCGTGTGCGGATCACCGAGTCGGCGAGATGGCTCGTCGACTTCGCGCGCACCGACGCGGCGAGCGGCCTCGAGTCGCTGCTTCGGGTTCGGCTGCATCGTCTCGGGATCGTGGCGCGTCCGCAGGTCGAGATTCCGGGCGTCGGCCGTGTGGATTTCGTCATCGGGGACCGACTCATCATCGAGGTCGACGGGCGAGCGGGCCACGACGAACGTCGGGACCGGCACAAGGACCGGGTCCGCGATGCCGTGGCGGCGGCTCACGGGTTCGACACGATCCGCTTCGACTACGACCTCGTCGTGCATCAGTGGGACCTGGTCGAGCAGGCGATCGTTGCGAAGCTCGGCCGTCGCCTCCACCTCGACGCGTGGGCCGAACGGCTCCGCATCGGTTGATCGCACCGAGGTTCCCGACCGCGCGCTGATGCTCCGAACGGCGGATATACGATCCGCCACGCCGCCGATCGGCACTCCACTTCGGCGCGCCGGGTCGTATATCCGCCGGAGAGGTTGTTCGGACCGCAGACGGAGGGGAGCGGGCGTCACGGGGCGGCCCCGCGGGGCGCGAGCCGATAGCCTGTAGGGCGTGAGTGCAGTCAATCCCTTCGGCCAGGTGCTCGTCGCGCTCGTCACGCCCATGACGGCGGACGGCGAAGTCGATTGGCCCGCCGTCGAGAAGCACATCGACGACGTCATCAGCGCCGGGGCCGACGGCATCGTCGTGACCGGGACCACGGGGGAGACCTCGACGCTCACCGACCCGGAGAAGATCCGGCTCGTCGAGGTCGGGAAAGACGTCGCGGCCGGCCGGGCCAAGATCATCACGGGCGGCGGCTCGAACGAGACCGCGCACGCGATCGAGCTGTACACGCACAGCGAGCGGGCCGGCGCCGACGGCATCATGATCGTCACGCCGTACTACAACAAGCCGACCCAGGCCGGCATCCTCACGCACTTTCGGCTCGTCGCGGATGCCACCGACCTGCCGGTCATCCTCTACGACATCCCCGGCCGCACGGGCGTGCCGATCAAGTACGAGACGATCCTGCGGCTCGCCAAGCACCCGAACATCCTCGCCATCAAGGACGCCAAGGGCGACTTCAGCGAGGTCAGCCGCGTGCTGAACCAGACCGACCTCATGTACTTCTCCGGCGACGACGCGAACGTGCTGCCGCACCTCTCGATCGGCGCCACGGGCCTCATCGGCGTGACCGCGAACATCGCGCCCGCGCCGTACCGCACCATCGTCGACGCGGTGAACCGCGGCGACCTGAAGGCCGCCACGGCCGAGCACATGCGCCTCGAGCCGCTCGTGCGCGCCGTCATGACGCACGTGCCCGGCACCGTCGCGGCGAAGTACATCCTGCACGGCCTGGGCCGCATCGGCAGCCCGCGCGTCCGACTGCCGCTCGTCGGGCCCGAGGAGTGGGAGGCCGCGCTCATCGAGGACGAGCTCGACCTCGTGCAGGGCGTGCCCGGCGCCGACTTCCGCAACTTCCGCCCCGACCGCAACGCCGCCGCCGGCGGCGCGCTGCCGAAGGTGGCCGGCACCACGCGCTGACCGCACGGCCGGGAGGTGCGCCGCCGAGCGCGGGCGCGAGCCCCGGCCCCCGAGACATCCGCGACCGCGAGGGTCGCACCGAACTGAACACCGGAACGTGAGGAGGGCCCATGCCCGACGACATCATCGACCCCGAGCCGCTCGAACCGGGCACGCTGCGGGTCATCCCCATCGGCGGCCTCGGCGAGGTCGGCCGCAACATGACGCTGTTCGAGATCGACGGCAAGCTGCTGATCGTCGACTGCGGCGTGCTCTTCCCCGAGGAGCACCAGCCGGGCGTCGACCTGATCCTGCCCGACTTCGGCTTCCTCAGGGACCGGCTCGACGACGTCGTGGCCGTCGTGCTCACGCACGGGCACGAAGACCACATCGGCGCCGTGCCGTACCTGCTGAAGCTGCGCGCCGACATCCCCCTCGTGGGATCGCAGCTGACCCTCGCGCTCGTCGAGGCGAAGCTCAAGGAGCACCGCATCGCGCCGTACACCCTCACGGTGAAGGAGGGGCAGCAGGAGCGACTCGGGCCGTTCGACCTCGAGTTCGTCGCGGTCAACCACTCCATCCCGGACGCGCTGGCCGTCGCCATCCGCACCGACGCCGGGACCGTCCTCGCCACGGGCGACTTCAAGATGGACCAGCTGCCGCTCGACGGCCGCCTGACCGACCTGCGCGAGTTCGCCCGCCTCGGCGAGCAGGGCGTCGACCTCTTCCTCGTGGACTCGACGAACGCCGACGTGCCGGGGTTCACGCCGCTGGAGCGCTCGATCGGTCCCGTGCTCGACGAGGTCATCGCGCGCTCGCCGCGGCGGGTCATCGTCGCGAGCTTCTCGAGCCACGTGCACCGCGTACAGCAGGTGCTGGACGCGGCGCACCAGAACGGCCGGCGCGTCGCGCTGCTCGGGCGCTCCATGGTGCGCAACATGACGATCGCGGCCGACCTCGGCTACCTCAACGTGCCCGAGGGCGTGCTCGTCGACTACAAGAAGGCCGGCGACATCCCCGACGACCGGATCGTCTACATGTCGACGGGGTCGCAGGGCGAGCCGATGGCGGTGCTCAGCCGCATGGCGAACCGGGACCACCAGATCGAGGTCGGCGAGGGCGACACGGTGATCCTCGCGTCGAGCCTGATCCCGGGCAACGAGAACGCGGTGTACCGCGTGATCGACGGGCTCACGAAGCTCGGCGCGAACGTCGTGCACAAGGGCAACGCGAAGGTGCACGTGTCGGGCCACGCCGCCGCCGGCGAACTGCTCTACTGCTACAACATCCTGCAGCCGCGCAACGTGCTGCCGGTGCACGGCGAGTACCGGCACCTGGTCGCGAACGCGCGCCTCGCGCGCGACACGGGCATCCCCGCGGACCGGACCTTCATCGCCGAGAACGGCACCGTGCTCGACCTGCGCGACGGCGAGGTGCGCGTGGCGGGCCAGCTCGACCTCGGCTTCGTCTACGTCGACGGCTCGACGGTCGGCGAGATCACGGACGCCGACCTCAAGGACCGCCGCATCCTCGGCGAGGAGGGCTTCATCTCGATCATCGTCGTGGTGGACGCCTCCACCGGCCGCGTCATCGTCGGCCCCGAGATCCACGCGCGCGGCTTCGCCGAGGACGACGCGGTGTTCGAGGACGTGAAGCCGAAGATCGTCGCCGCGCTGGCGGATGCCGCCCACCACGGCGTGCGCGACCCGCACGCGCTGCAGCAGACGGTGCGCCGCACCGTGGGCAGCTGGGTGAACCGCCGCCTGCGGCGCCGGCCGATGCTCGTGCCGCTCGTCATCGAGGCGTAGCACGGGCCCGCCGCGAGCGCGCGGCGGACGGGCGACGGATGCCGCGGCATCCGTCGCCCGAAACATCCCGGTAACAGCCGGCGCGTACCCTCCGTGCATGGTGGCCTTCTCCATCCGGGCCGCGGGCCCCGCGGACGGCGGCTTCCTCGCCGACATGCTCGTCGAGGCGGCCAACTGGCGGGCGGGCGCGACGCGTCCGCGGCCGGTCATCCTCGCGGACGCCACGCATACCGCCTACCTCACCGGATGGCAGCGGCCCGCCGATCGCGGCGTGGTCGCGCTCGACCCGGAGGGGCGCCCCGTCGGGGCGGCGTGGTATCGGCTGTTCGCCGCCGACCGCCCATCGGCGGGCTTCGTGGCGGCCGGGGTGCCCGAGCTCATCATCGGGGTGCGGCCGCTGTGGCGGGCGCAGGGGGTCGGCCGGGCGCTGCTCCGCGCGCTCGCGGAGGACGCGCGCTCGGGCGGGTACGCGCGGCTCGCGCTCTCGGTCGAGCACGGCAACTTCGCGCACGACCTGTACCGTTCGGAGGGCTTCGCGATCGTGGCCACGGCGGGCGGGCGCGACACCATGGTCCGTCGCCTCAGGTGAGGCCCATCCGGTCCGGAACCGGCCGGGCGACCCGTCGCGGCGGCTCCCGCGGCGACGTGCTCTTGGCCCGACACTCGCCCGCGATGCAGCGCGCCGTCGGCGGCGGGCCGTAACGTGGAACGCATGGCTACGAGCACCAAGTCGAACGGGCGCGCCCCGCGCGCGTCCGGGCGCGGCTCGTCGACGCGCACCGCGCCCACGAAGAAGCTGCCGGCGCAGCGATCGTCGACGCGATCGACGCGGTCCGCGTCCGCGAAGTCCGACCAGCCCGGGCTGCTCGTCCGGGCCTGGATGGGGCTCGCGCACCTGACCGGCGGCGCCGCGCGGGCGCTCGGCCCCGAGACCCTCGCGAAGGAGGAGCGGCGCGACGGCCTGCCGTTCTTCCTCGTCCTGCTCGCGGTCGCGGGCGCGATCGTCGAGTGGTTCTTCATCAACGACGACGTGGCCCGTGCACTCGACGCGTACACGTTCGGCGGCCTGTTCGGCCGCGTCGCGTTCGCGCTGCCCGTCGTCATGCTGATGTTCGCCGTGTGGCTGTTCCGCCACCCGAGCTCGGTGCACGACAACACGCGCATCGGCATCGGCCTCGGCATGCTCCTCATCACGGTCTCCGGGCTGTGCCACCTCTTCGGCGGCCGGCCGACGCCGAGCGAGGGCATGCCCGTGCTCGCACAGGCCGGCGGCATCCTGGGCTGGATGCTGGCGCAGCCCCTGATCTTCCTCATCACCGACCTGGGCGCCGGCATCGTGCTCGTGGTGCTCGCGCTCCTGTCGCTGCTGATCCTGACGAAGACGCCGCCGAACCGGATCCCGCAGCGCTTCCGCGAGCTCTACGAGTGGCTGTTCGGGGCGATCGAGGGCGAGGCGGAGGCCACGGACGCGTCCTCGGCGAAGTCGGAGGCGAAGTCCAAGCGCCGCGCGAAGGCCGAACGGAGCCGTCAGGTCGAGCTCGACGGCGTCGACGACGACGAGGAGGCGCCGTCCGGCGGACTGCTGCCGTGGTGGCGGCGCAACGCCTCGAACCGCGAGGAGGACCCGGAGTTCGCGGGCGCCGGGGCCGACGGCATCACCGAGGTCTTCGGCGAGGGGTCCGCGGCGGGCAGCTTCGAGTCGCCGCTCGAGGGAGTGCGTCCCGCCGACCCGTACGGCGCCGGCGTCATCGACGACCTCGAGCGCGCGGAGTCGGCGCTGCAGCAGTTCACGGGCGACGTGCAGGCCGGCGGCACGGGGCTGCGCGGCGACGACGCCGCGGCCACCGAGGTCATCGCGCCGGCGGGCGCCGCGGCGCCCGGCGCGGCCGCGACCGGGGGTTCGCCGGCCCCGGCGGCGCCCCCGCCCGAGGCGACGCCCGCGGAGGACGTGCCCGATCGGCCGTACCATCTCCCCGCCGCGTCGACGCTGGCGGCCGGCGCGCCGGCGAAGACCCGATCGGCGGTCAACGACGAGGTCGTCCGGCAGATCACGGGCGTGCTCGAGCAGTTCGGCGTCGACGCGAAGGTCACCGGGTTCTCGCGCGGACCGACGGTCACGCAGTACGAGATCGAGCTCGGGCCGGGCGTGAAGGTCGAGCGTGTGACCGCACTGTCGAAGAACCTGGCCTATGCGGTCGCGTCGAACGAGGTCCGCATCCTCTCGCCGATCCCCGGCAAGTCCGCGATCGGCGTCGAGATCCCGAACGCCGACCGCGAGACGGTCACGCTCGGCGACGTGCTCCGCTCGGGCGCGGCGGTGAACGCCAAGCACCCGATGACGATCGGGGTCGGCAAGGACGTGGGCGGCGGCTACGTCGTCGCGAACCTCGCGAAGATGCCGCACCTGCTCGTCGCCGGCTCCACCGGCTCGGGCAAGTCGAGCTTCGTGAACTCGATGATCACCAGCCTGCTGATGCGGGCGAAGCCCGCCGAGGTGCGGATGGTGCTGATCGACCCGAAGCGCGTCGAGCTCGCCCCGTACGCGGGCGTGCCGCACCTGATCACCCCCATCATCACGAACCCGAAGAAGGCGGCCGAGGCGCTGCAGTGGGTCGTCAAGGAGATGGACATGCGGTACGACGACCTCGCGTCGTTCGGGTTCCGCCACATCGACGACTTCAACCAGGCCGTCGTCGACGACGAGATCAAGCTGCCGGCGGGCAGTGAGCGCACGCTCAAGCCGTATCCGTACCTGCTGGTCGTGGTCGACGAGCTCGCCGACCTCATGATGGTCGCCCCACGCGACGTCGAGGACTCGATCGTCCGCATCACGCAGCTCGCGCGCGCGTCCGGCATCCACCTGGTGCTGGCGACGCAGCGGCCGTCCGTCGACGTCGTGACCGGACTCATCAAGGCGAACGTGCCGTCTCGCCTCGCCTTCGCCGTCACGAGCGTCACGGACTCGCGCGTCATCCTCGACCAGCCCGGCGCGGACAAGCTGATCGGGCAGGGCGACGCGCTGTTCCTGCCGATGGGCGCGTCCAAGCCGATCCGCGTGCAGGGCGCGTGGGTCACCGAGCACGAGATCGACCGCGTCGTGAAGCACGTCACGCGCCAGGCCCGCCCCGAGTACCGCAAGGACGTCGAGGCGGCGGTCGAGAAGAAGGAGATCGACTCCGACATCGGCGACGACCTCGAGCTGCTGCTCGCGGCCGCCGAGCTCGTCGTCTCGACCCAGTTCGGCTCGACGTCGATGCTCCAGCGCAAGCTGCGGGTCGGGTTCGCGAAGGCCGGGCGCCTCATGGACCTCCTCGAGTCGCGCGAGATCGTCGGGCCCTCCGAGGGGTCGAAGGCGCGCGACGTGCTCGTGACGCCCGAGCAGCTGCCCGGCGTGCTGGCGAAGCTGCGCGGCGAGGAGCCGGCACCGACCGCGCCGGCACCCGGGCCCACCGCACCGGCCGCGCCTGCGGCATCCGCGCCCGCCGCCCAGCCGGCCACCGCCGACGCGCCGACCGGCGGAGCGGGAGACGACCGCTACGACGATCCCGTCGGACGCATCGCGGAGGGCCTCGAGGAGGTCGAAGACGGCTCCGACGAGGACGCCTGGGGCCTCACCGGCCGGGACTGAGCGAGCACGGCGATGCCGCGACGGCGGCGCGCCGGGTCGTCGGGACCATCGGCTCCGGTCGGCCCCGACGCCGCAGCTAGGCTGGGGCCATGACCGCTCCCGATGGCCGTGATCGCACGTCGAACTGGAACCTGCCGAACGCGATCACGATCGTCCGGATCGTCATGGCGCCGATCTTCTTCTGGCTGCTGCTCGCCGACGGCGGTGCCGACGGTCCGATGCGCTGGTGGGCGGCGGTGATCTTCGTCGTGGCGATCTCGACCGACTGGGTCGACGGCCAGATCGCGCGCTCACGAGGCCTCGTGACCGACCTTGGCAAGATCCTCGACCCGATCGCCGACAAGCTCCTCACGAGCGGTGCGCTCGTGTGCCTGTCGATCCTCGGCGAGCTCTGGTGGTGGGTGACCATCCTCATCGTCGTCCGCGAGGTCGGCATCACGGTGTGGCGCCTCGTCGAGCTGCAGCGCGGCACGGTCGTGCCCGCGTCGTCGGGCGGCAAGGCGAAGACGTTCACGCAGGCCATCGCGATCTCGCTTTTCCTCACGCCGCTGTGGACGTTCCTCGGCGACTGGATCTACTGGGTCAACTGGGCGTTCATGGCGGCCGCCCTCGTGCTCACGGTCTGGTCCGGGCTGCTCTACGTGCGCGACGCGATCCGGCTCGCCCGCGAGCACCGGGCCGAGTCTCGGTGAGCGACCCGGCGGAACTCGTCGCACGGCTCCGGGCCGCGCGTCGCACGGTGGCGTGCGCCGAGTCGCTCACGGGCGGCCTGCTGTCCGCCGCGATCGTCGACGTGCCCGGCGCGTCCGACGTGTTCCTCGGCGGGGTCGTCGCCTACGCGACCGAGCTGAAGCGCGCGCTCGTCGGCGTCGACGCGCACCTGCTCGAGGCGCGAGGGCCGGTCGATCCGGAGGTCGCCGAGGAGCTCGCGGATCGGATCCGCGCCGTCTGCGCGGTCGACGGACGACCCGCCGACCTCGGACTCGCCACGACGGGCGTCGCGGGCCCGGACCCGCAGGGCGGGCACCCGCCGGGCCTGGCGTACGTCGGCGTGGCGTCGCCGCGCGGCATCCGCTCGGTCGAGCTCCGCGTGCCGGGGGACCGGCCGACGGTGCGCCGCGCCGCGGTCGAGCGCGCCCTCGCCGAGGCCGCGGCCGAGCTGGACGCGCTCGACGCCGCGGCGGGCGGCGGCGAGATCGGCTGACGGCGACCGCAGCGCGTCACGATGTCAGTGGCGAGCCATCCGGTATCGGTGCTCCGGGCGCCCCGCGCCGCCGTACCGCGGCGCGACCTGGGCGGCCCCGACGGCCACGAGGTGCTCGAGGTAGCGGCGCGCGCTCACGCGCGCCATGCCGAGCGCCTCCGCGATCTCGGCCGCCGACGCGTCGTCCTCGCGCGAGGACAGGTCGGCCTCGACGCGCTCGAGCGTGATCGCCGACAGCCCCTTGGGCAGCACCTGCGCGTCGAGTGCCGAGCCGAGGAGCCGGTCGACGGCGCCCTGGTCGAGCTCGCCGGCCGGTCCCGCCCGATCGGCGATGAGCCCGCGACGCACCTCGTCGAGTCGCTTCACGAGGCTCGTGCGCGAGAACGGCTTCACGAGGTAGTGACGCACGCCGAGGAGCCGAGCGCGTCGGACCGTCTCGAGGTCGCGCGCCGCGGTCACGGCGACGACCTCGACCTCGTCGCCGGCCGCACGGATCCGCCGAAGCACGTCGAGCCCGCCGAGATCCGGCAGGTACACGTCGAGCAGGACGAGGTCGGGACGGTGCCGCGCGACGGCGCGCAGGGCCTCGGCGCCGGTGTGCGCCTCGGCCACGACGGCGAACCCGGGCACGGCGTCGACGAATGCGCGATTGACGCGCGCGACGGCGGGATCGTCGTCCACGATGAGCACGGTGACCGGGTTCACGCGGGCTCCACGGCGCGCGCCGCCGACCCGCCGGCGGCGACGCCCTCGTCCGGTGCGGGCAGGCGCACCGTGAAGCGGGCGCCGCCCGACGGGGCGCGATCCACGGTGGCGTCGCCGCCGAGTCGTGCCGCGACCCGGCGCACGATGGTGAGCCCGATGCCGCGCCGCGCCTTGCCGTCCGCGGGCCCCTTGCCCGTCACGTCCGGCTCGAAGATCTCGGCCCGGCGATCCTCGGGCACGCCGGGGCCGTCGTCGTCGACCCGGACGACCACGACGCCCGGCTCCCGATCGTCACGGATGTCGATGCGAACGTGCCCGCCGAGCACGCACGCCTCCATGGCGTTGTCGAGCAGGTTGCCCACCACCGTCACGAGGTCGGTGCGGAACCCGGCGTCCTCGATCGGCGACAGGTGGGAGTGCGGCGCGAGCTCCAGCTCGATCGCGAGCTCGTGCGCCCGCGACCGCTTCGCCAGCACGAGGGCCGCGGTCTCGACGTCGCCGATGCCGCCACGGTCGGCGAGCGACGAGAGGGCGCCGCCGCCGCCGACGCGCTGGATGTAGGCGATCGCGGCGTCGACGTCGCCGAGTTCGAGCAGGCCGCTCACGACGTGGAGGGTGTTGGAGAACTCGTGCGACTGCGCGCGGAGGCCTTCGGCGAGCCCCTGCGCGCCCTGCAGCTCGCGGAGCACCGCCTCGAGCTCGGTGCGGTCGCGGAGGATCGCGATCGAGCCCACCTCACGGCCGTCGACGCGGACGCGGTCGCCGTGCACCAGCAGGACCCGCTCGCCCGAGAGCACGAGCGTCTCCTGCTCCTCGGCGGACGCGACGACGTGCGCGAGCTCCGCGTCGAGCACGTCGGCCACGGGCCGCCCGAGCACGGACTCCGGCTCGGCGACGCCGAGCAGCCGGGCCGCCGCGTCGTTCATCAGCACCACGCGGTCGCGGTCGTCGACGGCGACGATGCCCTCGCGGATGCCGTGCAGCATCGCCTGCCGGGTCTCGAGCATCGCCCGGATCTCGTCGGGCTCGAGGCCGTAGATGCGACGGCGGATGACGCGGCCGATCCACGCCGACCCGACGACGCCGGCCAGCGCGGCGACCGCGAGTGCGGCGAGGAGCCCGCCGAGCCCGCCGAGGAAGTCGGCGCGCAGCTCCGACTCGAGGATCCCGACCGAGACCTGGCCGATGACCTCGCCGTCGTCGCCGAAGATCGGCACCTTCACGCGCCACGATTCGCCGAGCGTCCCGGTCTGCGTGCCCACGTAGACCTGCCCGGACAGCGGGATCGCGGGGTCGGTCGAGACGCGCTCGCCGATCCGCTCGGGGTTCGGGTGGGAGTAGCGGATGCCGGCGGCATCCGTCACGACGACGTACGTCACGTCCGAGGCGTTCCGAACCACCTCGGCGACGGGCTGGATCACGGCCGAGGGATCGTCGTCGTCGAAGGCGCCGAGGATGACCGGGAGGCGAGCCACCGACTGGGCCACCGCGATCATGCGGTCCTGGTAGGCCTCGCGGAGCTGGTGCTCCTGGATGAGCATCGCCGTCACGCCCGTGCCGACCACGGTGACGAGCACGATCGCGACCTGCAGCAGCAGCAACTGCATCCCCAGCGTCATCGACCGGCCCACCGGACAAGTCTGCCCCACGCCGCAGCGGGTCGGGCCGGGCCGTCGTGACCGATACGACCGAAACGTCCGCAACGACCGAAACCACCGTTACGACCGCAAGCTCGTCCGCCGGGTCGCGTGCTCCTACCGTCGGTACCCACCGATCGTCGGCCCGGCGATGACGCCGGGAAACTCGAGGAGGAGCATTGCGATCACCCAATCGGCCGTCCCCCGCGGCCTTCCCCTTCCACTCCCGCACCCGTGTCGCCCGGACCGCGGCCGTCGGCATCGGCATCGCCGCCGTGCTCGGCCTGGCCGCCTGCGCCGCGCCCGCTGCGTCGTCCGGGGGCGACGGCGATGACACCGCGACGATCGACGCGGTGAACGTCATCGCTCCCGCCGACCCCGGCGGCGGATGGGACCAGACGGCGCGCTCGATCGCCCAGGTGCTCACCGACGAGGGGCTCGTGTCGTCCGCGCCCGTCCAGAACATCGGCGGCGCCGGCGGGACCGTCGGGCTCGCGTCGCTCGCGAACGAGACCGACCCGGCCACGCTCATGATCACCGGCCTCGTCATGGTCGGCGCCGTGGAGACGAACGCGTCGGAGGTCCGCATCGAGGACATGACGCCCATCGCCCGCCTCACCGAGGAGGCGCTCGTCCTCGTGGTGCCGTCCGGCTCGCCGTACACGACCACCGAGCAGCTCGTCGACGCGATCGTCGAGCAGGGCGCCGCGATCTCGGTGACCGGCGGTTCCGCCGGCGGCGCCGACCACATCCTCGCCGGCATGCTGCTCACCGAGGCCGGGGTCGACCCGTCGGAGATCCCGTCGACGTTGAACTACATCCCGAACTCCGGCGGCGGCGAGGCCGTGACGATGCTGCTCGGGAACACCGTGCAGGCCGGAATCTCGGGCGTGGGCGAGTTCGTCGAGCAGATCGAGGCGGGCGAGCTCCGCGCGCTCGCCGTCTCCTCGCCCGAACGCGTGGAACTGCTGCCGGACACGCCGACGCTCGGCGAGGAGGGCTACGCCGTCGAGCTCACCAACTGGCGCGGCCTGCTCGCGCCCGGCGGCATCTCCGAGGGCGAGGCCGACGCGCTCCGCACGCTGGTCGCCGACCTCCACGACACCGGTGCGTGGACCGAGACGCTCGAGCAGAAGGGGTGGGCGGACGCCTACCTCGGCGGCGACGAGTTCTCGAGCTTCCTCGACGGCAACATCGACGAGGTCGCGGCGACGCTCGCGACGATCGGCCTGGTCGAGCAGTGACCAGCCCCACCCCGACCCCCTTCGGCGCGGACGCGCCGGAGGGGGCCCTCCCTCCCTCGCGACCGGTCCGCGCGATCGGCGAGTACGTCTTCGCGGGCGTCGCGCTGCTCGTCGGGGTCGGCACGATCGCCGGCGCCGGTGCCATCCGCGTGCCTCCGGGGTCGGCGAGCGTGCTCGGGCCCCGCGCCTTCCCGTACGCCGTCGGCGTACTGCTCGTGCTCGCCGCCGCGGCCGTGCTGGTCGGGCTGCTCCGGGGTCGCCGCGGTCGTCCCGACGACGGCGAGGACGTCGATCCGGACGCCCCGACCGACTGGGTGACCGTGGCCCTGCTCGTCGCCGTCTTCCTGTCGCAGCTCCTGCTCATCGACCTCGCGGGATGGCCGGTCGCCGTGGCCGTGGTCTTCGGCGGCGGTGCGATCATCCTCGGCGCGAAGCGCCGCTGGGCGGCGCTCGCGATCGGGCTCGCCCTCGGACTCGTCACCCAATTCGTCTTCGGCACCTGGCTGGGCCTCTCGCTGCCCGCCGGGCCCGCCCTGAACTGGATCCCGATCTTCCATGGATAGCCTCACCGCCCTGCTCGAGGGCTTCACGACCGCGCTGCAGCCGCAGTACCTGCTCACGGCGCTCTTCGGCGTGTTCATCGGCACGGCCGTCGGCGTGCTGCCCGGCATCGGGCCGGCCATGACCGTGGCCCTGCTGCTGCCGCTGACCTACACGCTCGACCCGACCGGCGCGCTCATCCTGTTCGCCGGCATCTACTACGGGGGAATGTACGGGGGCTCCACGACCTCGATCCTGCTGAACACGCCCGGCGAGTCGGCGTCGATCGTGACCGCGCTCGAGGGCAACCGGATGGCGAAGGCGGGGCGGGGCGCGGCCGCGCTCGCGACCGCGGCGATCGGCTCGTTCGTCGCCGGCACGGTCGCGACGGTCCTGCTGACCTTCCTCGCCCCGGGGATCGCGCGGCTCGCCGTCCAGCTCGGCCCGGCCGACTACTTCGCGCTCATCGTGGTCGCGTTCCTCACCGTCGGCGCGCTGCTCGGCTCGAGCGTGCCGCGCGGGCTCGTCTCGCTCGGCCTCGGGCTCGTGCTCGGCCTCGTCGGCACCGAGGTGCTCTCGGGCCAGCAGCGCTACACGTTCGGGATCCCGAGCCTCGCCGACGGCATCGACGTGGTGCTCATCGCCGTCGGCCTGTTCGCGGTGGGGGAGACGCTGTACGTGGCCTCACGGCTCCGCCACGGTTCCGTCCGCGTCATCCCGGTCGATCGCGGATGGCGCAGCTGGATGACGCGCGACGACCTCCGGCGCTCGTGGAAGCCGTGGCTGCGCGGCACCGCGATCGGGTTCCCGATCGGCACGATCCCAGCGGGCGGAGCGGATGTCGCGACGTTCCTGTCGTATGCCGCCGAACGGCGGCTGGCGAAGGGCGAGGCCCGGGCCGAGTTCGGCCGGGGCGCGATCGAGGGCGTCGCGGGTCCGGAGTCGGCGAACAACGCGGCCGCAGCCGGCGTCCTGGTGCCGCTGCTGACCCTCGGCCTGCCGACGACCGCGACCGCCGCGATCATCATCTCCGCCTTCCAGTCCTACGGGATCCGCCCCGGTCCTCTCCTCTTCGAGAACCAGTCGGGCCTGGTCTGGGCGCTCATCGCGAGCCTCTACATCGGCAACGTGCTGCTCATCGTGCTGAACCTGCCGCTCGTCGGGATCTGGGTGAAGGTGCTCCGCATCCCGCGGCCCTACCTCTACGGCGGCATCCTGGCCTTCGCGGGCCTCGGTGCGTACGCGCTGCACTTCAACGTGGTCGACACGCTCACGCTGATGGCCGTCGGGCTCGTCGGATTCCTGATGCGGCGGTACGGGTACCCGGTCGCGCCGATGGTCGTCGGCGGCATCCTCGGCCCCATGGCGGAGGAGCAGCTGCGCAAGTCGATGGCGATCAGCCAGGGCGACCTGCTCTACCTCGTGCACAGCCCGTTCGCGATCGTCGCGTACGGCACGCTCGCCGTCATCGTGGTGGCGGGCGTCTGGCTGAAGCGGCGGCGCGCGCGGCTGGAGTCGTCGCCCGTGCTCGTCCCGACGGGCGCGACCGCCGTGGTCGACGCTCCCGTGGCATCCGGCGCCTCCGGCGCGGACCGCGCCGGTGACCGGGCGGAGACGCGGGAATAGGCCACGTGAACACCTCGTTACAGGTGCCGGGTTCAAAGCAAAACTCCAGTGACGCAAGCTAGGCTCGGTGAACGGGATGAGGCGCTAGACTGACCTCCCCGAACCGGCCCCGGCAACGGGTCGCAGGCAGACGAGGGAGGTTCCGATGGTTCTGGTTCGACAGGAGATCGGCGACGTGCTGAGGGACTTCCGCCTGCAGAAGGGCCGGACGCTCCGACAGGTCGCCAGCAAGGCGAGCGTCGCGCTCGGGTACCTCAGCGAGGTGGAGCGCGGCCAGAAGGAGGCGTCGAGCGAGATCCTCGCGTCCGTCGCGGACGCGCTCGACACGCCCATCTCCGTGATCATGCACGAGGTCGGCGACCGCATCGCGGTGCTCGAGGGGCTCAGCGCCCCGGCAGTGCCCGACAGCCTTCCCGACGAGCTGGTCGCGGAGTTCGACGCGGACATGATGGTCCGCTGATCCAGCGAGTTCGTCGAACGGCCGGTCCGAGGACCGGCCGTTCGCATGTCCGGAGGTGCTCGTGAAGCGCAGTGAGTTCGCCCTGGCGGTCGAGGAGGAGTTCGGCCCGGGGTACGGGGACGTCGTGGTGAACGACCTCGTGCTCGTCGAGCTCGGCAACCGCACCGCGCGCGAGGCGCTCGCGGCGGGGCTGGCTCCGCGCGACGTGTGGTCCGCGCTCTGCGCGGCGACCGACGTCCCCGAGGAGCGACGCCACGGCGTCGGCCGGCCGCAGCCGGGGGAGCGCCCCGGAGGGTGAGCGGATCGCGTCCGAAGACGCGTTCGACACGCCGGTCGAGGCATCGAACATCCGTTCGGATGCTGCGCTAGGCTCCTCACCAACGGGAGGGATGACGCGTCCATCCACATCCGCGGCCGCAGGGCGACGGATGTCGGTGGCCGACCGTACGGTCGGAGCAGTCGGAACACACCGCAACGCCTTGTCGCCAGACGTGCCGGGTCACGGCCCGGCACGCGGAAACGACAGCCTAGAGGCAGCCGTCACCACCACGAAGGAGCACCGATGCCATCACCCGCAGACCGCGAGAAGGCCCTCGAGACCGCACTCGCCCAGATCGACCGCCAGTTCGGCAAGGGGTCGGTGATGCGCCTCGGCAGCGAGGAGCGCGCCCCGGTCGAGATCATCCCCACCGGCTCGATCGCACTCGACGTCGCGCTCGGCGTCGGCGGCCTCCCGCGCGGCCGGATCATCGAGATCTACGGTCCGGAGTCGTCGGGAAAGACCACGCTCACGCTCCACGCGATCGCGAACGTGCAGCGCTCCGGCGGCATCGCCGCCTTCATCGACGCGGAGCACGCGCTCGACCCCGACTACGCCAAGAAGCTCGGCGTCGACATCGACGCCCTGCTCGTGTCGCAGCCCGACACGGGCGAGCAGGCGCTCGAGATCGCCGACATGCTCGTCCGGTCCGGCTCGATCGACCTCGTCGTCATCGACTCCGTCGCGGCGCTCGTGCCCCGCGCCGAGATCGAGGGCGAGATGGGCGACTCGCACGTCGGCCTCCAGGCCCGCCTCATGTCGCAGGCCCTCCGCAAGCTCACCGGCGGGCTCAACCAGACCAAGACGACGGCCATCTTCATCAACCAGCTCCGAGAGAAGATCGGCGTGTTCTTCGGCAGCCCCGAGACCACCGCCGGCGGCAAGGCGCTGAAGTTCTACGCATCGGTGCGCCTCGACATCCGCCGCATCGAGACCCTGAAGGACGGGTCCGACGCGGTCGGCAACCGTACGCGCGTCAAGGTCGTCAAGAACAAGATGGCGCCGCCCTTCAAGCAGGCCGAGTTCGACATCCTCTTCGGGGTGGGCATCTCGCGCGAGGGCAGCCTCATCGACTACGGCGTCGACCAGGGCATCGTGAAGAAGTCGGGCGCGTGGTACACCTACGACGGCGACCAGCTCGGGCAGGGCAAGGAGAACGCGCGCAACTTCCTGCTGCAGAACCCCGACATCGCGGCCGACATCGAGAAGAAGATCCTCGCGAAGCTCGGCATCGGCATCGGCATCGGCCTCGCGGCGGGCGCCTCGGCGCCGGCCCCGGTCGCGAAGGTCGAGTCGCTCGCGGCCAAGCGCAAGGGCGCCTAGCAGGCGGGCCATGGGCGACGAGGGCACCGAGCGGCTCGCGCCGGTCACCTACCTGCCGTGGGTGGCGCCGTCGGGGCATCCCGACGGCGCCACCGAGGCGGACGTCGCGGCGCGCGCCCGGGCGGACCACCCGTCGCGCCTCCCCGGGCGGCGATCCGCGGGCAGTTCGACGGGCCCGCGGCGGCTCGGCGATTCCACCGCCGAGCGCGCGGCGCCGGAGTCGAAAGAGGTCGGGCCGGAGCAGTCCGAGCCGGACGAGACCGGCGCGGAGCGCGACGACCGCATCGACCGACTCATCGTCACGCGCCTGCGTCGGTCGTCGTTGTCCGTCTCGGAGGTGCGCGCGATCCTCGTCGAGCACGGGCTCGACGACGACGAGGTCGAGGACTGGATCGAGCGCTACGAGCGACTCGGCTACCTCGACGACCGCCGGCTCGCGGAGCAGCTCGTGCACAGCCACGGACTGCGCCGCGGGCGGGGGAGCGGCGCCCTCCTGCACGAGCTCGGCCGGCGCGGCATCGACGACGAGCTCGCACGCGAGGCGGTCGACGCGCTCGACCCCGACGTCGAGTTCGAGCAGGCGCTCGAGGTCGCGGAACGTCGCGCCCGGCAGCTGGGCGGCCTCGATCGCCACGTCGCCGAGCGACGGCTCTCGGCATTCCTGATGCGGCGCGGGTACGGCGGCGAGCTCGTGCGCCGTGCCGTCGGGGTCGCGCTCGGCGGCAACGGGCCGGTGGACGATCCGGGCATCTCCTGACGGCTCGTAGACTGGTGCGATCATGAGCACCATTCACGAGGCGATGCCCGCGCCTGCGGAGGCCGTCGCCGCAGACCCGGCCGCGCCCCGCACCTACGAGGTCCGCACCTTCGGGTGCCAGATGAACGTGCACGACTCCGAGCGGCTCAGCGGCTCGCTCGAGGCGGCCGGCTACGTGCCCGCCGACGGCACCGAGCCCGACGTCGTCGTCATCAACACGTGCGCGGTGCGCGAGAACGCCGACAACAAGCTCTACGGCAACCTCGGCCACCTTGCCGGCGTGAAGCGCCGGCACGCGGGCATGCAGATCGCGGTCGGCGGCTGCCTCGCGCAGAAGGACAAGAACGTCATCCTCGAGAAGGCCCCGTGGGTCGACGTCGTGTTCGGCACGCACAACATGGGCTCGCTGCCGAGCCTCCTGGAGCGGGCGCGGCACAACGACGAGGCGCAGCTCGAGATCCTCGACGCGCTCGAGGTGTTCCCCTCGACGCTCCCGACCAAGCGCGACTCCACCTACTCGGGCTGGGTCTCGATCTCGGTCGGCTGCAACAACACCTGCACGTTCTGCATCGTCCCCGCCCTGCGCGGGAAGGAGAAGGACCGGCGCCCCGGCGACATCCTCGCCGAGGTGCAGGCCCTCGTCGACGACGGTGCCGTCGAGGTCACGCTGCTCGGACAGAACGTCAACTCGTACGGCGTCGAGTTCGGCGACCGGCACGCCTTCGGCAAGCTCCTGCGCGCCGCCGGCGACATCGACGGGCTCGAGCGCATCCGGTTCACGAGTCCGCACCCGGCCGCGTTCACGGACGACGTCATCGACGCGATGGCCGAGACGGCGAACGTCATGCCGCAGCTGCACATGCCCCTGCAGTCCGGCTCCGACCGCATCCTCAGGGCCATGCGACGGTCGTACCGCTCCGAGAAGTTCCTCGGCATCCTCGACCGCGTCCGCGCGCGGATCCCGAACGCCGCCATCTCGACGGACATCATCGTCGGCTTCCCCGGTGAGACCGAGGAGGACTTCCAGGAGACGCTGCGCGTCGTCGAGGCGGCGCGCTTCGCCTCGGCCTTCACGTTCCAGTACTCCATCCGCCCCGGCACGCCGGCCGCGACGATGGAGGACCAGGTGCCGAAGGAGGTCGTGCAGGACCGCTACGACCGCCTCATCGCGCTGCAGGAGCGCATCTCGTGGGAGGAGAACCAGACGCTCGTCGGCACCGCCGTCGAGGTGCTCGTCTCCACGGGCGAGGGCAAGAAGGATGCCGAGACGCACCGGCTCAGCGGCCGGGCGGAGGACAGCCGGCTCGTGCACTTCGAGGTGCCCGAGGGCTCCGACGTGCCGCGCCCCGGCGACGTCGTCTCGCTCGAGATCACGCAGGCCGCGCCGTTCCACCTCCTCGCCGACTCCGTCGACGGCTCGCCGCTGCGCATCCGCCGCACGCGCGCCGGCGACGCGTGGGACCGCGCCCAGGCGGAGAGCTGCGGCGTGCCCGCGGCACCCGGCGCGGCATCCGCCGCGGGTCGCGTGTCGCTCGGCCTGCCCGCCCTCCGCGCGGGTGGCGAGCCGCTGACGAGCCCCGGCGTGGGCACCATGCCGATCTACGACCCCGCCGACGGCCAGCGCTGACGTGTCGCTGATCGCGATCGTCGGGGCGACGGGCACCGGCAAGTCCCGCTTCGCGCTCGACCTCGCCCACGCGATCGCGGCGACCGGGCGGCCCGCCGAGGTCGTGAACGCGGACGCGATGCAGCTCTACCGCGGCATGGACATCGGCACCGCGAAGCTCCCCGTCGACGAGCGCGAGGGCGTCCCGCACCACCTGCTCGACGTGCTCGAGGTCACGGACGAGGCGTCCGCCGCCGCCTACCAGCGGGATGCGCGGCAATCGGTGGACGAGATCGCGGCGCGCGGCGGCGTCGCCCTCCTGACCGGCGGGTCGGGGCTGTACGTCTCGAGCGTGATCCACGACCTCCGGTTCCCCGGCACCGACGCCGCGATCCGGGCGCGGCTCGAGCGAGACCTCGATGAGCTCGGTCCCGGGCTCCTGCACCGCCGGTTGCGCGAGCTCGACGCCGAGACCGCCGCGAGCGTCGATCCGCAGAACGGCCGCCGGATCGTGCGCGCGCTCGAGGTGATCGAGCTCACCGGTGAGCCGAAGGCGGCGAGGCTGCCCGACGAGCCGGTGCCGTGGCGGCCCCACCGCATCGTGCACCTGCGCGCCGAACGGGCCGACCTCGTCGCGAGGCTCGACGCCCGAGCCGCCGGCATGTGGTCGGACGGACTGCTCGACGAGGTCCGCGGCCTCATCCCCGCCGGGCTCGAGCGCGGCGTCACCGCGCGCAAGGCGATCGGGTACGCGCAGGCGCTCGCCCAGCTCCACGGGCGGATGACCGAGGCCGACGCCGTCGCCGAGACGCAGGCGCTCACCCGCACCTACGCCCGACGCCAGGTCGGATGGTTCCGGCGGTACCGCGCGGCATCCGTCGTCGACGCGCTCGACCCGGCCGCCGTGGCCGCCGAGGTCGCCCGTCAGGCGCGTGCCGAGGAGCCCCTCAGCGCTCCCTAGACTGGGGCGATGGCGTTCGATCTGCGCTTCACCAAGGGCCAGGGCACGGGCAACGACTTCGTGCTGTTCAGCGACCCCGAGGGCGAGCACGAGCTCGACCCGTCGCAGATCGCAGCGGTGTGCGATCGCCGCTTCGGCGTCGGCGGCGACGGCCTGATCCGCGCCGTGCGCAGCGAGCGGCTGGCCGACGGCGCGGGCGCCCTCGCCGAGGACCCGCAGGCGACCTGGTTCATGGACTACTGGAACGCCGACGGCAGCGTCTCCGAGATGTGCGGCAACGGCATCCGGGTGTTCACCCGCTACCTCATCGACCAGGGCTTCATCGCGCCCGAGAACGGCGAGTGGGTCGCGATCGGCACGCGCGCGGGCGTCCGCCGCGTGCGGGTCTCGCCTGGCGGGTTCGAGGCCGACCTCGGCGTGTGGCGGCTCGACGGCGGCGAACCCCTCGTGCGCGCGAAGAACCTGCCCGTCGCCCGGCCGGGCCTCGGCATCGACGTGGGCAATCCGCACGTCGTCGTCGCCCTCGCCGACGACGACGAGCTCGACGGGCTCGACCTCGCGTTCGTGCCCGTGCTCGAGCCCGAGCCGCAGGCCGGTGCGAACGTCGAGTTCGTCGTCATGGCCGAGCCGCTCGTGGAGGCCGGTCGCGGCCGCATCCGCATGCGCGTCCACGAGCGCGGGTCGGGGGAGACCCTTTCGTGCGGCACCGGCGCCGTGGCCTCCGCCCTCGCCGTGCGGTACTGGGCGGGCGAGGGCGCGCCGGACGAGTGGATCGTGCAGGTGCCGGGCGGTGCGCTCGGCGTGCGCATGGAGGCGCGCCCCGACGGCGAGCACGTGCTGCTCTCGGGGCCGGGCGAACTCGTGTTCGACGGGGTGCTCAGCCTCGCCTGAGCCGATCGACCGAGTGGTCCGAGTCGACGCCCGCGAACGTGCGCGGGTCCGTCAGGCGTCGCGCGTGACCGTCAGCACCCGGAAGCCCTTGGACGAGCCGGCGCGCCCGATCGTCCATCCCTCGCCGAACTCGTCGGTGATCCAGCGGTGGAGGGAGTCGGCCCCGAGGTTGCGCTGCACGACCAGCCACGCCGTCGCCCCGACCTCGAGTCGGGGCAGCCAGCGCCGGAGCAGCGCGTGCAGCTCGGCCTTGCCGATCCGGATCGGCGGGTTCGACCAGATCGTCGCGAACCGCACGTCCTCGGGAACATCGTCGGGCAGTGCGGCGTTGACATTGGGGAGCCCGAGCCGCCGGGCGTTGCGGCGCACGAGGTCGAGCGCCCGCTCGTTCACGTCGACCGCCCAGACCGTGGCATCCGGTGCCTCGAGGCCGAGCGTCAGCGCGACCGGTCCCCACCCGGCCCCGAGGTCGAGCAGGTGCCCGACGGACGGCGGCTCCGGGACCTCCTCGAACAGCACGCGGGTGCCGAGGTCGACGTGGTCGGGGCTGAAGACGCCGCCGGCGGTCTGCACCTCGACCGCTCGGCCGGCGAGCCGCACCGGGATCGTCCGGAGCGTGGCGCCGTCGGCGGGCTTGGACGAGAAGTAGTGCTCCTGCGGCATACAGGGGAACCTATCGCAACGAACGGAAGTAGGCTTGACCGGATGAACGACGCGGAAATCGACACCCAGGACGAGGCGATCGCGCGCGTGCTGCGCAGCGCGGACGCCCACGCCGGCGTGTCCAGGTTCGGCGCGTCGGCGGCCACGTCGATCCAGCGCGCCGGGTTCGCGGCGACCGTCGACGACGGCGCCGACGGCGAGCAGTACGACCGCGAGGAGCGGGCCGCACTCCGGCGCGTCGGCGGCCTCTCGACCGAGCTCGAGGACGTCACCGAGGTCGAGTACCGGCAGCTGCGCCTCGAGAACGTGGTGCTCATCGGCGTCTACCCGCAGGGGTCGCTCGAGGACGCCGAGAACTCGCTCCGCGAGCTCGCCGCCCTCGCCGAGACGGCGGGTGCGCGCGTGCTCGACGGCGTGCTGCAGCGTCGTCCACACCCCGACCCCTCGACGTACCTCGGGCGCGGCAAGACCGAGGAGCTGCGCCACCTCGTCGCCGCGCTCGGCGCGGACACCGTCGTCGCCGACACCGAGCTCGCCCCGAGCCAGCGGCGCGCGCTCGAGGACGCGGTCAAGGTCAAGGTGATCGACCGCACCGCCGTCATCCTCGACATCTTCAGCCAGCACGCCAAGAGCCGCGAGGGCAAGGCGCAGGTCGAGCTCGCGCAGCTCGAGTACCTGCTCCCGCGCCTGCGCGGCTGGGGCGAGTCGATGTCCCGCCAGGCCGGTGGCCAGGTCGGCGGCGCCGGCGCGGGCATGGGCTCCCGTGGTCCCGGTGAGACGAAGATCGAGCTGGACCGCCGCCGCATCCACTCGCGGATGGCGAAGCTGCGCCGTCAGATCACGGGCATGAAGCCCGCGCGCGAGGCCAAGCGTGCGAATCGCAAGCGCAACGCGGTGCCCTCGGTCGCCATCGCGGGCTACACCAACGCCGGCAAGTCCAGCCTGCTGAACCGCATCACGGGTGCAGGGGTGCTCGTCGAGAACGCCCTGTTCGCGACGCTGGACGCCACGGTGCGCCGCAACACGACCGCCGACGGCCGGGTGTACACGATCGCCGACACGGTCGGGTTCGTCCGCAACCTGCCGCACCAGCTCGTCGAGGCCTTCCGCTCGACGCTCGAGGAGGTCGCCGATGCCGACCTCATCGTGCACGTCGTCGACGCGGCGCATCCCGACCCCGCCCAGCAGATCGCGACCGTCCGCGACGTCATCGGCGAGGTCGGCGCCCGCGACCTCCCCGAGCTGATCGTGTTCAACAAGGCCGACCTCGTCGCTCCCGAGGACCGCCTGGTGCTGCAGGGCCTCGAGCCCGGCGCCGTGTTCGCCTCCGCACGCACCGGCGAGGGCGTCGCCGAGGTGCTCGCCGCCATCGACCGCATGCTGCCCGACCCGGCCGTCGAACTCGACCTCCTGGTGCCCTACGACCGTGGCGACGTCGTCTCGGCGCTGCACGAGGGCGGCCGCGTGATCTCGACGGACTACGTCGAGGACGGCACGCGCATCCGCGCGCTGGCCTCGCCCGAGCAGGCCGCCCAGCTCGACGAGTTCCGCGTCGCCGCACTGGCGTAGCCGGGGGCCGAGTCACTCGTCGTAACAACGGCGCGAATCGCCGCGACCGGGCGTATCGTCGCACCTGATCGTGGCGAGCGGCCGGATGCCGCCCGCCTGGAGCGACCGCCGAGCCCGGCACCCGCCCGCGAGACCCGCCTGCCGTGACGGCCGGTCGGGCGCGGCGTGCCGTGCACTCGACCTCCCGGTACGGCACCGCCGCCACCTGGAGCGACATGACCGGAACCGAGCCCGACGGCGCCGCCCGTCGGCCGAGGCCGCCGATCTCGTTCGAGCTCTTCCCGCCGCGAACGGATGCCGCGGCGATCGCGCTCGGCCGCACCATCGACCGCCTCGCCGAGGCCGACCCCGCCTTCATCTCGGTGACCTTCGGCGCGGGCGGGTCGAGCCGCGACCGGTCCCTCACGGTCCTGCGCTACATGCTCCAGCAGACGCGGGTCGAGCCGATGGCGCACCTGACGTGCGTCGGGTCGAGCCACGCGGAGGCGAACCGCCTCGTGCGCGAGTTCCTCGACGCGGGCATCACGAGCTTCCTCGCGCTGCGCGGCGACCCGCCGGCCGGCTCCGAGGACGCCGCCGACGCGATCGGCGACCTGCGCAGCGCGGCCGAGCTCGTGCAGCTCATCCACCGCGTCCAGGAGGAGCGCGAGCCGTTCGGGCAGTCGCGCATCCCGGGCATGCCCGGCGTCACCGCGATCCGCGAGCGCCCGCGCCCGGAGCGCGTGGCCGTCGCGGCGTTCCCGTCCGGCCACCCGCGCTCCCGGGGATCGAGCCAGGACGTCGACGTGCTGCTGGCCAAGGAGGTCGCCGGTGCCAACCTCGCGATCACCCAGCTCTTCTGGCACGCCGACGACTACCTGGGGTTCGTCGACCGCGCCCGCGCGGGCGGCGTGACGATCCCGATCCTGCCCGGCATCATGCCGGTCACCACGCCGGCCCGGCTCACGCGCCTGCAGCAGCTCACCGGCGTGCCGGCGCCGGCCGGCCTCGCGATCGACCTCGAGATCGAGCCCGACGCCGACGCCCAGTTCGAGATCGGCGTCGACTTCGCGGCACGACTCGCCGGCGACGTCCTCGCCGGCGGCGCCCCCGGACTGCACCTGTACACCTTCAACCGCCACGAGGCCGTCCTCGCCGTCCTGGACCGGCTCGGCCTCGCCACCGCCACCGCCCATGCGGGCACCGAGAGGAACACGAGAGAACGATGACCGCACCCGCCTTCCCCACCGGAACGATCCTCGGCTACCCGCGCATCGGTCGCCGTCGCGAGCTCAAGCGCGCCGTGGAGGCGTTCTGGGCCGGACGGATCGACGCCGACGAGCTCGAGCGCACCGCCGCCGGGCTGCGCGCGGCGACGCGCGACCGCCTGGCCGCGCTCGGACTGGGCCGCACCGGCTCCGCCATCCCGGAGAGCTTCTCCTACTACGACCAGGTCCTCGACGCGGCCGTCGCGGTCGGCGCGATCCCCGCACGCTTCGAGCGGCTCCTCGACGCGAACGGCGCGCTCGACCTCGCCGGGTACTTCACCGTGGCGCGCGGCGAGGGTGCGGACGCCCCGCTCGAGATGACGAAGTGGTTCGACTCGAACTACCACTACCTGGTGCCCGAGATCGCCCCGGACACCGCGTTCGCCCCGAACGCCGCCGCGCTGGTCGCCCAGGTGCGCGAGGCACGCGAGGCCGGGTTCGTCACGCGCCCGGTGCTGGTCGGACCCGTCACGTTCCTCCTGCTCTCGAAGGCGGCCGACGACGCGCCCGACGGCTTCCGTCCGCTGGACCGCCTCGCCGACCTGCTGCCCGTGTACCGGACGCTGCTGGCCGAGCTCGCCGCCGCCGGTGCGGAATGGGTGCAGCTCGACGAGCCGGCGCTCGTGAGCGAGAGCCTCGACGAGCCGCGCGACCGCGTGCTCGAGGCCGTCGCGGCGGCGTACGACGCCCTGGGCGCGGCCGACGACCGCCCGGCGGTCTTCGTGGCCGCGCCGTACGGTGACCTCGACGCGGCGCTGCCCGTCCTCGCGGCGACGCCCGTCGAGGCGATCGGGCTCGACCTGGTCCGCGGCGACCTGCCGGCGCAGCTCGACCCGGTGACCGAGGAGGCGCTCGCCGCGAAGACCCTCGTCGCCGGCGTGGTCGACGGCCACAACATCTGGCGCGGCGACCTCGCGCACGCGTTCGCCCGTGCGGAGGCGCTCGGCTCGTTCTCGGGTTCGGTCGCCGTCTCGACCTCCACCTCGCTCCTGCACGTCCCGCACGACGTCGACGAGGAGTCCGCACTCGACGCCCGTCTCGTGAGCTGGCTCGCCTTCGCCGACCAGAAGGTCGCCCAGGTCGCCGTCCTCGCGCGCGGCCTCGCCGAGGGGCGCGACACCGTGGCGGCCGACCTGGACGCGGCGTCCGCCGCCCTCGCCGACCGTGCCGCGGCTCCCGGCGTGCGCGTGCCCGCGGTGCGCGACCGGCTCGCCGCGCTCGACGCGAGCGCGTTCGCGCGCGCCGCGTACGACGCGCGCGTGGCGGCGCAGGACGACCTCGCGCTGCCGGCCCTTCCGACCACGACGATCGGCTCGTTCCCGCAGACCGCCGACATCCGCCGCGCTCGTGCGCGGCTCGTGAAGGGGGAGCTCACGGAGGCCGGGTACCGGGAGCTCATGCGCGAGGAGATCTCCCGCGTCATCCGCCTGCAGGAGGACCTGGGCCTCGACGTGCTCGTCCACGGCGAGCCCGAGCGCAACGACATGGTGCAGTACTTCGCCGAGCTGCTCGACGGCTTCGCGGTGACGCAGCACGGCTGGGTGCAGTCGTACGGCTCCCGCTGCACGCGTCCGTCGATCCTGTGGGGCGACGTCTCGCGCCCGGCGCCGATGACGGTGGAGTGGTCGACCTACGCGCAGTCGCTCTCGGAGAAGCCGGTCAAGGGCATGCTCACCGGTCCGGTCACGATCCTCGCGTGGTCGTTCGTCCGCGACGACCAGCCGCTGGGCGACACGGCCCGCCAGGTCGCGCTCGCCCTGCGCGACGAGATCGGCGACCTCGAGCAGGCCGGCATCCGCGTCATCCAGGTCGACGAGCCCGCACTGCGCGAGCTGCTCCCGCTGAAGCGCGCCGACCAGCCCGCCTACCTCGAGTGGTCGGTCGGCGCCTTCCGGCTGGCCACGGGCGGCGCGGCACCGGCAACGCAGGTGCACACGCACCTCTGCTACTCGGAGTTCGGTGTCGTCATCGACGCGATCCGGGAGCTCGACGCCGACGTCACCTCGATCGAGGCGGCGCGCAGCCGCATGGAGGTCGTCGGGGACCTCTCGGCGAGCGGGTTCGACCACGGCGTGGGTCCCGGCGTCTACGACATCCACTCGCCGCGCGTGCCGAGCGTCGACGAGGTGCGCTCGCTGCTCGAGCGCGCGGTCGAGGGCGTGCCGGCCGGCCGGCTCTGGGTGAACCCGGACTGCGGCCTGAAGACGCGCGGCTACGACGAGACGGTCGCGTCGCTCGCGAACATCGTCGAGGCGACCCGGGCGGTCCGCGACGAGGTCGCGGTGGCCGCGACGGCCTGACTCCACGCGAGGGGCGGATGCCGCGGGCACGTGCCTGCGGCATCCGCCCCTCGTCGTGCCGGGCCGCGCGGCCTCAGACCGTGCGGAGGACGGCGACGACCTTGCCGAGCACCTCGGACTCGTCGCCGAGGATGGGCTCGAAGGCCGAGTTGCGGGGGAGCAGCCAGGTGTGGCCGTCGCGCTGGCGGAAGACCTTCACGGTCGCCTCGCCGTCGAGCATGGCCGCGACGATCTCGCCGTTCTCGGCCGTGCGCTGGGAGCGCACCACCACCCAGTCGCCGTCGCAGATCGCGGCGTCGACCATCGAGTCGCCGACGACCTTGAGGATGAACAGCTCGCCCTTGCCGACGAGCTGACGGGGGAGGGGGAAGACCTCCTCGATCTGCTGCTCGGCGGTGATCGGCACGCCGGCGGCGATGCGGCCGACGAGCGGCACCATGGCGGCGTCGCCGACGGGCGCGGGTTCGACCGCGGCCGTGCGCG
The DNA here is from genome assembly GCF_039531345.1 of Agromyces tropicus. Taxonomy (NCBI): domain Bacteria; kingdom Bacillati; phylum Actinomycetota; class Actinomycetes; order Micrococcales; family Microbacteriaceae; genus Agromyces; species Agromyces tropicus. Next base: position 22,089 of record NZ_BAAAPW010000004.1, on the reverse strand, counting down.
GCTCGGTGCCGGGGACGTCGATGAGGATCTCGAGCGCGCGCGGCCGGTTCGGGTCGCGCCGCAGGTAGCCGGCGAGCTCGAGCTGGTTGAGCTGGTGGGTGACGCTGGAGAGCGAGGAGAGCCCGACGGCGTCGCCGATCTCGCGCATGCTCGGCGGGTAGCCCCGCTCGGCGACGGACGCGCGGATGACCTCGAGGATCGCGAGCTGCTTCGGGCTCAGCGTCTTGCGCCGACGCGACCGGCCGCTCGCGCCGCGTGCCTGGTCGATGTCGATGCTCACGTGCCTCGCCTCTCGTCGGGACCGCGTCGGCCCGGATGTCGGTGGTCGATGTTCGACTGTCGTCGGACATTCGAAACTGTATCCGCCTCGCACGCGCACGACAAACATCCGTTCGAGTGTGTCGCGGAATCAGGGCCCGGAATCCCACCATCCGGTGCTTGCAGCCTCGAACGTTCGAAGATATATTCGGAACACAGCTTCGCATCCGGCCTTCCCGGCCGAGGGCCGGATGCGGGGCTGGATCCCGGGAGGTGCGGAATGAGTGCAGTGGTGATGGGAGCCGCCGGCGCGGCTCCGGCGATGCCCGGCTTCGCGACGCCGCGGACGCGGCTCAGGCTGACCCGTCGCGGGCGTGCCGTGGTCACGACCCTGGCCGCGCTCCCGATCGCGGTGGGCGTGCTCGTCGGCGCCCTGTCCTCGGGCGGTGCTGAGGCGGGCATCGACGACGGTCGCCCCGCCGTCGCCTTCGAGACCGTGGAGGTCGGCGCCGGCGACACGCTCTGGGGCATCGCCGAGTCCATCGCGCCGTCCGCGGACCCGCGCGAGGTGATCTACGAGATCATGCGGCTGAACGGCCTCCAGGACGCGGTCGTCCAGCCCGGGCAGGAACTGGTGCTGCCCGCGATCGGCGGCTGACCCGGCTCGTGACCCGCGGCCCGAAACACGGCGGGCGGCGCGGATAGCATTGATCGGTGACGAGTCTCGACGACCTCCCGATCCGCGACGACCTCCGAGGGAAGGCGCCGTACGGCGCCCCGCAGCAGCACGTCCCCGTGGCGCTCAACGTCAACGAGAACACGCACCCCATCCCGGAGGACGTCGCTCACGACATCGTCGCCCGCGTCGCCGCCGCGATCGTCGGCCTCAACCGCTACCCCGACCGCGAGTTCACCGAACTGCGCACCGCGCTCGCCCGCTACCTCGGCCACGGACTGACGCCCGAGCAGCTCTGGGCCGCCAACGGCTCGAACGAGGTGCTCCAGCACGTCCTCCAGGCCTTCGGCGGGCCCGGGCGCACCGCGCTCGGATTCGGTCCCACGTACTCGATGTACGGCCTGCTCTCCTCCGGCACCGGGACCGGCTGGATCGCCGCCGACCGCGATGCGGACTTCGAACTCTCGCCCGCGACCGCGGTCGCCGCGATCGAGGCGCACGACCCCGACGTGGTCCTGCTCTGCTCGCCGAACAACCCCACCGGCACGCCGTTGTCGCTCGAGACGATCGCGGCGGTCGCCGAGGCGGCGCGCGGCATCGTCGTGGTCGACGAGGCGTACCAGGAGTTCGCCGACCCCGGCACGCCGAGCGCGCTGACGATCCTCGACGGGCACCCGAGGCTGCTCGTCTCACGCACCATGAGCAAGGCGTTCGCGTTCGCGGGGGCGCGCGTCGGCTACCTCGCCGCCGACCCGGCCGTCGTCGACGCACTGCGACTCGTCCGCCTGCCGTACCACCTGTCGGCGCTCACCCAGGCCGCCGCGCTGGGCGCGCTCGCGCACGCCGACGAGATGCTCGCCATGGTCGACGAGATCCGAGGCCAGCGCGACCGCATCTCGCGCGAGCTCGCGGCCATGGGGTTCCGGCCGTACCGCAGCGGCGCGAACTTCGTGCTGTTCGGCGGGGTCGTCGATCCCCACGCGGTGTTCTCGTCGCTGCTCGAGCGCGGGATCCTGATCCGCGAGATCGGGCTGCCCGGATGCCTCCGGGTGACCGCGGGCACGGAGGCCGAGACGACGGCGTTCCTCGAGGCGATGGCGGCGTTCGCCCCCGAGGCGGCCGCGGCGCCGTGACCCGCCCGGATCCCACGACGAGCCCCGCGAATAGGATGGCCGCATGAGCACCGACCGCCTCGCACGCACCGCGCGCGTGCAGCGCGAGACCAGCGAATCGAGCATCGACCTCTCGATCGACCTCGACGGCACCGGCACGAGCGACATCGAGACGACGGTGCCGTTCTACGACCACCTGCTGACCGCATTCGCGAAGCACTCGCTCACCGACCTCACGGTCCGTGCGAAGGGCGACATCGAGATCGACGTGCACCACACCGTCGAGGACGTCGGCATCGCGCTCGGCACCGCCATCCGGCAGGCCCTCGGCGACAAGCGGGGCATCTCGCGGTACGGCGACGCACTCGTCCCGCTCGACGAGGCGCTCGCGCAGGCCGTCGTCGACATCTCCGGGCGCCCCTACCTCGTGCACACGGGCGAGCCCGCCGGCTTCGAGTTCCACCTCATCGGCGGGCACTTCACCGGGTCGATGGTGCGGCACGTGTTCGAGGCGATCGCGTTCAACGCGGGCCTGACGGTGCACGTCGAGGTCCGCGGCGGGCGCGACCCGCACCACATCGCGGAGGCGGAGTTCAAGGCGTTCGCGCGCGCGTTCCGCCAGGCGAAGGCGTTCGACCCGCTCGTCACGGGCATCCCCTCGACGAAGGGCGCCCTGTGAGCGGCTCGCCCCGCGTCGCCGTGCTCGACTACGGTTCCGGCAACGTGCACTCCGCCGTGAAGGCGCTCGAGCGTGCGGGCGCCGAGGTCGAGCTCACCGCGGACCGGCGGGCGGTGATGGACGCCGACGGCCTCGTCGTGCCGGGTGTGGGCGCGTTCGCGGCGGTCATGGCCGGGCTGCGGGCCGTGCGCGGCGACGAGCTGATCGACCGCCGCCTGGCCGGCGGACGGCCCGTGCTCGGCATCTGCGTGGGCATGCAGGTCATGTTCGAGCACGGCGTGGAGCGCGGGGTCGACACCGAGGGCCTCGGCGAGTGGCCGGGCGCCGTGACCGAGCTGCCGAGCGACGTGCTCCCGCACATGGGGTGGAACACGGTGCGACCCGACACGGGGTCCGTGCTCTTCGAGGGGCTCGACGACGAGCGCTTCTACTTCGTGCACTCCTATGCGGCGCAGGCGTGGCACCTCGACGTGATCCCTCCGTTCCCGCAGCCCCGGCTGACCTGGTCCGAACACGGCGGCAGGTTCCTCGCCGCGGTCGAGAACGGCCCGCTGTCGGCGACGCAGTTCCACCCCGAGAAGTCCGGCGACGCCGGCATCCGGCTGCTCGCGAACTGGATCGGTTCGCTCGCGTGAGCGGAGCCGGACGGACGTGCTCCGCCGATTCGTCATCGGCCGTCCGGTGCGGACTAGGATGCTGTGACTGTGCCGAGGTCGCGACCGTGCGGCTTCCGATCCGAGGACAGTGATGAGTGAGTTCAACAAGACCCCCCGCCTGGTGCTGCTTCCCGCAGTCGACGTGGCGGGCGGCAAGGCGGTCCGCCTGACGCAGGGTGAGGCGGGCACCGAGACGAACTACGGCGACCCCGTCGACGCGGCCGCCGACTGGGCCGACCAGGGCGCCGAGTGGATCCACCTCGTCGACCTCGACGCGGCATTCGGCCGCGGCTCCAACGCCGGCGTCCTGAAGAAGGTCATCCGCCAGGTCCGCGGCGTCAACGTCGAGCTCTCCGGCGGCATCCGCGACGACCGCTCGCTCGAGAACGCCCTCGAGATCGGCGCGAAGCGCATCAACCTCGGCACCGCGGCGCTCGAGAACCCCGAGTGGGCGGCCTCGGTCATCGCGCAGTACGGCGAGGCCATCGCCATCGGCCTCGACGTGCGCGGCACGACGCTCGCGGCCCGCGGCTGGACCAAGGACGGCGGTGACCTCTGGCAGGTCATGGACCGCCTGGAGGATGCCGGCGCCGCGCGCTACGTCGTGACCGACGTCACCAAGGACGGCACCCTGCAGGGCCCCAACGTGGAGCTCCTGGAGCAGATCATGGAGCGCACCCGCCGGCCGGTCATCGCGTCGGGCGGCGTCTCGAGCCTCGACGACGTCGCGGCGCTGCGCCAGCTCGTGCCGCAGGGCCTCGAGGGCGCCATCATCGGCAAGGCCCTCTACGCGGGCGCGTTCACGCTGCCCGAGGCGCTGGATGTCGCATCCCACTGACCCCGCCGCGGACTCGGCGGGCCGCCCCTGGGCGGGCCGCTCGTTCCAGGCCAATCCGCACGCGGCCGACGACGGCACGATGCCGGAGGCGCTCGGCGCGGCCCTCGCCCGGTTCCGGTCGGGCGACGGCGGCCAGGCCGACGTCGTCGCGGCGTTCGGGGCCAGCCGCCTGCTGATCCCGCTGCTCGCCGAACTCGGCGACGGCGGGACCGAGGTGGGCGCGCACGGCCATGCCGTCGACAAGAGCCAGGAGCTCTCCATCGTCACGGTCGAGGGCCCCGACGGGCGCCGCGTGCTGCCCGTCTTCGGCTCGGTCGCGGCGATGTCGGCGTGGAACCCGGCCGCGCGGCCCGTGCCGGCGGACGGCGTGCGCGTCGCGCTCGCCGCCGCCGACGACGGCACCGAGCTCGTCGTGCTCGACCCGGGCTCGCCGACCGAGTTCGTGCTCCGCCGGCCGGCCGTGTGGTCGGTGGCGCAGCAGCGCCCGTGGCGGCCGCCGTTCGAGTCCGACCCGGTGCGCGAGGCGTTCGAACGCTCGATCGGCGGCGAGCTCGCCGTCCTCGGCGTCGACCTCGAGGCCGGCGACCCGGATGCGCGACTGCGCGGACCCGAACTGGTCGTGCGGCTCCGGCTGGTCGCCGGGCTCACGCGCCAGGAGCTCGATGCGACCACCGCGCGGCTGGCGCGGCGGTGGGCGGCCGACGACGCCATCGCCATGGGGGTCGACTCGCTCGCGGTGAAGCTCGTCGCCGGGGATCCGGCCGCCTGAGATCCGACCGCCCGAGATCCGACCGCCTGACCGCCGGGCGCATCGCGGGCCCGTCCGGGCCGGCCGGTGGGGGACCTCCGTCCGTTGACGCTCGTCGCGCGCGGGGTGGAGGATCGGGGTGCGTGTGGACGCGCGAAGGCAGGTGGGGGCGATGCCCGAGACATCCGAGGAGGCCGTTCGCACGGCCGAGGTGGAGACCTACGACGACGAGCTCATGGAGCAGGCGCACCGGGCGGCCGCGGCGTGGCTGCGCAGCCTGCCGGAGCGGGCGATCCCGCCGCGGATGGGCGTCGACGACGTGGCCGACGCGCTCGGGCGAGCACTGCCCGAGACCGGCGAGCCCGCCGACGAGGTCATCGCGCGGCTGGCGGAGCAGACCGAGCCGGGCCTCATCGCCATCGGATCGCCGCGCTTCTACGGGTGGGTGATCGGCGGGACCCAGCCGGTCGCGCTCGCGGCCGACTGGCTCGTCTCGGCCTGGGACCAGAATGCCGGGCTCCGACTGATCACCCCGGGTGCGGCCGCCGTCGAGGAGATCGCGGGCGAGTGGATCCTCGACCTCCTCGGGCTGCCGTCGGGCAGCGACGTCGGTTTCGCCACGGGCGCCACCATGGCCCAGTTCGCCTGTCTCGCGGCCGCGCGCGACGAGGTGCTGCGCCGCGCCGGATGGGACGTCGAGCAGGAGGGGCTGGCGGGCGGTCCGCGGATCCGCTGGATCGCCGGCGAGGAACGGCACGGCACGATGGATCTCGCGGCGCGGTACGCCGGGCTCGGGGCGCCGACGGTGGTCGCGTCCGACGAGCAGGGCCGCATCGACGTCGACGCGCTCGCCGCGGAGCTCGCCGCCGGCACCGGTCCGGTCATCGTCGCGCTGCAGGCCGGCAACATCCACTCGGGCGCGTTCGACCCGTTCGCCGAGGCGTGCCGCGCGGCCCACGAGGCGGGCGCGTGGGTGCACGTCGACGGCGCGTTCGGCCTCTGGGCCGCGGCGTCGCCGCGCCTTCGCCACCTGACGGCGGGCCTCGCCGACGCGGACTCGTGGTCCACCGACGCGCACAAGACGCTCAGCGTGCCCTACGACTGCGGCATCGCGATCGTCCGCGACGTCGCGGCGATGCGACGGGCGCTCAGCATGCACGCGAGTTACCTCCAGGCGACGACCGTCGGGGCCGACCCGCACGAGAAGGTCGCCGAGCTCTCGCGGCGGGCCCGCGGCATCCCGACGTGGGCGGTGCTGCGCCACCTCGGGCGCGAGGGCCTCGCCGGGCTGATCGACCGCCTCGCCGGATCAGCGAAGATCATCGCCGACGGCCTGCGCGAGCTGCCGGGCGTCGAGGTGCTGAACGAGGTGGTGTTCACCCAGGTGTGCATCGCACTCGAGGACGACGCCGCGACCGAGGCGCTGAGCACGGCGCTGTGGGAGGACGGCGAGGTGCTCGCGATGACCTCGCGCTGGCACGACCGGGCCGTCGTGCGCTTCTCCGTGAGCAACTGGGGCACGGATGCCGCGCAGGCGCGCCGCACGGTCGACGCCGTCGCCCGTGTGCTCGGCGAACTCCGGGCTGGGGCGTGACGGCGGCCGTGGTGTCGGCGGCATCGGGTTGAATGGAGGGATGACCGGGGCGCTGGACTCGTTCGCTCCCGCGACGCGGGCGTGGTTCACCGAGTCCTTCCACGAGCCGACGCCCGTGCAGGACGCCGCGTGGCAGGCCATCGCGGCGGGCGAGCACGCCCTCGTGGTGGCGCCGACCGGGTCGGGCAAGACCCTCGCGGCGTTCCTCTCCGCCATCGACCGGCTGCACCACGGCGCCGCCCCGGAGGCCGACCCCGCGACGGGCGAGGTGGTACGCGCCGCGCCGCGGCGCACGCGGGTCGTCTACCTCTCGCCGCTGAAGGCGCTCGGGGTCGACGTCGAACGCAACCTGCGCGCGCCCCTCGTGGGCATCGCCCGGACGGCGACCGCGCTCGGGGTCGACGTGCCCGAGGTCACCGTGGGCGTCCGGTCGGGCGACACGTCGCCGGCCGACCGGCGGGCACTCGTCTCGCGGCCGCCCGACATCCTCATCACGACACCCGAGTCGCTGTTCCTGATGCTCACCTCGCAGGCGCGCGAGACCCTCACGGGCGTCGAGACGGTCATCGTCGACGAGATCCACGCCCTCGCCGGCACCAAGCGCGGCGCCCACCTCGCGCTCTCGCTCGAGCGCCTCGACGAGCTCACGTCGGCGCCCGCGCAGCGCATCGGCCTCTCGGCGACCGTGCGGCCGCATGAGGAGGTGGCGCGGTTCCTCGCCGGCTCCCGTCCCGTGTCGATCGTCGCGCCGCCGTCGGGCAAGCGGTTCGACCTGCGCGTCACGGTCCCGGTCGATGACCTCGGCGACCTCTCCGGCGAGGCGGGCGGATCCGTCTGGCCGCACGTCGAGGAGGCGATCCTCGACGAGGTGCTCGCGCACCGGTCCACGATCGTCTTCTCCAACTCGCGCCGACTCGCGGAGCGGTTGACCGCGCGGCTCAACGAGCTGTGGGCTGAGCGGAACGCGCCGCCCGACGAGGACCCGGGCGAGGATGAACGCGACGCCCACAGCGAGGGGCCGACGGCCGCCGCGGCCGACGGCCGGGCGACGGTGGCCCTGGATTCGGGCTCGGAGCGCGGTGGTGCCGACCCGTCCCGCGGCGGCACCGCCGTCCTGCGACGACCGCCCGCCGAGCTCCCCGGCGCCTCCGGCATCACGGCCGGCGCGGAGCCGGTCATCGCGAGGTCGCACCACGGGTCGGTGAGCAAGGAGGAGCGCGCGAGCGTCGAGGCCGATCTCAAGGCCGGGCGGCTGCGCTGCGTGGTCGCGACCTCGAGCCTGGAGCTCGGCATCGACATGGGCGCGGTCGACCTCGTCATGCAGGTCGAGTCGCCGCCGTCGGTCGCCAGCGGCCTGCAGCGGATCGGCCGCGCCGGCCATCAGGTCGGCGAGGTCTCCAAGGGCTTGCTCTTCCCGAAGCATCGCGCCGACCTGCTCCACGCCGCGGTCGTCGCGGAGCGGATGATCGAGGGCGCGATCGAGCCGCTGCGGATCCCGGCGAACCCGCTCGACGTGCTCGCCCAGCACACCGTCGCCGCGTCGGCCGTCGACGAGTGGGACGTCGAGCACTGGTTCGACGTGGTGCGGCGCGCGGCGCCGTTCGCCACGCTGCCGCGCTCGGCGTTCGACGCGACGCTCGACCTGCTCGCCGGCCGCTATCCGTCAGACCGCTTCGGCGAGCTCCGGCCGCGGATCGTGTGGGACCGCGATGCGGGCTCCATCACGGGTCGGCGCGGTGCGCAGCGCCTGGCGGTGACCAGTGGCGGCACGATCCCGGACCGGGGCATGTTCGGCGTCTTCATGATCGGCGACGCCGGCCCCGGTCGTCGCGTGGGCGAGCTCGACGAGGAGATGGTGTACGAGTCGCGGGTCGGCGACGTGTTCGCGCTCGGGGCGACGAGCTGGCGCATCCAGGAGATCACGCACGACCGCGTGCTCGTCTCGCCGGCGTTCGGCGAGCCGGGGCGGCTGCCCTTCTGGAAGGGCGACGGCATCGGCCGGCCGGCCGAGCTCGGCGCCGCGATCGGCGCGTTCATCGGCGAGCTCGCCGCCGCCGAGGAGCCCGCCGCGATCGCCCGAACGGAGTCCGCGGGACTCGACGCCCGTGCGGGCGCGAACCTCGTGCGCTTCATCAGCGACCAGCGCGAGGCGACGCGCATCGTCCCCGACGCCGAGCACCTCGTGGTCGAGCGCTTCCGCGACGAGCTCGGCGATTGGCGGGTGGTGCTGCACTCGCCGTACGGCATGCGCGTGCACGCGCCATGGGCGCTCGCGGTGGACGCGCGCGTGCAGGAGCGCCTCGGCGTCGAGTCGCACGCGGTCGCGAGCGACGACGGCATCGTGCTGCGCATCCCCGACACGGCCGACGAACCGCCGGGCAGCGAGCTCTTCGACTTCGAACCCGACGAGCTCGCGCAGCTCGCGACCGAGCGCGTCGGCGACTCGGCGCTGTTCGCGTCGCGCTTCCGGGAGTGCGCCGCACGGGCGCTGCTGCTGCCGCGCCAGAACCCGGGGCGCCGCTCCCCGCTCTGGCAGCAGCGGCAGAAGGCCTCGCAGCTGCTCGAGGTCGCTCGCGACTACCCCGACTTCCCGATCGTGCTCGAGGCCGTGCGCGAGTGCCTGCAGGACGTCTACGACCTCCCCGCGCTCCGCTCGCTCGCCGAGCGCATCCGCGGCCGCCGCGTGCGCTTCGTCGACGTGGCGACCGAGACCGCGAGCCCGTTCGCCGCGAGCCTGCTGTTCGGCTACGTCGGCGCGTTCATGTACGAGGGCGACGCGCCGCTCGCCGAGCGTCGTGCCGCCGCGCTCTCCCTCGACCCCGGCCTGCTGGCCGAGCTCCTCGGCACCGTCGAGCTCCGCGAACTGCTCGACCCCACGGTGGTCGACGAGACCGAGCGGATGCTGCAGCGCCGACACCCTGACCGGATGGCGCGCGGCGAGGAGGGCGTGGCCGACCTCGTCCGCGAGCTCGGGCCGCTCACGTCGGCCGAGGTCGCGGAGCGCGTCGACGTGGCCACGGATGCCGCGGCATCCGTGGAGGCGCTCGTGACGGCCCGCCGCGCGGCGCGCGTGCGGTTCGCAGGCACCGAGTGGATCGTCGCCGTGGAAGACCTGAGCCGACTGCGCGACGCGCTCGGCGTGCCGATCCCGCCGGGCCTGCCCGAGGTGTTCGGCGAGGCCGTGCGCGACCCGCTCGGCGACCTCGTCGGGCGCTACGCGCGCACGCACGGCCCGTTCACGACGACCGCCGTCGCCGAGCGGTTCGGCATCGGCATCGCGGTCGCGCACACCGCGCTCGCCCGCCTCGCCGGGGAGCGGCGGCTCGTCGAGGGCGCGTTCCTGCCTCACGGCAGCGGCTCCGAGTGGTGCGATCCCGAGGTGCTCCGGCGACTGCGCCGCCGGTCGCTCGCCGCGCTCCGCGAGGAAGTCGAGCCGGTCGCGCCGCGCGAGTTCGCCCGGTTCCTGCCCGATTGGCAGCACGTGGGCGGCCGGCTGCGCGGCGTCGATGGCGTCGCGGCGGTCGTCGAACAGCTCGAGGGCGTACGCATCCCCGCGTCCGCGTGGGAGTCCCTCGTGCTCCCCGCGCGCGTCGCGGACTACCGCCCGGAGTTCCTGGACGAGCTCACCGCCTCCGGCGAGGTGCTCTGGGCCGGGCAGGGCGCGCTCGCCGGCGACGACGGCTGGGTGAGCCTGCACCTGGCCGACACCGCGAAGCTCACGATGCCCGCCGCGGTCGACCAGCCGCTCGATGCGATCGAGACCGAGCTGCTCGCGGCACTCGGCGGCGGCGGGGCGTTCTTCTTCCGCCAGCTCGCCGACGCGGTCGGCGCGACCGAGGACGCCCCGCTCCTCGACGCGCTCTGGCGGCTCGCCTGGTCGGGACTGGTCACCAACGACACCTTCGCCCCGGTGCGCGGGCTGCTCGCGGGCGGCGGCGCGCATCGCACGAAGGCCGCGACGCCGCGCGCGCGGGTGCGCGGCCGGTCGGTGTCTCGGCGCGTGCTCGCCTCGGCCGCCGCGGCCGCAGACGGTGCGAGGGCCCCGCGATCCGCGCCGCCGCGCGCTGCCGGACGCTGGTCGGTGCTGCCCGTCCCGTCGGACGCCGCGACGCCGCGGGCGCACGCGCTCGGCGAGACGCTGCTCGAGCGGTACGGCGTCGTCACCCGCGGGTCCGTCGTCGCGGAGGACCACCTCGGCGGCTTCGCGCTCGCGTACCGCACGCTCGCGGGCTTCGAGGAGACCGGGCGGGTGCGTCGCGGGTACTTCGTCGACGGCCAGGGCGGTGCGCAGTTCGCCACGAGCGCGGCGGTCGACCGGCTCCGGCAGGCGCCGACCGGCGGTGCGTTCGCGCTCGCCGCGACGGATCCGGCCAACCCGTTCGGCGCGGCGCTGGAATGGCCCGAGCCGACCGCCGAACTCGGGCATCGCCCGGCCCGCAAGGCCGGTGCGGTCGTGGCGATCGTCGACGGCGAGGCGGCGTTCTACCTCGAGCGCGGCGGCCGGACCGCGCTCGTGTTCACGGGCGACGACGAGGTGCTCGCCCGTGGCGCCGGTGCGCTCACCGAGGCCCTCGCCCGCGCCAGGGGAGCGCGCTTCCGGGTCGAGACGGTCAACGGCGCCGGTGTCTACGGGTCGGTGCTCGACGTGCCGCTGCGGGCCGCGGGCTTCCGCGAGACGCCGCAGGGGCTCCGATTTGAGGCGAGGGGCTGAGGTGCCCGAGGGCGACACCGTCCACCGGGCGGCACGACGGCTCGACGACGTGCTCGCCGGCCGCACGGTCGTCCGCAGCGACCTGCGCGTCCCGGCGTTCGCGACGATCGACTTCGCCGGCGAGCCGATCCACTCGGTCGGCAGCCGCGGCAAGCACCTGCTCATGCGCATCGGCGACCGCGTGCTGCACACCCACCTCAAGATGGAGGGGGAGTGGCGGATCGTCCCCGCGGGCCGGCGCTGGCCACGACCCGCGCATCGCGCCCGCGCCGTCATCGAGGTCGACGGGCTGACGGCCGTCGGCTTCGACCTCGGGGTCGTCGAGGTCTTCCCCGCGGCGGAGGAGGGCGACCGGCTGGCCCACCTCGGACCCGACCTGCTCGGCCCGGACTGGGACGCCGCGGAGGCGGCGCGGCGGCTCGCGGCCGGACCGGAGGTGCCCGCGGTGGTCGCACTCGCCGACCAGCGGAACCTGGCTGGGCTCGGCAACGTGCTCGTGAACGAGGTGTGCTTCCTGCGCGGCATCCGGCCCGACCGTCCGATCGGCGAGGTCGACCTCGCGCCGACGATCGACCTGGCGCGCCGGGTCATCGTCGCCAATCGCGACCGGATCGAGCGCACGACGACGGGGGACACCCGGCCGGGGCGGCGGCTGTGGGTCTACGGCCGCGCGGGGGAGCCGTGCCGGCGGTGCGGCACGCGCATCGAGCACGGGCGGTTCGGCCGGAACCCCGTGGAGGTGCGCGAGACGTACTGGTGCCCGCACTGCCAGCGGTGAGCGACTCCGGTCAGGTGACGGGACCGGTCCACTTCTCGCCGGGCCCCTGGCCGATCGCGTCGGGGATGGGCGACGCCTCGCGGAACGCCAGCTGCAGCGACCGGAGGCCGTCGCGGAGCGACCGGGCGTGCATGTCGCTGATCTCGGGGGCGCCGGCGGTGATGAGCCCCGCGAGCGCGTTGATGAGCTTGCGGGCCTCGTCGAGGTCGACCTGCGAGTCCGGGTCGTCGGCGAGCCCGACCTTCACGGCCGCCGCGCTCATGAGGTGCACCGCCGCGGTCGTGATGACCTCCACCGCGGGGACCTCGGCGATGTCTCGCGTCGCGTCCGCGACGGACTGGTCGGCGCCGGTCGATCCGGGGCCGGACTCGGCGTGGTCGTGCTCGGGCGCACGGGTGGACTCGGGCGAAGTGTCGCTCACCGGGGGATTCCTCTGCTAGACTACTGCGGGCTCCGGGGCCAGTCCCCGGTACGAAAGTGGAGAGACTCCCACCCGCGCATACCGCTTCATCAAGGTTACCGGGTCGTTCGCACTCCCCTTCCCCGCTCCGGCGGGGGAGGAGCAAGGGTGCCGCATGAGCCCACGGTGGGATTCCGTGGGGCGTCATCGCGTGGATTTCCGCTCTCGTCGTCGGGCGGCATCCGTCTCCCGATGAGCTGGAAACCAGTTCGAGTAGAGGAGACACGCATCAGCGATCCGCGTACCAATGACCGTATCCGCGTTCCCGAGGTCCGCCTCGTGGGCCCGAGCGGAGAGCAGGTCGGCGTCGTGAAGATCGAGGTGGCACTGCGGCTCGCGCAGGAGGCCGACCTCGATCTCGTCGAGGTCGCGCCCAACTCCCGTCCGCCGGTCGTCAAGATCATGGACTACGGCAAGTACAAGTACGAGGCTGCGCAGAAGGCGAAGGAAGCCCGGCGCAACCAGGCGAACACGATCCTCAAGGAGGTTCGGTTCCGCCTCAAGATCGACAAGCACGACTACGAGACGAAGATGAAGCGCGCCGTCGGCTTCCTGAAGTCCGGCGACAAGGTCAAGGCCATGATCCTGTTCCGGGGCCGCGAGCAGTCGCGTCCCGAGATGGGCGTCCGCCTGCTGCAGCGCTTCGCGGAGGACGTGGCCGAGTTCGGCACCGTCGAGCACAACCCGACGATCGACGGCCGCAACATGGTCATGGTCATCGCTCCCCTCAAGAACAAGTCCGAGGCGAAGGCCGAGGCGAATGCACAGCGTGCTGCGGCGAAGCAGCGTCCCTCGGCGGATGACGCCGGCGACGCGCCGCAGACGGCCGCGGCCGACGAGGCCTAGGCCAGCACCACACGTCCGCCACCCCGGTGGCGGCAGAACCAAGGAGAGACACGAGAGATGCCGAAGCAGAAGACCCACTCCGGGTCCAAGAAGCGCTTCAAGGTCACCGGCACCGGCAAGATCAAGAAGCAGCAGGCCGGGATGCGCCACAACCTCGAGGGCAAGTCCTCGGTGCGCACCCGCCGCCTGAACCAGGACAAGGTCGCCTCGGCGCCCGACACCAAGGTCATCAAGAAGCTGCTCGGTCGCTGAGCGACGAGACCCGGTAAGGAAGAAACAGAGTCATGGCAAGAGTCAAGCGCGCGGTCAACGCGCACAAGAAGCGTCGGGTCATCCTCGAGCGCGCCGAGGGCTACCGCGGGCAGCGGTCGCGCCTCTACCGCAAGGCGAAGGAGCAGGTCACCCACTCGCTCGTCTACTCGTACAACGACCGCCGCAAGAAGAAGGGCGACTTCCGTCGCCTCTGGATCCAGCGGATCAACGCCGCGGCCCGCCAGAACGGCATCACCTACAACCGCCTCATCCAGGGCCTCGGCCTCGCGGGCATCGAGGTCGACCGTCGCATCCTCGCCGAGCTCGCCGTGAACGAGCCCGCGGTGTTCGCCGGCCTCGTCGAGAGCGCGAAGTCGGCGCTCCCGAAGGACGTGAACGCTCCGAAGAACGCGGCCTGATCGCGATTCGCAGCCCGAACGGCCCGGCACCCGAGTGGTGCCGGGCCGTTCGTCGTCCGCGAGGACCACGGGGCGTCCGGCGGCGGACCTGCGGCATCCGTCGCTAGGCTTGCGGTGTGCTGGAGAACCCGAGGTCGCCGCGAGTGCGCTCCGTCGCGAAGCTCGCGAAGAAGCCCGCGCGCCAGGAGACGGGCATGTTCCTGCTCGAGGGGCCGCAGGCCGTCGCCGAGGCGCTGACGTTCCGGCCGCAGCTGGTCGTCGAGCTCTACGCCACCCCGACGGCGCTCGAGCGCTACGCCGACATCGGCGACACGGCGATCGACGCGGGCGTCGACGTCGAGTACGTCACCGAGGAGGTCCTCGACGCGATGGCCGACACGGTCACGCCGCAGGGGTTCGTCGCGGTGTGCCACCAGTTCCCGACCGCGGTGAAGGACGTCTTCGCCGCCGAGCCGAAGCTCGTCGCGATCCTCGAGGAGGTGCGCGACCCGGGCAACGCCGGCACCATCGTGCGCGCGGCGGATGCCGCGGGCGCCGACGCCGTCGTCTTCACCGGCCGCGCCGTCGACCTCTACAACCCGAAGGTCGTGCGCTCCTCGACCGGATCGATCTTCCACCTCCCGGTCGCGGTCGGCGCCGAGCTCGAGGACGTGCTGGCGCGTGCCCGCGAGGCGGGCCTCACGGTGATCGCCGCCGACGTCAAGGGCGACGACCTGCTCGAGGCGCGGCGCGACGGGGTCCTCGCGCGCCCGACCGCGTGGCTGTTCGGCAACGAGGCGCGAGGACTGCCCGACGACGAGCTCGCGCTCGCGGACCGCGTCGTCACCGTGCCGATCTACGGGCACGCGGAGTCGATGAACCTCGCGACCGCGGCATCCGTGTGCCTCTACGAGAGCGCGTTCGCGCACCGCGGCTGAAGTCACGAAACGATAACCCCCCGCTCGGGCGGTGGCCGCGGGAATTCCCGCGCCCTAGTTTTGGGGGTATGCCGGCCGACACCGCACCTCCCACGTCGAACATCTCGGTCCGCCGCGGCGAACCGCTCGTCGTGGTCGACCACGTCGACAAGTACTTCGGCGACCTCCACGTGCTCAACGACATCAACACCGTCGTCAACCGCGGCGAGGTCGTCGTCGTGATCGGGCCGTCGGGCTCCGGAAAGTCGACCCTGTGCCGTGCCATCAACCGGCTCGAGACCATCGACTCCGGCACGATCTCCATCGACGGCGACGTGCTGCCGGACGAGGGCGCGGCGCTCGCGAAGCTCCGCGCCGACGTCGGCATGGTGTTCCAGTCGTTCAACCTGTTCGCGCACAAGACCGTGCTCGAGAACGTCACGATCGCCCCGATCCGGGTGAAGCGGATGTCGCGCAAGGACGCCGAGGCCAAGGCCATGGAGCTCCTCGAGCGCGTCGGCGTCGCGGACCAGGCGAAGAAGATGCCGGCGCAGCTCTCGGGCGGCCAGCAGCAGCGCGTCGCGATCGCGCGCTCCCTCGCGATGAATCCCAAGCTGATCCTCATGGACGAGCCGACGAGCGCGCTCGACCCCGAGATGATCAACGAGGTGCTCGACGTCATGGTCGGCCTCGCCGAGCAGGGCATGACGATGATCGTCGTGACCCACGAGATGGGCTTCGCGCGCAAGGCCGCCGACCGCGTGCTCTTCATGGCCGACGGCGCGATCGTCGAGGAAGCGACGCCGAGCGAGTTCTTCGACCACCCCAAGAGCGATCGCGCGAAGGACTTCCTGTCGAAGATCCTCGCGCACTAGACCTCCGCGGCCACGAGCGGCGGAGACCCGAACGAGACGAGAGATGAGGCACGACATGAGACGCAGCAGAATCGCCCTGGTCGCCGCGGCGGCCGCTTCCGCGCTCCTGTTCGCCGGCTGCGCCGGCGACGCGGGCACCCCCGGCGACGAGGGCACGGAGCCCAGCGTCGAGGAGTCGCCCACGTTCGACGAGGGCACGACGATGGCGCGGCTCGCCGACGCCGGCACCGTGACCGTCGGCACGAAGTTCGACCAGCCGCTGTTCGGCCTGGTCGGTCCCGACGGCGTCCCCGTCGGCTTCGACGTGGAGATCGCGAAGATCATCGCCGGTGAGCTCGGCATCTCGCCCGACAGCATCGAGTGGGTCGAGACGGTGTCGGCCAACCGCGAGCCGTTCATCGAGAACGGCCAGGTCGACTTCGTCGTGGCGACGTACACGATCAACGACGAGCGCAAGCAGGTCGTCGACTTCGCCGGTCCGTACTTCGAGGCAGGCCAGTCGATCCTGGTGCTCGCCGACAACGAGGACATCCAGAGCGAGGACGACCTCGTCGGCCAGCCGGTGTGCTCGGTCACGGGCTCGACCCCGGCCGCGAACCTCAAGGATCTCGGCGCGGACGTCATCGAGACCGACACCTACAGCAACTGCCTCGAGCCGCTCCGCAGCGGCCAGGCCGTCGCGGTGTCGACCGACAACGTGATCCTCGCGGGCCTGGTCGACCAGAACCCCGGCGAGTTCAAGGTCGTCGGCGAGCCGTTCACGTCGGAGCCCTACGGCATCGGCGTCATGAAGGGCGACGACGACTTCCGGTCGTTCATCAACGACGTCCTCGAGCAGTCCTACGAGGACGGCTCGTACGAGGCGGCATGGGACGCGACCGCGGGCACGGTGCTCGAGTTCCGCGAGCCGCCGGCCGTCGACCGGTACTGATCCGCACGTGAGGTCCGGGCGCCTGGAGGCGCCCGGACCTCCCGGGTCGGCGCACCGGCCCGCTGCACAGGAAGGAAGCGCGTGGACGCGGTCCTGGACAACTTCCCGCTCTACCTGGAGGGCTTCGGCACCACGGTGCTGCTCCTGGTGGTCTCGGGAGTCGCGGCGCTCGTGATCGGCACGCTGATCGCGGCCATGCGCATCTCGCCGGTGCCCTCGCTCCGGTGGTTCGCGACGATCTACACCGAGCTCGTGCGGAACACGCCGCTGACGCTCGTGCTGTTCTTCTGCGCGTTCGTGCTGCCGCAGCTCGGATCGCGCCTGGACTACGTCTGGGCGGCGAGCATCGGGCTCTCGGTCTACACGTCGCCGTTCGTCGCCGAGGCGCTCCGCTCCGGCGTCAACGGCGTGCCGGTCGGCCAGGCCGAGGCGGCGCGCAGCGTGGGCTTCGGCTTCGCGCAGACCGTCGGGCTCATTGTCCTGCCGCAGGCCTTCCGGATGACGATCCCGCCGCTGATCAACGTGTTCATCGCCCTCACCAAGAACACGTCGGTCG
Organism: Agromyces tropicus; assembly: GCF_039531345.1. NCBI lineage: Bacteria > Bacillati > Actinomycetota > Actinomycetes > Micrococcales > Microbacteriaceae > Agromyces > Agromyces tropicus. The sequence continues at coordinate 4,804 of NZ_BAAAPW010000004.1, read as the reverse complement.
CCGGCGGCTTCTTCGTGGTGGAGCTCTTCGCGGTCGGCCGCACGGTCGCGAACGCGCGCGGCGACCAGGTGATCCCCGTGCTGCTCGGCGTCGCCACCTTCTACCTGCTCATCACCGTGCCGCTCGGGTTGCTGGCGGCGCGCCTCGAACGACGTTGGGTGGTGCAGCGATGACGAACGTGCTCTTCGACGCGCCGGGCCCGGTGGCCCGTCGGAACTCCCTGATCGCCTCGATCGCGGGCGGGATCGCCATCCTCGGCGGCCTCGTCTGGATCTTCTTCACGCTGAACGCGCCGCGCGGCGACCTGCCCGGGTACTTCGACCCCTCGCGGTGGGACATCTTCGCCGACCCGACGGTCTGGCGCTACATCTTCGTCGCCGGCGTCTGGGGCACGCTCCGCGCCGCCCTGACCGCGGCGGTCTTCGCGGTGGCGCTCGGCATCGTGTTCTCGCTGCTGCGGAGCGCCCGGACGGCGTGGATCCGCATCCCCACCGCCATCGTGCTCGAGTTCGTGCGCGGCATGCCGGTGCTGCTGATGATGCTGTTCATCCTGCTCGTGCTGAACACCGGCTCGTTCTGGGCCGTGGTCGCGGCCCTCACGCTCTACAACGGCGCCCTCATCGGCGAGGCGCTGCGCGCAGGCCTGGCAGCCCTCCCAAGGGGGCAGCGCGAGGCCGGGCTCAGCCTCGGCATGCGGCCGATGCAGTCGAAGATGCTCATCGAGTTCCCGCAGGCGTTCCGCCAGATGCTGCCGATCATCATCGCCCAGCTCGTCGTGCTCCTGAAGGACACCTCGCTCGGCTACATCGTCGGCTACGTCGAGCTGCTGCGCGTCAACATGAACCAGCTCGCGAGCTTCTACGGCAACTACTACCTGTTCTCGTTCTTCGTGGTCACGCTCGTGCTCTACCTCGCGATGAACCTGTCGCTGTCGTGGTTCGCGCGCTGGGTCGCGCGGCGCACCGCGCGCCGCACGGGGCAGAAGCCGCCGAATCCCGACGAGGAGAACGAGGAGCTGCTCATGGGCGTCGCGAAGGCGAACGCGGAGTCCCGGCAGATGGGACAGGGTTCGATCTAGCCGCGCGCGGGGGCGCTCGCACCACGGGCCTGCGGGCTCGCCCGCTAGACTCGTTCTTCGTGTCCGAGCCCCTCCAGATCACCGAACCGGCCGTCGCGGCCGCGGTCGACGCGGCCCTCGCCGCGATCGCCGCAGCGGGCGACTCCGCCGCGCTGAAGGCCGTCCGCGCCGAGCACACCGGCGAGAAGTCGACGCTCGCGCGGCTGAACGCCTCGCTGCGCTCCGTCCCCAACGACCAGAAGGCCGCCCTCGGCAAGCTCGTCGGCTCCGCCCGCGGCCGCGTGAACCAGGCGTTCGCGGCCCGCGAGGCCGAGATCGTCGCCGCCGAGGCCGAGGCGCAGCTGGCCGCCGAGGCCGTCGACGTCACGGCCCTGCCGTCGCGATTCACGGCCGGTGCGCGGCATCCGCTGGCCCTGCTGCAGGACCGCGTCTGCGACGTCTTCACCGGCATGGGGTGGGAGATCGCCGAGGGGCCCGAGGTCGAGAGCGAGTGGTTCAACTTCGACGCGCTCAACTTCGACGCCGACCACCCGGCGCGCGCGATGCAGGACACGTTCTTCGTCGACCCGCCCGAGGCCCACCTCGTGCTGCGCACGCACACGAGCCCAGTCCAGGTGCGCTCGATGCTCGAGCGCGAGGTGCCGATCTACGTGCTCGCGCCCGGCCGCGTCTACCGCACCGACGAATTCGACGCGACGCACCTGCCCGTCTTCATGCAGTTCGAGGGCCTCGCCGTCGACAGAGGCCTGACCATGGCGCACCTCCGCGGCACGCTCGACCACTTCGTGAAGTCGATCTTCGGCGACGAGGCCAAGGTGCGCCTGCGTCCCAGCTTCTTCCCGTTCACGGAGCCCTCGGCAGAGCTCGACTTCTGGCACCCGACCTTCAAGGACGGGCCGCGCTGGATCGAGTGGGGCGGCTGCGGCATGGTGCACCCCAACGTGCTCCGCGCCGCGGGCATCGACCCCGAGGTCCACACGGGCTTCGCCTTCGGCATGGGCATCGAGCGCGGGCTCATGCTCCGCAACGACGTCCAGGACATGCGCGACATGGCCGAGGGCGACATCCGCTTCTCCCAGCAGTTCGGAATGGTGGTCTAAATGCGAGTGCCGCTCAGCTGGCTCGCCGAGTACGTCGACGTGCCCCCGGGCACGTCCCTCGAGGACGTGCACGCCGCGCTCGTGCGCGTCGGGCTCGAGGAGGAGGACGTGCACACGTTCGACCTCCAGGGCCCGATCGTCGTCGGCGAGGTGCTCGAGTTCGTCGAGGAGCCCCAGACCAACGGCAAGACGATCCGCTGGTGCCGGGTCCGCGTCGCGCCCGACGGCGAGACCGCGGCCGACGGCGGCGAGGCCGTGCACGGCATCGTGTGCGGCGCCCGGAACTTCTTCGTCGGCGACAAGGTCGTCGTCACCCTGCCCGGATCCGTCCTGCCCGGACCGTTCCCGATCGCCGCACGCACGACGTACGGTCACGTGTCCGACGGCATGATCGCATCGGCCAAGGAGCTCGGCCTCGGCGAGGACCACGACGGCATCCTGCGACTGTCGACGCTCGGCATCGACGCGCCCGTCGGCACCGACGCGATCACGCTGCTCGGCCTCGACGACGCCGCCGTGGAGATCAACGTGACGCCGGACCGCGGGTACGCGTTCTCGATCCGGGGGGTGGCGCGCGAGTACGCGCACGCGACGGGGGCGGTCTACCGCGACCCGGTCGACCAGGTGCAGGCGACGGCCGCCGTCGCCGACGCCTACCCGATCTCGATCGTCGACGATGCCCCGATCCGCGGACGGGTGGGCTCGAGCGTCTTCGCGGCGCGCGTCGTGCGCGACGTGGACGCCGCGCGGCCGACGCCGCCGTGGATGGTCGCACGCCTCAAGCTCGCGGGCATCCGGTCGGTCTCGCTGCTCGTCGACATCACCAACTACGTCATGCTCGAGTTCGGGCAGCCCATCCACGGCTACGACCTCGACCTGCTCCGCGGGCCGATCCTCGTGCGGCGGGCCCGGGCGGGCGAGCGACTGACCACGCTCGACGGCAAGGACCGCGCGCTCGACCCGGAGGACCTCGTCGTCACGGACGACCGCGGTGCGATCGGCCTGGGCGGGGTCATGGGCGGCGCCGAGACCGAGATGCACGAGGGCACGCGCAACGTCCTCGTCGAGGCGGCGAACTGGGACCCGGTGTCGATCGCCCGCACGGCACGCCGTCACAAGCTCCCCAGCGAGGCCGCGAAGCGCTACGAGCGCGGCGTCGACCCGGCGATCGCGCCCGCCGCGGTCTCGCGCGTCGCGCAGCTCATGGTCGACCTCGCCGGAGGCACGGCCGACGAGTCCGGCTCGCTCATCCACGAGGCGCCCGAGCGGGAGGCGATCCGCCTGCCGGACGGGTTCGTCTCCGGGCTCATCGGCGTCGAGTACACCGCCGACGAGGTGCACGACGCGCTGGCCGAGATCGGCGGCGCCGTGACCCGCGTCGACGGCGGCTTCGACGTCGTGCCGCCGTCGTGGCGCCCCGACCTCACCGCGAACGTGGACCTCGCGGAGGAGGTCGCGCGACTGCTCGGCTACGACCGCATCCCGTCGGTGCTCCCCGTCGCCCCGCCCGGCCGTGGCCTCACCCGCTCGCAGCGCGTCCGCCGCGGCGTCGCCGACACCCTCGCGGCGGCCGGTGCCACCGAGGTGCTCGCGTTCCCGTTCACGACGGAGGCCGACAACGCGGTGTACGGCTCCCCGGACGGCTCGCCCGTCGCGAGCGTGAAGCTGGCGAACGCGCTCGACGCCTCGACGCCGTACCTTCGTCGCTCGCTCCTGCCCGGGCTCATCGGCGTGGCGCGCCGCAACCTGTCGCGCGGATCGACCGACCTCGACGTCTTCGAGCTCGGCCTGGTCTTCCTGCCCGAGGCCGGCCGCGCCTACGGCTCCGCCGAGCTGCCGATCGGCTGGGAGCGCCCGTCGGAGGAGGTCCTCGACGCGCTCAACGCGGGGATCCCCGCGCAGCCCCGCCACGTGGGCGTGCTGCTCGTCGGCGACCGGATCGGGAAGCAGCCCGGCGTGGCCGCGGAGCCGGTCGGCATCGCCGACGCCCTCGACGCGGTCCGCCGCATCGCGCACGCCGCGGGTGCCGAGGTCGAGTTCGCGCAGGGGTCGCACCGCGCCATGCACCCCGGCCGCACCGCGGAGGTCCGCGTCGGCGGTCGGCTCGTCGGCTACGCGGGCGAGCTGCACCCGGAGCTCACGACCGAGGCCGACCTGCCGCGCGTCGTCGCGGTCGCCGAGGTCGACCTCGACGCGATCCTCTCGCTCGCCGACGAGGCGGTCGAGGCGACGCCGATCGGCACGCTGCCGGCCGCGACCCAGGACCTCTCGCTCGTCGTGGGCGCGGAGGTGCCGGCGGCCGCGGTCGCGGCCGCGGTGCGCGAGGGCGCGGGCGACCTGCTCGAGCACCTGCACCTCGTCGACGACTACCGCGGTGCGGGCGTCCCCGAGGGTGCGAAGAGCCTGACCTTCGCGCTCCGGTTCCGGGCCTCCGACCGCACGCTCACCGCGGCCGAGGCCAGCGAGGCGAAGCTCGCCGGCGCGTCGCTCGCCGCGGAGCGCACCGGCGCCGCGATCCGCGACTAGTTGTGCTGTCCAGGCAGGTTGTTGAGTCTGCTGATGGGCGGGGCTCCGATCGCGGAGTGGCGCCTGTGCTGATTGTAGAAGTGCAGCCAGCCGGGCAGGG